>JAOASD010000033.1 GCA_025210265.1 Pelagimonas sp.
CAACGGGATCAACGGGATCAACGGGATCAACGGGATCAACAGGACCACTGGATCCCTCCAGCACACCGGATTCTTGCAGGTTATCCTCGATCACCGTTTGAATGTCGTCCCAATGGGTCAGAACCTCTGGGTGGATGCCCGTCGGCAGGCTGTCCGGGCGCGGTGCGGGGCTGCCATAGCTGGCCTGATAGGTCATCATCGCGGACAGGTAATACACGGTTTCGGTGCCATGGGGCGCGCTGTCCACATACAGATCCGTCGCCGGGATGTCGGCCAGCACGGTGCTGAACAATTCAGACAGGGTAGATCCGATGGGCAGCAGGGTCAGCTCCAGATCGGGATCAGCGGCATTGGCCTGATCGACCAGATCCACATACCAATCGTGATAGGCCCCCATATTATGCGCATGATAGGCCTGCATCACGGCGGGATCATTGGTCACCTGACCGCTGAACGGCCCCATATCCGCCCAGCCCTCATAGATGAAAATCCGCGCGCCGGGTTGGGCCGAACTGGCATCAGATGCAATATCCAGAATCGCATCCAGAGGGGAGCGGGTGTCGTCCCAGTAAGGCGCATCCGGCGCGAGATCCTGAATGAAATTGGCCGGTGTGATCAGAACGCTGTCATAGCTGACATCGCTGAACCCTTCACCTTCGTCCTGCGCGGGGGTGACGCCGTCAAATCCCCAATCCGATCGGGGTTCGGGCCGGTCGGCAAAGTTGCGCAGAAACCCATAGGCCCCTGCCGCGGCATACTCATTGCCAGCCGCCTCGGCAAACTGATCCAGCCAGACGGGCACATTGGTCAGTGCGCCGCCCTCGGCATAGTTCACCAGCGAATTGCCAAACAGATATTGCGATACCGAAACCGGCATATCAGTCACCTACCATGGATCCGGGCTGTCACCGCATCCGTTACTGTTCATTCGGAAAGCTCCGCCCGTCAGCCCCCCGGCCGGGGCGGAGAAATGTTATCTTTGATTTACCTAAAAAGCCGTAAACCCTTTCGGTCAACACCTTACCTAGGGGGAGACATGCCGGGATCCAGCAACACAGTGTTTCCAGCGGATAAACGCTGGCAAACACGCATGTTTTTCCGTGCCACCGGCGGGATTTTGCCCGCCGGGCCGATCCTGAACGGGGAAAAATCAGCCCTATTTCCCTGCAACATTCAGCCATGCAGGGGCCGGGCAAAAGGGGGCTGACCAGAATAGAAAAAAGACCCGCAGGCCAATGCCATACGGGTCTTTTTCTAGATAAGAGGTAGCTCTTGGTCGGGCTAGCAGGACTCGAACCTGCGACCTTCCGTCCCCCAGACGGACGCGCTACCAGGCTGCGCCATAGCCCGACTTGTGAAGGGGGTTCTACTGTTTTTCAGCGCAGGAGCAACCCCTTAATCACGCTTTTTTTGCCCCTCCGCGATCTTTCTTTATTTTGCTCAGGCAGGGGGATTGGCATCTTGCAGCAGGCTGCGCAGTTGCGACACAGGGCCAGCCAGCGCGCGGGCCTGTTCGGCACTCAGCGTTTCGATCTGCAGCAGCTGGGCCAGCACACCGGCAGGGCGCGGCGCCGCCACCACATCGGGGACATCGGGCAGGGGCCTGCGATCGAAATCGGGCAGATCCAGCGGTGTGCCCTGATGATCGGGGGCCGTTGCCGAGCGACGGAACATCGGCGCAGGTTCAGAGGCCGAGACCGGTTCCGGCGCGCTGTCCTCTTTGATGTCCTCCTCGATCAGGGGCTCGATCACAGGCATGTCCGGGTCTTCGGGCAGGTCATCAAAGAGCGCGGGCTGCTCGGGCGCCTCTGCGGTCTGTGCTGTGGATGTATCTGGGGCAGAGGCCGAATCCGCTGCAACCTCCGCTTCGCTGTCTGTGTCCGCCGGCGCATCGGGAAAGGGATCCGGCAGCAGCGTTTGCACCTGCACCGGGGTTTCAGCCACAACCGATGTGGCGTTGGCGGGATCTGGGGCCTGCGCCTCGGTTTCGTCGATCTTTGCTGGGATCTCCTCCGGGGCGATGGGCTCTGCCGGGATGGGATCCTGCACGGATTTTGACTGCGGAAAGGACACAACGATGTCCTCTGGCGTGGCGGGCTCTACCTCGATAAAGGGGGCGTCTTCGATCAGGTCTGACCCTGCGCCGCTGGCCCCCTCAGCCAGAGCGGCAACATGTTTAACACCCTGTTCCCGAAGAATTTTCTGGACACCTTTGATGGTCATCCCATCATCATGCAGCAGCTTTTTGATGCCGAAAAGCAAATCCATGTCGGCAGGGCGGTAATAGCGACGCCCCCCGGCGCGTTTCACCGGTTTGACCTGGGTGAACTTGCTTTCCCAGAAGCGCAGCACATGGGCGGGCGTTTCCAGCCAATCCGCGACCTCGGAAATGGTGCGGAACGCGTCGGGCGATTTCGACATGAATGCTCCCTATGGGAAATCAGGATCTGTTGCCGTCGGCAACGCGCTCTTTCATCAGATGCGACGGGCGGAAGGTCAGCACGCGGCGCGGCTGAATCGGCACTTCTTCGCCGGTTTTGGGGTTGCGGCCCACGCGGGCGGCCTTTTCACGCACGGAAAATGTGCCAAAGGACGAAATCTTGACCTGTTCGCCTTCGACCAGCGCGTCAGACATATGTTGCAGCACGGTTTCGACCAGTTCCGCGCTTTCATTGCGCGACAGGCCCACCTCGCGGAACACCGCTTCGCTCAGATCCATGCGTGTCAGGGTCTTGTCCCCCATGACGATACCTCCCCTAAGGTTTTTCCAACCCTAGGCCGTTCGCAAAAGCCAAGTCAATATCAAGGGCTTGCAGCAGGGCGTTCAGAGGCGAAATAAACGCCTACCAGCGCAGAACAACCGCACCCCAGGCCAGACCGCCGCCGATTGCCTCGGTCACGATCACATCGCCCTGGCGAATCTGGCCGCGTTGCTTGCCCACCGACAGCGCCAGCGGAATCGACGCGGCCGAGGTGTTGCCGTGGTCCTGAACCGTCACAACGACGTTTTCCATCGGCAGGCCCATCTTTTTCGCGGTGCCTTTGATGATGCGGATATTGGCCTGATGGGGCACGATCCAGTCGACCTGCTCAGTGCCCATGCCGATCTTGTCCAGGGCGGCATTGGCCGTGGCGGCCAGCTTTTCCACCGCGTGGCGGAACACTTCTTTGCCCTGCATCCGCAAATAGCCGGTGCTGTGGGTGCTGACCCCGCCATCCACATACAGGATGTCGCGGTGCCGCCCGTCAGAGTTCAGATCGGTAGACAGAACGCCACGGTCCTCATTGCTGCCGGTGCCGTCCTGTGCCTCAAGCACCAGCGCGCCGGCACCATCGCCAAACAGCACACAGGTGCCGCGATCTTCCCAATCCATGATGCGCGAAAAGGTTTCGGCACCAATCACCAGCACGCGTTTGGCCTGACCTGACAGGATCAGCGCATTGGCATTGGTCAGGGCAAAGACAAACCCGGCACAGACCGCCTGAATGTCAAAGGCAAAGCCACGGGTCATGCCCAGACCGGCCTGCACCATGGTCGCAGCAGAGGGAAAGGTCAGATCCGCGGTCGAGGTGGCCAGCACAATCGCATCCACATCATCCGCTTTGATCCCGGCATCCTCCAGCGCCGCATTCGCCGCATTGATCGCCAGATCCGATGTCGTCTGCCCCTCAGCGGCAAAGTGACGGCGTTCAATGCCCGAGCGCGCGCGAATCCATTCGTCGCTGGTATCCAGCGTCTTTTCGAATTCAGCGTTTTCGACAACCCGTTCAGGCAGATAATGACCGACTCCGATGACTACTGCGCGCGTGTTCATGAGCTGGGGGTCTCCTTGCCGGTCTGTGGGCCTGTATCTTGCGGTGCGACCGCATCTTTTTCTGCGTCTGCATCCTGCGCCAGCCCGTCGGTAGAGGCAACCCGTGCCGCCAGCCGGTCGGTGAACCCGGAATCGGCCAGCTCAAAGGCCAGCTTGACCGCCGCCGACACGCCGGTCGCATCTGCCGAGCCATGGGATTTGACCACAGTGCCATTGAGGCCCAGGAACACCCCGCCATTCACCCGGCGCGGGTCGATCCGCTTTTTCAGACGCCGCATGGAGGTCAGTGCCAGCAGCGAGGCCAGACGGGACAGGGGGGTGTAGGCAAAGGCTTCGCGCAGCAGATCACCGATCAGACTGGCGGTGCCTTCGCCGGTTTTCAGCGCCACATTGCCGGTGAACCCATCCGTGACGATCACATCGCAGCGATTGCCGGGAATATCGCTGCCCTCGACGAATCCGACAAAATCGAACCGGGCCTTTTCAGCCTGTGCAGCGATCAGTTCATGGGCTTCGCGCAGCTCTGCGCGGCCTTTATGCTCTTCGGTGCCGACATTCAGCAACCCGACGCGCGGGCGGGACAGATCCAGCCCGTTCCGCGCATAAGAGGCGCCCATCAGCGCGTATTTCAAAAGGTCTTCGGCATCGGCGCGAATATCCGCGCCAACATCCAGCATCACGTTGAACCCCTGCGGATTGCGTGAGGGCCACAAGATGGCGATGGCCGGGCGATTAACACCGGGCAGCTTGCGCAGCCGCAGCATCGACATGGCCATCAGCGCGCCGGTATTGCCGCAGCTTACCGCGACGCTGGCTTCGCCCGCGCGCACGGCTTCAAGCGTCGAATGCATCGACGTGCCTTTGGCCCGGCGCAGGATCTGGCTGGGCTTGTCTTCCATGCTGACAACAGCCTGCGCATCGCGGATCTGCACGCGACCTTCCAGTGGACGGCGGCGCGCGACCAGCTTGCTCAGCTCGGCCTCGGGGCCGTGCAGAATGAAATCAAGGCGCGGGTTCTTGCGCGCAGACGCAGAAATGCCGGCGACAACAGCCGCCGGCCCCCGGTCTCCGCCCATGGCGTCAACGGAAATGACAACACGGCCCGCGCCCGTCTGAGAGTGATCCTTCAAAGAGGTCATTTACCGGGCCGGGTTGTTGGAATTATGCCGCGTCTTCGTCCAGCTCGATTTCGTCGGCCATTGCGACGACTTCGCGCTCTGCGTAATGCCCGCAGGAGGGGCACACGTGATGCGGGCGCTTCAGCTCACCGCAGTTGTCGCATTCATTCGGGTTACCTGCGACCAGAGCGTCATGGGCGCGGCGATTGTTGCGGCGCGATTTCGACACCTTGTTCTGTTGGACTGCCATGTCTCAACCTTCTATCTCTATGCAGGGCACTTGGCCCTTGGGTGCTGGGTGTTTCCCGGAAAGGAGTGACCCGGTTCGGGCGTGTCAGGTCTCTTAGTGCCGAATGGCTGACCTGTACAAGCGTTCGTTTCTCATGAGGGCGCGAAAATACGCAGAAAGTGCATTTTGGCAAGTGCAATCTGCGCCTTCCCGGCGCTTTTGTTCCTATTCTTCGTCTTTGTCCTCTGCCGCGCCCTGAAGCGAGTCGCGCAGCGCCGCCAGAGAGGCAAAGGGTTTGAGGTCGGAATCGCTCAGCGGGGTCACGCCTTCTTCGGCAAATTGTGCCTGTTCCAGATCGGCCCCCTCTTTGCGCGGATAGGCGGGCAGGGCCAGCGACAGGGCCTCGATCAGCACCGCGCCCAGGTCGATTTCCGTGCCCAGCGGTTCAATACTGTCATCCTCGGGCATTTCCAGCTCGGACCCGGATTCGGGTTGCTCCATGCGATGGGCGGGGCGGAAATGGCGGGTGACATCCACATCGACCCGCGTGGTCACAGGATCCAGCGTGACAACGCAGTCCTGCACTGCCGTGGCCCCCAGACGCGCGCTCAGACGGAACCCGTCGCGCCCGAGGGGCTTGATCACCCCGTCAAAGCGCAGCTTGCGCAGGCTGCGCGCGTCAAGTTCGCGGGCGATGGCTTCGCGCGCAGACTGGTCCGGTTCCAGCTGAAAATCGGTTTCGCTGTTCTGGGACAGTTTGGCCACTTGCAACAATGCCCCGCGCAGGCCGGGAATGGCGGGATCAGGCTGATCGGTCATAGGGGTGGGGTTTCCTTGGCTTGAATGCGGAGGCGTCCTTCTGTAATCGGATTAAAAGGCCCCCGTGGCCGTGACAAGAGGTGCTAGGGATGCGCGGTATCGCTGCAAAGGCAAAAATGGGTGTGGCAATCGTGGCGCTGCTGGGCGTGACGGCCTGTACGGCGCAATACCGGACCCATGGATTTGTCCCGCCTGAGGACGAATTGCAGCAGCTTGTGCCCGGCGTGGACACCCGCGCCTCGGTCGAGGATCTGATCGGCGTGCCGGCAACCTCCGGTGTGCGCAATGCAGGCGGGTTCTATTACATCGAAAGCCAGGTGCGCCATTTCGCCTGGCAACGCCCCGAAGTGGTGGACCGCCGCATTGTCGCCGTGACCTTTGACGACGCAGAGGTGGTCAGCAATATCACAACCTACGGTCTGGAGGATGGCAAAGTCGTGCCCCTGCAGCGCCGGATCACCCGCACCACCGATGGCGAGATCAGCTTTGTACGCAAACTGTTCGGCAATATCGGCGCGCTGAACCTGTCTGGCCTGGGGCAGTAAACCTCTGATACTGGCGGGGGCTGTCCCTGGGGAAATCTGGCGCGTCATCTTGACGTTACGCGGCTTTGGTATTGCCCTTTCAGACAGGGATGCGTGGCGAATCGCGCGCTCAGACAGGGCATGCCCAATAGCGGACCAAAGGTATGATCAGACTGAGTAAAGGGCGCTACAGCGCACGGCTGGCAACAGATGCCGCAGATATTCAGCGGGCCCAGTCGCTGCGCGGTGCAGCCTTTCATGGCGCAGAGGCAGGCCCCGATCAGGACCAGTTCGATGCGCTCTGCGATCACATGCTGATCGAAGACCAGCGCAGCGGCGCATTGGTCTGCTGCTTTCGCTTTCTGCCACTGGAATGCGGGGCCGATATCGGCCGCAGCTACAGCGCACAATATTACGAACTCTCCGCCCTGCAGGCCTATCAGGGCCGCATGGTCGAAATGGGCCGATTCTGTATCGACCCAGCGCATAAAGACCCAGACATCCTGCGCGTCGCCTGGGGTGCCATGACGGCTTATGTGGATGCGCAAGGGGTCGAGATGCTGTTCGGCTGCGCCAGCTTTGCCGGCACCGACGCGCGCGACTATTATGACAGCTTCGCCATGCTCAAAGCGCGCCACCTCGCGCCCCGCCGCTGGCTGCCACGGGTCAAAGCCCCGAACGTGTTCCGCTTTGCCGCGCGCCTGCGGCGCAAACCCGATGCCAAACAGGCGATGCTGCATATGCCCCCCTTGCTGCGCACCTATCTGCTGATGGGCGGCTGGGTCAGCGATCACGCCGTGGTCGACACCCATATGAACACGCTGCATGTGTTCACAGGCGTCGAAATCGCCGCGATTCCGCCCGCCCGCAAAAAACTGCTACGCGCGGTGGCGGGGTAACCGCACCCCATTCTCCTGCCCCTCTTTTCTTCTTGGCGAAAATACCTCCTGGGGTCCGGGGGCAGCGCCCCCGGCTTGTCTATCTGGCGGGTCGATGCGCCAAAGGCGCAGCGAAACCAAATCCCACAACGCCCCCAATCGCACAGCAGGGATTGACCTCGCGCCCAGTCATGCCTAGCTGGCGACATGGCCCAGATACCCTTGCTTCAGCTCACCGATATTTCCCTCACCTTCGGCGGAGAGCCGGTCTTTCACGACCTTTCGCTCAATGTTCAGCCGGGCGATCGTATCGCGCTGGTGGGGCGCAACGGATCTGGCAAATCCACGCTGCTCAAGGTCATGGCCGGGCTGGTCGAGGCGGATACAGGCGAACGCATCCTGCCCGCCGGGGTCAGCGTCGGCTATATGGAGCAAGACCCCGACCTCACCGGTTTTGAGACACTGGGCGATTTCGCCGCCGCCGCACTGGATCCGTCCGAACTCTATAAGGTCGAGCGCGCAGGCGAAGGGCTGAAATTCGATCCGGCCCGCCCGGTCTCCACCGCCAGCGGGGGCGAACGTCGCCGCGCCGCGCTGGCCCGGCTGATGGCCGAAGAACCCCAGCTGATGCTGCTGGACGAGCCGACCAACCACCTTGATATCGAAGCAATTTCCTGGCTTGAGGACGAACTTCGCGCCACCCGCCGCGCCTTTGTCCTGATCAGCCACGACCGCCGCTTTCTGACCAATCTGACCCGTGCAACCCTTTGGGTGGATCGCGGCCAGGTGCGCCGTCAGGACAAGGGCTTTGCCGATTTCGAAACCTGGCGCGACAAGGTCTGGGACGACGAAGACACCGCCCGCCACAAACTGGATCGCAAGATCAAATCCGAAGCCCGCTGGGCCGTGGAAGGCATCAGCGCGCGGCGCAAACGCAATCAGGGCCGGGTGCGCCGCCTGCAGGACATGAAGGCCGAGCGCGGCGCCCAGATCCGCCGTCAGGGGCAGGCGGGCATGGCCCTGTCCAGCGGCCCGAAATCCGGCAAAAAGGTGGTCGAGGCCAAGGGCATCACCCACGCCTTTGGCGACAAACAGATCGCGCGCAATTTCGACATGACGATCCAGCGCGGCGACCGCATCGGCTTTGTCGGGCCCAATGGCGTGGGCAAAACCACGCTGCTGAAAATCCTGACCGGAGAGCTGACCCCGGATCAGGGCAGCATCAAGCTGGGCACCAACCTGCTGCCCGCGATTTTCGACCAAAGCCGCGCGCAGCTGGATGACAGTCTCAGCCTCTGGGACAGTCTGACCACGGATAAATCCATGGCCGTGTCGGGCAAATCCGATCAGGTCATGGTGCGCGGCCAGCCCAAACATGTGGTTGGCTATCTTAAAGAATTCCTGTTCGACGAACGTCAGGTGCGCGCCCCGGTGCGCTCGCTGTCGGGGGGCGAAAAGGCGCGGCTTTTGCTTGCCAAGATCATGGCGCGCGAAAGCAACCTGCTGATTCTGGACGAACCGACCAACGATCTGGATGTGGAAACGCTGGATCTGCTGCAGGAACTGCTGGACGATTATGACGGCACGGTCATGCTGGTCAGCCACGACCGGGATTTCCTGGACCGCGTGGCCACGCAGCCCGTCGCCATGGAAGGGCGCGGCCGCGCCACGGTCTATGCGGGCGGGTGGAGCGACTACCAGACCCAGAAAAAGGCCGATGAAGCTCCGGCCGAGGTCAAAACCGCACACAAATCCAAAGCGGCCAAACCTGCGGCAGAGGCCCCCAAACCCGCCAGCAAGGGCTTGTCCTATACGGAAAAACACCGGTTTGAGGCCTTGCCGGGCGAGATGGACCGCCTCAGCGCCGAGATCGCCAAGCTGGAAGAATTTTTGGCGGATCCAAACCTGTTCACCGATGCGCCGGTCAAGTTTCAAAAGGCGACAGAGGCGCTGGTCGAACGGCAGGACGCGCTGGCGGCGGCAGAAGAGGACTGGCTGGAACTGGCTGAAAAAGCCGAAGAATAGGGCCAAGGCGTCGCTGCCGCCCCGGCGATTTATGTATCAGCGCAGCGATGCCGCCACATGCATCAGCGCCGCAAGGCCGCGACAAAAATCAGCGCCAGAGCGCCCGATGCCAGCATGTTCCAACTGGCCATGGACAGGGTGAACAGCTCCCACGGGACTTCGTCACAGCGCACCAGCGGTGCGTTCATGATCTGTTGCAGCAATTCTTCGGGTGTCAGCCCTTCGACCGATCCAGAGGTGCAGCTATTGGGGCCTTCCCACCATTTGCGCTCCACCCCGGTGTGATAACCGCCAACCACCGACGAACTGGCCACGCCCAGCCCGGCCAGCGCGATCAGGAATTTGTTGGGTTTCCAAAAGGCCAGCACACCGGCGACCAGCGCCAGCACATGGCCATAACGCTGCCAGTAGCACAGCTTGCAGGGCGGCATATCGCCCAGATATTGAAACCCCAGCGCCCCCAGAAGCAGCCCGGCGGATCCGGCGGTGCCAAGGGCAATCAGCGCGCGTTTGCTGTTCATAGATACCTCACCAGAACAAATCCCCCGATCAGGAGCACGACAAAGGCGGTAAAGACAAGCCCCAGACGCTTTTCGATGAAATCACGAATAGGTGCGCCAAAGGCCCGCAACAGCCCCGCCACAACGAAAAAGCGCAGCGCGCGGGCCGTGATTGAGGTGATCATAAAGGTCAGAATCGGCATTCCGGTCCAGCCCGACATGATCGTGATCACTTTGTACGGGAAAGGCGTGATGCCCGCGATCAGCACCGCCCAGAAACCCACGCCATTAAACCGTGCGTTGAACTCCGCCATGGACTCCGCCTTGCCCAGGCTTTCCAGTATAGGCGCGCCGACGCTGTCATAGAAAAACGCGCCAATGGCATAGCCCAGCATCCCGCCCAGCACCGACGACACCGTCGCCACCAGCGCGATCAGCCAGGCGCGGCGCGGATTGGCCAGAATCATCGGGATCATCAGCACATCCGGCGGGATCGGAAAGACCGAACTTTCAACAAAGGCGACCAGTGCCAGAATCCACAAGGCCTTTGGGTGGTCGGCCTTGTTCATGGTCCAGTCATACAGCGCGCGTATCATCAAATTCTCCGGCCCAGAGGGAAAAATCATCGCCGCCGAAAGATCATGACAGGCTCAGCGGTGCAATCCCTCTTTACGCCGGACGGGCAGGGGGCTACACCCTGATTCAGCGCCCCAGTGGCACAATCACAAACGCAGGCGCAGACCCTGCGTATGAAACGAACAAAGGGTTAAGTTTTCTGATCCATCCAGGCCAGTGACGGCAAAGCGCACAAAGGTCTGGATAACATATGCGACCGTGGCGGAATCGGTAGACGCGACGGATTCAAAATCCGTTTTCTTCGGAAGTGTGGGTTCAAGTCCCACCGGTCGTACCATCAGAAAATCCTGATCCTGACGTCAGACCCACAGACCTATCTATCGTTTCTGCCAGACCTCTGCGCAGCTCAGACAGTCCCGCTTAGGCGCGGATAAATGCGCGCAGTGCGCCAATCTTTACACGCTGTACAGTCAGGCACAGACGGACATCCCGCGCTCAGACATCCCAGCAAAACAGCGCAAGGCCGCTCAACGCCCCGGCAGCAAAACAGATAAAGACACAGCAATACAAAAAGGGCGACCAACGCCGCCCTTCTTTGCTTTCAAAATACCCTGGGGTCTGGGGCAAAGCCCCAGCCGGTCGCCCCGCGTTAGCGCGGCGAAACCGTTTACCCGCGACGACGGCGACGACCGCCGCGGCCACCGGCAGCAGCCTCATCGGGGGATTTGTTGAACGCGATCCAGGCAGCCCCACCATCATCATTGTTGGTCAGGAAGTTGGCCGCGCGGATCGCTTCCATTTCCTTGCCTGCACGCGGCTTGGTCGAGCCCATGCCGAACAGTTTCACGAATGCTTCGTCATCCATGCCCTCGGGCAGAACCACACCTGCCGCTTCGACTTCGGCTTTCTTCTCGGCGATCTTTTTCGGACCGATCGGCAGGGCGACCGGGTTCATGATGGCCGAGGTCATGCCGGTGGCCATGGCCATGGGCAGGAAGGCGTTGTTGATGCCGTGACGGTTGGGTAGACCAAAGGAAATGTTGGACGCGCCGCAGGTGGTGTTCACACCCAGCTCGTTGCGCAGACGGTTGTTCAGTTCAAACACCTGCAGACCAGCGGTGCCCATCGCACCGATCGGCATGACCAGCGGGTCGACCACGATGTCATGCGCGGGGATGCCGAAATCGGCGGCGCGCTCGACGATCTTTTTCGCCACGGCGAAACGCACTTCGGGATCTTCGGAAATACCGGTGTCGTCATTCGAAATTGCCACAACCGGGACGTTGTATTTCTTGACCAGCGGCAGAACCATTTCCAGGCGCTCTTCTTCGCCGGTGACCGAGTTCAGCAGCGGACGGCCTTCGGCCGCTTCCAGACCCGCTTCAAGCGCGCCAGGAACCGAGCTGTCAATGCAGAGCGGGCAGTCGGTGATCGCCTGCACGCGCTTGACCAGCTCGCGCATCAGGTCGGGCTCGACAAAGTTGTTGTCGGCATAGCGCGGGTCTTCGGCCATTTTGTTCGAGAACACAGCACCGGAGTTGATGTCCAGAACGGTTGCGCCCGCCGCGACCTGCGCCAGCGCGTCGGCTTCGACGCGGCTGAAATCACCGGCTTCCAGCTCGGCATTCAGGATCTTACGGCCTGTGGGGTTGATGCGCTCGCCGATCACGGTGAAAGGCTGGTCAAAGCCCATGATCGTGGTTTTGGTTTTGGATTCGATGATGGTGCGGGTCATGTCACTGTCTCTCCTGTCAGCCGCGCCAGGATGGCGGGCAGGGTGGTGTCGTTGAAATTTTCAATCACGTGCTGCGCCCCATTGGCGCGCAGGCTGCTGTTATCCGCAGTCGAGCTGAGCCCGACGGTAAACGCGCCAGAGGCCCGCGCGGCCTGCAGGCCCGAGGGGCTGTCCTCAAACGCGATGCACGCCGCCGGGGCCACATCCAGCGCGCGCATGGCGCTGAGATAGGGCTCTGGATCCGGTTTTCCGCGGGCGCATTCATCGCCGATCACCAGCACGTCAAAGGCCTGATCCAGACCGATGGCGCGCAGCATCTGTTCGGCATTGGGCCGCGCTGCATTGGTGACAATCGCGATGCCCCAGCCCAAATCGCGCGCCTTGGCGAACAGTTCGGGCGCGCCGGGCATGGGCGGTTGCGGGCCGTCCAGACGCTTGCGGAACTCGGCCTCTTTGGCATCGGCCAGGGCGACGGCATCCTCGCCCGGAAAGAACTTGGGAAAGCATTCCAGGTTATGGGTGCCGTGGATATGGGCCATGTAATAGGCCATGTCGATCGCTTGACCGCGCGCGGCAAACATCTCAGCGAAGATTTCGAAATGCAGCGGATCCGAATGGATCAGCGTACCATCGAGATCAAAGAGAAGTGCCTTGCGTCCCATATCCTGTGTCGTGTCCCCGGCGTCCTGCGCCGCTTAGCCAGCCACGGGGCGGGTGTTTTCCCCGCCATGCTGGATGGCCCAGTTGGCATTGGTTTTGATGCCGCCCAGCGGGAAGAAATGGACCTGTTCGATATTGGTCGCACGGCCCGCTTCGCGATGGGCGGCCAGCGCGGCCAGAACCTCGGTCGGCTCATAGGGCAGCAGCAGCTTGGACACATCCATGGCGCGTTTCTGCAGCACTTTCAGCGACGGGCCCACGCCACAGGCGATGGCGAATTTGATCAGGGTCTGCAGCTTGGCCGGGCCGGCGATGCCGATATGGATCGGCAGGGCAATGCCCTCGGCGCTCAGGCGTTCGGCCCATTCCACGATGGGATCGGCGTCAAAGGCGAACTGGGTCGCCATGGCCATGCTGGCATCGGTGGTGTCGTTGAATTTCTGCTTCCAGCGCAGCGCCTCCATGACAACCTCGTCCCCGCCTTTGGGGTCGATATCCTTGTTGCCCTCGGGGTGGCCCGCCACGTGCAGATTGGTGAAACCCGCTTTGTCAAACAGACCGGATTCCAACAGCTGCATGGAGCTGTGGAAATCGCCATGGGGTTTGTCCACGCCCCCCGCCAGCAGCAGTGCCTGTTTCACATTGGCTTCGCCCTGATACATGGCGATCCAGTTTTCCAGCGTGGCGGCGTCCTTGATGATACGCGCCGGGAAATGCGGCATCACGTCAAAGCCCTCGCCCGAGATGCGCTTGGCCGTGGCGACCATTTCTTCGATCGGGGTGCCTTCGATATGGGCGATATAGACGCGGGTGCCTTCGGGCAGCAGCGTGCGGAAATCATCGACCTTGGCGGCGGTGCGCGGCATCACCTCGATCGAATAGCCCTTCAGATAGGCCTGAAGGGCACCGTTATCGGCGCTGTCAGAGCTGCCAGCATCACGCTTGCGAAAGTTAAGAAGGGCCATGGCAAAGTCTTTCCAGTTCATGCGGGCGCGTCGGCCCAGCCGTGGTTGTTGATCAGCACAAGCAGCCTGTCTTTGTCATATTCGGCATCCAGACGGGCGGCGGTGTCTTCTGCTGCCTGTTTCGGATCGCCATCGACTTCGCCAGAGGGCACCTTGCGCCATTCAGCCAGATAGTCATCGGTCTCGGCTGCGCCCGATTTCATCGCCGCCCGGTCGATCGCCTGTTCAAAGCGTTCGGGGAGGGGGGCCTTGGCGCCGCGGCGGCCTTTTCCGACGATAACCTGCGCTGGAATGTCGCGCCAGTAAACGATGGTCAGTTCCGCCATGAGAGTGATTCCCTTTCTGTCCTGCACATCAGTCTTAATCACCCCGCCATGGCCGGAGGGGGCGGATTTCGACTTGTGCCGCGCTATCTGCGACAAGCTACCGGTCGTATTCGGCAAAGGACAGAGGGCGGGATCGTCAAAATATACATGCAAAACATGAGGCGCATTTGCAGTTTCCTAATGTTTCTGGCGCATTTTCGGCAAAATCCATGGCAGTTGCGTCAGATCTGGCTAAACTTGGCCGCAGATCCGGCAGGGAAATCGGGCAGGGGCCCTGACCCAGATCGCCGGTCCATCATTCCGCAGGCCCATCCCCAACTGGCCCGCAACCCAAGAGGCAGACATGGTCATCCGGGTCGACGCCCATAAACTGGCCTACATGGCCCTGCCCAAAGCGGGGTGTTCTTCTGTGAAGGAGGCGCTGGCGCGGATCGACCCGGCCGTCACCCTGCCTGCCGAACACGACATCACCGTTGAAACCTGGCACGCGATCTACCCGACGCAGCGGTTTCGCAAACACCGCTGGATTGATTTGGACGGGCATTTCCGGTTCTGCGTTGTGCGTGACCCGATCAAGCGGCTCTTGTCTGTCTATACAAACCGGGTGCTGGAATTTGGCGATCTGCGCAATTCGCGCAATATCCGCCGTGGCCATGTGGATCTGCCTGTCGATCCTGACCCGGATTTCTTTTTCACCAATCTCGAGGCCTACAAGGCCGCGTCCTCTTCGATCAACCACCACGCCATCGCCGCAGACATCTTTTTGGGTGGGGCGTTCAACCGCTACAGCCGGGTCTATCGGACCGAAGAGCTGGGGCAATTGGCCTGGGATCTGTCGCTTTGGACCCGGCAGGATGTGGCGATGCCACGGGGAAATGCCTCTGGGTCAGCTTTGTCTCTGGATGATCTCAAGGGGCAGACAATTGATGCGATCCGCCCCTTTCTGGACCATGAATATTCTTTTCTTTCAGACTATTATCAAAATCCCCTGGGCGGGCGCCTTTATGACGCTTGCGTGACACAAACGCGCCGCGTATCCTGATCCCAAGTTGAAATCGGAAAGGCGCAACGTCATGGCGCCAAAGCGTCCCAGAGGTGCGGGCGCTTTCCCGAAACCGGTCGAGAGAACCGCGCCTGTCAGGCCGGATCCCAACGCGCTGTATGCGGCGTTGGATCTGGGTACAAATAGCTGCCGTATGCTGATTGCCCAGCCAAAGGGCAGCCAGTTTCATGTGGTGGACAGTTTTTCCAAATCCGTCCAGCTTGGGCACGGGTTGGAAAAATATGGCCGGCTCAGCCGTTCGTCCATGGCGCGAACGGTGTCGGCGCTGCGCGTGTGCCAGCAAAAAATCCAACGGCACAAGGTCACGCGGATGCGTCTGGTCGCGACCGAGGCCTGCCGCCGCGCGCGCAATTCCCGTGATTTTATCCGACAGGTCAAACGCGAAACTGGCCTGCAGCTGGAAATCATCCAGCCCGAGGAAGAAGCCCGCCTTGCGGTGATCTCCTGCGCGCCGCTGGTCTCGACCAAGACCGAACAGCTGCTGGTGGTGGATATTGGGGGTGGCTCGACCGAGCTTGTCTGGATTGACCTGTCCAAGGTCGATCCGCGCGACCGGCCGCGCGCCATCATGCGCCTACATGCGGGGTTTCACGCCCCGGACAGCCCGTTCCCGGCGGCCCGTGTGGTTGACTGGATTAGCGTGCCACTGGGGGTTGCCACCCTGCGCGACCAGTTCTCCGATGTTTCGGACGATGCCGCTCGCTACGCGCTGATGAGCTGGTTTTTTGAGGAAAACCTCGCAGAATTTGCCCCTTACAAGGACGAACAGCCGCGCGAAGGGTTCCAGATTGTCGGCACATCCGGCACCGTGACGACCGTCGCCGCCAGCCATCTGGGCCTTCGCCGCTATGATCGCACCAAGGTTGACGGGCTGCGCATGTCCTCCGACCAGATCGAAGAGGTCATTCAACGCTATCTGAAGATGGGCCCGGTGGGGCGTCGCCGGGATCCGCGCATCGGCCCCGACCGTCAGGCCCTGATCATGAGCGGCAGCGCGATTCTTCAGGCGCTGCTGCGGCTCTGGCCGACAGATCGGCTCAGCGTGGCGGATCGTGGCCTGCGCGAAGGGCTGCTTTACGCACAGATGTCGGCAGATGGCGTGTTGGAGGATGGTCCTTTGTGATCATGCGCGCTAAACAGCGTTTTCTGACAGGTTTTCGCGCCAAAGCGGCGCAGGCATAGGGGGCAGCGATGGCAAAAGGGACCAAAAATTCCTCGGGGCGCGGGCAGCGTGACCTGAAGGTCAAGGTCAAGACCGCGCGCGGGCGCAAACTGTCTTCGACGCTGTGGCTGCAACGGCAGCTGAACGATCCCTATGTCAAAAAGGCAAAGGCCGATGGTTATCGCGGTCGCGCGGCCTATAAGATCGTTGAAATTGATGACAAATATCGGTTTCTGGTGCCTGGCGCGCGGGTGGTTGACCTTGGCTGCGCGCCGGGCGGCTGGTCGCAGGTTGCGGTCAAACGCGTGAACGCGCTGGGGGAAAAGCAGGGCAAAGCCGTGGGCACAATCCTTGGCGTGGACCTACAAGAGGTCGATCCGATCGCGGGGGCCGAACTGCACCAGCTGGATTTCATGGAAGACGGCGCTGATGACAAGGTCAAGGCCTGGCTGGGCGGCAAGGCCGATGTGGTCATGTCCGATATGGCCGCCGCGTCGTCGGGCCACAAACAGACCGATCACCTGCGCATCATTGCCTTGTGCGAAGCCGCGGCCGAGCTGGCCTTTGACGTACTAGAAGAGGGCGGCACCTTTGTCGCCAAGGTTCTGGCTGGCGGTGCCGAAGGCTCGCTTCAGCAGACGCTGAAACAGAGATTCAAAAAGGTTGCGAATTTCAAACCGCCCGCAAGCCGCTCTGATTCCTCGGAAAAATTCGTGGTCGCTATTGGGTTCAAGGGCTAAGCGCGCAGAACAGGCCGGTCAAAGGACTCGATTGCGCGGCATTGCAGATGTCTAAAATCTTGCTCTGACAAAGGGTCGCTGGCGCGGCCCTTTTTTGCTGCGCGTGTCACCGCCTGATGCAGCGCAAACAGCTGTGCGCGCCGCTTTTGCAGCAGCTTTGCATCGCTTGCATCACAAAGAACATGTCGCATTTCGGCCCTCTCTTCTTGGCGCTCAGCGACTTTCCCAAAGAAATGCGGCGATCTCGGGCCCGGCGCGTGGCATTTTCCCATGTCAAGTTTGAATTGCGATTGACCGGATCGAAATTCCT
The DNA here is from genome assembly GCA_025210265.1 of Pelagimonas sp. Classification (GTDB taxonomy): domain Bacteria; phylum Pseudomonadota; class Alphaproteobacteria; order Rhodobacterales; family Rhodobacteraceae; genus JAOASD01. The sequence continues at coordinate 17,446 of JAOASD010000033.1, forward strand.
GCGTCCGATGTGGGAAAGATCGGGGATGCGATGCGGGTTTTGAAACAAAAGGGATGGGTGGCTTTGGTCGCGGCAGCATTGCTGACGGCCTGTCAGCATCCGTCGATGGAACTGCGCGATCAGTCGGCCCCTGTGGCCAGTCAGGTGAATGTTACCGCCGCGCGGCTGACGGGCACGTGGTACGTCACATCCGGTGCTGGGATTTTGCCCGGACAGGTTCTGAAATTCACTGAAAACTCTCTGTCTATAAATGGAAAAACCACGCTTTTTAAACAGCTTGGACCGGGGCGCTTTCGCTTTTTGGGCAGAGAAATCTGGGTGCATTGGATGGATGCGGACAACCGCACCGCCGCGCTTGGCGCGCCCAATGGCGAGATGTTTTGGATCATGGATCGCGGCGACGCATCAGGCGACCGCCTGCGCGCAGCGCGCGAGATCCTAGAGTGGTACGGATACGACCTGAAGCAAATGGAGGGGTCATGAACGAGGTTGCAGCGATCGTCGGTGGCGGGGTCATCGGCGGCGGTTGGGCAGCGCGCTTTGCGCTGATGGGCTGGCAGGTGCGGGTCTTTGATCCAGACCCCGAGGCCGAGCGCAAGATCAGCGAAGTCATGGCTGGTGCGCAGCGCGCGCTGCCGATGCTGTATGACACGGCTTTGCCTGCGCGTGGGCAGATCATTTTTCACGATGATCTGGCTGATGCGGTCGCCGGTGCGACCTATATTCAGGAAAGCGTGCCTGAGCGACTTGAGGTGAAAAGCAAAGTATACCAACAGCTTCAGGCGCATTGCTCACCTGATGCGGTGATTGGGTCCTCGACCAGCGGGTTCAAGCCGTCAGAGCTGCAGGAGTGTGCTGCCCGCCCCGGCCAGATCGTGGTCGCGCATCCGTTTAACCCGGTTTACCTGCTGCCTCTGGTCGAACTGGTGCCCGGCGGTGCGGACGCGGATACGGTCGCCCGCGCGGCTGACATCCTGCGCGAGATCGGCATGTACCCCCTGCATGTGCGGGCCGAGATTGACGCGCATATCGCGGATCGTTTCCTCGAAGCCGTCTGGCGTGAGGCGCTGTGGCTGGTCAAAGACGGCATCGCCACGACCGAAGAAATCGACAATGCTATCCGCTATGGGTTTGGTCTGCGTTGGGCACAGATGGGTCTGTTTGAAACTTATCGGATCGCCGGTGGCGAGGCGGGCATGAAACATTTCATGGCGCAGTTTGGTCCGGCGCTGAAATGGCCCTGGACGAAACTCATGGATGTGCCTGAATTTAATGACGAATTGGTTGATCTGATCGCAGATCAATCGGATGCGCAATCGGGGCATCTTTCGATCCGTGAATTGGAGCGCCTGCGCGATGACAACCTTGTTGCGATGATGCGCGCACTGCGCGGGCAAGAGGCCGCTGCCGGGCAATTGCTGCGCGCGCATGAGGATCAGATCCGCGCTGAGCCAGAGGATGGCGTCCCCTTTGTCTGCTTCCATCGCACGGTGCCGGTCGATTGGTGCGATGTGAACGGCCACATGAACGAGGGCCGGTATGGTCAGGTGTTCAGCGATGCGTCTGAGGCGGTGATGGCCCATGTCGGCGCGGATCGCGCCTATATTGACGCCGGGAACAGCTATTTCACTGTAGAAACCAGCATTAAATACTTGGTGGAAACACTTGCAGCAGAAGAGTTTTATGTCGAAGCGCGTGTTTTGATCGGCGAGGGTAAGAAACTGAAACTCTACCATGAGATGAAGCGCAGCAGCGATGGCACCGTGCTGTCGACCTGCGATCAATTCCTTTTGCATGTCTCGCTAGAAACCCGCAAATCCTGTCCGCCTTTGCCTGAAGTTTTGCAGAGGGTTGAGGTTATGGCTTCCAAACATGCAGAATAACAAAGGCTTGCGCGGCGATATTTATGTGTAATCATACCCGAGCCGCGCCTCCTGTTCGAGGTCAAGCTGCGACTTGAGGAAGGCGATATCGCTCTCTGACCAAGAGTCCGGTGTGCTGGGGCGCTGTTCAATAGAGGGTTTGAATTTTGATCCCAGCCGTTTGAGGATCGGCCGATAGTCCTGATCTGTTTGCGGCAGATCGAACTGCGTATGCAGATCAAACAAGAACCGTTCCGGGGCGCGTGTTACGGCCTCCATCTGCGTGAAGATGATTGAGCAACCTCTTGTTTTATAAGACAAGAGGGCGGTTGCTTTTGCGTTCCTAAGTGCAAACAGATTGGCGAAGGTTTCACCGGTCAGCGGATGGCGATCATGCTGCAGCGGCCTACCGCGTCCGCCAAGTCGAGCGACCTGGGGGAAATACCGATCCCGATCCGCAATCGTGGCCCATGGCGCGCGAATAAAGTCCGAAAATTCTAGCGCCTGCATGTCGTTCGGGCAGTGCCATGGCTTGGCATGCATAGAGCGCGCCCAGTCCAGCGCATTGCGTGTCACGCAGACGATCAGAAAATCCTCTGGAATGACGGTCATCTGTGGAAAGCCATGTTTCCAACCCAGATCCTCGCAGGCCCGCAGATCGCTGTTGCGCCCGATCAGACGTTTGACGAAATTTGTACCTGAAGAACGCTCTCCAAATACTTGAAAACGTGTTGGAATGGTTCCTTTTTTGACCATCTCCCAACCGTAGGTTTTATGCCCGCTCATTGCTGCCTCTGCGTGGTTTGGGTCACGATAGCGCGTCACCTCGCCAAATGCGAGTTTGCGCCGCCAAAACTGCGCGCTATTGTGGCAAAAACAAAGGGTTGAGCAGATGCAATCGGTGGCCGCCGCGCTGACAATGGTGCGCGATGATGCGTTTTTTCTGAAGGCCTGGCTGCGCCATTACGGCGATATGCTGGGGCGCGAGAACTGCTATATTGTCAATCATGGGCGCGGGGATGAGGTCGCTGATCTGGCCCAAGGCTGCAATCTGATCGGCATTCCCGGCGATCTGCATCGCAATTTCGATATGAAGCGCTGGCGGCTGTTGAACAATCTGACGCAGGGGCTGCGCTGCTACTACGACCACGTGATTGTGGGCGATGTGGATGAGCTGGTTGTCATGGATCCGGCTTCGGGCCAGACGCTATTGGAACATCTGAAAACCGCCAAGCTGCGGCGGAACCTGACCCCCGTAGGGCTAGAGGTGTTGCACCGCGTTGATGTCGAGGATCAGCCGATCACAGGGCCAATCATCGGGCCGCGCCGCCATGTGCGGATCGCGCCGCATTATTCCAAACCCTGCATCATTTCGACCGGGGCCAAGATCGCGCGCGGCGGGCATTATACGCAAGCGGACAAGTTGTTCACGCCCGAACACATGTACCTGTTCCACCTGAAATTCTGCGATTTTTCAGCCTATTGCGAGGCGATGAACCGGCGCAATGCGCTGACGCAGGACCTGGGTGGCGAGGTCGACAAGATCGCCATTGGACGGCATTGGTTTGCGCAGGCGCGCGGCGAGGATACGGCCTTGTTTGACAGCTTCGCGGATCTGCCGATGCAGGACGGGTTCGACATGGCGCCGGTACGGGCAAGAATGCAGCACAGCTGGAAACCGCGGGGTGATACTGGGTTCTGGCAATTTGATCGGCCGGATTATCCCGGCCAATATCGGCTGCCAGAGCGGTTCAACGGGGTGATCTAACGCCCCATGGAAGAGGCATAGATGATCCGGTCCAGCACGCCCTCTGGCAGGATGGTTTCGACCTGTTCGGAGGCACCGCGCAGCAGGCTGTGGGTTTTGGCATCAATCAGCAGGCCGCCGGTTTCCCATAGCTCGGGCGGGCTGTAGATCACGCCGCCAGCGAGGACCGCGCCAATCAGCACACCGCGCGAATTGCTGCGTTTGCCGCCGCGCAGGATCACCATGCGGATCAGGTGCAAGACCAGCATCACAGCCGACACGGTCACAAATGCGGCCAGCGCCATCATGACCCAGTGTTGGGTCTGTGCGGGCAGGGAGCCCTGTGTCAGAGAGCCCTCAATCTCCGCCCGGCGGGTCGCGATGGACAGGGTTAGGTACCCCCAGAGAAACCCCATGCCTGCCGATAGGATCGGGTGGGATGGGCTTTGGTCATTTTGCACCTTGGACAGCAAATCACCTGCATAGCCGGGGGCCACGCGGTTTGCGCGTTTCTGAAAATCACGCCGGGTGAGTTTGCGAAAGGACTGGGCCATGAAGAAAGGCTTAACACCAAATTGCGGCGGAAAAGCGGTTAATCACTGGGCGTGGTTAGCAGGGGGTTAATCCCAGCGAGGCCGGATGCGCCAAACCCGACCTCGGGAGGGCCGGGCCACATGCGCAACACATAGATCGGACGCGATGCAATCCGCAAAGAGCAACAGCTTTGAGGAAAAGCCCGCCCATGGGGGAGGTCGGGCTTGGCGCTGGCGCGCCGTATGGATCCTACCCGTTCCCCCCGCGCGAAAACCGGGCCGCATCGGCAGCGGCGCGGCGGATCGCGTTGGATTTATGCACGGTCTCCATATATTCCGCCTCGGGGTCGCTGTCATAGACCACGCCGCCGCCTGCCTGAATATACAGCTTTTCGTCCTTCACAATCGCGGTGCGCAGCGCGATGCACATGTCCATATCGCCGCCCGCACTGAAATAGCCCAGACCGCCGCCATAGATGCCGCGCTTTTCTGGCTCCAGCTCGTCGATGATTTCCATCGCGCGGACCTTGGGCGCGCCGGACACGGTGCCCGCAGGCATCCCGGCGAAAAAGGCGCTGAGCGCGTCCTGGTCGTCGGCCAGTTCGCCCACCACGTTGGAGACGATATGCATCACGTGGCTGTACCGCTCGATGATAAACTCTTCGGTCGGGCGCACAGTGCCGATTTTCGACACTTTGCCGGTGTCGTTGCGGCCCAGATCCAGCAGCATCAGATGCTCTGCCAGCTCTTTCTGATCGGCCAGCAGATCCTGTTCCAGCGCCTTGTCCTCTTCGGGCGTCGCGCCGCGTGGGCGGGTGCCGGCGATGGGGCGGATCGTGACCTCATTGTCAAAGACCCGCACCAGAATTTCGGGACTGGCGCCCACAACCTGAAACCCGCCAAAGTTGAAATAGAACATGAAGGGTGACGGGTTGGTGCGCCGCAGCGACCGATACAAAGCAAAGGGTGGCAGGGGGAAATCCTGCGTCCAGCGTTGCGCAGGCACAACCTGAAAGATATCGCCAGCGCGGATATAGTCCTTGGCCTTTTCAACCGCCGCCTTATAGCCGTCGCGGGTGAAATTCGACACCGGTTCGCCCAGCTCGGCGGCGTCGCCAAGGTCGCGGGCGGGCAGGGCGCGTTCCAGATCGCGCACCGCATCCATCACCCGTTCGGCCGCCTGCGCATAGGCGGCGCGGGCCGACAGCCCATCCTGCACCCAGGCGGGTGAGACCACGGTCACGTCGCCTTTGACCCCGTCCAGCACGGCAACAACCGAGGGACGGATCAGCGTCGCATCGGGCAGGCCCAGCGGGTCCGGGTTCACATCGGGCAGATGTTCCACCAGCCGGATCATGTCATAGCCCAGATAGCCAAACAGCCCGGCCGAGGCCTGCGGCAGATCATCGGGCAGGTCGATCCGGCTTTCGGCGATCAGCGCGCGCAGGCTGGTCAGCGGATCGGCCTCCAGCGGTTCAAACCGGTCAGTGTCAAACCTTGCATTGCGATTGATCCGCGCCTGTGTGCCATGGCACTGCCAGATCAGGTCGGGCTTCATCCCGATGATCGAATAGCGCCCGCGCACCTCGCCGCCGGTCACGGATTCCAGCATGAACGCATCGCGCGCCGCGCCGGTCAGTTTCAGCATCAGGGACACAGGCGTGTCCAGATCGGCGGCCAGGCGGGTATAGACCACCTGATTTTGGCCCGCCTCATATGCGGCGGCAAAGCTGTCAAAGCTGGGGGTCAGGTCGGACATCGGATCGCCTTACTGGAAATTCACATGGACGGCGTTCAGCGCCTGTTGATCAATCGAGATCCCGGCGCGGGTCTGGATGTCGGTGGACAGCGCGCGGAACAGGTCATTGGCCACGTCATTTGCGGCCTGATCACCAAAGATCTGGATCAGAGCCTGCATGTCTTCGCCTTCCAGATCGGCAGGCAGGATGTCATCGAGCTTGATCAAAAACACCGACCCTTCGCCGGGCAGGGCCGCTGCTGCGCCACTTTTCAGGGCAAAGACCTGCTCCAGCAGACCCAGCGGCAGGCCCGAGGGCGCGGCGGTGCGGGTCAGACCAGCCTCGCTATTGGCGATCAGGTTCAGGCTTTCGAAATCGGCACCGGTGCTCAGCTGGCTGGCAAGGGTTTCGGCCTCTTCCAGCAGGATGCGGGTCTGTTCAGCGCGTTCCCACCCGGCCATGACTGCATCGCGCACCTGATCAAAAGGCTGCGGGCGCGGCGGGGTGATGCCGTTCAGGCGCAGGGCGAACACGCCGCCATCGCCCAGCTGGTCAATCTCGGGATAATCGCCCTCGGCCACCTGCGCGGCAGTCTCGCGGAACGCGTCATAGCCTGCGATGCCTTCGCTGGCGATTGCGGTCCAGTCGATCTGGCCCAGCTGCAGATCGGTCTGTTCGGCCAGTTCCTCCAGCGTGGCACCTGCGGCCAGCTCGTCGTCGAAATCCTGCGCCATGGTTTCGATCACGCGGCGGGCGCGGTCCAGAGCAAGGGTTTCGCGCAGTTCAGGCTGGGCCTCTTCAAAGCTGGTGGATTGCGCGGGCAGGACGGCGTTCACACGGAACAGCGCCGGGCCCAGATCGGTCGGGGCCGGGCCTGCAATGCTGCCGGTTTCGGCAGCAAAGACCAGATCGGCAGCAGCGCCCAGATCCTCGCGGGTGACATCGCCCATATCGGTATCCGCCAGATCCAGACCACGGGCCTCGACCAGCGTTTCAAACGTGGCCTCGCCAGTGGCCAGTTGCCCGGCAGCGCGCGCAGCGGCGTCCTGATCGGCAAAGACCAGACGTTCCACGAGGCGGCGCTCGGGCATGTTATAGGCGGCGCTTTGTTCGTCATAGGCAGCGCGCAGGGCGGCCTCGTCCACCTCGACCGTGTCGAGGATCATGTCCGGGGTCAGCCAGACATAGGTGATATTGCGCGCCTCGGGCAGGGTAAAGCGCGCGATGTTGTCCTCATACCAGGCCTGCAACTGATCGTCAGAGGGCACGGGCAAACCGGTGTTCAGCGCCTCCGGCCCCAGCTCTGTCCAGCTGAACGCACGACGTTCCCCAGCATAAGAGGCCAGCGTTTCCAGATAAATATCCGGCAGGCGGGTGCCCGCCAGAACCGCGCCCTGCAGCAGGGTGGTGGCCCCTTCGGCGCGCAGCTGTTCTTCGAAATCGCGCTCGTTCAGACCGGCATTGTCCAGCGCGGCATTATACGCGATGCGATCAAACTGGCCATCCGGCCCCTGAAAGGCGCGGATATTGCGCAGATCTTCGGCCAGCCGCGCATCGCCGACAGACAGGCCGATTTCGGCGGCTTCATGTTCCAGCGCGGCGGAGACAACCAGCTGGGCCAGCACCCGATCGGGCAGCCCAAAGGCCTGCGCCTGCTGAAAGCTGATGGCCTGGCCGGTCTGGCTTTCCATCGCGCGGATTTCATTCTGCAACGCTCGGGCATAGGTGTTCACGTCGATCTTGCGATCCCCAACCGCGCCCACATTGGTCACCGAACCCGAGAAATTCGTGGCACCAAAGCCCCCCAGACCAAGGATCAGCAGACCCATCAGGATCCAGACCAGGGTCTTGGAGATATTGCGGGATTTCTCGGCCATGATGTCCTCCGGGCAAAGCGTGCTGCGGCCCTGTCTACGCTTGCGTTAACGGGGCTGCAAGGGGCCAGTCGGGATGGTCCTGCAGTTCCGCCAGCCGGGTCGCAAAGGCGGCGATCCCATCGCTGTCCGCATTGGCAAAGGCGACGCGGAAATGGCCATCGCCGCTACGGTCCCCGGCGGGGAAAAACATGGATCCGGGCAGCAGCAGAACCCCGGTGTCACGCACCAGTCGCGGGGCCAGATCGGCGGCGCTGGCGGCAAAAGGATGAGCGACATAGGCAAAATAGGCCCCAACCCCCAACAGACGCCAGCCCGCATCCTCCAGTTTCGGGAAATGGGTTTCAACCGCGCGGCGCCGGTTCAGGATCTCCAGCCGCTGTTCCGCCACCCAATCGCCCAGATGGGTCAGCCCCCATTCCGCCGCGATCTGGCCCGTCTGAGGCGGGCAGATCGCCACCGTGTCCAGAAATTTCTCCAGCTCCGGCATCAGGCTGGGCGCGCATATAATTGCCCCGGTGCGATGCCCGGTCAGGCGATAGCTTTTGGAGAAACTATATAGCTGGATCAGCGTGTCATCCCAGTCTGGATCGCTCAGCAGGTCATGCGGCGCGCCGCTCTGGCTGTGAAAATCGCGGTAGGTTTCATCAAGGATCAGCGTGCCCCCCCGCGACCGCGCCAGATCGCGGAAGGCGCGCAGCAACTCGGGGCTGTATTCCACGCCGCCGGGATTGTTCGGTGTGACCAGCGCAATGGCGCGGGTGCGATCGTCAATCAAACGGGCTGCGTACTCGGGATCGGGCAGCAGATCCGGGCCGGTGGCCAGTGGGCGCGCCTCGACCCCGGCGATGTCCAGCCACATCTTGTGATTGAAATACCAAGGCGTCGGCAGCAGGACATTGTCACCCTGATCGGCAATCGCAGCGATGGTCGCCGCAAAAGCCTGATTGCACCCGGCGGTGATCGCAACCTGATCCGGTGACACAGGCGCGCCGTAATGCGCAGCCCAGTTTTGTGCCAGAGCCGCGCGCAAGGACGGATTGCCCAGCACCGCACCATAAAGATGGGTCTCGTCGCGCTCCATCGCCTCGGCCATAGCGCGGCGAAGCGCGGCCGGGGGCGGGTCCACCGGCGCGGCCTGGCTGAGATTGATCAACGGGCGATCCGGTGCAAAGGATACCCCCTCCAGCCAACGCTTGGCCTCCGGGATCGGCGGCGGAAAGGTGGCTGTGGTGCGCGCACTCAATATCCTGTGCGGTTTGGTCATCTTGTATACCATTGGATGTGTGTTTGGCCTTGATTCGTTCTTTTTCACATTCTAATGAGCTTATGTTAGCACTCACATGGGTTGAGTGCTAAGTGCATTGTTCGAAAGGAGAACTACAATGACTAAGAAACCCGGAGAAAATACCGGAAGAGACGGTGGGATTTTCCAGGAGGTGGGTCCACGTGGTGGTGAGCGACCGAACTACACAACAGTTCCAGATCATCGGCCACTTCCCCCTACGTCCAAACCTGGACACACATGGAAACCGGTCGAGCGTACACCGGACAGTAAGCGCTGAATCTACCACAACTCTACACTAACGAAATGAGCCTCACGGGCTCATTTCACCATCATAGGCGCACGCTCCCTTTGCATCTATAACGATACATCGTGCGAATAAAGACCTATTTAGTTCACTTTTAACTCTATAGAGTAACTATCTTTACCGCCCAGGTCTTCTTTGCTTTGGAAATACCTCGGGGTCTGGGGCAGCGCCCCAGCCGGGACAACGTCCCGGTTCCCGATGGAAATCAATCGTCGCCGCGATAGGGTTTGACGTATTGCAGCGCCATGTCCCAGGGGAAAAAGATCCAGGTGTCCTGGCTCACCTCGGTGATAAAGGTATCAACCTGCGGGCGGCCCTGCGGTTTGGCATAAACCGTGGTGATCTGCGCCTTGGGATACAGGTTGCGCACCAGTTCCAGTGTCTTGCCGCTGTCGACCAGATCATCAATGATCAGGATGCCTTCGCCCTCATCGCCCATCAGCTCGGCATTGGGGGCCTTCAGCACCTGCGCTTCGCGGCGCTGATCGGCTTTGCCACCACCGGAATGATAGCTTTTGACGCTGATCGTATCGACGGTGCGGATGTCCAGCTCGCGCGAGACGATCATCGCCGGGGCCATGCCGCCGCGCGTGATCGCCACAACCGCCCGCCAGGCGCCGCCCTCTTCGGGGCCTTGGCCCTGCAGGCGCCACGCCAGGGCGCGTGCGTCGCGATGCAGCTGATCCCAGCTGACGTGAAAGCCTTTTTCATGGGGCAGACGGTCGTTCATGATGTCCTCGAGTCGCTATGCGCAAAGATTCTGGGTTGAACGGTGATTGCAAGCGCGCGCGCCGCTGTCAAATCTGATTTGGCGTCAGCTATGGGGCTGCGCGACATAACGGCCCTGTTTGGCGCGCATATCCAGTACCTGACCGGTTTGGGGCAGGGACAGGTAGGCGGGCTGTAATTCTTGCCAGAACCCATACCAGTCATGCCCCTGTGCCTGCGCCATGCGCGCCGGTGTCATTTCAAAGGGAAAGGCATGGACAGGCACATGGGGCTGGCCTGCGCGTAGCGCGGCCTCGACCAGCAGGTAGATTTCCTCGATCACGGGATCGGTCATTGCGTAGCAGCCAACCGACACACAATCCCCATGCACCATCAGAAACGACCCGGTGCGCCCGTGGCTGCGGTCATAAGCATTGGGAAAGCCAAGGTTAAAGGACAGGTGAAAGCGCGAATTTGGGTTTAGCCGGGGCAGGGTGACGCGGTAAAACCCCTCGGGTGCCTGATGATCGCCTTCGCGCAGTTTGGGGCCAAGCCGGCCTGAAAAAGCGCAGATCGGATAGGATTTCACCCGCTGCCAGCCCTGAGCGCCCTGCAGATACAGATCCAGCCGGGCCTCTTCTTTGAAGATACGCAGATGCACCGGCGCGCCGGGGGCAAGGCCGTGTTGTGCCAGTGCGTCGCGCAGTTCAGGCAGGCGGGCAGCGCGGATCTTGTCGATGCCGCCCTCAATGCCGCCCCTGTTGTCCAAGGGCACAGCAATGCGGGTGGGAATGTGATCGTGTGCGCTCCAGATCGCGATGGCGCAGGCACCGATCACCGTCAGGGCCAGAAACGCACGGCGCATGATCAGCGGCCCAGCAACAGGCGCAGGCCCAGCGTGCCCAGCACCGCCGCCGCCACCCGGTCAAACACCGGTTTCAGGCGCAGATAGCCCGCGCGGGCCGGAGGGGCCGACAGCAGCGCGGCAAAGCCCGTATAAACCAGACATTCCACGATGAAGTGGTTGAGAACGATCAGGGATTTTTCGCCCAGGCTCAGCCCGGCAGGAAAGATCACCAGCAGGACAGAGGCCGCGAACAGCACCGCTTTGGGATTGGCAAAGTTGACCAGCAGACCACCAGCAAAGGCGCGGGCTTTGGGCGTGGGCGCGTCGCTCAGCCCTTCGCGCGCATCGCGCCACAGGCTGTAGGCGACATAGAGCAGATAGCAGGCTCCGACCAGTTTCAGCGCCAGATAGGCCCAGGGGAACAGCAGGAACACCGCTTCCAGCCCCAGCAGCGCCGCCGCGGTCCAGGCCGCCGCCGCCGCACCCAGCCCGATGCCCGTGGCCACACCCACGGCAAAGCCGCCGCTGATTGCCTGACGCAGCGCATAAAGCAACGCTGGTCCCGGCGCGGCCATCGCCGCCAGAAGGGTCAGGTTAAAGGCAAGGATATGTGGCCAATCCATCGGGGGCTCCTGTCGATTTGGCCCAATTGGGCGCGGCTTTCTGGCCTTGTCAATCGCCGAGCGAGACCGACGCCGCAAATGGCGGGAAAACGCAAACGGGCCACCCGGTTGGGGCGGCCCGTGCTAAAATTCTGGCGTGGCCCAAGGGGCGCTTAGCCCTTGGTGATGTCCGGCGCGTCCACGGCCTTCATGCCGACCACGTGATAGCCCGCATCCACGTGATGGGTTTCCCCGGTCACGCCGCTGCCCAGATCAGACAGCAGGTACAGCGCGGATTTGCCCACATCGTCAATGGTCACATTGCGGCGCAGGGGCGAGTTATACTCGTTCCACTTCATGATATAGCGGAAATCGCCGATGCCGCTGGCGGCCAGGGTCTTGATCGGCCCGGCGCTGATGGCGTTGACGCGGATGTTGTCCTTGCCCAGATCCTCGGCCAGATAGCGCACCGATGCCTCAAGCGCAGCTTTGGCGACACCCATGACATTGTAATGGGGCATGATGCGCTCGGCCCCGTAATAGGTCAGGGTCAGGGCGCTGCCGCCCTCGGTCATCATCTTTTCGGCGCGCTGCATCACCGCGGTGAAGCTGTAGACCGAAATGTCCATGGTCATGGTGAAATTGTCTTTGGACGTGTCCACATAGCGGCCGCGCAGCTCGCCCTTGTCGGAAAAGCCGATGGCATGGACGATGAAATCCAGCTTGCCCCATTTTTCCTGCAGCGCCGCAAACAACTGGTCGATGCTGTCGCCATCGGACACATCGCAGGGCAGGACGATGTCGCTGCCCAGTTGCTCGGCCAGCGGGCCAACGCGTTTCTTCAGCGCCTCACCCTGGTAGGAAAAGGCCAGCTCGGCCCCGGCATCAGCACAGGCGCGGGCAATGCCCCAGGCGATCGACTTGTCATTGGCCAGACCCATGATCAGACCGCGCTTGCCGGCCATCAATCCGTTCGACATGGTGAAGTTCCTTACCAATATCCTTGTTTCAGGCTCATTTATTCTATCGCCCTGATTGCATCAAGGGTGGTTTCCAGTATTGCTGGGCCTGTCTGGACAGGCCCGCTGTCTGGGCTATGTCTGGCAAAACCCAAAGACAGAAGGCACAGATATGAGCGACAGAACCGGTATTTTCGCAGGCGATGATCCGTTTGAAATCGCGCGCCGCTGGCTGGCCGAGGCCGAAACCAGCGAAATCAATGATCCCAATGCAATTGCACTGTCCACGGTGGACAGCGATGGGATGCCCAATGCCCGCATGGTGCTGTTGAAGGACATCGAACAGGGGGCGTTTGTCTTTTATACCAATTACGGCAGCGCCAAATCCCGCGAAATCGAAAGCGCGGGCAAAGCGGCCTTTGTCATGCATTGGAAATCGCTGCGCCGCCAGATCCGGGTGCGGGGCACGGTCAGCCGCGAAGAAGGCGCGCAGGCAGATGCATATTACGCGTCCCGCTCGCTCAAAAGCCGCCTGGGGGCCTGGGCTTCGGATCAAAGCCAGCCCCTGTCGTCGCGCAGCACCCTGATGGCCGAGGTGGCCAAAATCACCGCGCAAAAGGGACCAAACCCCGCGCGCCCGCCATTCTGGGGGGGATTTCGCATTCAGCCCACCGAGATCGAATTCTGGGCGGATGGGGCATTTCGCCTGCATGACCGATTCCGCTGGACCCGCAGTAGCCCTGATACCCCGTGGAAGATTATTCGGCTAAACCCCTGAAACACGGGATTTCGGCCCCCGCTGACACAAATATTCTCTTTTGAGTAGGTTGCGTCGCTGTGCCGGTCTGTCGCAGACAGGGGTGGGGATACGTCATTCAGAATAACTGGAAGAACAGTTTGGGACAGAACGAACATGCTGACGAACATGTCAGCGGCAAAGTAAAATGGTTTGATCCGGTCAAAGGGTTCGGCTTTGTTGTCGCCGATTCCGGTGGCCCGGATATTCTGCTGCACGCCAATGTGCTGCGCAATTTTGGCCAGAGCTCGGTTGCCGACGGAGCGAGAATCGAAGTCACGGTTCAGCATACTGATCGGGGTACGCAGGCGACCGAAGTTCTGGTGATCGAACCGCCCGAAGGCAGCGAAGGCGCGCCGCTGGCGGATTTCGATGATATCGACGCCGAAGAGCGCGAAAATGCACCGCTGGAAGCTGCCCGCGTCAAATGGTTCGACAAGGCCAAGGGATTTGGCTTTGCAAATGTCTTTGGTCGGCCCGATGATGTCTTTATCCATATCGAGGTTCTGCGCCGTTCTGGCCTGTCGGATCTGCAACCGGGCGAAGCCCTTGCGATTCGTATCTGGCAGGGGCAGCGTGGCCAGATGGCGATGGAGGTTCATCCTTGGGAAGCGGCGCTGGACTGAGCAGACATTTCAGTAACAGGCTGATGAATAGCAGATTGGGGCGCGCCTGTCGGGCGGTCCCCGTTGTGCTGGCCTGTTGCCTGCTGCCTGTTGCAGAGGCGACGGCGCAAACCGCACCAATCCAGGCGAGCTGTGAAATCGGATCGCTGTGGCTGCGCGGGGATTTTGGCGTGCTGCGCTTTGGCATTGATCTGGCGGATACGCCGGAAAGTCGGGCGCGGGGCTTGATGCATGTCACGCAGCTTAGCCGCAGCCGCGCCATGTTGTTTGTCTATCCCGAACCGCAGGAAGTTGCGTTCTGGATGAAAAACACATTGATCCCGCTGGACATCATTTTTGTGGATGATCGCGGTGTGGTGGGGAAGGTGCATGAAAACGCCATTCCCGGTGATCTGACGCCGATCTATGGCGGCGGGCTGGTGAAATATGTGTTGGAAATCAATGGCGGGCAGGCCCGTCAGCTGGGCATTTCCAAAGGCACACAGCTGCGCCACCCTTTGATTGAGCGCGCCGCCTGGCCCTGTTGACGGGGCGGGCCGGACTGTTTGAAAACTCTTCGGCTTTTGCGGTCGATTTACTCTTTTCACGCCGCGCTGGGGGCGTTAAACACCGGTTCTTGTCGGGGCGTGGCGCAGCCTGGTAGCGCGTCTGTTTTGGGTACAGAAGGTCGTGAGTTCGAATCTCGCCGCCCCGACCACTTTCACAAAAACGACCCTGTGCATGTTTTGCCTTCCATTGGATGAAATGCAACCTGCACGAGAATCGCGCAAAAATGAATCGCGCGGCGATTCTGGCGCGTGTCTTCAATTTTCAGCGTTTGGATGTGGCCAAACCGCTATATCTAGTGGCTTTGTTAACAAAGCGTAAAGATGGATCCGAGGCGTTAACCCCCTATTAACCTTCGTGAACGCCTGTGGATAACCCTGCCGGAAACTTAGGTTTTTCTGGCTGAAAACGACATCGTACGGAGGCCGCCTCTGTGGGGGAATCGGTGCGCAGGGCGGCGCGGATTTGGGCAGTGTCCGGTCAACTCAAAATATCTAGGAGCTTTGGTAAAAAATCCGTTGACCCAAACCCCGGATTTGCGCCAATTTGTGCGGGCCGGTCGGAGTGGCCACTACATATAGTGGTAAGCCGCAAGACAGACCGCATCAAAGACCGCAGGGACAGCAACGCCAACATCATTGATCCTCCGCCAGTTATGGCGCACGGGCTGTTTTGCCCGCGGGATCTTTTGTGCCGCGCGCCCCCACGCGAATTGATGCCAGTGGCCCCCGCCGGCACGAAATTGGGGACAGCTGAAGCGAGGGGCAGCAGCGATGAAGATCGAGAGAAAGTTCACCAAAGCGGGACAGGATGCTTATGAGGGCATCGCCTTTGTGACCTCCAGCAGTGAGATCCGAAATCCCGATGGGTCGATCGTGTTCAGTCTCGACAGTCTCGAAGTGCCCGAAGCCTGGAGCCAGGTTGCCAGCGATGTGATCGCGCAGAAATATTTCCGCAAGGCCGGTGTTCCCGCCGATCTGAAACCCGTCGCCGAAGCAGGCGTGCCCGAATTTCTGTGGCGCAACGAAGCCGCCAGCGACGACACCCCCCGCATCGGCGAAACCAGTGCCAAGCAGGTGTTTGACCGGCTGGCGGGTGCCTGGTGCTATTGGGGCTGGAAGGGTGGCTATTTCACCAGCGAAGAGGACGCGCGCGCCTATTACGATGAAATGCGCCACATGCTGGCCGCGCAGGTTGCCGCGCCCAATTCGCCGCAATGGTTCAACACCGGCCTGCATTGGGCCTATGGCATTGATGGCCCCGGTCAGGGCCATTTCTACGTCGATTTCCAGACCGGCGAGCTGACCCAATCCACCAGCGCCTATGAACATCCCCAACCCCACGCCTGTTTTATTCAATCGGTCAGC
The DNA here is from genome assembly GCA_025210265.1 of Pelagimonas sp. Classification (GTDB taxonomy): domain Bacteria; phylum Pseudomonadota; class Alphaproteobacteria; order Rhodobacterales; family Rhodobacteraceae; genus JAOASD01. Next base: position 33,244 of record JAOASD010000033.1, read on the forward strand.
GATGATCTGGTGAAAGAGGGCGGGATCATGGATCTGTGGGTGCGTGAGGCGCGCCTGTTCAAATATGGTTCTGGCACGGGCACCAACTTTTCCAGCTTGCGGGCCGAGGGGGAGGCGCTGTCCGGTGGCGGCAAATCTTCGGGTCTGATGGGGTTCCTGAAAATCGGTGATCGCGCAGCCGGGGCGATCAAATCCGGCGGCACCACGCGTCGCGCGGCCAAGATGGTGATCTGCGATGTGGACCACCCCGATATCGAAGAGTTCATCAACTGGAAGGTGATCGAAGAGCAGAAGGTCGCCAGCATCGTCGCCGGGTCGAAGATGCATGAAAAAATGCTGAACGGCATTTTTGCAGCGATCCGCGCCTGGGATGGCAGCGCCGAGGGGGCCTTTGACCCCAAAACCAATGACGCGCTGAAATCCGCCATTCGCGCCGCCAAAAGCAGCCTGATCCCAGAGACTTATATCAAACGTGTGCTGGATTACGCGCGGCAGGGCTATGCCAGCATTGAATTCCCGACCTATGACACCGATTGGGATTCCGAGGCCTATGCCAGCGTGTCGGGCCAGAACTCCAACAACTCGATCCGCGTCACCGATGCGTTTCTTGAGGCGGTGCGCAATGATGGCGACTGGGATCTGATCAACCGCACCGATGGGAAGGTTGCAAAAACGCTTAAGGCGCGGGAATTGTGGGAAAATGTCGGTCACGCGGCCTGGGCCTGTGCTGATCCGGGCATTCAGTTCCATGACACGGTGAACGCCTGGCACACCTGCCCCGAAGACGGGCAGATCCGCGGGTCGAACCCCTGTTCGGAATATATGTTCCTGGACGATACAGCCTGTAACCTTGCGTCGATGAACCTGCTGACCTTCCTCAAGGAAGGGGCGTTTGACGCGGAAACCTATATGCACGCGACGCGGCTGTGGACCCTGACGCTGGAAATCAGCGTGACCATGGCGCAATTCCCGTCAAAGGAGATCGCACAGCGCAGCTATGATTTCCGCACGCTGGGTCTGGGCTATGCCAATATTGGCGGTCTGCTGATGAATATGGGCTATGGCTATGACTCGGTCGAGGGCCGTGCGCTGTGCGGCGCGCTGACGGCGATCATGACCGGCGTGGCCTATGCAACCTCGGCGGAAATCGCCAGCGAACTGGGGGCTTTTGCGAAATATGACAAGAACAGCGATCACATGCTGCGGGTCATGCGCAACCATCGCAACGCCGCCTATGGCGCGACCGAGGGCTACGAGGATCTGGACATCAAACCGGTGCCTCTGGATCATGTGGGCTGCCCCGATGCGACGCTGATTGACCTCGCCATGAGCTGCTGGGACGAAGCCCTGGCGCTGGGGGAAAAGCACGGCTATCGCAACGCGCAGACCAGCGTGATCGCGCCCACCGGCACGATCGGTCTGGTGATGGATTGCGACACCACCGGGATCGAACCGGATTTCGCGCTGGTGAAGTTCAAGAAACTGGCCGGGGGCGGCTATTTCAAGATCATCAACCGCTCGGTGCCGGCGGCTCTGTCCACGCTGGGCTATCGGTCCTCTGAAATCGAGGAAATCATTTCCTACGCGGTCGGCCATGGCAGCCTGGGCAACGCGCCCGGCGTCAACCATACCGCGCTGATCGGCCATGGCTTTGGCCCGGCGCAGATCGAAAAGATCGAGGCCGCGCTGGCCACCGCCTTTGACATCCGCTTTGTATTCAACCAGTGGACCCTGGGCGAAGATTTCTGCCAGCAGACGCTGGGCATTCCGGCGGCCAAGCTGAATGACCCGACCTTTGACCTGCTGAAACATCTGGGCTTTAGCCGTGCGGATGTGGACGCGGCCAATGATCATGTGTGCGGGACCATGACGCTGGAAGGCGCGCCGCATCTGAAGGCAGAGCATCTGAACATCTTTGACTGCGCCAATCCCTGCGGCAAGAAGGGCAAACGCTATCTGTCGGTCAATTCCCATATCGACATGATGGCCGCCGCGCAGTCGTTCATTTCCGGCGCGATCTCCAAGACGATCAACATGCCCAATGACGCCACAATCGAGGATTGTCAGGCCGCCTATGAGCGCAGCTGGCAGATGGGGGTCAAGGCCAACGCGCTGTATCGCGACGGGTCCAAACTGTCTCAGCCGCTGGCCGCCGCGCTGGTCGAGGATGATGACGAGGCCGCCGAAGTGCTGGAAACCGGCGCTCCGCAGGAAAAGGCACAGGTGCTGGCGGAAAAGATCGTCGAAAAGATCGTGATCAAAGAGATCGCCAAATCCCAGCGCACCAAAATGCCAGAACGCCGCAAGGGCTATACCCAAAAGGCCGTGGTCGGCGGGCACAAGGTCTATCTGCGCACCGGCGAATATAGCGATGGCTCGCTTGGCGAGATCTTTATCGACATGCACAAGGAAGGCGCGGGTTTCCGGGCGATGATGAACAATTTCGCCATCGCCGTGTCCGTGGGCCTGCAATATGGCGTACCGCTCGAAGAGTTTGTCGACGCCTTCACCTTTACCAAATTCGAACCGGCGGGAATGGTGCAGGGCAATGACAGCATCAAGAATGCGACCTCGATCCTGGATTATATCTTCCGCGAATTGGCTGTTTCTTATCTTGATCGCACCGATCTGGCCCATGTGAAACCCGAAGGCGCCAGCTTTGACGATCTGGGCCGCGGCGAGGAAGAGGGCGTGTCCAACGTCAAGGAAATCTCGGAAACGGCCGCGTCGCGCAGCCTTGAGGTGCTGAAGCAGATCAGTTCGACCGGCTATCTGCGCAAGCGTCTTCCGCAGGAATTGGTGGTGCTGCAGGGCGGTCAGGACACGGCGCTGACCGGCACAGATCCGGTGCAGGCCCTGTCGACGCTGGTGCCTGAAACCGCCAGCGCGCTGGCCACGACCACATCGGTCACGGCGACGACCTCGACCATGGCGATGGATGCGGTCAGCCGCGCCAAGATGCAGGGCTATGAGGGCGAGGCCTGTGGCGAATGCGGCAACTACACTTTGGTGCGCAACGGCACCTGCATGAAATGCAACACCTGCGGGTCGACCTCGGGCTGTAGCTAAAGAATGCCGGGCAGGCGTTTGGAGATCGGATCCAACGCCTGCCCAACAGTTCCGGGGCGCGTGCGCGTGCCCTGAACGCGGATAAGGCCGCAGGCAGAAAACACGGGCGGTATCAATAGGATGAGCCTTATCAGCGAAACTTTACAGGGGCCCTTGTGGCCCCTTTTTTTCGCGTGATTGGTTTTTGGTCGCGGGATTGCTCAGGTCTGAACCGGATCCTCTGCACCGCGCGCGCCCAATCGCAGCATCAGGCCCAGCGCCAGCACGGCCATGATCAGGCAGCCCAGCGTCAGCGGCACCGGCGATCCGTCATAGGACAGGCTTAGCAAAACGGTCAGGCCGACCGCCCCAAGGGTGGACAGGAAATTGATGACCGAGGCCGCAAGCCCGCCAATATGCCCCAGAGGTTCCATCGCCAGCGCGTTCAGGTTGCCCAGAACGATCCCGGCCTGAAAGAACATGACAAATTGCCAGAATGCAAAGGCCCAGAACAGCGGATCGCCAGACAGCCCGCCCAGCAGCAGCGCCAGCATCGTCAGGCTGACCACAACCTGCACCATCATCATCGCTGTCACCAGTAGGCGCATCCCAAGGCGGCGCACCAGCATGGCGTTCAACACCCCGGCAGAGCTGCTCAGTAGGGCGATGCCTCCGAACCACAGCGGAAAGCTCTCCGCGCGCCCAAACACATCGTCATAGATCGGCTGGATCGAGGTGATGGTGGCAAACAGCATGGCATAGCACAGCGATTGCACCAGAATGGAGATGCGCACCATGCGCAGCTGCAGCATGTCCTGGGTGGCGCGCCACAGGCGGGACAGCTGGAACGGGCGGCGCTTTTCCAGGGGCAGGGTTTCCGGCAGGCGCAGTGCAAACAGCCCGCCCGAAATCACGGCAAACAGTACAAACCCCACAAACACCGCCTGCCAGCCGCCAAAGCGGATCATCAGGTCGCCCAGCCAGGGGGCCAGCGCCGGGACAATGCTGAACACGATCATGATAAAGGACATGATCTGCGCCATGACCCGCCCGGCATAAAGATCCCGCACCACCGCCAGGGCGACAATGCGCGGCCCGGCCGCCCCCAGCCCCTGCAGCACCCGCGCCGCCAGCAGCGTGGTCAGATCCTGTGCCCAGATCGCCAGCAGCGCGCCCAGAATATACAGCGCCATCCCGCCCAGAACCACGCGCTTGCGCCCCAGCGCATCAGACAAAGGCCCGGTGAACAGCGTGCCCAACCCCATGCCCAGAACAAAACTGGGCACGACCAGATGGGCATTATTCGGGGCGTGCGGCGAAAATTGCTGCTCTAGCGCGGGCATGGCGGGCAGCATGGCATCAATCGAAAAGGCGATCAGCGCCGAGACCATCGCAACAATGGCGACAAACTCAGCGCGGCTGGGAAGGGCTGGCATGAAGACCTCGGGAAAACGCCCCCGAATATGGGGTTCGGTGACCCTAACACGGGTTTTTCAAAGAGGAAGAGCATGGCAGCTATGCGTATGGCGCATATCATTCAGGCAAAGCGCCTATTTTATGCGCACTTTGCCCTTGTCCTGTGCGGGCGGCAGATCTTGATTGGCCGGGTTTTCTTCTTCGCTGCCCAGACGGGCGATCAGCCATTCGGTGTGCTCTTCGCGCTTGCGCATGGCAAAGGTGCCAAATTGCTGGATCGCTACGGCAAAAACGCCCAGCCCGGCCAGAATGAACACCGTGGTTCCAATCTTGCCCGCGGCTGTGACCGGGACCAGATTGCCATAGCCGACGGTGGACAGGGTCACGACGGTAAAGAAATAGCTGTCCAGCCAGCTCCAGCCTTCGACCAGACGGAAAAACACGGTGCCGCCTGCGATGATCGCCAGCAACGTGCTGAGCAAAGTCAGCAGGCGCAACCGTTTCACTGGGCGCTCCCTTGCAGCGCGCCGCTGTTGAGCTCCTCGATCACCTTGGCCCAAAGCTCGGGCGGCTGGGCGCCGGGCACCGCGTGTTGCTGAGCGACGATAAAGGTCGGGACCGAATTGATCCCCATGCCGCGCGCCGCCGCGTCGCGTTCGACGATCTCGCGCTTGTCGCTGTCACTGTTCAGCAGGCGCAGCACCATAGAGGCATCCAACCCACAGCCATCGGCAATATCGGCCAGCACTTCGCGGTCGCCAATATCGCGGTTTTCGACAAAATAGGCTTTGAACAGGTTAGAGACCACAGCGGTCTGGCAGCCTTCGACCTCGGCCCAACCGATCAGACGATGGGCGTCAACGGTGTTGGGGGTGCGCTGAATGCCCTCCAAGTTGATTTTCAGACCGGCTTTTTGTGCATGTTCGACCACGGGCATATAGGCATCCACCGCGCCCTGTTTGCCGCCAAACTTGCCCTCTAGGTATTCACGGCGATCCATGCCCTCGGCGGGCATGGCCGGGTTCAGCATGAAGGGCAGCCAGCGGATGGTGAAGGGGTGGTTCGGATTGGCCTCAAGCGCGCGATCCAGATAGGCCTTGCCGATATAGCACCAGGGGCAGATCGGGTCGGAAAAGATATCAAGCTGGATCATGGCGGCGGTTCCTTGGGATCAGATCAGGGCCTGATGTAGCAATTCTGCGCGGCGGGGAACAGGCGAAACCCCCAAACCCGCCGCAACGTGATCAGATTGGGTGATCGCGCAGGGCTTTGCGCAGGATTTTGCCATTGGGATTGCGCGGCAGGGCGGGCACATGAACAAAGGCGCGCGGGCATTTGTAGCGCGCCAGCCGCGCGGCAGCCTGGGTTTTCAGCATCTCGGGGTCTAGCGCCTCTGGCCCGGTGTAAAACGCCGCGATGACACGGACATCCGATTTCACCGCCACATCGGTCACGGCGACCTCGGCAATGCCGGGCAGGGTGGCCAGCGCGGCCTCGACCTCGATCGGGGATACGCGGTAGCCGCCCGCATTCATCATATCGTCAGAGCGCCCCAGATAGGTGATCTGTCCCTGCGCATCCATCACGCCGCGATCGCCTGACAGGAACCAGTCACCTGCGAATTTCTCGCGCGTGGCGTCTTCGGCACCGATATAACCCAGCATCAGCCCCGGATCATCGCGATGCATGGCGATGATGCCCTCGCTGCCCAGCGGCACGGGCTGGCCGTCCTCGTCGACCAGCGCCACGTGCCGCCCGATCTGTGGCACCCCCAGCGCGCCATCCGCCGCAGGCCGCCCCGGCGCGCCCGACACAGGGGTGGAGCATTCCGACATGCCATAGGCCTCGTAAATCCGCGTTCCTGTGGCGTCAGACCAGCGCGCGCGCACCGCCTCGGGCAGCTTCTCGCCTGCGGCCAGACCGTGCCTTAGATCCGGCAAATCGGGCAGCGGGAATTTCAGTAACTGGCGGTAAACACCTGGGGCAGCCGCAAAAATTGTCGCGCGATGGCGGTTCAGGATCAGGCCCAGCTGCGCCGGATCGCTGCCCGCCGCCGGGATCAGAGCAGTCGCGCCGCGGGTCCACGGATCCATCAACCCGGTGCCCAGTGTAAAGGTCCAGTTGAACGCGCCCGCATGAAGCAACCGATCCGAAGGCAGTAGATCATACCAGCCGTCAAACATCATCTGCCGCGCCCAGATCGCACGATGCGCATGGCCAACCGCGCGCGGCGTACCCGAAGTGCCAGAGGTGTAAACCACATAGCCCAGCCTTTCGGGATCGCCCATATGCCAGTCGGTGGGGGGCAGGTCGTGCCAGGCTTCATAGGTTTCGGGGCCATAGACTGGCAGATCGGTATCAGGGCAGGGCACGCCTGTGGCGCGCAGGATCGCGCGGGGGCGCAGCTGGTCGATGATGCCCTGCACCTCGGGCGCGGTCAGCTGGGACGAACTGGGCACCGGCACAATCCCCGCTGCCATGGCCCCCAGATAGGCAATCGGGAAATCCACGGTGTTGTCCAGCCGCATCAGCAGAATATCGCCCGGCGTCAAACCAGCCTGCAACAGTCCGGTCGCCGTGCCCCGCACCGCCGCGATCAGCCTGGCATATGTCCAGTCCTCGGCGCGGGTTGGTGTGACAACGGACAATGCGACCTTGTCCGGCGTTGCAGCCCCGGCGGCCAGAACATGCGCCGCCATGTTGAACGGCGCGGGGCAGGGCGCAAAGGCCCCCTGATCAAAGACAGAAACCATGCCACAGGCTTAGGCGCAGCCCTGGCAAATGGAAAGCCCCCCAACAGGTCTTTCCCGTGCAGGGTTTCTTTGCTTTCCAAATACCTCAGGGGAGCGTCGGAGGCGCGGGGGCAGCGCCCCATGCGCCCCCGGCTTGCAGGACCAGTGTTTGAAAGGCCAGCTTAGCAAGGCCTGTGCTTGCAAGTCCGGGGCCGCAACCTGTATGCAGTCCGCATGAGCACCGATCCGAAATCGCTGATCCGCATCGCCCGCGAAAGCGGCGACACCGAAACCGCAGAACCTGTCGATCTGGGGGCACGTGTGCGCGCGCTGCGTAAAGAACGCGATTGGACATTGGAGCAGGCGGCGAAACAGGCGGGGCTGGCGCGCTCGACCCTGTCCAAAATCGAAAACGGGCAGATGTCTCCGACCTATGAGGCGCTGAAAAAGCTGGCGGTGGGGCTGGAAATCAGCGTGCCGCAGCTGTTCACACCGCCGCAGCAGGAAAAGATCAATGGGCGCATGGCGGTGACGCGCTCTGGCGAAGGCCAGAACCACGCCACGGTCACCTATGAACACGACCTGCTGGCTGAAAATCTGACGCGCAAGAAAATGCTGCCCTACCGCGCCCGTGTGCGTGCCCGCAATATGGAAGAATTCGACGGCTGGGTGCGCCATGACGGCGAAGAATTCCTATACGTGCTGACCGGGGTTGTCCGGCTGTATACGGAATTTTACGAACCGGTTGAAATGCGCCGGGGCGACAGTGCCTATTACGATTCCACCATGGGTCACAACGTGATTTCGCTTAGCGAAGAAGACGCGACCATCCTCTGGGTCACGTCGCTTAGCTAGGGCTGTCTGATAAACCTATAAACCCGCGCGCAGATCCGGGGCCTGTCGGGCCAGATCGGCGATGGAAAAGAAATGTTCCAGTTCCTCGCGCGCTTCGCCCAGGGTGAGGTCATGGACCTCTGCCAGATGGCGGGTCAGCGCGGCGCTGTCGCGGGGCGGCTGATCCAGTCGGGATTTGTCCATATGTGGGAACCGCTGTTCCAGGCGCCCGCGCAGGGCGCTCCAATTGGCGGAAAGATGATGCCATGACATGGCTGGCCCTCCTGTTGGCTGGTGTGATCCTCAGTGATTATAATGCATGTACGAGGTATCTTTTGCATAGGCGACCCGCTGCCGCATCTTTGAGCTTGATGCCTATACTTTAACAAATTGAAAAAGCGGCCCTCTTTCGGGGGCCGCTTTTGTGATTTCAGAATTGACAGCAGATGTGTCAGCGCCCCGGCAGCAATCCGCGTGGGCTGAAGCGCAGCACCAAAAGCAGGATCACCCCCATGGTCAGCAGGCGCATATGGGCGACCGAGCCGATCAGGTGCTCTTTTAGCCAGCTTCCATCGGCCATGCCCGACACGGCCAGGCTCATCAGTTGGGGGCCGATGGTTTCCACCTGCACCCAAAGGAACCAGATCAGCATTCCGCCCAGGATCGACCCCAGATTGTTGCCGGACCCGCCGACAATCACCATCACCCAGATCAGGAAGGTAAAGCGCAGCGGGTTGTAAGAGGTCGGTGCCAGCAGCCCGTCCAGCGTGGTCATCATCGCGCCGGCAATGCCGCAGATCGCGCTGCCCAGCACAAAGACCTGCAAATGGCGAAAGGTCACATCCTTGCCCATGGCACGGGCGGACACTTCGTTGTCGCGGATCGCGCGCATCATCCGGCCCCATGGGCTTTTCAGCGCCAGCTGTGCCAGAACCAGCAAAACCAGAAGGAATGCGGTGAAATACAGTGAATAGCCAATTTTGACATAGAGGGTCGAGGCCGTGGTGGCGTCCAGCCCCCAGCCTGCCGCGCTTTCGACAAAGCCCGGATTATTTTGCAGATCGACCTCATAGGGCACAGGGCGGGGCAGGCCGTTGACGTTTTTCACGCCACGGGCCAGCCATTCCTCGTTTTTGATCACGGCAATGATGATTTCGGAAATGCCCAGCGTGGCAATGGCCAGATAGTCGCTGCGCAAACCCAGCGCGGTCTTGCCGATCACCCAGGCTGCACCGGCTGCCAGCAGGCCACCCATAGGCCAGGCCAGAACCACAGGCAGGCCCAACCCGCCCAGATAGCCGGTGACAGACGGATCCACTGCCTCAATCGCGCCAACGGCCGGGTCACGCACCCAGCGATAGGCATAGAACCCAACCGCCAGCAGCAGCGCCACCATCCAGCCCTTGCGGGTCTTTTTCCAGACAAAGGCCGAGGCCGCGACCACAAGCGCGCCCAGAACCAGCGCGCCCCAGGCGCGTACACCGCCTGCCGCCCAGGCCTCTTGCACCGGGGGCATCGAGGTCAGCACAACGGCCACGCCGCCAAGGGCGACAAATCCCATGATGCCCACATTGAACAGCCCCGCGATGCCCCATTGCAGGTTCACCCCCAGCGCCATGATCGCGCTGACAAGGCCCATATTCAGGATGGTCAGAGCCAGGTTCCAGCTTTGAAAACTGCCGGTGATGATCAGCAGAACCGCCATCAACAGGAACAGCATGGATGTACGGACAGTCTGGTTCATACGGATTTCCCCTTGAACAGGCCGGTCGGACGGAACAACAGCACAATCACCAGGATCATAAAGCTGACCGCAAATTTATATTCCGTCGCCATCAGCTGCACGAGCCCGGTCGGCTCGAACTGTTCCGGCAACGCGTATTTCAGCACTTTTTTCCAGGCATAGGTCACGCCGATTTCGGAAAAGGCGATGACAAAGCCCCCGGCGATGGCGCCCAGCGGGTTGCCAAGCCCCCCCACGATGGCGGCGGCAAAGATCGGCAGCAGCAGCTGGAAATAGGTGAAGGGTTTATAGCTCTTGTCCAAACCATACAGCACCCCGGCGATGGTGATCAGCGCGGCGACAATCACCCAGGTGATGCGCTCGACCTGCGCGGGGTTGATGCCCGACAGCAGGGCCAGATCTTCGTTGTCGGAATAGGCGCGCATGGATTTGCCGGTGCGGGTGCGGTTCAGGAACCAGAACAGCGCGGCGACAACGGCAATGGCGATCACAACGGTCAGCAATTGCGACGTGCGCAGCGCCAGACCTTCGGACAAGCCGGTCATCTGCTTGAACTCACGCGCCTTGAGGATGAAACGCTCGCCATCGGCAAAGCGGATTTCCTGCACGCCCAGGATCATGCGGTTCAGGCCGTTATAAACGAACATGACCCCAAGCGAGACCATGACCATGATCACCGGTTTGACCTTTTGCTTGCGATAGAACCGGTACACGCCCCGATCCGTGATCAGAACCAGCGCCGCGGTGGCTGCAATCGCAAAGGGAATGGCCAGCAAAGCCGTGGGCAGCGGCCCAAGCCCCACACCCATGGACTGGAACAGCCAGGTCACCATGATCGCAATCATCGTGCCAAAGGCCATGGTGTCCCCATGGGCAAAATTCGAAAAGCGCAGGATGCCGTAAATCAACGTCACCCCCAAAGCGCCCAGTGCCAGCTGACTGCCATAAGCAATCGCCGGGACCAGCACGAAATTGGCCAATGCGACCAATGCATTGAGCAGATCCATCAGAACGCCCCCCGATCCAGATCCATCATTACAGGTTTACCCCGTCTTTTGTCGCAACCGGCCTCAGCCCTGCGTTTCACACTGCCCCAGAAACCGCTTGCCACGGTTGCCGCGATAGAGAAACGCGCCATCCGGCGCGATGTTCAATTCATGACCAACAAAGGCCTCCAGCACCCAGCGCTGGCCGTCTCCGGCTGCGCGCTCTGCCGCATAAGGCCCCTGATGGTCGATCCACAAATGCACGCGGCCCTGATAGGGCGTCAGCAGGATCGGCAGGGTCGACGGGGCGCACATGGCCTCTGCATCGCCCCGGCATTGGGTCTCTGCCACACATAGCAGATCCGTCGCCCAGCCAGCCCCGGCCCAAAGCATCAGACCCAGCGACAGCGCCGCTGCCTTCTTCTTGGTCCAAATACTCAACTCCGCGCGCGCCACAGGCTCAGCCCCCCAGGAAGGAACGCCGGACCTCTTCATCGGCCATCAGCGATTTGCCCGTGCCCGTATGGGCATTGGCGCCCTGCACCAGCACATAACCCTTATCGGCAATATCCAGCGCCTGTTTGGCATTCTGTTCCACCATCAGGATCGAAATCCCAGTGCGGGCGACCTCGATGATGCGGTCAAACAGCTCGTCCATCACGATGGGCGACACGCCGGCAGTGGGTTCGTCCAGCAACAGAACGCTGGGCTGGGTCATCAGCGCGCGGCCCACGGCCACCTGCTGACGCTGACCGCCTGACAGCTCGCCCGCCGCCTGATGGCGCTTGTCACGCAGGATCGGGAACAGGGTATAGACCTGCTCCATCGTGTCGCGGAAATCATCCTCGCGGATGAACGCGCCCATCTCCAGGTTTTCCTCCACCGTCATGGACGTGAAGATATTCGAGGTCTGGGGCACAAAGCCCATGCCCTGACGCACCCGTTCCTGTGGAGACAGAGCAGTGATGTCCTGCCCATCCAGCAGCACACGCCCCTTGCGCAGGTTCAACATGCCAAAGGTGGCCTTCATGGCGGTGGATTTGCCCGCGCCATTGGGGCCGACGATCACAGCGATCTGACCTTTTTCCACCGCGATGGTGCAATCATGCAGAATATCGGGACCGGATTTGCCATAACCCCCGGTCATGTTCTCGCCGATCAGGAAGGGTTGCTCGCTCATGCGGTGGCCTCCTGGTCCTTGTTCTTCAGGCCGGTGCCCAGATAGGCGTCGATCACCTGCTTGTTGGCCTTGATTTCGTCCAGCGAGCCCTGCGCCAGATGCTTGCCCTCGGCCATGACGATCACCGGGTCGCAGAGCTTGCCGATGAAATCCATGTCATGCTCGATCACGCAGAACGTATAGCCGCGTTCTTTGTTCAGGCGCAGGATCGCGTCGGCGATGGTCATCAGCAGGGTGCGGTTCACCCCTGCGCCGACCTCGTCCAGGAACACGATCTTGGCATCCACCATCATGGTGCGGCCCAGCTCCAGCAGCTTTTTCTGCCCGCCGGAAATCGCCCCGGCCGGGTGGTCGGCCAGATGTTCAACCGTGAGGAATTCCAGCACCTCGTCGGCCTTGGCGCGCAGCGCGCGTTCCTCATCGGCGATGCGCTTGCGGCCAAACCAGGTGTTCCACAGCTTTTCACCGGATTGCCCGCCGGGCACCATCATCAGGTTCTCGCGGCAGGACATAGAGCTGAACTCATGCGCGATCTGAAATGTGCGCAGCAGCCCCTTGTGAAACAGCACATGCGGCGGCAGGCCGGTGATGTCTTCGCCATCCATGAAAACACGGCCCGAAGTGGGCGGCAGCGCCCCGGCGATGACGTTGAACAAGGTGGTCTTGCCCGCGCCATTGGGGCCGACCAGGCCCGTGATGGACCCTGTCTCGATTTCAAGAGAGGCGCCATCCACAGCGCGAAATCCGCCAAAATGGCGGTGCAGATTCTCTACCCGGATCAAATTGATGCCCCCCGGAGGCTCTGAGTTATCCCTGACATGCAACCGGTTGCGGGCGGGCCTGTTCTATGCGGACCCTGCGCGGCATGGCTCATGCAATATGCATCTCTTTTATGCATATAAGGCGGCGCGGATAAATCGCGCCGCCCCATCTTGCAACCCCGTATTACTGGGTATTTTGTATCGGCTTAGTGATAGCCGACGATCTTCAGCATACCGCCATCAACGGTGTATTCTGCATAAGACCCGGCCGCTTCGCCCGGACCAACCAGTTCGACACCGGTTGCACCCTGGTAATCGACATCGCCACCATTGCTCAGGATTTCAATGGCTTTGCCCAGTTCACCCGGCAGGATCGGTTCGCCCGGCGCGTTGGCCACATCCATGATTTTGCCCGCGTAGTCGCCCGGCTCGGTCGAACCCGCCGCCGCCATGGCCAGCAGGATCAGTGCCGCCGCGTCATAGCTTTCGCCGGAATAAACCGCGGTGCCGTCGATGCCCGCTGCGCCTGCGATCTCGCCAAAGATCGCGCCGCCCTGGTTTTCGGACCCCGCGATGGTGCCGATCGCGCCGTCAATGTCGCTGCCAAAGGCTTCGGTCAGCGAATCACCGATCATGCCATCGCCCAGCGCAAACTGGTCAAACGCACCGGTATCCAACGAAGCGCGGATGATGCCGGCACCGCCCTGGTCCACATAGCCCAGAACCACCAGCGCATCGCCACCGGCCGAGGCCAGCGCGCCCACTTCGGCGGAATAGTCGGCCTTGCCGTCGTCATGCGCGGCAGTGATGGTGATCGAACCGCCACCGGAGGTAAAGTTTTCGCTGAACGCGTCAGCAAAGCCTTTGCCATAGTCGTTGTTGGTGTAGGTCACGGCCACTTCGCTGATGCCTTTTTCCAGCAGGATCGAGGCCAGAACGGCACCCTGACGCGCATCCGACGGGGCGGTGCGGAAGAACAGGCCGTTATCTTCGGCAGCGGTCAGCGCCGGCGAGGTCGCAGAGGGCGAGATCATCACAACACCGTTGGGCACCGCCACGTTGGACAGAACCGCGCCGGTCACGCCCGAGCAATCCGCGCCCATGATACCTTTGATGCCTTCGCCGGTGATCAGGCGTTCGGCGGCGGCCGAGGCGGCAGCAGCGTCAACACAGGTGCTGTCTGCGCGCACAGGTGTGACCTTTGCACCGCCCATCAGCTTGCCGCTGTCGCTGACTTCTTTCATCGCGATCTCGGCACCGGCAGCCATGGCCGGGGTCAGGGATTCGATCGGGCCGGTAAAGCCCAGGATCACGCCCAGTTTGATCTCATTGGAATGACCGCCAGCAAAGGCGGCACCGGCCATCAGCGCGCCAACGGCGGTGGCTGCAAAAAGCTTTTTCATGTTTGGAACTCCCTAGATGGAATTTTTGTTTTCCGGGGATCAGGTTATGCAACCGGTTCACAAATGAAAAGGCCTGACAGCGGTGTGGCGCGCCAGGGCCAGGGCGCAAAAGCCCGTGATCTGATGCAGGTTGCACAGCTTTGGGTTGCGCGCGGGCGATGTGACGCCATATCTATCGGTAAGATATGCGGATTGTTCCGAAAAAAGGTGCCTTATGGATCTGTTTTCCCGTCTTGCTTCCATGTCCCTGATGGGGCTTTGCGCTCTGGCTGGGCCGGTTTCTGCCCAGTTGATCCAGACACAGGCGGGGGTGATGCGCGCCGAACCGCTGGTCGAAGGTCTGTTCACGCCCTGGGCCTTTGCCACCTTGCCCGGTGGTACGATTCTGATCACCGAGCGCGACGGCAGCATCCGCGCCCATGCAAACGGGCGGGATTGGGAAATCACCGAAGGCCTGCCGGACATCTGGGCCGACGGGCAGGGCGGTCTGCTGGACATCCTGGTGCCGCGCGACTTTGCCGAGACCCGCGAGATCTATCTGACCTTTTCCAAGAAACAGTTCATCCGCGGCGAAGCCACGGCGCTGTATCGTGCAAAACTCTCAGCCGATGAAACCCGGCTGGAGGATGGCGACACGGTTTTTGAAATCGCACGGGGCACGTTTGGCGGTTATCATTTTGGGTCACGCCTGATCGAAGGCCCGGACGGGGCGATTTACATGACCATCGGGGATCGCGGGGTGCCTGAGAGCGCGCAGGATACAGGCAATCACGCAGGCAGCGTGCTGCGCCTGACCCGCGACGGTGATCCGATGCCGGGCAATCCGCTGGCGGATCAGCGCGGCGCGCAGGATGAAATCTGGTCTTTTGGTCATCGCAACCCGCAGGGCATGGGGTTTGACGCGGCAGGCCAGCTTTGGACCGTAGAGCACGGGGCCAAGGGCGGCGACGAGGTGAACCGCATCACGCCCGGTGCCAATTACGGCTGGCCGGTGATTTCCTATGGTGTGAATTACAACGGGACAAAGATTGGGGAAGGCACCGACAAGGCCGGGCTGGAACAGCCTGCGTTCTACTGGGATCCCTCCATCGCGCCTTCGGACATGGTGTTCTATCAGGGCGCGGTGGCCGACTGGCAGGACGATCTGTTTGTCGGATCGCTGAAATTCGACATGATCTCGCGCCTTTCGGGCGAGCCCCTGCAAGAGGTCGAGCGGATTTCAGGCGCTGAAACCGTGCGCATCCGCGATGTGGACACAGGCCCGGATGGGATGCTGTGGTTTCTGAGCCAGGGCAATGGCGCGCTGTATCGCCTGGTGCCGGAATAAACGAGGGGCTCTGCCCCTCGTGCTCCCCGGAGGTATTTTTACCAAGAAGAAGCGCAGTGTGCGCTTGGCTTGACCGTCCTGCGTCGGGGTGGTCTGCTTGGCGCATACTGGATTTAAGGAGTTTGTGATGACATCTGTTTTTAGAAATATGGCTGCGGCGGTTGCGCTGATGCTGTCGGGCGCACCGGTACTGGCGCAGGATGGCATTTTTGACACTTATAAAGACATGCGCGACAGCATGGATCGTCTGATCCAGACCCGGAATATTCAGGATCTGATGATCCGTTTCGGCGGTGCGGATGAAATGACCATCGAGTAGCTGAATGGGTTGGATGCACAGGTCGAGCAGCTGTATCCGCAGGATCTGGAGCATGTTGCGGTGATACGGCGTGTTGCCCATGAAAACGGGTTCTCGCAAGAGCTGCTCGCCTATTGGACCGGGACTGCCTACCTATACGCTTATGTGCTGTTTCATGAGGTGGATGGGCAGGTCGTTGCCATTAATTTCCGGTTCAACAGCGATTTTTCAACGCTGAACGCGCTGCTGTGACGGTTTCCTGACCTTTGAAACAAAGACGAGGGGCGTTGCCCCTGGTGCTCCCCAGGGTATTTTGAAAGCAGAGAAACCAGAAAAGGGCGCGGGCGCCTTGGCTTCTTTGCTTGTCAAATACCCATTGCCATCCCTTTTGTTCAGACCGACAGCCTGGACGCCTGTGCGCCGCGTTCGCGGTAGGGGGTGGTGTTGTAATGCGCCCGGTAGCATTTGGAGAAATGGCTGGGCGAAGCAAAGCCGCAGGCCAGCGCCACGTTGATCACGCTCATATCCGTTTGCATCAGCAGGTTGCGTGCTTTTTGCAGGCGCAATTCCATGTAGTAGCGTTTGGGCGAGCGGTTCAGATAGCGGCGGAACAGGCGTTCCAGCTGGCGCGTGGACATGCCAACCTGCTGGGCCAAAACCGACGGGCTGATTGGCTCTTCGATATTGGTTTCCATCATCTGGATCACCTGGCTGAGCTTGGGGTGGCGCACGCCGATCCGGGTGGGCACGGACAGGCGCTGGGTGTCCTGGTCGGTGCGGATGCTGGAATAGATCTGCTGGTCCGCCACGGCGCTGGCGATTTCCTCGCCATGTTCATTGGCGATCATTTGCAGGAACAGGTCGATCGACGATGTGCCGCCGGCGGTGGTCATGCGGTTGCCATCAATCACAAAGACCGATTTGGTCAGGTCGACCTCTTCAAATTCTTCGGTAAAGCTGTCCTGGTTTTCCCAGTGGATCGTCGCGCGCTTGCCATCCAGCAGCCCGGCACGGGCCATGGAGTAAGCTGCGGTACACAGCCCGCCAATTGCCAGGCCTTTGCGCGATTCCCGGCGCAGCCAGTTCAGCAGGCGTTTTGAGGTTGCGCCTTGCACATCGGTGCCGCTGCACAACATCACCACATCGTCGCGGCGCAGCTCTTCCAGGTCGCCATCCACCTCAAACACGGTGCCGGTTGAGCTGGTCACGGTGGTGCCGCCTTCGCTGACCAGCACCCATTCATACAGGGCAGCATCGCCCATGCGGTTTGCAAGCCGCAGGCAATCCAAGGCCGCCGCAAAAGACAGCAGCGTGAAATTATGCATCAGCACAAAGACAAAGCGGCGCGGCTTGGCCGGGGTCTCCATGAGTTCGACGATCTGGCGCTTGCTGGGTGGGAGCATCTGGCGGCATCCTTCTCGCGGCGGTTGGCGGGGTGAATTTTTGGCGGAAATGACGAAAAAGCGACGCGACGTCCAGCCCCCCTATACCGAATTGGGCAGAACAGGACGTTTGCGTCAAGGGATGTCGCAAAAAACCTTGTTGGCCTTGGCCCTTTGGTTGCGCTACAGAACGGGGGTCCCGGTTGTCGGGATGTCCTATATTTTTTGGAGAAGACCAATGAGTGACTGGCAGAAATCGAACTGGCGTGAACGTCCGCGGGTTCAGATGCCTGACTATACGGATGAGGCCGCGCTGAACGCCGTCGAGGCACAGCTGACCAATTATCCGCCCCTGGTCTTTGCCGGCGAAGCGCGGCGCCTGAAATCGCATCTGGCGGCCGCTGGGCGCGGCGAGGCCTTTTTGCTGCAGGGTGGGGATTGCGCTGAAAGTTTTGAACAATTCAGCGCAGATGGCATCCGCGACACGTTCAAGGTGATGCTGCAGATGGCGATGGTGCTGACCTATGGGGCCAAGGTTCCGGTGGTCAAAGTCGGCCGCATGGCGGGCCAGTTCGCCAAGCCGCGCAGCGCCCCGACCGAGGTCGTCGATGGCGTCGAGCTGCCCAGCTATCGCGGTGACATCATCAACGAGCTGGACTTCACCGAAGCAGCCCGCATTCCTGATCCGAAAAAGATGCTGCAGGCCTACACACAGGCGGCGGCGACGCTGAACCTGCTGCGCGCGTTTTCCACGGGCGGTTATGCGGATGTGAACCAGGTGCATCAGTGGACGCTGGGTTTTGTCGAAGGCGACAAGGCTTCAAAATATCGTGAGATGGCCGGGCGCATCACCGACACGCTGGATTTCATCACCGCCGCAGGTGTGCGCAGCGAACAGGCGCATACGCTGCAGACCGTGGATTTCTACACCAGCCATGAATCGCTGCTGCTGGAATATGAAGAGGCGCTGACCCGTCTGGATTCCACCAGCGGCAAGTGGCTGGCGGGCTCTGGCCACATGATCTGGATCGGCGACCGCACGCGGCAGCCTGACGGCGCACATGTGGAATTTGCCCGTGGCGTGCTGAACCCGGTGGGTCTGAAATGCGGCCCGACCACCACGGCCGAAGATCTGAAACTGCTGATGGAGCGCCTGAACCCCACCAACGAAGAGGGCAAGCTGACCCTGATCGCGCGCTTTGGGGCGGGCAAGGTGGCCGAACATCTGCCGCGCCTGATCAAAGCCGTGCAGGAAGTGGGCGCCAATGTGACCTGGGTCTGCGACCCGATGCATGGCAATACGATCAAATCCGCCACCGGTTACAAGACCCGCCCATTTGACTCGGTTCTGAAAGAG
Source organism: Pelagimonas sp. (assembly GCA_025210265.1). GTDB lineage: Bacteria > Pseudomonadota > Alphaproteobacteria > Rhodobacterales > Rhodobacteraceae > JAOASD01. The sequence continues at coordinate 51,712 of JAOASD010000033.1, forward strand.
GTGCGCGAGTTCTTTGCCGTGCATCAGGCCGAGGGCAGCATCCCCGGCGGTGTGCATTTCGAGATGACCGGTCAGGACGTCACCGAATGCACCGGCGGCGTGCGCGACGTGACCGAAGAAGACCTGAGCGATCGTTACCACACCGCGTGCGATCCGCGCCTGAACGCGTCGCAATCGCTGGAGCTGGCCTTCCTTGTGGCAGAAGAGCTGACCAATCTGCGCATGGCCAAGGCCGAAGCCGCCAGTGCCTAAGCGAATAAGTCGAAAAAATGAAAGGGACGGGTCAGTCACCCGTCCCTTTTTTCTGGCTTTCATAAATGCCCCCGCATGAAAGCCATGGTGCCAGAGCTGCAAAACCGGCACTTTTATCCTGTCAGACTGACCTGCTTTGTTTAACTTTTCATTGCAGGTGTCAGAAATTATTGCCTTATTTTAATCGTTGGACACAATCAGTTTCAGATGGCCGCGCTGTGCCAGCGCCGGTTTTTCCTGCGCGGCTGCTTGCATCTGATCCACCTGTTCATACCCTGCACGGGCCTCGGCGAAACCGGGCAGGCGGCGGTGCTGTGTGCCTTCTAGGGCGGCGGGTGTGCCGGGCAGCGGGGCCAGAACGCCGGGTTTCAGGGCCGGGGTGACTTCGATGCTGGTGATCTTGAACCGGCGCGGCGTGCGCCCGATCCGGCCTTTGGTGACCAGCGCGCCCAGGCCCCGGCTGACATCGCCGAAATCCGACCGCAGGGGCATCAGGATCATGTGGCCTTCGATGGCGGGTTTGCCGAACCCATCATCCGCGCGCAGCGTCAGATGGACAATCGACGGTTCGGCAAAAAGGCGTTCAACGGCCTGACCGAACCGCTCGCGGTCGCCAGGGCTGATCAGGCTGGACAGCGGCATCCCCGACACCTGCATCCCCATCAGGTCCGACAGATGCGACCCCGCGACCCGCAGCTTGGCCATGGAGGGGGCGATTTTTTCCAGCAGAAAGGCGTTTTCCAGCGCGCTTTCAATGCCACGCGGATCGACCTGGCTGCGCAGCGGTACCTGTTCGTCGCCGCATAGGCCCAGCCAATAGCTTTCGACCGTTTTGATCGGGGCCAGGTTGCGGGTTTTTTCATGGTCGGTCATCGACAGGATACCGCGCCCATTTCCACCTTTGCTACCAAACATCGTCCTGCTCCTTGCGATGTGCGGTTGGATGAGCCCCATCATCGAACCGCCAGAATTTACTTAACAAAACCTTTCTAACAGGGTTTGCATCAAATTTCGCCTCAATTGTCACTCAAAGGTTAACGGATCTGGGGGAACGGGGCCTGAACATCCTGATGAAACCCCTTGTTTTCATGGTCTTACCTTTCAAATTTTAGCGGGATAAAGCAATCTTGCTTAACGCGCGCGGGGGCGATACCCCGGTGCAGGGTCAACAAACAGGAGGCAGCCATGCGGCAATCCATGACCGGTTTCGCGGCGGTTCAGGGCACGGGTGCGGGGTTTGCCTGGACCTGGGAATTGCGCGGGGTGAATGGCAAAGGGCTGGATTTGCGCCTGCGGCTGCCCGATTGGGTCGAGGGGTTGGAGGCGGCGCTGCGCGCGCGTCTGAGTGACGCGCTGGCGCGGGGCAATGTGCAGGTCTCGCTGCGCCTGTCACGGGACGAGACCGAGGCCGCCGCGCGGCTTGACCCCGTGCAACTGGACGGGTTGCTGCGTGCCATGGCGGGGATCGAAGCCGCCGCGATGGAGGCGGGCGTGTCCCTTGCTCCTTCGACCTCGGCGCAGATTCTGTCGCAGAAAGGCGTGCTGACTCAGGACGCGCCCGAAGCCGATCAAAAGGCATTGCTGGCGGAATTGCTGACGGATTTTGACGCAGCCCTTGCTGCGTTTTGCGAAATGCGCGCCAGCGAAGGCGCAGCCATGGCCTCGGTCCTGGACGGTCAATTGACCCGCATCGCCGAATTGACCGCAACCGCCGCCGGGCAACTGGAGGCCCGCGCCACGGCGCAATCGGACCGGCTGCGCGCACAGCTGGCGCGGGTCATGGCGAACACAGACGGGGTGGATGAGGCACGGCTGGCGCAGGAACTGGCGCTGATCGCGGTGAAATCCGACGTGACCGAAGAGCTGGACCGCCTGCGCGCCCATGTGGATGCGGCGCGCGATCTGCTGGCCAGCGACGGCCCGGTGGGCCGCAAGCTGGATTTTCTGATGCAGGAATTTAACCGCGAGGCAAATACGCTTTGCTCCAAATCGCAGGATGCGGCATTGACGGCCACGGGGCTGGAGTTGAAAACCGTGATCGACCAGATGCGCGAGCAGGTCCAGAACGTAGAATAGGACAGATCATGACCGACCGCCGGGGACTTCTTATCATTTTGTCTTCGCCCTCTGGGGCGGGGAAATCAACGCTGTCGCGGCGGCTGCTGGACTGGGATCCCTCCCTGTCCTTTTCGGTCTCTGCCACGACCCGCGCGCCGCGTCCGGGCGAAGAGGATGGCGTGCATTACCATTTTATGAGCGAAGACGGGTTCAAACGCGACGTGGCCGAAGATGGGATGCTGGAACACGCCCATGTGTTCGGCAATTTCTACGGCAGCCCGCGCGCGCCGGTGCAGACCGCCATTGACGAGGGCCGCGACGTGCTGTTCGACATTGACTGGCAGGGCGCGCAGCAGATCCGCAACTCGGCGCTGGGGCAGCACACGCTGTCGATCTTTATCCTGCCGCCTTCGATCCCGGAACTGCATCGCCGGCTGGTGTCGCGCGGGCAGGACAGCGACGAAGTGATTTCCAAACGGATGCAGAAAAGCTGGGACGAGATCAGCCATTGGGGCAGCTATGATTACGTGCTGGTGAATGACGATCTGGATCGCAGCTTTGACGATCTGAAAACCATCGTGACGGCCACCCGTCTGCGGCGCCTGCAGCAGCCCGCTCTGGTCGAACATGTGCGCAAGCTGCAAGGCGAATTTGAGGAGCTCTCATGACACTTTATGCTTTGGATCAGATTGCCCCGGTGGTGGAAGACAGCGCCTGGGTGGCACCGGATGCCAATGTGATCGGCAATGTTGTGCTGGAGGCGAAATCGAGCGTCTGGTTCGGCTGTACCCTGCGCGGTGACAATGAGGAAATCCGCGTGGGTGCGGGCAGCAATGTGCAGGAAAATGTCATCTGCCACACGGATATTGGCTATCCGCTGGTGATCGGCGCGGGCTGCACCATTGGCCACAAGGCGATGCTGCATGGCTGTATCCTGGGGGAAAACACGCTGATCGGGATGGGGGCCACGGTGCTGAACGGGGCCAAGATCGGCAAGAATTGTCTGATCGGGGCCGGTGCGCTGATTCCCGAGGGCAAGGAAATTCCCGATGGCAGTCTGGTGATGGGGATGCCCGGCAAGGTGGTGCGCCAGCTGGATGAGGCCGCGATCGAGGGGCTGCGCCGCTCGGCCATGGGCTATCAGCTGAACGCGCAGCGGTTCCGGCAGGAATTGCGCGCGCTGTGATCCGGGGCGGCACAGGTTGGGCTGCGTCTGGTCTGGCCGCGTCTCAGGCCTAGATAGCGGGCCAAAAGCAAGACAGGAAGCGTCATGAAACCCACCCTCCAAAGACCCTATGTGCCGCCCATGGGCGCGTCGCGTCCGATTGTGTCACCGCTGATGCCGTCGGTGGCCTATGCCAGTGACGACCCGGACCGGCTGGATGATCTGTATGAGGGGCGCGACACGGGGCATAGCTATGCGCGTGAGGGCCATCCCAATGCGGATCTGCTGGCGGCGCGGCTGGACGCGATGGAGGGGCTGACGGGTGGGATTGTCACCGGGTCGGGCATGGCGGCAGTGGCTGCCGTCCTGTTGGGGCTGTGTTCGGCAGGCGATCATGTGATTGGCGGCAACCAGCTATACGGGCGGTCCCTGCGCATGATGACCGAGGATCTGCCGCGTCTTGGGATCGGCGTGGATCTGGTGGATCCGACTGATCTGGCCGCGCTGGAGGCGGCGCTGCGCCCCGAGACCAAGCTGGTTCTGATCGAGGTTCTGTCCAACCCAACCCTGCGCGTGGCGGATCTGGAGGGGATTGCGGCACTGTGCAAGGCGCGCGGTGTTTTGCTGGCGGTGGACAACACCTTTACCACGCCTGCGCTGCTGCGCCCGGCGGATCTGGGCGCGGATATTGTCATTCAGTCTGTGACCAAGCTGCTGGCCGGGCACAGTGATGTGACGCTGGGCTGGGTTGCAGCGCGGGATCCGGCGTTGAACGAGCGGATGCGGGTCTTTGCTGTGACCACAGGCATGACGCCCAGCCCGTTTGACTGCTGGCTGGCGGAACGCGGTCTGGCGACCTTTGATCTGCGGTTTGCCCGTGCGCAGGACACGGCAGCGGCGCTGGCGGATTGGCTGGTGGAGCAGCCCGGCGTGCAGCGGGTTCTGTACCCGACGCGGCCCGATCACCCGGATCACAATCGCGCGCTGGCGCTGCTGGGCGGGCAGGGCGGCAATATGCTGAGCTTTGAGATCGCGGGCGGGCGCGCTGCGGCCAATGGCTTTGCCCGTGCGGCAGATGGCATCGCCTTTGCGCCCACGCTGGGCGATGTGGGCAGCACGCTGTCGCACCCGCCTTCATCCTCGCATCGCGCGCTGAGCGTCGAGGGGCGCGCCGCGCTTGGCATTTCCGAGGGGTTCTTTCGCCTGTCTGTGGGGCTCGAAGATCCCGATGCATTGAAAACCTGCATCGCCGCAGGTCTGGTGGCGGCTGAGGCCGCGTCATGAACACGGTAGCGCAGATGCTGGCGGCGGTGCCGCTGCCGGCGCTTTTGATCCGGCGGGATGAACGCATTGAGGCCGCCAATACCGGGGCCGAAGATTTGCTGGGCGCGGATCTGGCGGGGCGGCATTTTATCACCGCGCTGCGCCAGCCCGCGCTGCTGGACGCAATCGAAGCCTGTCTGCGCAAAGGCGAGCCGCGCGAGGCGACATATCTGACCAATGACGGCGAACAGGACACCAGTTTTGAGGTCACGGCCCGCCCGGTGCCTCTGGAACAGGGACGCATCGCCGCGCTGGTCTGTTTCCGCGATGTGACCCATCTGGCGCAGGCCGGACAGATGCGCCGCGATTTTGTCGCCAATGTCAGCCATGAATTGCGCACACCGCTGACCGCGCTGATCGGGTTTATCGAAACGCTGAAAGGCCCGGCGTTGAATGACGACACCGCGCGGATGCGGTTTCTGGACATCATGGAGCGCGAATCCCTGCGGATGAACCGCCTGGTCGGGGATTTGCTGTCCCTCAGCCGGGTGGAGGCCGAAGAGCGCGTGCGCCCCACCGACCGGGTTGACCCTTCGGAACTGATCCGCTCGACGTTGAACGGGTTGCAACCGCTGGCGGATGAGGCTGGGGTGCGCCTGAGCAGCCAGCTGCCCGAAGGTCTGTTCGACATCAATGGCGATCCCGATCAGCTGCGTCAGGTGCTGACCAACCTGATCGAGAACGGCATCAAATATTCGGGGCAGGGGGCGGATGTGACCGTCACCCTGAGCGCGCCGGATTACGAACCGCGCCTGCGGATGCAGGGTATTCATATCGACGTGCGCGACAGCGGTCCGGGCATTGATCCGCTGCATATCCCGCGCCTGACCGAACGGTTTTACCGTGTCGACACCCATCGGTCGCGGGAAAAGGGCGGCACCGGGCTGGGTCTGGCCATCGTCAAACATATTATCAGCCGCCATCGCGGCCGTCTGGCGATTTTCAGCAAGCCGGGCATGGGCAGCCGATTCCGTGTGACGCTGCCTGCGGAATAACTGTGTTACAAATCTGGATCTGACCGGGCTGGTCTGTGATTTTGCAGGATGCGCGCAAAAGTTGTAGGGCTGTGCCTGGCCGTGCCGTGGGAATTTCCCCTGACCGTAGGTGTTTGATTTTAAATGTCATTTTAGGCATTCCCAAATTGCATGGCCGCTCTGATGTAAAAAAATAGGCGAAATTTGTCTGTGTCATAAAACCGTTACACAAGCGTCACAAAAGCATTGCGCAAGGGCACTAGCTACCCGGCCATAGAGATCATCGTGGGGATGATCCAATAACATGAAAATCAGGAGTTCTTCATGTTCGTTAAAATGACCGCCTCTGCGCTGGCGATTGCTGCCGTTTCTGCCACCGCCGCTGCCGCGCGCGACAACGTGCAAGTTGCCGGTTCGTCCACCGTTCTGCCCTATGCCTCGATCGTGGCCGAAGCCTTTGGCGAAAACTTTGATTTCCCGACACCGGTTGTTGAATCGGGCGGTTCCTCTGCCGGTCTGAAGCGTTTCTGCGAAGGCGTGGGCGAAAACACCATCGACGTGGCCAACGCCTCGCGCAAGATCAAAGAAAAAGAGATCAAGGCCTGTGCCGAAGCCGGCGTGACCGACATCATCGAAGTCCGCATCGGCTATGACGGCATCGTGTTCGCCAGCCAGATCGACGGCCCGGCCTATAACGCATTCCAGCCGGTCGACATTTTCAACGCTCTGGGTGCCAAAGTCGTCAAGGACGGTGCTCTGGTTGAAAACACCAACAAGCAGTGGGCTGACTTCAACGCCGACCTGCCGGCCTCCGACATCGCGGCCTTCATCCCTGGCACCAAGCACGGCACCCGTGAAGTGTTCGAAGAAAAGGTGATGGTTGCAGGCTGTAAAGCCGCTGGCGCCTTTGACATCTACATGGCCGAAAACGGTGGCGACAAGAAAGCCGCTGGCAAAGCCTGCTACGAAGTGCGCACCGACGGCGTTTCCGTGGACATCGACGGCGACTACACCGAGACCCTGGCCCGCGTTGACGCGAACCCCAACGGTATCGGCGTGTTCGGCCTGGCGTTCTACGAGAACAACACCGACAAGCTGAAAGTCGCGACCATGGGTGGTGTGGCCCCGTCCACCGAATCCATCGCAACCGGCGAATACCCGGTGTCCCGTCCGCTGTTCTTCTACGTCAAGAAAGCGCATATCGGCGTGATCCCCGGCCTGAAAGAATATGCTGAGTTCTTCGTTTCCGACGAGATCGCAGGCCCCGACGGCCCGCTGGCCGAGTACGGCCTGGTTTCCGACCCGGAGCTGATGAAGACCCAGGACGCCGTGTCCGACGAGCAGGTCATGGGCGCAAACATGTAAGACCCGGATTGACCGGATCTTCGGGGTGGCGTACGCGCCACCCCAACACAAATTTGTTAGTCACTTTTCCCTGACAGTACGACAAACAACCCTTGGAGCCAGACATGAGCAGTGGCGGCGGCATTCTCGCCTTTCTCAGCGAACTTGGGCTCGCAGGCTATTCGGTAATTGCCATTCTGGTGATTGCCGTTCTTGGCTTTGTGACCGCCCGCAAACGCGCTCTTGCCAGCGTGAATAATGACACGCGTGCGCTGCATTCGCTGCCCAACTATTATGGCTGGAACGCGGCGTTGAAAATTGCGACCCCGGCTTTTGCGCTGCTGGTGGTGTGGTTGATCGCGCAGCCTATCTTTTTGAACCAGCGCGTTGCGGCCACGCTGCCTGATACCGCGATTGCCGAGGGCAGCACGCTGGGGCTGGTCATGTCCGATGTGCGCCGCGTGGCGGATGGTCTGGACCTTGTGGTGGCCCGCGGCATGATGAGCGCCGATGAGGCGGATACAATCCGCACCGAGTTCACCAATATCCGCGAACGTCTGGGCGAAGCCGGCGTTGCGCTGGGGTCTGATGTCAGCGCGCCGATCCTGCAGGCTGCGCAGAAATACCGGGGCCTGAGCCACAGCGCCAGCCTGGCGATGTTTATCGCGGTGCTGGCTGTGGCGCTGGTTGGCTGTGTCATTGCCCTGCGCGAAAGCCATGGAGAGTTTCGCGCTCGCAATGTGGTCGAACAGGGTGTCCGCGCCATTCTGGTGTTTGCCGCCTCGATCGCCATTCTGACCACGGCTGGTATTGTGGCCTCGCTGATTGGCAACACGGTGCGTTTCTTTGATCTGTACCCGGCATCGCAGTTCTTTGGTTCGACCACATGGCTGCCCAGCTTTGGTGGCGGTCTGGACAGCGATGGCAACCCGCTGTCGAAACTGGGCATCCTGCCGCTGTTGTGGGGGACGATCTATATTTCGATCATCGCGCTGGCCGTGGCCGTGCCGATTGGTCTGTTCGCTGCGATCTACCTGTCGGAATATGCCGGGTCCAAGGTCCGCGCGGTGGCGAAACCTCTGCTGGAGGTTCTGGCCGGGATCCCGACCATCGTTTACGGCCTGTTTGCGCTGCTGACCGTCGGCCCGATGCTGATCAAAGTGTTCGGTGATGGCGGGCTTGGCTGGATGCAGGCGGGCACTGCCGTGATGACCGCGGGTCTGGTGATGGGCATCATGCTGATCCCCTTTGTCAGCTCGCTGTCGGATGACATCATCAACGCAGTGCCGCAGGCGATGCGGGACGGGTCTTATGGTCTGGGCGCAACCCAGTCCGAAACCATCAAACAGGTGGTTCTGCCCGCCGCGCTGCCCGGCATTGTCGGTGCGATCCTGCTGGCCGCCAGCCGCGCTATTGGTGAAACCATGATCGTGGTTCTGGGCGCGGGCGCTGCCGCGCGGCTCAGCCTCAACCCGTTCGAAGCCATGACCACCGTGACCGCCAAGATCGTCAGCCAGCTGACCGGCGATGCGGATTTCGCCAGCCCCGAGGCCCTGGTGGCCTTTGCCCTTGGCATGACCCTGTTTGTCCTGACGCTGGGTCTGAACATCTTTGCACTTTATATCGTGCGCAAATACCGGGAGCAGTACGACTGATGACGGATGCAAGCATGAATGCCCCCACAGGCACCCCCGGAAAAAAGGGCAGCCTGACCCAGACCGACGCCCGCACCAAGCGCCGCAACGCGGCCGAGGCCCGGTTCCGCATGTATGGGATCGCCGCCATCGGCGCCGGGATCTTTTTCCTGGTGGTGCTGCTGAGCGCGATTGTCTCGAACGGCATTGGCGCGTTCCAGCAGACCTTTATCACCACCGAGGTCTATCTGGACCCGGCCAAGCTGGACAAAAAGGGCGCGCGCAATATTGACGACATCAAAAAGGTGTCGACCTTTGGCTACACCCCGCTGATCCAGCAGGCTCTGCTGGATGACGTGATCGAACTGGGCGTGGACAGCCCGCTGACCGCCAAGCGCAAGAATATGAAATCGCTGATTTCTGCTTCGGCTGCGGCGCAGGTACGTGACTTTGTCATCGCCAATCCCGACCGTATCGGCGACAAGGTCGAATTCCGCATTCTCGCCGCCAGCCGCGTGGATGGCTATTTCAAGGGCCGTGTGACCCGCGACAGCATCGCCCGCGACAAGAACATTACCCCCGCCCATCTGGACGTGGTGGATGAGCTGCGCGACGCCGGTATCATCAAGCGTGAATTTAACATGGATTTCATCCTGGGCGCTGACGCCTCGGAAAGCCGCGCCGAACAGGCCGGGCTGGGCGTGTCCATGCTGGGCAGCTTCTTTATGATGCTGGTTGTGCTGGGCCTGTCGCTGCCGATCGGTGTGGCCGCCTCAATCTATCTTGAGGAATTTGCGCCGCAGAACCGGTTCACCGATTTCATCGAGGTGAATATCTCGAACCTCGCGGCGGTGCCTTCCATCGTGTTCGGTATTCTGGGTCTGGCGGTGTTCATCCAGTTCGCCCATCTGCCGCAATCCGCGCCGCTGGTTGGCGGTCTGGTGCTGACGCTGATGACCCTGCCGACGATCATCATTTCCACCCGCGCCTCGCTGAAATCGGTGCCGCCCAGCATCCGCGACGCGGCGCTGGGGGTGGGTGCCAGCAAGATGCAGGCCGTGTTCCACCACGTGCTGCCGCTGGCCATGCCCGGCATCCTGACCGGCACGATCATCGGTCTGGCGCAGGCGCTGGGGGAAACGGCCCCGCTGCTGCTGATCGGGATGGTGGGCTATATCGCCACCAACTACCCCGATGGCATCGCGTCCGGCTTTATGGATCCGAACTCGGCCATGCCCGCTCAGATCTATGAATGGGCCAAGCGCGCCGACCCGGCCTATTACGAACGGGCCTGGGGCGGGATCATGATCCTGCTGGTCTTCCTGCTGACCATGAACATCATCGCAATCCTTCTGCGTCGCCGCTTTGAGCGCCGCTGGTAACACGGGACGGGCAGGGGCTTTGGCCCCGGCGCCCAACTGAGGTAAAAGCACATGTACGACGCACCGCATACGGAGAGAGACGTGGCCACCCAAGCAACCAAGATCGCCGCGCGCAATGTTCAGGTCTATTATGGCGATACCCACGCCATCAAAGATGTCGACGTTGATATTGCTGAAAACACCGTCACGGCCTTTATCGGCCCGTCGGGCTGTGGCAAATCCACCTTTCTGCGCTGCCTGAACCGGATGAACGACACGATCGACATCTGCCGCGTAAAGGGCGAGATCCTGCTGGATGGCGATGACATCTATGACAAGCGGGTGGACCCGGTGCAGCTGCGCGCCAAGGTCGGGATGGTGTTCCAGAAACCCAACCCGTTCCCGAAATCCATCTATGACAATATCGCCTATGGCCCGCGCATCCACGGTCTGGCCAAGAACAAGGCCGAACTGGACGAGATCGTCGAAAAGGCCCTGCGCCGCGGCGCAATCTGGGACGAGGTCAAGGACCGTCTGGACGCGCCGGGCACCGGCCTGTCTGGTGGTCAGCAGCAGCGCCTGTGCATTGCCCGCGCGGTTGCCACCGAACCCGAAGTGCTGCTGATGGACGAACCCTGCTCGGCGCTGGACCCGATTGCCACGGCTCAGGTCGAGGAACTGATCGACGAGCTGCGCGAACGCTATTCGGTTGTGATCGTCACGCACTCGATGCAGCAGGCGGCGCGTGTCAGCCAGAAAACCGCCTTCTTCCACCTGGGCAACCTGGTGGAGTTCGGCGAGACCGGCAAGATTTTCACCAACCCCGAAGATCCCCGCACCGAAAGCTATATCACTGGCCGGATCGGCTAAGTCGCAGACGCGAACATTCCGCCCGCGCTGCGGGCAACAGGACAAGGCATGTATTGATGCATGAGATGAACCAGCATATCGCCTCGGCCTTTGACCGGGACCTCGAGGGCATTCAGGCGCAGATCCTTAAAATGGGCGGTCTGGTAGAGGTCGCGATCCGCGACGCTGCCAAATCGCTGGAAACCCGCGATGAGGATCTGGCCGAACAGGTCCGCAAGGGTGACAAGGTGATCGACGCGCTCGAAGACACCCTGAACGAAGAAGCCGCCCGCGTGATCGCCCTGCGCGCGCCCACCGCGGGCGACCTGAGGGTCGTTCTGTCGGTGATGCGTATGTCGGCCAACCTGGAACGGATCGGCGATCTGTCCAAGAACATGGCCAAGCGCACCGGCGTTCTGGTCCAGATGCAATCCATCGGTGGCACCGCCGCCTCGCTGCGCCGCATGGCCCGCGATGTGGAAATGATGCTGAAGGACGCGCTGGACGCCTATATCCAGCGTGACGAGGCGCTGGCCATCGACGTGATCGAACGCGACGCTGAAATCGACCAGATGTATAACACGCTGTTCCGCGAATTTCTGACCTTCATGTTGGAAGATCCGCGCAACATCACATCCTGTATGCATCTGCATTTCATTGCCAAGAATATCGAGCGTATGGGCGACCATGTGACCTCGATTGCGGAACAGGTTGTGTTCCTGACCTCGGGCAGCCGCCCCGAAGATGTGCGCGTCAAACAGGACGTGACTTCGGTGGACCCCGAGTTCAGCCCGGAGCATGACGCAAGCGAGGAATGATCCCATGAGCGCCGAACAGCCCACCGTTCTGCTGGTCGAGGATGAACCGGCACAGCGCGAAGTCCTCAGCTACAATCTCGAGGCCGAAGGCTTCCGCGTGGTGCGGGCCGAAAACGGCGAAGAAGGTCTGATGCTGGTGGATGAAGAGGCCCCGGACATCATCGTTCTGGACTGGATGCTGCCCAAAGTTTCGGGGATCGAGGTCTGCCGTCAGGTCAAGACCCGCCCCGACACGCGCAGCACCCCGATCATCATGCTCTCGGCCCGCTCGGAAGAGGTGGACCGGGTGCGGGGGCTGGAAACCGGCGCCGATGATTACGTGGTCAAACCCTATAGCGTGGTCGAGCTGATGGCGCGGGTGCGGGCGCAGCTGCGCCGGGCGCGCCCCTCTGCCGCCGGTCTGGTGCTGGAATATGAAGACATCCGTCTGGACAGCGAAAGCCACCGGGTGACCCGCGCGGGCGAGACCCTGAAACTGGGCCCGACCGAGTTCCGCCTGCTGTCGACCTTTATGGAAAAGCCGGGCCGGGTGTGGTCGCGCGAACAGCTTCTGGACCGGGTTTGGGGGCGTGATATCTATGTCGATACCCGCACGGTCGACGTGCATATTGGTCGGTTGCGCAAGGCGCTGTGCCAGCATGGCGGCGGCGATCCGCTGCGCACCGTGCGCGGCGCGGGCTATGCTCTGGGCTAAATAGACCCCAAAAAAGTTGGGTGCCGCGGGACGCAAAGCGTTCCGCCGCGCCGATCCGCCCCCACGGGGCGGCGCGATTGCGCCTTCCCTCGGATCGGCGCTCAGAATGGCCGTTTAGCCTGCCAGCTGGCAGATCCGGCGGGTCGCGGCGACATAGCCTTCGATCCCCAGCCCCACCAGAATCCCATCCGCGCGATGGGACACATAAGAATGGTGGCGAAAGCTCTCACGCTTATGGACCTGGCTGATATGGACCTCCATCACCGGGGCGTCATAGGCGTTGAGCGCGTCGAGAATGGCGATGGATGTATGCGTAAAGGCGCCCGGATTGATCACGATGCCGCAGGTCGTGCCGCGCGCGGCGTGGATGCGGTCGATGATCTCGCCCTCGTGGTTGGACTGGAACTGCGCCACACTGAACCCGTCATCGGCAGCATCGCGGCACAGGGCCACCACATCCTCCAGCGTTTCATGGCCGTAGATCTCGGGCTCTCGCTTGCCCAGCAGGTTCAGGTTCGGGCCATTGATGATCAGGATCTCGGGCATGGGTACGCCTATTCTTTCGCTGTTTCCACGTCCCTAGCGCGAAGCACCTGACATGAAAAGACCCGCCCCGATGAAAGGGGCGGGCCTGTTGCCATGCTGCTGATACGGGGCTTAGCTGCGCACCACCAGAACCGAGCAGGGCGATTTACGCACCACACGGGACGAGTTCGGCCCCTGCAGGCGATCCGCCAGATCCGGTTTATGCGCGCCAATCACGATCAGATCGGCCTGGGCGATGTCCACCGCATCCAGCACTTCCTCATAGACCGTGCCGGATTTCACAATGTGCTGTACCGCGTCGCGACCGGGCAGGGCCTGCGCGACCAGCACATGCAGCTGATCGCTGGCGGCCTGCAGCGCGTCCTTCATCGTGCCTTCCTTAAAGAAAGACCCGACAATGGTCATGCCGTAATCCGGGATCACCGTGACCACGCTGAGCGTGGCCCCGTGGAAATCCGCCAGCGCCGCCGCTTCGCGCAGCAGCGCCTGTTCCGCATCGCCATGGGTCAGGTCCACGGCACACAGGATATGACGGGTCATGCGGGCACTCCTTCTTCTTCTTTGCGCTTGCGGCCCATCTGCATCAGGAACACGAGACCCAGCAGCAGGAAGGCGGGAACAAAGAACACCTCTTTCAGGATCCGGTCGTTTTCGACCTCGACCGCCGTGATTGTGACCGGCGTATTGCCGTAAAAGTCATAATCATTGCCCAGCGTGTCGAAATGCGGCGTACCGGGGAAGGGTTCCTCCAGCAGCAGCTGACCCTCTTCTTCCAGCACCGCCAGCCCCTGATCCATCAGCGCGCCCTCGGCATCGCCGGATTTGGCAGGTACGATGATCGTGGTGGGGGTGATTTCACTGTCGCTGAAATCCGGGCCGGAAATCAGCAGGCGCAGGTCGGTCGCATCAGGTTGCTGTGCCATCAGAGCCAGAGCCTCGGCCCCCGAAACGCTGGTGTATTTCGGCGCAACCCGATCCAGCCAAAAGCCCGGTTGGAACAGCGTAAAGGCCACCAGCAGAAGCGCCGCGCTTTCCCACAGTTTTGACTTCACCATGAAATAGTTCATCGTCCCGGCGGCAAACAGCAGCATCGCAATCAGCGCTACGATGAACACGAACACTGCCTGCACAGGCCCCACATCAATCAACAGCAGATCGGTGTTGAAGATGAACAGGAAGGGCAGCAGCGCCGTGCGGATCGAGTAGAAAAACGCCTGAAAGCCGGTTCGCAGCGGATCGCCTTTGGAAATCGCGGCAGCGGCGAAACTGGCCAGCCCCACAGGGGGCGTCACATCCGCCATGATCCCAAAATAGAACACGAACATATGCACCGCGACCAGCGGCACGATCAGGCCCGATTGCGCGCCCAGTTCCACAACAACCCCCGCCATCAGCGAGCTGACAACGATATAGTTGGCCGTGGTCGGCAGGCCCATGCCCAGAATGATCGAGATCAGCGCCACAAAGAACAGCATGGCCAGCAGGTTGCCACCGGAGAGGAACTCGACAAACTCCGCCATCACCTGACCAATGCCCGTCAGGGTCACGGCACCCACGATAATGCCTGCCACACCCATGGCGCAGGCCAGGCCAATCATGTTGCGCGCGCCTGCGATCAGGCCTTCGGTGATGTCATCCCAGCCTTTGCGCAGCTGCCCACCGATGTCGGACTGACCGCGGAAATAGGCTTTCAGCGGGTTCTGCGTCAGCAGGATCACCAGCATGGCAATGGCCGACCAAAAGGCCGACAGGCCCGGCGATTTGCGCTCGATCATCAACAGATACATCAGCAGCAGGATCGGCATGATGTAGTGGATCCCGGTTTTGAAAATCTCGCGCGCGGGGGGCAGGTGCTGCATCGATTCAATCGACATCTCCAGATCGGCCCGCCCGGCAGCAAAGCGCACCGCCAGCACGTACAGCACGATCATCGCCGCCACGATCACCCAGACCGAAGCATCGCCAAACACCGCCTCAGCGCCATTCACGATCACACCGCACAGCCACAGCGTGCCGCCCGCGATCACGATCGAAGTCGCTATGATGAAGATCGCGCCAAGGATGAACTTGACCGGATGCATCCGCGAGGTGCCGGTCATGCCCATTTTCAGGGCTTCCAGATGGACGATATAGACCAGCGCGACATAGGAAATCGCGGCAGGCACGATGGCGGTCTTGACCACCTCGACATAGGAAATGCCGACATATTCCGTCATCAGAAAGGCCACAGCGCCCATGACCGGCGGGGTCAGAACCCCGTTGATCGAGCTGGAGACCTCAACCGCGCCCGCTTTGGTCGCGGGGAAGCCGACCTTTTTCATCAGCGGGATGGTAAAGGTGCCCGTGGTCACAACATTCGCGATAGAGCTGCCGGAAATCAGGCCGGTCGCCGCCGAAGCGATCACTGCCGCCTTGGCCGGACCGCCGCGCAGATGCCCCAGCGCCGCAAAGGCCAGCTGCAGGAAATAGTTGCCCGCACCCGCCTGATTCAGCAGCGCGCCAAACAGCACGAACAGGAACACAAAACCCGACGACACGCCAAGCGCCACGCCAAACACGCCTTCGGTGGTCAGCCACATGTGGCTCATGGCTTTGTTCAGCGACGCGCCCTTCCACTGCACCACTTCGGGCAGCCAGGTCGAAGAGCCAAAGAACACATAGGCCAGGAAGAACAGCGCAACCCCCATCAAGGGGAAGCCCAGCGAGCGCCGCGCGGCCTCCATCAACAGGATGATGCCCACAACCGACACCCAGACATCCATCTGGTTCGGTGCGCCAGACCGGTTCGCAACGCCGACATAGTTGTAAAACAGGTAAGACGAGGCCAGCGCGCCGACAATCGCGATCAACCAGGTCGGGACCGGGATCTTGTAGCGCGGGCTGCTTTTCAGACCCGGAAAGGCGATAAAGGCCAGCAGCACGGCAAAGCCAAGGTGAATGGCGCGGGTCTGCGTGTCATTCCACACGCCCACCTTCAGAATGAACGGCAGGGGCGAGGCGATCCACAGCTGGTACACCGACCAGACCAGCGGAATATACCACAGCATTGCCTTGCCGAACGCGTCCCTGGGCATCCGCCCGCCGGTGTCGCTATCGGCGATAAAATCCTCGACCGAGCGATCCTGCCCAGCCTGTTCGTGTTGTGTCATGTCTTGCCCCCGTTACCCCGGTTGTGCGTCCGTCTGCCTCGCGCAGCGAAAACCGGTCTTTCAAAAACAATGCGGCCTCCGGCGGAACAAACCCGCCGGAGGCCCGGTGCCTTTACAGGCGCGGTGGAATTACTTCCAGCCGCGTTCTTTGTAGTATTTCATCGCGCCGGGATGAATTTCGGCGGTCAGACCGTCCACCACCATTTCGCTTTCGACCAGACGGCCAAAGGCGGGGTGCAGTTTCTTGAACGCGTCAAAGTTTTCGAACACGGCCGAAACAACCGCATAGACCACGTCATCCGGGGTGTCAGCAGAGGTCACAAAGGTCGCTTTCGGACCCCAGGACGGGATGTCGTCAGCGTTGTTCGGATACATGCCGCCGGGGATGGTGGCCGCCGCATAGGCGCTGTTTTCCATCAGCAGCTTGTCGATGCCTGCGCCTGTCAGCGGGATCATTTTGACCTCGCAGGAGGAGGTGGCTTCCTGGCTGGAGCCGTTGGGCAGACCGGCGGCCCAGATGGTCGCGTCGATCTTGCCGTCACACAGGGCTGCCGCCTGCTCGGAGGATTTCAGCTCAGCCGCGAGCGAGAAATCATCGGCGGTCAGACCGGAATAGCTCATCAGGGTTTCGGCCAGAACACGGGTGCCGGAGCCGGGGTTGGCGATGTTCACGCGCTTGCCCTTGAGGTCATCAACCGTGTTGATCTCCGCATCGGCGCGCGCCATCAGGTGCATCGGCTCGGGGTGGACCGAGAACAGGGCGCGCAGGCCCGGATAAGCACCATCATCGGCGAATTTGCCGGTGCCGGACACAGCAGCGGATTGCACGTCGGACTGAACGATGCCGAAATCCAGTTCGCCCTGGCGAATGGTGCGGGTGTTGTAGACCGAACCGCCGGTGGATTCGACCGAGCAGCGGATGTTGTGTTCTTTGCGACCTTTGTTCACCAGACGGCAGATCGCGCCGCCGGTCGGGTAATACACACCGGTCACACCGCCGGTGCCGATGGTCACAAAACGCTGGTCCGCAGCCGACGCTGCCGAACCCAGACCCATCGCCACAACAGCGGCAGCGCCCAGAAATGCGTGTTTCAGGTTCATTTTAATCTCTCCCAAAAGATTGTGTCGGACGGGTTCCATGCAAAGGAATCTCGCCCCGGACCTGGCAAGACTCTCCAATGTTCTGCGGGATGTCACGTCAAAACTAATGTTTTTTTGGGGCCACCCAGTAGGCATTGGTCTGGGCGCGTAGATTTTCATAGGACGTGATTCTATCACGTGCCGCATCGCCCCCCAGTGACACCAGCAGCGCCAGCAGGTTTTCACAAATCGCCATCGCCCCGGCGTAACACCCAAAATGATGGGTCGACACCGTGGCCACCACCAGGGTCTCTTCGGGTTTGAGATCGGGCATCACCACATCGCTGTCGGAAATCAGGATCAGCCGCACGCCCTTGGCATGGGCATAGCGGCAGGCCTCGACGGTTTCGCGCGAATAGGGGGCAAAGGTGATGGCGATCAGCACATCGCCTTCGCGCGCATTATGCAACTCATCTATAGCTGTGTTCATCTGCTGAGGCACAAGCTGTAGTGTGGGCAGCGCCATGCGCCCCACATAGTTCAAATAGCTCGCCACGGCGTAACTGGCCCGCACCGCGGTCAGATAGACCGTGCCCGCGCCCAGCAACATGGCCGCGACGCGCTTCATCTGGGCGGGGGATTGGCGTTCCAGGGTGCGCTGCACAATGGCCATGGCGTTCATCGAGGCCTCGGCCAGCACGATGCCCAGCTCGCCCTCGTCGCGCATGTCATCCACCCAATCCGGGCGTGCCATATATTCCGTGGTCGACACCAGCGCATTGCGGAAGGGGTCGCGCAGCTCGTCATAGCCGGAAAACCCCATCTTTTCGGCCATCCGCACCAGCGTATAGGTCGAGACCCCGCATTTGCGTGCCGTGTCGCGGATCGGGTCCAGACCAAAATCCGACGGGTGGTCGATGATGTATTTCGCAACCTGTTGCAGACGTGGTGAAAGCTCGGGTAGCTGAGCCTTAAGTGCTGTTATCGTTCTGTTTTTCAGCGTTGGATCCACGCTGCGCCCCCTTTGTGAATCGCCTGTTTTTCATGGTGCCGTTACGTCAGCCTTGCAAAACATACGTTATTTTTTGCCGACATTGACGAAAACTGTGTTTCATCCAATCCTTTTTTGCAACGTCTGAAACACGCTGCGGAGCCTCAAAACATGACTTCTTTACCGTCCCATGCCTCGGTCGTTGTGATCGGGGGGGGCATCATGGGCTGCTCGACCCTGTACCACCTGGCCCAGATGGGAGTGAGCGATGCGATTCTGCTGGAACGCAACGCGCTGACCTCGGGCACGACCTGGCATTCTGCGGCGCAGGTGCGGGCGCTGCGCCATTCACGCAACCTGACCCGGATGATCCAGTATTCCGTCGATCTGTATGCGCGGCTGGAGCAGGAGACCGGGCAGAATGTGGGCTGGATCCAGAAAGGGTCGCTGTCCATCGCGACCAATCCCGACCGCCTGACCCATATACGTCGACAAGAGGCGCTGGCCCATGCTTACGGGATCGACGCGGTGTCGGTATCGGCGGCAGAAGCCAAGGAGCGCTGGCCGCTGATGAATGCCGATGACGTGCTGGGCGCGGTCTGGTCGCCGGATGACGGGCGGGTCTCGCCCTCCGATGTCTGCGCGGCGCTGGTCAAAGGCGCCAAATCGCTAGGCGCGAAACTGTTCGAGAAAACCGGCGTGACCGGGATCCTGACGGAGAACTGCCGGGTCAAAGGGGTCGAGACCACTCAAGGCACGGTGATGTGCGACGCGATTGCACTGTGCACCGGGCTGTGGTCGCGCGACGTGGGCACCATGGCCGGGGCCGAAGTGCCTGCGCTCGCCTGCGAACATTTCTACCTGCTGACCAAGCCGATCGACGGGATTGTCGGCAACACGCCCACACTCAGCGACCATGACAATCACCTCTATATCCGCGATGACAGCGGCGGGCTTCTGGTCGGCTGCTTTGAACCCATGGGCAAACCCATCGCGCCAGGTGTGCTTGACGAGACATTCGAATTTGGTCTGCTGCCCGAGGATTGGGACCATTTCGAACCGATGATGATGAACGCTCTGCATCGTCTGCCCGCGCTGGAAACCGCCGAGGTCAAGATGCTGCTGAACGGACCCGAAAGCTTTACCCCCGATGGCAGTTTCATGCTGGGGGAAACCGCGGAAACGCGCGGGCTGTTCCTGGGCTGCGGCATGAACTCGGTCGGGATTGCCTCGGGTGGCGGCGCGGGCATGAACCTGGCCCATGCCATCGTGCATGGTCGCACGGCCTATGATCTGACCGAGGCCGACGCCAAACGCTTTGCGCCGATCTACAATTCGGTCGCGCATCTGATGGCCCGCGCGCCCGAGATCCTCGGCACCCATTATGACATCGCCTATCCCGGCAAACAGCCAAAGACTGCGCGGGATCTGCGCGCGCTGCCGCTGGACGCAGAGTACCGCGAGGCGGGCGCGCATATGGGGCAGGTCTACGGCTTTGAGCGCCCTTTGTATTTTGGCAAAACCGCCGAGCCGACCCTGCGCTTTGATCGCCCGGACTGGTTTGAAAATGTCCGCGCCGAGGTCACGGCCGCGCATGAAAAGGCGGCGATCTTTGACGCCAGCAGTTTTGGCAAGATCGAGGTGCAAGGCCCTGATGCCGAGGCCTTTTTGCGCCACACCTGCGCCGGTCAGATGGGCCGCGCCCCAGGCTCTGTGATCTATACATCGGTGTTGAATGCGCGCGGCACGTTTGAAAGCGACATCACCGCGCAGCGCATCGCGCAGGATCACTATCGCCTGTTTGTCGGCACCAATGCGATCAAGCGCGATCTGGCCTGGTTCCGCCGCCATTCTGACGGGTTCGACGTCACGCTGGAGGACAGCACCGAGAAATACGCCGTGCTGTCCCTGATGGGGCCAGAGGCCGCGCGGATCGTTGCAGACTGCGGCGCGCCAGAGCTGAACGAGCTGGGTTATTTCAAGGTCGGCCCGGCCCATATCGCAGGCAAACATGTGCGCGCCGCGCGGATGTCTTATGTGGGCGAGGCGGGCTGGGAAATCACCTGCCTCTGGGAAAATGCCGCGCCAATCTATGCTGCGCTGACCGCCGCCGGAGCCGTGCCTGCGGGGCTGTTTGCGCAGACGTCGATGCGGATCGAAAAGGGATTCTGCGCCATGGGCCACGAACTGGACAGCGATGTCAGCCCGGTGGAAACCGGTCTGGATTTTGCCACCCGAAAATCCGGCGGTTTTATTGGCGCCGAGGCGCTTTCTGAACGTCGGGCCACGGGCCAGAACCACGTGATCTCGCTGCGCTTTGACAGTGACGCGGCGGTGCCGCTGGGCCATGAGCCGATCTATTCTGGCGACAGGATTGTCGGCCAGACGACCTCCTGCGCTTATGGCTACCGGGTCGGGGCGCCGGTGGCGCTTGGGCATTCCGACGTCGCACTGGAAGACGGTGCGCGGGTGCAAGTCGACATCGCGCGACAGATGTTTGACGCGACCGTGGTGATCGGGCCGCTGTTTGACCCGACCGGTGAAAGGATGCGCGGATGAGCCGCCCTTACCTGATGGTCGCGCCCAATGGGGCGCGGCGCGGCAAGGCGGATCATCCCGCCTTGCCCGTCACCTTGGACGAAACCATTGCCACTGCCAGCGCCTGTTTTGCCGCCGGGGCTGATGCGCTGCATTTGCATGTGCGTGACAGCGACGGGCGGCACAGTCTGGATGCCGGGCGCTACCGCGAGGGGCTGAGTGAAATGGCGCGGCAGGTGCCGGGGATGCGGGTACAGATCACAACCGAATCCGCGGGGATCTTTGACGTGCCCGACCAGCTTGCCTGTCTGGAACAGGTCGCGCCGGGCTGGGCCTCTGTTTCCGTGCGCGAGGTCGCGCGCGCGCCTGACCTGGCGGATCGCCTGTACGGCAGCGCAAGCGCGCAAGGCACTGAAATTCAGCATATTCTGTATGATCTGGATGACCTGTCCCTGATGCTGCGCTGGCAGGCAGAAGGCATTATTCGCCCCAGCCAGAACAGCGCCATCCTAGTGCTGGGGCGTTATGGCGAGGGACAATCCACCCCAGAGGCGCTGCACAGCTGGCTGCCCCATCTGCCCAAGGGCCTGCGCTGGATGCTTTGCGCTTTTGGCCCCACGGAACATGCCTGCCTGATCGAAGCGGCCCGCCAGGGCGGTGCGCTGCGGGTTGGGTTTGAAAATGCCCTTCTGGCCGCGGATGGCCAGCCTCATTCTGATAATGCCGCATCGGTCGCGGCGCTTCTCGCACAGCTTGAAAGGAAAGCGGCATGAGCCATGTCTTCCCGCGTCACTGCAAATCCACCCCGCCGGTTGCCACCGGTGGGGACGGCTGTTTCCTGATTGATTCCAATGGGAAACGCTATTTCGACGGGTCCGGCGGGGCGGCTGTGTCCTGTCTGGGTCATTCCAATGAACGGGTGTCGCAGGCGATCAAGGATCAGGTCGATCAGATTGCCTTTGCCCATACCGGGTTCTTCACCTCGGAACCGGCGGAGGCGCTGGCCGATCTGCTGATCGCCCACGCGCCGGGCGATCTGGACCGCGTTTATTTTGTCTCGGGCGGCTCTGAGGCGGTGGAAAGCGCGATCAAGCTGGCGCGGCAATATCATGTGGAGCGCGGCGAACCCCAGCGCCGTCACCTGATCGCCCGCCGCCAGAGCTATCACGGCAACACGCTGGGCGCGCTTTCGGCCGGGGGCAATGCGTGGCGGCGCCAGCAATTTGCGCCGATCCTTGTGGACATGACCCATATCGCGCCCTGCTATGAATATGCTGAACGCGGTGAGGGCGAGGATCTGCAGGCCTATGGCGCGCGTGTCGCGCAGGAACTGGAGGATGAAATCCTGCGTCTGGGCAAAGACAGCGTCATGGCCTTTATTGCCGAACCGGTGGTCGGCGCGACCCTTGGCGCGGTGCCTGCGGTCGAGGGCTATTACACCCGTATCCGCGAGATCTGTGATCGCTATGGCGTGTTGCTGATCCTTGACGAGGTCATGTGTGGCATGGGCCGCACCGGCAGCCTGTTTGCCTGTGAACAGGACGGGGTCGCGCCGGATATTCTGTGCATCGCCAAGGGTTTGGGCGCTGGGTATCAACCGATCGGTGCGATGCTGTGCAGCCGCCAGATCTATGATGTGATCGCCTCTGGCACCGGGTTTTTCCAGCATGGGCACACCTATCTGGGCCACCCCGTGGCGGCAGCGGCTGGTCTGGCCGTGGTGCAGGAATTGCTGGAGCGCGATCTGATCGCGCAGGTGCGTGCGCGGGGGGACTATCTGGAACAGGCCTTGCAGCGGCGCTTTGGCCAGCACGCCCATGTGGGTGATATTCGGGGCAGGGGGCTGTTTCAGGGGCTGGAATTTGTCGCGGATCGCGACGGTAAAACGCCGTTTTATCCGGCGCTTGGGATTGCAGGCAAGCTGAAGAAAGCGGCGTTCGAGGGCGGTCTGATCTGCTACCCCATGCCCGGTACGCGCGACGGAAAACAGGGGGACCACGTGCTGCTGGCCCCGCCCTTCATCGCATCAGAGGCCGAGCTGGATCAGATGGTCGACATGCTTGGCACGGCGCTTGACAGCGTGCTGCCAGCCTAGGCTCAGGATCCGATGACACGCAGGAAACTGTCCCGCACCAGGTTCTGGGTTTCCGACCCGGCCTGCCATTCGGCGCAGCCCAGATAATAGGGCGTCAGCTGGTCGATCCCGTCGACTCGGCGGATCACCAGATCCGGCGAGCGGGATACAAATTGGCGCGCGATCACCTCATTGTTAAAGGTGATCGCGTTCATGGGCCGGACCATCTGCAGCGCAAAAACCGCAAAAGGCGTTTGCAGCACCGTATGAGTCAGCACCTTGTGGTCACGCCATAAGCTGTTGAAAAACCGATAAGATGGGTCGTTCTTGGTCGAGGTGATCAGGTTGCAGCCATTCAGATCCTCGATCCCGATCTGCGCGCGTGGCCAGAGGATGATCAGCGGGCATCACCGCAACCTGAGGCGTTTCGATCAAAAGATGGCTGTGCAGGCTGGGATGATCAAACGGGCGGGTGTGAAAGGCAAAATCAATATGCCCCTGCACCAGCGATGTGACCATCGCCCCCAAAGGCACCGAGCTGACATAGAATTTCTGATTGGCGTTCTGATCCAGCAGATCGGTCAGGATTTCCGGCAGCAGCTCATTGGCGATGCTCATGCTGGCCGACAGGCGGATGGTCGACAATTTCCCGGTATTCTGATGGCTGAGCAGCGAATGAAACCGGTCCAGCTGCGCCATCAGATCCACCGCCTCTTCGCGCAGGCTTTCGGCACGGCTGGTGGGAAAGATCGCCCCGTTGCGGCGGACAAAAAGCGGCGCGCCAATGGCGTCTTCCAGGGCTTTGATCATCTGGCTGACCGCAGGCTGGGATACGCCCAGTTCCCGTGCGGCGCGTGAAATGGATCCGGCGGAAATCACGGCCGAAAACGCCTCGATATGTTTCAGGCGGCGGATGCGGGTGGGGCGTTGGCTCATCTGGGTCCAGCCTGTGTTGTGCAGCCTGATGGGCGATGCCCCGTCACAGGGCACCGTATTGTCATTATCGTCGGGCGCTTAGCCGCCAAAGCGGGGCATCGCCTCTAGCAGGCCCTTTGTATAGGCATTGTCCGGCGTGACCAAGACATGGTCGCAATCGCCCTGTTCCACCACCGCGCCGGATTTCATCACCAGCACCCGGTCACAGACCTGACGCACCACCGCAAGGTCATGGCTGACAAACAGCAGGGTCAGCCCCAGCGCATCCTGCAAATCCTTCATCAGGTTCAGCAATTCCGCCTGCACCGTCACATCCAGCGCCGAGGTCGGTTCGTCGCAAAAGATGAAATCAGGGCGGAAGGACAGGGCCCGCGCAATGCCGATCCGCTGCCGTTCGCCACCGGAAAACGCGTGGGGCATTTTGCGGCGTGCGGCGCGGGGCAGGCCCACCAGCTCCATCAGATCACCGGCCAGCTCATCCGCCTGTTTGCGGTTCAGCGTGCCATGGGCCTTGAGCGCGTGGGTGATGTTTTCGCCTGCGCTCATCCGTGGGTTCAGCGAGGAATAGGGATCCTGAAAGATACATTGCAGCGATTTGCAATGGGCCAGCCGGTCACTGCGCGAGGTGATGTCGCTGATATTGCGCCCGCGATAGATCACGTCACAGCCCTCATCCGGGTCCAAAAGCCCCAGGATCATGCGCCCGACCGTGGATTTCCCTGACCCGGATTCCCCCACAATCCCAAGGGTTTCACCTGGATATACATCGAAATTCACCCCATCGACCGCCTTAAAGGCATTGGCGGCAGACAGCATCGTCGCCTCGGTCACAAAGGTCTTGGACATATTGCGCACCTGCAAAAGCGGCGCGCCGGCCTCGCCCTGATCGGTCTGGCGGCCCATCAGATAGGCCATGGCCCGCTCGCGGTTTGCGGCCTCGCCCAGCCCGCCGGGCACGGCAAAGCGGTCCAGCTTGACATCAATGCGTGGAATCGCGGCCATCAATTCACGGGTATAGGCCTGTTTGGGGCTGTGCATCAGATCATGGGTCGGCCCATGTTCGACCATTTCCCCATGGCGCAGCACATAGACGTAATCGCACATTTCCGACACCACCCCCATGTCGTGGGTGATCAGGATGATGGCGATATTATCCTTTTTCGCCAGCCGCTTGAGCGTATCCAGAACGGCCTTTTGCACGGTCACATCCAGCGCGGTGGTGGGTTCATCCGCGATGATCAGATCGGGCTTGGCCGAAATGGCGATGGCAAAGACGATCCGCTGGCACAGGCCCCCCGACAGCTGGTGAGGGTATTTGTCCAGCCGGTCCTCGGCGGCGGGGACTTCGGCCTGTTCCAGCAATTCGATGGCATAGGACCGGGCGGCATCGCCGCGCTTGTCGGTATTGGCCTCGATGGCTTCGACCAGCTGTTCGCCGATGGTCAGCACTGGGTTCAGCGCGGTCATCGGGTTCTGATAGATATAGCCCACTTTTTTGCCGCGCACGCTGGCGAACATGTGCTCTTCGAAATGCGAGACCTGCGCATCATCCAACCGCACCCCGCCGGTTTCGATGATGGCGTTTTCATCCAGCAGGCCCAGCGTCGCCTTGCCAATGGTGGATTTGCCCGCACCGCTTTCGCCGACAACCCCGACGATCTGGCCGCGCCCGACCTCAAGGCTGATGCCTTTGAGGGCGCGGAAGACCTCGCCACCGGACATGGGATAGGCAATGGTCAGATCTTCGACTTTGATCAGATCAGTCATGTCACTCACGTCACTCATGGGCTCAGTCCTTTCCGCGCATGAAGGGGTTGGCATGGTCGCGCAGCCGGTCCGCCACAACATTGATACACAGCACCATCAGCACCAGAACCAGACCGGGAAAGATGCTGATCCACCATTTGCCGGACAGCAGGTAATCATTGCCATTGGCAATCAGCAGGCCCAGCGAGGGTTCGGTGATCGGCACACCCACCCCCAGAAAGGACAGGGTGGCCTCGGCCCCGATCGCGCCGGAAATCGACATGGGCAGAACCACCAGCACCGGCGAGATAGAGTTGGGCAGCAAAAACCGCGTCATGATGCGCCAGTCGCTGAGCCCCGCCAGGCGCGCAGCCTCGATATATTCCTTTTTCATCTCAGACAGGGCCACGGCGCGCACCAGACGTGCCTTTGACGCCCAGGCCCCGATGATCAGTGCAAAGATCACCTTGTCGACCCCGGTGCCAAACATCGCCAGCAGCATCAGCGCTAGCAAAATGCCCGGAAAGCTGATTTTCAGGTCAACCGCGCGCATGATGATGGTTTCGGTCCAGCCGCGCTTGAGCGCCGCCAAAAGGCCTAGCAGAATGCCCAGACCCGAGCCCACAAGCACCGCGACAAAGGCAACAAACAGCGAAATCCGCAGCCCGTACATCACCGCCGACAGGATGTCGCGCCCCAGCGCATCGGTGCCCATGACACTGTAAACCCCCGTGCCCAGGGTCGATCCCGGCGGCAGCAGACCGTCCAGAATGTCCAGCTGCATCTGGTCATAGGGGTTCTGCGGCGCGATGAACGGCGCCAGCAGCGCCACAGAGATGAAAAACACGATCCCTACCAGCCCGGCAATTGCCATGGGATAGCCGCGAAAGATCTTTGCGCCTCTCTGAAGCGCGGTCAGTTCTTTTTGGTCCATAGATCCGCCCCCTTATTTGTAGCGAATGCGCGGGTCGAGCAGCGCGTAAAGCACGTCGACGATGAAGTTGATCGTGACAAACATCAGCGTGATCAGGATCAGATAGGCGACCACAACAGGGCGATCCGCATGATGGATCGAATCCAGCAGCAGCTTGCCAATGCCGGGCCAGGAAAACACGGTCTCGGTCACGGTGGAAAAGGCAATCAGCCCGCCCAGCTCCAGCCCCGTGATGGTGACAATCGGGATCAGGATGTTGCGCATCAAATGGCGGCGGATCAGCCGGTCGCGGCCAATGCCTTTGGCGCGGGCAAAGGTCATGTAATCCTGATACATGACTTCCTGCGTGCCCGACCGTGCCAGACGCGCCTGCAGGCAGGTTTTGTAAATCGCCAGGTTCACCGCAGGCAGGATCATATGGGACAGCCCGTCCCAGTTCAGGAAAGACACAGGGATGCCGAAAATATCCGTCGTGTCCCCACGGCCAGAGGCCGGCAACCATTTCAGCCAGACCGAGAAAAACAGGATCAGCAGCAACGCCTGCCAGAAATTCGGGATCGAATAGCCCACAGTGGTGCCAAAGCTGATGGCCTTGGTCGCGGGTTTCTTTTGGTTCAGGCCAGAGAAGATCCCCAGCGGAATGCCGATGAACACCCCGATGCTGATCGCCATGACAGCAATTTCCAGCGTCGCGGGCAGGCGTTCCAGGATCAGATCCATAACCGGGCGGTTATAGACAAAGGAGGTGCCGAAATCGCCCTGCGCGATATTCTTCAGGAACGAAAAATACTGCACGACCAGCGGTCGGTCGACCCCCAGCTCTTGCGCCAGGGCGATCCGGTCCTCTTCGGTGAAATCCTCGCCGGCCAGAACGGCCACCGGGTCCGACACAACATACATGCCGGAAAACACCAGGACGGACATGATCAGGATCAGGACGGAACTCTGCCCCAATCGCCGAAGAACAAAATTCAGCATGAGCTTCCCCTCTTGCCCTGCGCGCTGCCCGAAACGGTCCGGCCAGCGCGCAAAGTGTGATTATTTCTTAGAGACCATCGCCGCGTTGGTGCGTTCATCCTGACGCCCATCCACGGTCAGATCCGAACGATGCGCCCAGATGCTGTGCTGGTAATACAGCGGGATGCCCGGCAGATCGTCCATGGCGACCTTCATCGCGTCCGCCACATGCATGTCGGCTTTGGCCTGATCGGTTTCCACGGCCCAGGCGCGGATCGCCTTGTCAAATTCGGCGCTGGTGTAGTTCGAATAGTTCGACGACCCCAGCCCCAGATCCTTATCGCGCGAGGCAAAGGCAAAGGAAATCATCTGCGCCGGACCCTGCGTATGGCCCCAGCCATAAAGGAACAGACCCAGTTCGCGCTCTTTGCGCTTGCCGGCAAAGACCGACCAGGGCTGGGTTTTCAGGTTTACCTTAATCCCGATGCGCGACAGATACTGCGTCACCGCCTGCGCCACACGTGCGCCATTGGCATAGCGATCCGCGGGGGCCGCAAATTCCACGGTAAAGCCGTTGGGATAGCCCGCCTCGGCCAGCAGTTCCTTGGCGCGCTCGGGGTTGTATTCCAGCTCGGGCAGCTCCGGTGCGCCTGCGCGATAAGAGGGCGAGAACTGGTTGGCGACGGTGGCATTGCCGCCAAACAGACGGTCGGTGATGGCCTGACGGTTGACCGCCAGCGACATTGCCTTGCGCACCAGCGGGTTGGCCAGCGGGGCGGATCCATCTTCGGCAATCACACCGGGCGCGCCTTCGCCATTCACATCCATCACCAGAAAGATAGAGCGCCAGGACGGTTTGGAAGAATAGCCATAATCGGGGTTGCTATCCAGCGTTGCCAGATCTTCGGTGGTCGGGTTTTCGATCAGATCGAAATCCCCGGCAAACAGGCCCGCCAGACGCGCACCGGGGTTGCCGATGGTGCGGATTTCCACCGATTCCCACTCCGAGGCCTCGCCCCAATAGCCGTCAAAACGGGTCAGCGTGGCTTCGCCTACCTTGTCAAAACTGTCGATGGTGAACGGGCCGGTGCCGATCGCCGCATCGCCATTTTCGAACTGGTCGCGGGTCGGATAGGCGGTGATGCCGCAATTGCCCTCGGCGTCATAGGTGATCGGGCCGTCGGGCAGTTCGGCATCGCTGGCGGACAGGATCGACAGGAATTTCATCTTCTGGATCCAGATCGGGTAGGGCGATTTGGTTTCAAACCGCACCGTGTGGTCGTCCAGCGCCACAACATTGGTCAGCGGTCCCATAGAGCTGGTCAGCAGGTTCCGTTTGCCATCAATGCGATACATCATGCGGCAGGCGCTATAGACCACATCGCGCGCGGTGAAATCGGCGCCATTGTGGAATTTGACGCCCTTGCGCAGCGACACATCCAGCGTGGTCGGCGATGTCCATTCCCAGCCTGTGGCCAGCAGCGGGCTGTCATCCGAAGCGATCAGCGCCTCGAACACGTGTTCTTTCAGCGACGCGGTCGGCGTGCCGCCAAACGGATAGGGATCAATCGAGCGCGGAGCCGAGGAAAAGGCCATACGCAGCGTGTCAGCCTGAGCCACAGCGGGCAGGGCCAGCGTGGCAGCCAGAGCAAAAGCAGAAAGAGTCGATGTCTTCATGGGGTCCTCACAAAGGTCAAGCGGTGGCAGCGGCTGTGACACCGCGGGTTTCGACATAGGTTTTGTAATCACGCAGGATCGCGGCGCAGTCGGCCTGAACCTTGGCGAAATTTTCGGTCTTTTCGCGGGTGGCCTCGTTCATATACAGATCGCGGCGCAGTTCGACCTGCAGGATATGCTGCCCGATTTCCGGCCAGCCATAGCGCAGGGTGATTTCCCCGCCGACAAAGCGTTCATTGATCCCGACCTCATAGCCGCGTTCACGGAACAGGCGGGCCATTTCTTGGGTCAGGTCCGGCGCGCAGGATCCGCCGCTGCGGTCGCCAATATCAACCTGCGGGCGTTCCTTGCCGCCACGGGCTTCGCTGTCGAACTGGGTCATGGAATGGCAGTCGACGATATAGACCTCGTCATGCTGGGCATGAAGATCCTGCACCATGCGGGTCATGGTCTGGTGGTAGGGGATGAAATATTTGGCGATGCGGGCCTTGGCCTCGGCCAGGGTCAGTTTGCGGTCATAGATCGGCGTGCCATAGGATTTCGACCAGAACAGCGTCGCACCGGCCTGCACCGAACCGGGCAGGAAGCGGCCATACCACTTGTCGGGATCATCCAGCATGGCGGCGTCGATGTCATGTTGGTGGCGGTTCACATCGACATAGGCGCGGGGGAAATTGGCCTTGATCGTGCTCAGCCCCAGATCGGCCCCGGTGCCAAAGATCTCATCCATATATTTGTCATTGGGATGGTCGATCTCGGAATAGGTCAGATCTGTACGATAGCCGAAATCATCAGGATAGATTTCGCCGGAATGCGGAAAGGAGAGCATAAGCGGAGAGCTGCCCCGTGTCAGAGACAGGACCGGGTGCTCCATTGCGTTACTTATGATCGTGGATGTCGGCAGCATGATGTCAGCGACCTTTGTGCAGGGTTGTTCATAAAACAAACGATAGCGAGGCGGCAGTTTCCCGAAAATCTTATTGATTCACTGGAAGGGCATATAAGTTAAACTTATGGACCTGACTTATGCGGCCATAAGTTCGACCAATAAGCTTCTAACAGGGCTTATGGGCCGTTAGGGGGTCAGGGCAGATCATGGAGAGAATATCATGAAGATCTGCATCCTGCATATCGGCCATACCGAGCCAGGCGAAAAGCCCAAACATCTGCCATCGCCGCAGCGGTTCATCAACGCGTTGACCCCGCATCTGCCGCAGGCAGAGTGGACGGTGATCAGCGCGGTCAAAGACAGCCTGCCAGCCCCCGAAACCTATGACGGCTATATCATCACCGGCGGGAAATATTCGGTTTTCGAAGATTATGACTGGCAGGATCGCCTGTTTGATTTCCTCAGAACCCTTCATGCGCGCCAGATCAAACTGATCGGGATCTGCTATGGCCATCAGGCCATTGCCCATGCGCTGGGGGGTGAGGTCGTGCGCAGCCCCAAAGGTTGGGGCGTGGGCATCATGCCGGTGAATGTTCTGGCCCAGACGGGCTTTGCCACGCTGGCCAGTGATGTGAGGCTGCACGCCATGCATCAGGATCAGGTGTCGCAGGCGCCAGAGGGGGCCGAGATCTTCCTTGGCAGCGATTTCTGCCCGATCAGCGGGTTCACCCTGGGCGATCATTTCCTGGCGATCCAGCAGCACCCGGATTTCAACCCCGACATCAACCGCGACCTGATCAAAAAGCGGATCGATCGGATCGGCGAACGGGCGCAGACTGCGCTGGCCTCCTGCGCCGGTCAGGATGATACCGAGGAAAGCGTGCGCTGGATGGCCAATTTCCTGACCCTGTGATCCCCAAAAAACACCTGCACATCACAGGCCGCCCGGTATCGCAAAGGGGCGGCCTGTTGCTGTGTTATTGTGAAAACGTGTCAAAGGCTTTCAGCGCCTTGGCGCTATAGGCCAGCGAGGGGCCGCCGCCCATATAGGTCGCCATGGCCAGCGCCTCGCACAGCTCTTCGCGGGTCAGACCCAGCCGCACAAGCGAGCGCACATGAAACCCGATACAGCTGTCACAGCGCGTCGCAATGGCGATCCCCAGCGCCATGATTTCCTTGGTCTTTTCGCTGAGCGCCCCGTCGGTCTTTGCCGCCGCGCCCATGGTGCCAAAGCCCTTCATCGTGGCCGGGACTTCTTTGGCATAGGTGCCGATATCGCCTTCGATTTCGGCCATGAAATCATTCCAGTCCATCGCGTGTCCTTTCCTATCCGCGTTCATCCGAGCCCATTTTTCGTTCCAGCCAGCGCACGCCCGCGCTGATGATCAGCACCAGCACCAGATATTCCAGGATCAGCAGGCTGTAGATCTCCAGCGGGCGGTATTCTGTCACCACCAGCTCATTGGCGCGGCGGGTCAGCTCCTGCATTCCGATGACCGAGGCAAAGGCGCTCATCTTGACGATATAGATGAACTGGTTGGCCAGTGGCGGCAGAATGCGCCGGATCGCCTGGGGCAGGATCACATAGCGCATGGTCTGACCATAGCTGAGCCCGATGGTCTGGGCGGCCTCGCGCTGGCCCTTGGCGATGGACTGAATGCCCGCGCGGTAAATTTCCGCGGTAAAGGCGCTGTCGGACAGGGCCAGCGTGATGATCGCCCCCCAGAACGGATCAATCGGAATATCCAGCCCCATGGCGCGAAACACCAGCGGCAGGCCGTAAAACACCCAGAACAGCATGGGCAGCAGCGGGATCGCGCGGATCAGTTCCACATAGACCCGGTTCAGGATCCGCCAGCCGCGCCGCTCGGACAGGCCGGGCAGGGCGACCAGCAACCCCAGCGCCATGGAAATCACGGCCGCGATCACCGAAATCAGGATCGTGTCCCCCATGCCCGAGATCAGGAATTTCACATTGATCCAGCCGCTTTCTGTCCGTGGATCAATCACATACCAGCCCCAGTTGCCAGACGAGGAACACCCGGCCAGCAAGACCAGCGGCAGCAGAAAAATCAAAAATTTCGGCATGGTGCAGGCCCCTTAGTGCTGCAGGATCTGGGACAGAAAGGTCCGGCAGCGCGCGGATTGCGGATTGCCAAAGAAATGTTCAGGCGGGCCGGTTTCGACGATTTCCCCGCCATCCATGAATACCATCTGATCCGCAACCTTGCGGGCAAACCCCATTTCATGGGTCACGACAACCATGGTCATGCCCTCTTGGGCCAGTTCGACCATGACATCCAGCACTTCGGAAATCATTTCAGGATCAAGCGCCGAGGTGGGTTCGTCAAACAGCAGCACTTTGGGTTCCATACACAGCGAGCGCGCAATCGCCACGCGCTGCTGCTGGCCGCCGGACAGCTGGCCGGGGCGTTTGTCCGCCTGATCGGGAATGCGCACGCGCTCCAGATAATGCCGGGCCTTTTCTTCGGCCTCGGCGCGGGACAGGCCGCGCGCCTTGATCGGACCCAGGGTCAGATTGTCCAGCACACTCAGATGCGGGAACAGGTTGAATTGCTGAAACACCATGCCGACATCGCCCTGCACCGCGCTGTAGGATCGGGGGTCATTGGTCATTTCCCGACCAAACACGCGGATCTGCCCGGTCTGATGTGGCTCCAGCTTGTTGATGCTGCGCACCACGGTGGATTTGCCCGACCCGGAGGGGCCGCAGATCACAACCTTTTCACCGGTCGCCACCTGCAAATTGATATCTTTGAGCACATGAAACGTGTCATACCATTTATTGACATTCACCAGCTCGATCGCGAAGTCCGTCATGCCTTTTGATCCGCCTATCTGACCGGTTAAAAACAGCTTTTGTTGTTACCCACCCAGAACATAGCAGATCAAGTCACAAAAAAGTGGTCGAATTCCCGCCAATCCACGTAATCTCTATGAACGTAGTAGGAGAGATATATGAAACAGTTCCTCAAAGCCGCTGCTGTGGCGGCCTTTGGTCTGATCGCCGCCGGCAGTGCACAGGCACAATCGGCCCTGAATGACATTCTGGATAGCGGTGTTCTGAAGGTCGGCACCACCGGCGACTGGAACCCGATGACCCTGCGCGACCCGGCGACCAACAGCTATAAGGGTTTTGACATCGACATCATGCAGGAGCTGGCCAAGGATCTGGGCGTCAGCGTCGAATTTGTGCCGACCGACTGGAAAACCCTTGTGAACGGGGTTGTCGCTGGCAAATACCACATGACCGGATCGGCTTCGATTTCGCCTGCGCGCATGAAGGTTGCAGGCTTTTCCGAAAGCTATATCGCGGTGGAAATGTTTCCCTACACAACCAAGGACAAGGCCGATCGCTTTGACGGTTATGCCTCGATCAACCAAAGCGACGTGAAAGTAGCGACCACCCTTGGCACCAGCTTTGAAAAGAATGTGCGCGACTGGTTCCCCGACGCCGACATCAAAGTCGTCGAAGCCCCCGCACGTGGATTTCAGGAAGTGCTGGCCGGGCGCTCTGACGTGTTCATCACCTCCAATATCGAAGGTGCCACGCTCGAGGCCAAGTTCCCCGTGGTGCGGGTGAAAAACGCCGAAGCCCGCGCGCCGACGCCGATTGCAATGCTGCTGCCGCAATCCGATCAGGTCTGGATCAACTATGTGAACAACTGGGTGAAAATCAAACAGGCTCAGGGGTTCTTTGAACAGACCAAAGCCAAATGGGGCCTGTAAGCGCCGCGCGCTGATCCGGCTGTAATACATGTGGCAAGGCTCCGGGACAGGCGTGGTTCCGGGGCCTTTTCTTTTGTCGGGTCTTTTAGTGCAGGGGCTGGCCTGATCCGGCTGCCTCAGCCAAGCGCGCTGTCCCAATCCGCGACCGGAAAGGGCGGTTTCAGATGTTTGCGGATGCTGTGAAAGAACACGTCGATTTCCAGCGCCAGACCGACCTCAAAGTCATTCAATTCCGCGCCGCTCCAGCGTTTTTGTTCCAGCTGGGCCAGAAAATCCCGGCGGCGCTGGTCATCGACCTTATCCAGCGGCAGGATTTCAGCGGCGCGCAACAGGTCGATGCGTTTGTGCACTTCGCGCATCCCGGCAAAGGATTCCATCATCGGACGCAGCAGTCGCGGATCTTTCTGCCAGGATTGCCCGCCAAACACCTCTTGGACCACGCGATTGCCTGCGCCAAGGCAATCATAGGCCACGCATCCGGCAAACCCGCTGGGTGTCAGGTCGTCGTGAATGCTGCATTTATGGCCGGTCAGATTGCGGCAGGGCTCGCCCGGATTTTTGTCAAAGGCAAAGGACGGCCCCTTGTCAAAGGCCAGCGCGATGCAGCACAGGGCCGCGCATTTCGAGCACTCGGTTTTCAGCAGATCGGTCTGGGTCATTGTGGCTTTCGGCTATCCCTGTGACCCGCCTCAGGCAGGATCCACGCGGCCCTTATTCCGCAAATCAGATCCCAAAGACAAGAGCCCGGACAGAGCGCATCCGCAAGGACGGGGCAGGTGGGTGCCCCATGATCCACGTAAGTCGTTGAAATATATGATATTTGGTAGGCCCGGCAGGACTTGAACCCGCAACCAAGGCGTTATGAGCGCCCTGCTCTAACCAATTGAGCTACAGGCCCACCGTGGCGCTTTTGGTAACAGACCGCCGGGCAGCGTCAATAGAAAGCAGCCCGTGATTGCGCCCCGATGTCCAGGAAAGTTGCAGGCGCGGCCCTTATGGTCTATCGCGGCGCCAACGGCAGGGGCCTTTGCGCGCCCCGCGCAGCAACGGATCTATGAAGGAGAGCGCCATGAGCGACGGCAAGAACGGGCTGACCTATGCCCAGGCGGGCGTGGATATTGATGCGGGCAACGATCTGGGTGAACGGATCAAACCGGCGGCCAAGCGCACGGATCGCTCAGGCGTGATGGCGGGTCTGGGCGGCTTTGGCGCTCTGTTTGACCTGAAGGCCGCGGGTTATGAGGATCCGATCCTTGTGGGGGCCACCGATGGGGTGGGCACCAAGCTGCGCATCGCGATTGACACAGGCCATGTGGATGGTGTGGGCATTGACCTTGTTGCCATGTGTGTGAACGATCTGGTCTGCCAGGGGGCCGAGCCGCTGTTCTTTCTGGATTATTTCGCCACCGGCAAGCTGGAAACCGAAACCGCTGCCCGCATCATCGAAGGCATCGCCGAGGGCTGTGTGCGGTCTGGCTGTGCGCTGATTGGCGGCGAAACCGCTGAAATGCCGGGCATGTATCCCGAGGGCGATTTTGACCTGGCCGGGTTCTCGGTTGGCGCGATGGAGCGCGGCGCGGCCCTGCCGGATGGCGTGGTTGCGGGGGATGTTCTGCTGGGTCTGGCCTCGGACGGGGTGCATTCCAACGGCTACAGCCTTGTGCGCAAACTGGTCGAACTGTCCGGCCTTGGCTGGGATGCGGATTGCCCCTGGGGCGAGGGTTCGCTTGGTGCGGCGCTGCTGACTCCGACCCGTCTCTATGTCAAACAGTCGCTGGCGGCTGTGCGGGCAGGGGGTGTTCATGCGCTGGCCCATATCACCGGTGGCGGTCTGACCGAAAACCTGCCCCGCGTGCTGCCCGAAGGTCTGGGTGCCGAGATCGACCTGAACGCCTGGGACATGCCTGGCGTGTTCAAATGGATGCAGGCCACCGGCGGGATCGAAGGGGCGGAAATGCTCAAGACCTTCAACTGCGGTGTGGGCATGGTGCTGTCCGTGGCCGCCGATCAGGCCGACGCGCTGAGCGCGCTGCTGCAGGAGCAGGGCGAAACCGTTTATCGTCTGGGCGAGGTCGTGGCGGGCGAGGGCGTCAGCTACGCAGGCACCCTGTCGTGAAACGGGTTGCGATCCTGATTTCGGGTGGCGGGTCCAATATGGTCACGCTGGCCCGCGACATGCTGGAGGGCGCGGATCATCCCGCGCGCCCCTGTCTCGTTCTGTCCAACCGCCCCGATGCGGGCGGTCTGGCCAAGGCCGAGGCCATGGGCATTCCCACGGCCATCGTCGATCATCAGGATCACAAGGGCGACCGCGAAGGGTTTGAACGCGCGCTGATTGCGGCGATTGATCCCTATCAGCCGGATTTTATCTGTCTGGCCGGGTTCATGCGGATCCTGACCCCGGTGCTGATTTCGCATTATGAAGGGCGGATGCTGAACATTCACCCGTCGCTTTTGCCGAAATACAAAGGGCTGCACACCCATGCCCGCGCGCTGGAGGCCGGCGATACCGAAGCCGGTTGTAGTGTGCACGAAGTCACTGCCGAGCTGGATGGCGGGCCTTTGCTGGGGCAGGCGCGGGTGCGGGTCAAACCGGGCGACACGCCAGGCAGCCTTGCCGCGCGGGTTCTGGTGCAGGAACATCAGCTATACCCGGCCGTTCTGCGCCGCTTTATGGCGGGCAATCGCACATTGCTGGACTTGGAAAACCACGAGGCCTGAGCCTACCCCTTTCCTCTCTGGTAAAATATGCGTTAGGCTGGTTTCACGGTCCGCACCGCATCAGCGGCAGGCGGCCCAATAAGAAACGGATACAGGCGACGCATGATCACCATCACTTCTACCGACGATCTGGCCGCGTTCTGTGCGCGGGCCAAGGGCCAACCCTATATCACGGTCGATACCGAATTTCTGCGCGAACGCACCTATTATTCCAAACTCTGCCTTGTGCAGCTGGCCCTGCCGGGGCGTGATGATGCCGATGCCGTGCTGGTGGATCCGCTGGCAGAGGGGCTGTCGCTGGATCCGCTGATTGACCTGTTTCGCGATGAAAGCATCGTCAAGGTGTTCCATGCCGCGCGGCAGGATCTGGAAATCTTTTTCGTCGATCATGGCGTGATCCCGACGCCCCTGTTTGACACGCAGGTTGCGGCGATGGTGGCTGGGTTTGGTGAACAGGTTGGCTATGAAACGCTGGTCAAACGCATTGCCAAACAGCAGCTGGACAAATCCAGCCGGTTTACTGACTGGTCGCGCCGCCCTCTGACGCAAGCGCAGAAAACCTATGCGCTGGCCGATGTGACCCATCTGCGCCAGATCTATGAATTCCTCAATCGCAAGCTGGAGGAAACCGGGCGGTATCGCTGGGTCGCCGAGGAAATCGGCACGCTGATGGATCCCGAAACCTATATCACCCGGCCGGAAGAGGCCTGGAAACGGGTGCGCACGCGCTCGTCCTCGCCGAAATTCCTGGCGATTGTGCGCGAACTGGCGGCCTTCCGCGAGGATCACGCCCAAACCCGAAATATCCCGCGCAACCGCGTGTTCAAGGATGATGCGCTGGCGGAGCTGGCCTCGACCAAACCGCAGAATATGCAGGATCTGGGCCGTTCGCGTCTGCTGCTGCGCGAGGCGCGCAAAGGGGAGATTGCCGAGGGCATTCTGGCCGCGGTCAAGGCCGGGGTGAACTGCCCCAAGGAAGACCTGCCCAAGGTCGATAGCGGCAAGGAAAAGCTGCAGGTGAACCCGGCGCTGGCGGATTTGCTGCGCGTGTTGCTGAAGGCCAAGACCGAGGATTTCGGCGTGGCCAGCAAATTGATCGCCCCTGCGGCGGATCTGGATGCTTTGGCGGCGGGGCAGCGCGATATTCCGGCCCTGTCTGGCTGGCGGCGCGAAGTCTTTGGCGAAGAGGCGCTGGCGCTGTGTGAGGGCAAGATTGGCCTGGCGGTCAAGGGGCGCAGCGTCAAAACGATTGCTCTTTGATTTATAAATCAGGTGCCTGACGGGCGCTCTTTATATCATTTCATGCGATAAGGTGACGATAGATGCGTTTTCTGGCTGGGTGTCTGACTGTTTTTCTATGCTGGATGTCCAGCCTGGCCACCGCGCATGAAATGCGCCCTGCGATTGGCGATCTGCGGGTGACAGGATCGCAGCTGGTTCTGGATCTGACCCTGAATGCCGAGGCTCTTTTGGCCGAGGTCGACCTGAACGGCATCGCAGATACGGATCTGCTGGAACGGACTGCGGATGTGGATGCGCTGCGCCTGCTCACGCCTGATGCGCTGCGCGGGCAGATCAACGCCTTTGCGCCGGATCTGATACAGGATCTGGCGGTGCAGGCGAATGGCGCGCCGGTTGATCTGGTCCTGCAGGGCATTGACGTGCCAGAGGTCGGCAACCCCGAACTGCCGCGTGAAACCCACGTGACTTTGACCGCAGCCCTGCCTGCAGGCAGCAGCACGGTGGCTTTGCAATGGCCTGCGGAAAACGGTGTGCTGATCCTGCGCCAGCAAGGTGTCGAGGATGGCTATAGCGGCTATCTGGAGGGCGGTGCCGAGACCGGTCCGATCCAGATCAGCGGCGGTGATGCCAAAGGGGCAGGGGCCACTTTTGCGCAATATATCCCTGTCGGATTCGATCACATCCTGCCCAAAGGGCTGGATCATATCCTGTTTGTGCTGGGTCTGTTTTTCCTGTCCGCGCGGCTGGGGCCGCTGCTGTGGCAGGTCAGCGCCTTTACTCTGGCGCATACAGTGACGCTTGCGCTTGGCGCGCTGGGGATTGTCAGCATTCCGGGCAGCATTGTCGAACCGCTGATTGCCGCCAGTATTGTCTTTGTCGCGGTGGAAAACCTGATGTCGGATCGGCTGCATCGCTGGCGTCCGCTGATCATCTTTGGTTTTGGCCTGCTGCATGGTCTGGGCTTTGCCAGCGTGCTGGGCGAGTTTGGCCTGCCGGCAGGACAATTTGTGCCAGCCCTGATCGGGTTCAATATTGGCGTCGAGATCGGCCAGCTGACCGTGATCGCCATTGGCGCGGTTCTGGTCTGGATCCTGCTGATGGCGCTGAAACCCCGGCTGGTGGATTGGCCCACGGCCCACCGCGCTGTGGCGCGCCCCGGATCCCTGCTGATCGCCATCATTGGCCTGTGGTGGGTCGTTGAGCGCGTGTTTCTGTAACGCCTCTTGCACCCCGTTCAAAACCGGACTAATACGCGCGCACTGAACCCCGCAGGCGGGGGCGGGCGTATTCGGGGGAGACATCCCTGAACGTCCACCGGTTGGCCCAGACGGGTCGATCCCCCGCCGAGGATAGAAACCGGAAAGGATATAGACATGGCTCTTCCCGAGTTCACCATGCGCCAGCTGCTGGAAGCAGGCGTTCACTTTGGCCACCAGACGCAGCGCTGGAACCCCCGCATGGGCGAGTTCATCTACGGTGCGCGCAACGGCATCCACATCATGGACCTGACCCAGACCGTTCCCATGCTGGACGCGGCTCTGAATGCTGTGCGTGAAACCGTTGCCAAAGGCGGCCGGGTGCTGTTCGTCGGCACCAAGCGCCAGGCCGCTGGCCCGGTTGCCGAAGCCGCTGAAAAATGCGCTCAGTACTACATGAACCACCGTTGGCTGGGCGGCACGCTCACCAACTGGCAGACCGTGTCCCAGTCCATCCAGCGTCTGAAAAAGATCGACGAACAGATGGAATCGGGCGCCGAAGGCCTGACCAAGAAAGAGCGCCTGAACATGGAACGCGAGCAGGGCAAACTGCAGGCGTCTCTGGGCGGTATTTCGGAAATGGGCGGCGTGCCGGACATGCTGTTCGTCATCGACGTGAAAAAAGAAGCCCTGGCCGTTGCCGAAGCCAACAAGCTGGGCATCCCGGTTGTGGCCGTGGTTGACACCAACTGCTCGCCCGATGGCATCGACTACATCATCCCCGGCAACGACGACGCATCGCGCGCCATCGCTCTGTATTGCGACCTGGTTTCGCGCGCGGCGCTGGACGGCATGAGCGGCATGATGGAAGCGGCAGGTGTTGACCTGGGCGCGCTGGAAGATGCCGGCGAAGAGCTGCTGGGCGAAGACGCCCCCGCCGAAGAGGCCTGATTTGGCCCGGCCCGCAGAAAATGCGGGCCGCGTTTCGGGTCTGTCGCGAAAGCGACATGAATTCATGACAGATCGGGCGGTGCTTGCGGGGCCGCCCGAAGCCTATTCAAGATAATTCAGGAGAGCCAAGAGATGGCGATCACAGCGAAGCAGGTGAAAGAACTGCGCGAAATGACCGGCGCAGGCATGATGGATGCGAAAAAAGCGCTGGTGGAAACCGATGGCGACATGGAAGGCGCGATCGATTGGCTGCGCACCAAAGGTCTGGCCAAGGCTGCCAAGAAATCCGGCCGCACCGCGGCAGAGGGTCTGGTTGCTGTCAAGGTTGACGGTGGCAAGGGTGTTGCTGTCGAGGTGAACTCGGAAACCGATTTCGTCGCGAAAAACGCTGAATTCCAGGACATGGTTGCTGGCATCGCCGGCGCGGCTCTGACCGTTGCTGACGTGGACGCGCTGGCCGATGCCGATCTGAACGGCAAGCCGGTTTCGGAAAACATCACCGACAAGATCGCCACCATCGGCGAAAACATGTCGCTGCGCCGCATGGCGTCGGTCGAAGGTGACGTCGTTGCAGCCTATGTGCACAACGCGGCCACCGATGGCATGGGCCAGATCGGTGTTCTGGTTGCGCTGAAAGGCGGCTCGGAAGAGTTCGGCAAAATGGTTGCCATGCACGTGGCCGCGGCCAACCCGCAGTCCCTGTCCGAAGCAGACCTGGACCCGGCCGTTGTCGAAAAAGAACGTCAGGTTCAGATCGACATCGCCAAGGAATCCGGCAAGCCCGACGCCGTGATCGAAAAGATGATCGTCGGCCGCATGAAAAAATTCCTGGCCGAAGTGACCCTGCTGGGTCAGCAGTTCGTCATGGACACCGACAAAACCGTCGAGCAGGCCGCCAAAGACGCTGGCGCCGAGATCGTCGGCTATGTGCGTATGCAGGTCGGTGAAGGCATCGAAAAGAAAGAAGAAGACTTCGCAGCAGAAGTGGCCAAGGCCGTTCAGGGCTAAGCCCAACCTTCTTTTCACGATTTTCAGGCGGGCCCTTCGGGGCCCGTTTTCGTGCGCGATCTACCCAGATTTCTGGGTTTTCGTGCATGAAACGTCAGGGATCAAACAAAAAGAGCCGCCCAAAAGGACGACTCTTTCTGTATCCGGGCCCCCCGTGAGACATTGGGGATGAGATCAGGAGACCCCGAATTTGTTGCCGGACCAGCAAGGCCGAAATTACCCCACCAAAGCCCGACTCCGGTCAAAGCCGGAGAAACCACAGTGCCCGAAAATACCCAGGTTGCGGCCTCTGTGTCCCATGGCCAAAGCCACCACTCACGGAACATCCCCAATTTG
Organism: Pelagimonas sp.; assembly: GCA_025210265.1. Lineage (GTDB taxonomy): Bacteria > Pseudomonadota > Alphaproteobacteria > Rhodobacterales > Rhodobacteraceae > JAOASD01. Next base: position 92,905 of record JAOASD010000033.1, read on the forward strand.
ACAATTTACCTATCCTAAAGAAAGTCGGGTTTTCCCGACCTTCCGGCCAAGCTGTCATTATTTACTGGCGTATGAGGCGACTCGGGGCAAACGTCTTCGCCTTAGGGTGAAAATAAGCCTGATTTTTACGCATATGGTCGCGAATCACGCGCTTCAAAGGCGCGAATCAAGTTCACCGAATCGATCAAATGCGGGGCAGGGGCATTGCACAGAACCTGCCCCTGTGCTGCCTCAGCGGGCTTCCAGAATGAACATCTGGTTCTGAAACGCCGCTTTTGCGACCGCCTGTGCCGTGGTTTCCACGTTCAGGGTTTCACGCGCCAGGCGCAGGTGCTTTTCAATCGTGGCCTGTGTCAGGCCCATAATCTGCGCGATGTCCTGCATGGTCTTGCCGTCACCAACCCATTCCAGCGCCTCGCGCTGGCGTGGTGTCAGCTCTTTATTCGGGGCGGGAACCGGCAGTGTCAGCAATTTCAGATGCACCATATTGTTCATCAACACGATGTCACTGCCGTGCTCACGCCAGATTTCATCGGCGGCATCCTGACTGATATCGGCGCGGCTGGTCAGGGAAATCGCGCCTTTGGCCCGATGCGACACGGATTTAAAGCTGATCGTATATCCGGCCAAGACCTTGTGACTTAGGTTAAATTCCACAACCTTACGGGCTTTTTCATCCATTTCACCGGTCAAAAGCTGTTCGGCCAACACACGCCAGCTGCAGTGACCTTCATGTTCCAGCGCCCAACGCACCATGGGCGCGTCCCGGTACAGGCCGTCTTCGACAAAGCCTTTGCGATAGGCCGCGGGATGGTTCGACAGCACCACAAAATCATTTGGATCACCAAAAGAGGTCGCGGTCATGAACCGGGTAAACCCATAAAGCAACCGGTCAAACCCGTACTCCGCCATGCGATCACAGTGATGTTTCCAAAGGGTTTCAACGCTGTGGGAATTGGTCAGTTCGATCAGGTAATCACGCGTATCGGGCGTCATACTATGCCTCATTGCCAAGCGGGCCGGGCTGGGCGTAAATCTGTTCCGTTTTCGTATACTGGCCGCATTGCAGCATAAAATACTGCGCAAACGCCCAAACTGTCCAGAAGCACCATAGCGTCAACACGCCCCAGGCGGTGCAATACACACCGTGAATAATGACAGGCGGTCCAGGTGGGATTATCCATTTAATTACCATAATACCAATTATCAGCCTTTTTCGACCCTAGAGAGAGGTGAAATAAAATGAAACAGTTGGTTATGCGGCAGATTGCCCGTCCCTTCGTCCGTTCCATTGGGACCGTCGTGGTATCGGCGCTTGTCGCTTATGGCATTTCGGAGGAAGTG
>JAOASD010000034.1 GCA_025210265.1 Pelagimonas sp.
CGCCCCCCCGCGGCCGGGCGGGGGGGGGCCGGGGCGCGCGGGCGCCGCCCGCGCGGCCGCGCCGGCCGCGGGGGGGGGGGGGGCCGCCCCCCCCCCCCCCCCCCCCCCCCCGGTCGGAGGGCCGCAGGCCATCCGAAACCCCCTTACACCAACACCGCGCCTTTGCCCGCGATGGCATTGGTCGCATTGGTGTCGCCCAGCAGCATTTTATTATGCGGCGCGCCCGACGGGATCATCGGGAAGCAGTTTTCGTGCTTTTCCACCAGGCAGTCAAAGATCACCGGACCGTCATAATTGATCATTTCCATGATCGCATCGTCCAGATCCGCGATATTGTCGCAATAAATCCCTTTGGCCCCAAAGGCTTCGGCGAGCTTCACAAAATCGGGCAGCGCCTCGGACCACGAATGCGAATAGCGTTCGCCATGCAGCAATTGCTGCCACTGGCGCACCATGCCCAGACGTTCATTGTTCAGGATGAACTGCTTGACCGGCAGGCGATACTGGATCGCAGTGCCCATTTCCTGCATGTTCATCAGCCAGGACGCTTCGCCCGCGACATTCACAACCAGCGCCTCGGGATGGGCAATCTGCACACCAATCGACGCCGGAAAGCCATAGCCCATGGTCCCCAGACCACCCGATGTCATCCAGCGGTTCGGATCCTCAAAGCCCAGGTACTGCGCAGCCCACATCTGGTGCTGGCCCACCTCGGTGGTGACATAGCGGTCCATGCCTTTGGTCAGCTCTTCCAGACGCGCCAGGGCGTGCTGCGGCTTGATCGTGCCTTCGGACGGGGTAAATTTCAGGCAATCCACCTTTTTCCATTCTTCGATCTGCTGCCACCAGCGGGCCAGCGCCTCGCGGTTGACCTTGCGCCCGCGGGCTTTCCACAGGTTCAGCACATCTTCCAGCACGTGACCCACATCGCCGACAATCGGAATGTCTGTTTTGATCACCTTGTTGATCGAGCTGGGATCAATGTCGATATGCGCCTTGCGCGAATTAGGGCTGAACGCATCCAGACGGCCGGTGATCCGGTCATCAAAGCGCGCGCCGATATTGATCATCAGATCGCAGCCATGCATCGCCAGGTTGGCCTCATACAGACCATGCATCCCCAGCATCCCCAGCCAGGATTTGCCCGAGGCCGGGTAGGCCCCCAGACCCATCAGAGTCGAGGTGATCGGAAAGCCCGTGGCCTCGACCATCTCGCGCAGCAGCTGGCTGGCCGCCGGGCCGGAATTGATCACACCGCCGCCGGTGTAGAACACGGGCTTTTCAGCGGTCTCGATCGCTTCGACCAGCGTTTCGATCATCTCCATATCGCCTTTGACCTGCGGCTGGTAATGCCGGGTCTCGGGCTTGGGCTTGGGCTGATACTGGGCCGAGGCAAACTGCACATCTTTGGGAATGTCGATCAGCACGGGGCCAGGGCGGCCCGTTGTCGCCACGTGAAAGGCCTCGTGGATCGTGGCCGACAGCTGTTCGGTCTCTTTCACCAGCCAGTTATGTTTGGTGCAGGGGCGGGTGATGCCAACGGTGTCGGCCTCCTGGAACGCGTCCGAACCAATCATGAATGTCGGCACCTGGCCGGTCAGAACCACCAGCGGGATCGAATCAAGCAGCGCATCGGTGATGCCGGTCACCGCATTGGTGGCACCGGGCCCCGAGGTCACAAGAACAACACCGGGTTTGCCGGTGGAGCGGGCATAGCCCTCGGCCGCATGAACCGCGCCCTGTTCGTGACGCACAAGAATGTGCTTGATCTCATTCTGCTGAAAGATCTCATCGTAAATCGGTAGGACGGCGCCGCCGGGATAGCCGAATACCGTGTCCACACCCTGTTCGCGCAGGGCCTGAACCACCATTTTCGCTCCGGTCATCTGACGTGTCATTTTGCTTCTCCAATTTACGACACTGCGTGTTTGCACAAAAAAACCCCCGATCATCTGGTCGGGGGCGCATGGGGTATTGGTCTGGTCTCCGTCTACCGGGCCATGCGCCTGTTATCTACGACTACGACTAGCGTGATCATCCGGGGTCTCCGTTGTGTGCGGGGGCACATTATGTGGGCACTGGCGCAGCGTCAATGGGCAATCTGCGGTAAAAATTACCCTTGGGTGAAAAAATCTTTCGGAAAGTTGCGCAATTTGACGCTGGCGGCGACATTTTGAAAATTTTGGGCGATGCGGCCCCGCGCTTTGGGCCAGTTTCTGCCATTGCAACATCTGCGCGCGGGAACGTGACTTGTCTGTTAACGCCTCTGCGGCGCAGAATGGGCCTATCAGAAAGGAGCCCACCATGGCCTGCAAATCTGTCCGCACTCATATTTTCCGCGATTTCACGCTGGCCCGCGCGGCGCTTTTGTCGCTGTTGATTGCGGCGGCGATTGGGCTGAGCCCCACGGCCTCTGAACCCGGTCCGCTGGCTGAGGCCAAAACAGACCCGGTGATGCGCATCGTGCCTGCGCTGTTTCATCTGGGCAAAGACTGTGACACGGATCTGGGCGTGCGCCTTTAAGGCCCGTTTCGGCAAGGCCCGGTTCTGCGCCTGTCAGGGCTGGGCATTCTCCGCTTAGATATGCGGGCTGGTGCCCTGCAGAACCCCATGTTCCAACGCATAGCGCGTCAGCCCGGCGGTTGAAGAAATCCCCAGCTTGCGTTTCAAATTCTTGCGGTGCGTTTCCACCGTGCGCACGGAAATCTCCAGAGCCTGCGCCACTTCTTTGTTTGATTTGCCCTGCGCCAGCTGCAGAAGCACGGTTTGTTCGCGGTTGGTCAGATGTTCGCGCGCCTCGGGGCTTGGGGCCAGCGCGCCTTCGGCCCCGGTACACAGATAGCGTTCACCGCGCATCACCGCATCAATCGCCCGTTTGATTTCTTCGGTTGGGACGTCTTTCAGCACATAGCCCCGCGCGCCGTGGCTAAGCGCAGTTTGCACATATTCGGGCGTATCGTGCATAGAAAGCACCAAAATGCGGGTTTTCGGGGCGCGTTCCAGGATCATTTCAGTCGCAGATAATCCGCCCAGCCCTGGCATGTTCAGATCCATCAGGATCACATCGGGGGCCAGTTCACTAAGCCGGTCAATCATTTGCTGACCGTCTGACAGGGTGGCTGTGACCTCGATATCCTCATAGCTGTCCAGGATGGCTTCGATGCCTTCGGCCACCATCGGATGATCGTCGACCACGACAACACGGGTCTTTGCGGGATGTGTGTTCATGGAGCAATCCTTTTGGTTGGGCCGCTGGCATCCTGTTCCTGCGGGGACAACATGCGTGACAAGGGCAGGCGGGCCTCGATCACGGTCCCCGATTTCGAAGAGCTGACGATCAAAAGACCGCCCAGCTGTTCCATGCGTTCCTGCATGTTGCGCAGGCCAATCCCCTGGCGGGGGCCGCGGCGCTGTTCGCCCAGACCTGCGCCATCATCGGAAATCCGCATGGTCGCCCCGCTGCGATGGCCGCGCAGGTCGATCACCACGCTCTGTGCGCCGGAATGGCGTTCGACATTGGTCAGGGCCTCTTGGGCGATGCGATAGAGCGCGATCTTGCTTTCCTGATCCAGCCGGTTGCGGAACACCACGGTGTCAAACTGGGTTTTTATGCCGGTGCGGGCGCGGAAATCATCGGTCAGCGCCTTCAGCGCCGGGCCAAGGCCCAGGTCATCCAGAACGCCGGGGCGCAGGTCGCGGCTGATGCGGCGGACTTCGTGGATGGCTTCGGTCAGGTTGTCCAGCCCGCGGCCCAACGTGGCATCGGCGCGGGCATCGCCCTGGGTGACCTGACGGCGCGCCACATCCAGCGCGTATTTCACGCCGACAAGGATCTGGCTGATCCCGTCATGCAATTCGCGCGCCACCCGTCCGCGCTCTTCTTCCTGGGCGTCAAACACGCGCTGGGTCAGCTCTTTCAGCTTGGCATCGGCCAGGCGGCGTTCGCGGATATTGATCACCAGCCCAGACACAAACACCAAAAGCAGCGCCGCAAAGGTGATCACCCCGATATAGAGAAAGGTGCGCTGGACGCGGGCTTCGACTTCGGCGCGCGTGGCGGCGACACTGTCCAGAACATCGTCGATAAACACCCCGGTGCCCACAGCCCAGCGCCAGGACGGGAAAGAGGTGACATAGGTGATCATCCGCGCCTCTTCGCCGGTTGAGGGTTTGGGCCACAGATGTTCCACATACCCGGCCCCGGCGCGGGCGGTATAGATGAATTCCTGCACCACCGGGGTGCCTTCGCTGTCTTTCAGATCCCAGTGGTTGTTGTTGATCAGATCGGTCTGGCGCGGCGAGACCAGATTGGTGCCATCATAATCATAGACAAAAAAGAACCCCTCATCGCCATAGATCATGGCCGACAGGATCTGCATCACCTGTTCCTTTGACAGGTCATCATCCGGCGCGGCAGAGCCATAGATGAAATAGAACCCGTTGCGCGCCTGGGTCACGTAATTGCGCAGCTCGCGTTTTTTCACCGCGATCAGCTGGGTTTCCAGCTGGCGGATTTCCCGTTCGGCCAGCGCGCGGGACTGTTCGGCCACAAGAATGGCGATTGCCGAAACCGCAAGGATCATCGGCAGGGAGGCCAGCAGAAACAGTTTCTGGCCATAGCTGAGGTAGAGGCGGGCGGCAGGGCGCGTCATGGGGCGAAGGTAAACCAGAATGACACACGGGTAAAAAGCAGAATTGACAGGGGCGTCCCGGCGACGCGGCGGTCTGGCCGGGGCGGGAACCATTTTTGCGCGTTCTAAAGTGGGGGGATGCCCCCTGTGCGTGTTTTTAGGCGGTCTCTGACATGGGGCTTGGCGGGGTAGGGCGGTGTGCGATTCGATCTGCTGCTTTCGGCCGCAAATCTTATCGAAAATGTCGCGATCCGTATGTTGGATGCCGCGAATCGCGCGGGTCTTCTTTCATTTCTGCCAAAATCCTTGGCGGTTTTGCTCAATTTCAGGGCTGGACTACGTAGTGCTGGGTATTTCAATCCACGAGACCCGCGCCTAACGTGGCCGGACTATCACCGATCCGTGAGCGGCCCGTGCCGTTTGCAAAAATACCTTATGGGAGGATTCCAATGGATCGTCGTTCTTTCCTTCGCGCCTCGACCGTGGGCGCCGGTGCTGCTGCCGCCTCGACTCTGGCTGCGCCGGTTTATGCACAGGGCAAAAAGACCCTGACCATGGTCACATCGTGGCCGCGTGGCTTTGCCGTTCTTGATGACGCCGCAACCTACATGGAAAACATGGTTGCCGAGATGTCCGACGGCACTCTGACCATCGACAAGAAAGCACCGGGCGAGCTGGTTGGCGCGCTGGAAGTGTTCGACGCCGTATCGTCGGGCCAGGCGGACATGTATCACTCCGCTGACTATTATTTCATCGGTCAGCATCCGGGTTACGCCTATTTCACCGCTGTTCCGTTCGGTGGCACCGCGCAGGAAGTCAGCAACTGGTACTACCATGGCGGCGGCGAAGAGCTGCATGACGAGCTGGGCCAGATCTTTAACCTGAAAGGCCTGCTGGCAGGGAACTCTGGCTCGCAGTCCGGTGGCTGGTTCCGCAAGGAAATCACCTCGGCTGACGATTTCAACGGCCTGAAATTCCGTATGCCCGGTCTGGGCGGCAAGGTTCTGGGCAAGCTGGGCGCATCGGTCCAGAACATCCCCGGCGGCGAACTGTATCAGGCGCTGTCCTCGGGCGCCCTGGACGGTCTGGAGTGGGTCGGCCCGATGGCGGACGAGCGCGCGGGCTTCCAGGAAGTGGCCAAGGTCTATTACACTGCGGGCTTCCATGAGCCGGGCTCGGCGCTGGCCTCCTCGGTGAACCTGGATGTCTGGAACGAGCTGTCCGACCAGCACAAAGCCATCCTGCGCTATGCGTCCATGGCCGTGACCCAGTACCAGCTGGCTGAAACCCTGGCCAATAACGGTGCCGCACTGGCCCGTCTGCAGGCGCAGGGCGTGAAAACCATGCAGTTCAGCGATGACGTGTGGGATGCGTTCGGCAAGGCATCCGCCGAAGTCATGGACGAAAACATGGGCGACGAGCTGTTCGCCAAGATCCGCACCTCGTTCGAGGCATCGCTGGCGAACTCCGCCGCATGGATCAACAAATCGGACGGCTATTATGTCCAGCAGCGCGTGCGCGTGCTGGGGGGCTGATCGCCTGACCTGACAGTCACGGAAAGGCCCCTGCTTGCGGGGGCCTTTTTCGCACCCCTCTCCGGGTGCTGAAATGGGATCAAGGCCGGGCAGACACCGGCAATGACAGAACAAGGCCGGCAGCAACCGGCACGGGGGAAATCATGGAAGAGACAGGCGCCACAGGGATCGGCGCACTTGGCGAAGGGGCGCTATGGGTCGTCCAGAACATCGCCGGGGCGTTTTATAATCTGGGATATGCGGTGACCCATCCGTCCAGCTGGCTGGACTGGATCACATGGGACAACACCGCCGAGGACAAGCTGAGCCTGATGAAGACCGTGTTCTACGGCGCATCGGTTGAATTCTTCTTTGTCTGTTTCACATGTTTTGCCGGGCTGTTTGTGGTCGGGCTGTGGAAGACCAATTTTCTCTGGGGCGTTGTGCGCGTTCTGGAAGGGCTGGCCAATACGGTGGGCCGCTTTGCCGCCTGGGCCGGTCTGGCCATGGTGCTGATCCAGGTGATCATCGTCTTTATGCAGCGCATCTTTACCCGGCCCGACATCGTGTTCGGCTTTGGTGTGCCGCTGCAATTTGACATCAGCTGGTATGCCGAGGGGCTGAAGCTGACCAATGCCATGGTTGTGGCGCTGTGCCTGACCTACACATTCGTGCAGGGCGGCCATGTGCGGGTCGATCTGGTCTATTCCGCTGTCAGCCACCGCACCAAGAAAATCATCGACATGGTTGGCTCCATGATCTTCATGCTGCCTATGGCCGTGCTGATCTGGATGTATACCTGGGCGTTTATGTGGCGCTCGCTGATCGTGCCGCCGATCAATGCCACGGATCAGCTGCAGCGCCTTGAGTTGAAAGCGCGCGCAGTGCGCTGGAACGTGGAAACCATCGGCTTCAGCCCGAACGGGTTCACCGGCTATTTCCTGTTCAAGATCCTGATGGTGCTGATGATCGGCATGATCTTTATCCACGCCTGGGCGTTCTTCTACCGGTCCTATCTGGAACTGCGCGAAGGCCCCGAGAGCGAGGGCAAATATCTGGACAAAGACGTGCTGGAACAGGGCGAAGAGCCCTATGACCACGCGGAATTTTAAGGGAGCAGGCTAGATGTTGTTTGGATTGGATGGGGTCGAAATCGGCCTGATCATCGTCTTTCTCGCGCTGTTCTCGGCGATCCTGTCGGGGTTCCCGGTGGCATTCGCCATTGGCGGCGCGGGTGTGATTTCCTTTGGGATCATTGCGGCGCTGGACAGTGCCGGGATCCTGATACACCAGGCGCTGGACACCGGGTCCGATGCCTATAACGCGCTGGTTGCCAGCGGCGTGAATGAAAAAACCATATCCGTGTTCCGATACCCGGAATTGCCACGGATCGAGGCCGAGTCGGTCTTTCCCGCAGGCGATTGGGAAGGCGCGCTAAAGCGCACCATCGCGGGCATCACCAACCGGATCAACGAGCGCGTGATCGCAGGGCAAAGCATCGAAACCCTGCTGGCGGTGCTGATGTTTGTTCTGATGGGCATCGTGCTGGAACGCTCCAAGATCGCCAATGACCTACTGACCACCATGGCGCGCGTCTTTGGCCCGCTGCCGGGCGGTCTGGCCGTGTCGATCGTGGTTGTGGGCGCATTCCTTGCGGCATCGACCGGGATTGTGGGCGCAACTGTGGTGACCATGGGCCTGCTGGCCCTGCCGACCATGCTGCGCAACAACTACTCGCCAGAACTGGCGACCGGTGTGATTGCCGCGTCGGGCACGCTGGGGCAGATCATCCCGCCCTCGATCGTGATCGTTCTGCTGGGCACGCTGGCGGGCGATCTGTATTCCGCCGCGCAGGAAGCGCGCGCGCAGACCGCAGGCTGTACCGATGCGCTGACCTATCTGGGCGAACCGGCGGTTGTGTCCGTAGGAACGCTGTTCCAGGCGGCGCTGCTGCCGGGCGTCATGCTGGCCGGTCTTTATGCCGCCTATGCCTTTGGCTTTGCCATGCTGAACCCGTCTAAGGCCCCGGCTGTGGAACTGGGCGAAAGCAATGGCGAACCGGTCACCCGCAGCGAAGCCTTTACCTGGTTCCTCGGCGTGCCGGTCCTGCTGATTGTCGGGTCCATCCTGCTGGGGCAGGTCAACCTGATTGGCAGCCAGTCGGTCACGGTCTCCAGCTTCTCTGACACAGGCCAGGCCGCCAGCCTGCGCACCAATGTGTCTGAGCAGTGTCAGGCTTCGATGATCGAGTTGCACGGGCAAGAGGCCTGGGACACAGCCGTTGCCGAGCAGGCCGAAATCGACGCCAAAGGCGGGGTCGAGGAAAGCACCCGCCTCAGCGACGAAGAGTTGGCCGCCGCCAAAGCCGCCAAGGTCGATGGCGCCGCGCCGATTGGCACAGGCATCGCAACCCTGGCGGTGATCTTTGGCCTGATCCTTGCGGTGGCGCGTGGCGTGTCGCCCTCGGCTGATCCGCGCCCGCTGCTGATCGGCGCAGGCGGCATTGTGCTGGGCCTGCTGGTCGATGTGTTCCTGCTGGGTCCGCTCAGCTCGTCCGGCGCAACCGTGCTGCTGATGGCGCTGCCCTGGGCGATCACTGTCTATGGCGTGGCCCACGCGCTGAAACGCCTGTCGGGCAACGAATTGCTGCGCGTGGTCTTCCCACCGCTGATCCTGATCGTTGCGGTGCTGGGCTCTATCCTTGGGGGCATCACCAACCCGACACCGGCAGCGGCGCTGGGGGCGGCAGGGGCGATCATGCTCGCCGCCTATCGCAAACTGGCCGAAGAAGACCGCTCTCCCAAGGTGATCCTGTGGTCGACCCTGGCCGTGGTGATCATGATCCTGGTCGGCATCAATTTCGACCTGCGGATCAACACCGATGAGGTCAGCTTTGAAAGCTGGGTGGCATTCTTCTTTGCCTATGCCGCCTATGCCTATGCGCTGTTTGGCCTGCTGTTCAGCTGCTGGGTTCTGTATCGCTCGGGCGTGTTGTCCCCGGCGGTGCGCGAAACCGCCAAGGTCACCAGCATGGTGTTCACCATCCTGATCGCGAGCCAATTGCTGAACCTCGTGGTCATCTCCTTCGGGGGTGAGCATTACATCCAGGAGTTCCTCAAGAGCTTTGACGATGTGCGCACCGTCTTCCTGATCGTGATGCTGGTGCTGTTCGTGCTGGGCTTTGTGCTGGACTTCCTCGAGATCATTTACATCGTCGTGCCCATCGTTGGCCCGGTGATCTATGGCGCACATTTCGATCCGAAATGGGTGACCATCATGATCGCGGTGAACCTGCAGACATCGTTCCTGACACCGCCCTTTGGGTTCGCGCTGTTCTACCTGCGCGGCGTCGCGCCCAAAGAGGTCACCACCGGCCATATCTATCGCGGGGTCATCCCCTTCGTGCTGATCCAGGTCGTGGGGCTGGCGCTGCTGGCGGCCTTCCCAGGCATTGTGACCTTTGTGCCGGATGTGATCCTGAACTGATCTTACTGTCAGACCAAAAAACCAAGGGCCGCGCGATACACAAGCGCGGCCCTTTTTCTTTGACCAGATGTTTCTTTGCTTTGGAAATACTCCCGGAGGGGGTCCGGGGGAGGCAGCGCCTCCCCCGGTCTGTCGGATCGCATAAGCGATCCGAAACCAAGCTCAGACCATCCCGCTTTGCCCCCATGCACGCGATCTGACGCTTGATAGCGTAAAATCCAAATTTCGACATAAATTATGCATGAACCCGTCTAACTTCACCGCCAAAAGCAGAGCCCACAGCGAACAGAAAATATCAGCGCCTCTGGCGCGACACGGATTTAAAGATGATCAATACAGCCAATACGGACCGCCCAAAATTGCAGGCGCGGGTTCGCAAAAGCCAAAAAATTCATAGCTGTATGGTCTGTTTTGTGACCGGGTGCCTTTTGCTTATCCTGGCGGTGCCACTGATCTTTTAGCGGCCCGCATCGGTCAAATATCCAAAGTTACCGGGCCAAGCCAATGGCAGAAACCGGTCTCAGCCGCGCCGATCCGGGAAGGAAATATTGGCGACCTGTTCGGCAATGGGATCCGTGGACAGCGGATGGGCCGCGTCCTCATAGGCCGCATGATCCTGCAGCGGTTCCCACTGACCTTTGCGATAGACCTCAAGCGCGTCAAACTGCGCCTTATAGGCCATTTTGGCTGATCCAGGCACCCAATATCCCAGATAGACATAGGGCAGGCCGGCCTCGCGGGCGATTTCGATATGATCCAGGATCATCCAGGTGCCCAGGCTGTGCCGTTGCATGGCCGGTTCGTAGAACGAATAGACCATGGACAGGCCATCATCGAATATATCTGTCAGGCAGGTTGCGATCAGCTCTTTGGTGTCGCGGTCGATATATTCGATCACGCGCGACCGGATCGGCGTTTCTTCGATCATCGCGGCAAATTCGAACACATCCATATCCGCCATGCCGCCATCGGCGTGGCGGGCGTCCAGATAGCTGCGGAACAGATCGTACTGTTCATCTGTCGCCCAGGGCGATGTCACCCGGCGTTCGATGGTGTCATTGCGTTTCCAGATGCGGCGCTGCCCGCGCGAGGCTTTGAAACGGGTCACATCAATGCGGGCGGACAGGCAGGCCGCGCAGTCTGAACAGCTGGGCCGGTACAGCACATTCTGCGACCGCCGGAACCCCTGTTTGGACAGCGAGTCATTTAGCGTCTGCGCATCATCCCCCTGCAGGGCTGTGAACAATTTGCGCTCCATCCGGCCCTCCAGATAGGGGCAGGGCTGGGGGGCTGTCACATAAAACTGCGGAGCAAGCGGAAGCGAATGGCGCATTGGACCCGGTCGATCATTTAAATTTTCGTCGTCGTTAGAACGCTATCAATGAAAATTGTAACGGCCAACCCCCGACACAGGTAAAGCCCGGCCTGAACCGGGCTTTTCTTTCAACAATATTAACGCGCCAGGCGGGATGCGTTGGTTTTCAGGCCCGCCGGTTCAGCGCCACAGTGTTCAGCACCATATCCGTCAGCCCCTGGCCGCGTTCGGTGGCGAGCATACAGATGATGGACACCAGCTGTAGCGGGGCGATCATCAGCGACAGGGTATATCCCAGCGTATGCATAAAGGCCTGGCCCAGATCGAACCGCTGCCCGGCAATGTCGCGAAATTCAATCGCCATCATCCGCATTCCCCAGGTCGCCGACCCGGTGGCCAAGGTCACAACCCGATAGGCAAAGCCTATGGCCGCAAAGGCAAAGGGCAGAATGAACAGCACCAGTCCAAAGGTGAAAATCAGGATCGGCACCATCAGCGCCGCGACAATGACAAAGTCGATGGCCCAGGCAAAGAAACGCTTGATCGTTACGCCTTCATAAAATTCGGACTGGCGTTGGGGATCGGGCAGGTTGGAATAGCTGTCAGTGTGCATTTTGTCTCTCAAGCGGGGGGCACTGGCCCCGGAAAGGGGCCAGCAATCTGATCTTAGGCGGTTTCGCTGTCTTTGGACACATCCTGTGCCTCGGCGGCCGCGCGGGTTTCGCGGTCATCCATGAATTGATCGAACTCGGCCTTGTCCTTGGCGTCGCGCAGGCGTTCGAGAAAGGTTTCAAACGCCTCCTGTTCGGTTTCCAGACGGCGCAGGGTTTCGGCCTTATAGGCGTCAAAGGCGCTGTTGCCGCTGGGTTTCATGGCAGCCCAGGCCTGGCGGCGGGCGCTGTGGTGATGCGAGTGGCGGCAGGGTTTGCTGAACATACGTTTGCTCCAGATCATATAGGCAAGAAGGGCGAGGCCAACAGGCCAGACAAAGATAAAGCCAAGAACCATGGCTGCGATCCACGCGCCTTTCCCGCGCTGATCCAGCCACGCTTCGGCCCGAGAGAACCAGCCGGTTTTGGCGGGCAGCGGGGTCTCAGTGTAGGTGGCGGTGGTCATGTCTCTCTCCGTTTGTTGATGTGAATGCCTTTCACATTGAAACAGATCGGGATTGGGGTTCACTCTTTCAAGAGTGTATGTGAATGTTTTTTACATTGTCGTATTTTATATTTTAAATCATGTGGTTGCGCGTTATTTTTTTCTGGTTTTGAAACAAGCTCAGGCCGTTGATTGAGTATTTTTGCCAAGAAGAAACACGCGATTTCACGCGCATCCGTGAGTTTTGCTTCATTGGCGAGGCGGATCAGAATGAGTTTTCCGGGGGCGCGCTGTTTATGAAACGCGTACAGAAGGCCGCAGCCCCTGCAACGGGTGTTGCCCTTGGCTGCGTGGCGTGGCCATCTACGGGCATGACTATTGAGACTCGCATCACCCGCCTGCCACGCCCATTTGATCCAGATCGCGCCGCAGAGGCGCAGGAGGCCGCAGGTTGGGCCAGCGGCGCTGTGGCGGATCTGATCGCAGGAGCCGGGGGATCGGCGCCCTATCTGCACGGATTGATCCTGCGCGAAGCGGGTTGGCTTGAGGGCGCCTTGGCCGCGCCGGAAGAGGCCGCACAGGCGGTGCTGGACGATCTGGGCGCGGTTGCGCCGGACCAGCTGCCCGATGCGCTGCGGCAGGCCAAGCGGCGCATCGCGCTGTTGATTGCGTTGTGTGATCTGGGCGGGGTCTGGGCGCTGGAGCGCGTCACCGGCACGCTGACGGACTTTGCCGACCGCGCCACGCATCTGGCCTTGCGCGCCACAATCGGGGCCGAGATCCGCCGGGGCAAGCTGCCCGGCGCGACAGAGGAGGACGCCGAAACCGCGGGCGGCATGGTGGCGCTGGCCATGGGTAAGATGGGCGCGGGTGAGCTGAATTACAGCTCGGATATCGACCTGATCTGCCTGTTTGATGAAACGCGGTTTGATCCGTCGGATTTCCACGATGCGCGGGCCTCCTTTGTGCGCGCGACCCGGCGCATGTCGGCTATGCTGAACGATCTGACCGGCGAGGGCTATGTGTTTCGCACCGATCTGCGCCTGCGCCCGGATCCGTCGGTCACGCCAGTCTGCATGGCGATGGAGGCAGCGGAACGCTATTATGAAAGCCTGGGCCGCACATGGGAGCGCGCGGCCTATATCAAGGCGCGGCCCTCGGCCGGGGATCTGGTCGCCGGTGATCGGTTTCTGACCGCGCTGCGCCCCTTTGTCTGGCGCCGTCATCTGGATTTTGCCGCGATCCGCGATGCCCATGACATGCGGCTGCGGATCCGCGCGCATAAAGGCTTTCATGGGGAAATCAGCCTGCCGGGCCACAATATGAAACTGGGCCGGGGCGGGATCCGAGAGATCGAATTTTTCACCCAGACCCGGCAGTTGATCGCGGGCGGGCGCGACCCGGATCTGCGCCTGCGCGGTACGGTGCCGGGGCTGCGCAAGCTGGCGGAAAAGGGCTGGATCCCCTCCGATGTGGCAGAGACCCTGGCGGATCACTACCGCGCCCATCGTGAAGTCGAACACCGCATTCAGATGGTGGCCGATGCCCAGACCCACGACCTTCCCAAAAGCACCGAGGGCATGGAACGTATCGCCTGTCTGATGGGGATGGATCTGCCCGCGATGCAGGCCGGTATCGCGCAGCGTCTGGACGAGGTGCACGAGCTGACCGAAGGGTTCTTTGCCCCCGATGCCCCCACGGAAGCCACCGGATCCGAGGCGCAAAGCGAAGAGGTCGCGGCGCTGGCAGACACCGAAACTGTGACCCGCTGGGCGACCTATCCTTGCCTGCGCTCGGAACGCGCGATGGAGATTTTCCGCCGCCTGCGCCCGGAAATCCTGCGCCGTCTGGCCGCCACGGCAAGGCCCGAAGAGGCGCTGCTGGCGTTTGATGGTTTCCTTGCCGGTCTGCCTGCCGGGGTGCAGTTGTTTTCGCTGTTCGAGGCCAATCCGCAGTTGATCGACCTGCTGGTCGACATTGTCGGCACGTCGCCTGACCTGGCCCGGCATCTGTCGCGCCATGCGGGCGTGTTTGATGCGGTGATCGGCGGCGATTTCTTTGCCCCCTGGCCGGGGCGCGCGACCTTGCAGCAGATGCTGGCCGAGGCGCTGGAGGAAGAGGGCGATTATGAGCGGCAACTGGCGCGCTCGCGCCGCTGGGCCAAGGAATGGCATTTCCGGGTCGGTGTGCATCTGCTGCGCGGGCTGATGGACCCGGAAGAAGCAGGCCGCGCCTATGCGGATCTGGCCGAGGTCAGCATCGCGGCGCTGTTCCCTTGCGTGCAGAGTGAATTTGCCCGCAAACACGGGCCTGCACCGGGGCGCGGCGCGGTGGTTCTGGGCATGGGCAGCCTTGGGTCCGGGCGGCTTCACGCGCGCTCGGATCTGGATCTGATCGTGATCTATGACCCGGATGGGCAGGACTATTCCGACGGGCGCAAACCCTTGGCATCGCGGCAATATTATGCGCGTCTGACGCAGGCTTTGGTGACAGCGATGACCGCGCCTATGGCCGAAGGCCGGCTGTATGAGATCGACATGCGCCTGCGGCCTTCGGGCAATCAGGGGCCGGTCGCCACCTCTTTGGCCGCGTTCACATCCTATCAGAGGGACGAGGCCTGGACCTGGGAGCATCTGGCGATGACGCGCGCGCGGGTTGTTGCGGGATCGGCTGCGCTGGCCGCCGATGTCGAGGCGTTTCGCGCCGAACTGCTGGGCCAGCCCGCGCAGGCGGAGAAGGTGCTGCAGGATGTGGCCGAAATGCGCGCGCGCATCGCGCAGGCCAAGGGCGATGGCGGCAATTGGAACCCCAAGCTGGGGCCGGGCCGGATGCAGGACATTGAATTGCTGGCCCAGGCGGCCAGCCTGATTGCGGGCAAACCTGTGCGTCAGATTCCGCGCGCCCTGCGGCTGGCGGATTGGCTGGACCAGCCCGCACAGGATGCGCTGCGCGAGGCCTATGCCCTGGCCTGGAGCCTGCAGATCGGCGCGCGTCTGATTTCCGAATCCGCGCTGGATCCACAGGCGCTGGGGCAGGGGGGCTGTGCTTTTCTCTTGCGTTTGAGCGGCCATCAGGACATGCCTGAACTGGAACAGGCATTTGCGAAGAAAAGCGCAGAGGCCGCCGCGGTGATCGACGCGGCCCTGCCTGCGCCGGTGGAGGAAACGCCATGAAGAAAGGGACGCTTGAGGATCCCAAAGCCCTGATTTCAGAGGCTTATAAAATCGACGGCATCACGGCCGAAGAATGCCGGTCGATCTTTTTGGACTGGGCGTTGTCGGTGCCTGTGGATGCGGACAGCACGGCGTTGATCGCGCTGCTGCTAGAGCGCCACGGGGTTGATGGCCACCCGATGACGCAGGTGTTGCGCGACGGGCTGGAAACCATGCAAAAACCGCGCCGTCGCGGAGGGTTGTCGCGCCGCCGGGCGTGAGCCTAGCGCGGCAGGGCGGCGGCCTCGCGCGCGAGGGCTGTGATGGCATCCCAATCCTCGGCTTTGACCAGATCTGTGGGCGCGACCCAGGATCCGCCAACGCAGAGCGTGTTGTTCAGGCCTAGATAGGTCGGGGCGTTTTTCAGGCTGACGCCCCCCGTCGGGCAGAATCGCACCTGTGGGATTGGCGCGCCGATGGATTTCAGCGCGGGCGCGCCGCCATTGGCCTCAGCGGGAAAGAATTTCTGCACGCTATAGCCGCGCTCCAGCAGGGCCATGGCCTCGGATGCGGTGGCCGCGCCGGGCAGGAGCGGCAGGTCGGCGGCTTCGACCGCGTCCAGCAATTTGCCGGTTGCGCCGGGGGATACGCCGAACCGCGCGCCGGCCTGTTTGGCGGCGGCCACATCGTCAGGGGTCAGCAGCGTGCCCGCCCCGACCACACCGCCCGGCACCTGCGCCATTTCGTGGATCGCGTCCAGCGCCGCGGGCGTGCGCAGGGTGACTTCCAGAACCGGCAACCCGCCTGCGACCAGCGCCTGCGCCAGCGGGCGGGCCTTGGCCGCGTCTTCGATCACCAGAACCGGGATCACCGGGGCAAGTCGGCAGAGTTTTTCGGTTTCAAGACTGGCGGTTTGCGGCGTCATCACGGCGGAGATCCTTTTGGCAAGGCTGCGTTTTTTTGAGTATTTTCAAAGAGAAGAAGATCAGACCACCACACCGGCCCCGGTCTGGGCACTGCCGACGCTGTTGCGGAAGGCGTTGAACAGCTCGCGCCCGATGCCGAACTGGTTGTCGGATAGGTCTGCGGTGGCGGGGGCGCGGTCGGCCAGATCCGCGCTGAGACAGGTCAGGGTGCCGTTTGTGGCGTCCAGCTGTAGCAGATCTCCATCGCGCAGTTTGGCAATGGGGCCGCCGGTGGCAGCTTCGGGGCTGAGATGGATGGCGGCGGGCACTTTGCCCGAAGCACCGGACATGCGGCCATCGGTGACAAGCGCCACGCGCAGCCCGCGATCCTGCAGCACCGACAGAACCGGAGTCAGCCCGTGCAATTCGGGCATTCCATTGGCCTGTGGCCCCTGAAAGCGCACGACGATGATTGTGTCGCTGGTGAATTCTCCGGCTTGAAAGGCGGCTTTGACGCTGGCTTGGTCGTGGAAAATGCGGGCCGGGGCTTCGATGATCTGGCGATCTTCGGAGACGGCCGAGACCTTGATCACGCTTTGCCCCAGATTGCCGTTCAACTGGCGCAGCCCGCCATCGGCGCGGAAGGGATCGTTGGCGGGGCGCAGGATCTTGTCATTTTCGCTGTGCGCAGGGCCATCGACCCAGCGCAGGGCACCGTCTGTCAGGCGCGGTTCCCGCGTGTAGTGAGACAACCCGCTGCCAGCGATGGTTTCCACATCTTCGTGCAGCAGACCGGCCTCCAGCAGGTTGGCGATCATGTATTGCAGCCCGCCCGCCGCGTGGAAATGGTTCACATCGGCCAGCCCGTTTGGATAGACCTTGGCCATCAGCGGCGTCACCGCCGAGATATCGTCGAAATCCTCAAGCTCTAGCAGAACGCCAGCGGCGCGGGCCATGGCGGGCAGGTGCAGCACAAGGTTGGTCGACCCGCCGGTCGCCATCAGCCCGACAATCCCGTTCACAAAGCTTTTCACCGACAGAACATCACAGGCGGGGCGGAAGTCATTGCCCAGATTGGTGATGTCCAGCGCGCGCTTGGTGCCTGCGACGGTCAGGGCATCGCGCATCTCGGTGCCGGGATTGACAAAAGAGGCACCAGGCAGGTGCAGCCCCATGACCTCCATCAGCATCTGATTGGAATTGGCGGTGCCGTAAAAGGTGCAGGTGCCGGGGCTGTGATACGAGGCCATCTCGGCCTGCATCAGCGCGGCGCGGTCCACCTCGCCTGTGGCGAATTGCTGACGCACGCGGGCCTTTTCGTCATTGGGCAGGCCGCTGCGCATGGGCCCCGCAGGCAGGAAAATCGCCGGGATATGCCCAAAGGTCGCCGCGGCGATCACCAGCCCCGGCACGATCTTGTCACAGACCCCCAGATACAGCGCGGCGTCAAAGCAATTATGCGACAGGGCCACCCCGGCAGACAGCGCAATCACATCGCGGGAAAACAGCGACAGTTCCATCCCCGGCTGGCCCTGAGTCACCCCGTCACACATGGCAGGCACGCCGCCTGCGACCTGTGCTGTACCGCCATGGGCGCGGGCGGTCTGGCGGATCAGCTCGGGATAGGTTTCAAACGGCTGATGCGCCGAAAGCATATCATTATAGGCGGTGATGATGCCCAGATTGGGCGCGCGCCCCTCGGCCAGCGGAGCCTGATCGCCCCCCATGGCCGCATAGGCATGGGCCTGATTGCCACAGCTCAGATGTGCGCGATGCGGGCCATCCCCGGCGGCTTTGCGCATCCGATCCAGATAGGCGGCGCGGGCCTGTTGCGAGCGTTGCGCGATCCGGTCAGTGACTTTGGCAAGGGTCGGGTGCAGGGCGCGTGTGGGCTGGGGCATCGGGGATCCTGAGATGGCGTTCCTGGCGGTCGGACGGCTGGGGCACCGGTTGAGCTGTATGTATAGCGATTGGCGGGGTGAGGCAATGGTTAGCGTTAACATTTTGCCGGGATCACGTCGAAATAGCCCGCAGATTTCCCGGTTTTGCAGGCTTCCCAACCTGTGCAAACCGCGCTAAGCGGAGCCTATGACAGAGCCCACAGATACCGCCGCCACCCCCAGCGATGCAATGCCAGATACGGCCCGCCCCGTTCTGCGCCTGAAACCCAAGGCAAATGCCCGCGCGATCCGTCGGGGCGCGCCCTGGATTTTTGACAATGAGCTGGTGATGGATCGTCGCTCGCGCAAGATGGCACCGGGCAGCATTGCCCGTCTGGTGGATCATGACCACCAGCCGCTGGGTACGGTTGCTGTGAATCCCACTTCGCGCATCGTGGCGCGGATGCTGGATCGCGATGCCGAGGCAGAGATCGACCAAAGCTGGCTGGAGGCCCGTCTGGCCAAGGCGCTGGCGCTGCGCGAACGCCTGTACCCCGCGCCCTATTACCGGCTGATTCATGCCGAGGCAGACGGGCTGCCCGGTGTGATCATCGACCGATTTGGCGATCATGCGGTGATCCAGCCCAATGCCGCCTGGGCCGAAACCCTGCTGGAACCGCTGACCGAGGCGCTGGTCAAAGTGACCGGCGTGACCAATGTGTTGAAAAATGCCAGCGGGCGGGGCCGCGCGCTGGACGGGTTGGACGATGCGGATGCGGTGCTGCGAGGGGCCGCCCCCGAAGCGCCCGTGCCGGTGCAGATGAATGGTGCGACCTATATGGCCGACCTGACCGGAGGTCAGAAAACCGGCCTGTTCTATGATCAGCGCGACAACCATGCCTTTGCCGCCCGTTTGGCGCAGGGGCAGCGGGTGCTGGATGTGTTTTCCCATGTTGGGGGCTTTGGCCTTGCGGCTCTGGCCGGTGGTGCGGCCTCTGCCGATTGCGTGGATGGTTCGGCGGCGGCGCTGAAACTGGCGCAAGCCGGGGCCGAAGCCATGGGCGCGGGGGATCGCTTTACCCCGCTGCAGGGCGATGCCTTTACCCAGCTTGATGCGCTGAATGAAGGCGGCGCGAAATACGGTCTGGTGATCTGCGATCCGCCTGCCTTTGCACCAAATAAACCGGCGCTGGATAAAGGGTTGCGCGCCTATGAGCGGGTCGCGCGGCTGGCCGCGCCGCTGGTGGCCGAGGATGGCTATCTGGTGCTGTGCTCTTGCTCTCATGCGGCGGATATGACGGCCTTTACCGGCGCCTGCCTGCGCGGCATTGGCCGGGCCGGGCGCCGCGCGCAGCTGCTGCATTCGGGCTATGCTGGGGCGGATCACCCGCTGCTGCCGCAACTGGCCGAATCCGGCTATCTCAAGGCGCTGTTCTTCCGCCTGTGAAGGTTCTGCTGGACACCTGCGTGCTGTTCCCGACAGTCATGCGCGAAATGCTGTTGGGCGTGGCCGGGCAGGGCGCGTACACGCCCCTCTGGTCCGCCCGCATCGAAGAGGAATGGGCCCGCGCCGCGCGCAAGATCGGCCCGGATGGCGAAGCGCAGGCGCGCAGCGAGATCGCCATGCTGCGGATCGGCTTTCCCAAGGCCACGGTCAGTTGGCCGCCCTCGCTGGAATCGCGGCTCTGGCTGCCGGACCCGGCGGATCTGCATGTGCTGGCCGCCGCCATTGCCGGCAGTGCCGATCTGATCATCACCCTGAATGCCAAGGATTTTCCCCGCAATATCCTTGAGGAAGAGGGGTTAAAGCGCCTCGACCCCGATGCGTTTCTGATGCAGCACTGGAAGGACGCCCCTGATCTGGTGCAGCAGGTCGGTGACGAGGTGCTGGCCACCGCCCGCCGCCTGTCCGGCGAAGACTGGCAGATGCGGCCCTTGCTGAAAAAGGCCCGCCTGCCGCGTCTGGCCAAGGCCCTGTCGGCCTGACCGCTGTTGCGATCCGATTGCAGCTTGCGAGACCGGGCATGGCGGTCTATCTCAGGGAAAACCCGATGGATTTCCTCGGATAGAGGGTCCACGCCAAGCTGAAAGAGATGCCGTGACGACCCCTAGGCTGGAAATCAAGGATCTGGTGCGCCGTTTCGACGGCAAGCTGGTGGTGGATCATGTCAGCCTCGCCATTCAGCCGGGGCAGGTGACTTGCTTGCTTGGGCCATCGGGCTGCGGTAAATCCACGACCCTGCGGATGATCGCAGGCGTTGAAATGCAGGACAGCGGCACAATCCATGTGGATGGCAAGCTGATCTGCGACACGGTCTATCGTATTCCACCTGAACGGCGCGAAATTGGCCTGATGTTTCAGGACTTTGCCCTGTTTCCGCATCTGTCGGTGGCCGAAAATGTGGGCTTTGGCCTGAAGGGCAGCAGCCGCAGCCGCAAGGCCCGCGCCGCCGAATTGCTGGATCGGGTAGGCCTGTCACATCACATCACCAGCTTTCCGCACCAGCTGTCCGGGGGCGAACAACAGCGCGTGGCGCTGGCCCGCGCCCTTGCCCCGCGCCCCCGCATCATGCTGATGGACGAACCGTTTTCCGGCCTCGACAACCGCCTGCGCGACGGGATCCGGGATGAAACGCTGGACCTTCTGAAAGAAGAAGGCACCGCCGTGCTGCTCGTCACCCACGAACCCGAAGAAGCCATGCGCATGGCAGATGAAATCGCCCTGATGCGCGGTGGACGTATCGTGCAGCTGGGCGCACCCTATAATATCTACAATGCACCTGCGGATCGCGACGCTGTTGCATTCTTTAGTGATATCAATTCATTGGAGGGCGTTGTTAAAGGGGCGCTGGTCGATACCCCCTTTGGTCAGTTCCTCGCGCCTGGCCATCCTGACGGCACCCAGGTCGAAATCATCTTTCGCCCGCAACATGTTGGGATCGACTTCGACCGCCAGGGCAAAGGCCCCAATCCGACAGAACGGACAGGCGCCCCTGCGCGCGGCGTGGTGCAGCGCGCGCGTTTCATGGGATCCGAAAGCCTGGTTGAGTTCCGCATGGATCACGACGGAGAAATCCTGAAAGCCACCGTGCCCAATGTGTTCCTGCCACCCAAAGGCACTCCGCTTTGGATGACCGTGCGGCGAGATCGCTGCTTTATCTTTCCAAAACAGTAGCTTGAAATGTTATCCTCACGCGTCACGCAAAGATAGCGCGCGCTGTAAAACAAAGACACGGATGCTAGAGGCAAGCCCGGTATCGGGATCGCGCGCCTCGTCCAACCGCGCGGCCAGCTCATTCAGCGCCAAGCCATCTTCGGCCGCGATCCGGCGAAATTCCTGCCAGAAAGGCTCTTCCAAAGAAATAGAGGTGCGGTGCCCGCGTAGGGTCACCGAATGTTTGACCGGCCGCCCGCTCATTCGCGCTCATGCCCATCCAGATCGCGATTGGCCTTGTCTGACCGCGCCTTTTCCAGATCTTTGATTGCCTTGCTGCGCCCATGCCTGGCGGCGTTTTCATCGGCGGATTGACGTTTCTCCGCGCGCGCCTTGGCTTTACGAAACTTGTTGAGATTAACCACATTTGACATGGCGCTAGGCTAGGCTGCGCCGAGACAAAAGAAAAGGGGGCTCTGCCCCCTCTGGCCTTTGGCCATTCACCCCCGGGTGTATTTTAGAAGCAGAGAAACAAAGCGCATACCCTTGTGCTTCTGTGCTTCAAAAATACCCCGGGGAGCGCGAGGGGCAGCGCCCCGCGCATGTGACGATGATCAGTCTTTCGGGCCGATCATGTCTTCGGGACGTACAACCGCGTCAAAGGTGGCTTCGTCGACAAAGCCAAGGCCGATGGCCTCTTCCTTCAGCGTGGTGCCGTTCTTATGCGCGGTTTTGGCAACTTTGGTGGCGTTGTCATAGCCGATGGTCGGGGCCAGCGCCGTCACCAGCATCAGGCTTTCTTTCATCAGCTTGTCGATGCGCGCCTCATTGGCCTTGATGCCGTTCAGCATACGGGTGGTAAAGCTGTCGGCCACGTCACCCAGCAGCTGGATCGACTGCAGCAGGTTGTAGCTCATCATCGGGTTATAGACGTTCAGCTCAAAATGCCCCTGCGACCCTGCAAATGTCATGGCGGCATTGTTGCCCATCACATGGGCGGCCACCTGAGTCATGGCCTCGGCCTGAGTGGGGTTCACCTTGCCCGGCATGATCGAGCTACCCGGTTCATTTTCCGGCAGGATCAGCTCGCCCAGACCGGAGCGGGGGCCAGAACCGAGGAAACGGATGTCATTGGCGATTTTATACATCGACCCGGCCACAGTGGCGAGCGCGCCGGACATGAACACCATGGCGTCATGGGCCGACAGGGCTTCGAACTTGTTCGGGGCGGTGACAAAGGGCAGGCCAGTGATTTCGGCCATATTGGCCGCCACCGCTTCGCCCCAGCCAGTCTGGGTGTTGAGGCCGGTGCCAACCGCAGTGCCGCCTTGGGCCAGCTCATAGATGCCGGGCAGGGCCGCTTCGACGCGGGCGATGCCCTGGCGGATCATATGGGCGTAGCCGGAAAATTCCTGGCCCAGAGTCAGCGGCGTGGCATCCTGCGTGTGCGTGCGGCCGATCTTGATGATGTCTTTGAACTCTTCGGACTTGGCTTCCAGACCCTCGGCCAGCTTGGTCAGGCCGGGCATCAGCACGTCGCGCACCGACATGGCGGTGGCGATATGCATCGCGGTCGGGAACGTGTCGTTCGACGACTGACCCATGTTGCAATGGTCATTCGGGTGCACCGGATCCTTGGAACCAATCACGCCGCCAAGGATTTCAATCGCGCGGTTGGCGATCACCTCGTTGGAGTTCATGTTCGACTGGGTGCCGGACCCGGTCTGCCACACCACCAGCGGGAAGTTGTCGTCGAACTTGCCGTCAAACACTTCGCCAGCCGCCTGAATCACCGCATCCGCGATCTTGGCGTCCATCTTGCCGGTCGCCTTGTTCTGCATGGCGCAGGCCTGTTTGATGCAGCCAAGCGCGCGCACGATGGCGACGGGCTGCTTTTCCCAGCCAATCGGAAAGTTCATGATCGAACGCTGGGTCTGGGCGCCCCAATATTTGTCGGTGGGAACCTCAAGAGGGCCGAAGCTGTCGGTCTCGGTGCGGGTTGCGGTCATCGGGCAATCTCCTCGCTAACTGTTGCCCGTTTTCTTACCGGAGCCGCGCCGAAAGGCAAGGCTGTATACCGTTGGATACCGTTAACAGCTGCGAGGTTTATTGCCGCAAGGGCATGTGCAGTGGGGCACAGGGGCGTGTTGGCCCCTGAAACACGCATTATTTGCGGAAATGATCCAGGCTGACAACATCGGCATCCTGATGCGGTGCCTGATCTGGCGTGGGGCTGTCGCCACCATCTGGACCTTCGGGGGGCAGGTCGTCTTCGTCCTCGTCATCCTGGCTTTCAAAGCGCAGGCCAAATTCAACCGAGGGGTCGATGAAGGTCTTGATCGCGTCATAAGGAATGTACAGCCGTTCCGGCGCGTCGCCGAAATTCAGCGTGACGGTAAACCCATCATCGGTGACGTCCAGATCTTCGTACCAATGCTGCATCACCACGGTCATATCACCGGGATAGCGATCCGACAGCCAGTCAGCCAGTTCGGCATCGGGGTGGCCCGTGTCGAAGGTGATAAAGAAATGATGGTCCCCCGGAAGCCCGTTTTTGTCCACGTCTTCCAGAACTTCCTGAATGAGACCACGCATCGCGCGGTGCATCAGCCTACCGTAATCAATCCCGCCAGACATATCGGTGCCTTCTTCTTTGCATTTTTAGCATATTGCTTTTGACACGGTATGGAAGGGGCGTTTTGTGGATGCAAGGGGCGTTGATCAGAATATATGCAGCCCCCAGGACAGTGTGGTGCAGGCGGCCAGGGTCAGGGGCACCGGCATTTTGCGCCAGATCAGCATCAGGATCGCCAGGGCCAGCATGGGCAGCACGGCGGGTGTCAGACTGCTGAGGACCGGCAGCGGGCCAAGCGGGCTGTCATGGATGTCGTCAAACAGCAAATGCAGCGCGAACCACAGCGACAGATTGGCGATCACACCGACCACCGCCGCGGTGATGGCCTGCAATGCGGATTGCAGGCGCGGCACCGCCAGCAGGCGTTCGACATGCGGCGCAAAGGCGAAAATCCACAGGAAACAGGGCAGAAAGGTCATCCACAGTGTCAGCGCCGAGGCCACCAGCGCAAGGCCAAGCCCGCCCGCCCCGTGGCCGGTCAGCTGCCCGACAAACTGCGTGACCAGGATCAGCGGCCCCGGCGTGGTTTCCGCCAGACCCAGCGCATCGACCATCTGGTCTGCGCTCAGCCAGCCGCGCGCGCTGACCACCTCCTGCGCCATATAGGCCAGCACCGCATAGGCACCGCCAAAGCTAACCACGGCGAGCTTGGCAAAAAACAGCGCGAGGTCGAACAGCAATTGCTGGTTCAGCAGGTACAGCAGTGGCAAAGGGGCCAGCCAAAGCGCCGCCCAGAACAGACTTTGCCACAGGCCAAGGCTGCGTTGTCTGGCAGGTTCCGGTTTGATGGCAGAGGGGGCGGCAGGTCGCAGCGCGCCCCAAAATGCGGCCAGCAGGATCACCAGCGGAAAGGGCAGGCCCAGCGAGAAAAGCGCCACAAAGCTGGCAATGGCAATGGCGCGATCCTGCCCATTTTTCAGGGCTTTGCTGGACAGTCTTAACAAGGCTTGGGCGACAATGACCAACACGCAGGCCTTGACCCCGAGTAGCAGCGCCTGTGCGTTGGGTTGCGCGCCATACATCGCGTATAGCGCCGCAAGGCAGGCGATGACCAGCGCGCCGGGCAGTACGAATAAAGCGCCTGCCAACAGGCCGCCAGCAACCCCGCGCAACCGCCATCCCGCATAGGTCGCCAACTGCATTGCCTCGGGGCCGGGCAGCACCATGCAAAAACTGAGCGCGCGTAGGAAAGCGGTTTCCGACAGCCAGCCGCGTTCATCTACCAGCACCCGATGCATCACGGCGATCTGCGCTGCGGGTCCACCAAAGGACAGCAGGCCAATCTTGCCGAAACTGGCGAAAAGAGCGCGAAAATCCGGGCTTGCAGCGGGCATGAGGGAGCTCGAAAAAATCCTGTTTCGCAAGCTGTGCGGAGGATTGCCCGCGGGGTCAAGCGTTTAACCGGGGCTGCCGGGAAACCCAGTGGACCGGCTGCCGATCACGCGGGAAATTTCGCGTAGGATTTTCTTGTGAATGGCGCGGGCATAGTCGCGATGGCCGCGCGCGGTTTCGACAAAGCCATCGGCGGTGATGATGTGTCGCCGGTAATAGTTGGACATGGCAAGGCCCAGCCCTTCGATGGCGAGCCCGTTGATCGTGATGCCCTGACGCTGGGCGCGGCGACGGAACGGGGCGATCTCTGTGCCCGCATTGGCGGTGCCGTCGCCGGACATGTCGATGACCTTGCGGGTGCAGTCGGGTGCGCGTCGCATCTGTGCCAGCGCGGCACGCAACGCCTCGGCTGGGGCTGTGTCGGATAGAATAAAAGCGCGCTGCAAGTTTCTGACATCATTTGCGAAACGCGTAACATGTGCTGAGGAAATCATGCGCTGCCAGTCCAGTGAGATCTGTTGATGTGCGCTGCCGGACCATTGCATCACCGACAGGGCGATGCGGTCCTGAACCAGGATTTCAGCGATTTCGGGGTCGCGCAGGGCGCTGGCCAGCCCGTCGATCTGCAGGCGGTATTCGCCCGGATCCACAGAGTTTGACACATCCATGGCCAGCAAAAGCGCGGTTTCACAGGCAAGCGCCTGAACGGGCAAAAGACAGGCAAGGGCAAGGGCGCGCAGCATGTCCCCAGCGTAGATGCAGCGCGAAAATCCTTGCAAGGATTTTCAAATTCCTTGTCAGGAATTTGCACGCAGGCAGTGGCAGGGAGAAAGTGCAGGTTTCTGTTGCCAGGTACCTGCGAACCCCGCCCTACGCGGCTAGGCGAAGGGGCTTAAGTTTCGGTTTTTCGGACTGCTTACGCAGCCAGAGCAACCGGAGCACGATTGTCGTTGGCAATTGTACTTTGTGAACCGATAACGGTGGTATCTCACCGAGGCAAAGCTACATCTTTACGCGTTCGTCGATCCTATTTCGGCCCCACACGCCCCCAACGCAGGGTCATATGGTGGAGCCGCCGGGTACCGCCCCCGGGTCCGATCCGTTTATTCCATGCGCGTTTATGCCCATAGTCCCCCGAAGAGGACGATCCAGATATAAGCGGCTTACCTGCGGGGTTCAAGCGGCCATGCGCGTGGTCACGATTGTTTCCATTCTGGAAACACGAACGCCCTCACAGATCCAGTTCGATCCAGACCGGCACGTGATCAGACGGTTTTTCACGCCCGCGATACGCCTTGTCGATCTGACAGTCTTTCAACAGATCCGCCGCCTCGGGGGTCAGCAGAAAATGGTCGATGCGAATGCCGTTGTTGCGTTGCCAGGCGCCCGCCTGATAATCCCAGAAGGAATATTGGCCAGGGGCCTGATTGCGGGCGCGAAAGGCCTCGGTAAATCCCAGATTCAGAATTTTGCGAAAGGCGGCGCGGCTTTCAGGCCGGAATAGCGCGTCTTCGCGCCAGCTGTCTGGTTTGGCCGCGTCCTCGGCCTGGGGGATGATATTATAGTCGCCCGCCATCAATGCCGGCATATTGCCCATCATCAATTCCTGCGCGCGGGCGTGCAGCCGCTCCATCCAGGCCAGTTTATAGTCATATTTGGGGCCGGGGGTCGGGTTGCCATTGGGCAGGTAAAGGCCGCAGATGCGACAGGCCTGATGCGTGCCGACCACGGTTGCTTCGATCCAGCGGGCCTGTTCGTCGCTGTCATCGCCGGGCAGGCCGCGGGTGACGTCCTCTAGCGGCAGTTTGCTCAGAATTGCGACACCGTTGAAGCTCTTTTGGCCATGGGTTGCCACATTATATCCGCGGTCCTCGAACGGTTCGACCGGGAATGCGTCATCTACAGATTTGATCTCCTGACATAGTACGATGTCAGGGCTGGTTTCATCCAGCCAGTCAAGCAGCGCGGGCAGCCGCGCCTTGATGCCATTGATGTTGAATGTCGCGATTTTCACCGGCTGGGCCTTTCGTTTTCCAACCTATCGCGCAGCGCGGGCCACAGGGCAAGCCCCCGCGATTCGTCGCTTTGCAGATTTGCAAACCCCCGTTGCGTTGCAAATTCGGAAACAATCCACAGAAAATAAATATCTGGGGATAACTTGAATTTTAGATCCTGATTGAATTGGTGCCGTGCATAATCAATGTGAATATTTACGGTATTAAACAACCTTAACAAGAATTAACTTTTTTGCAAACTCGTTTTACGTGCAACTCGAAAGGGCAAACCACGCAACCCAATCGAGGAGAAAAACGATGGCTGCTCAACTCAAGCACACAATCTCTGAACAAATCCTTTCCAATGTCGAAAAGGCGGACATTCTGACCGGAGAAGGCGTGGAAACCTTTGTTTCCTGGTCCGGTCCCGAAGGCGAAAACATGTCCAGCGGCGATGCGGTCGAGGCGTTCGTTTCCTGGTCCGGCCCCCGCGACACCCGCGCCGAAACCGGCGACGCGGTTGAGAGCTTTGTTTCCTGGTCCGGCCCCCGTGACACCCGCGCCGAAACCGGCGACGCGGTTGAGAGCTTTGTTTCCTGGTCCGGCCCGCGCGACACCCGCGCCGAAACCGGCGATGCGGTTGAGAGCTTTGTTTCCTGGTCTGGCC
>JAOASD010000035.1 GCA_025210265.1 Pelagimonas sp.
GGCCCCATCTCCGGCAATGAATTCAAACACATCCGCGCCGGACCCGCCTTTGAGGAAGTCATTCCCCGCACCGCCATCAAGGATGTCATCATCGCCGCCAGCGTTCAGGCGATCATTGCCCGCCCCGCCGCGCAGCGTGTCGTCAAACGAGTTGCCGAACAGCTTGTCGTTGCCGTCGCCACCCTCGACACTGTCGCGCCTTGTGCCGCCCTTGAGGAAATCGTTCCCGTCGCCGCCCAGCAAAGTATCGTTGCCGCCGCCGCCTTTGACATTGTCATTGCCTGCCCCACCATCGAGGAAATCACCGTCGGACTGGCCGCGCATGACGTCATCGCCATCTTCGCCGTACATCTCATCGCGGCCCTTCCCACCTTTTATGAGGTCTTTGCCGCCACCACCGGACACTGTGTCGTCACCAACCCCGCCAGAGAGGCTATCCGCACCAAAGCCGCCATCGATATGGTCGTCGCCCCGACCGCCGACGAGAGTGTCGTCATGCATGCCGCCGTTGAAATCTACCCCGAGGAGGGTATCGCCGATCATTGTCAAACCCGGAATATGCAGCACGTCCGAAACAGCCATGCGGCCATCCGCGAACTCGATATATTCGACATTGGAAACCTCATCCGTGCCATCCAGCGCGCTGGAAACACGGAACCCATCAGCCAGCGCCGTAAGGGTCACATCCGCCTGGTCTGCCAGAAGAAATACCGTATCGTGGCCGTCGCCACCGTCAAGCGTATCATTCCCTTCGCCCCCAAACAGCGTATCAAAATCGTCCCCTCCATAGAGGCTGTCGTTTCCTTCACCTCCGGCAAGGAACTGATAGCCACCCGTGCCAAGGATTGTATCATTCCCGCCGTAACCAAAGACGATGGTGCTCTGCCAAGACCCCGTAAACATGTTTTCAAGGTTGATCACCGAATTGCTGTGAGCACCATCAATCGCAGTATCGGGAAGGAAATTGTCATATCCCCACCCCTCCAACGAATAAGTGATTTCATCCGTGCCATTTTCAACAAGCTGGGTTGTATCATATGAACTGACCCAACCGATTTCGACATCCCCCGCCCCTGAAAGAGTCAGGCTGTCAAATTCCAAGCCCGACACCACATCGAGCACATTCCACGGGGTGACATTCACCTGAACCGTAGCGCCCTCTGGCACTGTCACGCGGAACCAGTCGCTGTCATTGTCGCTCAGATTTGCTTCGATCGTGGTTCCCGGCTCCAACGAATAAATGGTCGAAATCCCATCGTCCGCATCAACGGTTTCTTGCTGAGTACTGCGCACACCTGTGAAACGCTCGCCCTGCACAAGTGCAGAGATTTCATAGGTGCCGATACCTGAATAAGACTGAACTTCGACAAAATAGTCCCCCGCAGGGAGACGGGGGGATTCATTGAGTAAAACCAATCCATCCCACTGGGTCCATACGTGCACCCAGCGACCAGAACTGTCATACACATCGGTGTAGATGTTTTGCGCAAGCGACTGCGACTCTGCTGCATCAGCGATGTCAAAGGCGACTTCTGCAAGCTCACCCAGATCATCGGGGAACGTCCCGTTCAGGGACAAGGTATAGCCCAGTAGCGATATGCTCGCCGCGTCGTCTGTGAAACTCAGATCCAGCAGGCTGTTTCCATTATCCGTGATGCTGATTCCATTGATGTCCCAGCCCGACATGCGCGTGATCAACGCGGCCCGCTCGGCCCCGTTCAGATCCTCGCCGCCATTGCTCAGCTCGGCCAGATCATCCAGCATCTCGAACAGGTCACCGAAACTGGACGGCAGCGCACCCTGAATGCTGATCACGGTGCTACCAGATGTCAGGCTCCAACCATTGCCATTGGCCTGAAACACAAGAATATCAGCACCGCCGACCGCCAGGGCAAGCCGGTCGAACTGGCCGGTGACTAGACCGTTCTCGATCGCATCCTGCAGTGCATTAGCGTTGGAAACCGGGCCGATGCCGCTACCAGTAAGCGTAATTGTATGACCGTTTACTTGAGCCTGCACCCGTGTGGCGCTAAGGCTGGTAAACGTCCACGGATCTTCCAAGGCATATTGCACATTTTCCAATGCGTTCTGATGCTCAAGTTCAAAGTCATTCAGCGCAGCAACCCCGGTGACATCGGACAGCGCGTTCAAACCTTCAATCGACGTTTCAACCCAAGTCATTCATGAATTCCTCACTGGCACATAATTCGGGCAAAAACTCTCTCAAACCGGTGATGCTTGCAATCGCTATTTCCACCTTTGCGCCTATAAACTGCCACGCATCGGAAAATAATTTCGCACTGGAGCTTTCCACAGGGGGCGCACACACGCTGGGGGCTGCGCAGGAGGCCGTTCTACACAGATTTTTTGGCAATACTTCCACACAGTTCCGACTGGAAAGTACATCACAGTCCAGTGATGTTGGCTGGCCGGGAAATAATTGGGAAATTGGATTGCTTTGGGCACGCGACATTTCATCACGCTGGAAAATGACGACCCGGTTGTCATTGGCAGAGGGGCAATACAAGGCGCCCGACGGTATCGATATATTTACGGATCCCGCGCAGTTCAGGCTTCACCGCATCAGTCTGGGAACGTTTATTTCGCATCAAATTGGCACAATAGGGCCTGTGGAATTCAGCGCGCAAGCAGGGCTTATTGCCACGCGCAGTCACGCAAAGCTCAGCTCGGCATTGCTGGATATCCGCGCGACTGTCGAGACAGTTGACGGAATGGTGGGCGCCAAGACGGCCTGGCCAATCCTTGGCCAGACAAAAAAAGAAAAGGCACCCAAGCTGGTGGCAGAACTCAACCGCTGGAACAACGGCTACACGGATATGCGTCTGTCCCTGCAGATCGGTTTTTGACGACCTGCAGGGAATCCGCTCAGACGATGTCAATCGCCGCTGCCAGCCCCGCCGTGTCGCTTAGCCCCTGCAGCAGGATCGTGTCGCCATCGCCGAAATCAAGCAGCACGCCGCTGCCCGAAACCTGCGCCCCCGCCGCAATCTGCGCCGCGCTCTGACCGCCTGCGAGCGTCATGTCCAGCTGCAGCATGTCCTCGGCCACGTTGAAATCGGCGATCGTGTCGGCGCCATCTCCGTCAATGAATTCAAACACATCCGCGCCAGACCCGCCTTTGAGGAAGTCATTCCCCGCACCGCCATCAAGGATGTCATCATCGCCGCCCGCGTTCAGGCGATCATTGCCCGCGCCGCCGCGCAGCGTGTCGTTGAAGGAATTTCCGAACAGCTTGTCATTGCCGTCGCCACCCTCGACACTGTCCCGCCGTGTGCCGCCTTTCAGGAAGTCATTGCCGTCGCCGCCCAGCAAAGTGTCATTGCCGCCGCCACCCTTGATGTTGTCATTGCCTGCCCCGCCATCAAGGAAATCCCCGTCGGACTGGCCGCGCATGACGTCATCGCCATCGTTGCCATACAGCGTATCGCGCCCGATGCCGCCTTTGACCACATCATTGCCGCCATCCCCCTGGGCTGTATCATCGCCAACCCCGGCGCTGATGCTGTCCGCCCCGTCGCCGCCTTCGATCTGGTCGTTGCCGCGCCCACCATTGATCGTGTCATCGCCCGCTGCGCCGTTCAGGGTGTTGTCGCCATTATCCCCGTCAAGCACCTGACCGGGCTGCAAGCTGCTGAAGCTGACAGTCTGGTCGTTGAACTGCACAAACGCGACCTCATCCAGCAGATCCGTACCGTCAGAGCTGACAATCTGCAGCGCACCACCAGCCTGAGCGGTCACGGTGACATCCGCCCGATTGGCATTGATCACCACAGTGTCCGAGCCCGTGCCACCGGTCAGCGTATCGTCGCCCAGACCACCGATCAGCGTGTCATCACCGGCAAGGCCGCTGATCGTGTCATCTCCGTCGCCGCCCTGCAGGCGGTTGGCCGCCTCATTGCCGGTGATCGTGATCGAAGGCGCACCGGTGAACAGGTAGTTTTCAATCGAGGCAAACGTATCGCGGCCATTGGTAAATTCGACCGCGCCGCCTGTACCAGCGGTCAGATTGGCAAAAACGGTAAAGGCATCCGCCGCGACACCTGTAATATCGACGATCACCGTGTCCGTGCCGGCGCCGCCCAGAAAGTTGTCAAACCCCGCGCCCATGTAAAAGGTGTCGTCGCCATCCCCACCCCAAAGGGTGTCATCCCCATAACCGTCACGAAATTCGTCATTGCCACCATTACCGCGCAGCTCGTCATTCCCGTCATTGCCGGTCAGCGTGTCATTCCCGTCGCCCGCATAAAGGCGGTTGGCGTTATTGTCGCCGATCAGCTGGGCATTCCAGTCGCCAAACATCTCGAAATTCTCGATATGCTGGATGACGTCCTGCCCCACATTGGAGTTGGCCCGGCCATGGATCCCGTTCAGCGCGTCAAAGATCAGCCCGTCAGGATGTGGAGCGACCCCGGTCAGGTCCGTCACCAGCCAGTCCTCGCCCAGACCACCGATAAAGGTATCGCTGCCACCGCCTGCGTTGATGATCGTGTCATCCCCGCCCAGCGCGTCGATTTCCTCATCCGCCGCGGTGCCGGTCAGCCGGTCATTCCCACCCGTCGGAGAGGTCGAGACAGAGGGATCCGGCACCGGGCCTTCGCCCCCCGGCAGGGTGATTTCACGGATCTGACCGTCCAAGATCACCGCGCTGTTATTGTCCATGCGCACCATATTCGCGGTGCCCCAGTTATAGGCCCCTTCGGTGATGCTCAGCTGAGTGCCGTCATTATCATATTCGTACAGGCGGCCTTCGTTCAGCGCCGGGGGCTCAAAGGTCAACATATTGACCCCAACCAAAAAGCCCCCTTCGGTGGCGATCACCATCGGGTTGTCCTGCCGGTCCAGCTGGACATCGCTGTTGACCAGCGTCGGCCCCACATCGACCGAGCCATCGGCGTTATAGATGCGGAACCAGACCGAGGTCTGGTCCGTGTCTTCGGGTTGCGTGCCGCTATCGGCCCAGACAACGACAACACGCCCATCATCCAATGTGGCCGTGTTCACGCCGGGCGGGCGGCCGAACTGACCACCGGTGCCTTCGCTGACTTCGGTCTGGCTCTGGATCAGGCTGCCATCGGTGCCAAACACCATCATATAGGTGCTGGCGGCCTCGCCAAAGGCGCTATCCACCCAGAAGTAAAAGATATTATTACCCGTGACCGTCGCATCCATCGGGTGCATCCCAGAGGTCGTCACCCCGGTCCCCGGCTGCGCCGCCAGCGCGTACGCAAGGTTCCCATCCGGGTCGATGATCCGCCCCTGCCCGGCAATCAGAAAGATATTCCCATCGGGCAGATCGACCGCGAACTGCATCATTTCCGTGTTGGTTGTGCCCAGCGGCCCGCTGGAAAACTGCGTCGGCGCGGCCGTATTCGTCCCGCTCGTCAGGTCAATATTCACCATCCAGTTGGTGTAGACCGCCGGCAAGGGATCCGCATCATACAGCTGGTAATAGATATTGAACGTGCCATCGCCAAGATCATGCACGTGGTAGGGGATCACCCGGCCAAAGCCACCCAGCCCGCTGTCATCGACAAATTCGGTGGCGTTGAACACCACGCCATCGCCATTCACCGCAGCCACCAGGTTGCCAGAGACAAACACAGCCGCTTCGCCAACACGATAGGATCCGCCGCTCCCCGACAGAGTGTTCACACTTCCCAGACCAATGGAATAGGCGCTGCCATCAAACGAAATTGCCATCACTCTCTCCCTCAAATCGAGTTTGGCCCGCGCGGGGCCTGTAATGGCATTCAGAATGGCAAAATCCCGGTCTCTGTCAATTCAAGACAGAGACTGGCGCTGACGACAGGCCCGGCTGACACAAATCAGCGCAGCGCGACAGAACAGGTTGGCTCAGACGATCTCGATCGAGGCGGCCAGACCGGCGGTGTCTGTAATGCCGTTCAGCACAATCCTGTCGTGGTTTTCAAATTCCAGCACCACAGACTGTGCATTGATCTGCGCATCCGCAACGATCTGTTCCGCACTACGACCGCCCGTCATGCCCTGAGCAAGACGCAGCTGGTCTACCCCCAGCTCGAAATCGGCAATCACATCACGGTGGTGGCCCGCACTGAAAACGAAGACATCGGCACCTGCGCCGCCTTTCAGATTGTCATTCCCGCTGCCGCCGCGCAGGACATCATTGCCCCCGCCCCCGTTAAGCCCATCTCGGCCCTCACCGCCATTCAGCGTATCGTTGCCAGCATTGCCATTCAGCCAGTCTTTTTCGTCATCACCAAACAGCAGGTCGTCCCCACTACCGCCTTTGAGGCTATCGCGCCCATCCCCAGCCAAAAGAGTATCCTGCGCGCCTCCGCCGTTCAGGTTGTCGCGCCCTGCCCCCCCTTCAAGGGAGTCATGCCCTGCTTGACCACGCAGGGTGTCATTTCCTCGTCCCCCCAGCAGGCTATCACCGCCGCTCCCGCCGTAAATGCGATCATGGCCGCCATCGCCAAGCAAGGTGTCTTGGTCACCTCCGCCTCGGATGCTGTCATCGTCGCCACCCCCACGCAGGTGATCTTGCCCCTTATCCCCCAGCAACGTGTCATCCCCATCCTGGCCGCGCAGGCTATCATCCCCATCCAAACCGATCAGAGAGTCATCACCATCATTGCCCAGCAGCCAGTTCTCTGTGTCACTGCCAGAAATCGTATCGTCATATTGGCTGCCCAGGATGTCTTCGACCCCGCGCAATTGATGCGTAAAACCAACCTCGTTAAAGGCACCGGTTGCAATATAGGTCAACAGATCCACCTGAACGCTGGAAAACGCGCTGCTGCTATAGCTGACACCATCGACCCCGGCACCGGCATCGACCGTATCATCGCCCCCAAACAGAACGAATTTTTCATCCCGCTCACTGCCAGTGAACAGATCCGCCAGAGTGCTGCCAACCAGTTCAACCTGGCCCGCACCGGTCACGGAAATCGTGTCGCGGAACCCAAAACCATCATTTTCGATCACACCGGCCTGCAGATCGACAACAACACCAGTTTGCGCGTTGACACGCCCGTTCCAATCGAAATTCAGCGTGACAAAGGCGCCCTGCCCGATGGTCAGATCGAACTGGTCGGCTCCCTCCATCCCGTAGAGTTCCAACCATTGATCCGCCCCCAGCGTGACATTAAAGATGTCCGCCTCGTTGGTCCCAAAAAACTCAACGCCCTGCGCCACCAAAGACGCCGCAGCACCTGTAATCGTGTCCTCACCTTCCGATGAAATCACCCGGACCGTATCGGTTGCCCCGTTGATATTCAGGGTCACGGAATCGCTCAACCGGCCATAATATAGCGTGTCACGCCCATCGCCATCAGCACTGGCCAGATCCACAGAATCATTGCCCGCCGTGGCGTAATAGATGTCACGCCCCCTCTGATTGGCGCCCAGCGTGAACCTGTCATTCCCCTGCCCGCCAGTCACCACCTCACCAAAGTCAGACCCGGTGTAATGGACGGGGGTGGTCAACCCATCGTCAATCAAGCCCAAAAAGCGTTCGAAACTCAGCGATTGTGGCACACCGGAGGCGTCCACCTCCAGAACGGTTCCCTGATTGAACAATGCGGTCAGCGGATCAAAATCC
The DNA here is from genome assembly GCA_025210265.1 of Pelagimonas sp. GTDB lineage: Bacteria > Pseudomonadota > Alphaproteobacteria > Rhodobacterales > Rhodobacteraceae > JAOASD01. Next base: position 7,604 of record JAOASD010000035.1, read on the forward strand.
CGGCTCTCCTCAATCGCCTGCAGCGCCTGAAACAGCGTCGGAATATCCCAGTTCACGCCTGTCAGGCTGCCGATCGTGGGCACATCAATGGCCTGCAGCGTCCCACCGGTCACGGCCCCGTCCGCGCCATAGGTAAACCCGGTCCCGGTAAACGTCGCATCATAGCGTTCCGGGTCGCCGGACAGAGTAAACTCGGTCGAATTGACCGCATCAAAGCTGAGACCTTCCAAAGAAATCTCATAATCAAACGCCGTATTCAGAAGAAAATAAGGATCGTTGGAAATATAGGTAAGCCGCATCATCTTTTCCAAAATGTCAGTGTCCCCGAAAACCTATACCCCAATTTAAAAAATACAACAGCCCCGCACTGGACCACGACATAGACGCATATAATTATGCATAAAAAAAGGGCCGCAAAAGCGACCCTTCTGGTTGTTTCGCCTTTGGCGATCAGGCGTTCACGCTGTCCTTCAGCGCCTTGGCAATGGTCATTTTGACCTGCTTGTCCGCCTCTTTCTTGAACTGCTCGCCGGTGGCGGGGTTGCGCACCATGCGCTCGGGGCGCTCGCGGCAGTAGATTTTGCCCACACCCGGCAGGGTCACGGCACCGCCGGCGGACACTTCCGAGGTGATGATTTCGACCAGACCGTCCAGCGCCGCGCCTGCGGTCTTCTTGTCGGCGTCGATCTTTTCTGCCAGTGCTGCCACCAGCTGCGTTTTGGTCATGGGCTTGTTCGCCATTTCATGGTCTCCTTACCTGCCCGTCCATTAGGGCCTCTGGCGCATATTTAAACCGGATATAGAGGCAAAACACAACGCCTAGCGGGTGCCAAGCAACAGCATTCAGGGCATTTGACCCGCTTTTCCACGCGTCACAGGAAGGCCGTTTCCGTAAAAGAGCGCAATTTCCGACTGTGTATGCGCTCTAGCGGCATCCCGGACAATGTCTCCATCGCGCGAATCCCGATCATCAGGTGACGCGCCACCTGACTGCGGTAGAAATCGCTGGCCATGCCGGGCAGTTTCAGCTCTCCGTGCAGGGGTTTGTCACTGACACATAACAAGGTTCCATAGGGCACACGAAAGCGAAATCCATTGGCGGCAATCGTGGCGCTTTCCATGTCCAGCGCGACGGCGCGGGACTGTGACAGGCGCTGCACAGGGCCGGTGTGGTCGCGCAACTCCCAGTTGCGGTTGTCGACGCTGGCCACGGTCCCCGTACGCATCACGCGTTTCAGGTCATAGCCGCTCAGCCCCGTTTCGCTGGCCACGGCCTCTTCCAATGCAATCTGAATTTCCGCCAAAGCGGGCACCGGAACCCAAACCGGCAGATCATCATCCAGAACCCGATCTTCGCGCAAATACGCATGGGCCAGAACGAAATCTCCCAAAGACTGGGAATTGCGCAATCCCGCGCAATGGCCCACCATCAGCCAGGCATGAGGGCGCAGCACCGCAATATGATCTGTCGCGGTTTTGGCATTTGACGGCCCCACCCCGATATTTACCAAAGTGATGCCCGCCCCATTTGCCTTTTTCAAATGATAGGTCGGCATTTGGGGCAACCGGTCAGGCGGCGTCAGCACACCCTCGGCATCGGTGATCACGTCATTGCCCGTACTGACAAAAGCGGTATAGCCGCTGTCAGGATCGGCCAGCATGTCGCGCGCATAGGTTTCGAACTCGCTGACATAGAACTGGTAGTTGGTGAACAGAACATGGTTCTGGAAATGTTCGGGATCGGTGGCGGTGTAATGCGCCAGCCGCGCCAGCGAATAATCCACCCGCTGCGCCGTAAAGGGCGCCAGCGGCAACGCCCCATCCGCGGCCGGTTCTGCCACCCCGTTAACGATGTCATCATTGGTGCTGGCCAGATCCGGCACATCAAACACATCGCGCAGCACAAAGCTGCCCGCGCCGTCCTGTGGGACAGTGATGTCCGGGAAATTCGCAACAGCGAAATGGACCGGCATCGGGGTGTCCGAGGCGCTGATTTCCACCTCGACCCCGTGATTGCCCATCAACAGCGCCAGCTGCTGCTCTAGGTAATGCTGAAACAGACGCGGGCGGGTGATTGTGGTTTCATAGGTGCCCGGCCCCGTCACATGACCAAAGCTCAGCCGACTGTCGACCTTGGCAAAGCTGGTCGTGATCAGACGGATCTGCGGATAATAAGCGCGGATACGCACACCGGGGTGCCCTGCCTGCATCGCCTGTAGAAACCGGTCGCGCAGGAACAGCGCCGCACCATCATACAGCGCAATCAACCGGGCCACCGCCTGTTTCGGATCGCTAAAACATTCCGGTGCCGGGATGTCCGGTGTCACCAGCTCCAGCCCTGTTGACCTGTCCTGCATCTGCCGCCTCCGGTTGTTTTGCCCGCAGGGTGACAGTTTGGATCGCCCCTCGCAAGGCGCAAAGAGCCCCCCGCATAAAAGACAGCACAGCCTCCGCTCACAGCCAAATCCCTGGGCGCAGGGTGGGAAAACCGGCCAAAGCCCTGCCAATCCTCTTGCAAAACCCGGCTGTGACCCGCACCTATCGGGCATGACAAAGACGCTTCTTTCCCTTGGGCATGGGTTTTCCGCCCGCGCCCTGACGCCGCTCCTGCTAGAGCGTGGCTTCAAAGTGATCGGCACCACCCGATCCGCAGACAAAGCCCGCGCCATCGAATCCGAAGGGGCCGAGGCCCTGCTCTGGGAACCCGACGCGGTGCGCGCGGCGCTTGGCTCCGCCACCCATCTGCTGATGTCCGCCGCGCCCGGCCCCGAGGGCGACCCGGCACTGGCCATCATGCAGGATGACATTGCCGCCCGCGCCCGCGATCTGGACTGGGTCGGCTACCTGTCCACCACCGGCGTTTATGGCAACCATGATGGCGGCTGGGTCGACGAAGACAGCCCACTGACCCCCACCGGCAAGCGTGGCAAAGCCCGCGTTGTGGCCGAAGCCGCCTGGGCCGCGATCCCCGACCTGCCGCTGCATATTTTCCGCCTTGCGGGCATTTACGGCCCCGGCCGCGGCCCGTTTGAAAAGATCCGCAACGGCACAGCGCGACGCATCATCAAACCCGGTCAGGTGTTCAGTCGCATCCATGTCGAAGACATCGCGCAGATCGTCATGGCCTCGATCGAACGCCCCAATCCCGGCGGCATCTATAATTGCTGCGACAATGACCCGGCCCCGCCGCAGGATGTGCTGGCCCATGCCGCCCGCTTGCTGGGCGCCCCCCTGCCCCCCGAGGTCGATTTTGAAACCGCCGAGCTGTCCCCCATGGTGCGCAGTTTCTATGGCGATTCAAAAAAGGTTTCGAACCGGCGGATCCGTGAGGAACTGGGGGTTCAGCTACTCTATCCCGATTATGACACCGGGTTGCGCGCGCTGTTGAAACGCGAAAGCGAAGAGGGGTGAGCACCCCACCCACAGCGCCCCCGCGCCAGACGCTTGGCGCGCTGCTGGAGGCGCTGGAACCGGACCCAAAGGCCGACAGGATCAGCATCCGCGATCTGGTGCGGGCGATTGGCGACAATTCCTTTGCTACGATCATCCTTGTGGTCGCAGTGCTGCTGGTCTCGCCGATTTCGGGCATTCCGTTTACGCCGACTTTGGGTGCGCTGACGATCCTGCTGATCACCGCGCAGGCTCTGACCGGGCGCAGGCATCTGTGGCTGCCGGGTTTCCTGATGCGCCGGTCGATCAGTGCTGCGCGGTTGCGGCGTGGGTTGCAATGGCTGCGCCGCCCGGCAAGCTGGATGGATCGCTACAGCCGCGCGCGGCTGGGGATCCTCAGCAGCGGGCCTTTTCGCCTGCTTGGCTATCTGGCGGCGGCCACGCTGGCGCTCAGCTGGCCGATGCTGGAAATCCTGCCCTTCATCACCAGTTTCAGCGCCGGGGCCGTGGCCATGCTGATGTTCGGCATCATGACCCGCGACGGTGCCTATATTATCGCAGGCTACGCCCAGGGCGGCGCCCTACTGGCGGGCACCGTCGCGATTTGGTCAGGGTTGCTGTAACGCGAGCGCGCTGTGTCAGGCGCGCTTGTCGATCACATCCACGCCCAGAACATCCAGCACTTTGGCTTCGATATGTTCGGCATTCATGGCGGCAACGTCATACATCGTCTTGGGGCTGGCCTGATCAATAAAGATGTCGGGCAGCACCATGGAGCGGAACCTCAGCCCGTGATCAAACACGCCCTCATCCGACAGAAGCTGCGCCACATGAGAGCCAAAGCCGCCCACCGCGCCCTCTTCGATCGTGATCAGCGCGTCATGCTCGGCAGCAAGGCGCAGGATCATGTCGCGGTCCAGCGGCTTGGCAAAGCGCGCATCAGCGATGGTCGGGTCGATGCCACGGGCCTGCAGGGCCTCGCAGGCTTTCTGCACCTCGCCCAGACGGGTGCCAAAGGACAGGATTGCCACGCCGCGCCCCTGATGGATCATGCGGCCCTTGCCGATTTCCAGAACCTCGCCGCGCGCCGGCATCTCGACCCCTTCGCCTTCGCCACGGGGGTAGCGGAAGGCAATCGGGCCTTCGTCATGGGCCACAGCGGTTGCGACCATATGCTTTAGCTCGGCCTCGTCAGCGGCGGCCATGACCACCATGCCCGGCAGGTTGGCCAGATAGGCCACGTCAAAGCTGCCCGCATGGGTCGCACCATCAGCCCCGACCAGACCGGCGCGATCAATAGCGAAGCGCACCGGCAGGCGCTGGATCGCCACATCATGCACAACCTGATCGTATCCGCGCTGCAAAAAGGTCGAATACATGGCGCAGAACGGTTTCATCCCACCCGCCGCCAGACCGGCGCAAAAGGTCACGCCATGTTGTTCGGCAATGCCCACGTCAAAACAGCGCGACGGGTAGCGTTCGGCAAACAGATCCAGCCCGGTGCCATCGGGCATGGCGGCGGTGATGGCGCAGACCCGGCTGTCTTCGGCCGCGTGATCCAGCAGCGCATCGGCAAAAACACGGGTGTAGCTGGGCGCGTTTGAGGGCGCTTTCTTTTGCTTGCCGGTCTCGACATCGAACTTGGCCCGCGCATGGCCCTTGTCGGCGGCATGTTCCGCATGGGCATAGCCCTTGCCCTTTTTGGTCAGCGCGTGGATCAGGATCGGCCCGGTGGCGCGCTGGCGCACAGTGCGCAGAACCGGCAGCAGCTGGTCCAGATCATGCCCGTCAATCGGCCCCAGATAGGAAAAGCCCAGCTCTTCGAACAGGGTGCCGCCTACGGCCATGCCTTTCAGCATTTCCTTGGCGCGCTTGGCCCCTTCGCGGAAGGGTTCGGGCAGCAGGCTGACCGCGCCTTTGGCGGCAGCCTTGAAATCCTGGAACGGTGCCTCGGCATAAAGCCGGCTGAGATAAGACGACATGGCACCAGTGGGCGGCGCAATCGACATTTCATTATCGTTCAGGATGACGATCAGACGCTTGCCCAGATGGCCCGCATTGTTCAGCGCCTCAAAGGCCATGCCCGCGCTGATCGACCCATCGCCAATCACCGCAATCGCATCGCCCAGCCCGGCATCGCAATGCCCGCCCAGATCCCGCGCCACAGCAAAACCCAGCGCCGCGCTGATCGAGGTGCTGGAATGCGCCGCGCCAAACGGGTCATAGGGCGATTCACTGCGCTTGGTGAACCCGGACAGACCGCCCTCTTGTCGCAGGGTGCGGATGCGGTCGCGACGCCCGGTCAGGATCTTGTGCGGATAACACTGGTGGGACACGTCCCAGATGATCTTGTCGCGCGGCGCGTCAAACACCGCGTGCAGCGCCACGGTCAGCTCCACCACGCCCAGCCCGGCCCCCAGATGGCCGCCAGTTTCAGACACGGCGCTGATGGTTTCGCTGCGCAGCTCATGCGCCAGCTGGGCCAGCTCGGCATCCGAAAACTGGTGCAGATCCGCCGGTGTGGTCACACGGTCAAGAAGCGGCGTGCTGGGTCGTGCAGACATCCCTACCTCGCAAGTCAGTTGCTGCGCGAGATAACGAAGCGGGCGGCTTCCCGCAAGCAATCGGCGCGCGCACCGTAAATAGATAGGGCACCGTTGGCCTGTTCCACCAGATCATTGGCGCGGCGTTTCGCCCCGTCCAGCCCCAGATGGCTGACAAAGGTGGCCTTGCCGCGATCGGCATCTTTGTTCACGGCCTTGCCCATGGTTTCAGCGTCCCCCTCAATATCCAGAACATCGTCCCAGATCTGAAAGGCCAGCCCCAAAGCGTCACCATAGGTTTTCAGCGGGGCGATGTCCTGCCCGGCGATGCGCGCACCGGCGCAGGCCGACCAGGTGATCAGCGCGCCGGTCTTGCCCGCCTGCAGCGCGGTGATCTGATTCAGCGACAGGGGCGTTTCCGCAGTTTCGGCGGCAATATCCATCGCCTGACCCCCAACCATGCCCGCAACCCCGGCCGCGCGGGCCAAAGACAGGGTCAGATCCACCACCGCAGCAGGATCGGCCTTCACCCCCGCGATCAGTTCAAAACTCAGGGCCTGCAGCGCGTCCCCCGCCAGAACGGCAATGGTTTCGTCCCATTTGCGATGCACCGTGGGCTGGCCTCGGCGCATATCATCATCATCCATGCAGGGTAGATCATCATGCACAAGGCTGTAGCCATGCAGGCATTCAATCGCCGCAGCCGCCCGCGCCGCGGTGTCGGGTGCCACGTCAAACAGCGCGGCGCTTTCCAACACCAAAAACCCGCGCAGGCATTTGCCGCCGCGCACCGCATAGCCCATGGCCTCGGCAACAGGGCCGGACTGCCCGGCCAGCGCCGCGTCCAGAGTGGTCTCCACCCGCACGCGGCTGGCATTCAGCGCCTCTGCAAAGCCCTGCGCCACTCAGAGCCCCTCGACCGGGGTGATGCCAGCAGGCTTGCCCTCGCCATCCAGCGTGATGGCGGCGACCTTTTCCTCGGCCTCTTTCAGCTTGGCCTCGCAACGCGCCTTTAGCTTTGCGCCGCGCTCATACAGGGCGATGCTGTCCTCCAGCGCGACATCGCCGCGCTCCAGCTGACCGACCACGCGCTCCAGCTCGGCCATGGCCTGCTCGAATGTCATTTCCTCGACCGGTGTCTCGCTCATGCCCCTGCCTCCATCAAAATTTCCACATGCGCCTTGGCCGAAGCCGCCAGCGCCTCCAGATCATAGCCGCCTTCCAGAACCGAGACCACGCGGCCCCCGGCGGTTTGCGCAGCTATCGTGCAGATTTCGCGGGTGATCCAGCGGAAATCGTCCAGACCCCAGTTCAACTGCGCCAAAGGGTCATCCTGATGCGCGTCAAACCCGGCGGACATGATCACCAACTGCGGGTCAAATTCGCGCAACCGCGCCAGTGCAGGGCCCCAGGCCGCGCGCATCTCGGCCCCGCCGCTTTCCGGTGGCAAAGTCAGGTTCAGCACATTGTCATGAGCGCCGCGATCCTCTGCCATGCCCGAACCAGGCCACAGCGGCGATTGATGGCTGCTGATGAACAGGCTGCGCGTTTCCCCCCACAACAGATCCTGCGTGCCATTGCCGTGATGCACATCGAAATCCAAAACCGCCACACGGTCCAGCCCGTGCCGCTCCAGCGCATGTTTCGCCGCCAGCCCCGCATTGCCGAACAGGCAGAACCCCATCGGGGTTTCCGTTTCCGCATGATGCCCCGGAGGCCGCGTGGCGACAAACGCATTGGCCACAGCGCCCGCCATCACCTGATCGACAGCCAACAAAGCCCCGCCCGCCGCACGGCGCGCCGCCGCAACCGACCCAAGCGACATCCAGGTATCTGAATCCAACTGATGCGCACCGCCCTTGGGTTCGGCGGCAACAATCCGGTCGATATAGGCCTGCGGATGACACAGACGCAGATCTTCATCCGTTGCCTCAGGCGCGGAAAGCCGTTCCAAATCAAAGCCCTGCAGCGCGTGCAACACATGTTCCAACCGCGCGACGCGTTCAGGATGCCCCTCAGGCGTGACATGATCCAGACACGCCGCATGGGTGATCAAAGCCGTGGCCATGGATGCGCCCCTCCCCTGTTTCTTCTTGGTTCAAATACTCAACCCGCGCGCAGCGCGGTCACACCGTTAATCCGGTGCCAGCATATAGCCCGCGCCGCGCACAGTCTGCAGATAGCGCGGCTGCTTTGGGTCGGCCTCCAGCTTGCGCCGCAGCCGGGTGATCTGAACATCCACCGCGCGCTCCTGCGCCTGACCTTTGTCGCGGCCCAGCTCTTCGACCAGTTTGGCACGGCTGATAGGTTCCCCCGGACAGGCGCTGAAAATCCGCATCAGCTGGCTTTCGGTTGCGGTCAGGCGCACAAGATCGTCGCCATTCCACATTTCGCCCCGTTCAATATCATACCGGAACCCGCCCAGTGTCAGCAGCTTGGGCGCGGTTTCATCTGCCTTCAGATCCGGCATCCGGCGCAGGATCGCGTTGATCCGCAGCAGCAGCTCCTTGGGCTCGAACGGTTTGGCCAGATAATCATCCGCCCCGGCCTCCAGCCCGGCGATGCGGTCCTCGGTCTCGGCCCGCGCAGTCAACAACAGGATCGGTGTACGGCTGGTTTCGCGGATACCCCGCGTCAAACTGATCCCATCCTCGCCCGGCATCATCACATCCAGCACGATCAGATCAAAATCCAAGCCCTCAAGCAGGCGGCGCGCATGGGCCGCATCCCGCGCCGAGCTGACAAGGAACCCGTTGCGGATCAGGAATTTCTGCAACAACCCCCGGATCCGTTCGTCGTCATCAACAATCAGCAGATGTGCATCGGGTTCGCTCATCCCCGGCCCTCCCGCAGGCTATGATATTGACGGCGCATTTCCGGGTCCATCATTGCTTCCAATACCTTTCTGAAGCCTGAAACGGCCTCGGGGCCGGCCTGTTTATAGGCCGCCCGCATTCTGATCCGCTGGGCATCGCTCAGCCGTCGTTCCAGGGCCTGCCCGGCCTCGGTCAGATGCAGGTGCCGTTCGCGTTTATCCGCGCGCCCCACACGGGATTCCACCAGGCCGTCCTCGATCAATGTGCGCAGCACCCGGTTCAGCGATTGCTTGGTTACACCCAAAATCGCCAGCAAATTGTTAACCGTGGTGCCCGGTGCCGCATGAATAAAATGCAGCGCCCGGTGATGCGCCCGCCCATAGCTGAGCGTCGCAAGGATGCGATCCGGGTCTGCGGTAAAACCCCGATAGGCGAAAAACATCGCCTCGATTCCCTGACGCAATTGTTCATCCGTCAGGTAGAGCAGCATCTCGCCACCCACACCGCCCTGCCCCGGCTGTAGCTCTGCCATGTGTTCTGGCCTCCGCCTGTTTCTTAAGCGCATTTTAAGTCAGCCTTGTTGACATTCCAAGACGCAACTGGTAGCGATTCACAGTTTTTGCGCAACTTTACGTCCGGTTCGGACATATCCAGCGCAATAATCGTAAATCTGACGCAGCACAAACAGGAGGGTGCAATGGCAACTGGCGCGTATGATGACCGTGACGGCAAGATCTGGTTGGATGGCCAGCTGGTAGAATGGCGCGATGCCAATGTACATATTCTGACCCATGGTCTGCATTATGCGAGTTCGGTGTTCGAAGGGGAGCGCGCCTATAACGGCAAGATCTTCCTCAGCCGCGAACATTCCGAGCGTCTGCATTTCTCGGCTGGCGAGCTGGATTTTGAAATCCCCTGGACCGTCGATCAGATCGAAGAGGCCAAAAAACAGGTTCTTGAGGCCAATGGGTTCAGCGACGCCTATGTGCGCGCGGTGGCCTGGCGCGGCGCGGGCCAAGACATGGGTGTCGCGTCTTCGCGCAACCCCGTGCGTCTGGCGATCGCAGCCTGGGAATGGGGTAATTACTACGGTGATGCCAAATTCAAAGGGGCCAAGCTGGACATCGCCAAATGGAAGCGTCCCAGCCCCGAAACCATCCCCGTTCATGCCAAGGCCGCAGGCCTCTATATGATCTGCACGATCTCCAAGCACGAGGCCGAGGCCAAGGGCTGTTCGGACGCGCTGTTCATGGATTACCGCGGCTATGTGGCCGAAGCCACCGGCGCAAACGTGTTCTTTGTCAAAGACGGTGAAGTCCACACCCCCGCAGCCGATTGCTTCCTCAATGGTTTGACCCGCCAGACCGTGATCAAGATGCTGAAAGAGCGCGGCGTGACCGTGCATGAACGCGTGATCATGCCCGAAGAGCTGGAGAGCTTTGAGCAATGCTGGCTGACCGGCACTGCCGCCGAAGTCACCCCGGTTGGCCAGATCGGCGACTACACGTTCGAGGTCGGCGCCCTGACCCGCGAGATTGCCGAAGCCTATGAGGCGCTGGTGCGCAGCTGATCAGCGCCTAAAACCATCTTACACAGGCCCCACCGGAAACGGTTGGGGCCTTTTTCATTCCCTTACATCAATGTGCGCAGCATAGAGGTGCTGCCCTGGATCACCGCATTCAGCTCCACAATGCGCGCCAGCTGTGCCTCAATCTCTTTTTGTCCGGCATCCAGCTGATCCACGATGCCCGACAGGGCTGTGCCGGATTCCGACAGTGAGGCACTTTCGATTTTGCACATCATCCGGGTCGAGCTAAGCCCGGTGACATAGCGTTTCATATCCTGAATGCTGCGGGCAAAGCGGCGCGCCTCGGCCTCCACATCCATAAGGCTACGCGCGGTGCGGGTCATGAAATCCTCGCGAAAGCTGGACAAGGCCTGCAATTCAGCGGCGACATCCAGACTGGTTTGCGCCAGATCTTCGTCTTTCATGTGATGTGTCATGTCCTCACTGATCGCGGCGGCAACGCATAAGAACTGCCCCTGCATGATCGCATCCCTGATCCGGGAGAACACGCAGCCCTCACCACTGACAAAGGTTTTGACCCAGGATGTCATCTCTTCCAGCATCTGACTATAATTGACGGAAATCGCGCTGATTGGCCCGCCGGCATTTTCCAGGCGGGACGCGATGATGCTCATATTCATGGGGACAGTGCGAATGGCGCTGAACACCTCCGTCATTGCGGTGGTTTGCGTTTCCACATCCGCAATCGCGCGCGACATTTCTGCAAACCGGGCCTGCAGCGGACCGCAGGTGGTGCCAGTGGCACGGCATTTTGCGTCATGCTCTGCCGCGATGGCGCTGGCCTGAAACATATCGTAATTGGCAAACCCTGCCGCAGCCAGCATGTCCATCAGCCGTTCAGAGCTGGCCTTCGGATCAAGGGAACCGCCCTGCTCTTCTTCAAGCAGGGATTTATACATATCCCGCACCTGATCAAAAAGCGGGCTAGAGGGTTTGATCCGCTCCGACAGATAGCCATCACCGCAGGGCGCGACCAGCGCGAACACCCAGTAATAGCGCCCGTCTTTTGATCGGTTTTTCACATAACATCCCGTGGGTTGACCCGCCTTCAGGCGGTCCCACATCAGTTGAAACACACCTTTGGGCATATCCGCATGGCGAATGATTTTATGCGGCGCACCGGTCAGTTCGCCCCAATCATACCCGGACAGGCGGGCAAAAACGGAATTGCCGGTCTGGATTACCCCGCGTCGATCCGTGCGGCTGAAAAACATTTCCCCCGCAGCAAAAGATACCTCGCCTGCGCTGGTTTTGCGGGCCTCGACCGGGAAATCGGGATGGAGTTCTGACATACTGCCCTCGGATCCTAAAAATCCGTTGCAGCATTTCAGACAGGTCTGAACCGCCCGTAAAAAACCGCAGGCCCGGTGACAGGCCTGCGGTGAATTTTACCGAAAATTGTAATGACCCGTCAGCTTGGGCTCATGCCGCGCAGGCGCTCGGACCGGCGGCGCAGCAATTCGACCGTCGCCAACAGCGCCACCGAAATCACCACAAGGATCGTCGCAACCGCCAGAATGGTCGGGCTGATCTGTTCACGCAGCCCCGTGAACATCTGCCAGGGCAATGTCTGCTGGTTCGCACTGCCGACAAACAGCACCACCACGACCTCATCAAACGAGGTGATAAAGGCGAACAGGCCGCCGGAAATCACGCCAGGCAGGATCAGCGGCATCTGCACGCGGAAAAAGGTCGTCACAGGATCCGCCCCCATATTCGCCGCAGCACGGGTCAGCGACCGATCAAACCCAACCAGCGTCGCGGTCACGGTGATGATCACAAACGGAATCCCCAGCGCGGCATGGGCCAGAACCACGCCCATATAGGTGCCCTGCAGACCAATCCGGCTGTAAAAGAAATACATCCCCGCGGCCGAGATGATCAGCGGCACGATCATCGGCGAAATCAGGATCGCCATGATCGCCCGGCGGAACGGCACATGCGGCTGGCTCAGACCAATCGCGGCCAGGGTACCAAAGCCCACAGACAGCAGTGTCGCCATCGGCGCAATCAGCAGCGAATTTTTCAGCGCGCCCTGCCATTCGCTGGAGCTAAAGAAATCGCGGTAATGCTTCAGGCTGTAGCCCTCGGCCTCGAACCGCAGCATTTCTGGCGTGAAGGTAAAGAAATCCTGCGCGTTAAAGCTCAGCGGCATGACCACCAGGATCGGCGTGATCAGAAAGACAAAGATGGCACCACAGATATTGCGGAACGCATAATGCCACAGCACCTGGCCAGCGGTCAGATAGGGCGGCAGCGGCACACGGTAGCGCCCCATGCCAACCCAATAGATGAACCAGCCAAAGAACCAACCGAACAGCAGGCCCAGCACAGCGCCCGGCAGACCGCTGAGGACAAAGCCCCCAACGGCGCCCAGCCCCATGACCAGCCAGCGCGCCATGCGCTCCTGGCTTTCCAGCGGTCCCAGCGCAACAAAGGCCAGCGCCGCCAGGATGACAAAACCGGCAATAATCCCCAGCGCGCTAGACCCGTTGGCAGCGCCCACAAAGATCCCGGCAAAGGCCCCGGCCCCGCCGATCACCGGCAGTGCAAAATTGAGGGGTTTCTTGATGGCTTGAGTTTCAACGGCCATGGATCAGCCCCCCAGCTTGACGTTGTCGATGCCCACAATCTTGTCATAGGCCCAGTAAAGGATCAGCACGACGGCCAGCAGAATAGACCCAAGCGCAGCGGCAAGGCCCCAGTTCAGGCTGGACGAAATGTGATAAGCGATCCGGTTGGAGATAAACGTACCGGTGGTCCCGCCAACAATTTCCGGCGTGATGTAGTAGCCAATCGCCAGAATGAACACGAGGATACTGCCCGCGCCAATCCCCGGCACCGACTGCGGGAAATAGACCCGCCAGAAGGTTGTCCAGTTGGTGGCGCCCAGCGACTTGGCCGCGCGGGTATAGCTGTGCGGGATGGTCGACATCACCGAATACATCGGCAGGATCATGAAGGGCAGCAGGATATGCGTCATCGCCACGATCGTCCCGAACTGGTTGTTGATCATCGCAAGCCGCGCATCATCGGCCACAAGCCCCAGCCAGACCAGAGTGTCGTTGATCACACCCTGCTGCTGCAGCATGACTTTCCACGCCGAGGTCCGCACCAGAAGCGAGGTCCAGAAAGGCAGAAGAACAAGGATCATCAGCAAGTTGGCACTGCGCGAGGGCAGGTTCGACAGCAGGTAGGACACCGGATAGGCCAGCATGATGCAGCTAAAGGTGATCGCCATGCTCATGAACAGCGTGCGCTTGAACAGGAAACCATAGATGCGTTCATCATCGGGGCGCAGTTCGGTGCCCTCCGGGGTTTTCTGCATGTCAGCCGCATTCAGGAAATAGCCCGAGGTCAGAGTCGGGGTGAAAATCTTGACGGTCTGCCAGATCTCGCCATCGCCCCAATCCTTGTTCACGTCGATCATGGCGTCTTTGAACGGGCGGGTCTGAATGGTGCCATCGTCGATGGCCGCATCCAGCGCGCGCAGCTGATCCGCGCCGGGCGCATCAAAGCCAGCGGGGACATTGCCCTCAGCCAGATCCAGATACAGCGCCGTGTAAACAGTGGCCCAGGGATCGGTTTTCAGCGGGCTCTTGTCTTTGTTGTTCTGCAGGAAATCGGCAGACAGCTGGTATTGCTCGGCCGTGCGCGGCAATGCGTCTGCGACGCCACTGCCCATGGCAAAACCGGGCTGTGCGGTGCCCTTTTTCCACTTGGACTGGGCGTCGAACCAGCTGGCGTTGCCCATCAGCTGGCCCCAGAAGGCGCGGTCGCCCCAGGCCTTGTCCAGATCTTCATACTGGTCGAGATAAAACTCGCCAATATCTTCCATCTTGCGCCCGGATTTGCGGAACAGCGAGGCCATGCCGGTCATCTCGTAGTTCAGACGCGACCCCAGACGGGTGTGTAATTTGCGCTCCGCCGCAATGGCCAGATCGAAATAAATCGCCTGATAGGCGGCCTCGCTGGGCAGCCCGCCGGTGGCGGCGTCATAATCCTCCAGCGCGACAGTGGCGCGCGGCAGAGTTTCCGAGACAATCTGGTTTTCCACCGACCGCCACAGCATGTCGACAATCGGTGCGATGAAAGTCACCAAGACAAAGATCAGCAGCGGGGCGATCAACATCAGGGCTCGGGTTTTTTGCATGCGCAGGGCGCGGTTCAGGCTTTTCTTCAGCGGCGTACCGTCTGCGGAAAGAACCCGACCTGTTTCAGATGCGTCGCTCATCGCTCAGCTGCCTTCGACTAAAATGATCGTGCTTGTTGCGGTCCGGCGACGGATCTCTGCGACCTCTTGGTATTCAGGGTCGTGATAGGCCCGCCGGGCCGTTTCGTAATCGGGGAATTCAATCACCACATGCCGGTTCTGCGTGTCACCTTCGACGGTTTCACTGGTGCCGCCCCGGACGATGAACCGCCCGCCAAGGCGCTCCAGAATGGGCGTGTCCCGAATGATATATTCCTGATAGGCCTCGGGATCGTTCACAGTGATATGCGCGATGATGTAACCTTTTGGCATTGGGGTGAATGTCTCCTGTCAGGCGGCGCACCCCCGGTGCGGCCTGTGATCGTTCCCTTTCGGGGGAACCGGGTGCGCCAGAACGCACCCGGATGTGGTCTTATTTTGCCAGCCAGGCCTGGAAACGCGCGTCGATATCGTCGCGGTTGTCCGCCCACCATTCGTAGTCATAGATATGCACGTTGGAGGCGTTGGCCGGGTCGGTCGGCATATGCGGTGCCATGTCGATGCCCAGATCGGCGTGCTGACCCACCAGCGGAGCCGAGGACGCACGCGCCGGACCGTAGGAGATATACTTGGCCTGATCTGCCAGACGCTGGGTGTCGGTCGCGAACTTCAGGAAGTCCAGAGCACGTGCCTTGCGGTCTGCGGGCAGACCGGCGGGCACAATCCAGCCATCCAGGTCAAAGGACTGCATGTCCCACAGCATCCCGATCGGCTGGTTCTGCTCGACAATGGCCGAGAACAGACGACCGTTGAAGGTCGAGCCCATCACCACTTCGCCATCGGCCAGCAGCTGCGGGGTTTCCGCACCAGCGGACCACCAGACAACATTGTCCTTGATGGTGCCCAGCTTGGCAAAGGCACGGTCCACACCTTCATCGGTGCTCAGCACGTCATAGATGTCTTCCTTGGCAACGCCGTCGCAGTACAAGGCCCATTCGACATTGTCGATCGGACGCTTCTGCAGGGCGCGCTTGCCCGGATAGGTTTCCAGATCAAACAGCGCACAGATTTCGGTCGGCGCAGTGTCGCCCACCAGGTCGGTGCGATAGCCGATAGTGGTCGAATACACGATCTGCGGCACAAAGCAGTCATTGATGATCAGATCACCAAAGTCATCGGTGGCCGAGGTGCCATCGGGGGCTGCGGCCAGATCTTCGTCCAGCTCCAGCTCTTCGGCCAGGCCTTCGTCGCACAGGCGCAGCGCGTCCGATGCCACAACGTCAACCAGATCCCAGGTCACGTTGCCGGCTTCGTTCATGGCGCGCAGCTTGGCCACGGCCTCGGCCGAGCTCTCGTCCCAAGTGTAGGACAGGCCAGCATTGTTTGCGACATAGGGTTCAACATACGCGCGCGTCTGCGATTTCTGATACGCGCCGCCCCAGCTGACCAGAGTCAGGCTGTCAGACATGTTGCCATGACCATCGGCAAAGGCCGAACCGGCTGCCACGGTCAGAGCCGTTGTCGCCATGAGGGTCTTGGTAAGTTTCATCAATAAGCTCCCTATCGTTGCCCGTTTGATTGAGGGGGGCGGGTTACGGGCCAAACGCCGACCCCTCGACTTGACCAAAGGGCGCGTGAGGCACGCCCAAAGGCATCCCTTGTATCTTAGCTCGCGTCCAGCGCGCGGCAATCCTGCGGCAACCAGCCGATTTCGATCTGGGCACCGGGTTCCAGCCGCACCTGATCGGGCGCGTTCCGGGTCTTGACGACAAAATCATCATGACCGGCCACACGCAGGCGGGTGCGGAAAATGTCACCCATATAGATGAACTCCAGAACCTCTGCCTTGAGCGTATGCGCGCCCTCCTGCAGGCGATCCTTGTTAAATTCGACACGCTCCGGGCGGATCGACACGCGGGTGCGTTCGCCAACCTTGGAGACATTGACCGGCGTGGCGTCCAGCTCTTCGCCGCCATCCAGACGGACGACGCAGGTATCGCCGTTGATCTCTGTCACCACACCTTCCAGCGTGTTGTTTTCACCGATGAACTGCGCAACGAAACTGTTCTTGGGCTGTTCATACAGCACATCAGGCGGATCCAGCTGCTGAATACGGCCATCGTCAAACACCGCGACGCGGTCCGACATGGTCAGGGCTTCGGTCTGGTCATGGGTCACATAGACCGTGGTGATGCCCAGATCATGTGCCAGACGGGTGATTTCGAACTGCATATGTTCGCGCAGCTGTTTGTCCAGCGCGCCCAGCGGTTCGTCCATCAGAACCAGTTCCGGTTCAAATACCAAAGCGCGGGCCAGTGCGATCCGCTGCTGCTGACCACCGGACAGCTGCGCCGGGCGACGGCCGCCAAATGCGCCCATCTGCACCATATCCAGCGCCCGCTTGACCTTGGCCTCGCGGTCGGATTTGCCCATCTTGCGCACTTCCAGCGGGAAGGACAGGTTTTCCGCAACTGTCATATGCGGGAAAAGCGCATAGTTCTGGAACACCATGCCGATGCCGCGCTTATGCGGGGGGATGTTGTTGATGCTGACCCCGTCCAGTTTGATTTCGCCATGGGTGGCGGTTTCAAACCCGGCCAGCATCATCAGGCAGGTTGTTTTACCCGAGCCGGACGGACCAAGCATGGTCAGAAATTCGCCCTTGGGCAGTGAGAGGTTCAGATCTTTGACGACCAGAGTTTCGCCGTCATAGCTCTTTTGCACACGTTCGAACGCAACGAAGGCGTCTTCGTTCCCATTGTTAGCCAAGAGTGGCTCCCTGTTTGATGTCGCGCGGATTTGTTCCGCTGTCTTGTTCTTTGATAAAAGCGCGAGTGAGGTCGCGTTGCAACCAGAACACGTCGATATTCTGCAGCCAAGTGCAAATCTGATCAAATCGGGAATAAAATCGACACCCTGGCAGGCAAAAACGGCACAAATCCCCATGGTAACGGGAATTCATCCCGCAAAAATCTGCAAGATTTTTGGGCAGCGCCAGGCCGCAAGGTCATTTCATTAGCATTTCCGATGCCGCCCCGCAGGAATCTATGCGCAGGCACCCGCAGGTCAGAAAGAATATGACGCAACTACTGCGAGAGGCCAGGAGGCACGATCAACCGCGCACCCGGCTGCACAACCGCACAGATCCGGCGCAGGTGATCCGGGCGAAAGGCGACACAGCCTTCGGTCGCAAATCCAGGACGTCGCCAGCGATGCAGGAAAATCGCCGATCCCCGCCCCGGCTGCGCCTTGGGCCAGTTCCAGTCGGTCAGCAGAATCAGATCATACAGCCGATCCGCCCGGCGCAGATTTTCATGGCTGCCCGCATAGGGCGCGCGCACCAGGTGATTATAATCGGCACAGCCGCTGTCATCAGACCACAGATCGTCCTTGCGGATCGGTTCCGCCCAGGACGCCGGGCGCGCCATGCGGTCGGGGCGGTATAGCATCCCGACAATGCGATGGGTGCCCACCGGCGTCGCGCCATCTCCTTCGCGCTTATCCCTGCGAATGCCGCCCTTGCCAATGGTGCAGGGCCAAAACCGCCCGCGATAGCGCAGCCCCTGCCGGGTCAGCACCATGTCCTGCGGGCCAAAGGTCACAGCAAATGGCCGGATTTGGCAGCCTTGACCGCCAGATAGCGCGCATTTTCCGAGGTCTCGCCAACCTTAAGCGGAACACGCTCGGCCACGGCCACACCGGATTTCTCCATCATCGCCAGTTTGTTGGGGTTGTTGGTCATCAGACGCACGGCGCTAAAGCCCATGCTGCGCAGGATCTGCGCGCCAAGGCGGAAATCGCGCTCATCATCCTCGAATCCCAGACGGTGATTGGCCTCGACCGTGTCAAACCCCTGATCCTGCAGCGCATAGGCGCGCATCTTGTTGGCCAGACCGATGCCGCGGCCTTCCTGATTGAGATACAGCAGTACGCCAGCCCCCGCCTGCCCCATCTGGGCCAGCGCGGCGTTCAACTGCGGCCCGCAATCGCATTTCAGACTGCCCAGCACGTCGCCGGTGAAACAGGCCGAATGCAGCCGCGCCAGAACCGGCGCGTCGCGATCCGGGCGGCCGATCTCCACGGCGTAATGTTCTTCGTTGCCGTCTTCGGGGCGATAGACATGCAGGCGCGACGCATTGGTCGCGGTCAGAGGCACGCGCGCGGCGACGACCTCTTGCAACAATGGCAGAGATTGCAGCTGCGACCCGATTTCAGCGCCTGGCAGACAGACCAGCGTGTGGTCTTCGGCAAACCCCGCAGCCCCGTCGACCGGGACCAACAAAACCGACGGCAGCAGTCGCGCGGTTTTGACCAGTGCAATGCCCAGACGATGCAGCGCCGCATCGCCGCCGCGCCGTGTCTGCAGCGGGCCTTTCATCGGATGGGCCAGATCATCGGACGGATCCGCCAGCGACGCCACCCAGCCCGCCATCGCATCCTCGGGCACCATAACCCGCGCCACATCGCCATCATAGGCGCGCGCCTTCAGGGTTTCGGCCCGCCGCCCGGTCAGCGCCAGATCCACAGGCCCCAGCGCCTTCAGCGCCTCCAGCCGGTCTCGCGTCAGGGTTTCCGCCGCCGCAATCACCGCGCCACTGCCATCGCTGCGCATCAAAACAACCGGCACCCCCATGCGCAGATCCGACCGCGCACGTGCCACCAGTTCTTTCAGATTCGGAGCAAACCCCATGATGCGCTTCATCCTTTTGCAACATTTCCCGGCGAAAACTGTAACATTTCCAGCGCCCGGACACGAGCGCGTGAAACTCTTGCAGCAATCCTTGCCGAAGCGACAAGATGGGCACATCTGCATCGAAACGCAAGATAGGGAGACCCGATATGGCCCAGCTGAAAAACATCCTGCTGGTGGATGATGATGACGATCTGCGCGAGGCACTGGCCGAACAGCTGATCATGACCGAAGATTTCGAGGTCTTTGAGGCAGATAGCGGCGCGAATGCCATGGGCCGGGTCAAAGAGCAGAACCACGATCTGGTCATCCTGGATGTGGGCCTGCCCGACACGGATGGGCGCGAACTGTGCCGCCTGATGCGCAAACAGGGCGTCAAGGCCCCGATCATCATGCTGACCGGTCATGACAGCGACGCCGACACCATTCTGGGTCTGGATGCCGGTGCCAATGACTATGTCACAAAACCCTTTAAATTTCCGGTACTTCTGGCCCGCATCCGCGCTCAGCTGCGCCAGCATGAACAATCCGAAGACGCGGTGTTCACCGTCGGCCCCTACACGTTCAAACCCTCGATGAAGCTGCTGGTGACCGAGGATGATCGCAAGGTGCGCCTGACCGAGAAAGAGACCAATATCCTCAAATTCCTCTACCGTTCGACCGACGGTGTGGTGCCGCGCGACACGCTGCTGCACGAGGTCTGGGGCTACAATGCCGGGGTCACGACCCACACGCTGGAAACCCATATTTACCGCCTGCGCCAGAAGATCGAGCCCGATCCCTCCAATGCCCGCCTGCTGGTCACAGAAAGCGGCGGCTACCGTCTGGTGTCCTGACCAGACCGGATGCTTTGCCTGGGCGACAAAGATGCCCGCGCCGCATATCTTTTCTTGACCTGTGTCAAAGACGCTTTCCCTCGGCATCTTTAAACAGGATCAGGACACGACCCGTTGCATGTGCGGGGTCTCACATGCACCTCCCTGTTGGACTGGCCGGGCCGCGCGCCCGGCCTTTTTTCGTCTCGGGTTAGTCACCCATGTGATCAAGGTAGTAACGTACCGCATCCTGCACATGACGGAACCGATCGCCGCCCAGATGTTTGCCACCATACCAGCGGGTCACGACAATGATGTGGTCCTGCAGGTCTTCGCGCTCCAGCATCCGCAGGATCACCATGCCCGCGCCACTTTCGCCATCGTCATTCTTGGTCGGCACGCCGCCCGCCAGACAGGCCCAGGTGTTATGCGTCGCCTTGGCGAATTTCTTGTTCCGCTTCAGCTGCTTGAGAAAGGCCTGCGCCTCTTGCGCATTGGCGCAGGGACCACCGGACACCGCATAGCGCGACCCGCGATCTGAAATGATGTTCTCGTAAATCCGCATGGCCCCTTCCTGCCCAAGCAGATCCGGCGGAGCAAGCGCAAAAACAGATCAGGGCCCCGGCATCCCGACCGAGGCCCTGTGCCAGCAACACATGTTGCAGGCCAGCGATCCGTGAGTGTGCACAGAAACCGCAATGTCGGACCCAACCGGAGCACCTAAATGGCCGTGCCCGACAGCCGTCTTTTGGCAAATTCAGCCTGCCACGGCATGGGTAAACAAAAGGTTTCCTTCCCAGTCAGGAATACCTGACCTAGCCCCCCCAAAAAAACGAAAACGGGCGCCCGCGATGGGGCACCCGATCCGTCAAAAGACTGGCAGATTACTCTGCGTCGTCTTTCTTTTTCTTTTCCAGAACGACCTCTTCGCCGGTTTCCTGATCGACAACTTTCATCGACAGGCGGACCTTGCCGCGATCGTCAAAGCCCAGCAGCTTGACCTTCACGTCCTGACCTTCTTTCAGAACGTCGGACGGGTGGTTCAGGCGGCGGTTTTCGATCTGGGACACGTGGACCAGGCCGTCGCGCTTGCCAAAGAAGTTCACGAAGGCGCCGAAATCGACGATCTTCACAACCTTGCCGTCATAGATCTTGCCTTCTTCGGGCTCGGCCACGATCGAATAGATCATGTCATAGGCCTTCTGGATGGCTTCGCCATTCGGGCTGGCAATCTTGATCACACCGTCATCATTGATGTCGACCTTGGCACCGGACACTTCGACGATCTCGCGGATCACCTTGCCGCCCGAACCGATCACTTCGCGGATCTTGTCGGTCGGGATGTTCATGGTCTCGATGCGCGGGGCGTGGACGCTGAAGTCACCGGCTTCGGTCATGGATTTCGCCATTTCGCCGAGGATGTGCAGACGACCTTCCTTGGCCTGGGCCAGGGCGGTTTTCATGATCTCGGGCGTGATGCCTGCGACCTTGA
>JAOASD010000036.1 GCA_025210265.1 Pelagimonas sp.
CGCCACAAGCGTCCGCTCCCCCTCAACCTCAACCATACACGCCCGGCAATTCCCGTCAGGACGATACCCAGGCGCTGGCTTGTGACACAGATGCGGCAACTTCAGCCCAACACCATTAGACGCCTCCCAGATCGTAAGGCCTTTTTCGACCTCAACAGCGTTACCATCCAGGGTGAATTTAATTGTCTCGGTCATGCGCACGCCTTCCCTACCTTTGGGCGCAGTGTAAACCACGTGCACAAATCCCGTCAGGCTTCAAAGCCGACCTCTACCTTTCCATTTGCGTCCTGAACGCGACATATGCGCAGATCCGTTTCCCATCTGCGGCGCATGGTGCCGGCTGTTCTGCGCATAAAGGCACGAAATAGGTCACAGGATTCGCAAATCCACAAATATGCACAGTGTAAACCACCGGCCCGCCCCCTTGCTCATGCCAGAACCACCTGGCCAAGACCGCTTGCCAGCCTCAATGCGCTCCGCCATGATCTGCGCAAAAGGGAGACAGCGATGCGCAAATTCATGGTGGTGCTGGATGACAGCCGCGAATGCCTGAACGCCATGCGGTTTGCCGCCATGCGCGCGGCCCATACCGGGGGTGGCGTGGCGATTCTGTCGGTGATTCCCCCGGACGAATTCAACCACTGGATCGGTGTGGGCGCAGTGATGCGCGAAGAGGCCCGCGAACGCATTCACGCCCATTTCGAAGTCTTCGCCAAATGGATGCGCGACAAGCAGGGTGTTGACCCCGAACTGGTCGTGCGCGAAGGCGATGCGGTGCCGGAAATCATCGCCCACGTAAAGGATGACCCGGAAATCGGGGTGCTGGTTCTGGGCGCGGCGGTGGACAAAAAGGGCCCTGGCCCGCTGGTGACGCAGCTGACACGCAACGCGGGCAGCCTGCCGATCCCGATCACAATCGTCCCCGGCGACCTGTCCAAAGAGCGGCTTGAGGCGATCACCTAAGCCCAAAAGACACGCAGAGGTGCGGATCCCCCCATTTTAGAATCATTCCAATCCTTGACGCATCGCCCCGCGACGCGCATATAGGCTGTGCAACACGAAAGGTGTGACCGTCATGTTCATTCAAACCGAATCCACCCCCAACCCTGCGACACTTAAGTTCTTGCCCGGCCTGACCGTGCTGGAGATGGGCACGGCTGATTTCCCGTCTGCGGATGCGGCGGCCAGCTCGCCTTTGGCGCAGCGTCTGTTTGCGGTGGACGGCGTGACCGGCGTGTTCTTTGGCAATGATTTTGTCACCGTGACCAAGGCAGACGCGATCGACTGGGATCATCTGAAACCCGCTGTTCTGGGCGCGATCATGGAGCATTTCCAGTCCGGTCAGCCGGTGATTGCCGACGGGTCCGTGCAGGCCGGTGGCCATGCCGAACATAGCGGCGAAGATGCCGAAGTCGTCAATCAAATCAAAGAGCTGCTGGACAGCCGTGTGCGCCCTGCCGTGGCGCAGGATGGCGGCGACATCACCTTTCACGGGTTTGAACGCGGCGTCGTCTATCTGCACATGCAGGGTGCCTGCGCTGGCTGCCCCAGCTCGACCCTGACGCTGAAAATGGGCATCGAGAACCTGCTGCGCCATTATATCCCCGAAGTGACCGAAGTCCGCCCCGTTGCGGTTTGATCCTTTGGGATTGGCCCGATCTGCGGGCCTTCTCCCCTGACTTTGCGGGGCGCTGCACTTGCGGCGCCCCTTTGCTTTATGCGAGGTCGCAATCATATGGCCACGCCAATCGGAACCCGACATGACCCTGCTGACCCTTGGCTTTGACACCTCTTCCGCCCATGTGGGCGCGGCGCTGTATGACGGCGCGCAGATCATCGCCAGCGCACATGAGGAGATGGCGCGCGGGCAGGCCGAGCGTCTGATGCCGCTGCTTGAAGAGGTGCTGGCCGAGGCGGGCAAAACCTGGGCCGATCTGGACCGCATTGCCGTCGGCATCGGTCCGGGCAATTTCACCGGTATCCGCATTTCGGTATCCGCCGCGCGAGGGCTGGCGCTGGGGCTGGGCATCCCGGCGGTGGGCGTGTCGACATTCGAGGCCATCGCATTGGATCTGCAAGGGAAAACCCCGGCGGTCGCTGGCCCGCGCGGGCAGGCCTATCTGGCCCCCGCGGACCGCGCGCCGTATCTTGCCACACCAGATGAGGTCGACGCCCTGACCGCCAGCGATGCGCTGGCCTTTGCAACCCCGCCCCTTCTGGCGCAGCAGATCGCCCGCGCGGCCAGCGCCCGGCCCGATCCCGGCCCCCGCCCTGCGCCGCTCTATATCAAACCTGCGGATGCTGCGCCGTCGCGCGATGCGCCCCCGGTGATCCTGGATGACGCCTGACATGACGCCTGCGCAGATCGCCGATATTGCCGCCCGCGCCTATCAGCACATGACCCCGTGGCGCGCCGATCAGATTGCCGACACGCTAGCCCGCCCGATCAGCCTGCTGAGCCACACCGAGGCCGCCTTTGTTTTGGGGCAGGTGATTGTGGACGAGGCCGAGATCCTCGCCCTGGCCGCCGACCCCGACCAGCAGCGCAACGGGCAGGCCAGCCGCGCCCTG
This sequence comes from Pelagimonas sp., assembly GCA_025210265.1. Taxonomy (GTDB): domain Bacteria; phylum Pseudomonadota; class Alphaproteobacteria; order Rhodobacterales; family Rhodobacteraceae; genus JAOASD01. The sequence continues at coordinate 2,572 of JAOASD010000036.1, forward strand.
GCCCGGTTTCACAGTGATGCCCAGACACGCGGCGCAACCCGTGTCTTTCTGGAGGTCGCGTCACGGAACACCCCGGCCATCGCCTTTTACACCCGCCATGGATACCAGCAGACCGGCCTGCGCAAAGCCTATTACCCCCGCGCATCGGCCCCTGCGGATGACGCGCTGATCATGTCACGGGCGCTTCCTTAACGTCAGCTTGTGGATCGCTGGAAAGCCACAAGAATCGGTTGACCATCGCGCGACCAGACGCCCTAATTGCCCCCATCGCGAAAAAGAAGACCGGTGTTTTCAAAAGGTCTTCATATCGACTGGGAGAATATCATGAGCTTTATCGCAAAAACCCTGGGCACCGCGGCCGCTCTGGCGCTGACCGCTGGCGCCGCGCTGGCAGACCCGGCGCTGATCTATGATCTGGGCGGCAAGTTCGACAAATCCTTCAACGAAGCCGCCTATACCGGCGCAGAGCGTTGGGCCAAGGAAACCGGCGGCACCTATAAAGACATCGAAATGCAATCCGAAGCCCAGCGCGAACAGGCGCTGCGCCGCTTTGCCGAGGCAGGGTTCAACCCGGTTGTGACCACCGGTTTTGCCATCGCCAACACGCTGGGCAAGGTCGCCCCGGATTACCCCGACACCAAATTCGTCAATGTGGATGGCTGGCTGCCCGAGGTGCCGGAAAATGTTCTGCTGATCAATTTCCAGGAACATCAGGGGTCGTACCTGGTGGGTATGATGGCCGCCATGGCCTCTGAAAGCGGCACCGTCGGCTTTATCGGTGGTATGGATATCCCGCTGATCCGTCACTTTGGCTGCGGCTATGCGCAGGGCGCCAAGGCGGTGAACCCCGACATCAATATCGTCGCCAACATGACGGGCACCACCCCGACCGCGTGGAATGACCCGGTGAAAGGGGCCGAGCTGGCCAAGGCGCAGATCGCACAGGGCGCGGATGTGATCTATGCGGCCGCAGGCGGTACCGGCATCGGTGTTCTGCAGACCGCCGCGGACGAAAAGATCTATTCGATCGGCGTCGACAGCAACCAGAACCACCTGCACCCCGGTTCGGTCCTGACCTCGATGCTCAAGCGCGTGGATGTCGCCGTTTACGAGGCGATGAAAGCGGGCGAAGGTCTGGAAACCGGCAAGTTCATGACCCTGGGTCTGGCCGAGGACGGTGTCGGCTATGCGCTGGATGACAACAACAAGGCGCTGGTCAGCGACGAAATGCTGGCCGCGGTCGATGGTGCCAAAGGCCAGATCATCGACGGATCGCTGGAAGTGACCGCCTATTACACCAACGACAGCTGCCCGGTTCTGGACTTCTGATCCAACCTGCGTTTTCGTGACAAAGGGCTGCGCCGGTTCCGGCGTGGCCCGCCTTTTCGTCGCGCCTCTGGCCTGTGCCGGGCGCGGCCCAAGACACCGACCCGAAACAAGGCAGAGACCCGGCATGAGCGACGCCCCCGCCATCGAACTGAAAGGCATCTCCAAGGCCTTTGGCCCGGTGCAGGCCAACAAGGACATCTCGATCCGGGTCGAACGCGGCACGATCCACGGCATCATTGGCGAAAACGGTGCCGGGAAATCCACCCTGATGTCGATCCTCTACGGGTTCTACAAGGCGGATGCCGGTGAAATCCTGATCGGCGGCAAGCCCACCCAGATCCCCGACAGCCAGGCCGCGATTGCGGCGGGCATCGGCATGGTGTTCCAGCATTTCAAACTGGTGCAGAATTTCTCGGTTCTGGAAAATGTGGTGCTGGGTGCCGAAGAGGGCGCGATGCTGGCCCCCAGCCTGTCCAAGGCGCGCGGCGTGCTGAAAACCCTGTCGCAGGATTATGGGCTAAAGGTCGATCCCGACGCCCTGATCGAAGACCTCTCCGTCGGCCATCAGCAGCGGGTCGAAATCCTTAAGGCCCTGTATCGCAAGGCAGATATCCTGATCCTGGACGAACCCACCGGCGTGCTGACCCCGGCCGAGGCCGATCACCTGTTCCGCATCCTCGAAGGGCTGCGCGCCGAGGGCAAGACGATCATCCTGATCACCCACAAGCTGCGCGAGATCATGGAAATCACCGACACGGTCAGCGTCATGCGGCGCGGCCAGATGACCGCCACGGTGAACACAAGCGACACCAGCCCCGAAGAGCTGGCCGAGCTGATGGTCGGGCGCAAAGTCCTGCTGCGCGTCGATAAAATGCCCGCCAGCCCCGGCAAGAACATCCTCGAAATCGAAAACCTGCGCCACACGGATGAGTCCGGCGTGGAGCGCCTGAAAGGCATCTCGCTGGAGCTGCGCGCGGGTGAAATCCTTGGCATTGCGGGCGTGTCCGGCAATGGCCAGTCTGAACTGCTGCAGGTGCTGGGCGGCATGATCCCCGCCACCGGGTCGATCAAGGTCAAGGGCGCGCCGATTGACCTGACCGGGCGGCACTCTGATGGTCAAAGCCGCCGGGCGCGCGGCATCGCCCATGTGCCCGAAGACCGCCATCACGAAGGGCTGATCCTGCCCTACACCGCCTGGGAAAACACCGTGTTCGGCTATCATCTGGATGGCGTTGTCGGCGCCGGGCCGATGATGAATAACGCCGCCATCCGGGCCGAGGCCGCCGCCAAGATGGAACGCTTTGACGTGCGCCCGCCCAACCCGAACCTTGCCGCGCGCAACTTTTCCGGCGGCAACCAGCAGAAGATCGTGCTGGCCCGCGAGATCGAGCGCAACCCCGACATCCTGCTGATCGGCCAGCCCACGCGCGGCGTCGATATCGGCGCGATTGAATTCATTCACCAACAGATTGTCGCCCTGCGCGACGCGGGCAAGGCGATCCTGCTGGTCTCGGTCGAGCTGGACGAAATCATGTCGCTCTCGGATCGGATCGCGGTGATGTTTGACGGCCAGATCATGGGCGAACGCGACCCGAACGAAACCAACCAGACCGAGCTGGGCCTGTTGATGGCCGGGGTCACGGACGAGGTCGGCCATGGCTGACCCCCGCCCCTTCTTCTTGGTCCAAATACTCTCGCCGAAGGCGTCCCGCCCCGGCCACGCGCGCCCCGCCTGCGCGCAGACAACCAAACGGAGCACCTGATGGAGAGAATGCCAGCCTGGGCCGATGCGGTCCTTGTGCCCCTGATCTCGATCCTTCTGGCCGCGGCGCTGTCGGCGCTGGTCATCCTTGCCATTGGCGAAGACCCGATGGCGGCGCTGAAACTGATGATTGACGGCGCGCTGATGCGCTCTTCGGGTTGGGGCTATACGCTGTATTACGCCACCAATTTCATCTTTACCGGGCTGGCCGTGGCCATCGCCTTTCACGCCCGCCTGTTCAATATCGGCGGCGAAGGGCAGGCGATGCTGGGCGGATTGGGCGTGGCGCTGGCCTGCCTTTACATCCCCTGGCCGCATTGGAGCATCGCGCTGATCGGCGCCACCGGCGCTGCGGCGCTGTTTGGGGCGGCCTGGGCACTGATCCCGGCCTATCTGCAGGCCAAGCGCGGCAGCCATATCGTGATCACCACGATCATGTTCAATTTCATCGCCGCGGCGGTGCTGAACTATGTGCTGGTGAACCTGCTGCGCCCGCCCCGCGCCATGGACCCGGCCTCGGCCAACTTCCCGAAGGTCACGCATCTGCCGACCTTTCAGGACATGTTCGCCAGCGAAGGCAACCCGCTGTTTCGCGGCGCGCCGGCCAATATCACCTTTTTCCTGGCGCTGCTGGCCTGCCTTGCGGTGTGGCTGCTGATCTGGCGCAGCAAGCTGGGCTATGAAATCCGCGCCTTTGGCCATTCGGAAACCGCCGCGCGCTATGCGGGCATTTCCCCGGTCAAGATCACCGTGGTCGCCATGCTGATTTCCGGTGCGCTGGCGGGCATGATGGCGCTGAACACCACAATGGGTGAGGCCGAGCGTCTGGTTCTGAACGCCACCGAGGGCGCCGGATTTATCGGCATCGCCGTGGCGCTGATGGGCCGATCGCATCCCGTCGGGATCCTTCTGGCGGCGCTGCTGTTCGGGTTCCTCTATCAGGGCGGTGCGGAGCTGGCGCTGTGGACCTCGATCCCGCGCGAGCTGATCACCGTCATTCAGGCGTTGGTCATCCTGTTCACCGGGGCGCTGGACAATATGGTGCGGATGCCGCTGGAAAAACTGTTCCTGTACTTTGGCAAAGGGGCGAAATGATGGATCTGCTGACGATCATTCAGGTGCTGGACAGCACCGTCCGTCTGGCCACCCCGCTGCTGCTGGCCTGTCTGGCTGGGTTGTTTTCCGAACGCGCCGGGATTTTTGACATCGGGCTTGAGGGCAAGATGCTGATCGCCGCGTTCTTTTCCGCCGCCATCGCCTTTACCACCGGGTCGGTCTGGCTGGGTCTTCTGGCGGGGATCGGTGCGTCGCTGGCGCTGTCGGCCATTCACGGGCTGGCCTCGATCACCTTTCGCGGCAACCAACTGATTTCCGGCGTGGCGCTGAACTTTCTGGCCTCGGGCCTGACCGTTCTGATTGCGCAAAGCTGGTTCAAACAGGGCGGCAAGACCCCCACGCTGGAAGATGGCGCGCGGCTGAACGAAATCACCCTGCCCTTTGCCAATATGATGCGCGACATGCCCCTGTTCGGCCCGATCTATTCTGAATTGATCTCGGGCCATGCACTGCTGGTTTATGTGGCCATGGCCGCCGTGCCCGCCAGCTGGTGGGTGCTGTATCGCACACGGTTCGGCCTGCGCCTGCGCGCCGTGGGCGAAGCGCCCGAGGCCGTGGACACCGCGGGTATTTCCGTCACCCGGCTGCGCTTTGCCGCGGTGGGGATCTGCGGGATTCTGTGTGGTATTGCGGGGGCCTATATGGCCACGGGTCTGCAACCGTTCTTTGGCAAGGAAATGACCGCCGGGCGGGGGTATATCGCGCTGGCGGCGCTAATCTTTGCCAAATGGCGGCCCTGGTACGCGCTGGGGGCCTGTCTGCTGTTTGGTTTCCTGCAGGCGGTGGCGATCCGGTTCCAGAACCTGGACCTGGGCTTTTTCACCGTGCCGGTGCAGGTGATGGACGCGCTGCCTTATATCCTGACCGTGGTGATCCTGGCCGGTTTTGTCGGCAAGGCGATCCCGCCGCGCGCCGGGGGCGAGCCCTATGTCAAGGAACGCTGAACCGGGCCAGTTTCTCCGATCTGATAGCGCCAGGGCATAATCACCGCAGACCGGGTTGAACCCGCACCAGAGATGGGGCTAGCCTAAGCCATGCAGATCTATCTCCCCATTGCCGAAGTGTCGGTAAACGCCTTTCTCCTTCTGGGGCTTGGCGGGCTGGTGGGCGTGTTGTCGGGCATGTTTGGTGTGGGCGGCGGGTTTCTGATGACGCCGCTGCTGTTCTTTATCGGCATTCCCCCGGCTGTCGCTGTCGCGACCGAAGCCAACCAGATCGTTGCCTCGTCTTTTTCCGGTGTGTTGGCGCATTTCCGAAGGCGCACGGTGGATCTGCGCATGGGCGTGGTGCTGCTGATCGGCGGGCTGGTCGGCGCGGCGCTGGGTGTGATGGTGTTCAACTATCTGCGCGCGCTGGGTCAGGTCGATCTGCTGGTCAAGCTCTGCTATGTGGTGTTTCTGGGCATCATCGGCGGGCTGATGTTCATCGAAAGCCTGAACGCCATCCGTAAAACCCGCAGCGGCGCAGCCCCCAAACGCAAGAAACACAATTGGATCCACGGGCTGCCCTTCAAAATGCGGTTCCGCACCTCGGGCCTGTATATTTCGGTCATCCCGCCGCTGCTGGTCGGGGTCTGCGTGGGTATTCTGGCCGCGATCATGGGGGTTGGCGGGGGCTTTATCATGGTGCCTGCCATGATCTACCTGCTGGGGATGCCCACCAAGGTTGTGGTCGGCACGTCGCTGTTCCAGATCATCTTTGTCACCGCCTTCACCACCCTGCTGCACGCCACGACCAACTATACGGTGGATGTGATGCTGGCAGTGCTGCTGCTGGTTGGCGGTGTGATCGGCGCGCAGTTCGGTGCGATCATCGGCGCGCGGCTCAAGGCCGAACAACTGCGCATCCTGCTGGCGCTGATGGTTCTGGCGGTCTGCTTTAAACTGGCGCTGGATCTGCTGATCCAACCGACTGAACTGTTCTCGATCGGAACGGCGGGGCATTGATGCTGCGCCTTGCCCTGTCCCTGCTGCTGCTGTTTGCGTTCAAAGCCCAGGCCGAAGAGGTCGTGCTGGGGCTCAGCCGCGACAATGTTTCGATCTCGACCTCGTTCAACGGCGATGAAATCCTGATTTTCGGCGCCATCAAACGACAGGAACCCATTCCCGAGGACGGCCCCATTCAGGTGATCATCACAGTGGCCGGACCGGATCAGCCCCTGACCGTCCGACGCAAAGAAAAACGCTTTGGCATCTGGGTCAACACCGAAGCGGTCGAGATCGACGCTGCCCCGTCCTTTTACTCCATCGCCACCTCGGCCCCGCTGGCCGAAGCCATCAATGACACCGAAGACCTGCGCCATCAGATCACCATCCCCCGCGCGATCCGCTCTGTTGGCGCGCCGATGCAAATCGAAAACGCCCAACCCTTTGCCGAGGCCGTGATCCGCATCCGCGAAAACAGCGGGGCCTATCAGCTGCGCGAAAACACCGTGACCCTGACCCAGTCGACCCTGTTTCACACCGCCATCCAGATGCCCGCCGACCTGACCGAAGGCCAGTACCCGACGCGCATCTTCCTGACCCGAAACGGGCAGGTGCTGGACATGTATGAAACCGGGATCGACGTGCGCAAAGTCGGGTTGGAACGCTGGCTTTACACGCTGTCACGCCAGCAGCCGCTGCTTTACGGGCTGATGTCGCTGGCCATCGCCATTGCCGCCGGCTGGGGCGCATCGACAGCCTTTCGTATGATGAGATCAGGATGACCAAACGCCAACCCGAACCGCGCAGCGCCTATGCTGCCTTTCTTGACCTGCCCACCCGCTGGCTGGACAATGATGAATACGGGCATATGAACAACGCGACTTACCTGTCGCTGATCGACACCGCGGTCAGCCTCTGGCAATTGAACAACGGGCTGAATATCCGCGGCCCGGAAAAACTGCGCTTTCTGGTGATTGAAACCGGCATCCGCTATTTTTCCGAGGCAGGGTTTCCCGACCTGATCCATGCGGGGCTGCGCCTTGGCCATCTGGGCAATTCCTCTCTGCGGTTCGAAGTCGGGCTGTTTCGTAATAACGAGGATCAGACCTGCGCCGAAGGCTTCTTTGCCGAAGTGCTGACCGACAATGACAGCCAGCCGATCCCGATCCCAGATCCCGTGCGGGCAAAACTGACGCCGCTGATCCTTGGCTGAGCGGCCTGTTTCTCTGCTTTCATAAATACCCCTGCACAGCGCACCCGCCTATGCGCCCAGTTGTGGAATTTGCGCCACGCCTGACCGCAGCCGATCCCCCCGACGCGCGGTTCTTGGGGCGGCGACCTTGTAAGCACGTCACCGCCATTCTACATGAGCCAACATGAAACGCTGGATCCCCTTTCTGAAATCGACCCCGTCGGTCGCGGTTGTGCGCCTGCAGGGGGCCATTGCCTCGGGTGGGCGCGGCAGCCTGTCGGATCGCAGCACCGCCCCGCTGCTGGAACGCGCCTTTCGCAAAGGCAAACACGCCGCCGTGGCGCTGGAAATCAATTCGCCGGGCGGATCGCCGGTGCAATCCTCGCTGATCGGCAGCCGCATTCGCCGCCTGTCCGAAGAAACCGGCATCCCCGTCTTTGCCTTTGTCGAAGATGTGGCGGCCTCGGGTGGCTATTGGCTGGCCTCTGCCGCCGATGAAATCATCGTGGATGACAGTTCTATTCTGGGATCTATCGGCGTGATCTCTGCCGGGTTTGGCGCGCATGTTTTCCTGCAACGCCAGGGGATTGAGCGCCGTGTGCACACGGCCGGAAAATCCAAATCCATGCTGGACCCGTTCAAACCGGAAAACAAGGACGACGTGGCCCGGCTGGATCGCCTGCTGGAACAGCTGCATGAAAATTTCATCGCCCATGTCAAATCCCGGCGCGACGGCAAACTGGCCGACAACCCGGATCTGTTCACCGGCGAGGTCTGGATTGGCCGTCACGCGGTAGACCAGGGGCTGGCCGACAGTGTCGGCCATCTGAAACCGGTGATGAAAGCGCGGTTCGGCAAAAAGGTTCGCTTTCGCCGCTATGAGCAAAAGAAACCCCTGATGCCGCGCCTTGGCCTGTCCATGGCGCGCGGCGCGCTGGCCGAAATCGAGGAACGCGCCGAATTTGCGCGGTTTGGCCTCTGAGGTGGTCGTTAAAATCGTCACCTTTTTTCTGATTTTCATCGTCGTACTGGGCATGTTTGGCAAGCTGCGCCTGCCGGGTCAAAAGAAACTGGATAAGGCGCGCTGCCCCTCGTGCGGCCGCTTCAAGATTGGCCGGGGCCCCTGTGGCTGCGGTAAGGGAAAGGGCTGACATGGTCTTTGTCTTTGCAGTGCTGGGTCTGGGGATCCTGCTATTGGCCGGGGATGCGCTGGTCAAAGGGGCGGTGAACCTGTCGCTGCGCGTGGGGATCCCCGCGCTGATCGTCAGCCTGACCATCGTGGCCTTTGGCACCTCGGCCCCGGAACTGCTGATTTCCATCCAGGCCGCATTCGAAGGTGTGCCTGGCATCGCCTTTGGCAATGTGATCGGATCCAACACCGCCAATGTGTTGCTGGTGCTGGGCGTGCCTGCACTGATCACCGTGCTGCACACATCCACCTGTGACACGCGCAAAAGCTATGTCCAGATGATGGGGGCCACTGCACTGTTCGTGGCGCTGGCGTTTCGCGGCGTCTTTGACCGGTTTTCCGCGGCCGTTCTGCTGATGGTGCTGGGCGGGTTCCTGTGGAGCCAGATGCGCGACGCCATGAGCCACCGCAAATCCTGCGATCAGGCCACGGATCTGGAAGAGCCAGAAGGCGCGGACCCGGACATGCCCTGGTGGAAAATCCTGCTCTATCTGGGGCTGGGGCTGGTCGGTCTGCCCATTGGTGCCGATCTGCTGGTGGACAGCGCCGAAGAGATCGCCCGCATGTATGGCGTGTCCGATACGGTGATTGGCCTGACACTGGTCGCACTGGGCACGTCGCTGCCCGAACTGGCCACAACCGTGATGGCGGCTCTGCGCAAACAGGCGGATGTGGCCATCGGCAATGTGATCGGGTCGAACATGTTCAACCTGCTGGCCATTATTGGCGTGGCAACCCTGATCAAACCCATGCCGATTGATCGCTCTTTGCTGGAATTTGACATCTGGGTGATGGTCGGTGCCTCTGCGGTCCTGGCTCCGTTCATCTTTTTCAAGCTGGACCTGGGCAAGATCTGGGGCGCGCTCTTGACCGGGCTTTATCTGGCTTATGTCATGGTGGTGTTGAACAGCTGACGAGGCCCCCCGTGGCACATTCCCATACCGCCCCGAAACGCGCATTGATCACCGGAGGCGCGCGCCGTCTGGGAAAAGCCATGGCCCTGTATCTGGCCCAGCGTGGCCATGACATCGCCCTGCATTATGCCAGTTCCCATGACGACGCCAACGCCACAGTGGCGCAGATCCGTGCCATGGGACGGCAGGCTGTCGCCCTGCAGGCGGATCTGCTGGACGAAGAGCAAACCGAAACCCTGATCCCCCGCGCCAGCGCCGCATTGGGCGGACCGTTGACCACGCTGGTCAACAACGCCTCTATCTTTGAGCGAGACACGCTGGACACAGCCACCCGCGCCAGCTGGGACCGACATATGGACAGCAATCTGCGCGCGCCTTTTGTGCTGATCCAGCAATTTGCCGCCGCGCTGCCCCCCGCCCTGCCCGATGAAAATGAGGAACCGCGCGCGCAGGGGCTGATCGTCAATATGGTGGATCAGCGGGTGCGCAACCTGACCCCGGATTTCACCAGCTACACCATCGCGAAAATGGGGCTATGGGCGCTGACGCAGACCGCAGCTCAGGCGCTGGCCCCCCATGCGCGGGTCAACGCGATCGGCCCCGGCCCGACCCTGAAAAACGCCCGCCAACGCGATGCGGATTTTGCGCAGCAGCGCAGCGCCACGATCCTGAAACGTGGTGCGGACCCGCAGGAAATCACCGCCGCTTTGGGCTATTTTCTGGATGCACCGGGGGTCACGGGCCAGTTAATCTGCGTCGATGGCGGGCAGCATCTGAACTGGCAGACACCGGACAATTTGGCCCCGGAATAGGTATCCCCTACGTAAGTTTTGCACCGGCGCCAGCGCGGTTACAAAAGCGTTACAAAATTCTTAACATTCTCAACAACTTGCGATGTGATGAGTTTTTTATTAAGCATTATCAAGGGTTTGCAAAATCGCACAAAAAATAGGCATCGCTCAGAAGTTAGTTGTTTACAAAGAAAAAATCGACTTGGCCCGGTTTTGCCTACAGACTTATCCCCAGAAACCGTGGATGTAATCCCTCTTGATTCAACGCGCCTCGCATTGCAGCCATAACAAAGAATCGGAATATGTCGGCACCCCATGACTGAACCTGCGAAACCCGGCCATCAGATCATTCATGATTATCTGAAAACCCTGGACCACAGTCCGGGGGTGTATCGCATGTTGGATGACCAATCTCGGGTGCTGTATGTGGGCAAAGCCCGGCATCTGCGCAACCGCGTGTCCAACTATGCGCGCCCCACAGGACACTCAAGACGCATCGAACGGATGATCTCGGAAACGCGGTCGATGATGTTCCTCACCACGCGCACCGAAACCGAGGCGCTGCTGCTGGAACAGAACCTGATCAAGCAGCTGAAACCGAAATACAACGTGCTGCTGCGTGATGACAAAAGTTTCCCGAATATTCTGGTAACGGATCACGGCTTTCCGATGATCAAAAAGCACCGCGGCGCAAAACGCGAGCGCGGCCAATATTACGGCCCCTTTGCCAGTGGTGGCGCGGTGAACCGGGTGCTGAGCCAGCTGCAAAAGGGGTTTCAGCTGCGCAATTGCACGGATTCCGTGTTTGAAACCCGCACCCGCCCCTGCCTGCAATACCAGATCAAACGCTGCAGCGCGCCCTGCGTCGGCAAAATCTCCGAGGCCGAATACCGCACCAGCGTGCGCGACGCGCAGCGGTTCCTGTCCGGCAAATCCACCAAGATCCAGGAAGAGCTGGCCGCCGAGATGATGAAAGCCTCGGACGAGATGGAATTTGAACGCGCCGCCGCGCTGCGCGACCGGATCCGCGCGCTGACCCAAGTGCAGACCGCGCAGGGCATCAACCCGCAATCGGTCGAAGAGGCCGACATCATCGCCCTGCATCTGGAAAAGGGCCGGGCCTGTGTGCAGGTGTTTTTCATCCGCGCCAACCAGAACTGGGGCAACCGCGATTTCTATCCCCGCGTGGGCGAGGATGTCAGCGCCTCTGAGGTGATGGAGGCGTTTATGGGCCAGTTCTACGATCAGAAAGAGCCCGCCCGCCAGATCCTGCTATCCCACGGGATCGAGGATGACGATCTGATGTCCGCCGCGCTGAGCGCAAAGCTGGGCCGCAAGGTCGAACTGATCGTGCCCCAGCGCGGCATCAAGGCCGAGCTGGTCGAAGGCGCAGCGCGCAATGCCCGCGAAAGCCTGGCGCGGAAAATGTCGGAAACCGCAACACAGGCGAAACTGCTGCGCGGCCTGGCCGAGGCCTTTGATCTCGACGCCCCACCGCAGCGCATCGAGGTCTATGACAACAGCCATATCCAGGGCGCCCATGCGGTCGGCGCGATGATTGTCGCGGGGCCCGAAGGGTTCATGAAAAACCAATACCGCAAGTTCAACATCAAGGGCGAAGAGCTGACCCCCGGCGACGATTTCGGCATGATGAAAGAGGTGCTGTCCCGCCGCCTGAAACGCCTGTTGAAAGACGACCCAGACCGGAACAACGGCCTCTGGCCTGACCTGCTGCTGATCGACGGCGGCGCCGGCCAGATCTCCGCCGTGGCGGAAATCATGCGTGAACACGGGGTCGACGACCTCCCCTTTGTCGGCGTCGCCAAAGGCGTGGACCGCAATGCGGGCAAAGAGGAATTCCACCGCACGGGCCAGCACGCCTTTGCCCTGCGCCACAACGATCCGGTGCTGTATTTTGTGCAGCGCCTGCGCGACGAAGCCCACCGCTTTGCCATCGGCACCCACCGCGCCAAACGCGCGAAAAACACCATGGCCAACCCGCTGGACGAAATTTCCGGCGTCGGGGCCGCGCGCAAACGCGCCCTGCTGGCCCATTTCGGATCTGCCAAGGCCGTCAGCCGCGCCAACCTCGCCGATCTGCGCGCGGTGGATGGCATTTCCGAAAGCCTCGCCGAACGGGTCTACGCGCATTTCCACGAAAAGGGCTGAGGGGGCGCTGCCCCCGTCCCTGCGGGACTCCCCCGGGTGTATTTTTGAAGCAAAGAAGCCCGAGCGCGCGCCTGTTTCTCTGCTTTGGCAAATACTCCTGGGGGAGTCGCAGCTTGCTGCGGCGGGGGCAAAGCCCCCTACCCGGTCAGAAAAAGCTCTGCGGGTCGATGTCGACGGCGATCCGCGTATCCCCGGTCAGGCGCAGCGGGGCGATCCAGTGCGAGATGGCGTTTTGCAGCGCGACGCCTTTGGGCGCTTTGACCAGCAGGCGCACGCGGTGGCGGCCACGCACGCGGGCGATGGGCGCTGGGGCCGGGCCAAAGACCTGCGCGTCGATCTCGCGCAGCACGCCATCATTGCGCGCCAATGTGTTGCCGATATCGAAAAGCTGCGCAGACTCCGGGCCGGACAGGATGATCCCGGCGAGGCGGCCAAAGGGCGGCATACCTGAGGCCCGGCGTTCATCGGCTTCGGCCCGCCAGAACTCCTGTTCTTTGCCTGCAAGGATGGCGCGGATCACCGGGTGTTCGGGCTGATAGGTTTGCAGAAGCGCAGTGCCGGGTTTGTCGGCCCGCCCGGCGCGTCCCGCGACCTGTCGCATCAATTGAAAGGTGCGTTCCGCCGCGCGCAGGTCGGACCCTTGCAGCCCCAGATCCGCGTCGATCACGCCGACCAGCGTGAGCAGCGGAAAGTTATGCCCTTTGGCCACCAGCTGTGTGCCGATGATAATGTCTGCCCCGCCCTCGGCAATCTCTTGCACCTGTTGTTTCAACTCGCGCGCGGTGCCGTACAGGTCGGAGGACAGCACGGCGATGCGGGTGTTCGGGAACAGTTCGGCCGCCTCTTCGGCGAGGCGTTCGACACCAGGGCCGACCGGGGCCAGTTTGCCCTCGACACCGCAAGAGGGGCAGGCTTCGGGGATCGCTTGGCTTTCGCCGCATTGATGGCAGACAAGCCGGTTGAGGAACCGGTGTTCCACCATCCGCGCGTCGCAATCATTGCATCCGACCTGCTGCCCGCAGGCCCGGCACAGGGTGACCGGGGCAAAGCCACGCCGGTTGAGGAAGAACAGCACCTGCTCGCCCGCCTCGATCCGCGCCCGCGCTGCCGCCTGCAGCGTGGTCGAGATCCAGCGATTGGCGGGCAGTTTGTCGGGCCGCATGTCGATAGCGCGCATTTCCGGCAGGAGGGCCGGGCCATAGCGGCTCTCAAGTTCGAGCAGTTTGTATTTGCCGCCCTGCGCGTTGGTCCAGCTTTCCAAACTGGGCGTGGCCGAGGCCAGCACGACCTGCGCGTCCAGCAGCGAGGCGCGCAGCACCGCCATATCGCGGGCGTTATACAGCACGCCGTCCTCTTGTTTGTAGGAACTGTCATGTTCCTCATCGACCACGATCAGGCCGAGATTCTGGAACGGCAGGAACAGGGCCGAGCGCGCCCCGACCACCAGCTGCGCCTTGCCTTCGGCCACCATGCGCCAGGCGCGGCGGCGTTCGGTCATGGTCAGACCGGAATGCCATTCCGCCGGGCGTGCGCCGAACCGCTCTTCGACGCGGTTCAGGAATTCGGCGGACAGCGCGATTTCGGGCAGCATGACCAGCGCCTGCCGGTTCTGGCGCAGGGCCTCGGCCACGGCCTCAAGGTAGACTTCGGTTTTGCCGGATCCGGTGACGCCGCGCAGCAGGGTGGTGGCGTAGCGGTGCGCCTTTTGATCTGCCTGCAGCTGGGCGGCGGCGGCGGCCTGGGCGTCGGTCAGGGTTTTGCCGGGGGTTTGCGGATCCAGATAGGGATAGGCGGTGTCGCGGGGGCTGACCTCTTCGACTATGGCACCTGAGGGCAGCAGGCCTTTGACCACCTGGGGGCTGGTGCCTGCGGCCTCGGCCAGTTCACGCAGTGTCAGGGACAGGCCACCCATTTCGGCGGCAGCTTCCATCACGCGGCGGCGGGCATCGGTCATGCGCTCCGGCGCGCCCTGCCCCGCGCGGTACACCTTTTGCATCGAGGGCGGATCGCCCAGCCCCGGCGCGCGCGTGGCAAGCCGCAGCATATTGTTCAGCGGGGTCAGCGTGTAGGCCCCGCAGCGGCGCAGGAAATCCTGCATTTCAGCGCGCATGGGCGGCACGTCCAGCACCCGCAGGATCTGGCGGATTTTTGAGCGGTCATAATCGCCCTTGCCCGGTCCCCAGACCACGCCCTGCACCTTGCGCGGACCCAGCGGCACCTCGACAAAAGCACCCTGAAAACACCCGCCTTCGGGCGCGCGGTAATCCAGCAGCCGGTCCAACGGCTGCGTGGTTGCCACCGCCACAAGGGCATTTTCCGCAAAGTGCTGCTGCATCACTGCCTGCTATCCGTTAGCGCCATCCCTGTACGCGCGCTTGGGGTTCCGGCGCGCGCTCTTCTGGGGTAAGACACGCGCGATCAAATGCCAAGCTTGCCAGAGGGGCACACCGCTATGAAATTCTTTGTCGATACTGCCGAGGTCGATGCCATCGCCGAGCTGAACGCTCTGGGCATGGTGGATGGGGTCACCACCAACCCGTCGCTGATCGCGAAATCCGGCCGCGATATTCTGGAAGTCACCAAAGAGATCTGCGACATGGTCGAGGGCCCGGTGTCCGCCGAGGTCACCGCCACCGACGCCGACAAGATGATCGAAGAAGGCCGCAAGCTGGCCAAGATCGCCGTCAATATCGCCGTCAAAGTGCCGCTGACCTGGGATGGCCTGAAAGCGTGTAAAGTGCTGTCGGGCGAAGGCAACATGGTCAACGTGACCCTGTGTTTCTCGGCCAATCAGGCGCTGCTGGCGGCCAAGGCGGGCGCGACCTTCATTTCGCCCTTCATCGGGCGTCTGGATGACATCAACCTGGATGGTCTGGAGCTGATCGCGGATATCCGCGAGATCTATGACAATTATGGGTTCGACACCCAAATCCTGGCCGCGTCGATCCGCAGCGCCAACCACATGAGCGAATGCGCCAAGATCGGCGCCGATGTGGCCACTGCGCCGCCGGCCGTGATCAAAGCCATGGCGAACCACATCCTGACCGACAAAGGCCTGGCCGCCTTCCTGGCCGATATCGAAAAAGCCAATATCAAGATCGTCTGATCCGGGAATTGCGGTGGGTCACAGACCCACCCTACCCATCATGATGTAGGGGGGGTTCCAACCCACCGTTGCAGTTAAATAAAGGGCGTCCCGCAAAGGGGCGCCCTTCTTCTGTAAAGAGGGCATGTCGATGCCAGAAAGGCTCGACTTGCGAACGCAGCAACGCGCCTAATGTTGCGTGAAATCTGAATGACCAAATCCAGGATATTGGCGAATTCATTCGTTGCC
Organism: Pelagimonas sp.; assembly: GCA_025210265.1. Classification (GTDB taxonomy): domain Bacteria; phylum Pseudomonadota; class Alphaproteobacteria; order Rhodobacterales; family Rhodobacteraceae; genus JAOASD01. The sequence continues at coordinate 18,293 of JAOASD010000036.1, forward strand.
TTCCACCAATTGGCTGAGTACCTTGGTGAAAGTATGAGACGTTTTCATTTCCTTTACATAGCAACTGCTACGGCGGTGCTTGGTTTAGTCTTCCTGGTCATTGCTCTTTTGGTGCGTACGGGCCTTCCTTCTTCCGATGTTATTGCTCGCGAAGCTACGCTGCGGCCGATCATCAAGGTGTCTGACTTTAGCCCAGGAGATGTGAAAATCGTACAGTTAAACAATCTTCCGGTAATTGTTTGGAGACATAAAAATTCGCGGATTTTGGGAATCTCAGAAGAAGTGTTTGCCGACGACGCTAATTTGACGCTGGATCAAGAATGGTTCTTTGCTTTGGCCAAATTCCCGAACAGATTTCAGTATGTATTGCTGAGAGCTGGAGAGTATGGCGGTTTCTTCGAGGGAAGATACGCCGCGCATTTTGATTTGTCGGGGCGCATTAGAAAAGGCGGAGGAAGCGAAAATCTAACGGTGATACCTGCTGAGTACGTTGATGATGGCGAAAGTATTCTACTCGACCTAACTGGCAGAACTCCCTGACACAGTCATCGGCGTAGACGCAGCGAAAGCGAACTTCGTCCGCATAGCCGTCATCCTTCGAAAGAAGCTTGAGCGTCCCCCCAAGGATAACGCCCCAATCAGCCCCCAATCACTTCTGCAAATTCGGTTCGCCCTGCAGGCCCAGGATCTTGCGGAAACCCGTCCAGTAGCCCGGCAGGCGGGGTGGTTCCTGTAGGTCTTTCATGGCCTCTTCGGCCCAGGGTGTCATCTCGGCCTGCACAAAATCGCGGCCCCATTTCAGGTAGGCTTCGGCATGTTCGGGGCGCAGGCGGCAGGCGCTGCCGACCAGACCGGTCAGGGTTTCTGCCGGTGAATACCATTCGTCCTGAATGCCCGTGACCTTCTTTTGCAGGAACGGGCCGACCATCCGCATCAGCCGCTTTTCCGAAAACAAAAGCAGCATCTTACCCATTTCGTCGCGCGAATAATGGATCAGCGGCGGGAAGGTATCAAAGAACACCGCGCGCCCGTCCAGATAGGCGAAATTGCGGATCGAAGGGTGAAAGCCGATGCGCGTGTCGCAGGTCTGAGCCCAGTGCCAGAAGCGCGCGATCACCTCACCCGCGGCCTGCATCATCTGCAGGGTCTCTGCCTCGCTACCCTGCTGCATCAGCGGGCGCATCAGGCTGGTTTCCGGCAGCGCCTGCTGCACGATCACCGGGATGCGCGCGCCGTCCAGATCCAGCAGGTGGAACTCCGTGTCCGGCAGGCCGACGCCGCTGTCAAACATCGCCTGCACGTAATCGTCGTGGCAGGTTTTCAGGCGGTCCAGCTGCGCCGAATCCGACAACCCGCGATAGATCTTGATCACCTTGTCCGAGAACGGGCCAGAGGCCGGGCGGAAGGGCGCGCAGAAATAGCCGAGCTTGGAAATCGGTTGGCCGCGCGTGGCGGAATCGGCGCGGATCAGGTCTTTGAGAGCGGCGAGATCGGTCATGTGGGTCTCCTTGCCGCTTCCTTACCCGTTTGCCAGCACCTCCGCCACCTCTGCCGTGAGGGAGGAGAGTTCATCACGCGCCGGCCCGCGCGGCATTTCCGCAGCCCCCAGACCAAGGCCAAGGGATTCCGCATAGACCACGCGGTTGGCCAGCCCGGACTTGGCGATGCGCGCCTGCATCTGTTCTGCGGCCTGCGCGACCTCGGCGCCAAGGCGGGTGCCTGCACGGGTGCGGTTCATCACCAGCAGCGTGTCGCGGTTTTCGCGCTGTGCCAGATCCAGAACACCTTCGGTCGCCCACAGATCCACATGGCTGACCGCAACAGGCACCACGACCAGATCCGCCACACGCAGCGCCGGGCGCAGGTCGCTATCGGCCTTGGGCGGGGTGTCGACGATCACGATGTCATAGCTGTCGCTCAACTTGCGGACCTCATACGAAATCCCCCAGGCGGAGGAGGTCGCAAACTCCATGTTCTCGATCTTGTCGGGCGCGGTGTCGGCGCGGGTCATGAACCAGCGGCCCAGGCTGCCCTGCGGGTCCAGATCGACAAAGGCGACGGATTTGCCCATCTGGTGAAACCCCAATCCCAGATTGACGGCCATGGTCGTTTTGCCCGACCCGCCTTTTTGCTGCGCAACGGTGATTACCTGACCGGTCATGTTCTGTTCTCCCTTGCCCTGCGGCATCCGCCGGATTGTGCACCTGCAGCATGGAAAACACCAGAGCCGGGGGCGCGGTTTAACGCCGCCTTAACCAAGCTTAAGCAAGGATTGCTGTCCGAGGAGCCCCCCCATGCTGAGCCCCATCCACAGCCTGCCACCCCGCTTTGCCCGGTTTTGCACCGTGCTGGTTGCTGGGCTGTTGACAGCGGAAACCGCAGCCGCAGGGGCCTGGCCAAAACAGAAAGGCAGTGGCTTTGCCAGTGTCGCCACCCGATTCAGCTGGCCTCAGGATATAGAGGCGTTGAAACTGAACCCAAAGGGCGAGGGCTATCACACATTTTATCTGGAATACGGGCTGACGGATCAAATCACCATTGGTCTGGATATGGGGCATTCCGTGTCCGGGGCGTCGAAAACCCTGGGCTTTGCGCGCTATCCGCTGCGCAGCAAGGACAAGGGCCCACGCATCAGCGCCGCGCTGGGATTTGGCAAGATCGGAGGCGAGACCGTGATGCGCCCTGCCCTGCATCTGGGTTGGGGGTTGAAAAAGGGCTGGTTCACCATCGACACCATGGCCGAATATCATTTCGGCAGCGGGGATACGGATTACAAACTGGACGTGACCTGGGGGCGGAACCTGAAAAAGGACCGCAAACTGATTTTGCAGATGCAAACCGGGCAGCAGGCGGGGGATCACGGGTTTGTTCGCTTGGCCCCCTCTTATGTCAGGCCCATGGGCAAGCGGTTGAAAGTGGAAACCGGAGTGACCTGGGGGCTGGTCGGCGACAGTTCGATGGGGATAAAACTGGGCCTGTGGACCGAGTTCTGAAAGGCCGTACCCATGTCCAACGACAAAGCCTCCCCCATCCGCCCAACAGATGACGAAGCCCGCGCGCTGGCCCGTGGCCTGATCAATCAGGCGCGCTTTGGCGCGTTGGGTGTGATCGACCCGGACACGGGGATGCCGCTGGTGACGCGGATTGCGGTGATTGCCGGGCCGGATGGGTTGCCTTTGTCGCTGGTGTCGGACCTGTCGGCGCATACCAGCGCCCTGCGGGCCAATCCTGCCTGTTCGCTGATGCTGGGCGAACCCAGCGACAAGGGCGATCCGCTGACCCATCCGCGAATCAGCCTGCAGGGCAAGGCGCGCTTTACCCGGCACGGTGATCCCCGCCATGCGGATCTGGCCACATATTTCACCAGCATTCAGCCCAAGGCCAAACTGTATATCGGCTTTGCCGATTTCAGCCTGATGGAGCTGGAGATCGAACAGGCCTTGCTGAATGGCGGCTTTGGCAAGGCGTTCATCCTGACGCCACAGGATCTGACGCCGGCATAACACTCCGACCACAGCCCTGAATCACAAAAGCCGGGCCCTGTGAAAAGGCCCGGCCAACGGGCAGATCTGCCCGCACCCGAAAACGGGTTATTTGTCCATACGCACCATCATCGTGACATCGCCACGCATGTTTTCCGGCCAGATCACATGTACCTGGTTCTGACTGCTGCCCTGCCGCGTCGACGTATAGGGCATGTGGTATTTGGAAACATTGCTGCCATCGCGCGGGCGCGAGCGTGTCACCAGGCTTTCAACTTCGACCGCATAGCCGCCAAAGGGCAACAGGTTGCCCGTATCCACCTGCCAGGTCTGCGCAACACTGTTCTGCGAATGTTTGACCTGCAGCGGGTTTTCGGTGGCATATTCGATATTATGCATCGTGTTGCCGATGAAATAGGTGTTTTTCATATTGCCCAGATCCAGCGAGGCAAAGGACGTGTCCACGCGCTCGACCCGGTCAATCACCACACCAACAGACCGGAACGTATTGCCAGATACGTTCAGACCATTGACGAAATGCCCGGTGCCATAGGGTTTCACCACGATAAAGCTGAACCACGGGGCGACATCCGAACACAGCATCACATTGTTGGTGATCGACAGACCGGCAAACCCGAACCCGCCGCTGAAATTGGGCTCTGGCTCGCGCTCGTTGGTCCACTCAACATGGCAATTGTCGATATAATTGCCAGTGATCTGCGTGTTGCAGGCCCGCAGGGTCAGCAGGATGCCCGCAGTGCGCGATCCGTTGCCACTGCTATCCCCTTGGAAAAAGTGGTTGCCCGACACGATCCCATGCGCCCCGCTCATCACCGCGAAATGGCGGAACTGCGACGCCCGGCAATTGCGGATTTTCACATCATTGGCGTTGGTGTTGATCGCCACGGACACACGGTTCTGCGACAGCTCATCGCCCTCATGGCTGATGAACTGGCAATGGTCGATCAGGATACCCTGGCAGCCCTCACCGGGCGAGGTGATGCCACGATGGCCGGGACGGTTGAACACACAGTTGCGGATCACGTTCACCGTACCCAAAGGCGGCAGGATCACACCGCTGGCCTCTTCGCCGCACTGAAATTCCAGACCTTCCAACTCGAACACGTTCAGACGGTCAAACCCGGTGAAATCCAGAATATACTGGAACCGCGTAAAGGTGTAATTCTGCGTCCCCGTCGCATCTGACAAAGGCTGGCTGAGCGTGATTTCCTGCGCTCCGACATTCACATCACGCACATAGATTTCACGCCCGACACCCGCACCTTCGACCAGCATCCCGCGGGTGATATTGGCAATATTCTGCACATTGGTCAGCTTCCACTGATTGTTCGCGGCATAGCTGGCCTGACTGCTAACCACAACCGGAGCCCAGTTGCCGCTGTCTTCGGCACGCAGCTGGCCGTTGCGGATCACTCGGCGCTGCGCATAGGTGTTGCGGTTGGGCACCGCCGCCTGCACATCAATCGGCGCATTCACCGACACGCGCCGCCCGCCCAGATCCAGGCTTTCGTGGTCGGCGTTGTTCATCAGCGACTGCAGCGCCTTTTTCAGCGCCAGTTCTTCGTCGCCGCCAAAGGCGTCGATATAGGTCGGCAGGTCGAAATCCTTGGTCAAAGACAGGATCGCGCTGTCGGGCATGTCCAGCTCGCCTTCGAACTGAATGCGGCTGTTGATCTCGACCGAGCTGTTCAGACGATAGGTACCAGCCGACACCAGAATCCGACGGCCATCCGCCGCCTGATCCGCCGCCTCAAACGCGGCGCTGTCATCGGTGCTGCCATCGCCCAGCGCGCCAAAATCGCGCACATCGACCCAGTTCATCATCTGACGATGGAACACATGGGTGACATCTTCGATCTGAATGTCGTCAATGCGCACCACACCGCCATTCGGACCGGTCAGGTCAATGCCGAAATGGCCATAGACCGCATCGGTCCCCCAAACCAGATCCACGCCGCCGCGATCGCCACCGCCGACAATCGCGCTGACCTCGACAATCTCACCATAGCCAGGCAGCGCAACCGATGCCCCGCTGGTGGGCACACCTGTGACCTCATCATCGCTGGCATCACCGGCAAAGCCCGCAATGCGCACATTGGGCAGCGCGCCCGCCGTGGCCTTGATGCGCACTGTCACACGCAGATAGCACCCCGGTTGCAGCGGCGTCTGGCCCATATAGCGCAGACGCTGTGTGCCTTCGGTCTTTTGGATTTCCAGACAGCCGCCAAAATCCTGATCCGCCGGCACAAACGCCGCGCTGGCAAAGCCCGCATAGGTATTGGAGCCAGGCGTGCCATCCCCACGGGAAAACTGCCCCAGATTGCCCGCCGCAAATGCTGGCGGCATGAAAACCACACCGTCGGTAATCGCCTTGTTCATGAACATCCCTTTCATCGCAAGGGGCAGCGCGCCCCGATCAGTAAAGGGAAGTATCAACGAGGTCTTAATCAGCCCCGACACCACCGTGCGCAGGGTGTTGCCCCATCTGCACCGCTTGCTTTCGGGCACAGCCGCAAAAAATGTCCTGCATTTTTTGCATTCAGCGCGCGTTAGGGGCCGACGTGATAAACCTCTGACCAGCCGGGGCAAAAGGCTCGGGTCAGTTTAATGTCGACCGGCCAGGTATTGGCCCCGAATATCGGATATGCATCATGCCCAGGGCCTACCCTTCCTACCCTTTTGTCGAAGCCCGCAGCCCCGGTTATACCGATGACGAAATCGAACAGGCGGTCGAGGACATGCTGTCCCAAAACCCGCAGATCAGCATTCAGGATGGCGGACCGCTGGATTCGATCTGCCGGGCGCTGAATGTGGATGTGGAATATGCACTGTCCCCCAGCGAAATATTGATAGAGGCCCCGCTGGACCGCCGCGCCGTGATCTGGTTGCCCAATCATGGCAAAACACGGCATGATCGCCTGACCCTGGCCACCGGAATTGGCCATTGGCTGCTGCATGTCCCCTTTACCCGCGAGGCAAAACCCAGCCATGGTATTCAGGCCTTGGCCCGTCCCAGCGATCCCGCGCCTCTGGAAGAGGCGCGCCGCTTTGGTCGCGCCCTATTGATGCCCATCGACCTGTTCACCGCGCTCTGGTTCGAGGGCCGCGCTCAGTTGGTTGCCGAAACACTGAATGTCCCCACCCAATCGGTCTATGACCGGGCCAAGGATCTGACGCTTGAGTTTGACAATGTTCAGGCCGAGGAGGAGATCCAGAAAGCCGAGGCCCCCGCGCCCTCTGGCGGCTCTGGCCTGGCCCGCCGGATCGGCTGAGCAAAAGAAAAAGGCCGGGCGCAATGCACCCGGCCCTCTGATGTCATTTCAAAATCGCGCCTTAGCCCATCTTGCCAGCCAGACCAGCCTCGATCAGAGTCACGGTTTCAGCCACACCATACAGCGCGATGAACCCGCCAAAGCGCGGCCCCTGGCTTTGCCCCAGCAGCACTTCGTAAAGCGCCTTGAACCAGTCGCGCAGCGGGTCAAATTCGTGCTCTTTGCCCACGGCGAAGACAAGGCTTTGCAGGGTTTCGTCATCCGCCACCCCGTCAAAGGCCCGCAGCCGCGCGGCCAGATCTTCCATCGCCGCGCGCTCTTTGGCGTCGGGTGCGCGAAAGGTCTTGGTCGGCTTGACGAAATCCTCGTAATACTTGACCGCAAAGCCCGCGGCCTGATCCAGATCCGCATGGGTTTCCGGCGTCGCATCGGGCGCGTAACGGCGGATAAAGCCCCACATCGCGTCCTTGTCCTCGGCCCCAGCCGCCGATGCCAAGTTCAGCAGCATCGAGAACGGCACCACCATCTTGCTTTCCGGCACGTCGCCCGCATGGATATGCCAGACCGGGTTGTTCAGCTGCGCCTTCAGATCCTGCCCGTGATAGGCGCGCAGCTGCTGGTGATACTCATCCATCGCCTTGGGAATCACATCAAAATACAGCCGCTTTGCGGTCTTGGGCTTGAGGAACATGAAATAGCTGAGGCTCTCGGTCGACGCATAGCTCAGCCATTCATCAATCGAGATCCCGTTGCCCGAAGATTTGGAGATCTTCTGACCCTGATCATCCAGGAACAGCTCATAGGTGAAATGCTCCGGCGCTTTCACACCCAGCTTGCGACAGATGCCGTCATAGATCGGCGTGTTGGTGCTGTGATCCTTGCCATACATTTCGAAATCGACTTCCAGCGCCGCCCAGCGCGCGCCGAAATCGGGCTTCCACTGCAGTTTCACATTGCCGCCAGTGACCGGCAGGGTCCATTCCTTGCCGTCTTCGTCGTCAAAGGTGATGGTGTAATTTTCGCGGTCCACATGTTTCATCGGAACATACAGAACGCGGCCTGTCTCCGGGTGGATCGGCAGAAAGATCGAATAGGTCTGGCGGCGCTCTTCCCGCAGCGATTTCAACATGATGGCCATGATGTCATCATATTTATCGACCGCGCGCTTCAGGATCGCGTCGAACTGGCCCGAGCCATAGAATTCTGTCGCCGAATAGAATTCATAGTCAAAGCCGAACGTGTCGAGGAACCGGCGCAGCATGGCGTTGTTGTGATCGCCAAAGCTGTCATGGGTGCCAAACGGATCGGGCACGCTGGTCAGCGGCTTTTGCAGATGTTCCTGCAGCATGTCCTGCTGCGGCACATTGCCGGGCACTTTGCGCATCCCGTCCAGATCGTCGGAAAAACAGATCAGACGGGTCGGAATATCGCTGATCGCCTCAAAGGCGCGGCGGATCATCGTGGTGCGCAGCACCTCGCCAAAGGTGCCGATATGCGGCAGGCCGGACGGGCCATAGCCGGTTTCAAACAGCACATAGCCCTTTTCCGGCGGAGCTTTCTCATAGCGTTTGAGAATCCGGCGCGCTTCTTCAAAGGGCCAGGCCTTGACGTTCATTGCCGTGTCGCGCAGTTCGGACATTCTGAGATACTCCTGAATGGGATTCAGCGGGCTTCCTATTGCGGCAGCGATGCGGCGTCAATAAATTGGGGGGTACGCGTTGACGCATTTTGAAAGGTCCCAGATGCAGGACACACCCCATCCGCTCAGCCCTCAGGATTGCCTGGTCGCCCTGATGATCACCGTTTCGGCCTCGGACGAAAATGTTCGCACCGCCGAGTTGATCAAGATCGACGGCATCGTGAACAACCTCCCGGTCTTTGCCAATTTCGATGCGGACCGCGTGCGCGTCGTGTCGGCCATGGTGTTTGACCTGATGGAACAGGAGGACGGGCTGGACGCGCTGTTTGGCCTGCTGCGCAACGATCTGCCCGAACGGCTGTATGAAACCGCCTATGCGCTGGCCTGCGATGTGGCCGCCGCCGATGGCACCCTGCGCGAGGCCGAACTGCGCCTGCTGGAAGAAATCCGCTATGAGCTGGATATCGACCGGCTGCACGCGGCGGCCATCGAACGCGGTGCCCGCGCACGTCACATGCAGGCCTGAACAAGGTCTGTTTGACCAAAATGGCCACGCGCGTCTGGGCGTGGCCAGGGTCGGACACAACCGGTTTGTTTCAATTCGAAACATTTTCTGAGGGCGCGGTCAGGATTCCCTGACTGCCCTGCCTTACCCTGCTGCACGTAACGTCATCAGGACGCTGCTGTCCTATTTCGAATCTGCTACGTGAACAGGGGGGATTTCATGACTTTAAATCGTTTTTACATTACGGCCCTGGGCCTCGCGATGCTGTGCTTGCTGCCCATCATGGGTGTCGCCGCGCCGCTGGTGGCCAAGGTCGATGTATCGACCCAGACCATGACCGTCATCCATAACGGAGAGGTCGCCTATACCTGGCCCGTCTCCACCGCGCGCCGGGGCAAATATACACCGCGCGGCACCTGGTCGGCCAAATGGCTGTCACGCCATCACAAATCCAGCCTGTACAACAACGCGCCCATGCCTTTTGCCATCTTTTTCAACGGCAATTACGCGATCCATGGCACCAACCAGATCAGTCGGCTTGGCCGCCCTGCCAGCGCGGGCTGCGTGCGCCTGCATCCCGATCACGCCGCACGGCTGTTTGAACTGACGCGCGCGGTTGGCAAATCCAACATGCGGGTTGTGATCGAAAACTGAACCTGCGGTTTCGGCAGATCCAAGCCCGACCTCTGGCGCACCGCGCCGGAGGTCATGTGCCGTATAGCACGCCCCAGCGTTCAATCAGCGCCTGCTGCAGCGTCTTGGCCCGCACATTCCACGCTTTGCCGCCTTGGGGGCGTTCCCGCTCGGCGACGCTCAGCTTGGACCGGCGGTCCAAATCGGCGGTGAAAATCGCAAAGACCAGCTCGCGCCCATCGGGCAGATCCACATAGCCCGCCAGCCCGCTGACAAAATTCAGTGTCCCGGTTTTGGCCAGAACCTGCAGCGGATGGTCCTTGATCACCCGGCGCTGTTTGTCCCGCATAGAGAACTTTTTCAGTAGCGGTTTCAGGGCGGTCTCGCGCCGCAGCCCCTGCAGCGCCAACATCATGTCCCGCGCGCTGATCCGGCTTTTCGCGCCCAGCCCGGAATGGTCGACCAGCGCAAGCGACTGCAATCCGAACCGGGTCTTGGCCCAGCGGTTCATCTCTCCGGCGGAATCACGCAGGGAATTTGGCCGCGATCCACGCCGCACAGCCGTGGCCGTCAGACCCACAACCTCGGCCGTCAGGTTATTGGAATATTTCAACATATCGCGCAGAACCTCATCCAGAGGCGCGCTAAGATGCCGGGCCAGCTGCGCCCCCTTTGGCGCCGCGCGCCCGGCCAGTTTCACCCCACCAATGGTGATACCATAGGATTTTAGGAAACCCTGCAGCAGTTCCCCCGCATAAAGTTCAGGCTTGCGCACCGGCAACCACCGCGACCCGCCATCGCCCAGCGCATTGCGCGCCACGCTCCAGTTGTCGCGCCCGCCCTTATCCTCATAGGTGTAAATCGGCAGGCTGCGCGGGGCGACGACCATCTTGGCAAAGCGCACATCCGGGCGGTGTTTCGCAGACCGCCCCTGCATGGTCACGTTATACGCGCCCCCGGCCTTGCGCCATTCAAAATGCACCCGGTTGAAATTCACATTCAGCCCAGACACCGCCGGGCTATAGCCCACGTGATCGGGCTGTTCCCGGTCGATCCGGTCGATCCGGGGCAAGGCATCGCCCCAAACCAGCAGGTTCCCGGTCACGCGGGTCACGCCCGCGGCCTTTACCTGTGCTGCCAGATCCGCCAGCGCATCGGTATCCAGCGTCGGATCCCCGCCCCCGGCAAGAATCAGATCGCCCTTTAGCACCCCATTTGAAACCAGCCCACCGGCCAGAACCCGCGTGGCAAACCGGTGCTGCGCGCCCAGCGCCTCCAGCGCATAGGCGGCGGTCAGCGCCTTGGCAACGCTGGCAGGAGGCATACTGATACCGGGGTTATGTTCCTCCAGCAGCGACCCATCGCTGAGATCCGCCACCGCAAAGCCCACCTGCCCGTTCAGACGGGCCTTGGCGATCAGCTCTTCGGCGGGGCTTTGCAGGCGTTTGACCAGATCGCTATTGCGCGCCTTTGGCCGCAGCGAAGTTTCCGGTGCGGCGGCCTTCAATGGCCAGGCAACGGCACCGGCAGTCGCCGCAATCGCGGCACTCAGGAAATGGCGTCTCGAAATACGGTTCGTCATAGGATGATCTAAGCGAATGGGCGCGCCGCTGGCAACCAAACAAGATCGTATTTTCCTACAACTTTCCGTATCTTCAACAATACACGCCTAGCGTTGCCATTGCCCCGCTGCACGCAACTTTGAAGAGCTAAGCGCCACCATCGGCATGTTCAAAAAGCACCATTTTGGAGCTATAACCAACGCCAAGCCGGTGGCAGCCCCCGCAGGCAGGCGCGCGCCGCGATAGATTCGCGCCGCCTTACCGTTTAACGCGGCCATGCGATCCCCAGGCCGGGCCAGCACCCCCACAGGCACATGATCCATGATGTCCCGCCAATCCTGCCAGCGATGCAGCTGGGCCAGATTATCCGCCCCCATCAGCCAGACAAAGCGCACGCCGCGATGCTGTTCCCGCAGCAGGCGCAGCGTATCCGCCGTGTACCGGCTGCCTGCACGCGCCTCAAAATCGCTGACGGACAGGCAGGGATGGCCCGCCTGCACATCGCGCGCCGCCACCATGCGCCGCGCCATCGCTGCCGGGGCATCCGCCTTTAAAGGATTGCCCGGACTGACCAGCCAGACAACATGATCCAGCCCAAACCGTTTCAACGCCTCGCGCGACAAATGCAGATGCCCCTGATGCGGGGGGTCAAAGCTCCCCCCCAGCAGGCCAACCCGCATTCCCGGCCGCAACAGCACCATGCCAATCCCTTTGTCACAAACGGCCCAACCGGCCCCTTACGCCCAGCAATAGGCCCACCGGCGTCGCGCTTCAACTCATCCGCGCTTTCGCCCCTGCGCATCACACTGGCCGATTGCACCGGGGCGCGCGCTGCGCTACTCCCCTCGGGTCGAACCAGCAGGACGGAGTTTGGATCATGGCCGCGTACCAATATGTCTATCACATGGATGGTGTTTCCAAGACCTATCCGGGTGGAAAAAAATGCTTTGAAAACATTCGCCTGAGCTTCCTGCCCGGCGTGAAAATCGGTGTTGTGGGCGTCAACGGCGCCGGTAAATCGACCCTGATGAAGATCATGGCGGGAATCGACAAGGATTTCTCGGGTGAGGCCTGGGCGGCTGAGGGTGCAAAGGTTGGCTATCTCCCGCAGGAGCCCCAGCTGGACGAAACCCTGACTGTGCGGGAAAACGTCATGCTGGGCGTGGCCGAAAAAAAGGCCAAGATGGACCGGTTCAACGAACTGGCGATGAATTACAGCGACGAAACCGCCGACGAAATGGCGCAGCTGCAGGACGAAATCGACGCCAACAACCTGTGGGATCTGGACAGCCAGATTGACGTCGCCATGGAGGCCCTGCGCTGCCCCGCCGATGATGCCGATGTGTCGTCGCTATCTGGTGGTGAAAAGCGTCGCGTCGCCCTGTGCAAACTGCTGCTCGAAGCGCCCGACATGCTGCTGCTGGACGAACCGACCAACCACCTGGACGCGGAAACCATCGCCTGGCTGCAAAACCACCTGATCGAATATAAAGGCACCTGCCTGATCATCACCCACGATCGTTACTTCCTGGATGACATCACCGGCTGGATCCTGGAACTGGATCGCGGCCGCGGCATTCCTTACGAGGGCAACTACTCCGCCTGGCTGGAACAGAAAGCCAAGCGCCTGCAGCAAGAGGCCCGCGAAGACAAGGCCAAGCAGAAAACCCTGGAACGCGAGCTGGAATGGATGCAGCAGGGCGCCAAGGCGCGTCAGGCCAAATCCAAAGCCCGTATTGCCGCCTATGAGGAAATGGCTGGCCAGTCCGAGCGCGAAAAAATCACCCGCGCTCAGATCGTTATCCCCAACGGTCCGCGCCTTGGCAGCAAGGTGATCGAGGTCGAGGGCCTGCAAAAAGCCATGGGCGACAAGCTGTTGATCGAAGATCTCAGCTTTTCGCTGCCGCCGGGCGGCATTGTTGGTGTGATCGGCCCGAACGGTGCCGGTAAATCGACCCTGTTCAAAATGCTGACTGGTCAGGAAACCCCTGATGCGGGCAGCGTCGAACTGGGCGACACCGTGCAGCTGTCTTATGTGGACCAGTCGCGCGACGATCTGGCCGACAATGACACCGTATGGGAGGCCATCACCGGCGGGGCCGAGCTGATCAAACTGGGCGATGCCGAGGTCAACAGCCGCGCCTATTGCTCCTCCTTCAACTTCAAGGGTGGCGATCAGCAGAAACCGGTCAGCAAACTGTCCGGTGGTGAACGCAACCGCGTGCACATGGCCCGCCTGCTGAAAGAGGGCGGCAACGTGCTGCTGCTCGACGAACCGACCAACGACCTGGACGTCGAAACGCTCCGCGCCCTCGAAGACGCCCTGACAGACTTCGCCGGCTGCGCGGTTGTGATCTCGCACGACCGTTTCTTCCTCGACCGGATCTGTACACATATCCTGGCGTTTGAGGGCGAGGCGCATGTGGAATGGTTCGAGGGCAACTTCGAAGACTACGAAGAAGACAAGAAACGCCGCCTCGGCGACGCCGCGCTGGAACCGACACGGGTGAAGTTCAAGAAATTCGTCAGGTAGGAAAGGGTCAGAGCACTGGACGAGTACTTTGTTTACATAGACGAAGCAGGCGACGAAGGTTTCGGAAAACTGCGCAATTCTCAGAGTGGAGGCCAGTCTCAATGGCTTCTGCTCGGTGGAATCGTTGTGACCAAAGATAATGATCGATTGCTTCCGAAATGGCGCAATGACATTCTCGATCAATTCCCCCTTCGTCGCAAAAGAGACCTACATTTTCGCAATCTCAAACACGACCAGAAAGTCGTTGCCTGTAGAAGCCTGTCTGCACAGCCGTTTGGCACCTGCATCGTGGCATCGTACAAACCAACGCTGCTCGACTTAGACCCGCAAAAATTAGAAATTTTCAAACAGAAGGGGCATTTATACAACTATCTCGTTCGACTACTGCTAGAGCGTGTTACTGAGGCCTGTGTACGCAAGAGCGCAATCCATGGACGCAAATGCAAAGTTTTGGTGACATTCTCCAAGCGAAGTGGCACCGACTATGAGGTAATGAGAGACTACCTGTTTCTCATGCGCGATGATCGAGAGAAGCTAGTGCCTAAACGATCGATAAACTGGAGCGCCTTGAATCCCGAAGATGTCCGAGTCGAGGATCACTCTAACAGGGCTGGTCTCCAAATTGCGGACGTTGCAACAAGTGCAACACATAATGCGCTCGAAACGAATATTTATGGCGATACAGAACCACGCTATGCAACATTACTTCGAAATCGCTTCTTGAGAGAAAACGGACGCGTGAGCAACTGCGGCCTCACCATAGTGCCGTACAGCACCTCGATCCCCAAAATCGCAAAAGAATTTGCGTCGAACCTCTGAGTGAAGGCGCGGGCCCTTGGATCCTGTTTCACGCCGCTCAGGACGCTGCCGCAATCAAGCAACTCGGATTTCTTCCAACGCATGCCCGCATGCACAATGTATGCTTATAAACGTAAAGTTTCAATGAAAGATCACAGTGCATCATGATTTTGCGGCTTCAAACGTGAAATGCGCATGCGCTAGCTTGCCCCACATCCTCCCCTCTGCCATACCTGTCCGCGCTACGTTACCACTATCGCCTACCCTGTCTCCGTATCTGGTGTCAGCGCAATCGATACTGCTCTGACTTTGCCAGGCCGCAGCACCTCCGCGTGCGGCACAGATCTAGGAGACATCACGATGGCCACTGGCACCGTGAAATGGTTCAACACCACCAAAGGCTACGGCTTCATTCAACCGGATGAAGGCGGCAAGGACGTGTTCGTGCACATCAGCGCGGTCGAGCGTTCCGGCCTGACCGGCCTCGCCGACAACCAGAAGATCAGCTACGAGCTGCGCGAAGGTCGTGACGGCAAAGTGTCCGCCAGCGACCTCGAGCTGCTGTAAGCGCGAAATTCAGGCCTCGCCCACCGGAAGATCCGGCACCGGGCGGGGCCGCCCCTCCTCATTGATCGCCACATAGGTAAAGACACCCTCGGTGACCTTTTCCCGTGTCCCCACGCGATCACGCAGCGCCCAGGCCTCCAGACCAATCGCCATTGAGGTCCGGCCAACCCGCGCCACCCAGGCATAGATGCACAGCACGTCCCCGACCTGCACAGGCCGGATGAATTTCATTGCGTCCACGGCCACGGTTGTCACCCGGCCCTGCGCGCGCTGACCGGCGACGATGCCGCTGGCGATATCCATCTGTGCCAGCACCCAGCCGCCAAAGATGTCACCATTCACATTCACATCCGCGGGCATGGCCAGTGTGCGCAGGGTCAGTTCGCCCCTGGGCTCTTCGATCTGGTCGCTCATCAGCTTGCCCATTCCCCGTTGCGGAACACCGGCACGCGGGTGCCATTCGCCTTGATCCCATCAATATTGGTCGCGTCGCTGCCGATCATCCAATCCACATGGATCAGGCTTTCATTACCGCCCTTGGCCGCGACCTCTTCTTTGCTCAACGTCTCGCCATTCAGGAAGCATTTGGAATAGCACTGCCCCAGCGCGATGTGGCAGGCGGCGTTTTCGTCAAACAGCGTGTTGTAGAACAACAGGCCCGATTGCGAGATCGGAGAGCCATGCGGCACCAGCGCGACCTCGCCCAGGCGACGCGCGCCCTCATCTGTGTCCAGCATGGAGTTCAGCACTGCCTCGCCCTGGCTGGCCTTGGCTTCGACAATGCGCCCGGCCTCGAACCGCACCTCGATATTGTCGATCAGATTGCCCTGATGCGACAAAGGTTTAGAGCTGCGCGCCACGCCGTCAACCCGCGCGGCATGAGGGGTGGTGAACACCTCTTCGGTGGGGATATTGGGGTTGCAGATCACACCATTCTGCGCGGTCGACGCCCCGCCCTGCCATTCGTGATCATCCGCCAGACCCACGGTCAGATCCGTGCCGCCGCCGGTGAAATGCAGCGCGTCAAAGCGCATCTCGTTCAGCCAGTGCCGCCGCGCGTTCAGCTTGGCGTTATGGGTCCGCCAGGCCTGCACCGGGTCGTCCTCGTCCAGTCGCGACGCGGCAAAGATCGCATCGGCCAGACGCGCCACCGCCTGATCCTGCGGCAGATCGGGAAAGACCCGGCGCGCCCAGGCCACAGTCGGATAGGCCGCGATAGACCAGTTGATTTCGAAATTGGCGATCTTTTCCAGCGCCGGACGATAGGCGCGCGATTGCGCCTTGCCCGCGCGGGCAATTTTCGCCGGATCCTGCCCCGACAGCAGCATCGGGTCATCGCCGACAATCGCCAGCCGCGCCGCGCCATTTTCATAGGCCTTCGCCATGCCTTCAAACAGCCAGTCCGGCGCGCGGTCAAAACTGTCATCGCTGGCATTTTCATAGCGCGCCAGCGTCAGCCCGTCATCGGACAGGAACGGCGTCACCACGCCTGCCCCCGCGCGATAGGCAGCAGCAACAATGCGGCGCACCAGCGGCAGGGCTTCGACCGGGGCGGTCAGCACAACATCCTGTCCGGGTTGCAGGTTCAGACCGACAGTCACGGCCACCTCGGCCAGACGGTCCAGTTTCTCGGGGGAAATCACATCCTGTGTCATGCGCTCAGACTGGCAGGTCGCTGCGGGAATGAAAAGCGGCGATTAAGGCTTGCGCGCGGGTAAAACTGGGCGTCCACTGCCCCCATCATCTGGAGGAGAGCAAGTGATGAGAACAGGCGGGCGTTTGCTGGTGGACAGCCTGATCGCGCTGGGGGCGCGCAAGGGGTTTGGCGTGCCGGGCGAAAGCTATCTGGCGGTGCTGGACGCGCTGCATGACACCGGCGGGGTGCTGGATTTTGTGCTGTGCCGCAACGAGGGGGGCGCGGGGTTCATGGCCGCAGCCTGGGGCAAGCTGACCGGCCAGCCCGGCATTGGTTTTGTCACCCGTGGGCCCGGCGTCACCAATGCCTCGATCGGGGTGCATACGGCGATGCAGGACAGCGCGCCGATGATCCTGTTTGTCGGGCAGGTCGCCACCTCGATGAAAGGCCGCGAGGCATTTCAGGAAATCGACTATCGCGCCGTGTTCGGCACCATGGCGAAATGGGCGGTCGAGATTGATCAAGTCGATCGCATTCCCGAAATCCTCGCCCGCGCCTGGACCGTGGCCACCACTGGCCGCCCCGGTCCCGTGGTCATCGCCCTGCCCGAAGACATGCTGACCGATCTGACCGACACGCCCGCGCTGTCCGCCCCCGCCCCCATTCACGAGGCCGCCCCCGCGCCCAAGGCCCTGGACACGCTGCACAGCATGTTGGCGCAGGCCCAGCGCCCGCTGGTTCTGATCGGTGGCTGCAACTGGTCCCGCGCCAGTCAGGACACCATGAAAACCTGGGCCGAGGCCAGCGACATCCCCCTGATCGCCGCCTTCCGCTATCAGGATATGTTCGACAATTTCAGCCCGTCTTATGCGGGCGAGGCCGGGGTCGGGATGCCACCCCATGTCAAAGATCTGATCCGCCGCGCCGATGTGATCCTCGCCATCGGAACCCGCTTTGGCGAGAACACAACCGATGGCTACAGCCTGCTGAACGTGCCCGAACCGCAGCAAACCCTGATCCATGTCCATGCGGACCCAGACGAGCTGGGCAAAGTCTATCGCCCGCATCTGGGAATTGTCGCAGGCAGCAACGCGCTTGCCCCCACGCTGATCCCGGTTCAGGGCAGCTGGAGCACCTGGCGGCAAGAGGCCCGCGCCGCCTATGAGGCCAGCCTGATCGTGCCCGATCAACCCTCGCCGGTGGATATGGGCAAGGTCACGCAACATCTGCGCGACACCCTGCCCGCGAATGCGATCCTGACCAATGGCGCCGGGAATTTCGCCATCTGGCCCAACAAACTGTTCCCTTTTGCCGCAGATCAACGCCTGCTGGCGCCGCAATCGGGGGCCATGGGTTATGGCGTGCCTGCAGCCATTGCCGCGCGCATCGCCCATCCCGACCGCACCGTGCTGTGCTTTGCCGGGGATGGGGATTTCCAGATGACCTGTCAGGAACTGGCCACCGCCGTACAGGCCAATGCCTGCCCGATCATCCTGATCCTGAACAATGGCACCTATGGCACGATCCGCGCCCATCAGGAACGCCACTATCCCGGTCGCGTCAGCGGCACCGACATGTTCAGCCCCGATTTTGCCGCCCTTGCCCGCAGCTATGGCATCCATGGCGAGCGGGTCGAGACCACCGAGGACTTCGCCGCCGCGCTGCAGCGCGCCCTTGCCTCGCCCACTGGCGCGGTGCTGGATCTGAACATCTCGGCCGAGGCCCTGACCCCACGCGTGACCCTGTCTCAGATGCGATCTCAGGCGCTGAGGTCGCAAAGCGAACAGGCGCAGTCGTGAATATAGATTGACAGAATCCGCATGATACTGCACCCAGAGCGCGCATTCGGTCCTATAGTGCCAAATTCAGTTTTGGCAATATGGGGGTAAGAGGGAATGCGGTGCGCCAATGGCCCCGGCCAAAGGCAAATCCGCAGCTGCCCCCGCAACTGTGAGCGGATAGCACAGGCTGCACACGCCACTGAGGGATCCCCTCGGGAAGGCCAGCCCGCGCAATGACCCGCAAGCCAGGAGACCTGCCGCATGTGTGCCCCGTAACAGGGGCATTTCACCGGACGCCGGGGTGCGCGTCTGGCCGAGGTGGACCCGTGCCGTTTCGTGCCAAATCATCCCGTCAGTCCATTCAAACCCGTGGCGTGATCGCGCCACAAGTCTGGATGAGAACGACATATGTTTAAGACCCTGCTGGCCAGCGCCGCTGCCGCAACCACTTTGATCGCGGGCCTGACCGCCCCGGCAAATGCCCATTTCCTGCTGGAATACACCACCGATACCATGATCGACGCGCCCGGCGATGTGCCGGTCAAGCTGATCTTCTGGCACCCGCTGGAAGCCGGTCACGCCATGGAAATGGAAAAGCCCCAGGAATTTTACGTGATCCATCGCGGTGAAAAGACCGACCTGATGGACACGCTGAAACCCTTTACCTTTGAAGCGCCGGAAAACACCGCGCAGGCCTTTATGGGCACCGTCCCGGTCAAGCGGTCGGGCGATTACGTGATGGTCACTGTGCCCGCGCCCTATTACGAGGAATCCGAGGATATTTATATCCAGCAGATCACCAAGGCGTTCCTGAACCGCAACGAGCTGCCGACCGACTGGGACGCCCCCGTGGGTCTGCCGACGGAAATCGTGCCGCTGAACAAACCCCACAACGTCATCGCCGGCGGCACCTTTACCGGCCGCGTTCTGGCCAATGGCGAACCGGTTGCCGGTGCGGAAATCGAAATCGAATTCATGGCCGCCGAACCGCAGATGGATGGCAATGGTGTCCAAGAAATCACCTCGGGCCCGCTGCCCGGCGGTGCGATTGTCGCCCTGTCTGATGAAAACGGCTATTTCACCTTTGGTGTGCCGAAAGCAGGCTACTGGGGGTTTGCCGCGCTGGGTTCCGGCCCCGCAACCGAGCATGACGGCAAAGAGCTGAGCCAGGACGCCGTCCTGTGGATCCGCGCCTGGGACATGCAGTAAGGAGCCTTGGCAGATGCACATCGTTGACGGAGCCCTTTCCAACCCGGTGGTGATCGGAGGCGCAGTGGCCGCTGCGGGCGGTATCGCCCTTGGCCTGCGCAACCTGCCGCTGGAGAAAATTCCGGCCACCGGTGTGCTGTCTGCCAGCTTTTTCGTGGCATCACTGATCCACGTGCCGATCGGACCGTCTTCGGTCCATCTGATCATGAATGGTCTGGCCGGGCTTGTGCTTGGCTGGGCCGCCTTTCCGGCGCTGTTTGTCGGGCTTTTGCTGCAGGCGGTGTTCTTTGGCTTTGGCGGGCTGACCGTGCTGGGCATCAACGCGGTGAATATCGCGCTGCCCGCGGTGCTGGTCGGGCTGGCCCTACGCGGGGTCATCACCAATGGGTCGCGCTGGTCCGCCGCGATCTGGGGCGGCATTGGCGGTGCGCTGACCATTGCGCTGACCACGATCATGGTCGCCATCTGCCTTGCCCTTAGCGGCGATGAATTCCTGCCCGCCGCCAAGCTGGTGCTGGTCGCCCATATCCCCGTCATGGTGATCGAGGCCCTACTGTCCGGTGCCGCCATCTATCACATCCGCCGGGTCAAGCCTGAGCTGTTCACCGCCCTTCACGAAGAGTAACCCATGTCCCGCCTGTTTGCCGCCCTTCTTGCCCTGACCTTTGCCCTCAGCCCCCTGCCTGCACTGGCGCATAAGGTCATTGCCTCGGTTTTTCCCTCGGGCAGTGCTATCGAGGGCGAAATCGGCTTTTCCAATGGCGATATGGCCGTGGGCAAGACCGTGCAGGTCTATGACGAGGCTGGCACCCTGCTGGGTGAAACCGTGACCGACGAGGACGGGTTTTTCATCTACACCCCGACCAGCCCAGTCACGCATATCTTTCGCGCCGATCTGGGCGCGGGCCATGTGGCCAGTGCCGAGATGCCCGCTGCCGAAGTCGCAACCCTGATGGGCAAAGAGGTCGCCCCCGCAAACACAGCCCCCACCCCCACCCAGACCGCCGCCGCACCGCAAACCCTGTCAGACGAGGCGAAATCTGAAATCGCGCGGATCGTGCGCGATGAAATGCGCCCGCTGCGCCGGGAGATCGCCGCCCTGCGCGAACACCGCGACCTGCAAAGCATCCTGGGCGGGATCGGCTATATCATCGGGCTGTTTGGCTTTGGCTTTTATCTGGCGGCGCGCCGCAAGCTGGGGGGCTGAGCCTGTGGGCCATTTGCTGTCAAACGGGGAAAAGACCCTGTCGCGCACCGGCGCAACGCAGGGCACCGGGATGCTGGGGCGGATTGACCCGCGCGCGCGCATTCTGGCCGCCCTGGTCTTTGGCGTCACGGTTGTCGCCCTGTCCGATCTGACCGCGCTGGCCTGCGCCTTTGCCATCTCGGCACTGCTGCTGTTCCTGTCCCGCCTGCCCATCCGCCGCACCCTGAAGCGGGTGGCGATGATGGACAGCTTCATCATTTTCATGCTGGTCATGCTGCCCTTTACCATGCCGGGCGACCCGATTTTCACGCTCTGGGGGTTTCCCGCCAGCTGGCAGGGGTTCTGGCGCGCGGTGGAAATCGGGTTGACCGCCAATGCGGTGGTGCTGGCGCTGATGACCCTTGTCGGCACGCTGGAGCCCGTCACGCTGGGCCATGCGCTGCACGCGCTGCGCCTGCCGGAAACGCTGGTGCATTTGATGATGTTCACCATCCGCTATATCGAAGTGCTGCGGGATGAATATCTTCGCCTGCGCACCTCTATGCGGGTGCGCGGCTTTCGTCCCGGCACCAACTGGCACACCTATCGCAGCTTTGGCTATCTGCTGGGCATGATGCTGGTGCGCGCGCTGGAACGGTCCGAACGCATTCTGGACGCCATGAAATGTCGCGGCTTTCAGGGGCGTTTCATCCTGCTGGACAGCTTTTCCTATGGACGCCGCGATCTGGGTTTTGCATTCTGCATCACCTTTGCGCTGCTGGCGCTGATCGCGGTGGAGCTGCGCCATGTCGCTTATTGAGCTGGACAAAATCACCTTTGGCTATCCGGGCCGGGATCCGATCCTGCGTGGCGCGTCGATGCGGCTGGGCGCGGGCGAACGCCTGTCCCTGACCGGCCCGAACGGTGCCGGCAAATCCACCCTGCTGCGCATGTTTGTCGGCCTGCTGCGCCCCACGGGCGGCGAGGTCCGCGCCTTTGGCAAGCCCCGCAAGACGCAGAAAGAATTTCACGAGGTCCGCACCCGCGTTGGTCTGGTGTTTCAGGATCCCGACGATCAGCTGTTCTGCCCTACAGTCGCCGAAGACATCGCCTTTGGCCCGCTGAACCTTGGCAAGACCCGCGATCAGGCGCTGGAGATGGTCGACAAGGTGCTGACCCAACTGCAGCTGATGCATCTGCGCGACCGGGTCACGCATAAACTGTCTGGCGGGGAAAAGCGTCTGGTGACGCTGGCCTGCGTGCTGGCCATGGAACCCGAAGTTCTGCTGCTGGACGAACCGACAAATGCGCTGGATGACACCAACCGCGACCGGCTGGCGGAAATCCTGCTGTCGCTGCCGCAGGCGTTTTTGTTGGTCAGCCATGACGCGGCCTTTCGCGCCCGCGTCGCGCCCTGCGCGCTGGAGCTGCGCGACGGAGTGCTATCCGGTCTGGTGGAATAAGGGGCCCCCTCAGCTGCGGCGCAGCAGATAGGTATCCATGATCCAGCCATGTTCGGCCCGTGCCTTGGCGCGGGTGTCCACGATGCGTGGGCCTGCCTCATTCAGCGGACCGCTGTCGAGGATCTGGTTCTCCATCCCCAGAAAACCGCCCCACCAAATATGCAGATCCTGCCCCTGAAGGCTTTGGAAACTGCATTCGCCATCCAGCATGACAATCGCGGTTTCGGCCCCTTCGGGCCAGCCATGATCGCGCAGGCGGCGGCCTGTGGTCACCGTCACCGGCCCGTTCACCGTGTTAAACGGAATCGCATGGGCCGAGGTCAGCGCCTGCAGCGCCGTGATGCCCGGAACAACCCGAATTTTAGGCGCGGGTGAAATACGTTCTGCAATGCGCAGCGTGCTGTCATAGAGGCCCGGATCGCCCCAGACCAACAAGGCCACGGGACCGGGCGCAGCACCCTCCAGCGCGGCCTGCCAGCGCAGCGCGATCTCGTCATGCCAGCGCGCCACACGCTCCTGATAGGGCAGGCTGTCATCGCGCACCGGCATGTCAAATTCGACCACCCGCGCCGCCGCACCAGCCTGTTCCAGAATGGCATGGCGCAGATGGGCCAGATCGTCCTTACCGGTGCCTTTGCGCGGGATCAGAACCGTCGCCGCCTCGCGCAGCGCCTGCTGCCCTTCCAGCGTGACATGGCCGGGATTGCCCGTGCCAATGCCCACCAGCCAGAGATCAGTCATCATAGCCAGCCCCCATTTCCGCCAGCGGCCCGTACAGCACCAGCGCCGGGGTGCGTGACCTCTCGCCCGCCAGTTTTTCCGCCAATGTGCCGATGGTCAGCCGGGTCAGTTTCTGATCCGGCGTGCTGACCGCCTCGGCCAACAGCGCGGGCGTGTCGGGGGACAACCCATGTTCCGCCAGTTTCGCCGCCAGCAGTGGGAAGGTCCGCTTGCCCATGAACACCACGGTCGAGGCCTGCGAATCCGCCAGTGCAGGCAGGTTCAGGTCCGGCGGCAATTCGCCCGACACATCATGGCCGGTGACAAATTGCACCCGCCGCGCGGTCAGACGCCGCGTCAGCGGAATGCCCGCCGCTGACGCTGCCGCCACAGCCGACGGAATGCCGGGGATGATTTCGTATTCGATCCCGGCCTCGCGCAGCGCGACCAGTTCTTCTTCCAACCGGCCAAACATGCCGCCATCACCGGATTTCAGCCGCACCACGCGCTGCCCGGTCATGGCATAATCCACCAGCAGGCGACTGACATGGTCCTGCTTGGGCGAAGGCCGCCCGGCCCGTTTACCCACCCCAACCAGATCGGCGGTTTTCGAAGCATGTTCCAGAATCGGACCCGAGGACAGATCGTCAAACAGCACCGCTTCGGCCCGCTGCATCCGGTCCACGGCCTTCAGGGTCAGCAATTCGGGATCGCCGGGACCAGAGCCAATGAAACTGACAAAACCGCTCATGCCTGGGCCTCCCCACAGATCAGATGAAAGAACGTGCCGCTGACATGGCCTTTGACCGACCCGGTTTCCGGCACCGGATTGCCATCGGCGTCAAACACCTGCGCCAGCGGCGCGTCGGGCTGCTCCAGAATGGTGGAGTAGTGGAATTCATGACCGCGCAGGGCCGCACCCGCGTCAAAGCCCGGCAGCGGCGCGTCCAGCACCGCGCGGCGATAGCCCAGATGGAATTTGCGTTTCTCATAGCTGGTGACAAGGCCAAGCAAGCCAGCCATCTGATGGCGCACCCCGTCCTTGTCGATCAGCGCCTCGCCCAACGCCATATAGCCCCCGCATTCGCCATGCACAGGCTTGGTTTGCGCATGTTTGCGCAGACCCGCGCGGAAGGTCTCTGCCGCGGCCAGCGTACCTGCGTGCAGTTCGGGGTAGCCGCCGGGCAGCCAGACCAGATCGGCCTCTGCCGCAGGGGCTTCGTCTGCGAGGGGCGAGAATGGCAGGATTTCAGCCCCAGCCTCGCGCCAGCCCTGTAAAAGATGCGGGTAGGTAAAGGAAAACGCCGCATCGCGCGCCAAAGCGATCCGCTGCGCGGGCGGTTTGGGCAGCGCGCCTTTGGGCGGCAGCGCGGCCCCGGCACCGGCGGCCAGGATCGCGTCCAGATCGACATTCTCGGTCAGGAATTCTGCATAGCCGGCGATGGCCTTGTCCAGATCGGGATGTTCCACCGCCTGAATCAGCCCCAGATGGCGTTCCGGCAGGGCCAGATCGCCACGGCGCGGCAGCACGCCCAACACTTTCAGCCCGGCCCGATCCATGCCCAGCCGCGCCAGACGCTCATGCCGGGGCGAGGCAACACGGTTCAGGATCACCCCCGCAAAAGGCAGGTCCGGGTGATAGTCCCGGAACCCCATGGCCGTGGCCGCCGCAGATTGCGCCTGACCACCCACATCCAACACCAAAACCACGGGCCAGCCCATGCGCAGCGCCGTTTCTGCGCTGCTGCCAAAGCCCGTCTGACCCTGTGTCGCCACCCCGTCAAACAGGCCCATGGAGCCTTCTGCCACGCAGAACTCGGCCCCTTCGGCCTGCGCCGCGATGGCCTGCATCAGGCTGGAATCCATCGCCCAGCTATCCAGGTTGAAAGACGCGCGACCCGAGGCAGCCAGATGAAAGGCCGGGTCGATGTAATCCGGGCCGGATTTGAACGGCTGCACCGCCATGCCCCGGTCCCGCAGCGCGCGCAACAGCCCCAGCATTACCGTGGTTTTGCCCGTCCCGCTGGAGGGCGCCGATACCAAAACGCCGCGCATTGTGTTCATTGTCTCAGTCATCTCCATGGCTCCAGCTGGCCCAGGGGCTTTCGGCGGTTTGCGGGCGATAGCGGCGGTCATAATCCGTGGCGTAAAGGCAGCTTTCGTCAAAGCCCTCGCCGCCCAGCGCAGGCCCCACAAGGATCAGCGCGGTGCGGGTGATGTCGGCATCCAGCGCCTCGGCCAGTTCGCCCAGCGTGGTGCGAATAATGCGCTGGTCCGGCCAGCTGGCGCGATAGACCACGGCGACAGGGCAATCCGCGCCATAAGACGGGGTCAGATCGCCCACAACCTGTTCGACATTCTGGATCGACAGATGGATCGCCAGCGTCGCGCCGGTGGCGGCGAAGTTGGTCAGGCTCTCGCCTTTGGGCATGGCGCTGGCGCGGCCCGGCGTGCGGGTCAGAACCAGCGATTGCGCCAGCCCCGGCAGGGTCAGCTCTGTCCCCAGCGCCGCAGCGGCAGCGGCAAAGGAGGGCACGCCCGGCGTCACCGAATAGGGGATCTCAAGCGCGCGCAGGCGGCGCAGCTGTTCGCCCATGGCCGACCAGACCGACAGGTCACCGGAGTGCAGCCGCGCCACATCCTGCCCCTGTTCATGGGCCGCCTGAATTTCCGCCATGATCGCATCCAGATCCATCGCCGCCGTGTTCACCACTTTGGCCCCCTCCGGGCAGTGCGACAGGATCGCCTCGGGCACCAGCGACCCGGCATAAAGGCACACCGGGCAAGACGCGATCAGGTCGCGCCCCCGCAATGTCAGCAGATCTGCCGCGCCGGGGCCCGCCCCGATGAAATGAACCGTCATGTGTTTTGCTCCGCTTGTGCTGCTGCACCGGTCTGTGTCTGTATCTGGCCCGACTGCGCAAGGGCGCAGGTTGCCATCTGATCGTCCGAGATCACCCGCCCCGTCAAGAGCCGCGCACCCACGCCCGCCGCTGCCAGCGCCGCCGCTTCGGCCACGCTGCCAGTGTTGCGGGCGGCTTGGGAAGGCCCGGACTGAGTGTGCGTGTCTTGGCCTTCCAGTGCTTCGGGCGCGACCGGGATCACTGGCAGGCCCATATCGGCCGCGAATGCCTGAAATGCCGGGCTGGCGGCTTTGTCCGCTGCGGTGGCCAGCGCATCCGGCACCGGGCCATCTGTCAGGGACAGCGCGTTTTGCAGGCTCGCCACCCCAGCTGCCTTACGAAATCCGAACCCCGCGACGATCACAGCGTCACGCTCCATTGCACCACGGGATAGGCCGATTTCCAGCCCCGGCGCGGCCCCAAAGGCGCGCTTTGCGCCAGCTCGATGCGCAGCAGATCGCCGCCCCGCGCCGCATGAGCCACGGCCAGAACCGCCTCGGATTCCAGCGTCACCGCATTGGCAACCAACCGGGTGCCTGCGGGTAGATTGGCCCAGAGCCACTCCAGCAGAGCCTCGCTCAGCCCACCACCGATGAACACCACATCCGGCAGAGGAAGCCCGTCCAGCACATCCGGGGCCTTGCCGGTCACAACCTGCAAGTGATCCACACCAAAAGACGCTGCATTCTGCGCAATCCGATCCGCGCGATCCGCGCGGGGTTCAACAGCCACGGCCTGCAGCGTCGGATGGCACATCAACCATTCGATCCCGATGGACCCGGACCCACCGCCAATGTCCCACAGGCGTTCACCGGGACGCGGGGCGAGGGCCGACAGGGTCAGCGCCCGCACCGGGCGTTTGGTGATCTGACCATCGCTGGCAAAGATGTCATCGGCGCGCCCCGTGGCCAGCGGGATCACCGTGCCTTGCCCTGCGACCTCGATTGCGGCCAAAACCGGATGGCCAAATGCGCCTTGCAGCGCATTGGCGCGCTGCGTGCTCAGGCGTTCACGCGGACCGCCCAATGCCTCGCAAATCGTCAGGTTCGACTCGCCAAACCCCTGCTTGGTCAAATAGGTCGCCAGCTCGCCCACCGCTTCGCCATCGCGCAGCGTGACCAACATGCGCGCACCCGAATGCAAATGGGATTTCAGCCGCGCATAGGGCGCCGCGTGCAGCCCGGTGCAGAATGTCTTTTCCAGCGACCAGCCCAACCGCGCCGCCGCCAGCGCAAAGCTGGACACACCCGGATAGACCCGCCATTCCTGCGGTGCAAAATGCCGCGCCAGCACTGCGCCCGCGCCAAACCAGAACGGATCGCCCGAGGCCAGCACAACCACACGCCGCCCAGCATAGGTTTTCAACAGCGCGATCCCGTCTGAAAACGGCACCGGCCATTCCACCAGTTCCGCGCCCAGATCCGGCAGCAACCCCAGATGCCGGGGCGGCCCCATGATAATTTCCGCATTTTCCAGCGCGGCACGGCTTGCCTTTGCCAGACCGTCAGGGCCATCTTCGCCCAGACCGATGATCGACAACCAAAGGGGATCACTCGACATGGCGGAAAACCTGCTGATCTTGGGCGGCACGACCGAAGCCTCGGCCTTGTGCCGCGCATTGGCGGAGCGCGAGATCACCGCAACCCTGTCGCTGGCGGGACGGGTAGACCGCCCCCTGCGCCAGCCCCTGCCCCAACGGGTCGGCGGCTTTGGCGGTGTGGACGGGCTGGCCCGCTATCTGGTTGAAAACAAAGTCAGCCATGTGATTGACGCGACCCATCCCTTTGCCTCGGCCATGAGCCACAACGCCGTGGCGGGCTGTGCGCAGGCGGGCGTTCCGCTGATCGCGCTGACCCGCGCGCCCTGGACGCCCGAGGCCGGGGATGACTGGCAAAACGTGCCTGACATTGCCGGTGCGGTGGCGGCGCTGGACCGTCCGGCGGCCCGCGTTTTGCTGGCCGTGGGCCGGATGCATCTGGCGGAATTTGCCCCCAATCCGCAGCATTTCTACCTGCTGCGGCTGGTCGATCCGCCCAAAGCACAACTGAGCTTTCCCGACTATCACGTGATCGTCGATCGCGGCCCGTTCAGCGTGGAAAATGACCTGCAGATGATGCGGGATCACCGGATCGACCTTGTCGTGTCCAAGAACTCCGGCGGCACCGGGGCCTTTGCCAAACTCGCCGCTGCCCGCGCGCTGAGCCTGCCCGTCCTCATGATCGACCGCCCCGCAATGCCACAACGGGCAGAGGCGCATTCGATTGATGAGGTTCTGGGCTGGCTGGCGCATTCCGGGGTCAATCAGGCAGGGGTTGATCTGGGCGTATAGATGATCGGCGCGCCGTCGCGTTCCACGATCCGGGTGCGCGACGATCCGACAATCACCATAGTCCGCATATCGGCCATCTCTGGCGTGGTCTGCGACAGCGGCACAACCTTGATCACCTCGTCGGGCATCGACACCGCACGGGCAAAGATCACCGGGCGGTCGTCGCCGCAGGCTTCTTTGAGCACCTCCAGCGTGCGCACAAACCCTTCGGGCCGGGATTTGGAGCGCGGGTTGTAAAACGCCATAGCAAAATCGCCCTCTGCCGCGAGGCGCAGGCGCTTTTCGATCAGATCCCAGGGTTTCAGATTGTCGCTGAGGTTGATGGCGCAGAAATCATGGCCCAAAGGCGCGCCCGCACGGGCCGACGCTGCCAGCATCGCAGTGATGCCCGGCAAAACCTCAACCGACAGGTTGCGCCAGTCGGCTGGCCCGGCCTCCATTGCTTCGAACACAGCGGCGGCCATGGCGAAAACGCCGGGATCCCCCGAGGAGACCACAACAACGCGTTTGCCCTCTGCCGCCATTTCCAGCGCGTGGTTCGAGCGGTCGATCTCCACCCGGTTGTCGCTGGGATGCAGCGTCAGACCGGGGCGTTCCGCAACACGGGCCACATAGGGGATATAGCCAACAATATCCGTGGCTTGCTCTAGCGCGGTTGTAACCTCGGGCGTGACCAGATCGTCGCGCCCCGGCCCCAGCCCTGCAATTTTGACCCAGCCGCTCATGGTCGCCGCCCCTGCCCGTGCACCAGCACGATAGAGAAATACGGCGTGACCTTATCCTCGGCCTGCGCCAGCGGTTGCACGGTCTGTTCCGGCATGGCGGCATATTCCACCAGCCAGGCCTGTTCATAGCGCCCGGCGGCCTTCAGCGCGCTGCGGATCTTGTCGATATTGCGCCCGATCTTCATCACGACCAGCGCGTCCGTGTCGGCCATGCGGCGGGCCAGCTCTTCCTCGGGCAAGGTGCCCAGCAGGACGGTCAGCACATCATCGCCCCAGGTGATCGGCGCACCGGATGCAGTCCAGGCCGCCGACATACCGGTGATCGCAGGCACAACCTGCACCGGAACTTCGTCTTTCAGCCGGGTGTAAATATGCATGAACGATCCGTAAAAGAACGGATCCCCCTCGCACAGCACCACAACATCATGGCCGGCCTGCACCAGCGCGCGCAGATGGTCACAGCAATCCTGATAAAAGGCCGACAGGATTTCATTATAACGCGGATCGCTGAGCGGGATTTCCGTGGTGACGGGATATTCCATCGGAAATTCCACCACGCCCTCGGGCAGCATCCCGTCGACAATGCGCCGCGCCTGTCCCTTGCGCCCGGCCTTGCGGAAAAACGCAACATGAGTGGCGCCGCGCAGCAAACGGTCCGAGCGCACGCTCATCAGATCCTGCGCGCCGGGGCCAAGGCCGACGCCGTGAATGGTTCCGGTCTGAATGCTCATTCTGCACGACTCGCGA
The DNA here is from genome assembly GCA_025210265.1 of Pelagimonas sp. Lineage (GTDB taxonomy): Bacteria > Pseudomonadota > Alphaproteobacteria > Rhodobacterales > Rhodobacteraceae > JAOASD01. The sequence continues at coordinate 48,004 of JAOASD010000036.1, forward strand.
TTGCGTTGATGGCGGCGACGGTGATGGCGCTGCCGCCCAGACGGCCTTTGACGACCAGGCTGGGCACTGGCAGGGCCTCCCACAGGGCATCCTTGGATTCGATGGCACCGACAAAACCCACCGGGCAGCCGATGATCGCCGCGGGGCGCGGGCAGTCCGGGTCTTCGAGCATGTTCAGCAGGTGGAACAGCGCGGTCGGGGCATTGCCGATGGCAACCAGCGCGCCCTCCAGCCGGGGCCGCCACAGCTCCAGCGCCGCGGCTGAACGCGTGTTGCTCATCTCTTTGGCCAGAGCCGGGACCGAGGGATCGCGCAGGGTGCAGATCACATCGTTTTCAGCGGGCAGGCGGGGGCGCGTCACACCCTCGGACACCATGTAGGCATCGCAAAAGATCGGTGCGCCGTTTTCCAGCGCCCCGCGCGCCGCAGCGGCGAACCCGTCGGAAAAATGTACAAATTCCTCAAGCCCGACCATGCCCGCCGCATGGATCATGCGCACGGCGATCTGTTCTTCATCCTTGTCGAACCGCGCCAGATTGGCCTCGGCGCGGATCGTTGCAAAACTTTGTTTGTAGATGGCCGCGCCATCGGTCTCATATTCATAAGGCATTAGGATTTCCCGAGTGCTGCGGGGATTTCATGGGGCATCAGCCCGGTCTGGCGCGGGTCATCCCACGCGCATCCCTGACGGACAAGATCAAATGTGCCGTTCCGCCCCACAAGGGTCAGATCGGCGGGGCGGGCACGGGCGCAACCTTTGCTGCAGCCCGAGATATGCAATGTGCCCTGCGCCAGCGGTGCAAGATCGCGCGCAAGGTCACGGGTTTCCACGCTGGCCTGCGGGCAAAGCGGCGCGCCAGTGCAGGCATCCACGCGCAACAGCGGATCGCTGGATTGGGTGGCAAATTTGTCCGAGATCACAGCCCCCCCGCCTTCCAACAGGAACAGCCGCCACGGGGTGACGCGCAGCGCCTTGGCCTGCGCATCGGTCAGCGCCGCACGCAGCGCCTGCGCATCAATCTGACCAAAGGGGGCACCCAGCAGCGGGCCATGCGCAGACATCCCGGCTTGCGGTTTGGGGAGCGGAGGCCGCGGTGCATGGGTCTGCCACTCTGCCGGCAGCGGGCTGGCGGGCAGAACGGTGCGCATCCGGCGGCGGTCCTCGCTGCGATGGGCGTTAAACCAGCGCGCCATTTCCAGCAGCGCGGGAATGGCATCGGCCACCGCGATCAGACGACCCTGCTCTGCCCCATCGGCGCGTAGGATCAGCCCATCCTCGGCCCGTTCCAGACGGATGTCTGCCGGATCGCGGGTCAGCATCGGGGCCACACCCGTATCCACCGCAAAGCCGAATTTGGCAGGCAGATCAGGCAGTTCAGGCAGTGCCGACAGCAAGGATCGCGCCAGTCGGCAGGTCAGGTCGCCCTCCTCCCAGAATGGCGAGATCAGAACATTGCGGCGTTTTTCCAGCATCGGATCCGCATCCAGCAGCCCCAGCCGATCCAGCTGCGCAATCAGTGCCGGATGGCCGTCATCACTGACGCCCCGGATCTGCAGATTGGCGCGGTTGGTCAGCTCCAGCGCGCCGCTGCCAAAGTCCAGCGCCAGATCGCACAGGGCCAGCGCCTGCGCCAGATCCAGCCGCGCCAGCACCGGGCGCACCCGCACCACCAGCCCATCGCCGGAGCGCATCGGGCGGTGCGCGCCGGGACACCAACCGCGCACTTCGGGGGCGCTCACTCTCCGGCCTCCAGCATCAGGTCTTCCATTGCCGCCAGGATCGAGTTGCGACGGGTGCGCCACAGCCCTGCGCGCATCAGTTCGGCAAAGCGCGCCTGCAGGGCAGCGTGGGCTTCGGGATTGGCTTCGCGCAAAAACGCGTCGATCTCGGGGTCGCCCAGCGTGGCCTCATGGTAAAGGTCAAACAGATGGGCGGGAACGACCCGCGCCAGATGGGCAAAGCCCGCCATGTGATCCAGCGTGGCGGCGATTTCTGCCGCGCCACGGAAGCCATGGGCGCGCATCCCGTTCAACCAGACCGGATTGGCCGCGCGGGCCTGCACCACGCGGGCGATTTCCTCGGGCAGCGCGCGGGCGCGGGGAGCCTCGGGGTTGGTGTTGTCCAGATGATAGAGCGCGGCCTTGCCGCCGGTGATCGCCTGCGCGGCGGCAAAGCCCGCCTCATGCGCGGCATAATCAGCGGCCAGCAGCAGGTCGGTTTCCGGCAGATCCTGCGGATGCACAAAGCTATCCGCCTGTGCCACACGGGCGCGCAGCCCCTCGGCGTCTTGCGCCGCCTGCGTCCCGTCCAGCGCCCAAGAAGACGCGTTCAGCCAGGCCTCGCCCGCAGCGCGGCGGCCCTCATCGGTGTAATCCTCCAGCGCGGCCCCGATCCCCAGACCGAAACTGCCCGGTGCCGGACCATAGACCCGCGACAGATCCTCGCGCCCGACATAGGGGTTCCAGTCTGCGGCCTCGTCTCGCGCGGCCAGCGCCCGCACCGCCTGCGCAAACAGCGCCGAAAGCGTCGGGAACACGTCGCGGAACAGCCCGGAAACCCGCAGGGTCACGTCGATCCGGGGGCGGTCGAGTTCCGCAATCGGCAGCACTTCGATGCCCGAAACCCGTTCCGATCCTGCATCCCAGACCGGTTTCACACCCAGCAAGTGCAGTGCCATGGCAAATTCTTCGCCTGCGGTGCGCATGGTGGCCGAGCCCCACAGGTCGACGACCAGCCCGCGCGGCCAGTCGCCCTCGTCCTGCAGATGACGGCGCACCAGCTCTTCGGCCAGGGTCACGCCCTGCGCATAGGCGGCGCGGGTTGGCACGCTGCGCGGATCGGTGGTGAACAGGTTGCGCCCGGTGGGCAGCACATCGGTGCGCCCGCGATAGGGCGACCCCGACGGGCCCGAGGCGATCCGCCGCCCGTCCAGCGCATCCAGCAGCGCCTGCCGCTCCGATGCCACCGACGCAGCCGTGTCAAACCGGTCTTGCCCGGCGCAGGGACGGCCCCAGATATGCAGCCCCTCGCCAAACTGGCTTTCCTTGATGTCGCAGACAAAGCGGTCGATCCGGGTGATCGCCTCGGCTGTGCAGGACGCCGTGTTCAGGCCCAGATCGGCCTCCACCCCCAGCGCCTGCGCTTCGTCCCGGATGTCACCCTGCAGCCGGTCGCGGCGGCGCGGGTCCAGACCATCGGCGTTGGAGAACTCATCCAGCAGGGCCTCGAGCCGGGACAGGCGTTCTGGCACACCGCTTTCGCGCATTGGCGGCGGCACGTGGCCCAGCGTCACCGCGCCAATGCGGCGCTTAGCCTGCGCCGCCTCGCCCGGATCGTTGACGATAAAGGGATAGACGACCGGGATATGGCCGGTCAGCACTTCGGGCCAGCAGGTGCCGGACAGGGCGATGGATTTGCCCGGCAGCCATTCCAGTGTGCCATGGGCGCCCACATGGATCAGCGCGTCAGCCCGCGCCTGCAGCCAAAGGTAAAAGGCGACATAGCCGTGGCAGGGCGTGCGGGCCATATCGTGATAATCATCGTCGCGGGTGGTGATCCCGCCGCGCTCGGGCTGCAGCGCGACCAGCGCATTGCCGCGATGGGTGATGGCGAAATGAAACGCCCCGTCCCGCACGGCCGCATCCTGTTCGGGCGGGCCCCATGTCTCGGTGATCTCGTCCTGCAAATCCTGCGGCAGCGCGGCCAGCGCGGTGCGGTATTGTTCCAACGGCCAGGATTCCGCGCGTTTGGGCAGGGCGATGTCGAGCGTATCGCCACCCTCGATCTGATAGCCCGCATCGGACAGATCGCTCAGGATCGCCTCTGCCGAAGCCAGCGCATCCAGGCCCACTGCATGGCCCATCTGCCAATCCTTGCCCGGATAGGTCGACAGCACCAGCGCGATGCGGCGATCTGCCTGCGGCTGCTGGCCCAGTTTGACCCAGCGATCCACCTTGGCGACGATAGATCCGATACGTTCAGGATCGGGCCGGTGCATGGTGCGGGCGAATTGCAGGTCGGGATCGCGCTCGCCCGCTTCTTTGAACGAACAAACCCCGGCGAACAGCCTGCCATCCACCTCAGGCAGCACCACATGCATGGCAAGGTCGGTGGGGGACAGGCCGCGCTCGGCCTCGGCCCAGGCATCCCGCCCCGACGTGGCCAGTGCGACCTGAAACACCGGGACATTCCCCGCATCCAACGGCGAGGTGCCATCCGCGCCCCGCCCGCTGAACGAGGTCGCGTTGATGATCGCATCTGGTTTCAGATCGGCGATGACCTCGCGCAGGTATTTCGCGGCTTTGGGGGCCTTGAGAGAGGGTGCATAGGCCATGGCCACCGCGTAGCCTGCGGCACGGAACGCCTCGGCCATGGCGGTCAGCGGCGCGGTGTCTGCCGACACAAGATAAGAGCGGTAAAAGGTGATCAAAACCCGCGGCAGGCCCGGCGTTTCGGGTGTGTAGACCGGATCGCAAACACCGCGCGCCGGATCCCAGCCACCCTGCGCGGGCAGGTCTTTGGATCCTGGCACCGGCCCGGCATAAAGCCCGGCGGCCAGCGCGATCTGAGCCAGCGCCGCCTGCGCCGCCACAGCGCCGCCGGTGTCACACAGATGCGACAGGCGATGCAGTGTCGAGACCGGCAGGGTCGAGACCTCTTCCAGCCGCTTGTCGCGCCGCCCATCGGCAGGCAACACCGCCAGCGCAATGCCGCGTTCCTGCGCCAGTGCCTGCACTTGCTGCAAGCCATAGGACCAATAGGGCATCCCCCCGATCAGACGGATCAGGATGCCTTTGGCCCCCTCCAGCGTCTGTTCGATATAGGTATCGACGGACAAAGGATGGCGCAGCGCCGACAGGTTCGCCAAACGCAGGCTGGGCATCCGCCCTTCGCGCCCGCCGCCACGTTTCCATGCCTCGGCAAAGGCGCCAAGATCGCTGTCGGAATAGGACAGCACCACCAGATCCGCCGGAGTCTGGCCCAGATCGGTCGGGGTGTCGGTCTCTTCCAGACCGTGGCTTTCGCGGAAAATCACATGCATGGCAGCGGGTCCATCAGGTGGGCGCAGACCGCCCACCGGGAAAGGTTATGGTGGGTTACAAACCCACCCTACAGAGCATTCAGGCGGGTTCGGACACACCCAGCACGGCTTCGATCGCCGCGCGGTTGATGTCGTCATGTTCGCCAATCACAACCAGGCGGCCCTGACGGGATTCATCGGGCTGCCAGGGGCGGTCGAACTGGTGACGCACCCGCGCACCCACAGCCTGCACCAACAGGCGCATCGGTTTGCCCGCAACGCTGGCATAGCCTTTGACCCGCAGGATGTTGCGCTCATTCGCCAGTCGTTCGATGGCGGCAACCAGCTGCGCCGGGTCGGCCAGTTCGGGGATGTCGACCACGATGCTTTCAAACTCATCATGCGAATGGTCGTGATGGTGGTGATGATCGCCATCCTCGTCATCATGGTGGTGGTGATCTTCGTGATGGCTGGGGCGGGCATCCATGTCATCCTCGGCGGCGGCCTCAAGACCCAGGATCACGCGGGGATCGACCACGCCTTCGGCCACTTCGACCACGGGCAGCGGGCGCGGCGCCTTGGCGGCGATCATATCCTTGGCCTTGGCCACACCTTCGGGACCGGCCAGATCGGGCTTGGTCAGCAGGATGATGTCGGCGCAGGAAATCTGGTCCTCGAACACCTCGGACAGGGGCGTTTCATGGTCGATGCTGTCATCGGCCAGACGCTGCGCATCCACAGCCGCCACATCCGATGCAAACCGGCCCGAAGACACGGCCTCGGCATCGGCCAGCGCGATCACACCGTCCACGGTGATCTTCGAGCGAATATCCGGCCAGTCAAACGCCTTGAGCAGCGGTTTGGGCAGCGCCAGACCCGAGGTCTCGATCAGGATATGTTCCGGGCGCGGCTCCAGCGCCATCAGCGCCTCGATCGTGGGGATGAAATCATCGGCCACGGTGCAGCAGATGCAGCCATTGGCCAGTTCCATGATGTTTTCCGCCGGGCAATCGGGGATCGCGCAGGATTTCAGGATGTCACCATCCACACCCACATCGCCAAATTCATTGACCACAACCGCCAGACGCTTGCCGCCCGGATTTTGCATCAGATGGCTGACCAGCGTGGTTTTGCCCGAGCCCAGAAAGCCGGTGATGACGGTGACGGGAAGTTTTGCAAGATCAGCCATATTAAGCCTCGTTCGGTTCAGCAGCGGCAGACGCGGGCGCAGTGGCGGCCAGCGGCGGAATGCGCGCGATACAGTTACGTTTGAAATGGTCCGGGCGGGTCCGCCAGGGGATCAGCCCGTCTTTGGTGTCACGATACAGCGCCGCGCCCTCGACCAGCAGGTCAAGATGCGACGTTTCATGCAGATTTCCGTACAGATAGGTCCAGCGATCCGCCCCGCCGCGCATGGCGGCACTGCATCCCTGATCACAATTCTGCAGGCATTCCACCGGATGCAGCGTCACGCCATCGGGCAGATCGCGCTGTGCAAGCGCATCAAACAACGCCTGTCCGGGGCGCTCTCCGTCTTCGGGGATTTCAGTTCCACGCCGGCATTTGACGCAGACAAGCAGCTCCACCGGGTCGGTCGGCTGGACAGGGGCGGTATCGGCGCCCTGATCTGGCTGGCTCATGTGTCATGGCCCTTTTATCCGGGACACCCCGCCCGGTTCGAAGTTGCATTGCAGGCGCCGAGGGTCTGCGCCCAGTCGATGGCAGGTCTCCTGGCTGGCGGATCAACGGCACTCTGCGCCTTCCCGGCCCGGTTCGGGGCCAGTGGCCTGTTGCAGCGCGCCAACCGCTTACAGTTGCGGGGGCAGCCGCGGCATTGAGACAGGGCCAGGCCCGGTCACGCACCGCGTTCCCTTTTCATCCCAATAGGCCAAGGCCATGCGGGAACCATCGCCCGGCGGTTTGCCTCAGGTGAAAGCCCTCTGTCAATGCGCCGCTCTACCCTGCCCTGCGTTTTGCCCCGGCGGCGCGGGGTCGCTTTGCCCCGTTGACCTGCCGCAGCCATGGATTGACGCCGGATGCTTTTGCTGTGCAAATCGCTTTGACACACAGACCGCCAGAGGCCCCCATGGAAGATATCAACGCCCGCCACGCCGAAAAGATGCGCAAAATCAAGGCCGCGCGCGATCGCCTGATGGAAACCAAGACCGAGGAAAAAGGTCTGATCATCATCCATACTGGCCCCGGCAAGGGCAAATCGTCGTCCGGTTTCGGCATGATCATGCGCTGCATTGCCCATGGGATGCAGGCGTCGGTCGTGCAGTTCATCAAAGGCAACCGTGACACCGGCGAAAAGACCTTTCTGCGCGAACGATTCGCGGACGAGGTCCGGTTTTTTGTCTCCGGTGAGGGCTTTACCTGGGAAACACAGGACCGCGAGCGCGACATCGCGGCGGCGCAGAAGGGCTGGGAGATCGCCAAGGAACAGATCCTGGACCCAGAGGTGGATTTTGTCCTGCTGGACGAGATCAACATCGCCCTGCGCAATGATTATCTGGACATTGACGAGGTGGTGGATTTCCTACTGGAGCAAAAACCCCGCATGACCCATGTCTGCCTGACCGGCCGCAACGCCAAACCCGAACTGATCGAAGCCGCCGATCTGGTGACCGAAATGACCCTGCTGAAACACCCGTTCCGCGACGGCGTGATGGCGCAGAAGGGGGTGGAGTTCTAAGTAAACAAGTATTCCTTCAACGCGGCTCTATCTAACGATTTGCGCGCAACGTTTCCTCTGATCCACACCCTTGCGTCAGGCAAAAGCACCCAAGAGGTCGCTCCGTATTCATTGGTATAGGAAGAAATCATGCTTTCCCCCTCCAACCATTCGAGAAAAGACCGAAACTCGAAGTACTCCCCCAAATCTCTTTGATAATACTTAAACGAAACTTCCTTTGGTTTAAGTCCCTCAAGAACTCGTCGATAAAGAGCGCCCTCCTCCTCCTCCTCTAAGAGCGCGACGCAAATTTCATATAGAAAACTATCCTTAGAAACAGAGGTGGTGAGCTGTGCACCGGTAAACTCGTACCCGTCATCCGCTGCCACTTCCTCCCTCCAACGTAGCGGAACCAGTCCTTTCTGCTGTGAGAGTGTTTTAGCGAAGTCAGGGTTGACTACTTGCACTTCTGCAAGTTGCAATTTCAACTCAGCGATCTCGGCACGCGCTTTCTCTGAAGAAATTCCATCGGCTCGCACCCAACCAACTGCAGATTTGCGACGTTGAATGTCCTGCAAGGCAAAAACCGTTTCGGCCATCAGTTCCTTGGGGTCTTCCCAAAATCGCACGACCGATCCCGTGGTCAGTTTCTGGCGAAACTTTTCCAACGCAGCGCGGCCCGCATCCCCTGTCTCAAGAAACTCCCCGCGCAACTGATTAAACGGATCCTTATGCAACAACCGGATCACCGGTTTGCCGATCTCCATGGCGTAATCATATTCCATCTCTGTATAGCTCAGCCCGGTTTCCGGGTGGATGGACCCGTAGCGCCCCGCAGAAATCAGCAGGTAGTAATCCGACTGATCAATCACCGTCTTGATGAACTCGAACTGTTCCTGATCCGCTGCCGGGAACAGCTCCATCCCCGCTGGAAAGCAATCCGCGCGCAGCAGGGCCTGGCTGACCTCTTGCCGGGCGTTCTGCAAATCCTGAAAGGTTGACGAGATGAAGACCTGGTATCGCTTTTCCATCTGGGTCCATTACTTTAACTGAAATCCGTGTCCGGCTCGAAAGTGGGACTGTTTCTAACCAGCGTCAAGGCAAGCAATGACCAAATCCGTGATGATCCAGGGCACCGGCTCCAATGTCGGAAAATCCATGCTGGTGGCGGGGCTGTGCCGCGCGGCGCTGCGGCGCGGGCTGTCTGTTGCGCCGTTCAAGCCGCAGAACATGTCCAACAATGCCGCCGTGACCAGCGATGGCGGCGAGATCGGGCGCGCGCAGGCGTTGCAGGCGCTGGCCTGTGGGTTGGCGCCGCACACGGATATGAACCCGGTTCTGCTGAAACCCGAAACCGATGTCGGGTCGCAGGTTGTGGTGCAGGGCAAGCGGCTGGCCACGGTTAAGGCGCGCGAATATTCCCGCCTGAAACCGACCCTGATGACCCATGTTCTGGACAGTTTTGAACGCCTCAAATCCCGTCACGACCTTGTGCTGGTCGAAGGCGCGGGCAGCCCGGCCGAGGTCAATCTACGCGCCGGTGACATCGCCAATATGGGCTTTGCGCTGGCGGCAGATGTGCCGGTCATTCTGTGTGGTGACATTGACCGGGGTGGCGTTATTGCGCAGATCCTTGGCACGCAACTGGTGCTGGATCCTGACGATGCGGCGCTTGTTTCCGGTTTTCTGATCAACAAGTTCCGCGGTGATCCGCGCCTGTTTGACGATGGTTATCAGCTGATCGAGGACCGCTCTGGCTGGCGTGGATTTGGCGTGGCCCCCTGGTTCCCCGAGGCGTGGAAACTGCCTGCCGAGGATGCTCTGGATGTGGCCACGCCCACGCGTGAAAGCGGGCTGCATGTGGTCTGCCTGCGCCTGTCGCGCATGGCGAATTTCGACGATATGGATCCGCTGGCGCAGGAACCCGGCGTGCGCTTGACCATGCTGCCCCCCGGGCAGCCGATCCCGGCGGATGCGGATGTGGTGATCCTGCCCGGCAGCAAATCAACCCGGGGCGATCTGGCCTATCTGCGCGCCCAGGGCTGGGGTATTGATCTGGCCGCCCATCACCGGCGCGGCGGACATGTTCTGGGAATTTGCGGCGGCTATCAGATGTTGGGTCAGACCATTGCAGACCCCGATGGGATCGAAGGGCCCGCGGGCACCGATCCGGGCCTTGGCCTGTTGCAGATCGACACGGTGATGACCGGCGACAAACGCCTGACCGAAACCCGCGCGACCCATGCGGGTTCGGGCCTTGGGTTTGACGGCTATGAGATCCATATCGGGCGCAGCAGCGGCCCAGATCGCGACCGCCCCTTTGCCCATGTCGATGGAAAACCTGAGGGCGCGATCAGCGCGGATGGCCGGGTGCAGGGCAGCTATCTGCACGGCATGTTCCGCGATGACGGGTTCCGCGCTGCGTGGTTGGCGCAGTTCGATACCGCCAGCCAAGCGGGCTATGGCGAAACGGTCGAGGCCACGCTGGACGCGCTGGCCGATCACATGGAAACCCATTTGGATGTGGACGGAATCCTGAACGCCGCGCGCTAAGCTGTCACGCCATGGGCGACTAGCGCGTCACCCACTCGGTCTTGGCATTCTCCTGCCACCCCTTGCGGTGAAGCAGCGGCGTGTCATCGTCAAATTCCGGGTAGCCGATGCACAGATAGGCCGTAAAGTTCCAGCTTTCGGGCACATCAAACAGGGTTTTCATCCGGTCGGGATCAAGGATCGACAGCATCCCGATGCCCAAATTATGCGCCCGCGCGGTCAACCACATGCCATACACCGCCATTGAGGTGCTTTGCTCTAGCGTATGCGGCATGGTTGCACGGCCCAGCCCCCTGCCCTCGGGTGGGTCGGTTTCGGTGAACACGGCCAGCTGCAGCGGGGCCTTGTCGATCCCGGCCAGTTTCAGCCTTGTGTATTCAACGCGCGTGTCATTGTCATAGCTTTCTGCCGCCGCCTGATTGCAGCGCAGGAAATCGGCGCGCACCTGTTGGCGCAGACCGGGTTCTTCGACCCGGAACACCCGCCAGGGGCGCGCATTCCCGACCGACGGGGCCAGATCCATCGCCGCGCGCAGCTCTTCGATCAGATCTTCGGACAGTGGGGTCCGACGGAAATGGCGCATGTCGCGCCGCCAGCGCATCAGTTCTTGCAGGTGCTCCGCATGATCTTCGGTCATTTTCATCCGGTGTGCTCCTTTTCTGACGAGGCTGCGCCTGGCATGGCCGCAAAAGCCGTTTCAAGGCGGTTCCAGCCCGATACCGGTGGCAGACCCAGCCGCACCCAGCCATCGGACCACGGAAAGATCCGGCTCCAGATTTTGTGGCGGGCCAGATGGTCCTGCACGGCCTGGGCATCCGGGGTCATGTAGCTGCGAAACAGATGGGTGCCACCGATATATGTCCACTCTGCGGCGGCGGCCAGATCATCCAGCCGCGCGCAATCCTGTGCCAGCCGGGCGGTGGTCTGATCCTGCCAGACCGTGTCGACCAGCGCGGCCATGCCGCAGGCAATCGCCGGGCCGCTGACCGCCCAGGGGCCTGCCAGCGCGCGCATCTGATCAATCAGATCGACAGGCCCAAGGGCAAAGCCCAGCCGCGCCCCTGCCAGCCCGTAGAATTTTCCGAAAGAGCGCAGCACCAGCACCCGCGCGCCCGCGGACAGCGCCTCCAGATGCGGCAGGATCGACAGATCGGGCGTCGGATCGGCAAAGCTCTCATCCACCACAAGCAGACCGACCTGTGTGGCCAGCTCTATCAGGGAGGGGACCGTGTGGCTGCCACCGGTCGGGTTGTTCGGATTGACCACCACGGCCAGATCGGCCCCGCGCAGCAGCGCCGGGTCCGGCACTTCGGCCACCTCCCAGCCCTGCGCGCGCAGCGAGGCCGCGTGTTCGTTATAGGTTGGCCCCAGCACGCGGGCCGTCCCCGCCTGCGCCAGACGCGGCACCAGCTGAATCGCCCCCTGCGCCCCGGCCAGCGCGATACATCCCGCACCTGCGGCCTTGTATGTCTGTTTTGCCTGCGCCTCCAGCGCGGCCATCTCGGCCCGTGTTGGCAAGGCCCCCCAGGCGTGCGCAGGCATATCCGGCAGCGGATAGGGCACGGCATTGATACCGGTAGAAAGGTCCAGCCAGTCCCCCGCCCCATAGGCCGCAATGGCCCGGTCCATATCCCCTCCGTGGTCGCGCATCAGTCCCTCACATCATTGCCAGCAGCGCCAAAACTGCGCCGCACAAAAGCATCGCCCGGCGGAAAAGCGCAAGCCCCCGCGCCAGATCATCCGCATAGGGATCGCGCCCCTCGGCATGAACCCAGGGCTCATCTGCGATACGATCACCATATTGGCGCGGCCCGGACAGGCGCAGCCCCAGCGCCCCAGCCAGCGCCCCTTCGGGCCAGCCCGCATTGGGCGAACGATGCAGACCCGCATCACGCATCATGACGCGCAGCCCCGTGCCCACGGCATTGCCAGAGGCCAGCGCGAACAAAACACCGGTCAGGCGCGCCGGGATCAGATTGACCACATCATCCAGCCGCGCTGCGATCTTGCCAAACTCCTCATAGCGGTCATTGCGATGACCAATCATGGAATCCATTGTGTTAACAGCTTTATAAAGTGCGATCCCCGGCAGCCCCAGAACCACTCCCCAAAAGACAGGCGCGACGATCCCGTCTGAACTGTTCTCAGCAAGGCTTTCCAGTGCGGCGCGGGCCACACCGGCCTCGTCCAGCTGCGCCGGGTCGCGGCCTACAATCATCGACACCGCATGGCGGGCACTGGCCAGATCCCCCCGCAGCAGAGGGGCGGCCACTGCCTGCACATGGTCATGCATCGACCGGGTCGCGATCAGCGGCCAGCACAGCACACCAATCAACATCGCGCCAACCCATCCGTCTGGCAGCAAGTTTTGCACTGCAAAACTTGGCACCCCGACCGCCAGCAAAACGATCAACACGCAGACACCGCCTGCCGCGCGGCGTCGCATTGCAGCGCCTTTGTTCAACCGCGCCTCCAGCCAAGAAATCAATGCCCCGATCCAGACAACCGGATGCGACACACGCCGGAACAGCGCCGCAGGCCAGCCCAGTGCCGCGTCGATCAGAAATCCCACCAGAATAGCCGCTGAAAACAGCATCACGCGCCTCCGCGTTCAAATTGCACAACCTGCCGCAGCCCCGCCTGCTGCAGAACCGACGCAGCCCCCGCAGGCACCGACCCAGACGCAAAGATCAGACCGCGCGCAGACCCCGTATGCGCCCGCACATGCCCCAGCGCACCCAGATCCCGCGCCAGATCCGCCATCGGACAGGGAGCGGCATCGCGCAGCGCGGCCGCCCGCGCCGCGGACTGGCTGGCCAGCTGGGCAAAGTCCTTTAGATCCGAGGCCCGCTGCCACTGCGCAACCAGATCCGATATATCGGCAAAGCGCCGATCCGACGCATCCGTGCGCTGCGGCGCGCCCCAAAAACCGCCCAGCACACTGCAACGCGGCGGCACTGGCATATCCTGCAGGATGTCTCCCCGGCGCGATGCCCATAACACAGCCTCGGGCACGGGTAACATCAGCGGATCGCTTGCGCCTTCGACCGCGATGCAGGCGCGGGCCAGATTCAGCGCCGTACCGTCACAACCCGCCAGACGCGCCAGCGCGACCAGCGCGGCAGTGGACATGCCCCCGCCACCGCCTACGGGCAGATCCGGGATCAGGTGGAAATGACCGCTCTCTGGCAGGTTCAAGGCGCGCAGAAACGCCTGAGCGCGGGGCAGGTCCAGCAGGCCATCCCCGCCGCTGAGCTGCAACGCCTCTGCCGGGGTGTAGCGCGCCCGCAACCCGAAATCCGGGCAATGCAGCGTGACCAGCGCCACGGGCCCTTCGGCCCCCAGCCGCCCCTGCACCCATTCGCCAAAATGCCCCGCAACGCAGGTCTCCGCCCCTTTCGGGCCGGTTCCCTGGCGATCCATGTCGGAAGCGGGCTCAAAAGGTCTCATCCGGGCTTTCCATTTTCTGCGGAACCTGCTTTGTCACGATCCCATGACAAAGTCGATCCTGATCACGGGCGGCGCGCGCTCTGGTAAAAGCCAGCTGGCCGAGCGCCTGACGCTGGAACTGGCCGCAGACAGCGGTGCCCCTGCCATTTATATCGCCACCGCACAGGCGTTTGACGGCGATACCGAAATGGCCGACCGGATCACCCGCCATCAGGCGCGGCGCGGCGCGGAATGGACCACGCTGGCCGAACCGTTTGATCTGTGCGCTGCGTTGCGTGACAGTGATGGCGGTGCCCCCCGGCTGGTCGATTGCCTGACCCTTTGGCTGACCAATCTGATGCTGGATGAGCGCGACTGGCAGTCCGAATGCGACGCTTTGGTCGCGCTTTTGCCGCGCCTCACCGCGCCGGTGATTTTTGTAACAAACGAAGTGGGCGCGGGTATCGTGCCTGAAAACGCTCTGGCCCGGCGGTTCCGCGATGCGGCCGGGCTGATCAACCAGCAGGTCGCCGAGGCCTGCGATGCGCTGTGGTTCTGCGTGGCAGGCCACCCAATCAAGGTGAAACCATGACCTCTCTGACCCTGTCGGCCCTGTCCGATATTGCCACCCTGCCCCTGACCGCCTTTGACAGCGCCAGCGCCGAGGCCGCAACCGCGCGCCAGAACCAGCTGACCAAACCGCCCGGTTCGCTGGGCCGGCTAGAGGAACTGGCCGCCTTTATGGCAGGCTGGCGCGGCACGGACCGCCCCGAAATCGCCAAGGCGCAGGCGTTGGTTTTTGCTGGCAATCACGGGGTCTGTGCGCAGGGGGTGAACCCGTTCCCGCAGGAAGTCACCGTGCAGATGGTCGCCAATTTCGAGGCAGGCGGCGCTGCGATCAACCAGCTGTGCAAGGCCTCCGGCGCGGATCTGGGCGTGGTCGCGCTGGATCTGGACAAGCCGACACAGGACTTCACCACCGCCCCCGCCATGAGCGAAGCCGAAGTGCTGGACGCCATGGCACGCGGTGCAGCGGCGGTGGATACCAGCGCCGACATCCTGCTGCTGGGTGAAATGGGCATCGGCAATTCCACCATCGCCGCGGCGCTGGCACTGGCTGTCTTTGGCGGCGAGGCCATCGACTGGGTCGGGCGCGGCACCGGGTCGGATTCCGATGGAATGAAGCACAAGGCAGACGTGATCACCCGCGGGCTGGCCCTGCACGCAGGCACCGACGCGATTGGCAAGCTCGCCGCGCTGGGGGGGCGGGAACAGGCCGCCATCTGTGGCGCAGTTCTGGCAGCCCGCGCCGCCCGCATCCCGGTCATTCTGGATGGCTATATCTGCACCGCCGCCGTAGCACCGCTGTTTGCTGCGCGCCCCGAAACGCTGGAACACTGCCAGATCGCGCATATGAGCGCCGAACCCGGCCATCGCAAGCTGGCCGAGGGCATGGGCAAGACACCCCTGCTGGATCTGGGCATGGCGCTTGGCGAAGGCTCCGGCGCGGCGCTGGCCCTATCGGTCATCCGTGGCGCACTGGCCTGCCATAACGGCATGGCCACCTTTGCCGAAGCAGGCGTGTCCGACGCCTGATTCACGTGGAGCGGGCGGTCAGACCGCCTGCGCCGCCGCCACCGCCCGCTGCCACGCGCTGTATTTCTGATCCCGCGTGGCGGTCTCCATCCCCGGCGCAAAGCTGCGCTCCAGCGCCCAGCCGCTGGCAAAGCCCGCCTGATCCGGGTAGATCCCCGCGCGCTGCCCGGCCAGCCAGGCCACGCCCAGCGCCGTTGTTTCCAGCACCTCGGGTCGGTCCACCGGCGCGTCCAGAATGTCGGACAGGAACTGCATCGCCCAGTCGCTTGCGCTCATCCCGCCATCGACGCGCAGGGTGGCACTATGGGCCATGCCCTCGGGCGCGCTGGCGGCCAGATCGGCCTGCATGGCCTCCATCAGATCGCGGGTCTGATAGCCGACGCTTTCCAGTGCGGCACGGGCAAATTCCGCAGGGCCGGAATTTCGCGTCAGGCCAAACACCGCGCCCCGGCACTCGGCATTCCAATAGGGCGCGCCAAGCCCGGTAAAGGCCGGGACCAGAACGACATTTTGTGTCGGGTCCGCCCGTTCGGCCAGCCCCTGCGTTTCCGGCGCGCCTTTGATGATCTGCAACCCATCGCGCAGCCATTGCACCACTGCACCGGCGACAAAGATCGCGCCTTCCAGCGCATAGGTCGGCTTTCCATCCAACTGATAGGCGATGGTCGTCAGCAGCCGGTTCTGCGAGGCCACCGGCACATCGCCCGTGTTCATAAGTGCAAAACAACCCGTGCCATAGGTCGATTTCAACATGCCCGGCTGGAAACAGGCCTGCCCGATGGTCGCGGCCTGCTGATCCCCCGCCACACCGAGGATCGGCACAGGCGCGCCCAGCAGATCGGGCGCGGTTTCGCCAAAATCCGCAGCGCAATCCTGCACCTCGGGCAGCATCTGCATCGGGATGTTGAGCAGATCACAGATGGTCTGGCTCCACCGCCCTTTGCGAATGTCATACAGCATGGTGCGCGCGGCGTTGGTGGCATCGGTGACATGGCGTGTGCCGCCTGTCAGGTTCCAGATCAGCCAGCTGTCCACGGTGCCGAACACCAGCTCTCCGGCTTCGGCGCGGGTGCGGGCACCCTCAACATTCTCCAACAGCCAAGCCAGTTTTGTGGCGCTGAAATACGGGTCCAAGAGCAGCCCGGTGCGCTGCGTGACCATGGGTTCATGCCCATCGGCCTTCAGCGCCTGACATTGGGCCGAAGTCCGGCGATCCTGCCAGACAATCGCGTTATGGATCGGCGCGCCCGTGGCGCGATCCCAGACCAACGTGGTTTCGCGCTGGTTGGTGATGCCGATCCCCGAAAGCGCCTCTGGCCCCAGCCCCGCCTGTGCCAGAGCCTCGCGGCACACGCGCAAAACCGTCTGCCACAGATCCGCCGGATCATGCTCAACCCAACCGGAATCGGGAAAATGCTGGGGAAACTCCTCTTGCGCAGCTCCGACCGGGGCCATCGCGCCATCAAACACAATCGCCCGGCTGGACGTGGTGCCCTGATCAATCGCCAGAATATACCCCATGGGCCTGCTCTCCCGCTATTGTTTGCCCCAATTTGAGCGCGAATAATGCCAAGGTCAATTCATCGCAGAGCCGGGATCTTTCGCCCTGCACCGCGCGAGCCTAGGGTTTCAGCGGGTCTGACGGAGATCATGATGGGCTGGATCGAATTCACCGCTGCCATGCTGGCGTTTCTGATGTCGCACCGCGTGCCTGTCTGGCTGGGGCTGCGCGACAGGTGGATGCAAAGACTGGGCGTGCCGGTCTACATGACCCTGTTCAGCCTGATTTCGCTGGGGTTGCTGTGGTGGGTGATCATGGCGGCGGGGCGCGCGCCGGTGGTGACCCTGTGGTATCAAACCATCACCGCACGATGGGCGGTGAATATCGCTGTGCCGCTGGCCGGGATCCTGACCGCCTGCGCCGTGGCCGCGCCCAACCCGTTTTCCTTTGAAGGACGCAGCACGGGGTTTGACCCGGACCGCCCCGGCATTGCCGGTTTCACCCGCCAGCCCCTGCTGTGGGCGCTGGCGCTGTGGGGGGCGGCGCATCTCTGGGCAAACGGAGAGCTGGCCCATGTGATCCTGTTCTCAACCTTCACCCTGTTTGCCCTGATCGGCATGAAGCTGGTCGAGCGGCGGAAACTGCGCGAGATCGGGCCAGAGGACTGGGCCCGGCTGAGCGCCCGCACCAGCCTGTTGCCCGGAGCAGCATTGCTGCAGGGGCGCTGGCGACCCGGCCTGCGCCCGCCCTTGTTGAGACTGGGGATGGCGCTGATTGGCTGGGCGCTGCTATGGGGGCTGCACCTGCCGGTAATCGGTGTGTCGCCGATACCCTAGGCACGGACCCGCCCTCGCGCGCCGACGGCCAATTTCCTATTCAGGAAATTGCGGCCACCGCCTGTGCCACCGCCGCTTCGGTCTGGGCCAGATCGGCCTCTGTCAACGCAAGGGACGGGTACAGCTTGCCCGGAGATTTCAGGATCCCGTGGTCCCGCAGCACCTGATTATAGGTCACATTCATCGCCGGATCGTCATGGCGCGCACTGCGATAATCCAGACAGGGGCGATCAGTGAAATAAATGTCGAACAGGGTCTCGTCCCCGACAACCTGATGCGCAATCCCTGCCTTGTTCAGCGCCGAAACCTGCATCGCCTGCAGACGCCGCCCGAAACCGCGCAGCCTGTCATACTGGCCGGGGCGGCGCAGGATCTCCATGGTTTTCAGGCCAGCCACCGCCGCCACAGGGTTGCCCGACAGGGTGCCCAGCTGCATCAGCCAGCCCTCGGCCCCCACATGGGCCTTGTCGAAATGGGCCATGATCTCGGCACTGGCGCCCAGCGCCGCCAGCGGAAAGCCCCCGCCGATGATCTTGCCCAGCGTCACAATGTCGGGCACCACACCATAGCGTTCCTGCGCCCCGCCATAGGCAAGACGGAACCCAGTGACGATCTCGTCAAAGATCAGCAGCACGCCATGCTTGGTGCACAGATCGCGCAAGCCCTGCAGGTAGCCGGGCATAGCCGGAATGATGCGCTGTAGCGGTTCGACAATGATCGCGGCCACGTCACTATGTTCGGCCAACAGCCCCTCGACCGCGCTCAGATCATTATAGGGCGCGATCAGCATCTGGTCGGCCACGCCCTGCGGGATGCCCGCGCTGTCGGGCTGTGCTGTGGGGAAATTCACCTGCGCTGCGGGGGCAAGGCTCATCTGTGCTTCGGCGGACATGCCGTGATAGCCGCCCTCGAATTTCAGGATCTTGTCGCGCCCGGTATAGGCGCGGGCCAGACGCATGGCATACATGTCGGCCTCGCCGCCCGAGCTGACATAGCGCAGTTGCTCAACGCAGGGCACGGCGGCGGCGATGTCCTCGGCCAGTTCAATCCCAAGCGCATTATTGGCGAAAAAGGTCATGCCCTTGGGCAGTTGCGCCAGCACGGCCTCCAGCACTTCGGGATGGCCATGGCCCAGGATCATCGGGCCAGAGCCGATCAGATAGTCGATATATTCCGCGCCGTTTTCATCGGTGATGCGCGATCCCTGCCCGCTGGCGGCAATAAAACCGGGATCAAAATTGCCAAAGCCCGCGGCGGGCAGCACCTTGGCGGCGCGCGCCATCCAGTCGGCTTGGGAGGTCAGTTTCTGCATAGCTCAGTCCAGTATCAGATCGGGGGTTCCGAGAAGGTCAAGATCAGGAGACACGCCAAGGCCTACGCCCTCGGGCGGGGCAATGCGGCCTGCCTTGCGCACAGGGCCATCCGGGGCAAGGCGCGGCCCCACATAGCCCGACAGGTCGCAGACATTCATCACGCGGCCCGGTTCGGTGGCCGCCCCCAGATGCAGCAGCGCAGCGGTGGTCAGGTCACTGCCCCAAGTGTCCTCGATGCACATTTTAGCGCCCAGATGCAGGCACAGATCACGCGCCCGGCGCGTCGCAGACAGCCCGCCGAATTTCGACAGTTTCAACGCCACCGCATCCATGAGGCCCATCTGGTGCGCCTGCAACAGGCTGGCCGTGTCCTGCGCCAGTTCGTCCATTTTCATCGGCAGGCCAGTGGCGGCGCGCACGCGGGCGCACTCCTCAAACGTAGGACAGGGCTGTTCCAGCATCACATCCAGATGCTCCACGGCGCGCCCGACCCGCGTGGCGTCCAGCGAAGTCGCACCGCAGTTCCAGTCGCCATAGACCAGCGGCCCGTCGCCAACAGCGGCCCGCACGGCGCGCAGGCGCTCTGCGTCGGTCTGCCAATCGCCCGAGGCCCCCAGCTTGACCTGAAACTGCGTCATGCCCTGATTCAGCGCCTCGCGGGCAATCCGCGCCATGTCGTCGGGCGCGATACAGGTGATCGAATGATAAAGCGGCATGTCCGCGCTGCGCCGCCCGCCCAGCAGCGTGTAAAGCGGCAGCCCCGCGACCTGCCCAGTCAGATCCCACAGCGCCATGTCCAGCGCCGATTTCGCATAGACATGCCCCTGCAACCAGCGATCTGCCTGCGCCATTAGCGCCTCGGGCCCAACCGGATCCGCGCCGATCAGCACCGGGGCAAGCTCGGCCAGGGTGGGCGCAACGCCGCGCGCATAGGCAGGCAGGTAATGCGGGATCGGGCAGACCTCGCCCCAGCCGGTCAGGCCAGTATCGGTGTCGACCCCGATCACCACGGTTTCCACCGTATCACAGGTCTTGCCATCGGACATGTAATAGGCCGCATGGCTGGTCAGGGGCACATGCCAAAGGCGGATCCGGGTGATCTTCATTTTGGGGTCTCCTCCCTGTTTTTTGGCTTAGCCCCCGTAGCTGGCCACCGGCGCGCCCAGTGCGTCCTGATCCGGGTGCACACCCAGACCGGGTGTGTCAGGCAAAGTCAGATGACCGTTTTGCGCGCGCGGGCCACGGCCCCCGGCAATGTCCACGGTGATCATGTCCTGACAGGCCCAGACCGCGTGGCAATTGGCGGCGGGAATTGTGGCGGCCAGATGCAGCGCCTCTGTATCCGCCAGAACCGAGCCGCCGGTTGCCATGACAAACATGTCGATGCCATGGGCCAGCGCGATGTCCCGCATCCGCGCGGCCTTGGTCAGGCCCCCGACGCGGTTGAGCTTGATGCCAAAGACCTCGGCCAGCCCGTCGCGGGCAATGCGCGCGGCGTCCTGCAGGGTGACAAGGCTTTCATCCACGCTGACCGGGGCGCTGTGCAGCGGGCGGATGGCGGCGATGTCATCCAGGCTTTCCGCAGGTTGTTCGAACATGACGCGCAGATCCTCGGTCGCCTGCATGACCCGCAGCGCCTGTTGCCGGGTCCAGCCCCGGTTCACATCATAAAGGATGATCTCGTTTTGGGGGCGGTGGGCCTCTACATCGCGGATGCGAGCGACATCGCGATCCACATCACCGCCGATCTTGACCGAATGGGCGACATAGCCCCGGTCGCGATAGCGGGCCAGCACCTCGCGGGTTTCCTCAACCGTTTTGGCCCCGACAGAGGACGCAATCGGGATGGCGCGGCTGTCCTGCGCGCCCATCATCGCCGCGATGGACATACCCGCCGCTTGCCCCGCAATGTCCCAGCAGGCCATGTCGATCGGGGATTTGGCGTACAAATGCCCCGGCAGGGCCAGGTCCATGGCGCGTTCGACCTCCAGCACCCGGCGCGGGTCGAGGCCCAGGATAAAGGGCGCCATGGTTTCGATCCCGGCGCGGATGCCGGGGCCATGGGCGGGCACATAGGTATGGCCCCAGGGCGTGCCCTCGCCCCAGCCAGTCAGGCCCTCATCCGTGTCGATGCGCACCAGCGTGGCATCCAGATTTTCGAATTTGAGCCGCCCCCCAGCCAGCCAATAGGGGTGCTCCAGCGGCAGGTCAGTTTTGTAGACGGTGATACGGGTGATTTTCATTGGATGTAGTCCTTGGGGGTCAGAACCGGCGGCGTGTCAAAGCCATTGCGCCAGACGACCAGCGCCATGACCGGATGATCATGGGTTTCCATTGCATGTGGTTGGTTGGGGCCATGTTGCGACACCTGCCCGGCGCGCAGCATTTCGGTCGCATCGCCCGCGCGCATGAATGTGGCCTCACCCCCCAGAACCAGATAGATTTCTTCGCCGGGGTGGTGGTGCCAGGGATAGTGCAGACCGGGCGGCATATAGACGACCCAGGCCCACATCTGGGCGCTGGAAAACGCCCCGCCCTGCCCGATCAGGTTGTAACAGCCGAACCGGTCCATAAAGTCCTGACCAATATCCGTGTCCTTATAGGTTTCGCGCCACTGGGCATGGGGTCCGCAGGTGATGAACCCGTCGCGCAGCGCCGTGTGATGATCGCTGAACAGCCCGGTTTCCGCCGCCATCAGAGCGGCGGGCGGGATGTGAAAGGGCGTGACCTTCTGCGGTTGCAGATCCGTTGGAAAGCCGCAAAACGCCTGCAGTTCTGGGCTGTTGGCATGAGCCGCGCGAACGGCCTCCAGCAAATCATCCCAGTCTGCGCGGCTCATGGGATGACCACGATATTGCCGGTATAGGCCTTTTCGATAAAGGCAGTCTGCGCAGTGTGCAGATCGCGCAGCGGATAGGTCGCGGCCAGCGCCGGACGGATCTTGCCCTGCTCGATATAGCTGATCAGACGCGGCATGACCTCTAGGTCGATCACGGTCGATCCGGTAAAGGTCAGGTCGCGCAAATACAGCGTGCGCAGGTCCAGATCCACCATCGGCCCGGCAATCGCGCCAGAGCACGTATAGCGCCCGCCGCGCTGCAACAGATCCAGCAGATCGACAAAGGCAGGCCCACCGACCACATCCGCAAGAACGGTGATCTTTTCATCTGCCAGCGTGGCGCGCAGGTTTTGCGGCGCACGCGGCAAAACCAGATCGGCTCCCAAAGCGCGCACATCGTCGTGCTTTGCCTCAGACGCCAGTGCAATCACCCGCGCCCCACGCAGTTTGGACAGCTGTACCAGCGCGCCGCCCACACCGCCGGAGGCTCCGGGCACCAGAACCGTGTCATCCTCGGTGACTTTGGCACGGGTCAACATGCCCTCGGCGGTGGAATAGGAACAGGAAAAGGTCGCCAGCTCTGCATCGCTGAAATCGGACTGTACCGCCAGCACGTTGCGCGCCGTCAGTGTCGTGTATTGAGCAAACCCGCCATGGCGTTCAGACCCGAAATAGCCGATGCGGCTGAGGTCGTTCAGATCCTCCTGCGCGCGCAGCCAGTTGTCGGTGATCACCCGTTCGCCAATCCGGGCAGGGTCCACCCCATCGCCCACGGCCACAATGCGCCCGCACACATCCGCGCCCTGAATGCGCGGGAAGGTGATCGGCGCACCGCCCCAGCTGGGATCCTCGGCATCGGGATCCTGATCCGCCCCATCGGCGGTAGAGCCAGTCACCGCCTTGGAATACCAGCCAACCCGCGTGTTCACATCGGTGTTGTTCAGCCCGCAGGCCCCCACTTTGATCAGCACCTCGCCAGGCGCGGGATCAGGGCGCGCCCAATCCTCGTGCCAGACCATCTGGTCCAGATCGCCATGGCCCATCGTCACCATAGCCTGCATTGTTTTGGGTAGGTCTGTCATCTTCGTGTCCTTAAGGCTTCTCTGCTTGCAAAATACCCAAATCCACAGCCGCCACGCGCGTCTGCGACCGGATTTTGCACAGCAGAGGTCGTATTTGAGTATTTTGACCAAGAAGAAGCATGGGGGTCAGTCTGCCAAAGCAGGGGTTACGTCGCTGCGAGGCAGCAGGTTTTCGGGATCATAGGCCGGTGCGCCCAGCACCCGTGCGCTGCGGGTCTCGCCATGGATCACGACCTGCAATTCGGTTCCCGGCACAGCGGCATCGGGTTTGACATAGGCAAAGGCGAGGATCTTGTTCACGCTGGGACCAAAGACCACCGAAGCAGTCGAGCCAACAACCGCGCTATCCAGCAGCACCGCCTCGCCGCCATGGCCATAGATGTCGCCGCTCTGGTCGATTTCCAGATAGGCACAGACATAGCGGGTGGCGGGCTGCAGGGTGATGTCTTTGCCCAGATAGTCCTTGTCGGTGCGGGCAAAGCGCAGCACATCGGCCTCGGCCAGGGTGACTTCGTTGGTCAGCTCCCCTGCCCCTTTGAACCCTTTTTCCATGCGCATGGCGTTCATGGCAAAGCTGCCATAATCCGCCAGGCCCAGCGGCGCGCCGGCGGCCCAAAGCGCGTCATAGACCTGCAGCGCATCCTCGCGCGGGATGTGAAACTCCCAGCCCAGCTCGCCTGCATAGGACATGCGGAAGGCCCAGAGTTTCACCCCCGCCACGGTGATGTCCTGCGCTGACAGCCAGCGGAACCCCGCATTGCTGAGATCAGCCTCGGTGCATTGGCGCAGGATGTCACGGGCGCGTGGGCCGTTCAGGGACAGCGCCGCCCAAGCATTGGATCGGTTGATCACCTCGGCCTGTTCGCCCGCCTGATGCGTCGCCAGATGATCCAGCAGGCGCTGTTCAAAGAAGGCGGCGCAGACAAGATAGAACCGATCCACCGCGAGGCGCACCACGGTGCATTCCAGTTCGATCCGGCCCGCGCGGTTCAGCATATGGGTCAGCACAATACCGCCCTGTTTCTGTGGCAGACGGTTGGCGACCAGACGGTCCAGCAGGGCTTCGGCCCCTAGGCCTGCGACTTCGACCTTGGCAAAGGCCGAGACGTCCATGATCCCGGCGGCGTCTCGCACGGCGCGGCATTCTGCGGCGACCATGTCATCCGCAACGGTGTGGCGAAACCCGTAGTGATCTTGCTGCGCGACCCCATCGCGGGCGAACCAGCGCGGGCGTTCATGGCCATAGACCTCTTCATGCACCGCGCCTTTGGCCTTTAGCCGGTCATAGAAAGGCGAGGGTTTGATCGGACGCCCGGCGAGGCGGTTGAAATGTGGAAAGGGGATTTCGTGGCGCAGGCAGTAATCTTCCTTGGCTTTGATCACCTGCCAGTCCTTGGTCGCGTAATCGCCAAAGCGGCGCGGGTCAAATTCGCGCATGGAAATATCGGCGGCCCCATGCACCATCCAGCGCGCCAGTTCGCGGGTCAGGCCCGGCCCCCAGCCAATGCCGATCTGCGTGCCGCAGCAGCACCAGTAATTGCGCACGCCCGGCGCGGGGCCAATCAAAGGATTGCCATCCGGCGGGTGGCTGATCGCGCCGTGCACATCGCGGGTGATGCCCAATTCGGCAAAGATCGGCATCCGGTTCAGGCTTTCCTCAAGCCAGGGCATGACCCGATCATAATCCGCGTCGAACAGCTCGTTTTCGGCCTCCCAGGGGCAGTGATCTTCCCAGACCGTGTTGGGGTTGGATTTCTCATAGATCCCGATCAGGCCCTTTTTCTGCTCCATCCGAATGTAGCCGGACACTTTGCGGTCATCGCGGATCACGGGGAGTTCTTTGTCCAGGTTCTGAAACTCGGGCACCTCGTCGGTGACAAAATAATGATGCGTCATGGAGGTCATGGGCAGTTGCAGCCCGGACCATTCGCCCATCTGGCGCGCATAGGTGCCGCCAGCATTAACCACATGTTCGCAGCGGATCGTGCCGCGTTCGGTCTCCACCACCCATTCGCCATTTTCAGCCTGAGTGATGTTGGTTGCACGGCAGCGGCGGATGATTTTTGCGCCCAGCTGGCGCGCCCCTGCAGCCATGGCCATGGTCACATTGGTCGGATCCACATGACCGTCATCCGGCGTGTGCAGCGCGCCCAAAACGTCCTCAAGATTGTAATAGGGGTGCAGTTCGGCCACGCGCTCTGGCCCGACCAGTTCGATGTTGAAGCCCAGCGAGCGCCCCACCGACAACGTATGGCGCAGCCAGTCCATTTCATCCGCGGTATAGGCAAGACGGAAGCTGCCGCAGCCATGCCAGGTCACTGCCTGACCGGTTTCGGCCTCAAGCGCGCCGGAATAGAGGCCGATATTGTAATCCACGCATTTGCCCAGACCGAAGGAGCTGGTCGAATGGGTGATTTGCCCCGCCGCGTGCCAGGTCGAGCCCGAGGTCAGCTCGGCCTTTTCCAGCAGGACCACGTCCGGCCCCCAGCCCTCATGCGCCAGATGATAGGCCAGACCGACCCCCATCACGCCGCCACCCACGATCACCACGCGTGCCTGCTGCGGCATGTCTGTTGCTGTCGCCATGAAACTCCCTTTCGCGGCTTGTCAGATGTGTCGCGATTCCCCGCTTTCGGGGCGCGAAACTGCTCGACAGGCTAAGGGGACATATGTATCATTGTCAATCATGAATGGCACAAATGTTTCACCAACCCCGACTCCCCAGGATCAGGCACAGGATCCCAATGTCTCGCACCAGGTGCTGGAGCGCCTGTCAGACGAATGGGATGCGCTGACCCCCGAAGCCCAGAAAGCCGCGCGCTACGTGCTGGAGAACCCAAATGATGTGGGCGTGTCGACTGTGCGCGAAATCGCCGAGGCCGCGAATGTCAAACCCAACACCTTTGTGCGCATGGCGCGGCAGGTGGGCTTTGACGGGTATGAGGATTTCCGCGCCCCCTTCCGCGAGGCGATAAGGCAGGGCCAGACCAGCTTTCCCGACCGGGTGCGCTGGCTGCAGGAGATCCGCAAATCGGGCGAGCTGGGCGGGCTATACGCCGATATGGTCGAGGCCACCCTGCGCAATATCGAAGACAGCTTTGCCAATACCGATGCGGACAAATTGCAGGCCGCCGCCACCGCGATCTGGAACAGCCGTCAGGTGTTCACGCTGGGGGTTGGGGTGAACAACGCCAATGCGCGCAATTTCACCTATCTGGCCTCGACCGGGATGAAGGATTTTCACTGCATCCCGCGGCCGGGATCCAACGCCATCGACGATCTGGCCTGGGTTGATGGGAGTGACGTGCTGATCGCCATGACCTGCCGCCCCTACCGCGCCGAAGTGGTCGAGGCCGTCAAAGCCGCACGCGCGCAGGGCGTCACCATTGTCGGCATTTCCGACAGCCCCGCCAGCCCGATCATCCGCGACGCCGATCACGGCTTTGTCGTGGCTGCGGACACACCGCAATTCTTCCCATCCTCGGCCTCGACCATCGCTTTGCTGGAAACGCTGCTCAGCTTTGTCATCGCCGTGGCCAGCGACGAGATCGTCGAACGGGTCGAGAGCTTTCACAAACGCCGCCATCAACTGGGCATCTATCAGGAGGAGCCGGAATGACCGCCACCCCAGACCCCGTCCGTTCGCTGGACGCACGCTATTACACCGATCCGGCGATTTATGCAGATGAAATGCAGGGCCTGTTCGCCCGAACATGGCTGTTTGCGGGCCATGCCAGCCAGCTGGAAAAGCCCGGCGATTACTTTGCCTTTGAACTGGCCGGGGAAAGCCTGTTCTGCGTCAAAGGCCATGATAGCGAAATCCGCACCTTTTATAATGTCTGCCAGCACCGCGCCCATCGCATGGTCGAGGGATCGGGGTCGTCCAAGGTTCTGGTCTGCCCCTATCACGCCTGGACCTATGAGCTGACCGGGGGCCTACGCGCCGGGCCGAATATCAAATCGGTCGAGGGGTTTGATCGCTCAAAGATCTGCCTGACCGGGGTGAGGACCGAGATCTTTCTGGGCTTTATCTTTGTCAATCTGGACCCGGATGCGGCGCCGATGGATGAGTGGTTCCCCAATGCGCGTGCGGAACTGGAAAGCTATGTGCCCAACTGGGCGGATCTGAAGCCGCTGGAATGGGTCGAGATCCCGGAAAACTGCAATTGGAAGGTCTCGGTCGAGAATTATTCGGAATGCTATCACTGCAGCCTGAACCACCCGACCTTTGCCACCGGCGTGATCAAACCCGAAACCTATGACATCCAGCCGCAGGGCAAATGCCTGCGTCACACGACCGAGTGCAACAGCCTGGATCAGATGACCTATGACATCCAAAGCGGGTTCGAGAATAACGAGAAATATTCCAGCTGGTTCCTCTGGCCCATGTTCTCGTTTCAGGTCTATCCAGGCAACCTGCTGAACACCTATCACTGGCGCCCGATTGATGCCGATCACGTGGTGGTCTGGCGCGGCTGGTATTCCATCGGCGGCGAGGAAAACGCAGTGGTGCGGCAGATGGCGGTACAGGATCGCGAAACCACGGTCGAAGAGGACATCCACCTTGTGGAATCGGTGCAGCGCGGGTTGAAATCGCGCGGCTATGTGCCGGGGCCCTTGGTGGTGGACCCGTGCAATGGCGTGAATTCGGAACATTCCATCCTGCATCTGCAGCGGTGGATGCGGGAGGCCGTGCATGGCTGAAACAGGATCAAGCCCGACTGCGGGTCAGGCCCAAAACAAGATTACCGGGCGCTGCTTGTGCGGCGCGGTGCGTTATGAAACCGCCACGCCACCAGCCTGGACCGCGCTGTGCCATTGCGAAAGCTGTCGTCGTGCGGCCTCGGCCCCTATCGTGGCGTGGATGGGCTTTGCGGTGGAGGATGTGCGCTGGCAGGGCGAACGGGCGTTTTACAAATCCTCCCGGATCGCCACGCGCGGCTTTTGCCCGAAATGCGGCACGCAGATGTGCTTTGAAAGCACGCGCTGGCCGGGCGAGCTGCATCTTTATGGCGCCTCACGCGATGACCCGGAAAACTATGTGCCGGATCTGCATTGCCACCACGGCGAGGCGCTGGACTGGCTGCAGATTTCGGACACTCTGCGCAAATGCCCCGGCTCTGCCGAGCTGGACTAAAGGATTTGGCGCGAACAGACCGCGCCGGGACGGGAATCTACAAGAGCCGCGTCCCCGCCGGATGGGACAGTCGCGCCAACACGACCACCAGATCAGGGTTTGGACATGCAGGACTATTGGCAAAACTATATCGACGGTGCCTATGTGGATGGCGGCGCAGGGCGGATCGACGTTCTGGACCCGGCCACGGGCGAAATACTGGCTCAGCACGCCCTGGCGGATGAGGCCGATGTGGATCGCGCGGTGGCTGCGGCGCGCCGGGTGCATCTGTCGGGGGTGCTGTCGGATATGCGCCCGATCGAACGCGGCCGCATGGTGCAGGCCATGGGTACCTATCTGCTGGAACATAAGGACGAGATCGCCCAGACTCTGACGCTGGAACAGGGCAAACCCCTGTGGGAGGCCGATATCGAGGTCGAGGGCGCGGCGCTGTATTTCGAATATTACGGCAATCAGGCCAGCACGGTCGAGGGGCGCTCGGTCCCCTTGGGCGCGAATTATTTTGACTTCACCACCCACGAACCTTTTGGCGTGTCGGCACAGATCATCCCGTGGAACTATCCGCTGGAAATGACCGCGCGGTCGCTGTCTGCGGCGCTGGCCACGGGCAATACCTGCGTGATCAAAACGCCCGAACTGACCCCACTGACCAATGCCTGGTTCGCCCGCGCGGCCGAGGCCGTGGGCCTACCCAAAGGCACAGTGAACATCCTGTGCGGTCTGGGCCATCAGGCAGGCGCGGCGCTGTCGGGCCATAAGGATGTGAACCAGATCGTGTTCACAGGCTCGGTCGCCACCGGCATCGCCATCGCCAAGGCGGCGGCGGGCAATGTGGTGCCCTGTGTGCTGGAACTGGGCGGGAAATCCGCCGCCATCGTGCATGAGGATGCCGATCTGGAAGCGTTTGAGACCGACGCGCGCTGGGGGATCTTCTTTAACGCTGGTCAGGTGTGTTCAGCCATGAGCCGGGTGATCGTGCATGAAAGCCGCCATGACGAACTGGTAGAACGGTTGGTCAATGTCGCCAAATCCCTCTCTGTCGGTCCGGGTGCGGAGCGCATCGAAGCAGGCCCGACCATGGGTGCCATGGTGTCGGATGGACAGCGCGACCGCGCCGTGGGCATGGTGGCCGATGCAGTGGCCGAGGGCGCAACCCTTGCCACAGGCGGGCACAAGCTGAACCGTTCCGGTGCCTTCATGGAACCGACCATCCTGTCGGGTGTGACCCCGGACATGACTATCGCCCGCGACGAGGTGTTTGGCCCGGTGCAATCCATCCTGTCCTTCCGCAGCGATGACGAGGCGATCGAGATCGCCAACAGCACCGATTACGGGCTGGTCGGCGGTGTATTCACCCGCGATCTGGACCGCGCCACCCGTGCAGCGGCGAAAATCCGCGCCGGTCAGGTTTTTGTGAATGAATGGTATGCGGGCGGCGTGGAAACCCCGTTTGGCGGCTATGGCAAATCCGGCTATGGGCGCGAAAAGGGCCGCGAGGCGCTGTGGAACTATGTGCAAACCAAGAATGTGGCGATCCGCATGAGGTAAGGGGGCAAAAGTCTTGCAAAGACTTTTCAAATTCCCCTGCGGGAATTTGGCCGCAACAAGGAGAGAGCAATGAGCGTCTTTGACGAAGATCTGTTTGAAAAAGGTCTGGAGCAGCGCCGTGGCACATTGGGCCGCGACTATGTGGATGCCAACCTGGCAGCGGCGGATGATTTCACCCGCCCGTTCCAAGAGGCGATGACCGCCTGGTGCTGGGGCTTTGGCTGGGGCGATGACACGATTGACGCCAAGACCCGCAGCATGATGAACCTGTCGATGATCGGTGCGCTTGGCAAAATGCATGAATGGGAACTGCACTGCCGTGGCGCGCTGAACAATGGCGTCACCCCGCAGGAAATCCAGTCCATCATCCATGTGATCGGCATCTATTGCGGTGTACCGCAGGCGCTGGAGTGCTTCCGCGCCGCGCGCAAGGTGCTGGAGGCCGAGGGCAAGCTATAAGCGTCCTTCCCCTGTCATGGCCACTCAGGCGCGCGGTTCAAATCGCGCGCCTTTTGCTTTCTTGGGGTTATCCTCGGGGGCGCTGCATCTCCGGGTCATAGGGCGCGGGCGCGATGACCTTGGCCGCTGTCAGGACGCCGCACAAATCCAGCGCCAGCTCTGTGCCCGGTTCGGCCTGCGCTGGATCGACAAAGGCATAGGCCAGGTTCATCCCCACGCGATACCCGTAAGCCCCGGAACTCACCGTGCCGACGACCTGCCCGCCCGCCATGACCGAAGCACCGGGATGGGCGGGGAAATCTGTGCTGTCCACCTGCAGGCTGACCAGCCGTTTGCGCGGCCTAGCCTGATGCCGGGCAAGCAGCGCCTCACGTCCGATGAAATCGCCTTTCTCCAGCCGCACAAACCGGTCCAGCCCGGTTTCAAACGGGTCAAATTCGGTCAGCAGGTCGGCCTTCCAATGCAGAAAGCCCTTTTCCATCCGCATGGATTCTACCGCGCGGGCACCGAACAGGCGCAGATCATAGGCCCGGCCCGCATCGCGCAGGGCCAGATAGCCCGCATAAAGTGCGGCGTTGGGCAGGTGGATTTCATAGGCCAGTTCGCCAGAAAAGCTGACCGCCATCACCGTGGCGGGCGCAATCCCGACATAGCATTCGCGCACGGACAACCACGGAAAGGCCTCGGCGGACCAATCCCCGCGCGCGACCTCGGACAGCACCGCGCGGGCTTTGGGGCCTGCCAAAACAAGGATGGTCTGATCATTGGTCAGGCTGCGCAACTGCACGTCCTCATCGGCGCGCAGATGCGCCCGCAGCCAGTCCAGATCGTGCTGTTCGGATGCCGCCGCCGCGCCATACCAGACCCGCGCCGGGCCACGGTCGCTGGCGGGCAGGTTGGCAACCGTGGCTTCGGCTTTGATCATACCGTGATGGTTCAGCAGATAGCCCAACCCGACGCGACCGTCGCGCTTTGGCACCGCGCCGCAGATCATGCGATCCAGAAAGGCATGGCGATCCGCGCCGGTGATCTCGATCCGGTTAAAACCATTCACTTCGCACAGGCCGACGCCGGTCTGCACCGCGCGCACCTCCTCGCCGATCAGATCAAAGGTCTCATCAAAACGGAAGGTCAGGCTGGGGTGAAAATCGGCGCTGGGTTTGATGTAATCCACGCGCTCCCAACCATTGACCACGGTGAACTCCGCCCCCTCGGCAGCCAGCACCGGGGTCAGCGGTGTGGTCTTGGCCGGGCGACCCGCCGGGCGGTGTTCATGGGGAAAGTGAAAGCGGAACTCGTTCTGGTAATCCTCGATCGCCTTCAGCGCGGTCAGCTCGACATTGCCATGGCCTGTAAAGCGGCGCGGATCCAGGCACCAGGTGTCATAGCAGGCCTCGCCATGCACGATCTGCTGCGCCAGCAACCAGCCATGGCCACCGCCTTCTCCCAGCCCGGCGCGCAGCCCGATGATGCAGAAGGCGTTGCGCTTACCGGGGATTGGCCCGACCAGAGGCGCACCGTCAATCGTATAAGTGATCGGGCCATTCACCACCCGTTTGATCCCGGTCTCGGCCAGCACGGGCATCCGGGCAATCGCGCCTTCCAGCACGTCCATCACGCGCTCCAGATCATCGGGACACAGATCATTGGTAAAGCCCGGATCAATGCCATCCATGCCCCAGGTCTTGCAGCCCTGTTCGTAAAACCCGATCAGCAGCCCGCCCTTTTCCTGCCGCGAATAATAATCCGAGATCGGGCAGCGCAGCAGCGGCATCCGGTGCCCCGCAGCGGCAATGGCGGGAATGTCGTCGGTGATGAAATACTGATGCTCCATCGAGGCGACAGGGTGATGCACCCCCATCATCGCGCCGACCTCGTTCACGCGGTAGCCGCAGGCATTCACGACAATATCCGCGTCGATATCACCTTTGCTGGTCTGCACGGTCCAGGTGTCATCCGAATGCTGGATCAGCCCGGTCACTTCGGTGTGGCGGTACACTTCGGCCCCGGCGCGGCGCGCGTGAAAGGCCAGCGCCTGACACAGCTGTGCCGGGTCAATATCGCCATCCTCGCCATCCCAAAGCCCGCCAACTAGGTTCTCGGTCGAGATCAGCGGATGGCGGCGCGCGCATTCCTGCGCATCCAGGATTTCGTAAGTCACCCCCATGCCCCGCGCCATAGAGGCAAAATGGCGATAGCCCTCCATCTGGGCCTCGGTATTGGCCAGCCGGATGCCGCCATCGCCATGATGATAGCCCACAGGATAATCAGGATCGTCGCGCAGCTTTTTGTACAGCGCGATGGAGTGGGATTTCAGGCCAACCATGGTCTGGTTCATGCCGAAATTCGTCACCTGCGCGGCGGAATGCCAGGTTGTGCCGCTGGTCAGCTCGTCCCGCTCGATCAGGACCACGTCGCTCCAGCCTTCCTGCGTCAGGTGATACAGGGTGGAACACCCGGCGATGCCCCCGCCAATCACCGCCACCTTTGTGCGCGATTTCATCTGCCCCTGCCCTCCTTACTGGTGATCTCAGCGCAGGCTCAGAGAAATTTCTCAGCAGGGCAAGCAGGATACGCAGGCAAATTGCGGTTTCACAAAACCCAAATCCAATCCTTCGCAAGGCCAAATCCGCAACTGGCCGCACCCGGACCAAAACCCGGACAGAAAAAGGGCGGGCAATGCCTGTGCACTGCCCGCCCCGTCAGACAAACTTTGTCAGCTGTTCAGACTTACTGCTTGTCGCGCAGACCGTCGCGGAACAGAGCCTTTGCCAGCGCAATACACATCAGACCCATAACCATGGTGAAGGGCAGCGCGCCGATGATCATCGCGCTTTTCAGCGCCTCCATCGGGTCGGCCCCGCCATTGGTGCTCCCGGCGACCAGCAGAGTGCCGATCACAGCGGTCAGCAGCAGGCCCCAAACGATGCGGTGCTTGATGCCGGTCTGCTGTTCGCCACCGGACATGATGGTGTTCATCACCAGGATGCCCGAGTCAGCCGAGGTCACAAGGAAGGTCATGATCAGCACAACACACATCACGGTGATGGCCGACAGGAACAGACCGTTGCCCAGCATCGCTTCGAGCGTGACAAACAGCTTGGCGGTGTTGCTGGCGCCGATGATGGCCCCTTCGGCTGCACCGTTCAGTTCCAGATCAATCGCAGTGCCACCCAGGATGGTCATCCAGGCAAAGCAGACCAGCGCCGGAGCGAACACACAGCCGATGATGAATTCACGCACGCTGCGGCCCTTGGAGATACGCGCCAGGAACAGACCAACAAAGGGCGAGAACGCAATCCACCACGCCCAGTAGAACGAGGTCCAGCCAGCCTGCCAGCCGAACTGACGGCCCTGCTCGCCTGCGGCATAAACCGCCTGCAGAACATCGTCGGACAGGGCTGCGGCTTCGCCTTCAAGGCCGGATTTGAAACCGTCAAACGATCCCCAGGCATTGGTTGCGCCACCGCGCAGCGCGTCAGCATAGGGGGCTGCGGCTTCGGGCAGGGCTGCGGCAAAGTCACCTGCGGACAGCGGGCTAAAGGCGCCAAAGCTCAGCGAGATGAAGTGCAGGATATAGTCAACCATTGCCGACCCGTAGGTGGTCATGGCGAACAGGAACGACCCGAACACAATGAATGTGCCCAGCAGGATCAGCGACAGAACCAGGTTCAGGTTCGACAGATACTTAACGCCACGGCCAACACCGGACACAGCCGACAGGATCGACAGGCCCATGATCACGACCAGACCAGCCACCAGGCCAACAGTGCCAGGCGCAGGGGCGTCACCGGTCATGTCCATCATCCACTCCATGCCAGTGATGGCATACAGACCGTCGATGAACTGCGACACACCAAAGCCGATGGTCACAGACACACCCAGGATGGTCGCAACCACACCCAGCACGTCCACAACGTGGCCCAGGAAACCGTTCATCAGACCGCCAAACAGCGGGGTCAGAGCCGAACGGATGGTCAGCGGCATATCACGGGTATAGGCGTAATAGGCCAGCGACAGGCCGGTCACGACGTAGATCGCCCAAGCGTGGAACCCATAGTGCAGGAAGGTGTAGCGGTAGCTGGACTGGATCGCTTCTTCGCTGTTGGCAACCACATCGCCAGACAACACAACGGGGTTCGACCCCCACAGGCCCAGAGGCTCGGCGGTGGCGAACACCATCAGGCCCACACCCAGACCGGCACCGAACATCATCGAGAACCAGGAGAATGTCGAAAATTCCGGCTTTTCACCGGGGGTGCCCATGATGCGGCTACCGGTCCCCGGCAGCAGCGCGACAACGATCAGGAAAAAGATAAACGCGCCTACGATGATGATGTAGAAAGCGTTGAAATCTTCCAGCAGGCTCCAGTTCAGGCTGCCCAGAACGCCATTGGCATTGGCCGGCCAGATCAGGGCCCACAGGACCAGCAGGACCATGATACCTTTGGACAGCAGCGCAATCGGCAGGCTGTTGTCCTTATAAAATCCACTATCGGCCGTTTTGACCTCTAGATCCGTGAAAGGTTCTTTAATTGACATGCGTTCCTCCCTTGAAAACGCGGGTTATAGGGAATAGCTGGGCGCGCTCAGGCGGTGAACGACAGGCCCTGCTGATTTCATTCGGGATCAGCCAAGGATGGCACCGATCCGATCAAGAGTTGCGACACTAACGCGGACCCCCTCCTTGTGGGCGGCGTGTCGACGGGCGCGTCGCCCATCGCCGGGCAGATGCGCCCCCTCTTGAAAGCGGATTGCCGCGCATAGCTCCGTCATGCGTGCGGCAAATTGGCCGCCAGAAACGACACCGGGGTCGATAGCAAGGAACATTTGACCGGTCTTCGGCGGGCCACCCGCAGTTCCTGAAAACGGCGATGCATGGATTCCCAGCGTCGCGCCGGTCATTGCGGCGGCCATGATTTCCGTCAGCAGGGCGATTCCCACCCCCTTATAGCCGCCCGACGGCGCCATAGAGCCCTTGAGCCCGACCTCGGGGTCAGTGGTCGGATTGCCATCCGCGTCCAGCGCCCAGCCCTCGGGGATGGGTTTGCCTTCGCGCGCGTGCTTCATCACTTCGGATTTGGCGATGGTGCTGGCGGATTGATCAATCAGCACAGCCGGGTCGCCGTCTTCGCCGGGGGCCGCAACCGAAAACGGGTTGGTGCCCACCACCGGCTTGGCCCCGCCAGACGGCGCAATCGACGCCGGAGCATTGGTGAACCCCAGCCCCAGAAGCCCCGCCTGCGCCAGACGATAGGTGTGATAGCCAAGCACGCCGCAATTATAGCTGTTGTTGATCGCCAGCGCCGCAATGCCCTGTTCCCGCGCCAGAGGGATCAGACGCTCAAACCCCGCATCAATCGCCGCATGGGCAAAACCCGTCGCCGCATCCACGGTGATGACCCCCGGACGGGGCTGTTCCAGCACCGGAACCGCCTGCCCATCGACCTTGCCGCATTGCACATGCTCGCAATAGATCGGGATATAGGCAAGCCCGTGGCTGGCGACACCGTCAGCCTCGGTTGCAGCGGTGGCAGCGGCCAGCGGTCGGGCGTTTTCCTCAGACGTGCCCGCAGCCATCAAGGCGCGCAGGGACAGGTCTTCGATTTCAGCAAGGGAAAGAAGGCGGGTTTCGGTCATAAGATCCTCGGGTCAGTCATTGTCGGAAAGGCCGGCACCGGCACCGCGCGCGCGGCTTTCTTCGGTGGCGGGCGCATAGGTGCGGTGTGCCAATTGGCACAGGTGATCCCAGGCATCGGGCGCGGGCATGGCGCGATCCGCGCCCGGCAAAAGATCACAAGGCATTGTTTCAGAATGGATTTCCACAAAGGCCGGACTGCCAGACAAAGCCCCGGACAAGTGCAGCCGGTCCCCATCGGTCACGGCACGCCCCCCGCCTGCCTGCACCGAAACAGCCTGGCCAATCTGCCGCGCGGCCATGGCAGCAAACGGCAGCAGCAGCATCGGCTGGGCGATTATGCGCATGTCCAAAGGCGCGCTGCGCAGCAGATACGCCCGGTCGCTCAGCCCCGCGCCCTGCTGCAGGGAACTGTCTGGGCCGGGCGGCTCTGACAGGGCGGCAGACAGGATGGCCCCGCCATCCAACCCCTGCGCGCATAGCCAGCGCGCGGCCTGCCCCGCCTCTTCAGCCAGGCCCCAGGAATAGCCCGCCCCGCGCGCCGCGCGCTTGGCCATGGCCTCGATTTCATTCATGGCAAAACGCATCACGATACCTCGGGATAGACCCACAGATCGGCATTTTGGGCCGTCAGATCCTGCGGATAAGGCGCGCCCGCATACATCGTCACCCGCACCCAGCGGTCCGAGCGCGGATCAAACCGGGTCACGCCAAAGAACGACAGTTTCGCCCGCAGCATGTCGATGGGCAGCAGATCCGCGCCAATGGTGTTGGATCGAATTTCGCCATACGGGGCCTGGGCGAAAATCTGCGCGCGGCGCAGGGTGTGGCGATGTTCGGGGTGCTGCGCCAGAAAATCAGCAATCGGCGCGTCAGGTGCCCAGCCCTGCAAATCCCGATAGGCCAGCGCCGCATCGCGCGCCGGGGCCAGCGGCTGTTCATATTCTGCGATGGGTTCTTCAAACCGCTCGCCCAGCCGGGGTTCCAGCTTTTCCTCGGACACATACCAGGCACGGGCGCAATTTTCCGGTGCGGCCCAGTCCATTTCCAGCGCCCAGCCGAAACTGTCGCGGATCAGCGCAGTGATCCGGGACACAGGCATGGCCCCGTCGATCACAAATCCAGCCCCGCTGGCATCGGCCATCCCGGCCCCAAGCGCGTCGATCAGATCGCCATAAGGTTCCAGCATCAGCGAGGCCAGCCATTCCTGCCCCTCTTCGCTCAGCTGCTCCTGCGCCCAACGGGACAGACCCTCCCACGGGTGGGCCTGCCGCAGATCCACGCTGTCCAGATGCGTCTGCAGCCGGGCCAGATCCTGCCGCAGCTGCGCCAGTTTTGCGATTTGCAGCGGGTGTTCTGAATGCCACTCGGCGATAGAGAGGGCACTGCGCGCGACCAGATCCCGAAACAGGGCGATCTGCGGCTCTGTGGCTGTGGGCACCGCGCGCACGGTTGCGATGGCCCGTTCGCGGGCTGTGATCCAGTTGTTCAACAATTTCGGATGGTTCAACAGATACGGGGCCATGCCCAGCCCCGTCGAATTGCCGATGCCCAGCTTGCCCGCAAGGGCGGGATCCAGCGGCACCGCCGCCGCGCCCCCCCGCGCGCGGGCCATATGTTCAACCAGATCGCGCACGAA
Source organism: Pelagimonas sp. (assembly GCA_025210265.1). Lineage (GTDB taxonomy): Bacteria > Pseudomonadota > Alphaproteobacteria > Rhodobacterales > Rhodobacteraceae > JAOASD01. The sequence goes on from JAOASD010000036.1 coordinate 85,269, forward strand.
CCAGCGGGTCAGGTAAACCGACAGCATTTCGGCCTGAAACGGTGCCTGCATTTCCGGGCGCGCAGCGATGCGTTCGCGGTCTGCCGCGCCCAGCTTGCCCGATCCATAAACCGCGGTGGTGCGCATCAGATAGCCCACCGCATCCAGTGTGTCGGCCTCGGGCTGCCGCCCCTCTGCCAGCGCGCCGACAATGTGATCCCACAGCCGGACCGAGCGGTTGGCGCGTGACACGGACAGGGACTTTTCGCTGACGCGCCCGGCCTCTTGCAGCGGCACGTTCTGCGACAGTCTTGTGATGTCCTCGGCCTCGGGGATCCCGTCAAACAGGGTAAACGTCGCGTCCCAGGCCGTGGCGATCACCCGATCGCTGCGCATCTCGGGCGGCAGATCATGGGCAAAGGCGATCAGCGAATAGGCACGCTCTGGCCCCTGCGCGGTATAGACCGCATGGCCGACCCCGGCCCCGTCGATGTCAAAGATCCGGCGGGTGAACACCCAGCCCTCGCGCGCCATGCGGCGGGTCAGCTGGCGCATGAAGCTCAGGCGACATTGATGCAGCGACCCCAGCCGCGACAATGTCATGACGGTGTCGGGTGCGCGCATCTCAGCCATGGCTGTCTCCCTCTGGGGTGAAGTTCTGGGCAAAGAAGCGATACCAGTTGCCGCCCATGATCCCGGCGACCTCGGCCGTGTTCATGCCGACATCCTTCAGCCCCTGTTCGATATTGCCGAAATGGCGGTTGTCCTGAAACCAGCCCGGCATGGGCGGAAAACCCGGCGCGGATTTTGAGCCCTCGCCATAGTCGATTTCCTTGGTCCAGCGGCCCACGCGCATCCATTCGACCACGCTGTCGGGCTGGTCTTGGCACAGATCCGTGCCGATCCCCAGATGGGCGACCCCGAACTTATCCGCCGTGCGCGCGATCATTTCGCAGAACCCCTGCAGCGTGCAGGCGGATTTGTTCTTCAGATGATGAGGATAGACCGAAAAGCCGAACATGCCACCGTTTTCCGTGACCGCGCGGATCACGTCGTCGCGCTTGTTGCGCAGCGCCGGGTGCCAGTCATGCGGGTTGGCATGGGTGATGGCGATGGGGCGGGTCGAATGATCTGCCGCCTCGATGGTCGAGCGATCCGCCGAATGGCTCATGTCGACGACCAGACCGACGCGGTTCATTTCGCGCACAACCTGTTTGCCCATGCGGGTCAGGCCCATATCCTCGGCCTCGTAACAACCGGTCGCCAGCAGGGACTGGTTGTTATAGGTCAGCTGCATAAACCGCGCGCCAAGAGTGTGCACGATTTCCACAAGACCGATATCGTCTTCGATCGGGCTGGGGTTCTGAAAGCCAAAGAACACCGCCGTGCGGCCGGTTTCGCGGGCGCGGTCAATGTCGCTGGCCCATTGGCCTTTCATGATCAGATCGGGGAATTGTTCGAACCAGCGGTTCCACTTTTCAAAGTTCAGAACCGTTTCGCGGAAATTCTCGTGATAGGAAATGGTGACGTGGATCGCGTCCACGCCGCCTTCGCGCAGCTGGCGAAAGATCTTTTCCGACCAGTTGGCATATTGCAGCCCGTCGATCAGGTATTGGGTCATGTTCTTTCTCCCCCGGATCGCGAGCGATCCGGTTCGCGCCCGACCCCGCCCCCCAGGGCGGGCGCGAATTGTTGCGGGTGTTGGGTCAGATTGCGAACGTTGAATTGGGTGGCGGCTCCTACGCGGATCACTGGGCGCCCTCCCTCGGGGTCAGGCGCGAACCTATGGAGCCACCCCTCCATCAATCCACCGGACCGGCGCTGATATAGGCGGTTTTGACCGTGGTGTAGAACTCCGCCGCAGCCTTGCCCTGTTCGCGCGGACCATACGAACTGTCGCCGCGGCCGCCAAAGGGCACGTGGTAATCGGTGCCTGCGGTGGGCAGGTTGACCGTGACCACGCCGGTGCGGGCGTTGCGACGGAAATGGGTGGCGCGGGCCAGCGATTTGGTCACGATGCCCGAGGTCAGGCCGAAATTCGTGTCATTGACCACGGACAGCGCCTCGTCATAGCTGCCGACCTTGATCACGCTGGTCAGCGGCGCGAACATTTCCTCGCGGTTGATGCGCATGTCATTGGTGGTGTTCAGGAACACGCCGGGCGACATGTAAAAGCCGTCATGGGGCATCTCCAGACGCGCACCACCGCAGGCCAGTTCGGCCCCTTCGGATTTGCCCAGCGCCACATAGGCCAGGTTTTCGTCCAGCTGCTGCTGGCTGACCACCGGACCCATCTGCGTACCTGCTTCCAGCGCGTGGCCGACCTTCATCGCCTGTGCGCCCGCCACCAGCTTTTCGACAAAAGCGTCATGCACACCCTCATGCACCACAAGGCGCGACGAGGCGGTGCATTTCTGACCGGTGCCGCCAAAGGCCCCGCCCAGCGCCAGCGAAACTGCCAGATCCAGATCCGCGTCGTCCATCACGGCCAGCGCGTTCTTGGACCCCATTTCCATCTGAACCTTGGTCAGGTTCTGGATCGCCGCCGCGGCGATGCCCTTGCCCACCGGCACCGAGCCGGTAAAGGAAATCGCATTCACCTTGGGGCTGTCGACCAGACGCTGACCAATCGCACCGCCCGCGCCCATCACCAGGCTGAACAAACCTTTGGGAATGTCCTGACGGTTGATGATTTCGGCCAAGGCTACCGCCGAAGCGGGCGTCACATTGGCCGGTTTCCAGACCACGGCATTGCCGTAGCACAGCGCCGGAGCGATCTTCCACGACGCGGTCGCGGTGGGGAAATTCCAGGGCGAGATGATCGCCACAGTGCCCACCGGTTCCCGGCGCACATCCACTTCGATCCCGTCACGCACGGAATCCGCGTTTTCACCGATCTGGCGCAGGCATTCAGCAGCGTAATAGGTAAAGAACTGACCGGCGCGATACACTTCGCCTTTGCCTTCGGCCAGAGGCTTGCCCTCTTCGCGGCTGAGCAGCGTGCCCAGCTCTTCGGCGCGGGCCATCATTTCGGTGCCGATCGCGTTCAGCACGGCCTGCTTGCGCTCTAGCCCATAGGCCGCCCATTCGGCCTGTGCCACGCGCGCCTGATCCAGCGCCTGCTCCAGCTGATCCGCGCTGGCCTGTGCGAACATCCCGATCAGGTCGCTCACGTCAGAGGGGTTGCGGTTTTCAATCTCGGCATCGCCAGCCAGCCATTCGCCGGCAATCAGGTTTTTATGGGTCACGGGACTTCTCGGGTTAGGGAGTTTGCGCGCAGAGTGGACAAGCGGAGGCGCATCAGTCAAACTCAAACTTCTGAAGGGAATTTCAGGATTTCTGAAATATGGCACTCAAAGTCGAAATGCTGCGCTGCTTTTGCGCCGTGGCCAAAGCCGGAAACCTGTCGGATGCGGCAGACCGTCTGGGGCGCACACAATCGGCGGTTTCCATGACCCTGAAACAGCTGGAGCAGCATCTGGGCGGCGCGCTGTTTGAAAGCGAGCGCAAGAACCGGCTGACCGCCCTGGGCAAACAAGTGTTCCAACTGGGCGAAGCGCAGCTGAAACATTTCGACAGCACAGTCGACGCGATCGAACAGCTGGCCCTGGCACCGCAGGGGGTGCTGCGGATCGCAGCGGTGCCGTCGGTGGCGGCACTGGCCTTTCCGCCGGTCATCCGCCACACCACCCAGCACTATCCCGGCCTAAAGGTGGAACTGCGGGACGCAGATACCCAGCAGGTGATTGACTCGCTGGTTCAGGGCTGGGCCGATATTGGCATCGCATCGGCGCAGCACAGCCTGAATGGCATCTCTGTCACCCAGCTGTTCAGCGATCCGTTTGGCCTGGTTCTGCTGGACAGCCACCCGCTGGCGCGCCGCACCGCGCCGATCCAGATCACAGACGTGTTTGCCGGACCTTTTCTGCGCAATGCCCTGTGCGATCAGCTGCAGACACCGCAGATCCAGAAGCATCTGAACCAGGTCGATGTCTCTGTTTATAATACACAATCCTTGCTGGCCATGGTCCGCGAAGGGGACTGGGCGACGCTGTTGCCCTATTCCACCCTGCGGCTGGCCCCGTCCCGGCTGGCCTTTCGTCCCGTCGCCGGGCTAGAGGAAACCCGACAGGTGTTTCTGTACACCCGTGACAAACCCTCTGCCCCAGAGGCCCTGCGCGATGTGGCCAAAGTGATCCAAGGGCTGGGATGGCCCGCACCGGGGGCGGCCCCCGGCACAGGCTGATTTGCGAACCCGCCCCTAGCGTTCAGCCCAACCGGCAAAGATTTTCTCCAGCGCGACCACAACGTAATACAGCGCGATGCCCAGCCCGGCCAAGGCAATCAATACCGCAAACATCAGCGGGTAATCCGAATTGGTCTTGCCGGAATCAAACAACGCCCCCAGCCCCCGCCCATGGGGGCTGACGATTTCCATCAGATTGGTGCCGATAAAGGCCAGCGTGACGGAAACTTTCAACGCGCCAAAAAACTCTGGCAAGGTTTTGGGCAGTGCGATTTTCCAGAAAATCACCGCCTGGCTCGCCCCCAGCGAGCGCAGAATATCCCGGTATTCCGGTTCCAGCGTGGACAGGCCAATCGACACAGAAACCGCAATCGGGAAAAAGCTGATCATAAAGGCGATCAACACCGTGTTGAAATCATGCGCTCCGACAAACATCAGCGCGACAATCGGCACAACCGTTGCCTTGGGGATCGCATTGAACCCCACCAACAACGGATAAAGCGCGTCGTGCATGAGGCGCGAAAACCCCATGATCATGCCGATCCCCGTGCCCACAATCACCGCCAGCAACAGCCCCAGCGCCGTGCGCCACAGGGTTTGCCAGCCCATCACCAGGAACAATTCCCAGTATTTCGCATAGGCGGGCATCAGATCCGAGGGCGAGGCCATCTTGTAATTCGGCCAGCCCGCCAACCAGACGGTTAGCTCCCAGAACAGGCCAAAAACCACCAGCGCCGCCGCGGGGATAAGCAGTTTCTTCACTTGCATCACGCCGCCCCCTCTTTGGGTTTACTGCCCTGCGCGATTTCGATCTGATGGCGCAGCGTGGCCAGCATGTCGACCGCTTCGGGGGTGTAGAGATCATCCAGATTGCGCGGCCCGGTCTGCGGCACATCCAGCACAAACTGGGTGCGCGCCGGGCGGCCCGACAGCACCACAACCTGATCCGCCAAAAAGATAGATTCGCGCAGATCATGGGTGATCAGCACGCCGGTGAACGGTTCGCGTTCCTTCAGCGCGTGCATCGCCTGCCACAGATCTTCGCGGGTAAAGGCATCCAGCGCGCCGAACGGTTCGTCAAGGATCAGAACTTCGGGTTTGTGGACCAGCGCCCGGCACAGCGACGCCCGCTGGCGCATCCCGCCAGACAATTCCGAAGGGCGCTTGTCCTCAAACCCGGACAAGCCCACCAGCGCCAGCAAATGCCGTGCGCGGTCAATGCGCTGGGATTTGGTCAGATCGTTGGGCACGATTTCCAGCGGCAGCATGACATTCTGCAGGATTGTCCGCCATTCCAGCAAGACCGGATTCTGAAACGCCATCCCCACGGTGGAACGCGGACCCGTGACCGGTTCACCATGCAGCTGCACCAGACCTTCATCCGGTTTCAACAGACCGGAAATCAGCCGGGTCAGCGTGGATTTCCCGCAGCCCGACGGGCCAACCACAGCGACAAACCCGCCCTCTTGCACGTCGATATTCAGCCCGTCCAGAACCTGTAGCGGGCCGTCAGCCGTCATATAGGCGTGGCGTACGCCTTCGATCTTGATCAATGATGTCATGGGCTTATCCAAAAGCGGGCCGCCCGATGCAGGGCATGGGCGGCCACGGCTGTCTTATTTCAGCGCAAACCCGCCTTCGGGCAGGTAGGCATCGGTGAAGAACAGCGCGCTATCCGCTGCGTTCTGAAAGCTGTAGGTCGTCGCGATCTGTTCAAGCGAGCTGGCCAGCCGCGCGTCATCCACATCGCCAAACCCGTTGGCCTTGGTGTAATCCGTCACCACATTGGCGTCGATGGCCAGTTGCAGGCGGCGTTCTTCCAGCGCCGGATCAGCGGCGGGATTGCGCGCGGTCAGGCTGTCCATGGCCTTGGCCGGGTCCGCAATCGCCGCGTTCCAGCCCTCGGCCACCGCCCCCAGGAAGCCTTTGACGACCTCGGGGTTTTCCGCCGCATATTCGGTGTTCACGATGATCGCATTGCCATACAGGTCCACCCCATAATCGGCCATCAGCAGGGTCGAGATGTCCTCTTCGGCGACACCCAGACGCACCAGGTTCAGATAGGACGAAAAGCTAAAGCCGGTTATCGCAGCCACATTGCCGTCGGCCAACATGGGTTCACGGGTCGGAAAGCCCACGGGCTCTACCGTGATCGCATCCATCTTCAGATCGTTCTGCGCAGCAAAAATCGGGAACTGCGCCCAGGCCCCATCCGGCGGCGGCGCGCCCAACACCTTGCCCGCCAGATCCGCAGGCGCAGCAACGCCCAAAGATTTGCGTCCAATCACGGCAAAGGGTGGTTTGTCATAGACCATCATCGCCGCAATCACCGGCGCACCGGGATTCTGGTCAAGGAATTTGATCAGGCTGTTGATGTCAGCAAAACCGATGGGAAAGGCACCGGTGGCCACTTTGGGAATCGCATCCAGCGACCCGGACCCGGCGGTGATTTCAACCGACAGGCCGGCATCGGAAAAATACCCATTGTCGATGGCGACAAAATAGGGGGCGGCGGGGCCTTCAAATTTCCAGTCCAGAGCAAAAGGCACAGAGGTTTCGGCCTGCGCCGTCCCGGCGATCGCCAGGGCCGCCACAAGGGCAAGCGATGTTTTGTGGAACACGGTGTCTCTCCTGTTTGGTGGTCAAATGCATGATTTTAACTTTGTTCTGGACCGTCCAGTTCACCCCACCGGCCCAGGGGCGCATCTGCCCAATTCCCATTCAAAGGCCTCAGTTTAAGGCAGGGCGATTAAAAAACAAGCATTCGCAAAAGCGGCGTCAAACCGACACTTTGGACAGCACCTCTTGCCGCTGCGCCGGGTCTTTCCTGCCATTGAAAATCACGCTGCCGCGTTGCAGCACGACAATCTGATCGGCCAGGTCAAAGGCAAAATCGAAATATTGTTCGACCAGCACAATCGCCATGTCTCCGCGATTGCGCAGCAGGCGGATGACCTCTCCGATCTGTTTGATAATATTGGGCTGAATGCCTTCGGTCGGCTCATCCAGCAACAGCAATTTGGGGCGAGTGATCAGCGCGCGGGCGATGGCCAGCTGCTGCTGCTGCCCGCCGGACAAATCCCCGCCGCGCCGGTCCAGAAACTGTTTCAGGATCGGGAACAGGTCGAAAATTTCGTCCGGGATGCGGTGGTCGCTGCGCGGCAGACAGGCAAAGCCCGTTTCCAGATTTTCGCGCACCGTCAGCAGCGGAAAGATCTCGCGCCCCTGCGGGACAAAGCCCACGCCCTTATGCGCCAGCGCATGAGCCGAGCGCAGACCCATGGGTTCGCCGTCCAGGGCCATATCGCCGCCTGATCGCGGGTGCTGACCCGAAATCGCCCGCATCAGGCTGGTTTTGCCCACCCCGTTCGTGCCCATGACACAGGTGATTTCCCCGGCCTGCGCCTGCATCGAAATGCCGTTCAAGATCTGCGAATGCCCATAATGCAGGGTCAGGTTTTCAAGTGTCAGCATTGCTTAGCGCCCCAGATAGACATCAATGACCTCGCTGTTCGAGGTCACATGATCCAAGCTGCCCTCGGCCAGTACAGCGCCCTCATGCAGCACCGTCACCCGGCAATTCAGGCGGCGGACAAATTCCATGTCATGTTCCACCACAACCACAGCCCGCGTTTTTGCCGCTTCGACCAGCAGATCGGTGGTGTGCTCGCGTTCCGCCGGGGTCATGCCCGCCGCAGGTTCATCCACCAGCAACAGCCGGGGCTCCTGCGCCAGCAGCATCCCGATTTCCAGCCATTGTTTCTGCCCGTGGCTCAGCTCGCCCGATTTGCGCTCTAGCGCGTCCTGCAGGCCCACCTCTTCGGCCAGCGCCCCGACGCGGTCCAGATCCTGCGCCGACGGGCGATAGAACAGCACAGCAAAGGGGCCGCGCGGATTGCGCAGGGCCATCAACAGGTTTTCCCGCACGGTCTGGTCTTCGAACACGGTTGGTTTCTGGAATTTGCGCCCGATGCCTTCGCGCGCGATTTCCGCCTCGGACAGGCCCAGCAGGGACCGCCCCTTGTCGCCCCAGATCACCCGCCCCGCATCGGGGCGCGTTTTGCCGGTGATGATGTCCATCATCGTGGTCTTGCCTGCCCCGTTCGGCCCGATAATCGCGCGCAATTCCTGCGACCCGACGCTCAGCGACAGGTTGTTGATCGCGCGGAACCCGTCAAAGCTGACCGAAACCCCGGACACTTCAAGCAACGTGGTCATTCCCCGGCCTCCTTTTCCCGCAGGCTGCTGCTATCCGGCCCCAAATCCGCGCCATGGCGCTGCGGGGCACGGCGACCCGTCCACAGATCAACCAGACCGCCCATCCCCTTGGGCGCAAACAGCGTCACCAGAACAAAGCTGACACCCAGCACGATCAGCCACCAGTCGACCCATTTCACCGTATAAACCCCAAGGTTCAGATCAGGGGCCTGCCCGCCCGTGAACCAGCTGGACACCAGGCTGACAAACACCGCCCCAACCACAGCCCCATACAGCCGCCCGCGCCCGCCAATCGCCACCCAGACCGCCAGATAAATCGAAGCAATCGGGGCGATTTCCGCCGGGTTGATGATCCCGGCCTGCGGATAATACAGCGCCCCGGCGATGCCCGCGATCATGGCGGTCAGCGTGAACAGGAACAGTTTGTAGCCTTCGACCGAATAGCCCAGAAACCGCACGCGGGATTCATTGTCACGGATGCCCCGGATCACCGATCCGAATTTGCCCGACACGATCCAGGCCGACAGCACATAGCCCAGCCCCAGCGCCAGCGCCGACGCCCAGAGGAACCAGACCGACAGCACCGCCTGCGGCACATGATCCATCCCCGGCAGGTTCTGCAGCCCCGACAGCCCATTGTTGCCGCGCAGCCCGCTATCGTTCTGAAACAGATACAGCGCCAAAGCCAGGGTCATCGCCTGTGTCAGGATCGACAGATACACCCCAGTCACGCGCGACCGAAAGGCCAGCCAGCCAAACACCAGCGCCAGCAGCCCCGGCACCGCCACAACCAGCACCAGCTGGATTGCCAGACTGTCCGCAAAGGCCCAGACCAGCGGAAATTCACTGCTGCCCACCACCCCAAAGATCTGGTTGCCGATCGCATCGGTGACTTCCTGTGCGGTTGGGGGGATGGGGGCTTCGGCCAGCGAGGTCTCGACGATGCCGCGGGTGCGCTCATACATCAGCCACATGCCAATCATGTAACCGCCCAGCCCGAAAAAGGCGAAATGGCCCAGGCTGAGGATCCCCGCATAGCCCCAGACCAGATCCATCGCCACAGCCACCAGCGCCAGGCACAGGGTCTTGCCCAGAGTTTTGACAAAAGAGGTCGACACCAGCCCGACCCCCAGACCTTCGGACAGGCCGGTGATCACAACCGTGAACAGCCCCAGCAGCGACAGAAAGATCAGCACCGAAGGCTGGCGCAAAAACACCGTGTTCTGCATGGCTCAATCCCCCGCCGCGCGGCCCTTGAGGGCGATGATGCCCCTTGGGCGGAACTGGATGAAAATGATGATAAAGATGATCATGTAGGTCTGCGCCGCCAGCGTGTTGCTGGGGTTCATCCATTCGATCCCCTTTTGCAGGAACCCGATCATCGCCGCCCCGGCCAGGGTGCCAAATATATTACCGACACCGCCGACAACCACGGTCATAAAGCTCTGGACGATGTAATCGCTGCCCAGCTCGGATGTGACTTTGGCAAACAGGCCAATCGCCACCCCCGCGATCCCGGCAATGCCCGATCCCAACCCAAAGGTCAGCATATTCACGCGCTCGGGATTGATCCCCATCGACGCCGCCATGCGCCGGTTCTGCGTCACAGCGCGGGTTTCCAGACCCAGCCGGGTCTTGCGCATGATAAACAGGAACACCCCCAGAAAGATCAGCGCCAGTACAAAGATCGCAATGCGGATATAGCTGATCGACACCACATCATTCAGCACCCAGGCCCCATCCAGCCAGCCCGGCGCGGTCAGCGGGCGGGCCTGCGTGCCAAAGATGTTTTTGGCCAGCTGCTGCAGCGCAATGGAAATCCCAAAGGTCGCCAGCAGGGTTTCCAGCGGGCGGTTATACAGCCAGCGGATCACCAGCCGCTCCATCGCGACGCCCGCGGCAAAAGTCACGGCAAAGGCCAGCGGCACCGCCAGCAGGATTGACACCGTGTGGTTGGGGACCACCTGCTGCACCACAAACCCGGTATAGGCCCCCATCATGATAAATTCGCCATGGGCCATGTTGATGACACCCATAACGCCAAAGGTGATGGCCAGACCGATGGCCGCCAGGAAATAGATCGACGCCAGCGACAGCGCGTCCAGCATCAGATCCGCGCCCTGATTCAGCGCCAGCTTGGCCTCGATGCTTTTCAAGGCCGCGTCGGCAGCAGAGGTCACAGCCGCCGAAGGATCATCATAGACCTCGACAATACGCACATCTTCCAGCGCGCGGGCCATGTCATTGGCGGTGATCAGCGCAGGCACCGTCCCGGCGCGGGCCAGGGCCTCATAGACGCGCAGCCGCGCGGCCTCTTGATCCAGCTGCACCAGTGGGACACCTCCGACGCTGCCCCCTTCGATATGCTGCGCCAGTGCCACGCGGATGTCCTGCGGGCTGAGGGGCGCGGGCGCTTTGCCCGCCGCAACCAGCAGCGCATAGGCCTCGGCCTGCGGCAGATCGAGATATTGGGCGACATTCAGATCCTGAGGCACAGGCCCCGTGATGATCCGTGTCTGAGTTTTCAACAGCGGGTTCAGCGTGGCCCGCAGATCCAGCCCCAGATCCCCCGACATGGATTGGATCGCCGCCACGCGGGCCGCCTCGTCCGGGTCAAAGGCCATGGTCAGCAGGCGCTCCAGCCGCTGTTTGCGGGCCTTCAGCGCCGGGTTGGGTTCCTCTGTGATAGAGCCGCGCAAAGGCGCAAGCAAAGCGGCCTCGGGCGCGCGTTCAATCGCCTCCAGCGCGGCAATGCGCAGCGCGACATCCGGGTCGCTCAGCTGAAACCGCACCAGCGCCGTGCCGATCATGGCGCGAATGCCACTATTGGGTTTGATCTGTTTCAGATCCTTTTTGGCAGCGGTGCCGACCGTGTCGCCACTGTCCAGATCCCGCAGCAGATAGGCCCCATCCGCCTGTTTTTCGGCCAAAAAGAACAGCCCGTCGGATTTGCGCAGCCACAGCGCCTTGCCCTGCCACAGCTGCAGCAGATCCTGCGCCTGCGGCAAACCGCTTTGGGCCACGGCCTCGATCGCCGGGGCGATGGTTTTGCGCGAACTTTTGACGATCCGTTCGGACTGGCTTTGCAACAAGGCCTGTACCGGTGTGGCCGGGCTGTCCGCTTGGGCCTGCGCCGCAATCGACCAGCCCAGCAGCGCCAGCACTGCCAGAAAAATGCGTATCATGTCGAAGAGATCCCCCGGTGGTGCGAAAGGGACAACAGCGCCCCTTTCGCCTGTCTTTTCAGGTCAGATCAGTAGTTGGACTGAAGCTGAACACAGCTGGAGGTTTCGGTGTTGTACATCCCGCAGCCCAGATCTTTCCAATCGGATTTCAGCACGGCGGATTCCGGCAGGAAATCGGTCCATGCATCGCCCGGCACCTCAGAGGTCTGGCTGATGATGTCAAACTGACCGTCTTCCAGGATCTCGCCGATCAGCACCGGCTTGGCCAGATGGTGGTTGGGCAGCATCACGGCGGTGCCGCCGGTCAGGTTGGGAAATTCCTGGCCATACATCGCTGTGCGCACCGCATCGACATCGGTGGTGCCTGCGGCCTCGGCGGCGTTCACCCACATGTTAAAGCCGATGTAATGCGCCTCCATCGGGTCATTGGTCACGCGTGCATCGCCCATCTTGGTCTTCCAGGCGTCGATAAAGGCGGTGTTGGCCTCGGATTCGGCAGACTGGAAATAGTTCCACGCCGCCAGATGACCCACCAGGTTCGATGTATCCAGCCCCGACAGTTCCTCTTCGCCAACCGAGAAAGCAACAACCGGGATGTCATCCGCCGACACGCCTGCCGCGGCCAGTTCTTTATAGAACCCGATATTCGCATCGCCATTGATGGTCGAAATCACGCCCACCTTTTTGCCATCCGCGCCCAGCGCGACCACATCGGCCACGATCTTGGACCAGTCGGAATGACCAAAGGGGGTGTAGTTGACAAAGATGTCTTCGGCCGCGATGCCTTTGCCCTTCAGATAGCTTTCCAGAATGTTGTTGGTTGTGCGCGGATAGACATAGTCCGTGCCCAGCAGCGCGAATTTTTCCACGCCCAGCTCGTCCAGGAAATAATCGGTGGCAGGGATGGCCTGCTGGTTCGGGGCGGCGCCGGTATAGAACACGTTTTTCGAGCTTTCCTCGCCCTCATACTGCACCGGATAGAACAGCAGGCCGTTCAGCTCTTCGATCACCGGCAGAACCGATTTACGCGACACCGAGGTCCAGTTGCCAAAGATCACATCGACCTCGTGCACGCTCAGCAGCTCGCGCGCTTTTTCCGCAAAAAGCGGCCAGTCCGAGGCCGGGTCAACCACAACCGCCTCAAGCTCGCAACCCAGAACACCGCCTGCGGCATTCTGCTGGTCCACCAGCATCAGCATCGTGTCTTTCAGCGTGGTTTCGGAAATCGCCATGGTGCCGGACAGGGAATGCAGAACCCCCACTTTGATCGTGCAATCCGCAGCAGTGGCGGCGCTGGTCAGTGCAAGAACCGCCGTGCTGGCAGCAAGAGTGGTTTTCAGAAAATTCATCAGGTCTCTCCTCGCGGGGCAGGACGGAACGCTTGCCTCAGGCAGCAATGTTCCATAGCTGTGGCCCCGCAACTTTGTGTTGCATCCGTGTGGCGGCCGGTCAGAGCTTCCAATTCGTCTGGTCGTCACACACCCACCCTGTGTCATTCATCTAGACAGGCAGGCTAAGGGTTTTCTGCAGCGCAGCGGGCTTGACAATCTTCAAGCCCATCCTCATGGGCAAAAAGCCAGGCTGCGTCCAAAAATTAATCAACAGCACTCAAATTGCATGATTTATGGGCGCAAACACAGGTCATGCGACCGGTTTCTGGGAATTTCATGGTCATTTTCCGGGATGTTGACGATTTCTAAGGCAAATGCAGCCTGCAAGGTCCGTCCCATCACTCACGCCAGCCACATACCCACCCGGACTGCAACGCAGGTCCAGCCCCGCGCCATCGGAGAGGTCCACCTACAGGTGAAACCGGTGAACGGGCGCACCGAAATACGCGATCTACGCCAGGCAGGGTCGCTGAAATGCCTGTTTCCGCGCCGTGATGGCCCTGGCCGCGAGGCCGTGCTGGTCAACACCGCAGGCGGCATCACCGGGGGCGATTCCTTTTCCCTCACCGCCAGTACAGAGCCAGGGACCGAGCTGACCCTGACCACCCAAGCAGCCGAGCGCGCCTATCGCGCCACCGGACCAGATATGGGGCAGGTGACGAACCGGATCACCGTCGCTGCGGGGGCGCGGCTGAACTGGCTGCCGCAGGAAACCCTGCTGTTTGACGGCAGCGCCCTGTCGCGCAACATGCAGATCGACCTGAGCGGCGATGCCCGGCTGCTGTTCTGCGAACCGCTGGTGTTCGGCCGGATGGCCATGCACGAAACCTTGCACGATCTGCGATTTCGCGACCGGATCCGCCTGCAGCGCAATGGCGCGCCGATCTATCTGGATGCGCTGCAGCTGACCGGAGATGCCCAGGCCCAGCTGGACCGCCCCTTTGTGGCCAACGGGGCCCGTGCCATGGCCAGCCTGGTCTATATCGGCCCGGATGCCGCCGCCCATCTGGACCCGCTGCGCGCGCTGCTGCCGCCCAGCGCCGGTGCCAGCCTGTTGGCTGACGATATGCTGGTGCTGCGCCTGCTGGCCAGCGACAGCTTTGACCTACGCCAAAGCCTCGTGCCCACCCTGTCGCGGCTTTTGCGCTCTGCCCTTCCCCGATGCTGGATGATCTGACATGAACCTGACCCCCAGAGAAAAAGACAAACTGCTGATCGCCATGGCCGCCGAAATTGCCCGCAAGCGGCTAGCCCGCGGTGTCAAACTCAACCACCCCGAAGCCATCGCGCTGATCACAGATGCCGTCGTCGAAGGCGCGCGCGACGGGCGGTCGGTCGCAGATATGATGCAGGCCGGGGCCCATGTGATCCGCCGCGATCAATGCATGGAAGGCGTCCCCGAGATGATCCACGAAGTGCAGGTCGAAGCCACCTTTCCCGATGGCACCAAACTGGTCACCGTTCACAACCCCATTCGCTGAGGAACCCCCATGATCCCCGGAGAACTCTTTCCCGCACCCGGTGTACTGGTGCTGAACCAAACCAGCGATCCAATCACCCTGATGGTCGCCAATACCGGGGACCGCCCGGTTCAGGTGGGCAGCCACTATCATTTTGCCGAAGCCAACAGCGCCCTGGACTTTGATCGGGCCGCCGCACATGGGATGCGTCTGGACATCGCCGCAGGCACCGCCGTGCGGTTCGAACCCGGTCAACGGCGCGAAGTCACCCTGATCCCATTTGGCGGCGCGCGCCAAATCTATGGATTCAATCAAAAAGTCATGGGCCCTCTGTGATCCGCCCTGCCCTCTCTCCAACCGCTGCCGATTTTCGCCCCGAAAATCGCCCCGGAAAATGACCCATTTTCCGCCCCAGGAAGGATAAACCATGCCTGCCACAATTTCCCGCTCTGATTATGCCGCCATGTTCGGCCCCACCACCGGCGACCGGCTGCGCCTGGCGGATACGGATCTGATCATCGAAGTCGAACGCGACCTGACCGCAGAACACGCAGGCGCGGCGGCGACCGGGGGCTCTGGCCCCAATGCTGCGCTTTATGGCGAAGAGGTGAAATTCGGCGGCGGCAAGGTGATCCGCGACGGCATGGGACAGGCGCAGACCACACGGGCCGACGGTGCCGTGGACACAGTCATCACCAACGCGCTGATCGTCGATCACTCTGGCATCTACAAAGCGGATGTCGGCCTGAAAGACGGGCGCATCGCCGCGATTGGCAAGGCCGGAAACCCCGACACACAGCCCGGCGTGGACATCATCATCGGCCCCGGTACCGAAGCCATCGCAGGCGAGGGCCGCATCCTGACCGCTGGCGGTTTTGACAGCCACATCCATTTCATCTGCCCACAACAAATCGAGGACGCGCTGCATTCCGGCCTGACCACCATGCTGGGCGGCGGCACCGGCCCGGCCCATGGCACCCTGGCCACAACCTGCACCCCCGGCCCCTGGCATATCGGGCGGATGCTGCAGGCCGCTGATGCCTTTCCGATGAACCTGGCCTTTGCCGGCAAGGGCAACGCCTCGCTGCCCGCCGCGCTAGAGGAACAGGTGCTGGGGGGCGCCTGCGCCATGAAACTGCACGAAGACTGGGGCACCACCCCCGGCGCCATCGACTGCTGCCTATCGGTTGCCGATGACATGGATGTTCAGGTGATGATCCACACCGACACGCTGAACGAATCCGGGTTTGTCGAAAACACCGTGGCGTCGATGAAGGGCCGCACCATCCACGCCTTTCACACGGAGGGCGCAGGCGGTGGCCACGCCCCCGACATCATCAAGATCTGTGGCGAAGAGCATGTTCTGCCCTCTTCGACCAACCCGACCCGTCCCTTCACCGTGAACACGCTGGAGGAACATCTGGACATGCTGATGGTGTGCCACCATCTGGACAAATCCATCCCCGAAGACGTCGCCTTTGCCGAAAGCCGGATCCGCCGCGAAACCATCGCCGCCGAAGACATCCTGCACGACATGGGGGCCTTCAGCATCATCGCCAGTGACAGCCAGGCCATGGGCCGCGTCGGCGAAGTCCTGATCCGCACCTGGCAGACCGCCGACAAAATGAAAAAGCAGCGCGGCCAGTTGCCCGAAGAAACCGGCGATAACGACAATTTCCGCGTCCGTCGCTATATCGCCAAATACACGATCAACCCGGCCATCGCGCACGGGCTTAGCCATGAAATCGGCAGCATCGCACCGGGCAAACGCGCCGATCTGGTGCTGTGGAATCCTGCCTTCTTTGGCATCAAACCGGAAATGGTGCTGTTGGGCGGCACGATTGCCATGGCGCAGATGGGGGATCCCAATGCCTCTATCCCGACGCCACAGCCGGTCTATTCCCGCCCGATGTTCGGGGCCTATGGCCGCAGCGTTGAACAGTCTGCCGTGACCTTTGTCAGCGCCGCAGCGCAGGCCGATGGGATTGGCGACCGGCTGGGGCTGGCGAAACAGACCGTCGCCGTCACCAACACCCGCAACATTGGCAAGCGCGATCTGGTCCTGAACGACGCCCTGCCCGAGGTCGAGGTCAATCCCGAAACCTATGAGGTGCGCGCCGATGGCGAATTGCTGACCTGCCAGCCCGCCGAGGTACTGCCCATGGCGCAACGCTATTTCCTGTTCTGAAGGATGTATCATGCCAGCGATGACTTCACCCGATGCTCTGGCTGTCGCGCACCCCACCCGGCGCATCTCACCCGTGTGTTGATCGAAACCCAACGCCCCGAGCGCACCGCCATCCCTGTCTCTATCAAGGCCGCTATGAAATGACCGCTGACCACGTGACTCACCGCTATGCCGATCACAGCCATGCCACCCCTGTCGATGCATTGCACCTGACCTATGAGGGGCGTTTCCTGCGCCGCAAAGTCCTGCCATTGCAAAGCGGGACGCGCCTTTTGATTGACCTGCCCCAGACCACCTCGCTGGATCATGGCGGGGTTCTGGTTCTGGAAGGCGGCGGCGAAGTGGCGATCATCGCCGCGCCCGAAGACCTGCTGGAAGTCACCGGCGATCTGACCCGGCTGGCCTGGCATATCGGCAACCGCCACATGCCCTGCCAGATCGAAACCGACCGCCTGCTGATCCAGCGCGATCACGTGATCCGGGACATGCTGGAAAAACTGGGCGCGGGGCTGCGCGATGTGACCGAACCCTTTACCCCCGAAGGCGGGGCCTATAGCCATGGGCGCACCCACAGCCATGACCACTGAAGCCGCGCTCCTGACCCTCAGCCAGTGGCTGTCGCCGGCCTATCCGGTCGGGGCCTTCGCCTATAGTCACGGGCTGGAGGCCCTGGCCGACACAGGCCAGGTGCGCGGGACCGAGGATCTGCAACACTGGCTGGAAGACCTGCTGCGCCATGGTGCCGGGCATAATGATGCCCTGCTGCTGGCCGCAGCCTATCACGCCAAAGACACCACGCAGCTGGTCGATATCGACCAGACCGCCCGCGCCTTTTGCGCCTCGCGCGAGCGGCTGTTTGAAACCGACCAGCAGGGCCGCGCCTTTTGCACCATCACCGCCGCTGTCTGGCAGACAGAGCTGCGCGGGCTGTGTTACCCCGTTGCGCTGGGGCGGGCCGCCGCGCTGGAAAACCTGCCGCTGGACCTGACCCTGATCCTGTATCTGCAGGCCTTCATGGCCAATCTGGTCTCGGCCGGGCAGCGGCTGCTGCCGGTTGGCCAGACCGCAGGCCAGACCCTGATCCGCGATCTGACCCCGCTGTGCCGCGAGGTTGCCGCCGCAGCCCGCGCCGGGGATCTGTCGGACCTGTCCTCTTCACTGTTTCTGGGCGACATCGCCTCGATGCGACACGAAACCCAATATTCGAGGATCTTTCGAACATGACCAGCCCCAACGGCCCTTTGCGGATCGGCATCGGAGGCCCGGTAGGCGCAGGCAAAACCACGCTGACCGCCACCCTATGCGAAGCCTTCAAGGACACGCATTCCATCGCCGCCATCACCAATGACATCTACACACAAGAAGACGCCGAAGCCCTGATGCGCCTGCAGGTGCTGCCCTCGGATCGGATCCTGGGGGTCGAAACCGGAGGCTGTCCACACACGGCCATCCGCGAAGATGCTTCGATCAACCTGGCCGCCGTGGCCGAAATGACCGAACGCCATCCCGACCTGGAGATCGTCCTGATCGAAAGCGGCGGCGACAATCTGTCCGCCACGTTCAGCCCCGAACTGGCCGACGTGACAATCTATGTGATCGACGTGGCCGCAGGCGAAGAGATCCCGCGCAAAGGCGGCCCGGCCATCACCCGGTCCGATCTGCTGGTGATCAACAAAACCGATCTGGCCCCGCATGTGGGGGCCGATCTGTCGGTGATGGACCGGGATGCCAAGCGGATGCGGGGCGATCTGCCCACCGTGTTTGCTGCGCTCAAATCCCGGCAGGGCAAAGACGACATCCGCCAGTTCCTGTGTGACATCGGTGGGCTTTGAGGCGGGCTTTGATCTGTGTGCAAAGCGCGGGCCCGACGGCGCTGTGTCCATCGGGCCCGCATTTTAAGTTCTGGGCTGGAGGATCCAACCGGGATCAAACCAGCAGGATCCCTGGCAGTATCAGACGCTGACCGCTTCTTTTTGCGCGTCGATCATGACACCTGCCAGAATACCATAGGTTTCCACCCAGGCGGCTTTGACCTCATCGGTGAACGCCTCTCCCAGCCCTTGCCCCAGCGCATAAATCAACGCTTCGCCGACAAAATCGTAATGGGCGGGCTCGACCTTGTAATCGTTGTGGCGACGCCCCAGATCCTGCACCGCAGGCAGGATTTCATCCAGCTTGGTCAGGCCGTTCACCGCAATGGCGATCATCTGCATCAGTTTCTTTTTCTGATCCCCCATTTCCTCGGGGAATAGCGGGCGCACCTGAGGCGCGATTTCAAACAGTTTGTCATAGAAAATATCCGCCGCCGGGCCGGAAATGGCTGCGACTTTCTTAAAGCTGCCCTGTACCAGGGCGATCTGTTCCGGTGTCATCGGTCTACTCAGTCCTTTGATTTTGCAGATAGCCAAGCACCAGATCCGCACCGCCGCTGGCCCAGACCATAAAGGCCACCGCCGCGGCGACATCGTCATCGCTTAGCTCTGGATTGCCACCACGGGCCGGCATTTCGGTATAGGTTTTGCCGATAAACCCGGTGGTGGCGTTTTCGATCAGAATGGGCAGACCCTGCGCCGCGCGCGGGGTCCATTTTTTGGTGGCGGTGATCTTGGGCGCGCCTGTGGCCTTGTTCCCGCCGTGACAGCCCATGCAGGTGTCTTCCCAGATCAGACGCCCGCGCTGCAGCATCGGATGCGCGGGCAGGGGCAGACGATCGGCGGTCACAAAACCGGACAATCCCCGATCAGACAGGACATCGGCCAGGGTGATCTCTGCCTGCGCAGGATTGGCCACAGCCCCCACCCCCAAAACGGTTCCTAATATCACCGCCCGCATGATCAGCCGTCCATCGGGATACGGATCACGACGCCGCCCATCACGTCACCGCCCTTAAAGTCGGTGCGCGGGGAATCCTTGTGTTCGTTGTGGCAGGACGAACAGGCTTCGGCGACGGAAATATCCGGGTAAAACGCGGTGAAATAGGTCACGCCGCCCAGCTCTTCTTCGCCATAATAATTTTCACCGGGATTTTCGGCCAGATATTCCAGACCGACCTGCTCCAGATCGGTAGACGGCGCGTTCTGTTTGTTGATCGGCCAAAGCGACAGCAGCGAATAGGAAAAGGCGTCGGTTTCCTCGGCCACCATTTCCGCCCCGAAACGGAACATCTGCGCAGGCAGGACCAGCGCCTTGTCGTCGACAAAATGTTCCGAAGCCTTGATCACCTTTTCATCCACCGACAGGCGGTTGACAATCATCCGGGTGTAAACCGTGCGGTCCGAGGACATCACCAGATGCAGCAGGTCCGCAACATCCTGATATTCCATTTCCGCCATGGCCGACGTGCCGCTGACGGTCATCGCGCCGCACAGCACGGCGGCTTTGATTTTCTTTGCATAGCTGGTCATAACTGAGTCTCCTGTTGCGTTATGAGTGGCAGGGCGCGTGGACCGCCGGATCACTGGTTGGCGCCTTGCTCTGGCGGCTCCACGCGTTTCAACGCCCAATCGATGCTGTCGATATGGTGCGCGGGTTGGCCCGAAAAATTCGATGAGATCAAAGCCGGATCGGCCAGCGCGTCGATGGCAAAGCCAAGCCCATGGCAGGATTGGCAGACCGGGCGGATCATCTTTTCATTCGGGCGCAAAGTGTCGTTCTGGTTGTGATTGGTAAGGATCTGTCCTTTCTGTTCGCGTTGCGGCATGTGGCAGGTGGCACAGGTGACACCGCTGCCGGGCGCGGCCTCTCCGGCCAGTTCCGCCAGCCAGAGCGCGTGGTGCGGGCTGTCTGTGTAGGCAGTGCTGTGATCATCCGCATGGCAGGTCAGACAGGCGGTCACGGCGCTGAAATTGCGGTCTTCCTGATGTGGTTTGTGGCAGGATGTGCAGGTGACGTCCTGCCCATGCGCGTCCTCTTGCAGCGGCACGCGGGCCTCTTGCGTGGTCATAGAGGCCGGGGGGCGCGGGTCGGACAGGTAGGTTTCCAGCGCCGCCACCAGCGCCTCGGGTGGATCAGACCAGCCCAGTTTTTTCAGGCGCTTGGCCGGATCGCGTGGCTTGGCGATTTTGGCATGGCCCCGCATCCCGTGCCGCCCCAGGGCGAAACTTTTGGCGGCATCCCGGTGGCAGTCAGAGCAGATCTCCTGATCCGGCTGATCCACCCAGGCGGTCTGTTCCGGGGCGTGGCAGCTTTCGCAGGTGACCTCCGCCGTCGCATGGGCAGAGCTGGCCCAGTCGTGGTGCAGATCGGCATCGCCCTGGGCCGCCGTGATACTGGCCAGATAGGCTTCGATGTCCTGCGCGGTGTCGGCCCGCGGCGCGCGCGGCACTGCGGCGACCGGGCGAAGCGGCGTGTCCAGCAGCCAGGGAGCCCCCGCATGTTTGACCAGAAAATCTTCGTATAGGGCGCGGTTGTCGTGATAATTATGGCACCCGGCCGAGGCACAGGTTTCAAACCCCAGATCCGCGTGGCTTTCACGGTTTTTGCGCACATCCTGGTCGCCTTCGGAATGGCAGGCGACGCAGAAATCCCCCTGAAGCGTAACCATCATGGGGTGGGTTTCTTCGGGCATATGTTCGCTGTGGCAGGTGGTACAGAACCGGCCATCCACCTTTTCCCAATAGGCCGCCATGCGCGGATTGGTGAATTTCTTTTTCGGGTGGCTGTCATCCCCTGCCTTCAATTCGTCTTTGTGGCAGGTCACACAGGTCTTGTTGATTTTCTTTTTGATCTTTGCCTGCGAGTCAAAAGGCTTGGCCGTGTGGCAGGTCTCGCACGATATTTCCAGCTGATGATGCGCCCCCGCCGTCTGCCCCGGCAACAAGGCCGTGCGGTCGCCGCCAATATACAACGTGGCCAGAGCCGCGCTGGCGCAAAGCACCGTCAAAAGGCCCCATAACCCCCAAAGAAGAACGCTGCGCGACATGCCTATCCCTTTTTAATATGCATAGCTGGCAAGAACATGAGTGAGGATCAGAACCGGCAGCGGCCAAACCGCCAGAATATGCAGCCAGGTCGGCAGACGCCGCGCCGGTTTGCGCGCTGAACTCAGCCGGCGCGCGCGCAACAGGTGATCGCCCCCGGTCGCCAGGCCTGACACCGCGCCCATCACCAAGGTCAGCGTGAACAGCACAAACAGCGCCAAGTTCAGATTGCTGCCCGCGCGCAGCCCGGTATGGGCAATCAATCCAAACGCCGCCAGCGCCCCCACCGCCAGATGCACCATGCGCCAGCCATCATAGCGGCCCAGCCGGTCCATGAACCGCAGCCGCTTGCGCAGCCCGATCAACAGCGCCGCCAAAGTGGTGCCCAACAGCAAAAAGCCGCTCCACTGGCGAATGATATTGTCCTGCCAAAGCCAGACCCGCAGGCTGTCCGCGTCAAACCCCTGCGGAAAAGGCACCGGCGGCAACAGTCCCAGCATCAGCGTCAAAAGCGCAGCCATAGCGGACAGGGCCAGGATCGGCCGGAACAGGCGCACGGGCTCTGGCGGGGCACCTGCACTGACCAGCTCTTGCAAAAGCGGCTGACAGCCGCCACAGACATTCCCCGCCCCGGTTGCCACACCCAGCGCCGCCGGGCTGTCCGCCCCCTCTGCAATCGCGGCACGCAGGCGCCCGCAGGTCACGCCGGTGCAGTTGCAGACCGTGGCCGCATCGGCCATCTGGGACATGTCCTCTTCGCCCTCTGGCCACAGAAATCCGTGACGGCGGAACCGATAGACCATCCAGGGATACACGCTGGCCCCCTGCTGTACGGCGCTTTGCACACGACTGGCCTGAGCCCATCCGCCAACGGCAATCGCCCCCACCAGTTTGCCCTGCTGCACAAAGATCCGGCGATACCCATGCGCATCCTGCCAAATATGGCTTTGGGTTTTCGCGGCCACTTCCAGCTGTTCGATCTCTCCGACCGAAAACACCTCTGCACCGATGACTTTCAGCTTTGTCGCCGGGGCAGAGGCACGATAGCGCGTGTCCCGCCCCAAAATCTGCGCAACCGCAATATCCGCCTGTTCAAAACCCGGCCCGACCAAGCCCTGCATGGTTTGTTTATGCTCTGCGCATTCGCCCACCGCATAGATGTAGGGATCTGAGCTGCACATCCGGTCATCCACCGTGATGCCCCGGCCAAACGCCAAACGCGAAGATTTCGCCAGATCAATATTCGCCCGCACTCCGGTGCAGACAATGACCGTATCACAGGGGATGTGGCTGCCATCGGCAAGATGGATCGACTCCACCCTGTCCGTGCCCCGGATTTCGGACACCGCAACCCCGGTGCGCACAGCGACACCCAGGGCCTCGATTTCCTGCGCCAAAAGCGCCCCCGCCGCCGGATCCAGCTGACGCGGCATGATCCGGCTTTCGTGTTCGATGACCGTGACCTGCGACTGACGGCGTTGCATCCCGCGGGCGGCCTCCAGCCCCAAAAGCCCACCGCCGATCACAACGACCTGCCGCGCCCGGATGCTGCGCGCCAACAGCGCCGACACATCCTCGGCCGAGCGAAAGGTGAACACGCCAGACAGATCCCGCCCCGTGATCCCCGGCACAAAAGCCCGCGATCCAGTTGCCAGGACAAGTTTGTCATAGGGCCAGACCTGCCCATCCGCGCTGCGCACAAACTTCTGGTCCCGGTCGATCTCGGTCGCCCGCAGGCCGGTACGCAGGGTCAGATTGGGATGCGCGACATCAATATCCGGGGAAGAAATTTCGCCAAACTGCACATCTCCCGCCAGCAGCGGCGTCAGTTTGACCCGATTATAAGGATCAAACCGTTCAAAAGACAGCAGCACCACCCGCGCCGATTTTGCAGATGCAGCAAGCGTGGTCGCCACACGTGCCCCCACCGGCCCACCGCCGACCACCACATATCGTGATGCACTGTCAGGGATCAGATCAGGGGCGGAAACATGTGAAAGTGGCTGGGCCATAGCTTAGCTTTTTCAATATGATAAGGTGACGGCATGGCGAACCCTAAGGACCATCACACCATCCGCCCGCAGGCGCATCGTGGGGATTTACGTGTCGCGGAACGCTGTGAAGCCTCCGGCAAATGTTGGTCGATTGCGTCACAGGCTTGCAGGAAATGCTGCAGCTGCGAAGTGCCTTTTTGACCAAACCCACCGCGCAGGGGAAAGCGCCTAAAATTAATCATTCATCAAGCATGAATGATTAAGAACTACACAATTTACCAAAGCGATTCGGGGGCCATAACAGACCAGATCCCGGCATTTCAGGACGATTCGGTCCCGCCCTGCCCTCTATTCTCCGTCAAAACGGCCTTTAACAGATCCGGGCTGGCGTCATGAACATCCTGCAAAGAATAGGTATCCAGCACCTTGAAGAAACCCGCCTGAGCCTCTCTCAGAATGCAGATCAACCCACAGCCCGCTGCCAGCGGACAGCCGGAACAATCGACCATGGGCTGGTTGCCCTCGGTATATCGCAGGATTTCACCAACGGTGATCTCTGCCGGGCTCTGCGCCAGCTGCAATCCACCGCTCCGCCCCCGGACAGAGCGCAAAATCCCCGCCCGCACCAGATCCGTCGACAGTTTCATAATGTTGCCCTTGGGCAGATCATAGGATCCGACGATTTCGGAAATAGAAACCAGCCTGTCAGGTTGTGCTGCCAGATACAGGCAAACCCGCAGCGCATAATCGGAATACCGGGACAGTTTCATCGCATTCGGGCGTTTCGTGATCCTAATGTGCGAGACCACAGCCTAGGCGCTGCGGCCCGCGCTGCCAATGCGAAAACCCCAGAACGGACGATCTTTCCTCCGCATCTGAAGCGTTACGCAATATTCTGACGCATTGTGCTGGTACGCTTTCTGTTATGCGCGTTGCTTGTTGTTGTATATTTTATTTTTGTGTGCTTTTGCCCTGCAACCGGCGCTGCGCGCGTGCACGCCGGACGGGCGCAAAGGACGGCTCACATGCGTCATTCCCCTTCAGGACATGAACCCGACGAGATGGAGGCGCTTAGCCATTGATCCTCTGGATCAATTTTTGTGTTA
>JAOASD010000037.1 GCA_025210265.1 Pelagimonas sp.
AACTGCTCGGCCCCGGCCAGTTCACAGCTGAGCGAATCGCAGACGCGGATGGTCAGTGCGGGGGGCGGGGTCTCGCCCTCCTTCACGATGTCAAAATGCGCGTAAAAGCTTGCGACTTCCTGAATCTCGGCCATGGAAATGCGCATTTCTTCGGCCAAAGCCCGCAGATGCGCCGCAGACAGATGCCCATGCGCGTCCTGGATCAGGTGCAGAAATTCAATCAGAAGATCACGCCGACGCGGCCGATCACCAAGCAGCGCACGCACTTCCGCAAGCGCAAAATCCTCATACTGGCGACCCTTAGGACGCACACGCCCACGACCGCGACCAGATTTCCAAACACCTTTGGGTTCATCGAGTGACATACGCATCCCTTCCATTCACCTGGCGTTATTCTAAACCAGGCACAAAACAGCGAGAGGCGGAAAGCGACCCAAAACCGTTGCGCTGCGCCCAGATTTACACGCGGTCTTGCCCGATCCGCGCCGGAATGTTCCGATAGGATAGTCAGGTACGACGAAGAGAGGCCAAATGGGTACGCCCCCTACCCCCACAGGTTTGCACCGCTTGATTGCACGATCCAGATTTGCCCTGGTCACAGGCGGATTGGTGGCGTTGTTATCTGCGGCACTGGCCTGGGGCGGCTTGTGGATCGGGCTGGCTTTGATTTACGTGACGCTGTTCACATGGGCGATGGACCGCATCGCCGCGTTGCAAAGCTCCGCGCGTCCAAAGACAGAGTTCCCGGCGGGCGATGGGCTGGCTGTGGTTTTGGCATTGGTGCATTTCCCGCTGCTTTATCTGGGGGTCTTTGCCCTGACAGGAGAGACCCTGTCGCCCATAGAAAAAGGGCTGTTGTTCATCGCCCTCTCTTTGTTTTTCGGACAGGTCAGCAATTCAAACGCGCATGAGCTGATCCACCGCGCGCCGCGCCCATTGCGACGGCTGGGTGTTGCGGTTTACGGCTGCCTTTTGTTTGGGCATCACGCCTCGGCGCATATGCGGGTGCATCACATTCACGCCGCCACGCCGCGCGATCCAAATTCCGCACGGCTGGGTGAAGGGTTTTACCGCTTTGCCGCGCGCGCCTGGCGCGGTGCGCTGGTCGAAGGCTACAAAGCCGAGAAAACCCTGAGAAAAGGCACAAAACCAAACCCTTATGCCGTGTATGGTGGTCTGGCGCTGCTGTCCGTGGCCCTATCTATCGGCATCGGCGGCGCGGCTGGTGCGCTGACCCTGATGGCCCTGGCCGCCTATGCGCAGCTGCAGTTATTGCTGTCGGATTATGTGCAGCATTACGGGCTGCGGCGGCGCGAAATCGCACCCGGTCGGTATGAACCCGTCGGGCCGCAGCACAGTTGGAACAGCCCGCATGGGTTTTCCTCGGCCTTGATGCTGAACGCGCCGCGCCATTCCGATCATCACAGCCACCCGACCCGCCCCTATCCGGGGTTGGCGCTGGACCGCGCAGCGATGCCGATCCTGCCCTATTCCCTGCCGGTGATGGCGGTGATCGCGCTGCTGCCGCCGCTTTGGCGGCGGGTGATGGACCATCGTGCCCGCGCTTGGGCCCCGTAGGCGGCAATTCCACGCCGACCCGGTGATCGCGCGCTTTTCCCGCCTGCAAGGCTCTGGCAAGGTACCGAAATGACTTATCGCTTTGCCCCTCTTGCCCTGTGCCTGTCGCTGCTGGCCGCGCCGCTTGCTGCCTCCGGCCCCATGTCCGCTGGCGAATTCGAAAGCTACACCGCAGGAAAGACGCTGTATTTTGGCCAGTCCGGCCAATCCTACGGGGTCGAGGAATACCTGCCCGACCGCCGCGTGCGCTGGTCCTTTCTGGATGGGAAATGCAAAGAGGGCTATTGGTATGATGCCCCCGACAAGGGCGAAATCTGCTTTGTCTACGAGGACAACCCCACCCCGCAATGCTGGCAATTTTTCCGCGAACCCGGCGGGTTGCGCGCGATGTTCTCGGGCACAACCAACAGCACGGAACTATATGAGGCGCGCCAGGACGACGCGCCCATGCTGTGTCTTGGGCCAGAGGTTGGCGTTTAGACCCTGACCTTAGGCCGGTTCGCGGATCGCGGCAAAGCCCTGTCGCAAGTAATCCATCATCGTGTCGACCAACGGCCCCTTGGCCTTGCCCCCATACAGGTTGATCCGTTGCTCGCCCTGATCGGGCAGCGCGCCCAGTTCAATATATTCCGTCTGCGGTGGCGCGTGCCCCTCCAACGAAGATGTCACGGCCAGATCCGCCGAAACCGATGCCTCGACTGCGCGGTCATTTTCTGTGGCCACAACCATTTCCCAGGGGATGCCATGGGCGTCCAGCTGCGCCAGAGCACCGGGGCGGAACCCACAATTCTGGTTATAGGCGATCTGCAGCGGGCGGCCGCGATAGGCCTGACCGCCCGGCGCCCCGATCCAGCGCAGCGGCACGGTTTTCAAGGTCTCGCCGCCCTCGCCCACACCGTCCTCGGTTGTGAGGATAACATCGGCCTCGCCGCGGGCGAACTGCGCCTTGATTTCGCGGGTGTATGAGCTGAGCAGCCGCACTTTTACCCGCGGATGGCTGCGCCCCATACGCTGTAACACAACCGGAATCACCGGGTAGACGATGTCATGAGGCACCCCCAGCGTGATCTGCCCCTCCCAGCTTTTATCCGTCAATCTTGCATAAATTTCGTCATTCAGATCGACCATGCGCTTGGCATAGGTCAGCAGCTGCGCCCCTGCCGGGGTCAGTGTCACGCCGCGGCCTGACCGGTCCAGCAATTTCAGGTCCAGCATATCCTCCAGCCTTTTCAACTGCATGGACACCGCAGATTGCGTCAGGTTCAGAAAACCCGCCGCCCGCGTGACCCCGCCCGCATCGGCAACCGCCACAAACGAGCGCAGCGTGGTGATATCGAGATTGCGCATTCATCACACTCCTTGATGGGTTCTCTCAAGAACATTCGTTTCACAAATACACCACGCGATGGCACATGCATCAACAGAAAAGATGAAAATAGGGGAAATCATCACACCCCCTGATAGGAGATATCAAAATGTTTGCTGCGTCCTCTGCCCATCGCATTTCTCTGCGCCGCGCGCCCAGCCTGCTGGCCACCCTGCGCAACTGGGTTGCCATTTCCCGCCAGCGCCGCGATCTGGCCTGCCTTGACGAAGCTGCCCTGCGCGACATCGGCCTCAGCCCGCGCGACGCCGCCGCCGAAGCCGCCCGCCCCTTCTGGGATGCGCCGCAAACCTGGCATCGCTGAAACCTGCGGCAGGGCTGCGCAATCCCTGTAAAAGCCGCCACTTCGTCTTGAAAAACGGCGTCACATCCACAATATTCTGCAGGGAATAGGCTGTCGGGTTTGGCATACGGACCTGACAGAAGATGTGACGCAACGGAGGCTTTGATGGCTGACTACAACACGATCCGTACGGCTGGCGTTTCTTCCGCCGCCTCGGCTCAGATCGACGAAGGGCTGCGCGCCCATATGAACAAGGTCTACGGCACCATGTCCGCAGGCACGTTCATCACATTCCTCGCGGCCTGGGCGATTTCCGGCCTGGCGGTTGATGGCAATGGGGCGCTGACCGCGCTGGGGCAGGCGCTGTACCTGTCGCCGCTGAAATGGGTGGTGATGTTTGCCCCGCTGGCCTTTGTCTTCTTTGGCTTTGGAGCGGCTGTGAACCGCATGAATGCCGCTGGTGTTCAGACCGTGTTCTATATCTTTGCCGCGCTGATGGGCGTGTCGATCAGCTCGATCTTCCTGGTGTTCACCGGGCAGTCGATCATTCAGGTCTTCCTTGTGACCTCGATCGCCTTTGCCAGCCTGTCGCTGTATGGCTACACCACCAAGAAAGACCTGAGCGCCCTGGGTGCCTTCCTGATGATGGGTGTGGTTGGCCTGATCGTGGCGTCTATCGTCAATATCTTCCTGGGCAGCGGGATCATGTCGCTGGCGATCTCGGTTCTGGGTGTGCTGATTTTCGGCGGCCTGACCGCTTATGACACCCAGAAAATCAAAACCGACTATATCCAGCACGCCATGCATGGCGATCAGGAATGGCTGGGCAAGGCCGCCGTCATGGGCGCGCTGAGCCTGTATCTGGACTTCATCAACATGTTCATGATGCTGCTCAACCTGCTGGGCAACCGCGAATAAACACCGCTGACATAAGCAAGACATCAAAGCCCGTCGGTCCGATCCCGGCGGGCTTTTTCTTTACCCGAAGGGCTGGCTGAGTTTCGACTGGACTGACGCGATTTTGCGTCAAATACTGCAGATATATTTATTCAGGAGTTTTGACGATGCCCAGCCCGATCCCTCACGTGATGACCCCCACCTTGCGCAGCGCAGGCGGCACGCCCGGTAATGACATCTGGATCGGGACCAATGGCGATGACACCGAAGACGGCGGTGCGGGCGACGATTCCCTCCGCGGTCTGAAGGGCGATGATTCCCTGCTGGGTGGTGCCGATGATGACACGATCAAAGGGGGCCAGGGCAATGACACCCTCGATGGTGGCAGCGAGAATGACAGCATCTTTGGCCAGAAGGGCAACGACCTGATCTTTGGCGGTGACGGGGATGACCGGCTGTACGGGGATGAAGACAATTTTTTGGTGAGCGGGGACGACACGATCCATGGTGGCGATGGTCATGACACAATCCGTGCCAGACTAGGCGATGATCTTATCTATGGCGGCGATGGTGACGATGATGCGAATGGCGGTCAGGGCAATGACACCATCTATGGCGGCCTGGGCAACGACTCGGTCGGAAGTGGGGGAGATGATCAGACTATCGCCGGGATAGAAGACTTCATCTATGGCGAGGAGGGCCATGATCTTCTCTATACCGATGCCTACAGTGCGCGACTGGACGCGGGAGTTGGCAATGACACTTTAATTGGAGATGGCGGCTGGGGCTATGTGCGCCTGCTTGCTGGTGTGGGCGATGACAGTCTGGATGCTGGCGCTGGCGCGCTCAGCACCAGCTTGCTCCGCATGATTGCCGGAGAGGGGGATGACTATCTGGAAGGCCGCGGCGGGGCCAATGGTTACCTGGGCACCATCATCATGGATGGCGGCGAAGGCAACGACACGCTGGCATTCTCTGACAACTTGGATGGCAATCACTTTATGTATGGCCGGTCCGGCAATGACAGCATGACCGGTGGTGCCCATATGTATGGCCATAGCGGCGATGATTATTTGGCCGGCGTTGGCGAGGCCAGAGGCGGCACCGGCAATGACACGCTGGAGGCATTGGAGGGCTATGGCGGGAACACCATCACGCTGATGGGCGGCCAGGGCGACGATCTGCTGTTTGGGGCTTTCGATTACGACCAAGCCGAGATCTTGGACGGCGGCAGTGGCCAGGACACTCTGAGGGGGCGTCGGGGTGATGATACGCTGATGGGCGGTTCAGGAGGGGACTCCATATCCGGCGGGGCGGACAACGATCGGCTTTATGGTGGGTCGGGCAATGACGTGCTGAGTGGCGATAGCGGTGATGATCAGGTCTGGGGCGACGGTGGTCATGACACGATCAGCGGCGGCAAAGGTCTCGACACGCTGGAAGGCGGCGCAGGGCATGACGACCTGCATGGCGGCGGCAAGGATGACGTTCTGAACGGCGGCAGCGGACGCGACACGCTGGAAGGTGGCACCGGCGACGATGTTCTGTTTGGCGGCACCGGGGATGGCGATGCGGATCGGTTCATCTATCGTGACGGCACGGATGCGGTGTTTGACTACGAGATCGGGATTGACGTGCTGCGCCTTGCCGGAGGGTTGAGCGTCGGGGATGCCTCGGTCAGCACGGGAGCCTTTACTGCTGCGGATGGCAGCGCAGGCAACGGGCTGATCCTCGATTTCGGTGCGGGGGATGTGTTGCAGATCGACGGGATCGCCGATGTGAATGATCTGACATTCATCTAGCCCCCAAACAAAAAGGCCGCGCGTCACACGCACGGCCTTTCAAAACCTTGGTCGATCCAAGCGGCAGATTACTTGATCTTGCCTTCTTTGTATTCGACATGCTTGCGCGCAACCGGGTCGTATTTACGCACAACCATTTTCTCGGTCATGGTGCGTGCGTTTTTCTTGGTCACGTAGAAATGGCCGGTACCCGCGCTCGAGTTCAGGCGGATTTTGATGGTCGTCGGCTTCGCCATGGGTCGTCTCCTGCAACACCGGCGCGCCGGGCGCACCTTCGTGTGAAATATCTATGAAGCCCGCCTTTTACCCGCCCCCGCGCCCGAGTCAAGCACCACTCCCCCGGAATCTGCCCTTTGGCACCCTATTTTTCAGGCCGAAAACGCGCGGAAGGCCTGTAAGCCGGATTCTGTTATTGGCCCGCATGACACGGGCCTCAGACGACCATTCATCTGGACCGTACATTGCTGCACGGCTCTAGCTGCCAACCCGGACTTCTCGGGCCAAAGCCGCCCTGCACCGATATGCCCGAAGGCATCACGACATGCGCGAAGTCCCTATTTGGCATTGCTCCCGGTGGGGCTTGCCATGCGGGGACTGTTGCCAGCCCCCCGGTGGGCCCTTACCCCACCGTTTCACCCTTACCAGCCCAAAGGCTGGCGGTTTGTTTTCTGTGGCGCTCTCCGTCAGATTGCTCTGCCCGGGCGTTACCCGGCACCGATGCTTTGGTGAGTCCGGACTTTCCTCCCAGACCTTGGGATGACCCCAGATCAGGCGGCCGTCCGGCCTTCCGCGCAGGGCCGGCATAAAGGCGCAGAGCGGGCCAAGCAATCCCCTGTTCTTCTCTTTGGAAAAATACTCATGCCCAGGGCAAGGCAGGCGATCAGGCAGATGAGGTCAACGCAGCACAAAAGGCGCGCCCAGCCAGGCGCGCAGCGCATCACAGACGGCCTCGGGCTGTTCCAGGGCTGGCAGATGGCCTGCGCCCTCAATCACCCTTAGGTCTGCTCCGGGGATGAGTTCGGCCATAAAGGCGTGACGCTTGGCCGGGAACTGCCGATCCTCTGCGCCGCACAGCACCAGCACAGGCTGGGTCAGACGCCGCAAAGTGCCCTGCTGGTCGCGGCGGCGCATCATGGCGCGGGACTGGCGGATATAGGTCTCAGCCCCCAGAACCGCGCCCATATCCTGCACCAGCGCGAGGATTTCATCGCGATACGGGCTGGGGGCCAGATCCTCGGCAGAGAGTTCCTCGGCCAACACCTCATGCAGACGCCCGGTGCGCGCACGGATGATGCGCGGGTCGCGCTCTGCCGCCTGCTGCGGCGTGTCCGCCAAAGGGCTGGTGTCCATCAGGGCAAGCCGCGTGACGCGATCCGGCGCGCGGCGCACAAGTTCAAGCGCGACCATCCCGCCCATGCCATGCCCAACCAGCGCGCAGCGTTTGGGCAGGACATCCAGCAACCCCGAGGCGATTTCCTCGATCCGCTCGCCCTGCGTGGGCGGCGCGCACAGCACCGGAAAATCCCGCGACAGATCCGCGATCTGAGGCCCAAAGGCCCGCGCATCCGCCATCATACCGGGCAGAAAAACAACAACCTCGCCCATCACGCTCACCACGCCCCCGCTTCCGGTTTCTCCGGGTTTTGCAGCAGCTTAGGCGCGCCGGGATCAAAGATCAAACAGCGAAACACACGCAACGGGCCAAAATCCGCCCGGCGGATTTTGCGGTGGCGCAAAAGAAAACCGGCGCCGCATAAGGCACCGGTTCAGGGCGGGCACAGATCCCTTGGGATCAGTTAGTCTGCACCTTGTCCCAGAAGATCCCCAGATGCTTTGACACGATCGACGCGTAGCGATCGCTTTCCTTCAGTGCCGCAAGCCCCGCATTAAAGCGATACAGGAAGGTCGTCCCGCGCCAATGGCGTTTCGAGATGATCACATGCAGCCCCTCGACAGACAGGGGTTTGTCCAGCGGCACAACCTGCCCGCGCAGCCCCATATCCTTGATCGTGGTCGCCCCAAGGAAGACATTCACCGTCACCGCATCCACGTTCCCGGCGATCAGTTCATTGAAACACGCCTCCGGGCTTTCGGCCTGCACCAGCGTGATCAGGCCTTTGCTCAGCCATTCGCGGCCGGGCCGATCCAGATCATGGGTGAAATAGCCCGCCGGGCGGCACAGGCGCTTGCCCAAAATGTCCGCGTCACTGTCATAGGTCAGACCGCCTTCGGATTTGGTGAACAGCAGCACCAGAATCTCGACCAGCGGATCCGAGAAATGGAAATTTGCGCAGCGGTCATTCTCCGGGGTCTGTTCACAATTGGGACGCAGCCAAGGGAAGCCCATGTCGTATTCCTTGGCGTCCAGCTTGGGGAACAGATGTTTGGACCAGTCATTTTCCCAGGTCACGGAATAGGTGACCGGAGCAGGCGTGGCCTCCATCGCGGCATTGACCAGTTCTGTCACCATCCCCTGCCCCGGCCATCCCTGATCGGTGAAGGGCGCATAATGCGACCCGGTCAGCAGCTTCAGCTCGGCGTTTTCAACCTGCAGCGGCGTGGCGTCGGCGATCTGTGTGTCGGCCTCGCAGGGGACAATCAGCATGTCCCCTTCGCGCACCTGAAACACCGATGCCTTCAGCGCCGTTTCATTGGCGTAATAGATCAGCGTCCATTTCTCAGGATCGCCATAGCGTTCCTGCGCGATGGTAAAGATCGTTTCCCCCGCCTGCACCCGATGCGCATCGGGCACACAGGCCTGGGCCTCGGCGCGGTCCATTGGCGCAAGCCCCCCGCCAAAGGCCAGCCCCAGCATCATTGCCACCCGCGTGGCGGTTTTCCTCCCCAAAGCAGCCATGGATCACAGCCCCGCCCAGATGCTGGACATATGCGTGTCGATCAGACGCAGATATTCGCCGCTCTCACGCATTTCGGCCAGACCGTTATTGAACGCTGCGATCAGGTCGTCGGCGCGGGGGTTGGATTGATGCGCCACCACATGCAGGCCCTCAATCGCCAGCGGACGGCGCAGCATCAGTTCGACCTCACCAGCGAGGTTCATATCCCGCAGCACCACACGGCCGGTAAATTCGTTCATCGCCACAGCATCGGCGCTGCCATCCAGCAGACGCTGGAAACATTCTTCGGCGGTTTGCGGCTTCATCAGGCGCGCGCCCACCTGATCCAGATACCCGGCCCCGCGCCCCTGACGGCCCGAGGTGTCAAAACCCAGCGGGCTGCAGACCCGCAGACCGGCCAGATCGGTTTCGGAATTATAGGTCACAGGGCGGCTGCGCGCGGTGAACAGCACCACCAGCATTTCGAACATCGGTTCGGAATACACGTAATCCGTGCAAACCTTGGCGTCGGCATTGGCCTCGCAATCGGGTTTTTTCCAGGGAAAGGCCAGATCGACCATGCCCTCGGACAGCATCGGATCCAGATGAACCGAGCGATCATTGACCCAATAGAATTTATGCTGACCCGTGCTGTCATCCGCCACAAACGCCCGGTTCACCAGATCAGTGATCATCCCCGAAGACATCTGCATCCGGTTGGTAAAGGGCCGGAAATCATCCCCCGCCAGCAGACGCACATCAACGCCCTGCTTGCGCTCGACCGCAGCGCGCTGGCGCTTTTGTTGCTGCTGCGCGGCAGAGGCAGGTTTGGCAACAGGCGCAGCCACGGCCTGCGGCACCACCGCGGCGACCTTGTCCAGCGCCACCCCGCCCTTCAGCCCCGTGGGCAACCCGTCAATGCAGGGCAGACGATAGGTCTGGCCTACCCGGATGCTGTCCGGGCTGGGAATTTTGTCGATATTGTTGCGATAGATCGCCGACCACTGGCCGACATCCTTATACATCTTATCCGCGATCAACGACAGGCTGTCGCCTGATTTCACGGTATAAAGCCCGCCGCAGGTTTCCTGAGCAGACGCCTGAAGGGCGCCGGCCACCACCATCGCCGCCGCGGCACTGACTGCGCGTTTCAGCATTTTCACGATCCCCCTAATGATGTGTTTTAGGGTGGCTTATCTAGTGAAACGGGTCAACATGGCCGCTAGGATTTGTAGGAGCCCATAGGTGAACCCGCCACAAACCCCAGTTTGCGCCATGTTTTTCAGGGGGTTCGGCGCGCCAAAAGAATGGTGAACCCCCGGCAATCGGGATCATTGGGCACAAAGGTTTCGACCTCAACCCCACTTATCCACAGAATCGCTCTGTATTCCGCAGGGGAAAGCGAGGCATGAAAGACCACGCTGTCACCGACAAATCCATGCGCTTCGCCTGCCTCTGGGCCGACGGTCAGCAACAGCCGCCCGCCCGGTGCCAGATGACCTGCGATGCGCGGTAAAGCGGCGCGCTGCTCTTCCATTGTCAGGTGAAAAAAGGCCCCCCAGTCGATGATCGCGTCAAACTGCTGCCCCAGATCCAATGCGCGCATATCGGTACAGATCGCGGTCGCGCCGGGCAGGCGCGCACGAAACTGCGCCAGCATGTCAGTCGAAAAATCCACACCGGTCAGCGCATAGCCCTGCGCGTTCAGAAACACCCCGATCGGCGCGCCCGTACCACAGCCCAGATCCAGCACCGCAGCGCCCTGCGGCACATCGGCCAGCGCGCGCTCCAGCCAGGGGCGTTCGAACAGCTCCTGGCTGCGGGTGCTGTCATAGCCCGCCGCCTCGGCATCATAGGCGGCGCGGGTCTGTTCCGGCTGTGATGCGCCCCGCCCCAAAGGCATTCATGCACCCTGATGCGCAACGATCTGCCGCCAGATCGCCAATGTGTCGAACAACACCCATTCGCGACGCAACCCCTGTGCGCCAAATTCGGCCTGCGCAAAGCCCATCACAAACAGATCCGCCCCCGATGGCGCACCAAACAGGCCCCAGCCCGCATGTGTCCCACGCAGAGACCAGCGCAGCGCCGCGCGGGGCGGCATCAGCGGGCCATCCTCGCCAATTCGGTGATGTATCTTGAACTGCCCCGTCGGAATCGCCGCGCGCAGACCGCTCCAGAAACGGGCAGCGGCATCCGCGCCGTGATCCGTCGCACCGCCGGGCAGATCCAGCTGGCAGGCCGGGTCATATTGCGCTTCAAACACGCCACCTTCGCCCTGCATGGCACGGCTGAGCAGATCGGCATATCCCAGCCCCCACTGGCTGTCATTGCCATCACCCGTATAGGCTCCGGGGACGTCCTGTTCAGGCCGAAAGGGCGCGCTGCCACCCAGCGGAGCCCCCGCGATGCGGCGCGCAACTGTCTGAGGATCCACACCAATCTGCGCACAAATCGCACCGGTATCGCGCACAGACCAGATGTCTGTGATGCGCCCGGCCTTGGCATAGGTTTCGCGCATTTCCCGAAACCGCAAAGCCCGCCCGGTTGGCGCGCCCCACAGCCCAGCCCCGCGATGATGCCCGGTCACAACCAGACGCTGCGCTCCCAGCCAACCCAGCCGGGCCGACCCGGAAATCAGCAGATCTTCGGTCTGGCAAGTGCGATCCGGCAGAGTCATCGCCTGCTGGCGCAGATCCTCCAGCACCGCGCCGGGGCCATCGCCAAGACCCTGCCCGTCCCGGTACAGAATTTGCGGGTGCAGCCGCGCACCCAGCTGCGCTGCGCCAGTCTCGAGCCGCAGGGCGGCGGTGCTGCGCAGAAACGCATCGCATTCCTCGCGCCCCTCCGCCGCTGCGGGGTGTGCAGCGCGCGCTGGTCTGGTCGCCTGACGCATCTGCCCACGGGTCACGACAGCGGCCTCTGGCGTGGCATACAGGCAAAAATATGCAGTTTTTTCATGCGCAAAGCTCCGGTTGGACAGGCCTGCCAAATTTAGGCCAGCCGCCGCCCCGCCGCAACCACACATTGAATATCACGCCCGCAATACCCAGACTGCACACGCCTTATGCGCGCCCTTCCTGCAGCATGCGCACCGCCGCCGTAAAGACCGAAACCCGAAACCCCGCATCCGTCAAACTGGCCCCGTTTTTCTGGCCGATTTCCGTCCAGGCCCCGCCGGTCCAGTGATGTTTCAGCAGGTCGATCCCGGCCAGCCCACCTTTTTCCAATACCGCAACCCGAAGTTGATTTCGCAACCCCGAGGGCAGGCGCTGTAAAAACAGCTTGGCCTCGGCTTCATCCTGCGCGGTCCACAGGTCGGTCAGGCAACGCCCGGCCCGGTCCCACAGCACCGCCTCTTGCATATGTGAGGCGATCAGATCGGTCCAACGCAGCCGCCCCGCGTCCGTGCGGCGCAGATAGCCGCAGCGCAGCAAGGCCTGACAGGGCACCGCCTGGTCTTTGGGCGGGGCAAAACCCGCGCGCGTGGTCGGCAACACCTGCAGATCCCCTGCCGCATAGGCAATATAGGCCTGAATAAGCTGCGCCAAAACAGCGTCGGGCACACCGGGCTGCGCATCAACACGGGCCTGCAGATCCGCCAGATCCCCGGCCTGCGCCCAGATCCCGTTCCGCTCCCCCCGGTACAAAAGGCCCAGCGCGCCAAGCGCGGCGCAGACGGCCTCTTGTCTGGAATGTCCGGCGGTGTCGAACCTGCCGCTGGGGCTGCGCTGCAGGCGCGGCAATGCGGAGTGCTGCAACCAACCGGCCAGCGCCATGACCAGACAGCGTTCTGGCAGGGTCAGCCCCGTGGCCCTGTCGCTGCCGAAACGATGTGCCATATCTGTCATCTGCCCTGCTCCGCCGCCCGCATTTTGCGATGCCATATTCGCGCCCGCGAACATATATCCAAAATTGCATATACAGCAATCCAGTTAAGACAGCGTTGCCAGAAATCACGTCACGCCAGGCAGAGGCAGACCTCGGAACACCGGAAAATCCGCATAGCGCGCCCGGCGTTGAGACAGGGTTTCCACGGGCGCAGCACTGGGGCGCAGCAGGCAGCCGCGCGGGGCGATATAGCTGTCGATGCGCCGCTGCGGCTCGGGCCGCCACGCGATGTTAAAGGCACAGAGTTTGGGAAAGAACCAGACCTCAGAGAACGCCAGGTGATCATACAGCCACCAGGCCAGATCGCGCCAATCGCGCCCCTGCGCGTAGCGATCCGCAAACCACGGAATCACAATCGACGCCCCGGCCACGGGCACATCTGGCAGATCCCAGATATGGCATTCCAGCGGGTAATCATTGCGCGCGCAGTTCAGTTTGTTTTCGTTCCCGAACCGGTTCAGATCAGGAGAGCGATAGCCAGAACGCACAAAAATCCGGCCAAAGGTGTCCTCCAGCGGGTCCAGCAGGGTCTGGCAAAAGGCGCGCCCCCGCTCAATCGCCAGATCCGGGTTTACGGGTATATTCGGGATCCGGTGGATATTGCTGATCTCCGAACACAGAAATTCGCGCATCCAGAAATACCGCGACAGACGCACCCGCCCCAGATCCTCCAGCCCGCGCATGGATTTGGGGGATTTCATTGCTCGATCACCGCGTTGACGACGGTTTGCATAAGCGCATCGTGAAAGAGTGGAAGACGTGGCTCCGCACTATCCCAACCCAGCGAGGGCCGCCAGCGCGCCTCGAACAGGCGGATTGCTTTGCGCGTTTGATCCTCTGGCCAGCGGGCGGCAATCTGCTCGCAGATTTCCTCTTTGCTCAACGGGGCCGGTTGCCGATCGCGGTATTGTTCGGGAACACGCGCCAGATGCTCTGCCTGTGTGCGTTGCCAGTCGCGGGCGCGTCCCTCTATTTCGTCCCAATCTGGAGGCTGCCAGACAGAGGCCAGCACCATCGCCACATCCTGAGGCATTGTCTCCTGCGCCTGAACGATAAGGTCTGCGCGTTCCGTGTCACTGGGTTGCAGCATCCCATTCCGCCAAAGCGTTTCTGACGCATCAGCCTGCCATTCCATTTTCTTTACCCAGCCGATGGCCTCCAGAGGCCGCAAGAAGTCAGGGTGGATATGCAACGGGCCAGCAGGCAGGGGCAGCGACACTTTCTCCTCTGCCCGCAGGATCGCAGCCAAGTGGTGTTTCTGGCCTTCTAACCATCGCACTTTGGCATGGTCCGGCAGGTATTCGGGAACGGCTCCCTTGGCGATACTGTCCTCTAGCGCCTGCTTGACGGCCTTGAGCCCGCCTACAGGCTTCCATGGCTGACTCTGCTGACGATCCCGCGTGGCTTGGGTCGAAATGTCATTCAGCTGTGTCCCAATCGCCAGAAACACGCGGGCGGCGTCCCCGATCCAAAGCCCGTTGGGGTCGATAAACCGCGTGACCTCTTCTGCTGGCACAGTCAGTTGGGCACCGTAGCGGCGTTCCTTCGCAACTCCCATGGCGACCAACGCCATGCAAGCGAACTGCAATGCGGTCGAGGCCTTATCATGCATCCGCCCCTCTTCATCCGGGGGCACAAGTCGCAGCGCCTGTACCGCCAAGGCCTGATGCAGGTCAGTCATACCCGTTCCAGCGAAACGCCCCGTCGGGGCCGAGTTTGGAAAACGGGTTATGGGCAAATTCCCAGATATGGCCTTCGGGATCGGCGATATAGGCGATGTAGCCGCCCCAGAACACCTCATGCGGGGGGCGCAGGATTTTGGCGCCTGCGGCCTCGGCGCGGGTGGTCAAAGCATCGACGGTTTCGCGGTCAGGCACATTGTGGGACAGGGTCATCGCGCCATGGCCCAGCGCGGCCTCGTCCAGCCCCATATCCTTGGCCAGCGCCGCACGGGGATACAGCCCCAGCACCTGCCCCAACAGGTCAAAGGCGATCACGCCGTCGGGGCTGTCGACCCGCTGCCAGCCCATCTTTTCGTAAAACGCGGCCGCGACTTCTATATCGGTGACGCCCAGGGTGATCAGGCTGATGCGTTGCTCCATCACAGGCCCCTTTCCTTGATCCAATTGGTGATTTCCTTGGCCAGCGGATCGGTCATGCCGGGGGACAGCACATCGCCCGCAATGACGTGATGCGCCGGGTCATCCGCCGGGCCGGGGGTGACGGGCATCAGGGTGCTGTCCCCGCCCCAGCGCGCCTGCACTTTGCGGGTTTCGCGCTGGTCCACCACCTCATCGAGATCCGAGAACAGAAACAGCGCCGGGGTGCGCAGCGCGCGGTGATCCAGCAGGCGCGCGGCACGGGCGGCGGCTGCCATGGGGATCAGCGCCTGCATGGGATAGGAGGTGGTCCAGTATTTTTCGTGATCCGCACTGCGGGGCTCAAATTGATGGGTTTTACCCGCCACATACGGCCCCCAAAGCCGGGCGAAAGGCCAGCTGAGCAGCGCGGCGGCTTTGGATTTGATGCGGAAATTGGGGGCGATCAGGACGGTGGCATCGACGCCCTGCCCCATCTCTTCCCTCAGCGCCAGAGCGATCAGGCTAGACCCGGTAGAGTTGCCGATCAGCACAACCTTGTCGCCAATCTGGCGCGCGATGGCGATGGCTTCGGCCAGATCGGCCATCCAGTCGCTGACGCGCGGTTCAGCCATGGCGGCACTGCCACGCCCGTGGCCTGCCATGCGGGTCAGGAACAGGTTCGCCCCCAGCGCCCGTGCGACCTGATCTGACAGCGGGCGGGTTTCCTGTAACGTGGCCGAAAACCCGTGGATATAGACCAGCGCGATGTTGGTCTTGGCCTCGGGCGCGCCTGCCCAGATCACCTGTTTCTGCGCGCCCTCGCGGATGTCGTCGACCCCGGCCTCTTCTGCCTGCAAATAGGCCTCTATCCCATTTTCCAACGCGCGGCTGTCAAAGGTGACATCGGTTTTGACCGGCTCCTTGGGGGCCAGCAGCCAAAGCGCCGCCAGCACGGCGCAGATCAACAAAAACGTGGCCATCCCGGATCCTTTCCTAAAAACGGTGCCAATCGGCGTGCAGCCCCCAGCCGGGCAAAGCGATCTGCAGCAGGTTGCCCCCGCCAGAGCCGGGCGGCTGGTCATGGCTGCGATCAATCGGGGCGCTCAGCAGATGCGCCCGTGTCAGCGCGCCCACTCCGCCATGGGCGATCACGGCGATGTCGCCCGCTGGCGAGTCGGCCACAACCTGCTGTAACGCAGCGATAATCCGGGCCTGAGCGTCCACCGCGCGCTCCCACCCGCGTATACTGTCATTGGGATTGGCAAAGAACGCATCGGCCATGGCCTCAAATTCCGGTCCCGGCAGGTAGCCCGTGGCGGAGCGGTCGTTTTCGCCCAGCGCCTCAAGCACTTGAACGGTTTGGCCACGCGGCTCTGCCAGCAGGGCTGCGCCCTCGCGGGCCTTTTGTTCGGCGCTGGACCAGATCGCCCCGACCGGTGGCAGGCTCTGTTCCAGCGCGCGATGGCGCGCGCGGCCCGTTTCGTTCAGCCCCCAGTCCGGCACCGGCACAGCCGGATCGATCTGCACATCCGCATGGGTGATAAAGAACAGGCGGCGCATGGGGATCCCCGGTCAGAGGCTGGTGAGGATCTCGGAAATCGCGGCCTCGATATGGGCGAGATTCGCAGGTTCCGAAAACCGGTGATCGGTGTGGCGCACAAGGGTCAGGCGCACATCTGCCCCGTCAATGTGATCCAGCAAGCGCAGGGCGGTGTCGCGGCTGACAGCTTCGTCCTCCGTGCCTTGCAGCAGGCGCACAGGCCAGGGCATGGGCAGCGGTTTGCGCAGCACGAGGTTCTCGCGCCCATCCTCGATCAGTTTGCGGGTGATGATATAGGGATCTTCGTAGTCCGAGGGCAGCTCGACCTGGCCTTCGCGCATGACTTCGGCCTGTTGTTCGGGAGTGAGGCCGGGCCAGAAGCCATCCTCGGTGAAATCAGGGGCGGCGGCGATGCCGACAAACCCGGCAACATCCAGACGCTGAGACAGGATGCAGCTGATCCAGCCGCCCATAGAGCTGCCGACCAGCAGCACGGGGCCGTCAGTGACCGCGCGGATCACTGCCTCCGCATCTGCGGCCCAGTCGCCAATGCAGCCCTCCTCAAAAACCCCGCCAGAGACCCCATGCCCGGCATAATCCAGCCGCAGAAAGGCGCGGCCCTGCGCGCGGGCCCAGGCCTCAAGATGCACGGCTTTGGTGCCCTCCATGTCAGAGCGATAGCCCGACAGGAACACAATACAGGGGCCGTTGCCGGGCGTGTGGACATAGGCCAGTGTGTCGCCGCGCGGGCCGGTGATATGCGCGATATCCGTCATGGAAACCTCGGAAGTCTAACGTTGTTTGCGCGTAGCATAGCGGGCAGCGGCCAAAGCCCAAGGGCAGAGTGGCGCGGTGGCCAAATCTTTCGCAGAAAGATTTGCAAATTCCTTTGAAAGGAATTTACCCCTGTCTCAGCCGTCTGCGCTATAGGCCAGCACGCGGGAAATCGTGGTCAGGTTTTCGCCGCTCTCTTCTTTCCATTGGTTGAACGCCGCCTGCACCGCCGCCCAGGCCTTTTTTGAGGTCGGTGCCTTGTCCACGACCCCTTCGGCCACCAGCCGCGCCACCACGGACGCCGACATGATATAGCTTTCCTTGCCCATATAGCGCAGCAGATACGACCCGGTGCCGCCGCCCAGCCGCGCCCCATCTTTCTTCAACCAGGTCAGCAGACCTGCGAAATCGTCCTCCGGCCAATCCCCGACCCTGCGCCCGAATGAGCCATGTTCCCCCGCGACCTGCAGGATCCACAGGGCGTTTTCCTGAATTGCGCGCACCTTGGGCGGGCTGCGCACGATGCGCGTGTCCTCGATCAGGTCGTAGAACCAATCCTCGGACATATGCGCGACGCGGGCCACGTCGAACCCGTAAAACGCCGCTTCGATATCGGGCCATTTGTTCTCGATGACTTTCCAGCTGATCCCGGCCTGAAAAATCCCCCGCGCCATCATCGCCAGCCAGCGATCATCAGGGATCGCCGCCAGTTGATCGGCGCTTTTGACCTCCATCAGATCGGCCATCACCGCATCGACACTGCCTTTGCGCGCCACTGCAATTTCCAGAATTTCCTCATATGTGCGCATGATACCCTCCTGAAACCTGGGCACAGCTAAACATGTTCCGTGCTGCTTGGGCACCACCCTTTTGCGCCTTTTGCAGATGCAGCACGGGCGCTTGACAAATTGCCCGCACCGCGCGCAAAACGCCCCTTACGACATAACCCGCAACCGGGCGTTCCGTGGGCGCCAAACTGACGAGGAGAGCCGATATGGCCCAAATCTCTCTCACCCTTCCCGATGGCAATGCACGTTCCTACGAGGCCGGTATCACCGCCGCCGAGGTCGCTGCCGATATTTCCAAAACGCTGGGCAAAAAAGCCATTTCCGCGACCGTGAACGGCGCGCATTTCGATCTGCAATGGCCGATCGACGCGGATGCAGATATCGCCATCCACACTCTGCAGGACGAAGATCAGGCGCTGGAACTGATCCGTCACGATCTGGCCCATATCATGGCCCGCGCTGTGCAAGAACTGTGGCCCGATGTCAAAGTCACCATCGGCCCGGTGATCGACAATGGCTGGTATTACGATTTCGACCGCGCCGAGCCCTTCACCCCCGAAGATCTGGGCGCCATCGAAAAGAAGATGCGCGAGATCATCAACAAGCGCGACGCCGTGCGCACCGAGGTCTGGGACCGCGATGTGGCCGTCAAATATTACGAAGAGCGCGGCGAGCACTATAAGGTCGAGCTGATCGACAGCATCCCCGGCAATGAACCGCTGCGCATGTATTGGCATGGCGACTGGCAGGATCTGTGCCGCGGGCCGCATCTTCAGCACACCGGGCAGGTGCCCGGCGACGCGTTCAAACTGATGAGCGTGGCAGGGGCCTATTGGCGGGGCGACAGCAACCGCGCCA
The DNA here is from genome assembly GCA_025210265.1 of Pelagimonas sp. Lineage (GTDB taxonomy): Bacteria > Pseudomonadota > Alphaproteobacteria > Rhodobacterales > Rhodobacteraceae > JAOASD01. Next base: position 18,714 of record JAOASD010000037.1, read on the forward strand.
TGCTGCAACGCATCTACGGCGTGGCCTTCCGCAACAAAGAAGACCTGCGCAAATACCTGAACATGCTGGAAGAGGCCGCCAAGCGCGACCACCGCAAGCTGGGCCGCGAAATGAACCTATATCACATGCAGGAAGAGGCCCCCGGTCAGGTGTTCTGGCATCCCAATGGCTGGAAGATCTACACCCTACTGCAGGACTACATGCGCCGGATGCAGGAGCGCGACGGCTATGTCGAGGTCAACACCCCGCAGGTCGTGGACCGCAAGCTGTGGGAGGCCTCGGGCCACTGGGACAAATACCAGGAAAACATGTTCATCGTCGAAGTGGACGAAGAGCACGCCCGTGAAAAGGCGATCAACGCGCTGAAGCCGATGAACTGCCCCTGCCACGTGCAGGTGTTCAATCAGGGCCTGAAATCCTATCGCGACCTGCCGCTGCGCATGGCCGAATTCGGATCCTGCGCGCGCTATGAACCGTCCGGCGCGCTGCATGGCATCATGCGGGTGCGCGGCTTTACCCAGGATGACGGCCATATCTTCTGCGCCGAGGATCAGATCGAATCTGAGACCGCAAAATTCATCGCCTTCCTCTCAAAGGTCTATGCGGATCTGGGATTCCATGACTGGACCATCAAACTGTCCACCCGCCCCGAAAAGCGGATCGGCAGCGATGAAAGCTGGGATCTGGTGGAAAAGGCCCTGGGCGATGCCTGTAAGGCCGCTGGCTACGACTATGAAATCCTCGAAGGCGAAGGCGCGTTTTACGGGCCCAAGCTGGAATTCACCCTGACCGACGCGATTGGCCGGAACTGGCAGTGCGGCACGCTGCAGGTGGACCCGAACCTGCCGGAACGTCTGGACGCGACCTTTATCGGTCAGGATGGCGCCAAGCACCGCCCCTTTATGCTGCACCGCGCGACGCTGGGATCGTTTGAACGCTTTATCGGCATCCTGATCGAAGAACATGCGGGCAAGCTGCCCTTCTGGCTGGCTCCGCGTCAGGTCGTTGTGGCCTCGATCACATCGGATGCGGATGCGTATGTGGCCGAAGTGGTGGACACGCTGAAAGCCGCCGGGGTGCGGGCCGAAGCCGATATCCGCAACGAAAAGATCAACTACAAGGTCCGCGAACATTCGCTGGGCAAGGTGCCGGTGATCCTGGCCGTGGGCCATCGCGAAGTCGAAGAGCGCACCGTGTCGGTCCGTCGCCTTGGCGACAAACGCACCAGTGTCGAGACGCTGGATGCCATCACCCAGACCCTGTCGGCCGAGGCAACCCCACCGGATCTGGCGCGCTAAGCGCATCACCATATGCCGCCAACATCAGGCCGGGACGCATATCAGCGCCCGGCCTTTTTCATGTCCACCTTCGGGCCGGCTCTGGCTAGGCCACGAATTTCCCATCTGTCTATGCAGGCAGTAGCAGCCCCACGCCTTGTCCCCGCTGCAAAGCCGCTTTGCGCCCGTCACATTGCTGACAGGGCTGTGAGCAGGGCAATTTGCGCCGCGTGAGGATTGTAACATTTGCCGGTTTTACAGCAGACTCGCGCAGGACAAATGTTTCGCTCCAGCGCGCAAACCCAAATAAATAAAGGGGTTGCGAGGGGGGCGTATCTCACACAGGCCCCACGATCCCTGACAGGCCCGTGATGCACGGGCCCGTGAATAGAATCTTCAGACATCTCAGGGCAAATTCAAAGGGCACCAAGGCACAACGCCAAGGCGCACAGAGTTTCTACAGTTTCTACATCGCTCATGTGAAAGGAAGTACGATGTCCAAGACCCTCAAGACCGCAGCCCTGGTGGGCGCAGTTGCAGCATCCTTCGCCGCCACCACCGGTGTTTCGGCCATGGAAAAGGAAAAGTGCTTTGGCGTGTCGCTGGCAGGCCAGAATGACTGCGCCGCCGGCCCCGGCACCACCTGCGCAGGCACCTCGACTGTTGACTATCAGGGCAACGCCTGGACCCTGGTTGACGCCGGCACCTGCGCCGACATCGAGCTGCCCGCAATGGCAGACGGCAGCGCACGCATGGGCTCGCTCGAAGAGCTGAAGCGCGACCTGCCCGCGTCCTGATCGCCTGACGATCCCCATTCAGGAGGGCGTGTTCTGCGCCCTCCTTTCCCGCATCCAACACCGAGGCATCCGTTTCATGTCACAGACATCCCGTTCCCTGCCCCCCCTGCCCGGTGTCGGCTATAAACAACAGCATTACCGCGACATTATTTCTGACGCCGCCCCGGTGGGCTGGCTCGAAATTCACGCGGAAAACTATATGGGGGATGGTGGCCGCCCGCTGGCGCAGCTGCGTGCCCTGTCTGAAAAATTCCCGATTTCTGTCCATGGTGTTGGCCTGTCCATTGGCGGGCCGGAACGTCTGGATCCCGATCACCTGGCCCGGCTGAAACATCTGGTCGGCTGGCTGAACCCCGCCAGTTTCAGCGAACACCTGGCCTGGTCGACCCATGACATGGGCTTTATGAACGACCTGCTGCCGCTGCCCTACACGGATGACACGCTGACCCGCGTGTGCAATCACGTGGATCAGCTGCAAGAGGCGATCGGCCGCCCTATGCTGCTGGAAAACCCGTCCAGCTACCTCGCCTTTGAGGAAAGCACCTGGGAAGAACCCGAATTTCTGCGTCAGGTGGCCAAGCGCACAGGCTGCGGCCTGCTTCTGGATGTGAACAACGTCTTTGTCTCGGCCACCAATCTTGGATTTTCGCCGCAGGCCTATATCGATGCCTTCCCCCTGAACAAAGTGGGCGAAATCCATCTGGGCGGCCATGATGAGGACCACGATGATCACGGTGCCCCGCTGCTGATTGACAGCCATGGGCGCGAAGTGGCCGACCCGGTCTGGGCCTTGCTGGATTATGTGCTGGAGCGGTCCGGCCCGCTGCCCCTGCTGATCGAGTGGGACAATGATGTACCAGACTGGCCTATTCTGCGGGACGAAGCACAGCGCGCTGCCGCAGCCCTGCGCAAAACCGCACCTGGGGTGGCCGCATGATCACCATGACCCACGAAGACCAGATCGCGGCGTTGGACACCGCGCCGCAGATCCCTGACGCCAAACCCTGCGAACAGGGCGCGCCAAGCGCAAGCGCAACGGAAAACGCCTTTCGCGCCGGTCTTTTGGATGCAGGTCTGCCTGTGCCTGACGGGCTGATTGATGGCCAGGGGCGCGGCGCGGGGCGGCGCTATGCAGTCTATCGCAACAATATCGCCGTGTCGCTGCGCGAGGCGCTGGAAACCGGCTTTCCCGCAGTCAAGAAATTGATTGGAGAGGAAAATTTCGCCCGTGCCGCGGCGCTTTACCTGCGGTCTGAACCGCCCTCTTCGCCCCTGATGATGCATTACGGCGCGGGCTTTCCCGCCTTTCTTGCCGGGTTGGAACCGCTGGCGCATATCGGATACCTTGCCGATGTCGCAAGGCTAGAGCTGGCCTTGCGCGAAAGCTATCACGCGGCGGATGCGCCCGCCTTTGACCCCGCGCGCCTGCAGGGGCTGGAGGATGAGGCGCTGGAACAGGCCCGGTTTGTACTGGCCCCTTCGGTGCGTCTGATCCGGTCGAACTGGCCGCTGGCACAGATCTATCGCTACACAATGATGGCGGATCAGCCCAAACCTCAGGCCGTGGCCCAAGATGTGCTGATCACCCGCCCCGATTTTGACCCAACGCCCCAGGCTTTGCCCCCAGGCGGCGGCGCTTTTGTTGCTGCGCTGCTGGACAACGCCCGCTTTGGTGCGGCGCTGGAGGCGGCGGGCGAAGGGTTTGACCTGGCGGCGATGCTTGGCCTGCTATTGCAGAGCGGCGCGCTGACCGACGTGATATGAGAGACAAAGGAATCCTGCCATGAACCGGCTGATCTCACTGCATAATTCGATTTTCTCCAGTATTGGCCGCCTGGGTGATGGGCTGCTGCCCATGTTGGGCCGCCTGCTGTTTGCCGCGACCCTGCTGGGGTATTACTGGAATTCAGCCGGCACAAAGGTCTGGGACCGAAAGGGCGAAGAAGGGATCTTTGATTTCTTCACCCTGGAAAGCGGTGTCTATGCGCAGATGTTCCCCAAACAATTCGAAGCCGCCGGGTATAATGAGGCAAATCTGGGCTTTCTCTACGACCTGATCGCCTTTGCTGGCACCTATGCAGAATTTCTTTTGCCCCTGCTGATCGTGATCGGGCTGTTCACCCGGCTGGCCGCGCTGGGCATGATCGGCTTTGTTGTCGTGCAGACCTTTGTTGATGTGACCGGCCATGGCGGCGAACTGGGGATGCTGTTCGACAAAAGATACGAACTGATCGACGAACGGGCGCTGTGGATCTTTGGCCTGAGCGTGCTGGTGATCAAAGGGGCCGGGCTGATCTCGGTCGATCGCATCCTGGGCCTGGATCCTAAACCGGACCTGATCGAGGCATAAGCGTTTCGTAACGAGTACCAAAAGGGGGCCCCTCGCCCCCTTTTTCCAATATTTCTAAAGGCCCAGCGCCGTTTGCGCGGCCTTGTCCCAGCCCAGAACCATCCGGTCCCCTTCGACAACCAATGGGCGTTTCATCAGGGTCGGGTGCTCGGCCAGCAGGTCCAACGGCGGGCGGCCCCTCTGCGTTTCATCCAGCCCACGCCAGGTCGTTGACCGCGTGTTGAGCAGACGGTCCCCAAAGGTTGCCCATGCCGCCTGCAACACATCCGCCGGCACCCCGGCATCGCGCACATCCACAAACTCTGCGGCACTCAGCGCCTTGCGCGCTTTGCGGCATGTGTCACATGTTTTAAGACCGTAAAGGATCATTCAAACGCTTCCTTTCATTCGTTTGGCATCATTTATGGAGGCAAATACGCTTTTTCCAACCGGTTTTGCTTGCTTTTTACAAAACCTGTGCAAACCTCATGGCGTGACTTTCGACGTTCAGACCCGGAACCTGGCACGGCCTGGCCCATTTTGGCCTTACTCCAGCCGCCCTGTTCTTTCCTGAAACAAGAATGTGACGGCGATCTGCAGAAGGCAGGTTGTGAATACTGACTGGGAAAGGAGCACGGAAAACATGCCGACCGGCACCGTGAAATGGTTCAACACCACCAAAGGTTACGGATTCATTGCCCCCGACGATGGGGGCAAGGACATCTTTGTTCATATTTCTGCCGTTGAACGCTCGGGCATGACCGGGCTCGCGGACAACCAAAAGGTCAGCTACGAGCTGCGCGATGGCCGGGACGGTCGTCAGATGGCATCTGATCTGCAGGCGCTATAAACCGCGCACTGAACGACATGTGACCGGGCCGCCACGCGGCCCGTTTCGCTGCCGACGGTTTACGGGGCACAGCCCGTTTACCCGAGAACCCCAGCGCGTCTTCACACAGGTTAAACTCTGGCCGTTTCGCGTTAAGAAATACTCTGTTTACGGGGCCCATTCCCCCTATTTTTGGGCGTTTCGGGCCTGATTTCGGCCAAACCTTTACAATCCGTCATAGTTTGAACAGCCGTTCCGATTTGTTCTGGTGTAACCTGTCGTTAACGGACGGGACCCTTCCCGCCCCTTCAAACGACAAGAGGCCCGCATGTCCCGTGACAGCTCTATCGCCGTAGCCGTTGTTTTTGGCGGATTTTCCCTGGTTGCCGCAGTGGCGGGCTTCGCATTGCTGCGCGGCCATTCTGCCGATGCCGCCCCTGCAGACACCGCCTACACCCCCACGCGCGGGGCCATGACCGTCGAAGCCGGCGAGGCCTACTGCAAAGGCGCACTGCGCGGGGTCGATTGCGGATGTTTCGCGCGCAAGGCGTCGCAGTTCAATCTGGACACCTCGAAACGGGCCATGGGCTACAGCTATGCCGACCCCTGGGAACTGGCCCGCGAACAGGCGGTGCAAGGATGCAGTTGACCTATTGGGTCTGAAGACGGCGGGCTTCCTGCCCGGCCAGCGCGATCAGACGCTGCATATAGGGTTTGTCCAGATCTTCGGTGCGGGTCGCGGCGTATAGCCGACGGGTCACGCCCTGTTCGGTCAGCGGTCGGGTGATGTAATCCGACGAATATTTCACCTCGCGCACCACCCAGTCTGGCAGCACCGCAACCCCCCGGTTCGACGCCACCAGCAACAGGATCACGGCGGTCAATTCCACCTGGCGCACGCTCGCCGGTTCGACCTTGGCCGGGGTCAGCAACTGGCTGAAAATGTCCAGCCTTGCACGTTCAACCGGATAGGTGATCAGGGTCTGACCACGAAAATCCTCGGCCTCGATATAGGGTTTCTGGGCCAGCGGATGGGACGATGCCGCAACAAAAACAGGGCTGTAGTCAAACAGCGGGGTAAAGGTCACGCCCGGCAGATCCTCGGGATCGGAGGACACGACCAGATCGACCTCTTCTTTCATCAGCGCGGGCAAGGCGCCAAAGGCCAGACCGGGGCGAATGTCCACATCCACATCGGGAAAGGCCTTGCGAAAGGTTTCCAGAACCGGGAACAGCCATTCGAAACAGGCATGGCATTCGATCGCAATATGCAGCCGCCCGCTTTTGCCATCCCGCAGCCCGGCGAACTCCTCTTGCAATGCCTCGACCTGGGGCAAAACCTGTTCCGCCAGCCGCAACAGACGCAACCCCGCCGCCGACAGGCGCATCGGTTTTGACCGCCGCACAAACAGCTCGACCCCGGCCTGATCCTCCAACCCTTTGATCTGATGGCTCAGCGCGGATTGGGTGATGTGCAGTTGATCGGCCGCGCGCGCCAGCCCGCCACAATCGTGAATGGCCTTGATCGTGCGCAGGTGTCGAAACTCGATATGCATATGAAGCTCATGTTAGTGATGAGATTTATGAGTTTGTCTCACAAAGCGCGATATGAGACAAGGGCGCCACAGCACGAATGAGGTATGTGATGACCCGCCCCGAGATCAGTTTCGAATTCTTCCCGCCCCGCGATATCGAGGCGACCTTTCGCCTTTGGGACACGGTGCAGGTGCTGGCACCGATGGACCCGCGCTTTGTCTCCGTGACCTACGGGGCGGGCGGCACGACCCGCGATCTGACCCGCGATGTGGTGTCCACGCTGCACAATCATTCGGGGCTGCGCACTGCCGCGCATCTGACCTGCGTGAACGCCACGCGCGAAGAAACCCTTGGGATTGCACGGGATTTTGCCGCCGCCGGTGTGACAGACATTGTCGCACTGCGCGGCGACCCGCCCAAAGGCAGCGCCGGATTCAAAGCCCACCCCGACGGCTTTGCCAATTCGGTCGAGCTGATCAAAGCCCTGTCCGACACCGGGGATTTCACCATTCGCGTCGGCGCCTATCCCGACACCCATCCCGAGGCCCGCGATCAGGCCGCCGATATCGACTGGCTGAAACGCAAGATCGACGCCGGCGCGTCCGAGGCCCTGACACAGTTCTTCTTTGAGGCCGACAGCTTCTTCCGCTTTCGCGATGCCTGCGTAAAGGCCGGGATCGACGCGCCGATCGTGCCGGGCATCCTGCCGATCGAAAACTGGAAAGGCGCGCGCCGCTTTGCCAGCAGCTGCGGCACCCATATCCCGGCCTGGGTTGACGAGGCCTTTACCAAGGCGCAGCGCGATGGGCGCGAAGACCTGCTGGCCACGGCAATCTGCACCGAGCTTTGCTCGGACCTGATCGAAGGCGGTGTGGACAAGCTGCATTTCTACACGCTGAACCGCCCGGAACTGACCCGCGATGTGTGCCACGCGCTTGGCGTCACACCTTCGGCCCGGCTGGAAAACGTCGCTTAACCCCGCCCGATATAGGGCATATCGCGCGCCATAACGGTCATGAACTGCACATTGGCCTCCAAAGGCAGGCTGGCCATGTGCAGGACCGACTCGGCCACATGGCGCACATCCATCACTGCCTCTGCCCGGATGCTGCCATCGGCCTGCGGCACCCCTTTGGCCATGGGCGCAGCCATCTCGGTCAGCGCGTTGCCAATGTCGATCTGCCCACAGGCAATGTTGAACGCCCGCCCATCCAGCGACAAGGTCCGGGTCAACCCGGTGATCGCGTGCTTAGACGCAGTATAAGGTGCCGATCCGGGGCGCGGCACATGGGCCGACACTGACCCATTATTGATAATCCGCCCACCCTGCGGATCCTGATGCCGCATCCGGGCAAAGGCGGCCCGCGCACAAATGAATGACCCGGTCAGGTTGACATCAATACAACGCCGCCAGTCCGCCACCGACAGCTCATCCACCGTCGCGCCAAAGACCCCGATCCCGGCATTATTGAACAGACAATCCAGCCGCCCCCAAACAGCCTGCGCCGCATCAAACGCCGCATCCACCTGCGCCTCATCCGTCACATCACAGGGCAACGCCAGCGCCCGTGGATGCGCCTCGGCCAATTCCGCCAAAGGTTCGGCCCGACGACCAATCAGCCCCACATGCCAGCCCGCGTCTAAAAACGCCTCGGCACAGGCCCGGCCCACGCCATGCCCGGCGCCGGTGATGATGATGCTCTTTGTCATGCGTTCCCCCACTCCATCAGCGGGAATATAGACCGCAAAACAACACAAGGCGACATCCTGCGATGCCGCCCTGCGCCAATCTGGCTTCTTCTTGGGAAAAATACCTCTCGGGGTGAATTGGCCAAAGGCAAAGAGGGGCAGACAGCCCCTCCCCCCGCCTCAGAAAAACGCCTGCAGACCGGTCTGGGCACGGCCCAGGATCAAGGCGTGCACATCATGGGTGCCCTCATAGGTATTCACGGTCTCAAGGTTCACCATGTGGCGGATCACGTGGAATTCGCCGCTGATCCCGTTGCCCCCATGCATGTCGCGGGCGTGACGGGCGATTTCCAGCGCCTTGCCGCAATTGTTGCGCTTGATCAGGCTGACCATTTCCGGTGCCGCGCGGGCCTCGTCCATCAGACGCCCAACCCGCAAGGCCGCCTGCAGGCCCAGAGTGATCTCTGTCTGCATATTGGCCAGCTTCAGCTGGAACAGCTGGGTGTTGGCCAGCGGCTTGCCAAATTGCTTGCGATCCAGACCGTATTGACGCGCCGCGTGCCAGCAGAACTCGGCCGCGCCCATCGCGCCCCAGGCAATGCCATATCGCGCGCGGTTCAGACAGCCAAACGGCCCTTTCAACCCCTGAACATCCGGCAGCAGCGCGTCTTCGCCGACCTCAACATTGTCCATGACGATTTCGCCAGTGATCGAGGCGCGCAGCGACAGTTTCTTTTCGATCTTCGGCGCGCTCAGCCCTTTGGTGCCCTTGTCCAGAACAAAGCCACGGATCTTGCCGCCATGCGCATCAGATTTGGCCCAGACCACAAACACATCCGCGATCGGCGCGTTGGAGATCCACATTTTCGACCCGTTCAGCACATAGCCGCCCTCGGTCTTTTTCGCGGTGGTTTTCATGCCAGCCGGATCGCTGCCCGCATCCGGTTCGGTCAGACCAAAGCAGCCGATCCATTCGCCCGACGCCAGCTTGGGCAGGTATTTCGCGCGCTGTTCTTCGCTGCCATAGGCATAGATCGGGTACATCACCAGGCTGGATTGCACCGACATCATCGAGCGATAGCCGCTGTCGACGCGCTCGACCTCGCGGGCGACCAGACCATAGGCCACATAGCCCGCGCCCAGACCGCCATAGGCCTCGGGGATGGTGGTGCCGAGCAGCCCCATTCCACCCATTTCGCGGAAAATCTCCGGGTCGGTTTCTTCCTTGTCAAACGCCTCGGTCACGCGGGTCATCAGCTTTTCCTGCGCATAGGCATGGGCGCTGTCGCGAATCAGGCGTTCGTCCTCGGCCAGTTGCTCATTCAGCAGAAACGGGTCTTCCCAGCTGAAAGAGCCAAGCTCGGGGCGCGATTGAGGGGCAAGTTCCTTGGCCATATCACGGGCCTCCTTTGAATTTTGTCAGCAGCTTAGCGGGACTGGATCGCAGCCTCGACCGAGGCTTCGAGAATGTCCAGAGCTTCGTTCAGATGCGCCTCCGGCGTGGTCAGCGGCGGCAGCAGGCGGACCGCATTGGCGCGGGTGCCACAGGGCAGAATGATCAGCCCGCGCGCCTCGGCCTCGGCCACAATGGCCTGGGTCAGAGTCGGATCGGGCGCGTTGGTGTCACGGTCAGTCACCAGTTCGAATGCGATCATCGCGCCAAGGCCGCGCACATCCCCGATCGCCTCATTGCCTTGCCGCGCGGCCATGTCATTCAGTCGCGCCATGATCTGATCGCCGATCTCCGTCGCGCGGGCGCAGAGGTCTTCTTCTTCGATCACATCCAGCACCGCATTGGCCGCCGCCACCGCCAGCGGGTTGCCCGCATAGGTGCCGCCAATGCCGCCCACCGACGCGGAATCGACGATTTCGGCACGCCCTGTGACCGCCGACAGCGGAAAGCCCCCGGCCAGACCTTTGGCCATGGTCACCAGATCCGCCGCAACACCGGCATGTTCAAAAGCAAAGAGCTTGCCGGTGCGGGCCATCCCGGCCTGAACCTCATCCGCGATCAGGATAATGCCATGCTGGTCACAAATATTGCGCAACTCGCGCAGGAACTCAGGCTGCGCGATGTTGAAACCACCCTCGCCCTGCACCGGTTCGATGATGATCGCCGCGACCCGCTCTGGGTCGATGGAGCTGGCCAGCATGTTGTTCAACACCGCCAGCGACTGTTCGACGGTGACACCGTGGAACTCATTCGGGAAGGGCGCGTGCAGGACTTCGGGCGGCATGGCGCCAAAGGCCTTTTTATACGGGTTCACCTTGCCACACAGCGCCATGCCCATCAGGGTCCGACCATGGAACGCACCCGAAAACGCAATCACACCCGAACGTCCGGTATAGGCGCGCGCCATTTTCACAGCATTTTCCACCGCCTCCGCACCGGTGGTTACAAGCATGGTTTTCTTGTCAAAATCCCCCGGAGTGGCAGCGTTCAGACGCTCGGCCAGAGCGATATAGCTTTCATAGGGGGCGACGTGAAAACAGGTATGGGTAAAGGCGTCGGACTGTGCGCGCACGGCCTCCATCAGCCTGGGGTGGCGATGGCCGGTATTGTTCACGGCGATCCCCGCGGCAAAGTCGATATAGCGTTTGCCCTCTGCATCCCACAGTTCGGCATTTTCGGCGCGCACGGCGTAAATGCCGCGCGTGGCGACGCCATTTGCAACGGCCGCAGCGCGGCGGGTCTTCAGCTGCTCTGTCAGGCTCATCTGCGAATCTCCTCTGATCGGCATGTGACGGCTGGATCCTGTATTGCTCATTATTTTGATCTTGAGTAGTATTTATTTGCGCGCAGCCCTACTTATCCCACCACCGCGCCTGCCAGAAAAGGACCGTGGCCATGACAGATGATTTTGATGTCGGACAAAGATTGCGGGATCTGCGCACAGAATATGGCCTGTCGCAGCGCCAGTTAGCCGAAGCCGCGCGGGTGCCTCATGGTCAGATTTCTATGATCGAAACCAACCGCAGCAGCCCCTCTGTCGCCAGTTTGCGCAAAATTCTAAGCGGCTTTGGGATTTCCATGTCCGAGTTCTTTGAACCCGAAACCCCGACCACCCAGCAGCCTTTTTTCACCCCTTCGGAACTGCGCGACCTGACATCCCTGCTGTATCAGGGGGACGAAGCCGCACGGCAGAAAATCACCATCAAACAGGTTGGGGATGCGAAAAAACATGGGCTGCAGATCCTGCATGAACGCTATGAACCCGGTGCCGATACCGGAGGGTCGATGATCGAACATGACGCCAATGAAGGCGGGATCGTGGTGCAGGGTGAAATTCAGGTGACCGTGGGCGACACCGTGCGGGTGCTGAAAGCGGGGGACGCGTATCTGTTCAACTCGCGCGAACCGCATCGGTTCCGCAATATTTCGGATCGCCCGGCCGAGGTGATCTCGGCCTGCACCCCGCCCTATCTGTGACAGGAACTTTTGATGACACAGCCAAACACGCCGCTTGCCGGTTTGAAAGTGGTCGAACTGGCCCGCATTCTGGCGGGCCCCTGGATTGGTCAATCTCTGGCCGATCTGGGTGCCGACGTGATCAAGGTGGAAGCCCCTGAAGGCGACGATACAAGGCGCTGGGGGCCTCCGTTTATCGAGCGCGATGGCGACAAGACCGCCGCCTATTACTATGCTGCCAATCGCGGCAAGGACTGCGTGACCGCCGATTTCCGCACGCCCGAGGGGCAGGCGCAGGTGCGCACGCTGGTCGCCGAGGCCGATATTCTGATCGAGAATTTCAAACTGGGCGGCCTTGCGAAATACGGGTTGGATTATGACAGTCTCAGCGCGCTGAACCCGCGGCTGATCTATTGTTCAATCACCGGGTTTGGGCAGGACGGGCCCTATGCCACACGCGCGGGCTATGATTTCCTGATCCAGGGCATGTCCGGGCTGATGTCGATCACCGGCGAACCGGACCGCCAGCCGCAAAAGGTGGGTGTGGCGGTGACGGACGTGGTCACGGGGCTTTACGGCACGATCGGGATCTTGGCGGCGGTGGAACAGCGTCACCGCACCGGGCGCGGCCAGCATATCGACATGTCGCTACTGGATTGCGCCACGGCCCTGCTGGCCAATCAAGCGATGAACTATCTGGCCACCGGCGACAGCCCGATGCGCAAGGGCAATGATCACCCGAATATTTCGCCGTATCAGGTGCTGCCGGTGTCTGACGGGCATTTTATTCTGGCCGTGGGCAATGACGGGCAGTTCCAGAGGTTCTGCAAGGTGATCGGGCGCGAGGATCTGGCGCAACACCCGGATTACGCAGGCAACACGGACCGCCTGAGCAACCGCGAGACCCTGACCCAAGCGATGGAAGAGGCGCTGGCCAGCTGGACCAAGGCCGACATCCTCAGCGCGCTGGAACAGGCCACCGTGCCCGCCGGGCCGATCAACGCCATTGGCGAGGCGTTTGACGACCCGCAGGTCAAGGCGCGCGGGATGGAGATCGCGCCCGAAGGCATCAAAGGGGTGCGCGGCCCGTGGAAATTCTCGGATGCAGAGCTGGCGCTCAGCAAATCCGCGCCGGTTCTGCCCGAATCAAACGGCTGAGAGAGAGCAACCAAAAATGCACGGGCATTTTTGCCCCGACCAAACGCGGAAAAGGCGCCCTCGTTGGGGCGCCTTCTCAATTTTTGCAGCCGCAAAAATTCACCCGGCCTCGGACCGGCGCAGCAGGCTTTCCAGCGTGTAGACGAGGATGGCGATGCCAATTGCGCCAGCAACCGCCACGGCCAGCAGGACGATCACATCAATCGGCCCGCCAATATCGGCAAAGCCCGAGCGGGTCATTTTCTGCACGAACAGCACCGCGCCTATCGCCCCGACCGGCATAGAAAGCTGCGCCCACAGGAACTTGCGCCAGCTCACCGCGCGGTCCCGGATCAGCACATACAGATAGGCCAGCGTCACCACCCCAGCGATGCCCACCATCGCCCAGAACAGCCCCGTGCCAAAGATTTCCTCGAACACGGCAATCAGGGTTTCGAATGTCAGGTCTTTCATGTCTCAACCTCCTCAGGCGCGGCCGCGCAGCATGGCGTTATAGGTGGCTTTCAGGGCGACCTCTTTCATCAGCCAGCTGATCCACAGCTCCTCCAGCGGGGCGATCACACCGGGGAAGGACGGGGTCAGATTGTTCTGATAGTCAAATTCGATCAGCATGGCGCGACCGATCCGGGTGATCAGCGGGCAAGAGGTATAGCCGTTATAGCTCGCATCCGAGGTCTTGCCCTGAATATCCGCGACGATGTGCTCTTCGACCACGGGCACCTGCCATTTCACGCTGGCAGCGGTCTTGCCCTTGGGTACGCCCGCCACATCGCCCACGGCAAAGACCGTGTCATAACGCAGATGGCGCAGGGTTTCCTTATGCACCTCGGCCCAGCCCTGATCGGTCCATTTGTCGGCCCAGCTGAGCCCGCTGTTGCGGATCACATCGGGCGCGCGCTGCGGCGGGATGATGTGAACATAATCATAGTCGCGCTCATAATCGCCATCAGGCGTGGCAAAGGTGACCTTTTTGGCACCGGGATCAACCGCCTGCACCACATGGCCATATTCGTGATTGATGCCGCGATCGCCAAAGACCATGCGGATCTTTTCGGCCACGATGGGCACGCCGAACAGGGATTTGTTATTGGCGAAATAGGTGATGTCCGCCTTGCCGCGCGTGCCATTGCGGCGCGCGATGTCGTCGATCAGAAAGGTATGCTTGATCGGCGCACCGGCGCATTTCATTTCCGTGCCGGGGCGGGTGAACAGGCCCACGCCGCCCTCTTCGGCGAATTTGCCCGCAGCGGCCCAGGTCTTTTCCGCGTAATCGGGCCCGGCATAAAGCGAGCCAACGCCGTCTTTGCCGATCATGTCCATTTCGAACCCGTCGATCGAGGCGTAGTCCAGCACAAGACCGGTGGCGAGGATCAGGTAATCATATTCCAGCACCTCACCGCCATTCAGCGCGACTTTGCGCGCTTCAGGGTCGATATTGGCCGCCATATCCTGTTTCAGCGTCACCCCGGACGGCAGCCAATCCGTGGTCTGGCTGACCGAATACCCCGCGGGTTTTAAACCCGCCGCGATCAGCGAAAAGCCGGGCTGATACCAATGTTCCTTGCGCCCATCGACGATGGTGATCTGTGCCCCAGACAGGCGGCGGGTCAGCCGGTTGGCCAGGGCCGCCCCCGCAGCCCCCGCGCCCAGAATGACGATGCGGGCCTTGGTCGGGACAGGCTGGGCCTCTGCTTCCTGCGCGGTGGCAAGGGCAGCCAGCGCCCCTGCCGAAGCCAGCCCCAAAAAGCCCCGGCGAGAGGGGGCGAACTTCATGTCTGTCATGACGATCCTCCGAAATACATCGCATTCTTTGAATGCAAATTCTCGGAGTGGCGTTGACACAGATCAAGAAAACGGAATGTTATACAAACCTTTGGACACGCAGGATCACACCGCGCGCAACCGCCCTGCCGCCAGGCTGGACAGCCCGACCATCACCGCCGCCGTGGCAAGGCACAGCCACAGCCCGCCCAATTGATAGGTCGCGCCGCTCAGCACCGTGCCAATCAGCCGCCCGCCCGCATTGGCCATGTAGTAAAATCCGACATCCATGGTCACGCGCTCGGCCTTGGTGAAGGCGAGGATCAGGTAAGAATGCAGTGAGGAGTTCACCGCAAAGATCGCGCCAAAGACCAAGAGCCCCAGCACCAACAGCACGGTCAACCAAGGCGCAGGTGCACCAGCCCAGGCCACCGCCCCGGCCAGCAAAGCAGGCACAACAAACAGCGCCAGTGCCCAGCGCCGTGCCGCGGCGATCAGCTCGCCCTCGGGGCGGGTTTTGGCGCGCAGGATGCGCGGCGCATTGGCCTGCACAACCCCGTACAGGATCACCCAGACCGCCATGAAGCTGCCCACCAGAAAGAAAGACTGCCGCGCGCCCTCGGGCGTGCCATCGGACAGAACCGCGTGGAAATAGATCGGGATGCCCACCACAAACCACACATCGCGCGCACCAAACAGGAACACCCGCGCCGCCGACAGCCAGTTCACATTGGCCGAACGGGAAAACACCTCGGAAAACTTGGCCTTTTTGTTGCCGCGCGGCAGGCCCGAGGGCATCGCCACAGCCACCGCGATCAGGATCAGCGCCAGCACCCCGGCCATAGCATAGATCGCGCCGATGAAACCCAGCCAGCCCAACAATGCCGCGCCCAGCAGAAAGCCAAACCCTTTGACTGCGTTCTTGGATCCGGTCAGCACCGCCACCCAGCGGAACAACCCGCCATCGGCGCTGGGGGCCAGCAATTTGACCGCCGATTTCGACGACATCTTGGCCAGATCCTTGGCCACGCCGCTCGCCCCCTGCACCAGCATCACATAGGCGACCGACGCCGCGATGGCCCAATCCGGGTTCAGCTGCGCCAGCGCGATCAGCGCCACAACCTGCAGCCCCAACCCCGCATAAAGCGTCGAGGTCAGGCCAAACCGCGCCGCGATCCAGCCCGCCGCAAGGTTCGTCACCATGCCCGCAATTTCATACAGCACAAACAGATAGGCCAGCTGCACCGGGCTGAACCCAAGGTGATGGAAATGCAGCAAGACCAACATGCGCAACGCGCCATCGCTGAGCATAAAGGCCCAATAGGCGGCGGTCACCGCGATATAGGCCGAAAAGCCTTCGGGGCGGGAGGCAGTGCTGGTCTGGGTCATGATCCTAGTTCGAATAGCTGAAGGAGTATGATCGCCCTTCGATCACATCGACAATGGCAAGGTGTCGCTGGGCGGTTTCGGTCACAAGATAGCAGGAGGGGCCATCGCCCTCGTCCGGTTCGGGCCAGGCGATGATCACCGGCCCCTGCCCGTTAGAGGCCGCGCAGCTTGGCGCGATCTCAAGAAAGCTTTCGCGCATGATATTGGCGTCATAGATCTCGGTCAGGACATTGCCCTGCACGATCCAGGTATAGCCATCCCCCGCATCGCTGTCCCAATAGCCCTGAATGTGATCCATCAGACCGGCCATGGCGGGGCGCGGCGGTGGGGGCGGCGCCAGTTCGGGCGCCTCGGTGATCTCGCGGATCATGATGTCCGCCTGCGACCCGGAATACGAGATCAAATCGCCAATCACGGCCAGGCGCATACCTTCGGGCAGGACCGGCAGGGAATCGAGGATGGCCAGCTCGGTCGGCCCTTCTTCGGACGCGGCATAGGTCCAGCCATCGGCTTCGAATTCACAGGAGACAACTTCCTGACTGGCCCAGCACCCGGCAAAGCGGGCGACGATGGTCAATGGCTCGCCATAGGTACCGGGGCCATTATCCGCCGGCCAACCGGGGGCTTCGACCGGCGCGGGGGAGGTGGATTTGCGCGCCTCATCCTTGGCGCGGGGCGCATCCGCCGCTGACAGGCGCACGGTGTGATCCGCCGCATCACCAAGATCCAGTTCATTAAACATCTGGCGGCGATAGCCCCTGCCCTCGCAATCCTCGTCCCCAACAATGGTAAAGGCCCCGGTCTGGGTGCAGAACCCATAGCCGCCCTCGGGGAAGGGGCCGGATTTGGTCGTGGCGCGCCAGTAATAATACCGCTTGGGCAAATCGCCAGAGACCACTTCGCGGCACTGGCCGGGGTCTACGCCCCACCAGCCCTCAGACGTCCACCCATCATCGCCCTTATACCCGATCGCCACGGTGGCGCGGATGTCAGAGTCGTTGCAAAAGCTCAGCCCGGCAAAGGCGGGCGTGCCAAGGCACAGCAATGGGGGGATCAGGAAGGCGGGGCGCATGGTCGGTCCTTTCGCTCAGAGGCTGTCACCCACCATCATAGCCACATCCACCAGCCTGTGGGCATAACCCATTTCATTGTCATACCAGGCATAGATTTTAACCTGCGTGCCGTTCACAACCATCGTGGACAGCGCGTCAATGATGCTGGAGCGCGTGTCATTGGTGTAATCGGTGGAGACAAGCGGGCGTTCTTCATAGCCCAGAATGTCTTTCAATTCCCCTTCTGCCGCGGTCTTGAACAGGGCGTTGACCTCTTCGACGCTGGTTTCGCGCTCCACCTCAAACACGCAATCGGTCAGCGAGGCATTGAGCAGCGGCACCCGCACCGCGTGACCGTTCAACCGGCCCTTGAGTTCCGGGTAAATCAGCGTGATCGCCGTGGCGCTGCCGGTGGTGGTGGGGATCAGCGAATTGAGGGCCGAGCGCGCACGGCGCAGGTCCTTGGCCGGGCGGTCCACAATGGTCTGGGTGTTGGTCACGTCATGGATCGTGGTCATCGACCCGTGTTTGATGCCCAGCCCTTCGTGAATGACCTTGACCACCGGAGCCAGACAATTGGTGGTGCAGCTGGCGGCGGTGACGATGCGGTGCTCCGCCGGGTTATAGATGTCGGAATTCACACCGATCACGAGGTTCGCAGCATTGCCATCTTTGACCGGGGCGGACACCACGACCTTTTGCACACCGGCGGCAAAATAGGGCGCTAGCGCAGCCTCGGTCTTGAAGACGCCGGTGCAGTCGATCACCACATCCACCCCGTCCAGCGGCAGATCGGCAATGTCGCGCGTTCCGACAAAAGGAATGCGCGTGCCGTCGATTGTCACACTATCCGCATCGCTTGAGAAATCCGCGTCCCAGCGCCCATGCACCGTGTCAAATTCCAGCAGATGCGCGTGCATCGCCGCATCGCCCACCGCGTCATTGATCCAGGCAATCTGAGCGCCCCGCTCCAGCAGGGGTTTCAGCGCCAGCTTGCCCATCCGGCCAAGCCCGTTCACGGCATATACAGTCATGCGTCTTCTTTCGTGTTCATCTGGCCGATCTGATCGACGGCCTGTTGCAGGGAGAGTCTGTCAAACTCTTGAAACGGCAATGCGACAAAGCCCTGGATGCGGTTGCGCAGGGCGCCATAGGTGTCCTGAAACGCCAGCGCGCGCGCGGCCTCGCTGCCCTGCGCCTTGACCGGATCGGGCAGGCCCCAATGGCCGCTGATCGGCTGGCCGGGCCAGGCGGGGCAATCTTCGTTTGCGGCGCGGTCACAGACGGTAAAGACAAAATCCATCTGCGGGGCATCGGATGCGCGGAACGCATCCACATGTTTGGCGCGCAGCGGGCGGATGTCATGCCCCTTGTCGCGCAGCAGCGCGCAGGCGGTTGGGTTGAGTTCCGAGAAAGGCTGCGTTCCAGCGGAATAGGCCACAAACCGATCCCCGCCCAGATCGCGCAACAGGCTCTCGGCCATGATCGAGCGGGCCGAGTTGCCGGTGCATAGGAACAGCACATTGAATCGCCGGACCTTTTGCTGCGGTGGCACGGTGCAGATTTCGGGCCGCCCACGGCAGCAATCCAACAGCAGAAAATCGAACAACCCACGGGTGTTCTCCATTTCAATCGCATAGCTGCGGGTCGTGCCCGCGCGCTGCTGCGTGATCAGACCAGCCTGCATCAAGGCCGACAGATAGGCCGACAGCGTGCTGGCGGGCAGGTCCAGAACCCTGGCAATTTCCCCCGCTGGCAGACGATCAGGATAGCGCCGCATCAGCAGACGAAAAATCGCGAGCCGCTGGGGATGTCCCAGGCAGGCCAGGCGGTCATGCGGCTGATTAGACATGGCTGCGGTCCTGATGGCAAAAGCACGGTGGCGGGTTAACTTTCTATATTTCCAAAATATCAGAAATAAGACCCGCATCAAATGACAGTTTCATGACGCCCCGCCTGCAGCACGCCTTCACAGCGCAGTGCCTCGCCTGACTGCCAGCCCTGCGGCGCAGCCCGTTGCAACCCGAAACGCCCCAGCACCCTCACCGAAGAAATCGCGCAAAACTTGCCATACGCCCTGATTTCTTGGACCCTTTGTATATTATTCGAATCAATTTGGAGAGGACAGCACATGCCCCTCAGAAATGACCTAGTGTTCACCGACGTCGCCACCGGCAACAATCTGGATGGGGCCTTTGGGCTGCAAGAGATCACCATTGGCGCAACCACATATTTATATGCGTCCGGGTTCCACGCCGACACCATCACCGCCTACGAAGTCGCCAATGACGGCACCCTGACCGAGGTCTTTCGCATCAGCGACGATGCCGCCACCCCGCTGGACGGCGTCAGCGGTTTTGCCACCACGGAAATCGGCGGGGCAACCTATCTGTTCGCAAATGTCGAATATGACGATGCCATCAACACGTTCTCTGTCGCGGCTGATGGCAGCCTAACCCTGGTCGGCACCGTGTTAGACGATGCCGCTTTGGGGTTGAACGCTGTCTATGGGGAAATGACTGTCACCGAGGTCGGAGGCCAGCAGTTTCTGATCGCAACCGGGTATTCCGATGATGCGGTGAACGTGTTTTCCATCGGCGCGGATGGGCTTTTGACCCCAACCCAAACCGTCTTTGAAAGCTCTGACCCAACGCCGCTCGAGCTAAACGGTGCCTCGAACAGCGCCACTCTGGTGATCGGTGGCACGACCTATCTGTTTGTGTCGGCCTTTGACGATGATGGGATCAGCGTGTTCGAATTGAATGCGTCAGGGATGCTGAGCTTTGTCAGCAGCGTCAGCGATACGGGCTCCACAACACTGAACGGTGTGAACAATATTGTCGCCACAAATATCAACGGCACCGATTACCTGTTTGCCACCGGGCGATATGACGATGGCGTCACCACTTTCACGGTCAGCCCCGCTGGTGTCCTGACCGTGGCATCGGTCACACAGAACACAAACACCATCGCCCTGAATGGTGCAGAAGCCATGGCGCATTTCCAGCTGGGCACACGCGATTTCCTGGCCGTGACGGCGTTTGACGATGACGGGATTTCATATTTCGAAATCGAGGATGACGGGTCACTGACCCATATGGATTCGGTCTTTAACAGCGAAAGCCCGGCCTTCAATCTGGACGCCCCCCGCCGCATCGAATTGTTGGAAGTCGGCGGGCAGAGCTTTCTGGCCTTCACATCCTTCAATGGCGATCAGGTGCAGCTGTTTCAGGTGGGCGTGGATGGCGCGCCGGTCATTGGCACAAACCAGACCGATTTCCTGCCGGGAACACAGCTGGAGGACGTGATCCGCGGGCTGGAAGGCGATGATGTCATTCTGGGCAACGAAGAGGACGACACGCTGGATGGTGGCGAAGGCTCCGACGTTGTTTTCGGCGGCGATGGCGATGATCAGATCGTCGGGGATGGCAATCTGAACCAGACCGGGACCGAAACAACGACCATCCCCTCCAGCGGCGATGATCTGGCGCTCAGCGTCACCCTGCCGGACAGTTCGGACAGCTCGACCATCCAGATTTCCGGCCTGATCAACCGCGATCCGATTGGCGATCAGGACCTGAATATCGTCTATGTGGTCGATGTATCTGGATCTATGGGGGATCCGTTTGTTGGCACGGAAACCGTGGGGGATCTGAATGGGGACGGATCAGCCAACACGCTGCTGGACGGCACGATTGCCGCCTTCCAATCCCTGAACAATTCGATCCTCAGCGCGGGTTTTGCCACGGCAAACGTCGCGATTGTGCCCTTTTCGGCCGGGGCTTATGTCGCGTTTGATGGCACGGCAGGCAGCGGTGTGAACGCCGCGCTTGAGGCGTTGAATGATGGCGGCGGCACCAATTTCGAGGCCGCGCTGCAGCAGACCATCGCGCATCTGCAGGCCGAAGGTCCGGGCCAGAACCTGGTCTATTTCATGTCTGACGGCGGCAATGGCAGCGGTGGCAGTTTCACCGACGAGGTCGCCACGCTGATCGACCCTGCCGGTCTGGATGCGACGATCTTTTCCATCGGCCTGGGCACCAGCTCGGTTCTGGCGGATCTGGATCTGGTGGATGACGGGCTGGCCAATAGCTCGGTAGAGCAGGTGCTGACGCCCTCGACCCTGACTGCCAGCCTGGCGGGCAGCCCGGTGCAGACCACCGAAATCGACCGGATCGAAATCTATGTGAACGGCGCGCTGGCGCAGACCGTCACCGGGGCCGCACTGACGGAAACCCCGCTGGGTCTGCTGTATGATATCGAGGTCACAGGGCTGTCCACCACGGCCGGGGATGACATCCGCGTGGTGCTGATTGCCGATGACGTGGACATGACCTCGGTCGAAGTGACCCTGCAGGTGCCCAACGAGCTGATCGACGAAGGCGATGATGTCCTGTCCGGCGGTGCGGGCAGCGATGTGATCGCTGGCAATGGCGGCAATGACGTGCTGATGGGCGAGGCCGGGCGCGATGTGTTGAATGGCGGTTTGGGCCGCGACACGCTGGATGGCGGCAATGGCGATGACCTTTTGCTGGGCGGGCGCAATGATGATGTGCTCTCGGGCGGGCGCGGTGCGGACACGCTGCAGGGCGGTCTGGGCGATGATGTCTATTACATTGACCGCTTTGACACTGTGGATGAAAGCAGCGGTGGCACCAATGATTTCGACACCATTGTCACCCGCGGCGATATTGACCTTGGCGATCCGACCCTGCTGGGCCAGTTCGAAGGCGTGATCCTGCAGGGCCAGGCACAGCTGCGCGCCACAGGCAATGCGGCGGACAACGAGCTGACCGGCAATGACGTCGCCAATGTACTAAGCGGTCAGGCGGGCAGCGACACGCTGTTTGGCGGCGGTGGCCGGGATGAGTTGCTGGGCGGCAGCGGCGCAGACCGGATGCGCGGTGACGAAGGTGCCGACACATTGCTGGGCGGCGCGGCGGCGGACACGCTGTTTGGCAATGATGGCGGTGATGTGCTGCAGGGCGGCGACGGCAATGACCAGCTGAGCGGCGGCACCGGGCGCGATCTGCTGCTGGGCCAATCCGGCAATGACACGCTGAGCGGGGACACGGATGGCGACACCCTGTCCGGCGGCAGCGGTCAGGATGTACTGAACGGCAATGCCGGCGCGGATTCGCTGCTGGGCGGCGATCAGGCCGACATTCTGCGCGGCGGCAGCGGGGCGGACACCCTGCGCGGAGGCTCTGGCGGGGATGAATTGCATGGCGGATCCGGCAATGACATCCTGCGTGGTGAGAATGGCAATGACCTGTTGCGCGGCCAGTCCGGCGACGATGATTTCCAGTTTGCCGATGGCCATGGCGACGACACGATCAGCGATTTCGACGCGCTGGACAATGGCGAGGATATCGACCTGAGCAACCTGTCGGCGCTGAACAATTTTGCCGATGTGCAGGCCGCCTCCAGCCAGGTGGGCAATGATGTGCTGATCAACACGGGCGGCGGAAATTCGATCCTGCTGCTGAACGTGGATCTGGCGGATCTGGACAGTCGGGATTTCCTATTCTGAGTATAAACCCAAAGCGGGGGCTTTGGTCCCCGGTATAAAAACGGGCGCGCGGATCTCTCCACGCGCCCGAAATGTTTCAGCCCAGTGGCTTTATTTCTGCCGTGCGCAGGCAAAACACGTTGTGCTGCTGTCGGGGGAGTTCGCCGCCTGTTGTACGATCGGCGTTGTGGCGGTATCGGCAGATCCCGTGCCCGGCGTCACACCCGTATCGCTTGTACTGGAGGGATCAGGCTGGGTCGGCAAAGGTGATGGCGAGGGCACGGTCGGAGTCGTTGGCACCGTTGGCGTGGTAATCGTGCTCGGTGTGCCTGGGCTGGTCGGCGAAACCGGATCCTCCGGCGATACGTAGGGGTATTCCTCTTCATACGCATCTTCATACTCATCCTCATACTCACTGTGCGACGACTGCTCTTCGTCGTTCAGGCTATGGGCCGGGAACCGCATCAGCATGACCTGCTCTTTAAAGCGCAGATAGGCCAGCAATTGAGGCAGAGAGGGATCATTGGCCTCGATATAGCGTTTCACGGCCCGCATGACCCGCTGCAATTCGGTGCTGGGCACGTGGGACAGGCTGCGGGCCAGACGCCCCTGCCCGGACACCCCCCCATGCCCCTTGGTCGACAGGCGCGCGCGCAGATCACCGCGCGGCTCATCCCAGCGCGGCCCGCCCAGCCAGACCGCAGCGAACATGATCTTGGCGACCAGCGGCTCTGTACCGCCTTCGATCAACCCATCATAGAACATGATATGCACGTCTTCCCAATAGGCGCGCTGATAATTCGACCCGGCCTCATTGCCGATCCCGCAATAGGCGTCATGCACCGCCGCCGCGTTGATAAATTCCTGCGATGTCGGATCCCCCACAATCGACACAAAGATCGGCGGGATCGACGCACCATCGGTCAGGGTGCGCTCCGGTGCCAGCCAAACCCGGCCGCGCGAATCCCGAAAGGTCAGGTCGTCCGCGGTGGGAAAGAACTGATAGGCCCGACGCGGGATGGTGACAGGTTCAGGCAGCACCCGCAAAGGCGCGGCACTAAAGGCACAGCCCGGACGGGTCGCACAGCTGATTTCAGGTTGATCAACGCGCTCTGAACGGCGGGTCAGCTCAGCGGGATCACAGGCCGCAAGGGCCAGAAGGCTACAGGACAGCAGCGCAATTCTAAGCATGGAAAAGGTCCAATCATGGCTAAAATAATTGCGCGCAAACTATCGGAAACGACCGCCCCCCATCAAGCCCGCGAAACTGACAGGCAGCCAAAGGTGACGCAAGATCAGGCAATCCGGCACGAGGGCGCATAGGCCTGATGCAGATCAAGGCATGATACCCGGCAGGCAACTAGACTGCGGGCAGCTCAAATACAGGAGGCCACCATGCTGCGACTCGCCGGTATTCTTTATTCGCTGATTTCCACCAGCCTTGCGGGCACAGGGGTGATTGCGGTGCTTGTCGCAGGGCACAGCAGTTGGATGACCATTCTGGGTGCCGCTGTGGCAGGCGCAATTCTGGCGCTGCCTGTGTCATGGTATGTGGCGCGCGAAATCTATAATTGATCTGCGGTTACAGATCGGCCAGCAGCCCCTTTGCGCAGGCTTCGATCAGATCCAGCGTGCCATCAAAATCCCGCGTGTAATAGGGGTCTGGCACGTGATCGGCCCCGCGCTCTGGGGCGTAATCCGTGAACAGCTGCAGGCGCGCGGTGGCATCGGCCGGACGGATCGCCTGCAGGTTTTCCAAATTCTCCGCATCCATGGCAAGAATCAGATCAAAGCGATGGAAATCCTCGGGCCGGGCCCGCCGCGCCCGCAGATCGGATAGGTCATACCCGCGGGCCTGCGCCGCCTCCTGCATCGGACCATAAGGGGGCTTGCCCGCGTGCCAATTGGCCGTGCCGGCACTGTCCAGCCGCAGATCATCGCCCTGCCCCAAAGCGCGGGCCATGTGCCGCACCACGCCTTCGGCGCTGGGAGAGCGGCAGATATTGCCGAGACAGACGAATAGGATACTCTGGGTCATATGCCAGAGCTAACCGGCGCAGGCGCGCCGCGCAACCCGCGAGGAGCCCGCCAGATGTCTCAGCCCACCCGCCCGCTGCAAAAGATCGTCATCCTGACCGGCGCAGGCCTGTCCGCCGAAAGCGGGTTGGGCACGTTCCGCGACGCGGATGGACTGTGGGCGCAGCACCGGATCGAAGATGTCGCCACCCCCGAAGGCTTTGCCCGCAATCTACAGCTGGTGCATGATTTCTACAATGCCCGCCGCGCCCAATCGGCAGAGGCGCCCCCAAACCCCGCCCATAAGGCGCTGGCCCGACTGCAACAGGATTTTCCCGGAGAGGTGATTCTGGTCACCCAAAATGTGGACGGCCTGCACGAAAAAGCCGGATCACAGGCGATCCATATGCATGGGGAACTGGCCCGCGCGCTTTGCGCCCAGTGCGATGCACGCTGGGACGCCCCAATGGTCATGACACCAGACACCCCCTGCCCCAATTGTGGCACCCCGGCAACCCGACCCGATGTGGTCTGGTTTGGCGAAATTCCCTATCACATGGACATTATCCTGGATCACCTGCAGACCTGCGATCTGTTCGCCGCAATCGGCACCTCTGGTCAGGTCTATCCCGCAGCCGGTTTTGTCGAAGAGGCCCGGCTGGCCGGGGCGCAGACGATCGAGCTGAACCTGGATGCGACAGATGTATCCCGCGCCTTTGATGCGCACCGCATTGGCAAGGCCTCTCAGATCGTGCCGGACTGGGTGGACACGCTGCTCGGCTGAGGCGCGCGCTCAATTTTTTGCCACCAAAAAATTGCCCCCGCAGCCAGCAGCACACGGGGGCAACATGCCTTGAGGCGGGGTCATTCCAAACCCCGCCTAGCGATGCGACCAGATCAGTGGTCGTGTTTCATCATGCCATGCTGCGGCTTGCGCTGCAGATCGACGATCACGTCCACCGCGACCTCGCCTGCCTTTTCAAACACCAGCGTGACGGGAATGGTTGCGCCCTGTTCAAAGGGCGCATTCAACCCCATGAACATCACGTGATCGCCCCCGCGCATCAGCATGTGCTTGCCGCCTGCGGGGATTTCAAACCCGTCTTTCACGTGAATCATCTGCATGATTCCGTCACCATTTTCCTTATGCGTATGCAATTCCACCCGCGCCGACACAGTGGCGCGCGCGTCAATCAGACGATCTGCTTCGTCCGCGCTGTTCTCGATCACCATAAAGGCCGCGCCCGCCTTGGTGTTGGAAGCCCGCGCATAGGCATCGCTGACAGTGATTTCGGCCAGCATGGGGGTGGCGGCCAGGCTCAGAGCCGCCGCAGCAATAAACGCTTTCATTTCAGTATTCTCCAGTCTGTCACGTTTGATCATTCAAGGGGATCAAAGCGCAGCAGGAGGCCCCCGCGCATGGGGTTCAGGCATCGGCTGGCCGACCGCCGGGCGGGATCCGAAACCGCCCGAAACCCGATACCAAACCAGATCAGGCCCCAGATCAGGTGCCGCTGCTGCGCCCTCGACAAACAGGGACAAGGAAATATCGGGGCACAGATGCACGGACTGGGTCGGGTTGCCCTCCGAATCGACGGCGATGACAACAATCGTATGGCCGATACAGATCTCGACGCTGCCCGCCGCAGGCGCAGCCCCCCGCGCCACCGCCGCCTGAACAGATGTCAGTGCCAGCAGAGCCGCAAGAAAAAGGCCAAGACTGTGATGGGCAAGCCGGGTCATAGGCGGACCCTATCCCCAAGCCAAAGCGGTTCCAAGCCCCCTCCAAACCCCAGGGGCCGATTGCCGCAACGCTCTGTTTGCCACCAAACACCCGCCCTGCAACCGGCAAAATCAGCGCCGCAACAAACGCATATCAGCCCAAAGAAAAACAGCCCCAGCGCAAAAGCGTGGGGCTGTCCAATGATTCCCGTGGAACTTTTTTCAATGATCGGGCCGTTTGGGCCTGGGGCAACTCTGCCCCTGCGATCATGCCTCGGCGGTTTGTGCCTTGGCGATTTCTTTTTTGACCTTCAGCGCGCGGTCGGACAGCTCGGTGTCCTTCGCTTTGGCCAGGAACTTGTCCAGACCACCGCGGTGATCCACCGAACGCAGCGCATGTGCGGAGATGCGCAGTTTGACGCCACGACCCAGAGTTTCGGACTGCAGGGTCACGTCATTCAGGTTCGGCAGAAAGCGCCGTTTGGTTTTATTGTTGGCGTGGCTGACATTGTTGCCAACCATCGGGCCCTTACCGGTCAGTTCGCAGACACGCGACATGGGATCATCCTCATCCTTCGGGCGAGGGTGTCCCCGCCAATCTCTAGGCCGGGATTGCCCCCGCCAATATCAAAGGGCGCCGATGGGCCTTTTGCTGGCAGCTTGCTCCGCGTAATGCGAAGAAAGAGCAAAAGGAACCGAAGCGCCCGGAAACTCGTCGGGCTTCCTTAGACCCAGAGCGGGCAAGCGTCAAGCCCGCTCGACAGTCGAGATCTGCAGGTATTGGCCCAAAAGCGCCTCTGCCGCGGCAGACGGGGTCTGAACACCCGATTCCACCTGTGCCCCCAGCTGGGTCATCGCCCCTTTGACCGGTTCCCGGCTGAGTCGCGCCAGCAGGGTTTCGCGCACCTCGGATTCGAACCAATAGCGCGCCTGCTGCGCCCGCCGCCCGGCGAAATGGCCGTTGTCCTTGCGCCAGTCGGTCAGGGTCTGCATTTCCTGCCAGGCTTGCTCCAGCCCGTTTTCCTCAACTGCGGACACGGTCAGCGCCTTGGGAAACTCCTGCGGATCCTGCGGGCGTTTGCGCAGCAGGCGCAGCGCCCCGGCATAATCGGCGCAGGTGCGGATCGCGGTGGGTTTCAGATCGCCATCCGCTTTGTTGATCAGCAGAATATCGGCCATCTCCATGATACCGCGTTTCACACCCTGCAATTCGTCACCCCCAGCCGGGGCCAGCAGCAACAGGAACAGGTCGGACATTTCCGCAACCATGGTTTCGGATTGGCCGACCCCCACGGTTTCAATCAGAATCACATCAAACCCGGCAGCCTCGCACAGATCGATTCCCTCACGCGTGCGGCGCGCCACGCCGCCCAGCTGGCTTTGCGACGGAGAGGGGCGAATAAAGGCGTTGCGATCTCGGCTCAGCCGCTCCATCCGGGTTTTATCCCCCAGAATCGACCCGCCAGAGCGCGCCGAACTGGGATCAACCGCCAGCACAGCGACCTTCAGCCCCAGACCGGTCAGCATACAGCCAAATGCCTCGATAAAGGTCGACTTGCCGACCCCAGGCGTGCCGGACAGGCCGATGCGCAAGGCCTCGCGCCCATGTCCGCGCAGCTTTTCCAACAAAGCCGTCGCCTGCGTCCGGTGATCGGCCCGTCCGCTTTCAACCAAAGTGATGGCCCGCGCCAGGGCCCTGCGCTCTCCCGCCAGAATGCGGTTTGAAAGATCGTCAATATCCATGTGTGTTTCTTCCCAAGCGTCAGGACAAAAGTCCAGCATTTCGATAAATCGCGCCCATGGGTCGCAGTGCGGCCAAACTGGAGCCAGCCGCGTGGCGCGCTGGCCAAATCCTCTGCGACCGCCCATAAGGACGCCATGACCCTGCCCCGCCTGCCCATCGACGATGTCCTGCCCGATCTGATCACCGCCCTACGCCGCAAGGGGCGCGCCGTGCTGCAGGCCCCGCCGGGCGCAGGCAAAACCACCCGCGTGCCGCTGGCCATGCTGGAGGCCGGTCTGACCAAAGGCCGCATCCTGATGCTGGAGCCGCGCCGCCTGGCCGCCCGCGCCGCCGCCCAGCGTCTGGCCGAGCAACTGGGCGAAGAACCGGGGCAGACCGTGGGCTACCGCATTCGCGGCGAATCGCGTGTGAGCAAATCCACCCGGATCGAGGTCGTGACCGAGGGCATCCTGACCCGGATGATCCAGTCTGACGCCGAACTGTCCGGCATCGGCGCGGTGCTGTTTGATGAATTTCACGAACGCTCGCTTCACGCGGATCTGGGGCTGGCCCTGTGTCTGGAAATCGCCGGCGCGCTGCGGGACGACCTGATCCTGCTGGCCATGTCCGCCACACTCGATGCTGGCCCCGTGGCCGATCTGATGCAGGCCCCGATTGTGACGTCAGAGGGCCGCGCCTTTCCTGTCACGCCCCATTGGCTGCCCCAGCCGCTGGCCAAAGGCATCCGGTTCGAACAGGCCATGGCCGATCTGATCCGCGACGCCTATCACCAGACCGAGGGCGGGCTGTTGGCTTTCCTCCCCGGCGAGGGCGAAATCCGCCGGGTCGAGGGGCTGCTGAAAGGCAAAACCGACGGGATCATCCGCCCGCTGTTTGGTGCCATGCCCTTTGCCGATCAGCGCGCCGCAATCCGGCCCGAAACCGGCGGCGGGCGCAAGATCGTGCTGGCGACCTCTATCGCCGAAACCTCTCTGACGATCGAGGACATCCGGGTGGTGGTCGATGGCGGTCGCGCCCGACGCGCGCGATTTGATCCGGGGTCCGGCATGTCGCGTTTGGTGACAGACCGCGTCACCCGCGCCGAGGCCACGCAGCGCGCAGGCCGCGCGGGCCGTGTCGCCCCTGGCGCGGCTTACAAACTTTGGGCAAAGGGTGAAGAAGGCGCGCTAAGCCCTTATCCTCCTGCGGAAATCGAATCATCTGATTTGGCGAGTTTTGCGCTGGAGCTGGCGCAATGGGGCGCGGCACCCGGCGACCTGCCATTCCTGACCCAACCACCCGAAGGCAGCTTTGCAGAGGCCCAGGCCCTGCTGATCATGCTGGGTGCGCTGGATGACACCCACCGTTTGACCCCGCATGGGCAGCAGATCGCGCGACTTCCGCTGCACCCACGCCTTGCACATATGCTACATTTTAGCGGCAAAAAAGGCGCGCAAACCGCCGCATTGCTGTCTGATCGTGATATTTTGGGCAAATCCCCCGTTGATCTGACCCTCAGGCTGGAGGCGCTGCGCGATCTGCGCCGCTTCACCCAATCCCGTCCTTATCAGGTCAACCGCCCCGCACTGGAACGGGTGAAGTCCGAGGCGAAACGGCTTGAAAAGTCAACAAATTCCGCTGACACACGCCTCAGCGACGCCGAACAGGCCGCGCTGGCCTTTCCCGACCGGATCGGGCTGCGTCGCAAGGGCAGCGCCCCGCGCTATCAACTGTCTGGCGGCAAGGGCGCAGTGCTGCCGGATGACGACCCAATGGCCAGCGAACGGCTGATCGTGATCACCGACACCGATGGCAACCCGCGCGAGGCGCGCATCCGTCAGGCCATCGCCATTTCCCTGTCCGAACTGCGCAGCCTCTTTGCCGATCAGATCCGCTGGCAGGACAGTTGCGCCTGGTCCAAACGCGACCGCCGTGTGGTGGCGCGACAGCAGGAAAAACTCGGCGCGATTGCGCTGGATGACCGGATCTGGAAAGACGCCCCGAGCGACGCCATCGCCACCGCTATGCTGGATGGGGTGCGCGATCTGGGCCTGCCCCTGACAGACAAGGACCGCCGGTTCTGCGCCCGCGTGGCGCTGGGGCGCGAGGCCGGGATGGACCTGCCCGACATGTCCGACACCGCGCTGATGGAGGAGATCGAGGACTGGCTGCTGCCCTATCTTGACGGGGTACGCGACGCGGCTGGGCTAAAGAAACTGGACCTGCTGCCCGCGCTGAAATCCCGACTGGACTGGGGGCAGATGCAGGCGCTGGACAGTGCTGTGCCGGGTGCCTTCACCACCCCGTTGGGCCGCAAGATCCCGATTGATTATTCCGGCGAACACCCGGAAATTCAGCTGCGCCTGCAAGAGCTGTTCGGCCAGAGCGCCCACCCGATGGTGGGCAAAACCCCGCTGCGCGTCACCCTGCTGTCCCCCGCTCAGCGCCCGGTACAGACCACCATGGACCTGCCCGGTTTCTGGTCCGGCAGCTACGCGGATGTGCGCAAGGATATGCGCGCGAAATATCCCAGACATCCCTGGCCCGAAGACCCGACACAAGCAGACCCAACCCTGCGGGCAAAAAGAAGGGGCACCTGAAAGGCGCCCCAAAATCCGTCAGGATTTTCAAATTCCTCACAAGGAATTTGCCCGGCCCTCACACGCCAAGGCACCAGCGCATGACCGCCTTTTGCGCGTGCAGCCGGTTCTCCGCCTCATCCCAGATCACGGAATGCGGCCCGTCCATCACCTCCGAGGTCACTTCCTCTTCGCGATGCGCGGGCAGGCAATGCATGAACAGCGCGTCGGGCTTGGCCGCCTCCATCAGCTTGGCATTCACCTGATAGGGGCGCAGCATGTTGTGGCGGCGCTCTTTGGCGGATTGCGCGTCATGCATGCTGACCCAGGTATCGGCGACAATCAGATCCGCGCCTTCGACCGCTTTGAACGGATCGCGCTCGATCGTGATGGTGCTGCCCTGATTGCGGGCAAAGCCGACAAATTCCATTTCCGGGTCCAGCTGCACCGGGCCGGTAAAGGTCAGGTCAAAGCCGAACTGTCCAGCGGCATGAAGGAAAGAGGCGCAGACATTGTTGCCATCCCCGGCCCAGACCACCTTTTTGCCAGCAATCGGGCCGCGATGTTCCTCAAACGTCTGAATATCGGCCATGATCTGGCAGGGATGGGTGCGGTCGGTCAGGCCGTTGATCACCGGGACACTGGCAAATTCGGCCATTTCTTCCAGCACCGCTTCGTCAAAGGTGCGGATCATGATCATGTCCACATAGCGCGACAACACGCGGGCGGTATCAGCGATGGTTTCACCATGACCCAACTGCATATCGCTGCCCGACAGCACCATGGTCTGCCCGCCCAGCTGGCGCACGCCCACGTCAAAGGACACGCGAGTCCGGGTCGAGGGCTTTTCAAAGATCAGCGCGACCATGCGGTCTTTCAGCGGCTGTTCGTCATCCGGCGCGGCCTTGGGGCGGCCATTGCGCTTGGATTTCATCGCATGGGCAGAATCAATGATGCTGCGCAGCTCGGTCTTGTCGGTTTTGTGAATATCGAGAAAATGGTTCATCACTCGGATCTTTTCTAAAGAAGGGCGGGGCGCAGGCCGGGGCCGCGCCACCGCAGGAAAGGGTTAGTCAGCCTGCAAGGATTGCGCCGCCTGTTCCAGCCGGTCCACGGCCTCGTGGATTTCAGCGTCAGACAGGGTCAGCGGCGGCAGCAGGCGCACCACATTGTCGGCGGCGGGCACGGTGATGACCTGCGCGTCATAGCCTGCCTGAACGACGTCACCGGCAGGTTTCACGCATTTCAGACCCAGCATCAGGCCTGCGCCGCGCACGCCCTCGAACACGTCAGGATAGCTGGCGACCAGACCTTCGAGGCGTTGGCGCAGCAGACCCGAGCGGGCATTCACACCGTCCAGAAACCCTGGCGCGGACACGATGTCCAGCACGGCCTTGCCCACGGCACAGCCCAGCGGATTGCCGCCATAGGTCGACCCATGGGTGCCTGCGGTCATGCCGCTTGCGGCCTCTTCGGTGGCCAGCACAGCGCCAAGGGGAAAGCCCCCGCCAATGCCCTTGGCCACCATCATGATATCCGGTGTGATCCCAGCCCATTCATGGGCAAACAGGCGGCCGGTCCGGCCCACGCCGCATTGGACCTCGTCCAAAATCAGCAGGATCCCGGCCTCGTCACACAGGGCGCGCAGGGCTTTTAGATCTGCATCAGGCATCGGGCGAATGCCGCCCTCGCCCTGTACGGGTTCCACCAGCACGGCGGCGGTCTTGTCGCTGATGGCCTCTTTTGTGGCCTCAAGGTCCAGCCAGTCCAGATGGACAAAGCCCCCAAGGATCGGACCAAAGCCATGCACCATCTTTTCCGACCCGGCAGCGGCGATCCCGGCAGAGGACCGGCCATGGAAGCTGCCGGAATAGGTGATGATGTCCACCCGCTCGGGCTGATCCTTTTCGAACCAGTATTTGCGCGCCATCTTGACCGCGAGCTCACAGGCCTCGGTGCCGGAATTGGTGAAAAACACCGTGTCGGCGAAAGAGGTCTCCACCAGCTTGTCGGCCAGCGCCTGCTGCTGCGGGATCTCATACAGGTTCGACACATGCCACAGCTTTTGCGCCTGATCGGTCAGCGCCTCGACCAGCGCGGGATGGGCATGGCCCAGCGCGTTCACCGCGATGCCGCTGCCCAGATCCAGGAAACGTCGGCCATCCTTTTCAATCAGCCAAGCGCCTTCGCCCTTT
The DNA here is from genome assembly GCA_025210265.1 of Pelagimonas sp. Classification (GTDB taxonomy): domain Bacteria; phylum Pseudomonadota; class Alphaproteobacteria; order Rhodobacterales; family Rhodobacteraceae; genus JAOASD01. The sequence continues at coordinate 51,687 of JAOASD010000037.1, forward strand.
TCGAAATTCAGAGGGGCGCGGTTATAGGTCGGCAGAACAGAAGGGATCATGTCCGTTTCCTTCGGAAGTAAAGAAGCCTTTGGGTGCCAAGGCACTGCAGGGCTGTCAAGATTTATTGGGTGAGACGTGACAAAAGGGAAAAGGCGCGCCCAATCGGGCACGGTCGGAATAGGAGCTTAGGCTCGTCGGATCCGGGTCGCTTGTGTCATCACGGCCCCTATGACGCGGATTTGCAGGTTTGGCAAGGGGTTTGCCGCGCACCGTAGGGTGGGTTTTCAACCCACCGCCCTGCCTTGATCACACAAAAGGATCATCCGGGTAGCCCACCCCGGTCAGATACAGCCCTTGGGGCGGGCAGACCGGGCCACAGGCGGCGCGGTCGGTGGCCTCCAGCGCGTCGCGCACGCGGTCCGGGTGCCAGGCCCCTGCCCCGACGCGTTCCAGCGTGCCGACAATGCTGCGCACCTGATTGTGCAGAAAGCTGCGAGCGCGCAGGCGGAACTGGATTTCCGGGCCGGACAGCCCTTCGACCCGGTCGATGCGGATCTCGTCCAGGGTTTTGACCGGTGACTTTGACTGGCACATCACGCTGCGAAACGTGGTGAAATCATGCAGCCCGATCAGATGGGCCGCACCTGCGCGCATCAGATCCGCGTCCAGATCGTGATTGACCCGCCAGACCTGCCCGTCCTCCAGCGTCGCGGGGGCGCGACGCATCAGCAGGCGAAACAGATAGCGGCGCTCCATCGCGGAAAACCTTGCGTGCCAGTCATCGGCCACGCGCTCGGCCCGCAGGATCGCCACGGGCTGCGGTTTTAAGTGATAGTTCAGCGCCTCGGACAGGCGGAACGGATCCCACGCCTTCTCCATGTCGCAATGGGCCACCTGCCCGCGCCCATGCACACCCGCATCGGTGCGCCCGGCGGCAGCAATCGTGTGGTCGCGCTTTTCCAGCCGCGCCAGCGCAGCCTCGATCGCCCCCTGAACCGAGGGCTGATCCGCCTGTCTTTGCCACCCCGCAAAGGGACGGCCATCATATTCCACGAGCAAAGCATATCTGGGCATGGCCCCGCCCTACAAAATCACAAGGGCCGAGGCAATGGGCCTGTCACCCGCCCCCTCAGGGGGAAGCGCGGGCGCATTTGCCCCTCTGGCACTTTGGCGTGGCGGTTCTTATCTTGCCTCACAGGAATTTCATGCGAGGGCCGGGATTTGGTCATTTCAACGCTTGCCGACACGCTGCTGCGCAGTGTCGAAAATGTCGGAGACACGGTTCAGGGCGCTTTATTCGAACCGGTGATCCGGCTGGGCGTGACCGGGCTGAGCCGCGCGGGCAAGACCGTATTCATCACCTCGCTGATCGCCAATCTGATGGATCGCGGGCGGATGCCGCAGCTGCTGGCGCAGGCCGAAGGGCGCATCCTGTCAGCCTATCTGCAACCGCAGCCCGACGACACCGTGCCGCGCTTTGACTATGAATCGCATCTGGGCGCGCTGACCTCGCCCACGCCGCATTGGCCCGACAGCACCCGCACCGTGTCTCAGCTGCGCCTGTCGCTCAAGATCCGCCCGGATGGATTGCTGTCCGGGCTGCAGGGGCCGCGCACGGTGCATCTGGATATTGTCGATTATCCCGGCGAATGGCTGCTGGATCTGGGCCTGATGGACCAAAGCTATGCGGACTGGTCCACCCGGATGCTGGACCGCTTGGCTGAACGCCCCGATGGCCCCGCCTATATCGACATGGCCCGCGCCGAGGATAGCAGCGCCGCGCTGGACGAATCCCGCGCCCGCACGCTGGCTGAAACCTATACCGCTGCCCTGCACAAGGCGCGCGCGGCGGGCTGGTCGGACTGTTCGCCTGGACGGTTCCTGCTGCCCGGCGATCTGGCGGGTTCGCCCGTGCTGACCTTTGCGCCGCTACCACCCGCGGACAACCCCAAACGCGGCAGCCTGTGGCGCGAGATGGAGCGCCGCTTTGACGCCTATAAGGCGCGCATCGTCAAACCTTTCTTCCGCGATCACTTTGCCCGGCTGGACCGGCAGGTTGTGCTGGTGGATGCGCTGGGGGCGATCCATGCCGGCCCCCGCGCGGTCGAGGATCTGCGCCGCACCATGGCCGAGATCCTTGGCGCGTTTCGCCCCGGCACCAATGCCTTTCTCAGCCAGCTTTTGATGGGGCGGCGGGTGGATCGCATCCTGTTTGCCGCAACCAAGGCCGACCATCTGCATCACGCCCAACATGGCCGCCTGTCCGCCATCATCGAAGCCCTGATGCGCGAGGCCCGCGACAAGGCGCGCTTTGCCGGGGCCGAGGTGCAGGCCATGTCCATCGCCGCCCTGCGCGCCACCACCGAGCAAACCCTGACCCATGGCGGGCGCGAGCTGGACTGTGTGCGCGGCACCCTGCTGGACAGCGGCAAACAGGCTGCATTTTATCCCGGTGCCCTGCCACAAGATCCGGGCCATCTACTGGGCCCTGCGCGCGAAGGGGCCGAGGGCTGGCTGGGCGAGGATTACCGCATCATGCGCTTTGCGCCCGCCCATCTGACCCTGAAACCGGGCGAAGGCCCGCCGCATATCAGGTTGGACCGTGCCGCACAGTTCCTGATCGGGGACCGGCTGTGACCCCGACGCTGCGCGATGCGCGCGACACGGATGCGGGCAAGCTGGGCCAGATGATCAGCGACGCGGTGGCCGCGCGCGCCTGGAAACCGGTGCTGCATAGCGGGGCGCAGGACATCGCCCATACGGGCGACATGATTGATCGCGGCTGGGTCCGCGTGGCCGAACTGGACGGGCGCGTCGCCGGGTTCATTGCCCGCGAACGGGGCTATATCCACGCGCTGTTTGTCACCCCGGATTTGCAAGGTCACGGCATCGGCAGCGCGCTGCTGCACGAGGCACAGTCACATGGCCAGGCTCTGACCCTCTGGGTGTTTGAGCAGAACACAGACGCGCTGCGCTTTTACCTGCGCGCGGGCTTTGCCGAAACACACCGCACCGCAGGCGAGAATGACGAAGCCCTGCCTGATATCCATCTGCGCTGGACACCCGCGCCCACGCAACAGACCGAGACCAAAGGACATTCCGCATGAGCGATCAGACCACTCCGCAATCCGGCCCCGTCCTGATCGAGCTGGACGACCCCGCGCCCAACCCCTCGGACGCGCCACCCGTGCCGGACCCCCAAGCCCCCCTGCCCGAAGGCCGCGCCATGAGCACCGCCGCCGCGCTGGCCGCGCGCCCGGTCTCGCCTTTGGCAAAATGGTTCTGGCGGCTGGCACTGACCCTGCTGGGCACAATCACCTCAATTGCTGCGTGGAATTATGTGACCGCGCTGATCGCGGCCAACCCGCTGCTGGGCTGGGCCGTCAGCGCGCTGCTGGGGGCCTTTCTGCTGGTACTGGCGCTGATCGCGCTTAAGGAAATCGCAGCCTTTTCGCGCATGAGCCGGGTCGATCACCTGCAACATGCGGCGCGCGAGGCCCGCGCAAATGACGACCTAAAGGCCGCGCGCAAGACCGTCACCCAGCTGACCGCGCTTTATGCCGGGCGCGAGGACACGCGCTGGGGCCGCGACCGCCTGAAAGCCCGCGAAGCCGAGATGTTTGACGGCGGTGCCCTTCTGGATCTGGCCGAGCGCGAGCTGCTGAGCCAGCTGGACGCCGCTGCTGAGGCCGAAGTACAGGCCGCCGCCCGGCAGGTCGCCACAGTGACCGCGCTGGTCCCGCTGGCGCTGGCCGATGTAATGACCGCGCTGACGGCCAATCTGCGCATGATCCGCCGCATCGCGGAAATCTATTCCGGCCGGTCCGGCACATTGGGCAGCTGGCGTCTGACCCGCGCAGTGCTGTCCCATCTGGTCGCAACCGGTGCCGTGGCCGTGGGCGATGACCTGCTGGAGCCGATCCTTGGCGGCGGGCTGGTCGGCAAACTGTCCCGTCGCTTTGGCGAAGGTCTGGTGAACGGCGCGCTGACCGCACGGGTCGGGGTCGCCGCAATCGAGGTCTGCCGCCCGATGCCCTTTGCCGCCATGGAAAAAACCTCGACCCGGAAACTGGTGCGCGGGGCGCTGGGCGGGTTGTTCACCAGCCAAGGCTGATCCCGCAACAAAACACAGCAATTCTGCCCGTCAGGAATCCCTGACTGGGCGGTTTTGTGCTGTGGGATTAAGATGAGGATAGACTTTCAGACCACACCATTTTTCGCATTCTTTTTAGAATGGCTTTTCAGATTGGATCTTTTCATGTCCATGCTGTCACATGCCGCAGACTGGCTGCAGCTGATGCTGGGCGCGGATCTGCTTCGCTGGCTTGGCGTTTTGGGTTTTTGCACTTATGTGGGCCTTTACACCTGCCTGTCGCTACAGATCCTGCATTCCGGCAACTGCCTGTATTTTATCGGCAATATCTGCGCAGCCTCCCTGGTTTTGCTCAGCCTCAGTCAGGATTTCAACCTGGCCGCGGCACTGATCCAGGGGTTCTGGATCCTGATGGGCGTGCCAGCGATCGCACTGCGCCTGCTGCGCCACAGCAAAGCCCGCCGCGCTACTCAAGATGGCGCAGCGGTGGCAGCAGATCGCCACAGACAAGCCGCGTCAGCAGTTCCTGCGCTGCGGGGATCTGTGAGATCGGGAAGAGCACCCGGTCGCGCAGCTTGGGCAGCGCGGGGCTGTCGGATTGGTACAGCGGCGTCAACACGCGGCTGATCCATTGATAGGCTGCCACATGACGCCGCCGCGCCGCAGACAGCAGACGGATCGCGTGATCCATATCCCCCGCCGCATCCCTCAGCGCGCAGACCAGCGCCCAGGCATCCAGCAACGCCATATTGGCCCCCTGCCCCAGCTGCGGGCTGGCCCGGTGGGCCGCATCGCCGATATGCACAATGCCACGCCCATGCGGCTGGCGCAGCGTGCCATGGGAATAGCGCGCCATGACCATCTGTTCCGGTGCTGTGATCTGATCGGCAAAAGGCGCAAAACCGGGCCAGAGCGCACTGGCCTCGTCCTGCCAGGCCGCGACCCCCGCCTCGCTCCAGCGGGCATATTCATCATTGCGCAGCGACCAGAAAATCGCAGCGGTTTTGCTGTCATCGCGTCTTGGCGTTGTCGTCACAGCCCCCTGCCGCCCGAGTGGCAAAACGCCGATCATGCGGCTGGCGTGACGATAGACCTGCCGCAATTCGCCCCGCTCCAGATCCGTGTCCTCGGGCCAGCGCACCGTGCCCCATAGCGCGCCATAGCCCAAAGGCCGTGCCCGCAGCGCAGACAGCGGCGACCCGGCCCCGCAGGCATCCACGATCAGATCAAACGGGCCTTCGCGCCGACCGTCGCGCATTTCAACCCAGCCATACATAGCCGACGCGACCTCATGCCCTGGCATCAGAACCGCACCGGCCTCCTGCGCGCAGACCAGTAGCGAGTCAAACAACACAGAGCGGTGCAGCGCCATGCCAAACCGCGGCGCGCCCGGCGCATCATAGGTCACATCCAACACGCGCCGACCGGCCTCGGCGGAATGCCCCAGCAACCGCCAGATCCGGTTGGCCCCACCCACGGCGGCCTCGAACGCGCCCAGCCGGCTGAGAACCGCCTGACCAACAGGTTGAATCACCAATCCCGCCCCCAGCGGCGCCGGGGTTTTGAACCGATCGAACAGAACAACACGATGTCCCGCCTGTGCCAGCCCTGCAGCAGCGGCCAGACCGCCGATCCCGGCACCGGCCACGGCGATCTGCAATCTCTGCGACGCCACTTTTAGTCTCCTCCGGGCACAGCTAAGGGCGCAGGGCAAAATTTCTCAAGGCGCAGGTCGTCGCAGGGGCAATTGCGCTCATATCAGGGAAATCGTGACCAAAATCGGGCAATACAAGGCGCAAAAGACCGGGAACAGTCCAGGCCGGATCACCGCAAAAGGGGAATCCCGCTGGCATCTTTCACCGGTTCGACCACACCGGCCCGCAGGCTGGCCCCGATGCGATGGGCAAGGGCCGACCAGGCGCGGGCCTGATCTTCGCGCAGCTCGCGCGCCAGCACGCTGTCAAACAGCCCCAGCCACGGGTCGAACATGCCGGGGCGGACATTGCCCGCGCGCCGATGCACCTGGAACGGGTTTCCATCATAAGAGCGTTCATTCAGGATCGCATTGGCCCAGAAATCGACGATCTTGGCCTCATGTTCAGGCCAGTCCGTCACATGCGCCGCAAAGACCGGCCCCAGCCCCGGATGCTGCCGGATCGCGGCGTAAAACGTGGCCACAACCTGTTCGATCTCGGGGCGGGTTATGTCGAATTTCGGTCCGATGCCCGGCATGGCGGGGGCTCCTTTTGCGACGTGTCGCGCGTTGCTGATCCGACATACATATGTGTGCCGCAAAACGCCATGTCCAGAGGCGGCATCACAGCGCAGAAAGGCGCTATTTACCCCCGCCCCAAGCCAGCCTATAAGCCATGCCCAAGATGACGGGTTTTGTGCAGATTATTCGAATTATATCCCCGGCGCCTTGAGCAATCAGGGCCGCCGGGCAAAGGCGCATGGGTGATCCGCGCCGTTTTTCAGCACTGCGCCCGGACCGGGGCCTTTCCCGGCAAAACGCAGCGCATCGCACACCGCACCACAGACATTCCAAGCATCACGGATGACACGGCCATGACCGATCAGACCCCCGAATACAAAGACACGCTGAACCTGCCCAAAACCGATTTCCCCATGCGCGCAGGCCTGCCCAAGCGCGAGCCCGGCTGGCTCGACCGCTGGGCGAAAATCGGCGTCTATGACCGCCTGCGGGAAAAGCAGGGCCGCGCGCCCTTTACCCTGCATGATGGCCCGCCCTATGCCAACGGCCACCTGCATATCGGCCACGCGCTGAACAAGACGATCAAGGACATGATCGTGCGCAGCCACCAGATGATGGGCTTTGATGCGCGCTATGTGCCGGGCTGGGATTGCCACGGTCTGCCCATTGAGTGGAAGATCGAAGAACAGTACCGCAAGAAAGGCAAGAACAAGGACGAGGTCGACGTGGTCGATTTCCGTCAGGAATGCCGCAAATTCGCCGAGGGCTGGGTCGACATCCAGCGCGAGGAATTCAAGCGCCTGGGCATCACCGGCAACTGGGATGATCCCTACCTGACCATGGCCTATCACGCCGAACGCGTGATCGCCGAGGAATTCATGAAATTCCTCATGAATGGCACGCTGTATCAGGGCTCCAAACCCGTGATGTGGAGCCCGGTGGAAAAGACCGCTCTGGCCGAGGCTGAGATCGAGTATCACGACCACAAGAGCCACACGATCTGGGTGCCCTTCCGCGCTGTGAATGGCACGGGCGATCTGGAGGGCGCGCGGGCCGTGATCTGGACCACCACCCCCTGGACCATCCCCTCGAACAAGGCCGTCGCCTTTGGCCGGGGCATTGCCTATGGCCTCTATGAGGTCACTGGCACGCCCGAGGAATGCTGGGCCAAAATTGGCGACCGCTATCTGCTGGCCGATGCGCTGGCGGCGGACGTGCTGGGCAAGGCGCGGCTTGAGGATGGCATGTGGCAGCGCCTGCGCGATGTCTCGGCTGACGAACTCGACGGGCTGACCCTCGCCCACCCCTTTGCCGGTCTGGATGGCGCCGATGGGTTCTGGGATTACGACGTCCCGATGATCGACGGCGATCACGTGACCGATGATGCGGGCACGGGCTTTGTGCACACCGCGCCCAGCCATGGTCAGGAAGACTATGAGGCCTTTGTCGCCCGCAACTGGATCGACCGCATGACCCACAATGTGGGTGAGGAAAGCGAATACCTGCCCCATGTGCCCTTCTTCGCCGGGCTGCGCGTGCTGGATCACAAGGGCAAGGAAGGCAAGGCCAACACCGCCGTGATCAACAAGCTGGTCGAGGCCGGTGGCCTGATCGCGCGCGGTCGTATGACCCACAGCTATCCGCATAGTTGGCGCTCCAAAGCTCCGGTGATCTATCGCAACACGCCGCAATGGTTCGCCAGCGTGGATCGCGAGGTCGGCGATGGACAGGACGAGATGGGCAAAACCATCCGCCAGCGCGCCCTGAACAGCATCGACCAGCTGGTCAAATGGTGGCCGCAGGCCGGGCGCAACCGTCTGCATTCCATGATGGAGGCCCGCCCCGACTGGGTTCTGTCGCGCCAGCGCGCCTGGGGCGTGCCGCTGACCTGCTTTGTCAAGAAAGACACGCTGCCCACCGACCCGGATTTCCTGCTGCGCGACCCGGCTGTGAATGCCCGCATTGCCGAGGCGTTCGAAGCCGAGGGCGCGGATTGCTGGTATCTGGATGGCGCCAAGGCGCGGTTCATCGGCGACGCCGCCAACCCTGACGAGTACGAGCAGGTGTTTGACGTGCTGGATGTGTGGTTTGACTCTGGTTCGACCCATGCCTTTGTGCTGCGCGACCGCGAAGACGGCACCGAAGACGGCATCGCCGATGTCTATATGGAAGGCACCGACCAGCACCGCGGTTGGTTCCACAGCTCGCTGCTGCAGGCCTGTGGCACCAAGGGCCGCGCGCCCTATCGCAACGTGGTGACCCACGGGTTCACGCTGGACGAAAAGGGCAACAAGATGTCCAAAAGCCTCGGCAACACCATCGTGCCCGAGGCGGTCGTCAAGCAATATGGCGCGGATATTCTGCGCCTCTGGGTGGCGCAGACCGATTACATGGTCGACCAGCGCATCGGCCCGGAGATCCTGAAAGGCGTGGCGGACAGCTATCGCCGCCTGCGCAACACGCTGCGCTACATGCTGGGCGCTGTGGGCCACTTTACCGAGGACCAGCGCGTCGATCCCGCCGACATGCCGGAACTGGAACGCTATGTGCTGCACCGTCTGGCCGAGCTGGATACCCAGGTGCGCAAAGGCTATGCCGAGTTCGATTTCCAGGGTGTCTATCAGCAGGTGTTCAACTTCTGCACGCTGGAACTGTCGGCCTTCTATTTCGACATCCGCAAGGATGCGCTGTATTGCGATGGCGACACGCCGCGCCGCCGCGCCGCGCGCACAGTGATGGATCTGCTGTTCCACCGCCTGACCACCTGGCTGGCCCCGATCCTGGTCTTCACCATGGAAGAGGTCTGGCTGGAACGGTTCCCCGGCGATGACAGCTCGATCCATCTGCAGGACATCCCGGACACGCCCAAGGACTGGCTGAACGAACCGCTGGCCGCAAAATGGCAACAGGTGCGCCGCGCCCGCCGCGCCGTGACCGCCGCGCTGGAAGTGCAGCGGACCGACAAGGTGATCGGTGCCTCGCTAGAGGCCGCGCCGGTGGTGCATGTGCGCGATGCCGAGATGCTGGAGGCGCTGAAATCGGTCGATTTCGACGATGTCTGCATCACCTCGGACATCGTGCTGAGCGGCGACCCGATGCCCGCCGAGGCCTTCCGTATGCCGGAGATCGAAGGCGTGGGCGTGGTGTTCGAAAAGGCGGCAGGCGAGAAATGCCAACGCTGCTGGAAGATCCTGCCCGATGTGGGCCAGTTCGCCCATGCAGGCACCTGCAAACGCTGCAACGACGCGTTGGGCTAAGCGCCAGGTAGATCGAGAAAATAGAAAAGGCGGGGATCTACCCCGCCTTTTTTCGTCAGTACACACTGTTGTTTGCAACGGTTATTCAATGCCTTTGTCCGGCCTGCGGTCGGGGCCTTTGTCCGGCCTGCGGTCGGGCAGCCCCCAAAGGGCGGGGGCTTCTCCCCCACCCGCGGTCGGGGATGGCCCTTTGCGTTCAAACGCAACCTATCCGTTGAACGCCGCGCCCCTTGCCCCCAAAAAGAAAAAGGCGAAAGGGATCCCCTTCCGCCTTTTCAATCTCATCTAGGGACAGCCCCCGCAGCTTAGCCGCCAAAGTCATCCAGCATGATGTCTTCGCGATCCACGCCCAGTTCCAGCAGCATGTTGATCACCGACTGGTTCATGATCGGCGGGCCACACATGTAGAATTCGCAGTCTTCCGGGGCCGGGTGGTTCTTCAGGTATTCTTCGAACAGCACGTTATGGATAAAGCCGGTATAGCCTTTCCAATCGTCCTCGGGCATCGCGTCGGACAGGGCGACATGCCATTCAAAATTCGGGAACTCCGCAGCCAGCTGGTCGAAATCCTCGACAAAGAACATCTCTTTCTTGGACCGCGCCCCGTACCAGAACGAAATCTTGCGATCCTTGTTCTTCAGGCGTTTGAGCTGATCAAAGATGTGGCTGCGCATGGGCGCCATGCCCGCACCACCACCGATAAACACCATTTCCTTTTCCGTTTCACGGGCAAAGAATTCACCGAACGGACCAGAGATCGTCACCTTGTCACCCGGCTTCAGGTTAAAGATGTAGGACGACATCTGACCGGCAGGGATCCCGGTGGACCCCGGAGGCGGCGAGGCCACACGGACGTTGAGCATGATCATGCCCTTTTCATCCGGGTAGTTCGCCATGGAATAGGCGCGCTCGATCGGCTCAGACACTGTGGAGTCATACTGCCACAGGTTAAACTTGTCCCAATCTTCGCGGTATTCTTCCTGCACGTCGAAATCGGTGTATTTCAGCTTGTGCGCGGGGGCTTCGATCTGGATGTAGCCACCGGCACGGAAATTCACATCCTCGCCTTCGGGCAGTTCCAGAACCAGCGCCTTGATGAAGGTTGCGACGTTTTCGTTGGAACGCACGGTGCATTCCCACTTTTTCACGCCGAACACCTCTTCGGGCACTTCGATTTCCATGTCCTGCTTGACCGCGACCTGACAGGACAGACGGTCGCCACAGGCGGCTTCGCGCTTGGTGATGTGGCTTTCCTCGGTGGGCAGGATGGACCCGCCGCCCGCGTGGATTTTCACCCGGCACTGGGCACAGGTGCCACCACCGCCACAAGCCGACGGCACGAACAGCTTCTGTTCCGCCAGCGTTTGCAGCAGCTTGCCACCGGCAGGCACCGACACCGTCTTTTCACCATTGATGGTGATGTTGACATTGCCCGTGCTGACCAGTTTCGAGCGCGCCGCCAGAATAACCCCAACCAGCGCCAGAACGATCAGCGTGAACAGGAAGATGCCAAGACCAAAAGTTGCCATGATCCGCCCCCCTTACAGTTTGACGCCCGAGAAGGACATGAAGGCCATCGCCATCAGCCCCGCGGTGATAAAGGTAATCCCCAATCCCTGAAGTCCATCAGGAATGTCGGAATATTTCAGCTTTTCGCGCACACCAGCCATGGCGGTGATCGCCAGCGCCCAGCCAAAGCCAGAGCTGGCCCCGTAGGTCAGGCTTTCGGCAAAGTTGTAGTCGCGCTCCACCATGAACAGCGAGCCACCCAGGATGGCGCAGTTCACCGTGATCAGCGGCAGAAAGACTCCCAGCGCGTTGTAGAGCGGCGGGAAATACTTATCGAGCACCATTTCCAGGATCTGCACCAGCGCCGCGATGACGCCGATATAGGAGATCAGACCAAGGAAGGTCAGGTCCACATCCGGGAACCCGGCCCAGGCCAGCGCACCGGGCGCCAGCAGATAGGTCAGGATCAAGTTGTTCGCCGGAACCGTGATCGCCTGCACGATCATCACCGAGATGCCGAGGCCGATCGCCGTAGAGATCTATTTGGACACCGCGATAAAGGTACACATGCCCAGGAAGAAGGACAGCGCCAGGTTCTCAACGAAAACCGCTTTGACTGCGAGTGAGATG
>JAOASD010000038.1 GCA_025210265.1 Pelagimonas sp.
ATCGGCACCCGAGCGGGTAAATTCGTCGGTGTGGCACAGGCCTGTGGCCTTGATTTCCACCAGAACCTCTCCGGCCTTCGGGCCTTCAAGGTTAACTTCCATAACCTCAAGAGGCTTGCCTGCCTCAAGGGCGACGGCGGCACGGGTGCGCATCATGGTATTCCCTCCTCTGCGTAATTATTTTTACCTTTGGGGAAATTTTGCCCGCGTGCAACCAGATTGACGCGCGGCGTGAAAGAGGTCATTTTGCGCCTCTGCACAGGAGCTCTCATGTCACCGATGCGCGGCATTGCGCTGAAACTGATCGCCGTTTTGCTTTTCTCGATCATGGCGTCGCTGATCAAGGCCAGCGCGGATCTGGTGCCGCCCGGCGAGGCGGTGTTCTTTCGGTCATTTTTCGCCCTGCCGGTGATCCTGACCTGGCTGGCGCTGCGCGGGGATTTGCGCAGCGGGCTGCGGGTCAAGCGGGTGATGGGCCATGTCTGGCGCGGGCTGATCGGCGTGACGGCGATGATCTGCGGCTTTGCGGCGCTGGGGATGTTGCCGCTGCCCGAAGTGACCGCGCTTGGCTATGCGGCGCCCTTGTTGACGGTGATTTTTGCGGCGCTGTTGCTGGGAGAGCGGCTGCGCCTGTTCCGCATGGCGGCGGTCGGTTTGGGGCTGGTTGGCGTGGTGATCGTGCTGTGGCCGCGCCTGTCGCTGGATCAGGTCGACCGGGTGGCGATGATTGGCGTCGGGCTGGTGCTGGCCTCGGCGGTGTTCCGGGCGCTGGCGCAAATCCATATCCGGCGTTTGGTGGCGAGCGAGGAAACCTCGGCCATTGTGTTCTGGTTTTCCATGACGGCGACGGGGTTTTCGCTGCTGACCCTGCCATTTGGTTGGGTCTGGCCGGGTGTGCCTGGTGTGGTGATGCTGGTGTCGGCCGGGTTGGTCGGCGGCTTGGCGCAGATTTTCCTGACCTCGTCCTATCGGTTTTCCGAGGCTGCGGTGCTGGCACCGTTTGACTATGCCTCGATCCTGTTTGCGATCCTGTTTGGCTATGTCTTCTTTGAGGAGGTGCCGACGGCGACGGTGCTGTCCGGGTCTTTGGTGATCGTGCTGGCCGGGGCGCTGATCATCTGGCGCGAACGCCAGCTGGGGCTGAAACGCGGCAAGGCGCGGCCTGGGCTGACGCCGCAAGGCTAAAGATCAAAGGTGGACGCCAGAAAATAGGCCGGGCGCAGCAGGTTGCGGCGAAAGCGGCCCAGCGGAAAGCGTTTGGGCGGGCTGGCCAGAAAACCGGGGGCGGGGCCGGGCGCTGTAAGGTCGGCCATCTGGCTGGCGATCAGCGCGCCTGCATAGCTGCCCATGGCGACGCCATTCCCGTGATAGCCAAGTGCCGCAAACAGGCCGGGTGCCTCTGGCACCGGTCCGACAAAGGGGGTGAGCCGCCCTGTCAGGCAGACCAGCCCGGCCCATTTATGGGTGATTTCGACATTGGCCCAGGCGGGAAAAAGCGCGCTGAAATCCTGGCGGATCTGACGGGCGATCTGGGCCTTGCTCCGCTGGGTGGCGCGCAGCCCGCCGCGCATTCCGAACAGAAATCGACCATTTGGCATCAGGCGGAAATAATGCAGCAGGCTGCGGCTGTCATAGGCCATCTGGGCGCTGGTCCAGCCGGCGCGCGCTTGCTCGGCGTCGCTGAGCGGGCTGGTGACGATCACACTGGATTGCACCGGCAGGTAGCGGGCGCGCAACCAGTCGGGCAGATCCTCGGATGAATAGCCATTGGTGGCGATTAGAACGCGTTCTGCGCGCACGCTACCCGCGTTTATGTCCAGCTGCCAGCCCGTGTTGCGGCGCAAGCCCTGCACCGGGCTTTGATGATAGATACGGGCCCCGGCCTCGCGGGCGGCCTGTGCCAGTCCCTCCAGATATTTGCGCGGGTTCAGGGCGAACCCTGTGCGCGTGGTCATGCCGCCATGCCAGGGTCCGTTCAGCCCCAGTTCGGGCAGGTCGGATTTTTCATGCAGAATGGCATCGGGCCCAGCGTCGCGCTGCATATTACGCCAGGCGCGGGTGCTATGGGCCAGCTGGGTCTCACCATCGGAATGGCGGTCGACATCCCAGCCATGTTCGGTGATCAACCCGTCCACATACGCGACAGCGACTTGCTCCATGCCCTGCCACAGCTCGGTATCGGTATCGCCAAACTGGCGACGCATTGTGTCAGGCTTTAGCATCCCGCCACCGAGGCAGCAGAACCCGCCATTGCGGCCTGAGGCCCCCCAGCCAAGGGGCTGTGCCTCGAACACAGCCACATCGACCCCGGCGCGGGCCAGATGTAGCGCCGCGTTCAACCCGGTAAAGCCTGCTCCGATGATAGCAACGTCGCAGCGCATGTCGCCCTGCGCGGTGGGCCAATCCTGCCAGTCGCCGCTGTCCGACCAATAGCAGCCGGTCAGCGGGCCGTAGGCGGCAGGTTCATAGATGCGTTTCATGCCTCCTGCGTGGCGGCGCGCTCATCGCGCTTTTGCGTTGCTGCGGCGCGTTTCGTCACCAGCGAGGCGGTTATCACGCCGCAGGTCACAATGGCGATCAGCAGGGTCGAAAGCGCGTTGATCTCTGGCGAAACCCCCAGCCGCACGGCGGAAAACACCTTGATCGGTAGGGTGGTTGCCCCCGGCCCGCTGGTAAAGCTGGCAATGACCAGATCGTCCAGCGACAGGGTAAAGGCCAGCAGCCAGCCGGAAATCACCGCAGGCGCGATGATCGGCAGGGTCACAAGGCGGAAGGCTTCGAATTGCGAACAGCCCAGATCCAGCGCGGCCTCTTCCAGCGACCGGTCAAAGGTCGCCAGCCGCGAGGATACAACAACCGAAACATAGCACATGGCAAAGGTCGTATGCGCCAGAACCACGGTCAGCACGCCGCGATCCAGCCCGATCCCGATGAACAGCAGCAACAGCGACAGGCCGGTGATGACTTCGGGCATGACCAGCGGGGCGTAGATCATGCCGGAAAACAGCGTGCGCCCGGCAAAGCGCCCGCCGCGCACCAGCACCTGCGCCGCCATGGTTCCCAGGATCGTGGCCAGGGTCGAGGAAAAGAACGCGACCTTGACCGTGACCCAGGCTGCATCCAGGAACTCTTCGTTCTGGAACAGCTCGCCATACCATTTGGTCGAAAACCCGGCCCAGACCGTGACCAGTCGGCTTTCGTTAAAGCTATAGATCACAAGGATGATCATGGGCAGATACAGGAAGGCAAAGCCCAGCGTCAGCGACGTGGCATTAAACCAGCTAAAGCGTCTCATTTGCCGTCCTCCCGCGCTTTTTGCTCGGTGCGCTGGAACAGCACGATGGGGATGATCAGCAACAGCAGCAGGATCACCGCCACCGCCGAGGCCACAGGCCAGTCGCGGTTGGAGAAGAATTCCTCCCACAGGATTTTGCCAATCATCAGTGTGTCAGACCCGCCCAGCAGCGAGGGGATCACAAATTCGCCCAGCGTTGGGATGAAGACCAGGAAGCAGCCCGCGATGATCCCGTTGCGGGCCAGCGGGAACGTCACCAGCCAAAAGGCCGTCAGGCTGGTACAGCCCAGATCCTCGGCCGCTTCCAGCAGGCTTTCGTCCAGCCGCTCCAGCGCGGTGTAGATCGGCAGCACCATGAAAGGCAGATAGGTGTAGACAATGCCGATATAGACAGCGGTGTTGGTGTTCAGGATGGTCAGGGGCTCGCCGATCAGGCCAATCCCCATCAGGAACTGGTTCAGCAGACCCTCGTTGGACAGGATCCCCATCCACGCATAGACCCGGATCAGGAACGAAGTCCAGAAAGGCAGGATCACCAGCATCAGCAGGGTCGGACGCCATTCCGGCGCAGCGCGGGCCATGCCATAGGCCAGCGGAAAGCCCACCAGCAGCGTGGCGATGGTGGAGATCACAGCAATGCGGATCGAGCTGAGATAGGCCTTTAGATACAGGTCATCGGTGGTCAGAAAGACGAAATTCTCAAAATCCAGCTCGGCAAAGAAATCGCGCAGCCCGGCCCAGCCGGTCGCCAGATCCAGCTGCGGGAAATAGGGCGGACGGGCCAATGCGGCGTCCGAGAGCGAGATCTTGAGCACAATGGCAAAGGGCACAAGGAACAGCGCCAGCAGCCACAGATAAGGCACGGCGATCAGAAAGGCGCGGCGCATCTTATGTCTCCTTTGCGATCGGGCTGCGGGACGGGGCAAATTTCTGGGCAGAAATTTGGTCGCCTGTGGCGAGCGATGCGGGGGAGTGTCCAGCGCGGTTCATGTGGTCAGCACCACGCCAGCGGTGGTGGTGAAACTGACCCAGACCTCGTCTTCCCAGGTGATTGCGCGGCGGGACAGGCGGCGGGTATTGGCCTGTTGGGCCTTCACCATCAGCCCACCGGCCAATTCGACGTGATAGGTCGAGATATTGCCCAGATAGGCGATGTCGATGACTTTGCCCTGCAGGGCGTTCACGGCCCCCTCGGGGCGGTCTTTCGCAATCGAGAGTTTTTCGGGCCGTAGGGCCAGAGTGATGTCCGCCCCGTGCAACGCCGCATCCCCATTGCTGGCGATGATGGGCGGGTGATCGGCGCTCCATTGGATCGACAGCCCGCCGGCAGGGATGTCTGCGGCGGCAGCTACGGGCGCGGGGGGGGCGTTGGCCTGGGTGCGTTCCTCTGCGGACGGGGCGGGCAGAGCTTTCTGTTCCTCGGGCCGGGCCCCAAGAACCGGGGAGAGCACCTTGTCATGCAGCCACTTGCCGTATTCATTTGGCTGGGCGCGGCGCTCTTGTTTGGTGGGTTCGGGCGCGGTCTCGGCAGGTTTTTCAGCGATCGGTGCGGCGGGGGCCGTATCAGCAGGGGCCGCTGCCGGGGCGTCAGGGCGGGCAGAGGCCTTGCCGGGGATCAGGTTCACCTCGCCAATGAAATCAGCAACATAGACGGAATTGGGCGCTTCGTAGATCACATCGGGGGTGGCGACCTGCACCAGACGGCCCTCGTCCATCACGGCGACGCGGCTGGCCACGGTCATGGCCTCTTCCTGGTCGTGGGTGACGATGACAAAGGTCGTGCCGGTGCTTTCCTGAATATCCATCAGTTCGAACTGCGTTTCCTGACGCAGCTTTTTGTCCAGCGCGCCCAGAGGTTCGTCCAGCAGCAGCAGTTTCGGCGCTTTGGCCAGCGAACGGGCCAGTGCCACGCGCTGCCGCTGCCCGCCGGAAATCTGGTGCGGCTTGCGGCGGGCGAATTTTTCCAGACGGGTCAGGCGCAGCATCTCTTCGACGCGGGTGGCGATCTCGTCCTTGCTTTTCTTTTCGCGGCGCAGGCCAAAGGCGATGTTGTCCCAGATCGACAGATGCGGGAACAGCGCATAGCTTTGGAACATCATGTTCACCGCGCGCTTGTTCGGTGGCACGGTGTCGATTTCCTCACCGCCCAGCAGGATATGACCTTCTGTCGGGGATTCGAACCCGGCCAGCATCCGCATCATCGTGGTCTTGCCACAGCCAGAGGGGCCCAGCAGGGCAAAAAATTCACGCTCATAGATATTGAGGCTCAGCGTGTCGATCGCGGTGAAATCACCGAACCGCTTGGTGACTCCGTTGAACTGAATCAGGGGTTTGGCGTCGGGATCATCCCAGGGGGCAAAGACGGGAACGGACATGGGGCCATCCTAGGCAGCGCCCCGAGGCGGAGCGGCAGGCGTTCAAATATGCAAAGCAGAGCGAGGCCAGCGCCGGGTCACAGCGGCGCTGGCCGGAAATCAGGTCAGGTGCCCGATTTGATCTTGGTCCACAGGCGCGTCACGCTGCGCTGGGTTTTGACCGGATAAGGGGTGGTGGTGAAGGTGTTGTCCATTGCCGCCGCGTCCGGGTAGATGGCGGGATCGCCGATCACGTCCTCTTCGAGGAATTCCTGCGAGGCCTTGTTGCCATTGGCGTAATAGACATAGTTCGACGCCGCCGCCATGTTCTGCGCATCCATGATGAAGTTCAGAAAGGCATGGGCCCCTTCGGGGTTGGGCGCGTCCACGGGGATCGCCATCTGGTCGAACCACATCAGCGCGCCCTCGTCCGGGGCATAATAGCTGATTTCCACGCCGTTTTCGGCTTCGGCTGCGCGGTCGCGGGCCTGCAGCACATCGCCGGACCAGCCAACCGCAACGCAGATGTCCCCATTGGCCAGCGCGTTGATATATTCAGAGCTGTGGAATTTCTGGATATGCGGACGGATGGGCGCCAGCACGGATTCCGCTTTGGCGATGACTTTGGGGTCATGGCTGTCGGGGTTTTCGCCCAGATAGTTCAGCACGGCGGGAATGATTTCGGCCGGGGCGTCCAGCATGTGGATGCCGCATTCTGCCAGTTTGGCTGCGTTCTCGGGCTTAAAAATCAGATCCCAGCTGGACACGGGCGCATCGTCGCCCAGGATTTCTTTGACCCGCGCTTCGTTCACGCCCAGGCCGGTGGTGCCCCACATGTAGTTGATGGAATACCCATTGTCCGGGTCATATTTTGCGGTGCGATCTGCGATCACATCCCACAGGTTGCCGGCATTGGAGAGTTTGGCCATGTCCAGCGGTTGAAACGCCCCGGCGCTGATCTGGCGCTGCAGGAAAGTCCCGGTGGGCACAACCACGTCATAGCCGGACCCGCCCGCCAGCATCTTGGTTTCCAGCACTTCGTTGCTGTCGAACACGTCATAGACCAGCTTGAAGCCGGTTTCTTCTTCGAATTTGGTCAGCAGGTCTTCGTCGATATAATCGGACCAGTTATAGACGCGTACCTCGTCGGCCTGTGCCATGGCGGCGGTCAGGGCCAGGGTGGCGGTGACGCTGAGCAGGTGTTTCATCATCTTTTCGATCTCCCTGTGGAATGGCTGAGGTCTTGTGCCCCATTGCTGGCTTTGGATTTGATCAAACTGTGTGTTGCATGGCAAGGGTTAAGATGCTTCCATGCGGTTCGTGAACATGCAAGTGAATGGAATAGGCGCAAAAGCGCGGATCGTGTCATGAAGATCCGGGCGCTGCTTTGCTTTGCGCCAGCCTGCCGCGAAAGGAGGCGGAATGAATATGCAATCTGACCGCTCTGGCCGTGCGGGGCTGCCCGCGCATGAATTGGTGTATCGTCGCTTGCGGGACATGATCCTTTTTGGCGAACTGGCACCGGGGCAGCCGGTGACCATTCAGGGTTTGGTGGATCGCCTCGAGGTCGGGATGACTCCGATCCGCGAAGCCCTGCGCCGCCTGACAGCCGAAGGCGCGTTGCAGGCGCTGGGCAATCGCCGGATTGCAGTCCCCGAGCTGACCGTTTCAGATGTAGACGAGCTGACACAGGCGCGGGTTGCGCTGGAACCTCTGCTGGCGGAACGCGCCTGCCGACGCGCAACGGATGGTATGATCGCAGAGCTTGCAGAGATCGATGCGGCGCTGGACGAGGCCATCGGTTATGGGGATATAGGCCGGTATCTACAGCACAATCACGCCTTTCACCGCCAGTTGAACACTATGGCGGAGGCTCCGATTTTGCAGGCGCTTGTGGATGGTCTTTGGTTGCGCTTTGGTCCCAGTCTGCGGGTGGTCTGTGGGCAGGTAGGCACACAGAATGTCCCGGATCGGCATAAGGATCTGATGGCGGCGCTGACGACGGGGGATCCGCAGGCGGCGGCCCGCGCGATTCGTGAGGATGTCGAACAGGGCATGGTGCTGGTGCGGCGCGCCGCTTTGTGACCGATCCTATGGTCTGAGGACGGGCGGGATGGGATTCAGTTGACAGGTCCGAATTTGATCATATTCTGATCGAGACCCATCGGACCGCGCCACATGGCGCCCCAACCGGAATACCCGACATGACCACGATCAGCACAAACACCCCGACCGCAGAGCTTCAGGCGCTGGATGCGGCGCATCACCTGCACCCGTTCACCCATGGCAATCAGCTAGAGCAAAAAGGCGCCCGCGTGATCACCCGCGCCGAAGGCGTCTGGCTGAATGACAGCGATGGCAATCGGATCCTCGACGCCATGGCCGGGCTGTGGTGTGTGAATATCGGTTACGGCCGCGAAGAACTGGCCGAAGCCGCCGCGCGCCAGATGCGCGAACTGCCTTATTATAATACGTTTTTCCAGACGACCCATGTGCCCGCGATTGCGCTGGCCGAACGTATGGCCCAGCTCGCGCCCGGCGATCTGAACCATTTCTTCTTTGCAGGCAGCGGGTCCGAAGCCAACGACACCAATCTGCGCATGGTTCGCACCTATTGGGATGCCAAGGGCCAGCCCGAGCGCAAGACCGTGATTTCGCGCTGGAATGGCTATCATGGCTCGACCGTCGGGTCTGCCAGCCTGGGTGGGATGAAGGGGATGCACGCGCAGGGCGGTCTGCCGATCCCGGACATCGCCTATATCGACCAGCCGAACTGGTGGGCCGAAGGCGGCGACATGACGCCCGAAGAGTTCGGTCTGGAACGCGCCCGCCAGCTGGAGGCCAAGATCGAAGAGATCGGCCCCGACAAGGTCGCGGCCTTTATCGCCGAACCCGTGCAGGGCGCGGGTGGTGTGATCGTCGCCCCCGACACCTACTGGCCGGAAATTCAGCGCATCGTGGACAAATACGGCATTCTGCTGATCGCGGACGAGGTGATCTGTGGCTTTGGCCGCACCGGCAACTGGTTTGGCTCGCAGACGCTGAACATTCGCCCCGACATCATGACCGTGGCCAAGGGCCTGTCCTCGGGCTACCAGCCGATTGGTGGCAGCATGGTCAGCGGCGAGGTCGCCTCGGTCATGCGTGACGTGGAGTTCAACCACGGCTACACCTATTCCGGCCACCCCGTGGCCTGCGCCGTGGCGCTGGAAAACCTGCGTATCATGGAAGAAGAGCGTATCGTCGAAACCGTGCGCGATGACACCGGCCCCTATCTGCAAGAGCGGTTCGAATCGCTGACCGACCACCCGCTGGTGGGCGAGGCCAAGATTGTGGGCATGATGGGCAGCCTCGCGCTGACTCCGCATAAGGAAAGCCGCGCTGCCTTTGCCGCGGATCCCGGCACGATCGGCTATATCTGCCGCGAACGGTGTTTCGCCAACAACCTGATCATGCGCCATGTGGCGGATCGCATGGTGATTTCGCCGCCGCTGGTGATTTCGCGTGGCGAGATCGACACGCTGATCGACCGCGCTTGGCAGAGCCTGGACGAAGCGCAAAAGCGTATCGAGGACGAAGGCCTGATGAAGCCCGCTTCCTGATATATGCGCGCGGTTCTGAAACGAAAACGGCCAGCCCTTGCGACGGGGCTGGCCGTTTTTCTTGGTCTGATGCGATGTCAGTCCTGGCTGTCAGGGCGCACGGATGAAAACGGGCGGAACCAGGATTTTGCGAACTCTTCGCCGTAAACAGCCGAGATCGTTTCAAAGGTGATCAGAGGAACCAGCATTGTCGTACTCCTTCAGGGGGTGCCTGTGTTGTGTTAATTGTTAACGAAAGATTGTGACGCAACAAGTGCTACTTTTGTTTTATTGTTGCGACATGATGTTTCAGGCGGGTTAATTCGGATGTGAAAACAGATTGGATTGCGCCGTTTCAGAATCGCAGGTGCCATGCTAGGTCTGGTGTTATGAACACCCAGGCCCCCAATATGCGCGCTGAAACGCCCAATCCCGTCATTCGACAGCTGGATGAAACTGCGATCAACCGGATTGCCGCCGGTGAGGTTGTGGAACGCCCTGCCTCTGCTGTGAAAGAGCTGGTGGAAAACGCCATTGATGCGGGCGCGCGCCGTATCGGGATCGAAATCGCGGATGGCGGCAAGACTCTGATCCGCATCACTGATGATGGCTGCGGCATGACTGCCGACGACCTGCCGCTGGCGCTGTCGCGGCATGCGACTTCGAAAATTGACGGGACCGATCTGCTGAACATTCACAGTTTCGGGTTCCGGGGTGAGGCCTTGCCTAGCCTTGGAGCGGTGGGTCGTTTGACGATTCAAAGCCGGGCCAAAGGGCATGATGCAGCGGAAATCTCGGTCAGTGGTGGTCAGCATGGGGATGTCCGCCCCTGCGCGCTGGGCCGCGGCACGGTGGTCACGCTGCGCGATCTGTTCTTTGCCACGCCCGCCCGGCTGAAATTCCTGCGCAGCGACCGTGCCGAGATGATGGCGATCAGCGATGTGATCAAGCGCCTCGCCATGGCCGAACCGTCAATCGGGTTTACCCTGCGCGATGTGTCCGGCGGCGGGGATCGCGTGACCTTTAACGTCGAACCCGAACAGGGCGATCTGTTTGACGCGCTGCGCGGGCGTTTGTCGCGGATCATGGGCCGCGAATTTGTCGAAAACGCCCTGCCCATTGATGCCGAGCGCGAGGAAATCCGTCTGACCGGCTATGCCGCCCTGCCAACCTATTCGCGCGGCACCGCCGTGGCGCAGTTCTTGTTTGTGAACGGGCGACCCGTGCGGGACAAAACCCTGATTGGCGCGCTGCGCGGTGCCTATCAGGATTTCCTGTCGCGGGAGCGTCACCCGGCCGTGGCGCTGTTTGTTGATTGTGATCCGCATAAGGTGGATGTGAACGTGCATCCCGCAAAATCCGAGGTCCGGTTCCGCGATCCCGGCCTTGTGCGCGGGCTGATCGTGTCGTCGCTGCGCTTTGCTTTGGCTGAGGCGGGGCATCGCGCGTCGACCACCGTGGCGGATGCGACTTTGGGGGCGATGCGCCCCGAACCCGTCGCGCCGCGGGTCTATCAGATGGACCGTCCCTCGCAGGGCGCGCTGTCCCGCAGCTATGCCGCGCAGGCCCCCGCGCCGGTGGCCGAACCCGGCTTTGCCGAGCTGGGGCAGGCCTGGTCCGGTCGCGTGGTCGAGCCCGATCCAACCCCGGTTGATCTGCCCGATGCCGCGCCTTTGACCGAAGCTCTGCCACTGGGCGCAGCGCGTGGGCAGGTGCATGAAAACTATATCATCGCCCAGACCGGCGACGGGATTGTCATTGTAGATCAACATGCTGCCCATGAACGGCTGGTCTATGAACGCCTGAAAACCCAGATGGCCGAAACCGGCGTTGCCGCTCAGGCGCTGTTGATCCCCGAGATTGTTGAGCTTTCAACAGATGACTGCGCCACCCTTTTGGCAGTGTCCGATCAGATGGCCAAAATGGGGTTTGTGATCGAACCCTTTGGCAGCGGTGCGATTGCCGTGCGCGAAACCCCCGCCTTGCTGGGCGAGGTCAACGCGGCCAAGCTGATCGCGGATATTCTGGACGAGCTGTCCGATTATGGTCAGACCCAGCTGGTGCAGGAAAAGCTGGAGGCGATCCTGTCCCGCGTGGCCTGCCACGGGTCCATCCGGTCAGGGCGTCGGATGCGCGCCGAAGAAATGAACGCACTGCTGCGCGAGATGGAGGCCACGCCCCATTCCGGCCAATGCAACCATGGCCGCCCGACCTATGTCGAACTGAAGCTGACCGATATTGAAAAGCTGTTCGGGCGCAGTTGAACGCGCCCGGTGGCTGACATAGAAAGGTTGAAAACAAACCAAGAACACATGAGGCCGCAATGATCGAAATCGCCGGGCAAAGCATCAATTTTCAGGACCCCGTCACGCTGTTGGTGCTGGGGGCTGGGGTCGCGGTGATCCTGATCCTTTGGCTTTTGCTGGCGGGGGTGCGGGCGGCGAAACGCTCGGCCCAATTGGCGGAACCTCTGGCGCAGCAAATGGCGCATCTGGGTCAGCATGTGCAGCAGTTGGGGCAGGGGCAGGAACAGCTGCGCGGCGGGCTGACCCATGTGTCCGAAGCGCAGGCCAACGCGCAGGTCCAGATGATACAGACGGTGGAGGCGCGCCTCTCTACGGTCCAGCAGCAGATGAATGACCGGCTGGCGGACAATGCCATGCGCGCGCAACGGGCCATGGCCGAGATGCAGGAACGCATGAAAGAAAGCCTGCACGGGTCGTCAAAACAGACCGCGACCTCGCTGACGCAGCTGCAGGAGCGGTTAAAAATGATCGACAAGGCGCAGGACAATATCACCAAACTGTCCGGCGATGTGCTGTCCCTGCAGGACATTCTCAGCAACAAACAGACGCGTGGCGCCTTTGGTGAAATCCAGCTGCATGACATCGTGTCCAAGGCCCTGCCCAGCGACAGCTATTCCTTGCAGCACACGCTCAGCAACGGCAAACGCGCCGATTGTCTGATCCACCTGCCCAACCCGCCGGGGCCGATTGTGATCGACAGCAAATTCCCGCTGGAACCTTACGAGGCCCTGCGCAACGCCGAAAATCAGGCCCAGCTGCAAGAGGCCGCCCGCCAGATGAAGACCGCCCTGCGGGCGCATATCAAGGCGATTTCCGAGAAATACATCATCGAGGGGGAAACCGCCGATGGCGCGCTGATGTTCCTGCCCTCCGAGGCGGTTTACGCAGAGCTGCACGCCAATTTCCCCGACATCGTGCGCGAGGGCTTTGCCGCGCGGGTCTGGATCGTCTCGCCCACCACCTGCATGGCCACGCTGAACACGATGCGCGCAATCCTCAAAGATGCGCGGATGCGTGAACAGGCCGGGGCGATCCGCAAGGAACTGCACATGCTGTATGGCGATGTGGACCGGCTGGGCACGCGCGTGGCCAATCTGGATCGCCATTTTGGGCAGGCGGCCAAGGATATTCAGGAAATCCGGATCAGCGCGGAAAAAGCCGGAAAGCGCGCGCGCAGGCTGGACAATTTCGATTTTGAAGAGTTGGCTGAGGGCAAAGAGGCGGAGGTCGTTCCGCTGAGCAAACCCGGAGACTAACCCATGGCTTTTGCCCCCAAGGTGCTGAATGACGAAAACCTGCAGGCACTGGGGATCAGCGCCAACGACGTGGTGCAGGCGATCGAGGGCGCGTTGCGGGCCAAGGCGGCGGGGGATCTGCACACAACGCCGAAATCGGTGATCCAACCGGGCGATGGCCGCTATATGATGACAACGCTGGGCACCGGGGGCGACCCGGATGTGACCGTGGTCAAGGCCGTGACGGTCTGCCCGGATAACCCGGCGCGCGGGCTTCCGTCGATCACCGGGGCGATCATGGTGTTGGATGCGCAGACCGGCGAATGCCTTGCGCTGATGGATGCGGAATGGATCACGGCGGTGCGTACAGCGGGCCTGTCCGCGGTCGCGGCGCGGCGTCTGGCCAATCCTGACAGCGCGGTGATCGGCTTTGTCGGCTGTGGGGTGCAGGCGCGCTCTCATCTTGAGATGTTCGCCGGGCTCTACCCGTTGCAAGAGGTGGTGATGATGGGGCGCGGGCGCGCCAATCTGGATCAGCTGGCGGGTCTTGCCAGTGATCTGGGCCTGAGCGTGCGCGAAGAAATCGACCCGGACGCGCTGCTGGCCGCTTGCGATATTGTCGTGTCGTCGCTGCCGATCACCTTTGCGGGCACGCCATTCCTTGATGCGTCCAAAATGCGGGAGGGCGCGCTGGCGGTTATCACCGATGCGGCAAAGCCCTGGACCGCAGCGGGGCGCGACGCCTTTGGCACGATCATCGTGGATGATCTGGAGCAAGAGCGCGCAATGCAGCCCCCGATGGTGCCAATTGCCCGGATTCAGAACGATCTGACAGGGATCCTCTCCCCCGATTTCACGACAAAACCGGGGCCGCGGGCCTTTATGTTCCGGGGAATCGCGGTGGGGGACCACGCTTTGGCCGCGCGGGTCTGGTCTGCGATTCGCGGCTGAGGCGCGATGGCCGCGTAATATAAATTCGCGGGACTGGCGTGATTTTGAAGATCGTTTAAGATTGAACTATTGCTATGCGCAAGGTGCATGGAAGCCATGCGTCTGCCTGCCTGCCTATGGGTCAACCATACTGATACATCCATAAAGCAGATGTTTCAGGCGAGGGAGGTGCTTGAACAGCTGGCGCCCTCCCATATCTGGAACCTTGAATGTTTAGTTCTAAACTAAATGGATTTGGTGCAGTCTAGGGAAGAGGGCTCATGACAGAAAATCCCCACGATATCGACCCGGTCGAATCTCAGGAATGGCAGGAAGCCGTCGAAGACGTCATCCAGCGTGACGGTGCGGACCGCGCGCATTACCTGCTGGACAAGGCCGTGCAACAGGCGCGGGCCGCAGGGGCCAAGCTGCCGTTTTCGGCCACGACCCCCTATCAGAACACGATCAGCACCGATGACGAGGTCGACATCCCCGGCGATACCGAGATGGAATGGCGCATCCGCACCATCAACCGCTGGAACGCCATGGCGACCGTGGTCAAGCGGAACAAGGAAAGCAGCGAATATGGCGGGCATATCGCGTCGTTCGCCTCCTCTGCCGCGCTGTATGACATTGGCCTGAACCATTTCTGGCGCTCCAAATCGGCCATCCATGGCGGCGATCTGGTCTTTTTCCAGGGCCATGTGATTCCGGGCATCTACGCCCGCAGCTTTATGGAAGGGCGGATCAGCGAAGAAGAGCTGAAGAATTTCCGCTCCGAGGTCGCCGGCGGCGGTCTGTCCAGCTATCCGCACCCCTGGCTGATGCCGGAATACTGGCAGTTCCCGACCGTTTCGATGGGTCTGGGCCCGCTGATGGCGATCTATCAGGCGCGGTTCATGAAATACATGCACAACCGTGGCCATATCGACATGGGTGATCGCAAGGTCTGGGCCTTCCTCGGTGACGGCGAAATGGACGAACCGGAATCGCTGGGCGCGATCCATCTGGCAGCGCGCGAAGGTCTGGATAACCTGATCTTTGTGGTGAACTGCAACCTGCAACGTCTGGATGGCCCGGTGCGCGGCAACTCCAAGATCGTGCAAGAGCTGGAGGGCAACTTCCGCGGGTCCGGCTGGGACGTGATCAAGCTGCTCTGGGGCAAGGGCTGGGACGCGCTGCTGGAAAAAGACACCAGCGGCAAGCTGCGCCAGCTGATGGAAGAAACCGTAGACGGTGACTACCAGACCTTCAAATCGAAGGATGGCGCCTATATTCGCGAACATTTCTTTGGCAAATATCCCGAAACCGCCGAGCTGGTGAAAGACTGGACCGATGATCAGATCTGGGCGCTGCGCCGGGGCGGTCACGATCCGAAAAAGGTCTATAACGCCTTCAAACGCGCGACCGAGGCCAAGGGGCAGCCCACCGTGCTGCTGGTCAAGACCGTCAAGGGCTATGGCATGGGAAGCGCTGGCGAAGGTCAGAACACCACCCACCAGCAAAAGAAAATGCCGCTGGAGCCGTTGAAGGGAATGCGCGACCGGTTCCAGATCCCTGTGACCGATGAAGAGCTGGAAAAGGACATTCCCTTTGTCAGCCTGAACAACGCGCAAAAATCCTATCTGGCGGATCGTCGTCGCGATCTGGGCGGCGAGTTCCCGAAACGCTTTACCGGCGCGCCGGGGCTGGAAATCCCCGAGCTG
The DNA here is from genome assembly GCA_025210265.1 of Pelagimonas sp. GTDB lineage: Bacteria > Pseudomonadota > Alphaproteobacteria > Rhodobacterales > Rhodobacteraceae > JAOASD01. Next base: position 15,408 of record JAOASD010000038.1, read on the forward strand.
GACAAGTTCAAGGCCCAGCTGGAAAGCACGGGCGAGCGCGAAATTTCCACCACCATGGCCTTTGTCCGCATCCTGACCACGCTGCTGCGTGACAAGAAAGTGGGCAAGAACGTGGTGCCGATTGTGCCGGATGAAAGCCGCACCTTCGGGATGGAAGGTCTGTTCCGCTCGGTCGGGATCTACAACCCCAAGGGCCAGAACTACACGCCCGAAGATGCCGATCAGATGATGTATTACAAGGAATCTGAAAGCGGTCAGGTTCTGCAGGAAGGCATCAACGAAGCAGGCGCCATGGCGGATTGGATCGCGGCAGCGACCAGCTATTCCAACCACGGTGTGCCGATGATCCCGTTCTACATCTATTATTCGATGTTCGGATTCCAGCGGATTGGCGATCTGGCCTGGGCGGCTGGCGATAGCCGGGCGCGGGGCTTTATGCTGGGCGGGACCGCTGGCCGGACCACGCTGAACGGCGAGGGTCTGCAGCACGAGGATGGCCACAGCCACATCCTTGCAGGCACGATCCCGAACTGCATCAGCTATGACCCGACCTTCAGCTACGAAGTCGCGGTGATCGTGCAGAACGGCATGAAGCGCATGTATCAGGATCAGGAAGATGTCTTCTATTACCTGACCTTGATGAACGAAAACTACAGCCATCCCGAAATGCCCATGGGCGCCGAGGACGGCATCATCAAGGGCATGTACCGGTTCCAGAAAACCGCGCGTCCGGGCAAGAAACACGTCAATCTGATTGGTTCGGGCACCATTCTGGTGCAGGCGATCAAGGCGGCAGAGATGCTGAAAGAGGATTTCGGCGTCACCAGTGACATCTGGTCGGCGACCTCGTTCAACGAACTGGCCCGCGATTGTCAGGATGTGGCGCGCCACAACCGCCTGAACCCGCTGGACGAGCCGCGTGAAAGCTATGTTTCGACCCTGCTGGCTGGTGCCAAGGGGCCGATCATCGCTGCCACCGACTACATGAAGAACTATGCCGAGCAGATCCGCACCTGCGTGCCGGGGCGCTACACGGTTCTGGGCACGGACGGCTTTGGCCGTTCGGACAGCCGCGTGAACCTGCGTCGGTTCTTTGAGGTGGATGCCAACCACATCGCAGCCGCCGCCATGGTGGACCTGTATCGCGATGGGGCCGTGTCCAAAAAGGATCTCGAGGCCGCGCTCAGCAAATATGAAATCGACGGCGACAAGCCGAACCCGCGTCTGGTGTGAGCGGGGACTGGAGCTTGCCCAGCGAAGACCGAGGCCGGTTTTGCGTTTTGGGCAAGCGACCAACAAGGAATGAGGACTAGATTATGACCGTAGAAGTGAAAGTTCCCGATATCGGCGATTTCAACGATGTGCCGGTGGTGACCATTCTGGTCGAAGTGGGCGACACAATCGCCAAAGAAGACCCGATCGTAGAGCTGGAAAGCGACAAGGCCACGATGGAAGTGCCGTCTTCGGCCGCTGGCGTGGTCAAGGAAATCAAGGTTGCCGAGGGCGACAAGGTGTCCGAGGGCTCGCTGATCCTGATTGTTGAGGGCACCGGCGCCGCTGCCGCCCCGGCAGAGGCCCCCAAAGCCGAAGCCGCACCTGCCGCAGCCCCTGCCGCAGCACCTGCACCGGCCAGCGTATCCGCCAGCCCCCCCGTGATGGATGCCGGGTTCTCCAAGGTGCACGCGTCGCCATCGGTGCGCGCCTTTGCCCGCCGGGTCGAGGTGGACCTGAACAAGGTGAACGGCACCGGTCGCAAGGGCCGCGTCCTGCGCGAAGACATCGAAAAGGCGCTGAAGGCGCAGACCACCCCGGCGGCTGCCAGCGGCAGCGCGGTGCAGGGCGGCATGGGTATCCCGCCGATCCCGACTGTCGATTTCTCTAAATTCGGGCCGGTCGAAAATGTCGACATGCCCCGGATCAAAAAGATCTCGGGCCCGGCGCTGCACCGGTCCTGGCTGAACGTGCCCCATGTCACCCATAACGACGAGGCCGACATCACCGATCTGGATAAATACCGGAAAGAGATGGACATGATGGCCAAGGAAGAGGGCTATCGCGTCACGCTGCTCAGCTTTGTGGTCAAGGCCAGCGTCAGCGCGCTGAAACAGCATTGGGAAGTGAACAGCTCGATCCACCCGGATGGCGACAAGCTGATCAAGAAGGATTTCTACAATATTGGCTTTGCGGCAGACACGCCGAACGGGCTGGTTGTGCCGGTGATCAAGGATGCGGATCGCAAGGGCATTGTCGAAATCTCCAAGGACCTGATGGAGCTGTCCGGCAAGGCCCGCGCGGGCGAGCTGAAGGCGGCAGATATGTCCGGTGCGACTTTCACCATCTCGTCGCTGGGCGGCATTGGCGGCACCAGCTTTACCCCGATCGTGAACGCCCCCGAGGTCGCTATTCTGGGTCTAACCCGGTCCAAAATGGCGCCGGTCTGGAATGGCGAGGAATTTGTGCCGCGCCTGATGCAGCCGCTGTCGCTGAGCTATGACCACCGCGCCATTGACGGGGCTTTGGCCGCGCGCTTCTGCGTGACGCTCAAGACCCTGCTGGGCGACATGCGCAAGCTGATGTGGTGAGGAGAGAGATCATGGACATCAAAGTACCCGACATCGGTGATTTCTCTGACGTTCCCGTTGTGACCGTGCTGGTCGCCGTGGGGGACACCGTTGCGGAGGAAGATCCGCTGATCGAGATCGAAAGCGACAAGGCCACGATGGAAGTGCCCTCGCCCGCCGCTGGTGTGGTGAAGGAGTTGAAGCTGGCCGAGGGCGACAAGGTCTCTGAGGGCTCGGTGATTCTGGTTCTGGAAGGGGCGGGCGCGTCCGATGCGGCCGTTGAGGCCGCCCCGTCCGCGAGCGAAGCGGCCCCGGCCGCTCCGCAGGCGATTGCCGCAACCGGTACGGCCAGCGGCCCCGGCGATGTGCACGCAGAGGTCGTTGTGCTGGGCTCTGGCCCCGGTGGTTACACTGCTGCCTTCCGCGCGGCGGATCTGGGCAAAAAGGTCGTTCTGATCGAAAAGAACCCGACCCTGGGCGGTGTTTGCCTGAATGTGGGCTGCATCCCGTCCAAGGCGCTGCTGCATGTGGCCAAGGTGATCACCGAGGCCGAGGAAATGGCCAGCCACGGGGTCAGCTTTGGCAAGCCCGAGGTTAATCTGGACGAGCTGCGCGCCTTTAAGGATGGCGTGGTTGGCCAGCTGACCGGCGGCCTGGACGGTCTGTCCAAGGGCCGCAAGGTCGAGGTCGTGCGCGGCATGGGCAAGTTCACCGGCCCCAACATGATCGAGGTCAGCGGTGCCGATGGCGTCAAGACCGTGTCCTTTGATCAGTGCATCATCGCCGCCGGGTCGGAGCCCGTGGCGCTGCCCTTCATCCCCGAGGATGAGCGCGTGATCGACAGCACCGGCGCGCTGGAACTGAAGGACATCCCCGAGCGGATGCTGGTTCTGGGCGGCGGCATCATCGGTCTGGAAATGGCCTGTGTCTATGACGCGCTGGGGTCCAAGATCACCGTTGTCGAGCTGATGGATCAGATCATCCCCGGTGCCGACAAGGACATCGTCAAACCGCTGATGACCCGGATCAAGGGCCGCTACGAAAACATCTTCCTCAAGACCAAGGTCACGGCGGTCGAGGCCACGGATGCGGGTATGAAGGTCACCTTTGAGGATGCCAAGGGCGAGAGCTTTTCCGATACGTTCGACAAGGTTCTGGTCGCCGTGGGCCGCAAACCCAATGGCAAGCTGATTGATGCGGACAAGGCCGGTGTCGCCGTGGACGAACGCGGCTTTATCGCTGTGAACCGTCAGCAGCGCACCGGCGTAAACCACATCTTTGCCATTGGCGATGTGGTGGGGCAGCCGATGCTGGCACATAAGGCCGTGCATGAGGGCAAGGTCGCAGCCGAGGTCGCATCGGGTCACAAGCGGTTCTTTGACGCCAAGCTGATCCCGTCGGTTGCCTATACCGATCCCGAGGTCGCCTGGTGTGGCATCACCGAGACCGAGGCCAAGGCCAAAGGCATCAAGTTCGAAAAAGGCGTGTTCCCTTGGGCCGCCTCGGGCAAAAGCCTGTCGAATGGGCGCAGCGAAGGCATGACCAAGCTGCTGTTTGATCCCAGCGATGACCGCATCATCGGCGCTTGCATCGTGGGTACCAATGCGGGTGATTTGATTGCCGAGACCGCGCTGGCCATCGAAATGGGGGCGGATGCGGTGGATCTGGGGCATACGATTCACCCGCACCCGACCCTGTCGGAAACGGTGAACTTTGCTGCCGAGATGTTCGAGGGCACGATCACCGACCTGATCCCGCCCAAGAAGCGCAAGACATAAAAAGAAACGGGCCGCCCCACCGGGTGGCCCGTTTTCATTTGGATCTGCGTTGAACCGCTTACCCCGGCCCGACCGGATCAGATGCGCAGGAAGGGCTGCGCAATCCGGGGCAGCCAGCTTTTGAACCGCAGCGGGCCTTCGGTCACGGCCAGACAGATGCAATCGGCTCCGGGATCGGCCACGGGCATGTGTTCAAGATCATCACTGGCGATTTCGATGTCACCGCGCGCAAACCGCCCGGTTTCGTCGCTGAACGCCCCTTGCAGCACCAGAGTCAGTTCCAGCCCGCGATGCCCATGGTCCGGCACAGCCACCCCGGCAGGGATATACAACAGACGGGCCGTCGCCTGATCCGAGCTGCACAGGATCGCCTGTTTCACGCCCATCCCCGCAGGACGCCAGCGCACATCAGACAGGGATTTGCCCACATAGCCCAGAACCGGGCCGGGCAGCACGGGATCGCTGGGCGCAGCCTGTTTGGGGGTGCTGGGCGCGGCTTTGATCCGGGCCATGACGGCATCCAGTGACCCGGCTTCGGGCGCGGCCTCGCAGCTTTCCATCACGGCTCCGCCCACGTGATCCATGCTGGCCAGCAGGGCGCGGCATTGATCACAGATGGACAGATGGGTGGCGACTGCGAGGCTCATGGCTTCGGGCAGGGCACCGGCGGAATAGGCCTGCAGCAGCGCGGGGGTGAGATGGTGATTGATGGTCTTCGTCATGGTCATTGGCTCTGCTTCATCGCATGGCGCAGGCGGTCCAGCGCCAGCCGGATACGGGATTTGATCGTGCCGAGAGGCAGATCGGTCATCTGCGCGATTTCGCTGTGGCTGAGATCGCCAAAATAGGCGCGTTCTATCAGATCTTTCTGTTTGTCGGGCAGCGCGGAGAGAGCCGCGCCCAGCTGGTCGACCTCTTGTTGCAGGGCGACGACCTCGTGCTGATCCGGTTCGGCCTCTGGTCCCCAGCCCAGGTCTTCGGGCTCTGGGCGGCGCTCTTTGCGCAGCAGGTCGATCCGGCGGTTGCGTGCGATGGTAAAGATCCACGTCGCAACCGAGGCGCGGCTGGGATCATATTGCGCGGATTTGGTCCAGACCGCCGCCATCACATCCTGCATACAATCCTCGGCCGTGGCGGCGTCGGCACCAGAGCGGATCAAAAACCCTTTGACCCGCGGGGCAAAGTGATCAAACAGCGCAGCAAAGGCGCGTTGGTCCTGTGCATCGCGCACACGCTTCAGGCAATCGACCCAATAAAGCGCCGTTGTTTCATCAGTTTGGGACACGCGACCGCCTTTGGCAGATTTGCACACAGCGGCACCATGGCCTGCCCTGCGGGGCGGCACAACCGATCTGTCCTCTGCTTGCGTCTGGGTATCAAACATGTGCTGTCTACGCCGCGCGAAACAGGTTGGATCAATCTTTTTGAAAAACAAATCCAAGCCACGCCCTGGCGCGTATCTATCTTTGAAATTCCGTAACGAGGAGAACAGAATGCCATTTGAGGCCCCCGGACAGAACCCACGCCGTCGGATCGCCATTATCGGAGGCGGCATTTCGGGTCTGGGCGCAGCATGGCGTCTGGCCGGGGCGCATGAGGTGGTGCTGTTCGAAGCAGAGCCGCGTCTGGGCGGTCATGCGCGCACCCTGATGGCCGGGGGCAATGGCGATCAGCCGGTGGATACGGGCTTTATCGTGTTCAACCGGGTGAACTATCCGCATCTTTGCGCGCTGTTCAGCGAACTGGACGTGCCGGTGGCCGAGTCCGACATGAGCTTTGGTGCCAGCCTGCGGGGCGGGGCGTTTGAATTTGGCCTGCGCGATCTCAAGGCGCTGTTCTCGCAGAAACGCAACGCGCTGTCGCCGCGGTTTTGGGGTATGATCCGCGACATCACCCGGTTCAACGCCAATGCGCTGGCAGAGGCAACCAACCCGGATGAAACGCTGGGTGATTTCCTGCAGCGGCTGGGCATGGGCGATTGGTTCATCCGCTATTACCTGCTGCCGCTGTCCGGGGCGATCTGGTCGACTCCCACGGGCAAGGTTCTGGAATTTCCGGCGCAGGCGCTGATCCGGTTCTTTGAAAACCACGCGCTGCTGCATCACAGCGGGCAGCACCAGTGGTACACGGTTCAGGGCGGATCCATCGAATATGTCACACGGCTGACAGCAGCATTGCAGCGCGCGGGTGTGTCCCTGCGACGGACCACTCCGGTTGAGGCCGTGCGCCGTGGATCCGAGGGTGTGTCGATCCGTGCCAAAGGCGCATGGGAAAGCTATGACGACGTGATCTTTGCCAGCCATTCCGACGTGGCGCTGTCGCTGCTCGAAGATCCCACTCCGGCAGAGCAAGCCGCGCTGGGCGCAATCCGTTATCAGCCCAACCGCGTGGTGCTGCACTCCGATGCCTCGGTCATGCCAAAGCGGCGCGGTGTCTGGTCGTCGTGGAATTACAGCGAGACCCCGCAGAAAGAGATGAACCAGATCGATCTGACCTATTGGATGAACTGCCTGCAGCCGATCCCGAACAGTGATCCTTTGTTTGTGACGCTGAACTGTGATCGTTCGATTGACCCCGCTCTGATCCATGATGAAACCACGCTGCGCCATCCGGTGTTCGATCTGGGCGCGCTGCAGGCGCAGGGCGAGATTGCGGCGTTGAATGGCCAGAACAACAGTTGGTTCTGCGGTGCCTGGCGCGCGAATGGATTCCACGAGGACGGGCTGGCCAGCGCCTATGAGGTTGCGGATGCTCTGATCGCCCGTCATGGGCGCGCGCCGATGGAACAGGTGGCCTGAGATGTTGCAGCATGTGGCCTGCCATACGTTTCACGGGCGACGCGGCACGGTGCGCAACGCGTTCCGCTATTCCGTGGATTACCTGCTGATCGACCCGGAACAGGACGATGCGCGGGGGCCCGCGCTGTTCTCGCGCAATCGGGCCAATCTGTGCAGTTGGCAGGCGCGCGATCATGGCGATCAGCCGGGGCAGGGCAGCGGGGCGCGCTGGGCGCGCGATGTTCTGGCGGGGCAGGGGATCGACGCCCCTGGTCAGATCCTGCTTTTGACCCAGCCGCGCCTGCTGGGTCATGTGTTCAACCCCGTGTCCTTTTGGCTGTGTCACGATCAGGGCGGTGCGCTGGTGGCGGTGCTGGCCGAGGTGACAAACACCTTTGGCGATCGCCACAGCTATATCTGCACCGCACCCGAAGGCGTGATCACCAGTGACAGCGAGATCACCGCGCAAAAGCTGATGCATGTCTCGCCTTTTCAGCCGGTGGCGGGTGACTATGGCTTTCACTTTGACATCACCAAGGATCGGATCGGCATCCGCATTGATTACCGCCGTGAAGAAGGCGGGCTGGTGGCGACCCTTGCAGGCACACGCGCTCCGCTCAGCAACCGCGCGATCCTGCGCAGCGCCTTGCGCCGCCCCTTTGGCGCGCGGCGCGTACTGGCGCTGATCCATTGGCAGGCGCTGGTGTTGTGGTTGAAAGGGGCGCGCTATCGCCGCCGTCCCGAGCCGCCTTCCTCGTCCTATAGCCACGCGCGCAAGGAGGCGCTGGAGCAATGACAATCCTGTTTGTGACCCTTGGTCTGGTGCTGGGCCTGTGCCTCAGCTGGGCGCGGCTGCGCTTTCTGGGGTTTGCCGCGCAGAAACCCGATGATTATCACGCCGCGACCGAGACATTCGACCTGCGCCGCCATCTGAATGGTGCGCTCAGCTGTGATGGAGTGATCTATGGTCCGACAGGGCGGGTGGCCTCGCGCTTTACCGCTGCCTTCCATGTGACATGGACCGGTGCGGAGGGGGTGATGACCGAACGCTTTCAATACGAATCCGGCGCTGTGCAGGACCGGGAATGGAGCCTGCATCTGGACCCGTCCGGCAAGATCACCGCCCATGCGGCGGATCTGGTTGGCGCGGGTCAGGGCAAGCAATGCGGCGACGCGGTGCAGCTGCGCTATCGGATCCGTCTGGAACCGGATGCGGGCGGGCATGTGCTGGATGTCGTCGACTGGATGTATCTTGCGCCGGGCGGCACCATCGTCAATCGCAGCCAGTTCCGCAAATTCGGGATCCTCGTGGGCGAGCTGGTCGCAACGATGCGCCCGGTGACCGAGGTCCGTGAGGTCGCCGCTGAATGAGGGAGTGGCAGGGCAAACGCTATTGGCTGGTTGGGGCCTCTGAGGGGCTGGGCGCTGCCTTGGCCCAGGAAATGAGCACCGCCGGGGCCGAGCTGATCCTGTCGGCGCGCAACCCCGCGCGGCTGGAGCAACTGGCGCAGGCGCTCCCCGGTTCGGCCCATGGTTTGCCTCTGGATGTCACGGATGCGGCTGCTGTTGAGCGCGCCGCTGAACAGATAGGCCCGCTGGATGGGGTGGTGTTTCTGGCCGGGGTCTACTGGCCCTTTGGCGCGCAGGATTGGGACAGCGCGCAGGCCAATGCGATGGCGCAGGTCAATTTTGCCGGGGCGGTTGCGGTGATGGGCGCGGTGCTGCCGCGTTTCACCGTCGCCGGGCGCGGGCATATCGTTCTGACCGGCTCGCTGTCTGGCTATCGCGGGCTGAAGGGGGCCGCGCCCTATATCGCGTCCAAGGCTGGGGTGATGGTTCTGGCAGAATCGCTGTATGCGGATCTGCGGGGCAGCGGGGTGGATGTGCAGCTGATCAATCCGGGCTTTATCCGCACGCGGCTGACCGATCTCAACGATTTCTCGATGCCCTTTCTGATGAGCCCGGAACAGGCCGCGACCCGCGCCTTTGCCCATATGAACAGCCGCCGCTTTGCGTTGGCGTTCCCCCGCCGCTTTGCCGCGCTGTTCCGGTTGGGGCAGTTCCTGCCCGATTGGCTCTATTATCGGCTGTTTGCGTAAGATCAAAGCGCACCCGACCGGCCCCGCCCATCATGGCCACGCACAGGACGCCTGAGGGAGACCGGGAATGGACAAGATCAGTGTCAGAAAAATCGCGACGATCATCGTGATGGCGCGCGAACTGGGCCGCGCCGAGGGCGAACTGCGCGCCCTGATCGACCGCATGGACGAAGAGGAACAGGCCGCGCTGGTGGCGATCATGTGGATCGGGCGCGGCGCGTTTGAGGCCGAAGACCTTCAGGACGCCTATCGCACCGCCTTTGCCGAGGCCTCGACCCCGACGGCGGATTACCTGATCGGCACACCGCACCTGTCCGACCATCTGGAGGCCGGGCTGGAGGCGCTGGGCTATGATGTGCAGGACGAAGAAGACGAGGTGATGTGAGCCTAACGCAAGGCCCGGCCCTTCAGGATCGCATCTTTGCCGAATTTGGCGCGAATGGCGTCTGTGGCGCGTTCGGCTTTGGCGCGGGTGCCTGCCTGCGGGTCCAGCAGATCGCCGCTGCGATCGGCCTGATCCTCGGGCACGAGGTCTGAAATTCCGGCCCCGATCAGGCGGAACGGGCCTTTGTCGGCTTCGGCATCATACAGGGCGCGCGCTTCGCGATAGATCCGGTCGGCCACCTGCGTGGCATCGTGCAGCGCGTGGCGGCGACTGAGGATGCGGAAATCGGCGCGGCGCAGTTTCAGGGTGACAACGCGCCCGGCCAGCCCCTTGGCTTTGGCCCGATCCGCCACTTTTTCGGACATGCGCCACAGATGCCCGTCCAGAATATCGGGATCGGCGGTGTCCTCTTCAAAGGTGGTTTCGTTGGAGATCGACTTCATCGGAGCATCGCGGGACACGCGCCGCCGGTCCTGCCCGCGCGCCAGATGCCATAGGCGGTCCCCCATAGATCCAAACCGCCGCGCCAGATCGCGCTGATCCCAGCGCAGCAGATCCTCAAAGGTGCGGATCCCTGCCTTTTCCAGCTGCGCCTGCCCGGCGGCGCCCACGCCCCAGATCATGCGGATCGGTTTGGGGCGCAGGAACGCCTGCGTTTCGGCCACGCCAATCACCGAAAAGCCGCGCGGTTTGTCGAGATCCGAGGCAATTTTGGCTAGAAATTTGTTATGCGACAACCCGATAGAGCCCGTGACCCCCAGTTCCGTGCGCATCCGTTTGGTCAGGCGGGCCAGCATCACGGCGGGGGGCGCGCCGTGCAGGCGCTCGGTCCCGGTCAGGTCCAGAAAAGCCTCGTCCAGTGACAGGGGTTCGATCGAGGGGGTCAGTTCCTCCATCATGGCGCGGATCGCGCGGCTGACCTCGGCATAGACCGACATGCGGGGTTTGATCACCACCGCATCGGGGCACAGTTTCAGCGCCTTGAACATCGGCATGGCCGAGCGTACGCCACGAATGCGGGCGACGTAACAGGCGGTCGACACAACCCCGCGCCGCCCGCCGCCGATGATCACAGGTTTGTCGGCCAACTCTGGGTTGTCGCGCTTTTCCACGCTTGCGTAAAACGCATCGCAATCCATATGTGCGATAGAGAGATTGAATAATTCAGGATGCGCAATCACCCTTGGCCGCCCGCAATTGGGGCAGCGTGGTCCGGTGTCGAACCGGGTCAGGCAATCACGGCAAAGGCTGGGCATAGGCGCAGTTTACCCGGCCTTGAAAGGCAATGAAATGCATGATCCACACGGCCCGTTTCTGGGCGCGAAATTGATCCTGTTTGCGGGGCCACAACTGATTGTGTTGCGGCGCGACTTTAAACCTGGGCTGGTCTGGCCCGGTTATCTGGATTTCCCCGGTGGCGGGCGCGAAGGCGACGAAACCCCGGCGCATTGCGCGTTGCGCGAAACCCGCGAAGAGCTGGGTCTGGAGATCCCCGAAACGGCGTTGCGATTCGTGTATCGGCGCGTGAATGGCCCCAAGATCAGCTGGTTTTACACGGCGGATATTGGTGTGGGGGGCGAACGGGATGTGGTGTTTGGGGATGAAGGCGCGGGCTGGCTGTTGATGTCGCCGCGCGCCTTTATTGATGCGCCGGATGCGATCCCGCATTTTCGCGACATTCTGCGTCAGTATCTGGATGGCGGGGCAGGAGACAGCTCCCACCCCGCCGCGTAACCGCCCGTCGCGGGGGGTGCTGCGCAGGCGGTATCCGTGAGTGATGGTCAGATCAGGCGGCGGTCTGGCCGTGCAGCATCCCGATCCAGTCAAAGCCCGAAGCCTGCGGTTGCGGTGCCGGAATGGGCGGGCGCGCCAGCAGCGGTTTTTGACGGGATTTCAGCGTACCGGGGGTGATCAGCGTGGCGCGGGCCTTGTCGACCAACCCTTTGGCAAGCGTCTCGAACTCGGCTGTCAGGGGGGCGGCAAGGCTGGCGGCGACGCGGCGTGTGCCGGTTTCTGCCTCGAATGTCACCAGCGCCTCGAAACGCTGGGTGGCGGGGTTATAGCGGATCTCGCCGATCCTGGTTTTTTCACTGCGCGGCATGGCTGCCTCCTGTCTGTGACGCCGGGCGGGCATTGCCGCCTGGCTGATCAAGACTTGGGGAGGCTATGTGGATATGTGAAGTAGGGGATCACATACCCGTGTTGCAGTGTTAGCAATGCGGGGGCAAATTGGGCCAAAATCCGCCCAATTTGCATAAAATCCCCGAATGTATGCGCGAAAGGGCGCTTAGGGCAGTTCGGCCAGAATGGCCTGCGCGGCGGCGCGCGGGTCTGTGGCGCGGTGGATTGGACGGCCGACAACGATGTGATCCGCCCCGGCGCTGATCGCGCTGGCGGGGGTGGCGATGCGTTTCTGGTCGCCCTTGTCGGCACCTGTGGGGCGCACGCCGGGGGTGACGATCAGCTTGCCTTCGGCTTCGGGCAGGGCGCGGATCAGCGCGGCCTCCTGCGGCGAGGCGATGACCCCGTCGGCCCCTGCGGCAAAGGCATTGCCCGCGCGTTCGACCACTAGATCGGCAATATCCCCTTGTTTGATCAGCGCGCCATCCAGGTCCTGACGATCCAGCGAGGTCAGGATGGTCACGGCGAGGATCTTCATATCCTTGCCCGACGCGCCCTCTTTGGCGGCTTTGACCACATAGGGGTCGCCATGCACGGTCAGGAAATCAATGTCGAACTGCGCCAGCCCGCGCACGGCGTTTTCCACGGTTGCGCCGATATCGAACAGCTTCATATCCAGGAAGATGCGCTTGCCAAACTCGTCCTTCAGCTCATTGGCAAGGGCAAGGCCTCCGCCGGTCAGCATCCCCAGACCGATCTTGTAAAAGGACACCGCATCGCCAAGTTTGCTGGCCAGGCTCAGCCCCTCAAGCGCGTTGGGGACATCAAGGGCGACAATCAGGCGGTCATCAGACATGCGGTTTCCTTTCGGGGCTGGGTTTTGTTGCTTTTGATCCTCTCGCATGGTCCCGTCAAGGGCGCGGAAAGCGCGCTGTAAGGGCTTGAACCGGGGCAGCTGGATCGCCATCTTTTCACTGAGGCCCGAAAGGCCGCGCGCTGCACTGGCGGGCGTGGCAGATCAAGCGGGCGCTTAACTGGAAGGAGAAGCCCATGAACTTGGACAAGTTCACGGAACGGTCGCGCGGTTTCATTCAGGCAGCGCAGACCATCGCCATGCGGGAAAGCCATCAGAAACTGGCCCCCGAACATCTGCTTAAGGCATTGATGGATGATGATCAGGGCATGGCCACCAACCTGATCAGCAGCGCAGGCGGGTCCGCGCCGCGCGTGGTGCAGGCGCTGGATACCAAGCTGGCCAAAATCCCCAAAGTCAGCGGCGATGCTGGCCAGATCTACATGGATTCTGCGACCGGCAAAGTGCTGGACGAGGCGGAAAAGATCGCAACCAAGGCAGGCGACAGCTTTGTTCCTGTGGAACGGCTGCTGATGGCGCTGGCGCTGGTGAAGTCCCCGGCGAAAGAGGCGCTGGAAGCGGGTGCCGTGTCCGCGCAAAAGCTGAACAGCGCGATCAATGACGTGCGCAAGGGGCGCACCGCCGACACCGCCACCGCGGAAGAGGGCTATGAGGCGCTGAAGAAATATGCGCGCGATCTGACCGAGGCCGCCGCTGATGGCAAGATCGACCCGATCATCGGGCGGGACGAGGAAATCCGCCGTGCGATGCAGGTGCTCAGCCGCCGGACCAAGAACAACCCGGTTCTGATTGGGGAGCCCGGCGTGGGGAAAACCGCGATTGCCGAAGGCCTGGCCCTGCGCATCATCAATGGCGACGTGCCGGAATCCCTGCGCAACAAGAAACTGCTGGCGCTGGATATGGGCGCGCTGATTGCCGGGGCGAAATATCGTGGCGAGTTCGAGGAACGTCTGAAAGCGGTCCTGACCGAGGTTACTGAGGCCGCGGGCGAAATCGTGCTGTTCATCGACGAAATGCACACGCTGGTCGGCGCGGGCAAAGCAGACGGGGCGATGGATGCGTCGAACCTGCTGAAACCGGCCTTGGCGCGGGGCGAATTGCACTGCGTTGGCGCGACCACGCTGGATGAATATCGCAAGCATGTGGAAAAGGACGCGGCCCTTGCGCGGCGGTTCCAGCCTGTTCTGGTTGAGGAACCCACCGTCGAGGATACGATTTCGATCCTGCGGGGCATCAAGGAAAAGTATGAACTGCACCACGGGGTGCGGATCTCGGATTCGGCCCTTGTGACGGCGGCCACCCTGTCGCACCGCTATATCACGGACCGCTTTTTGCCGGACAAAGCCATCGACCTGATGGACGAGGCCGCCAGTCGGCTGCGGATGGAGGTGGACAGCAAGCCCGAGGAACTGGACGCGCTGGACCGGGACATCCTGCAAAAGCAGATCGAGGCCGAGGCCCTGCGCCTTGAGGATGATCAGGCCAGCAAGGACCGTCTGGAAAAGCTGGAACGCGACCTGTCGGACATGCAGCAGGACAGCGCCGAGATGACCGCGCGCTGGCAGGCCGAGCGTGACAAGCTGGCGGGCGCCCGCGACATCAAGGAACAGCTGGACCGCGCTCGTGCGGAGCTGGAACAGGTCAAGCGCGACGGCAATCTCGCCCGCGCCGGCGAATTGTCCTACGGCGTGATCCCGGCGCTGGAAAAACAGCTGGCCGAGGCCGAAAGCAGTGACAGCGATGTCATGGTCGAAGAGGCCGTGCGCCCGGAACAGATTGCTTCGGTTGTGGAACGCTGGACTGGCATCCCGACCTCTAAAATGCTGGAAGGCGAGCGCGAAAAGCTGCTGCGCATGGAGGACGAGCTGCACAACCGGGTGATCGGTCAGAACAGCGCCGTGGTGGCCGTCGCCAATGCAGTGCGCCGGGCGCGCGCCGGGCTGAATGATGAAAACCGGCCGCTGGGTTCTTTCCTGTTCCTCGGGCCGACCGGGGTGGGCAAGACCGAGCTGACCAAAGCCGTGGCCGAGTTCCTGTTTGACGATGACAGCGCCATGGTGCGGATTGATATGTCCGAATTTATGGAGAAACACGCGGTCGCCCGTCTGATCGGCGCACCTCCGGGCTATGTTGGCTATGACGAGGGTGGCGTGCTGACCGAAGCGGTGCGGCGCAGGCCCTATCAGGTTGTGCTGTTTGACGAGGTCGAAAAGGCGCACCCGGATGTGTTCAACGTGCTGTTGCAAGTGCTGGATGATGGCCAGCTGACCGATGGTCAGGGCCGCACCGTGGATTTCAAACAGACGCTGATCATCCTGACGTCGAACCTTGGGTCGCAGGCGCTCAGCCAACTGCCCGAGGGTGCGGATAGCGCGCAGGCCAAGCGTGACGTGATGGATGCGGTGCGGGCGCATTTCCGCCCTGAGTTCCTGAACCGTCTGGATGAAACCATCATCTTTGACCGTCTGGTGCGCGAGGATATGGACGGCATTGTCGATATTCAGATGGCCCGCCTGCTGAAACGTCTGGCCGCGCGCAAGATCACCTTGTCGCTGGATGAGGCGGCTAAGACATGGCTGGCCGACGAAGGCTATGACCCGGTGTTCGGAGCTCGCCCGCTAAAGCGCGTGATCCAGCGCGCGCTGCAGAACCCGCTGGCTGAAATGCTTCTGGCCGGGGATGTGGCGGATGGTGACACGGTTGTGGTCATCGCGGGGGCGGATGGTCTGGTGATCGGCGACCGGATTGGCGCCAGCAGCCGGCCCAAACCAGATGATGCCGTGGTGCACTAATCCTTTGGGGCCCGCTTTCGCAGCGGGCCCTTTTCTATTACGTAACAAGTGATTGCCGGATCGGAGTGTGACAATGGACTGGACCCGCCTGCTGAATACAAAGCGTCTGGGAGATGAACGCCCCGAGGATCCTTCGCGCCCGAATTTCACGGTGGACGCTGATCGCATCACCTTTTCCGCGCCCTTCCGGCGGCTGGCGAATAAAACGCAGGTGCATCCGCTGCACGGTCATGACCATCTGCGCCACCGCATGATCCATTCCGCCGAGGTGGCGTCGGTCGGGCGCAGCCTGGGGATGCAGGTCGGGCATTGGCTGGAAGAGCAAAAGGAAATCGAACCGGGCGCGGCGCATCGCGTGGCTGGGATCATTCATGCCGCCTGTCTGGCGCATGACATTGGCAATCCGCCTTTTGGTCATTCCGGCGAAGAAAGCATCGGCAAGTGGTTCACAGAGCGGTTCGAGTCCGAACAAGGGCTCTTTGGTCGGATTGAACGGGCGCAGCGCCCGGAATTTGAGGCGTTTGAGGGCAATGCCCAGGGGTTTCGCATTCTGACCCGGCTGGAAATGTATCGCGGGGATCGCGGCATGGATCTGTCCGCCGCCGTGCTGGGCACTTTTATGAAATACCCGATGACCGCGCGCACCCGCGCGGGGCTGGGCGATATGCCCTATGTGGGGGCCAAGAAATTCGGCCTGTTTGAGGGCGAAGAAACAACCTTTGCCAAGGCTGCCGATGCGCTGGGCCTGCCTGCGGAAACTGTCCCCGATGTCGGGACATGGTGGCGACGGCATCCGCTGGTCTTTCTGGTCGAGGCCGCAGATGACATTTGCTATAATATTGTCGATCTTGAGGATGGCTATACTGCCCGCGATCTCAGCTATGAACAGGTGCGCGCGCTGCTGCTGCCGCTGATCCAGAATAAACCCAATGATGACGATCTGGGCGCGCATACGGAATATGAAAAGATTTCCCACCTGCGGGCGATGGCAATTGGTGGGGCAATCTGGGCCTGTGTCGAGGCGTTCAAAGCCAACCACGGGGCCATTCTGGCAGGCACATATTCCAACGATCTGATTGCGGATTCCGTGCATGGCCCTGCCTTTGCCGAAATCAAACAGGCCGCGCGGGAACAGCTGTTCATCGCACCGCGCAAGACCAAGCTGGAAGTGCGCGGGCGCAATGTGATCCGCACTGTGCTGGACGGTATCCTGCCGGTGTTTGACGCGTTGGAGCGCACAGACTGGAAAGCGGCCAACCTGCCCGATTACGAGCGTCAGCTGGTGCGGGCGCTGGATCTGGACCTGCGCGGCGTGCAGGACGGGTATAGTGCGCTTCACGCTATGACCGATTATGTCTCGGGCATGACAGACCGCTACGCAGTCGAAGTGGCGGGCATGGTGTCGGGCCGCTAGCTGTCGGCCCGCCCTGTCTGCGCTTATTCCCCGATGGCCGCCTGGGCGATGCCATCCAGCAGGGCCTGGACCTTTTGCATCGGGCCTTCGGGATAGCTGCGGAACCCGATTGTGGTGGTGTCCGGGGTGTCCGGGCGCACAATGACAAAGATGTCATAGGGGCAGAACACCACATTCATGGGATCGGCCTCCATCACTTCGCGCGAAATCTTGGCCGAACAAAAGCTGAAGATGTCCGCATGTTCAAAGATCTTTACCGTTGATCCGACATCGGCCTTGGTGCGTTCCAGCATCTCGCCCGTATGGCTGACCGAGTCGATCACAAGCCCGGCATCCAGAATCGCATTTTCCAGACCAAACACGACATCGTCAAAACTTTGGTCAGTTTCATATGTGATGATGCCCTCAGCCAGCGCCGCGCTGCCCATCAGTGTCAGCGCCAATGCGCCCAGAAACCTGTTCATGCTCTCTGCCTTTCACGAAACCGGCAGCGGGGCTGCCAAAACGGGATGATGGTGGCAAGGTAAGGGGCAAAGGCAGATTTGACGTTGAGACAAATCAACTCATTCAAGGAGGTGAATATGGGAAATGCATTGGCCGCGCTGGAATATCTGGCGCTTGTTTTTGTGTTCCTGATCGGGGTCGCCTCGGCGCTGATCATCGTGCTGTATGTGATCGACAAAACGCAAAAGGGCGATGCGATCCGGCGGAACTATCCGGTGATTGGCCGGTTCCGGGCGCTGTTCACCGAGCTGGGGGAATTTTTCCGCCAGTATTTCTTTGCCATGGACCGCGAGGAAATGCCGTTCAACCGGGCGCAGCGCAACTGGGTCTATAATGCGTCTTCGGCCAAGGGGAACACAGTGGCGTTCGGGTCGACCCGCAATTTGAACGTGCCGGGCACGCCGATTTTCATGAACGCGGTGTTCCCGCCGCTGGACGATCAATATGCTTCGACCGCGCCGATGGTGATCGGCCCGCATTGCCGTACGCCCTATGCGGCCCCGTCGATTTTCAACATTTCCGGCATGTCCTATGGCGCGCTGTCTCGACCGGCAGTGCAGGCGTTGAGTCGCGGCGCGGCCAAGGCCGGGATCTGGATGAACACGGGTGAGGGCGGGCTGTCCCCCTATCATCTGGAGGGCGGCTGCGATGTGGTTTACCAGATCGGCACCGCGAAATTCGGGGTGCGGGACGAGGCGGGCAACCTTAGCGATGACAAGCTGCGCGAGGTTGCGGCGCATCCACAGGTGCGGATGTTTGAAATCAAGCTGAGCCAGGGCGCAAAGCCCGGCAAAGGCGGCATCCTGCCTGCGGCCAAGATTGACGATGAGGTCGCGCGCATTCGCGGTGTCCCGGTAGGCGAGGATGCGATTTCCCCCAATCGTCACCGCGAGGTGGATGATTTTGACGGGCTGCTGGATCTGATCGCCCATATTCGCGAGGTCACGGGCAAGCCGGTGGGGTTCAAGACCTGCCTTGGCTCTGCCGATCCGTGGTTCGAGTTCTTCCGCAAGGTGAAAGAGCGCGGTATCGAGAGCGCCCCGGATTTCATCACCGTGGATGGGGGCGAGGGGGGTACCGGCGCGGCCCCTATGCCCTTGATTGATCTGGTTGGTCTGCCCCTGCGCGAGGCGCTGATCCGCATGGTGGATCTGCGGGATTTGGCCGGGCTGCATGATCGCATCCGCATCGTTGCCAGTGGCAAGCTGGTCGCGCCCGGCGATGTGGCCTGGGCGATCTGCTGCGGCGCGGATTTTGTCACCACGGCGCGGGGCTTTATGTTTTCGCTGGGCTGTATTCAGGCCTTGAAATGCAACAAGAATACCTGCCCCACGGGGATCACGACTCACGATCCGGCGCTGCATAAGGGGCTGGTTGTCACGGAAAAGGATGCCCGCGTGGCCTCTTACGCCAAATCCATCATCAAAGAGGTGGAAACCGTGGCCCATTCCGTTGGGGTGGGCGAGCCGCGCCAGATGCGGCGGCACCATGTGCGGGTTGTGCGCGACGATGGCAGCTCGGCCCAGATGAGCGAGATGTATCCGTCCGCCCATCAGGTCGATGGCATGATCCCCGAAACCGAGATGTTTGCCCAGGCGCTGCGCCGCATGTCTGTGCGTGAACCGGCGGAGTAGGGCTGGCCCGCTGCAAGATGTTTCAATCCCGGCACGTCATCGTGAGACAACGTGGTTTGGCGCGCCGGGCCCGGCCTTCTACATAAGGTGAAACACTTTACAGGAGACCCCGATGGCCTTTCGCTGGAAAAATGATCTGACCCATGCTGATGTCACCCCGCGTGATGTCTTTTTGAACCGTCGCCAGATTCTGGCCGGTCTCGGCGCTGGGGCGGCGATTGGTGCAGGGGCGGTGATTGCGGGCGGGATGCCGACGCAGGCATCTGCACAGCAGGGGCTGACCCCCAATAGCCTGGAGGACATCACCAATTACTGCAACTATTATGAGTTCGGCACCAGCAAAGAAGATCCCGCCAAACATGCGCACCAGCTGACCACCGCGCCCTGGTCGGTCAAGATTGACGGGATGGTGGACCGCCCCGGCGACTATGCGCTGGACGAGATCATGTCCGCCATGACGATCGAGGAACGCATCTATCGCTTCCGCTGTGTCGAGGCCTGGTCGATGGTTGTGCCCTGGAACGGGTTCGAACTGGCGGATCTGCTGGATCTGGCTGGTGTGCAGTCCGGTGCCAAATATGTGGCCTTTGAAACCGTCTATCGGCCCGAGGAAATGCCCGGCACGCGCTTTCCGGTGCTGGACTGGCCCTATGTCGAAGGGCTGCGTCTGGACGAGGCCATGCACCCGCTGACCATGATGGCCACCGGTATTTACGGCAAACCGCTGCCCAATCAGAACGGCGCGCCCCTGCGGCTGGTTGTGCCATGGAAATACGGCTTTAAATCCATCAAATCCGTGGTGCGCATTACCCTGACCGACACGCAGCCGCCCACCAGCTGGAACAAGGCGAATGGCCGCGAATACGGGTTCTATTCCAATGTGAACCCCGAGGTGGACCATCCCCGCTGGTCGCAGGCCACTGAACGCCCACTTGGCGGGGGGCTGTTTTCTCGGCGTAAGCCGACTTTGATGTTCAACGGTTACGAAGAAGAGGTGGCCGGGCTGTACGAGGGTATGGACCTCCGGGCAAACTTCTGAGGCTGAGGATGGCACGGTTTGCAGAGATCTTCGCCAGCCTGAGGCGGATGCCCGTTTGGGTGCAGATATGGATGCTGGTCATTTTGATGCCGGTGAATTTCCTGTCCCTCTTCTTTATCGCGGAACCCGGTGGTCTGGTGATCGCTGCCCTGGCCGTTGGCGGAATGATGGCCAATTTGCCGATTATGCTTGTGCAGCGCGGATTCGGGGCGGCGATGTCGGTGCCCCATGTGATCCTATGGACCCCGGCGGTGCTGATTGCGCTTTGGCTTTTGGTTTCGGGTGCGGTCGCAGGATCGCCCTATGCGGCGTTCCTCTGGGCCTTTTGTATCGTCAACGCGATCTCCTTGGGCTTTGATATCAAAGACACGCGCGCGTGGATGCGTGGGAAGAGGGGCGTTGCCTGATGGTTGACCTGATCAACAGAACTGTGCGGCGGGTGCCGACATGGGTGGTGTATCTGATGCTGACACTGCCTGCGCCTTGGCTCTTTTACCAAGGTCTGACGGGTGGGCTTGGTGTCGAGCCAATCAAGGCTCTGGAGCACGCATACGGTGAAATTGCCTTGCAGCTCCTCATCGCGGGGCTGGCCGTTACGCCGCTACGACGCTTTGCGGGGGTGAATCTGCTGAAATTCCGCCGAGCCGTTGGCTTGATGGCATTCTTCTATGTTGTGGCGCATTTGATGGTCTGGCTGGTGCTGGATGTGCAGCTGCTCTCTCAGATCTGGGCAGATATCCTCAAACGCCCGTATATCACGGTGGGCATGGCTGGGTTTCTTGTCATGGTGCCTCTGGCCATCACTTCGACCAATGGCTGGGTTCGCCGCCTCGGTGCCAGTTGGCGCCGCCTGCACAAACTGACCTATCTGGCGGTTGTGCTGGGTGGGGTGCATTTTATCATGCTGCGCAAAGGGCTGCAGATTGAACCTCTGCTCTACATGGGGGCGATCCTGGTGCTGTTGCTTCTGCGCAAGCAGGCGACAAAGCCCGGCGGACGGGCGGGGCCTTCTCTCTGGCGCGGCAAACTTGGCACCTGAGTTTAGGTTTCTCCATTGTTTCTCCTCAGCACCGTCCTTTGTTGGGCGGTGTTTTTCGTTCCCACACTTGATTCCTGGTGGTGTTGTTTGGGGTTTCCAGGTGAGTCCTTTGGGGTTTTGGAGGGTGGGGCCGCAATATGTAGTGTTGGC
>JAOASD010000004.1 GCA_025210265.1 Pelagimonas sp.
AACCCGCGCAGAGCCAGCGCCAAGTCGTAACAGATGCCCGATTTCCATATAATCGCCGGTCTCGGTCACGAAACGGTGACCCGGCGTAACGGTCAGCTTCTCGCGGCCATCAGCGAAGTCGAGGGTAATAAATTCCTGAGTCGTGTTCGTGAACAGCTTATCAACAACACCGGGAACGGGGTTACCATCAGCGTCAAAGGTTAGAACAACGTCCGATTGGGTGATGGACTCGACTGGCTTGGCAGTCCCGTCGGTAAGAGTGATGAGGGTGCCAGCAGGGAAGCAATCCTGGGCTTCGGCCAGACCGAGCATCTCACGACTTTCTTGAAGAGATATGTCGCTGTTCGCAACAGCAACACGCAATGCGTCAATGAAGTCTTGTACTGCAGGTTCAGCACTTTGACCGTAGGTCTCGACAAAGTTTTCCAATTCCTGGAAGGCAGGGTACAGGTCATATTCGCCTAACAGGAAACCAACCGATTGCCCGTAGCCTTCAAGATAGTCCTTAACTGCGATTAGGAGTTTAAACTTCTGATCGCTCGTCAGCGCGTCGTTCATAAGGTTTGCAAAATTGGCATTCTCATAAACATTGTCACTCGTCAGACTAAATTCACCGAACCAAAATTCAACGGCCTCAACAACATTATTAAGACCATCAAGAATATCGTTTTCGATGTACTTGCTGGCAAAACCAATAGCTATCTTCAAGCCCGCCAAGCTCTCATAAATTTCATACGCCTTATAAACAAGGCCGAAACCACTCAATGAAGCCAAGGCGGTAATTGCCAATTCTTGCCCGACTTGCTCCAGTACATCATCAAGGTACTGAAAGCTCTCTGACAAAACGTTCGAATTCTTGACCAAGCGCACCAGATCACGGATAGATAGATCCGTGCCGCTGAGCGGCCCCGCAGGTGAAACAAGCCCCGCCACAAACAGTGACAGGCTGACAGCATCTATAAGAATGGTACCCTTGTCATCAATGGCAGCGCCCAAGTTCTTGATAGCTTGAACATCAGCAACATTCTGATCAGGAAAAACCGCAAAAACATGATCGCCTTGTTTCACCACAAGCGTTTTATTGGTATTATTGTTCAGAATGCGGACCAGATCCGCGATATCTGCATCCAATGATCGCGCGTTCAAGGCATCGGCCAGTCTTTTTTGGCCTTCAGGGGTGGTCAGATCAGCGTTTTGAATCAGGGTTTGGGAGTCGGTGGCAAGCTGCGCTAACCGGTCCGATTGCGTCGTAGAGTTGGTCAGCGAATAGCGTTCTGTATCCAGTGCAGAGTTCGCGTCTTGCTGAGCATATTTCGGGCTATTGTTGAGACCACCTACAATGGCCGTATTCCCACCAGCACCCAAATTAAAATACAGGGCGTATTTGTTGTTGGAATCTCGGTAGTCTCCAATCTGGGCATCGATGTCCTCGAAGATTTCGTCTGAAGGAGCCCCATTGAGGTTCGCGGTGAAGGCCGGATCGGAAAATGCAACCTTAAGGACGTTGGTCAACCCAATCAATTGCCCTTTCTTCTGGGCGTTTGTGAGATCAGCAGCAAGAATAATTTCGATTTCAGTTCGCACCCAATCTCTGTAGCCCGGGTGTGATCCATGATGAACCGTAAATACCGCATTGACCTCATTTGGCAAGCCCATAAGGTTGATCGCTTTGCTGTCTTGGGAGAAGCCAACATCCGCGAATAGCATTGCTAAATCTGGATCCTTAAAGAGCTCTTTTGGAACAATGTGATGATCTTCTAGTGACATAACAAAAATCTCTTTAACTTATTCAATTCAAATCATTCGTGACTTTCATGTTCGAAAAACGAATGCCTCTCATACCTTTTGGTATCCGGGACTTGAAGGCATCTGTGCAGAAGACGTTTCCTGATCTTTTGTCGCGCCAGATGACCTTCCCGGCGCAACGCGACGCGAGCTTTTGCCCCCTCCCAAACGGCCTCTGGATTATTGCGCCCTCAGGTCGCTCAATTGTACTTTTAAACTTAACACTTTCGTAGTCCCAGGCATCATGGCGCGCGACAAGGCAACAATAGAAATATGGGCCGCCGGGCACTGTTTTCTGCGCCGTGTCGTTCCAATATTTCAGGACTGGGAAAAAGTCGAAAAGAGTTTCACCCGCTTCGCGGCTCAGCTCCTCAAAAATGGTTTTGATCTCTTCGCTGACAACGGCGATACCCCTAGGGGAGCCGCCCCAGTATCCGACATAGGGGATAGGCTTGTCATCCGCCTCTATACGCACCCAAAGGGATTGCAGCCAGGCCTTTGTTGCGTCTGTCAGGCGGCTGGGTTTTTCCCAGACGTCCTTTGCATAAAACTCGCCATTGTCGAATTGAAACCGCTTATCATAGCCTTTCATGCCCTCTCTTGGTGCATCTTTGGGCAAATAGTAGGATTCTTCAATGGGACCTTCATTCGTGCACCCCCGCAGGTAGCCTGTCGGATATCCAGAAAATTTGGCCTCCCCATCTTGATTGATTTGATAACAATTTACCATTTTCTACAACAGCCCAGTCTTGCCAGTGATCATTGTTTCACGTCTCTCACTCTTCCCAACACGAGTCAACGAGTTGCAATATGGGAAATGTCAGGGTTTCTTCCCACAACCAAACGGCCAGATTTCGCAGCTGTTCATGATGGGCCACAAGGGATGCGGTGCGCCCACGAAGCGGCCAATTTGAGGGGCGGCGAAGGTGTGGCCGTCATGACCACATCTTTCGGTCGTGGCGGCGACTTGCTGGGCCAACCGCTCCAGACTTGGATGCGTTGATGGTGTTGCCGTTATGGCAAGACCTTTGCCCCATGGCGCGCAGCATTCGCCAAAGGGCGCAAAATTGCGCGCGTCAGATGATCGGGTAAATAATCAAGTTGAAATCAAGTGGCGTTGTGGCCCCCAAATATTGAGAGACCCCTTAGCTCACTTGACATAGCGCCCAGCCGTCGCAAGGTTTGAAGGATGTTTAGATTGATTTTCTTCATTGCCGCCGCTTCACTCGGCACTGCGCTTTTCTTCTTAGGCTATCCGCAGCTGGGGGCTGGGCTTCACATGCTTTGGATGTGGGTCGCAATCGCCACCGGTGACGGCGAGCCATCCTAATTTGGGGAAGCGTCCGCTAACATTTAAGCCACGAGCGCAGCTTTAGTCGCTGACTTTGGATCTTTCAGCCGCGTTCCGCCATTCAGGATTGTTTTCAACAGGTCATCCACGTCGCTCTTTGTGGCCCGC
This sequence comes from Pelagimonas sp., assembly GCA_025210265.1. Taxonomy (GTDB): domain Bacteria; phylum Pseudomonadota; class Alphaproteobacteria; order Rhodobacterales; family Rhodobacteraceae; genus JAOASD01. The sequence continues at coordinate 3,245 of JAOASD010000004.1, forward strand.
TGGGCCAACGCCTTAGCCACTTCACCCCCCGCTGCACCCGCAGCAGCAGCGACGGCTATTGGTGTTTGCGTGATGCCCGCCGTCATCGCCGCGCCCATACCGAGAATGCGTTGCAGGCCGCCAGATGTCGGGGCTATTTGGCCCACTTTCCGCAGTCGGTTGGTGACGGGGGTTCCCAGAACAACGCGCTCCATTCCCTCGATTTCATCAGGCGTGTATCCACTGCGCTGGCCAGCCCTTGTTGGGGCCATCTGCATATCAAGAATTTCCCGGATTTTTTGTCGGCTGAAGGACATCACCGCAGCGATACGTGGCGTGCGGGCAAAGGACAGCACGGATTGATCATCCTGCGCCACATAACGCAGAGTGACGTTCAGAAATTCTTGATAAGACGCTGGGATGACCGCGCGGCATGCCTCGATAAACCGATCAAAAGAGTCAAACCCGACAAAATACTCATGCAAAATATCCGTCCGGTCTGGATCGCGGTCATCCAGCGTCACCACCGGTTCATTGATCAGCGCGTTGCGGGTCACTGCACCGCTTCCGACCGTCGGCCCAATGCTGGTTTCGTTCCACCAGCGGAAGGATTTGAGCGCCTCATTGCCAAGCTGCGCGCGATAGATGCGGCTGGCCACATGCGCCATCCAACCAGAACCGGAGGCTGCGGGTAACTCTGCTTGATCTTCGGTTTCGCGATAGGTGACCAGCAATGCCTTTTCAAAGAACTTATGGCGTTCCACGTTCAGGCGGCCATAGGCCATGGTTACGGTCTTATCCTGGATGGCGTCCTTGAACCTATTGGCATAATCCTGCGCGGGCATCACCTCATATGTGGGTTTTAGGCGGGTATTGCGGACCATTTCGATGTCCATATCGACAATCACACCAATCAGGCCGTAGCCGCCCATTGCAAGATTGAACAGGTCTGTGTTCTGCGTCGGAGAACAGGTCACGAGATCGCCGGATGGCAGAACCATGCGAACGGACCTGACCGTTGACCCCATTGGGCCAAATGGCACGGGCCAGCCATGGGCATTGACCGAATAAGTCGCTGCAAGGCCAAAATCATTATTTGATTGCATGACTTTGGGCGACCATCCCAGCGGATCAAGCGCGGCGATCACGTCGGACCAGCGCGCGCCCGCATGGGCGCGATAGACCTGATTTGCACTGTCAATTTCAATACCAGCATTTTCAAAGGTGATCGCAGTGCCGGCCCTTGGAATTGCCTGTCCCCCCATCGAGTGACGCGCCGCGCCGACATTCAGCGGATGCCCGGCGGCCTTTGCGTGACGCATTTCGCGACGAATGGTTTCTACCAGCGCGCTACCCCTGTCTGAGATATGCAGATGCTTATGTATAGGTGTCGCAGACAGCCCACTGGCATCATTGAGGATGGTCTGCCCCTCTGGCGCAAAAATTCTGCTCGTGCCTGCATAGGTCGGGAGGTCAGGGCGATATAGCCCCGACAATCCCCAGCCCGCGAGGCCCCCGAAACCAAGCAACGCGGCACGGCGCGTGAATTTTATCATGTCTAGGTCTCTTTCGTCACTTATTACTCAAACAGGCTCACTTTGGGATCGGCACATTTTGAGATGGCCCAAATGCGCAGCTCTTATGGATATGTCCAACCTAGTCAGTGACCCAGGCAGCGCAAGGAATGGAATTCCATGACCCGAGAGGCAGGGCATTTCTCACAGCACCCCTGTACGCCATGACCAAATGCGGTTTATCTGGCCGATCCGCCTTTCATTCGAATTGGGCTAGAAAATCATGCGCTACGGTCAAATGCGCGGCCTTTGTGTCCGGGGGCATCCGCGCGCCGGTGCGGCACATCATGGCCCAGCGGGGATTGCGGGACAGGGCGTCAGAATGTTTGAAAATGAACCGCCAATACAGCCCATCCCAAATATCTGCCCAGGGCCCTTTGCCCCAGTGGCTCATTTTGCGAATGTAGTTTGAGCCGGAAAAATACGGTTTTGTGGTGATCATCCCGCCATCTGCGTGCTGGCTCATGGCGTAGACATTGGGAACCATCACCCAATCATAGCTGTCGACAAACATTTCCATGAACCAGCGGTAGATGTCATCCGGGTCGATTTCACACAGAAACATGAAACCGCCAAGGACCATCAGCCGTTCAATATGGTGGCAATAGCCGGTTTTCAGGACGCGTCGGATTGTATCATCCAGCGGGTCAATGCCTGTTGTCCCGTCATAAAACGCGGCGGGCATCGGGCGATGATGCTGCCAGTGATTTGTGGTGCGCATGGGCACGCCCAGATCCTGATAGGTAGCGCGCATAAATTCGCGCCAGCCAATGATCTGGCGGATAAAACCTTCGACGGAATTGAGGGGAATGTCGCGGCGCTCTGCAGCGTCCAGCGCCGCATCAACAACCTGCTGTGGTGTCAGCAGGCCGATGTTCAGGGCGGGCGTCAGAACCCCATGCCAAAGCCAGTTTTCGCCCGCCACAATGGCGTCTTCGTAAAGGCCAAACTGGTCAAACCGGCGTTCGAGAAACTGGTCCAGCCAGGCCGTCGCCGCCCTGTGTGATGTGGGATAATACAGGGTGTCAACCGCGCCAAGCGCCTCTGGAAAATCGCGCTGCACACTTTTGCGCGCGGCTTCGTCCACGTCATCCGGCACAGGCCAATCCATCCAGGGGAGGCTTTTCAGCAGGGCCTTGGGCACCTTTTTGCGGTTCTCTTCGTCAAAGCTCCACCGCCCGCCTTTGGGTTGGTCGCCCTCCATCAGAATGTCCAGACGGCGGCGCTGGCTTTTGTAATACTCGGCCATGAACCACCGTTTGCGCCCGCTGGCAAAGGCGCGATTGTCGGCCTGGCTGTTGAGAAAGCCGGGCGTTGGCAGGATCGTCAGCGTGATACCGGTTTGCCTTGCCGCGTTGTGCAGACGCCGTTCGGCGATGAAATCCACCGGCTCCGTCATGCGGATCTGTTTGATCCCCCCAGAGGCGAGATCCCGGAACAGGCGCAGACACGCATCGGCGCGCCCGTCATAGGGTCTGATCGTCGCATCCAGGCCGCGGGCGATCAAACCCTGTTGGTATCGCGCCATGCTGGCCCGATGCAGCCACAGTTTCTGTTTGTGCAGTCTGGCGGGATAGTGCGGATCCCCGAAAAACAGCGGGTCTTCGAACAGAACCACCTTTGTCGGCAGATCGGTCAATCCGGGATGGTCGGCAAATAGCTGATTGGGCAGCAGAAGGGTCGCTGAGGGCAAGGTGTTGTCTTTCATCAGGGATCAGATGTTCAGCAGCCTTGCGGCTTCGCTGCGCAGGATGGCGGCCAGCACATCGCTGCCGGGGCGCGGGTCGGGCAGCTGGGGTTGGATCAGGGCGATGTCGCGCCGGGCGGTTGGGTGGTCCAGCGCGTGCAGGCTGACATCGGTGCCGCGGCGGGCTTCGGTGGCGGCATAGATGCTGGGCAGGATGGCGATGCCGGCCCCGCTGGCGGCCATCAGGCGGATCGAATCCAGGCTGGTGCCTTCGTATTCATCAGACACTCGGCCCCCGGCACTGGCGGCCAGCCCGGCAACGATATGGGACAGCCGGTGCCTGGTTCCAAGGGTCAGCAGGGTCCGCCCCTGCAAATCCTTCAGGGTAAAGCGGTGCGGGCGCGTGGCCAGCGGATCGTCCAGCGCCACCGCCGCCCAAAGCGTTTCTGTAAACAGGTCGTCCTTGCGCGCGCCGGGGTGGTCTTCGGGTGTGGAAATCACCATGTCGAGCCGCCCGCTGCGCAGGCCTTCGTCCAGATCGCGGGTGCTTTCTTCGCGGATGATCAGGCGAAAGCGGGGATGTTCCACATGCAGGCGCTGCACCACGCCGGGCAGCAGATAAGGCCCGATTGACGGAGGCACCCCCAGCCGCAGGCGGCCCTGAAAGATCCCGCTGCCCCGTGCGGCGGCGCGCAGGTCCTGGACCTCGTATAGAATTTGGCGGGCGCGGCGCACGATGTCTTCGCCCATCGGGGTGATCCTGGCCCCGGCGCGGCTGCGCTGGAACAGCTGCACCCCCAGATCGGATTCGACCTCGGCCAGCTGTGCGGACAGGCTGGGCTGGCTGACATTCAGCGCCGCTGCGGCCAGCCCGATCTGGCCGGTTTCAGCCACGGCAACGATATATTCCAGCTGGCGCAGGGTAGGGCGCATTATAGTCTGATCCTATGTAAACCAGTGTTATCTTATATTTGAACATATGGCGCGGCGATAAATATCAAGGAAAATCATCTGGTATTTGGAGCTGAGAATGGAACCTGTCCTGACCCGCATTCAGGCGTTTATGAAACTCGAAGCCAGCGCCGGTCTGGTCTTGATGGGGATGGCCGTTCTGGCCATGCTGGCGGCCAATACCGGGTTGGCCCCCTATTACGAAGGCCTGCTGGGCACCTATATCCATCTGGGGATCGGCGGTTTTGAAATCTCGAAACCGGCGCTGTTGTGGATCAATGACGGGTTGATGGCGATCTTCTTTTTCCTTGTCGGGCTGGAGATCAAGCGCGAAGTGCTGGCCGGTGAATTGTCCAGCTTTGACAAGGCAGTGCTGCCGATTTTGGCGGCGATTGGCGGCATGGCGGTGCCCGGATTGGTGTTTGTCGCGCTGAACTGGGGGTCGCCTGAGACACTGAATGGCTGGGCAGTTCCGACGGCGACGGATATTGCCTTTGCGCTGGGTATTCTGGCGTTGCTGGGCACGCGCGCGCCGGTTTCGCTCAAGGTGTTTTTGCTGGCGGTGGCAATCATCGACGATCTGGGCGCGATTGTCATCATCGCGGTGTTCTATACCTCTGACTTGTCCACCAACGCGCTGACCCTGTCGATGCTGGCCTTTGCGCTGGCTGTGATCCTGAACAGGATGGGGGTGCAGCGGGTGGCCCCCTATCTGATCATCGGGCTGTTCATGTGGGTCTTTGTGTTGAAATCCGGGGTTCATGCGACGCTGGCGGGTGTGTTGATCGCATTGACCATTCCGCTGAAGGAAAAGGACGGTGACAAGGCGTTGCTGTACCGGATGGAGCACGGCCTGCATTACTGGGTCGCCTTCCTGATCCTGCCGGTGTTCGCCTTTGCCAATGCCGGTGTCAGCCTGCAGGGGCTGTCGGTGGCGGATCTGACACAGCCGTTGACGCTGGGCATTGCGGCGGGCCTGTTTGTGGGCAAGCAGGTGGGGGTGCTGGGCGCAACCTGGATCGGGGTGAAAAGCGGGCTGGCGCGTCTGCCCGAGGGTGTGGGCTGGCAGCATATCTATGGTGTGGCCTGTCTGACGGGTGTGGGCTTTACCATGAGCCTGTTCATTGGCTCGCTGGCTTTTGGTGCGGCAGAGACCATGAACGCCGTGCGGCTGGGGGTGATTGCCGGGTCGATCCTGTCAGGTGTGCTGGGCTTTGCGGTGTTGCGCATGGCGGCCCGCAGCCCGGCCGCTGCGGTGGCTCCGGCAGAATAAGGGGCACATGCGTTGACGGGTTGGAAAGGGCGCGGGTTTGCGCCCTTTTTCATGTGCAGCGCCGGGGGGAGGGGCGTAATATGCCGGAAAAGGCATGTTATAATGTAACCTTAATTTCTGTTGACACAGCGAGATCCCTGATCCAGTAGTGCGACAGATGGTTCCCAAAGGGTGTGCCCTGAGGGATGAAAAGGGAACACGGTGCGGCGCAAGCCAAGTCCGTGACTGCCCCCGCAACTGTAAGCGGAGAGCAACGCTGTAACACCACTGGCCCGTCACGGGCTGGGAAGGACAGCCTAGCCAAGACCCGCAAGTCAGGAGACCTGCCATCAGATGTTCAACTGACCCAAGGCGGGGCGCCTTGGAAGGAGGCTCTATGGCACGTCTGACGTGTGATGACATTCTGGCTACCTTCGATCCGCACCCGCTGATGTGCGAGGATCCCGATGTCGACAGTCTCTGATCATACGCTTTTGATCTGCAGCACATGCCACGGCCCGGCCGAAGCCCGGCGGCTGAAATCCCTGTTGCAGCCGTTATTGCCCGCTGGGGTTGGGCTGCGTGCGGTGGATTGCATGGCGGGCTGTGACCATCCGGTTGCGGTGGGACTGCAGGCGGAGGGCAAGGCCTCTTACCTGTTTGGGCCGATCGAAAGCGCAGTGGATGTCGCTGCCCTGGGCGATTTTGCGCATCAATATCTGGCGCATGACACGGGCTGGACCTCGGCCAGTGATCGCCCGATGGCGCTGTATCACAAAACTCTGGCGCGGATGCCTGCGCTGAAACCCAGCACAGGGGGCCAGCATGAAGGGGGCCAGCATGGATGAGTTTCTGACCGTGTCGGGGCTGGAATATTACGCGCTGAATGGCGATTGCCTGTTGCGCAACCTGTCCTTTGAACTGCCCAAAGGGGCGCGTCTGGCGATTGCCGGGCCGAACGGGGCAGGCAAGACCACGCTGCTGAACCTGCTGTCCGGTGTCGAAGACATCGCGCTGGGAGAGATCACCATTGACGGGCAGGGGTTGCGCCGGATGCCGGTGTCGCAGCGCGCCCGTCGCATCGCACTGGTCAGCCAGCACGCCGCCCCGGACGGGCGGTTGAAACTGCGCGATTATGTGGCGCTGGGGCAGATGCCGATCTGGGCGGATTACTCCTCTGCGGAACATGGTGCGGCGCTGGATCGCATTCTGGCCCTGACCGGCCTGACCCCTCTGGCCGGTAGTCCGATGGAGCGCCTGTCCGGCGGGGAACGTCAGCGCGCCCATATTGCCCGCGCTCTGGCTCAGAAACCGCAGATCCTGTTCCTGGATGAACCGACAAACCATCTGGATCCCGATGCCAAGGGGCGGATGCTGTCGCTGGTCGCGGCGCTGGGCGTGACCGTGATCATGGTGGTGCATGATCTGGTGATGATCCCGGAATTTGCCACCCATATCGCCCTGATGAAAGACACCCGCCTGACCGGCTTTGGTCCGGTTGCGGATGTGCTGACCCCCGAGGCGGTCAAAGACACGTTTGGCGTCGATTATCTACTGTTGCCCCATGGCGACAGGCAGATCCCGGTGCTGGATATCAGAAAAACAGACATCCATATTTAAGGAGACTTTCGGATGATGAAATACGGTTCAGTGGCTCTGCTGCTGGCGCTGGGCACGGCTGCGTCAGCCGAGATCAGCGTCGATAACTGTGGCGAGGCGTTGGTGTTCGAAAACACGCCCGAACGCATCGTTGTGCATGATATGAACATGACCGACATGGCCTTTGCGCTGGGTCTGCAGGACAAGATCGTTGGCCTGACCGGCATCACCGGCTGGTACAAGACCAGCCCTGATTTTGACGCTCTGCGCGGGGAAATTCCCGAACTGGCGCCGAAATACCCGACGGTCGAAAACCTGGTCGCGGTGTCGCCCGACATGTTCTTTGCCGGTTGGTATTACGGCATGAAACCCGGCGGCGACGTGACCCCGGACACGCTGGAACCCTTTGGCATCAAGACCATGGTTCTGACCGAAAGCTGTGTGCACCAGCATGATGGCCGCCCCGAAGCGTCCATGGACCTGCTGTTCAATGACGTGCTGCGTCTGGGGCAGGTGATGGATGTGTCGGACAAAGCTGCCATGCTGGTGGATGGCTGGAAAACCCAGCTGGCCGGGATCGAAGCCAAGACCGCAGACGTGGAAAAACCCCGTGTCTTCCTGCTGGACGGTCCGGCGGATGCGCCTTTTACCTCGGGCAAATTCGCGATCCCCGATGCGATGATTTCCGCGGCGGGCGGCAGCAATGTGACCCATGACATGGACACCAGCTGGGGTCGGACCTCGTGGGAAACCGTTGCGGCGGCGAACCCGGAGTTCCTCGTGCTGCTGGATTACCAGACCGGCAATGGCGCGGCGGACACGTTCCAGTTCCTCAAGGATCACCCGGTGATGTCCCTGACCGACGCGGTCAAGAACGAACGCTGGATTGGCCTGCGCTACGAAGAGCTGACTCCGGGGCCGGCAAACATCGAAGCCATTGAAAAGATGGCCAAAGCGATGCACCCGGACCTGTTCTAAGATGACCCGATTGGGGTTCAGCCTGATTGCGGGGGTGGCCATTCTGGCGGCCCTCATTTTGCTGTCGGTTCTGTATGGCAGCACGGTGATCCCGGTGCCGGATGTGATCACGGCGATTTTGGTTGGGCTTGGCGGTGGGGCTGCGGATCCTGGTCCAATGGATCGGATCATTCTGGATCTGCGCCTGCCGCGCGCGCTGTTCTCGGCCATCATTGGCGCAGGGCTGGGCGTGGTTGGGGTGGTGCTGCAAACCACCACTCGTAACGATCTGGCGGATCCGTTTCTGTTCGGCCTGTCCTCGGGCGCGGCGGCGGGGGCGGTTCTGGTGATCACGGTCACGGGCGACGTTCTGGGCATCTGGACCCTGCCTTTGGCGGCGTTCTGCGGTGGCATCGTGGCTTCGGGGATTGTGCTGGCCTTGGTGCAGCGGCTGCGCAGCAGCGCCCCGGAAAAGTTGATCCTGGCCGGGCTGGCGGTGTCCTTTCTGTTTTCGGCGATCACCAATTACCTGATCTTTGCCGGGGACAGCCGGGCGGCGCATTCGGTGATCTTTTGGATGCTGGGCGGGCTGGGCCTGTCGCGCTGGGAAACCCTGCCGCTGGTGCTGGTCGGGCTGGGCATGATCGCCGCCTATGCGCTGTATCGGCGGCGCTGGCTGGACGCGCTGCTGGCAGGCGATGTCACGGCGCTGAGCCTGGGTGTGCCGGTGCATCGGCTGCGCATGATGATGTTTCTGGTCGCGGCCCTGTCCACGGCGACATTTGTGTCGGTGGCCGGGGTGATCGGCTTTGTCGGGTTGATGGTGCCGCATCTGGCGCGCGGCATTGCCGGGCCGCTGCACAGCGCGCTGATCCCGACAGCGGCCCTGATCGGGGCGATCCTGCTGACCGCCTCGGATATTCTGTCGCGGGTTCTGCTGGCCCCGCAGGAACTGCCGGTCGGGGTGGTGACGACCTCGTTGGGGGCGGTGTTTGTGTTTGTTCTGCTGCTTGGCAAAGGGCAGCGGCGGTAACGAGTATGCGCCCGCCCATGACCGGGCGGGCGCGTGTTTCCCGGCCTGTTTGCCGGGTGGGGGGTTAAAAACCCACCTTACGGTCTGATTGCTGGGGTAGGGTGGGTTTTTAACCCACCGTTCCTGGCCTTAGCGGTTGAACGCCGGTTTGCGCTTTTCGACAAAGGCAGTCATGCCCTCGACCTGCGCCTCGCTGCCATACAGCGCGTGATACATCTGCCGTTCATAGCGCACACCCGCATCCAGCGATCCCTGATCGGCCTCCAGTACACAGGCGCGGGCCATCATCGTGATGTCCTTGGCGTAGCTTGCGATACGCTGGGCGGTCTCCATCGCTTGCTCTATGATCTGATCATCGGCAATCACGCGCGAGGTCAGCCCAAGGCGCAGGGCCTCATGCGCGTCGATCATACGGCCGGTCAGGATCAGATCCATCGCCGCCGCCTTGCCGATCAACCGGGTCAGGCGCTGGGTGCCGCCAATGCCGGGGATACAGCCGATCTTGACCTCGGGCTGGCCAAAGCGCGCCGTGTCCGAGGCCAGCAGCAGGTCGCACATCATCGCCACCTCGCAGCCGCCTCCCAGCGCATAGCCCCGCACCACCGCGATTTTCGGCGTGCGCAGTGCGGCAAAGCGATCCCAGGGGGCAAAGTAATCCTCGGCATACATGCTGGCATAATCATGCTGCATCAGCTCTTTGATATCGGCCCCGGCGGCAAAGGCGCGGTCATTCCCGGTCAGGACAATCGCCCCGATGCCGGGATCGGAGTCAAAGCCCGTGGCGGCCTGCAGTACCTCTTGCATGACCTGCGAATTAAGCGCGTTTAATGCCTCGGGCCGGTCAAAGCGGATCGTTGCGACCCGCCCTGTGACCTCAGTTTTGATCGTGTGATAGCCCATCTCAGCTGTCCCAGATTGCGCCATAGGCAGGGATGCCAAGGCTTTCCATGTCATGCACAACCTTGCGGGTGAGCTTTTGGTTCGAAATCACAATCACCGCCTCGGCACCGCTTTCGCGCACGGCCTGCAGGGCCAGAGCGGACAGATCGGGTTTGCCATCCGTGACCGTGTCCCAGATCACAGGGTTCGGGGTGTTGGCCTCGATCTCATCCACCAGCGCGTCGCCATAGGTCTTGCGCGGGGCGCGGGTGGACCAGATCAGGCGATTGGGCACTTTGCCTTTCAGAAGGTGGGGCAGGATGGGGCCAATGCCCGAACCGGTGCCAACATAGACCACGCTGGTGAACAGCTCTTCGATGCGGGCCACGCCGGATGTGGTGATGCCTTTGACCCAGACATGGTCTGGCGGGTTGTTGATGAAGTCCCCGGTCCAGTCGCCCGCGCGGCTGATTGCCAGACGATAGCCCTCTTCATTGGGGGCGGGGATATTGGCAAAGGAATGGTACTGGCCCAGCGGCGTGTGCGAAATCGCGTTAGAGCTGCCAGCAAAGGGCGTGTCGCCATAGTTAAACCGCGCCAGAACCACGTGGTCCGAGGGTTTGTCGATCTCGACCTTGACCCGTTTCAGGCTTAACCAGGGCGAGGCAATCGACAGGGTCAGAATGCACAGCATCCAAAAGGCGGGGGTTTCCATCGCAGGCACGCCAGCATCGCGGGCAATCGACAGGGTCTGCCCCCAGAACAGCGCCAGCACGGTCCAGCCGACAAAACGGTGCGTGCGTTCAAACAGGTCGTGATAGCGTGCGCGGATCGGGCCGATCGCGGTGACAATCATCAGCGCCATCAGGGCAACCATGGCTGCGCTCAGCCCCAGTGTCAGGTCCGAGGGCAGGGCCGCGCCGCTCAGCCGGTTGGCGATCATTGCATAGGTCAGAAAACCCAGCCAGATCGCGCCTGCCACGGTGCCGCCAGAGTGCAAACCCCCGAAATGGAACACTTTGCCAGCGCCCCAACGCATCCAAAGCGGCCAGCTGGTGGGGATGCGGGTGGCCAGCCAGAACAGCGCATTCACCACGCGCTGCTGGCGGATCAAAATGCCCAGAGACAGGTTGATCAGGGCCAGATCCGCGATGCGATCCAGCGCAAAGGCACCCTCGGAAAACCACACCCCATCGCGCAGCCCGATCACAAAGACCGCAAGGTTGACCGCCGCCACCAGAAAGGCCAGCCGGCGATATTCCATCAGCGCCGGGTGGCGGGTGACGCGCCGCCAGGACGGCGTGCGCGTTTCAATATCAAGCGTTTCAACGGACATCAGTTCAATTCCACCCCTTGGGTTTCGATTTCTTTTGCGGCCAGCTCCAGCAGCAGGCGTTTGTCGATTTTGCCGCGCGCGGTGCGGGGCAGGCTGTCCAGCGCCATCACCAGCGAAGGTTTGTTGTAATAAGGCAGGCGGGCGGTCACGGCGCGGCTGGCCAGTTGCGGGCAGGCCGTCGCGGGCGAGATAAAGCTGACCAGATTGCGGTTATCGAATTTCAGCGTCACCGCCTGTTCGCAGCCCGCAGCAGATTCCAGCGCCGAGGACACGCCGTCCAGCTCCACCCGAAAGCCGCGGATCTTCACCAGATCATCCACGCGGCCAAAATGCTCCAGCTCTCCGGTGTCGGTCCAGCGACCCAGATCGCGGGTGCGGAACATCATGTGGCCGGGGCGGAACGGGTCCGGGCGATAGCGGTCAGCGGTCAGTTCAGGATTGGCCAGATAGCCTGCGGTGACACAATCGCCGCCCGCCCACATTTCCCCCTTTTCGCCCATGGGCAGCGGGCGCAGATCATCATCCAGAATATAGACGGTGTTGTTGGGGGTCGGGCGACCGATGGACAGCACGTCTTTGTCCGGGTGATGCGGCTCGGCGGTGTTGATGATCGTGGTCTCGGTCGGGCCGCAGCTGTTGTAAAAGGTGCAGAAAGACGCCCATTTGTCAGCCAGAGGGCGCGGGCAGGGCTCGCCCGCCACAGCGGCGGTTTTCACGTTTTGGCAGCGATCCGCATCCAGCGTGTTCAGGATTGACGGCGTACCGATCAGCACATCCACGCGCTCGGCGGTTTCCTGAATGGACTTGCCCCGGATCACCAGCGTCGCACCGTTGGACAGCGCCCCCAGCGTTTCCCACGCGGCCATGTCAAAGGCGATGGACAGGATCTGTCCCACGCGCAGACCGGGGCGCATCCCCAGATCCCCCGGTGCGGTTTGCAGGATGTTGCACAGGTTTTTATGCGTGACCTGCACTCCGTTCGGTACGCCGGTGGTGCCGGATGTGAACAGCATGATGGCCAGATCGTCGGGCTGGGCGTCGCTGGGCTGGGTCGTGACCGGTGACAATGTCGTGATGGGCAGTGTTTCGGGCAGGCCTGCGGGCAGTTTCGTGACCATCTTTTCCAGGGTCAGAACCACCTTTGCCCCGGTGGCGCGGGCGATATGCAGCAGCATGTCATTCGTGGCGACACCCACATGCTGAGGTACATAAGTCGCGCCCAGCTTCATCGCGGCAAAGATGCCGATCACCATCTCAATCGAGCGTTCCAGATACAGGCACACCGCATCGCCGCGCGTCACACCGCGTTGTTGCAGCTGTGCGGCCCAGGCATTGGCCTGTGCGTTCAGCGCGCCATAAGTGATGGAGTTTCCCTGACATTCCACCGCGACAGCATCGGGCTGGGCCTGGGCAAAATGATGGAACCCGGCAAGGATCGTGTCAAAGCGGGGCGCAACCTCTGGCCCCCAGCCAAAGCGATGAAACGCCTGCTGATCTGCGGCGCTGAGCGCGGCAAACAGGTCAGGTGTGGGGACCGGTTCGGCGGTCTTTTGATTGTGAAACGGTGCTATCTGCATAAGGGAAACTCCCGGCTGGAACATGGCTCAAAAGCTAATGGGAAAAATTCCCATTCAAAAATCACATGCGTTCACATACGCTTGTGGCCCTTGAAAGATACGCATTCAGGCCAGATAAAAGCCTATGACCACCCGCCATGACGACATACCATCCGAGGTTCTGGGGGCGCTGATTGCGCCGCTGGCCCGGCTGATGATCGACAATGGCATCGCGCTGGGCGACGGGGTCGAATTGCTGAAAACCGCGCTGCTGAACGAAGCTCTGGCACAGGATCCAAAGGCAAGCGCCAGCCAGATCAGCCTGATGACAGGGCTGCATCGCAAGGATATTCGCCGGTTGGACGGGGCCACGCCCAGCACTGGCAAGGGCTCGGCTGCGGCGCGGGTTCTGTCGATCTGGCAGCATGATCCTGATTTCCAGCAGGGCGGCGCACCGGCGGATCTGCCCCGCGCGGGGGCGGCCGGGTTTGATGCGCTGGTCAAACGCGCAAAGGTCGATGCCGCCCCGGCAACCCTGCTGACCCTGCTGATCGAGGCCGGGAATGTGCAGGTCGCTGAGGGAATCGTGCGTTTTGTTTCAGCCGATCTGGTGCCTGCGGATCACGGCGAACGCCTTTTGGCCGCGCGTGCCACGCTGCGGCCGCATCTGGATACGGTGGTCGGCAATCTGCGGGGGGAACGCACGCAGTTGGATCAGGCGCTGCGCTATTCCCATCTGAGTGCCGAGGCCGCCGCCACGCTTGAGGCCGAGGCCCGCGATCTTGCGCGCGAGATGCTGCGCAGCCTGAATCGCCGCGCGCATGACTTGCAACAGGCCGAAGAGGGCTCCACGCTGTTCGTGGCGGGGGCCTTTACCCATGTTTCGGAGCAGGAAAAATGATGCGGCTTCTGACTGTTCTGGCGCTGGTTTGTGCGCCGCTTGCCCTGATGGCCGAAGAAAAAGAAGGCGGCGTGATCGGCACCGGCATCATGGGGGAAATCACCGCGCTGGGCAGCATTTATGTGAACGGGCAGCATATCCGTTTTGCACCGGATATGGCGCTGGACGGGCTTGAGACCCGCGCAGATCTGACAGTTGGCATGACCGTGGCGGCGGCGGTGCAGCGCGACGGCGCGGATTGGCTGGCCAGCGCCATCCGTCACGTGCCGGTGCTGCGCGGCCCGGTCACAGGTCCGGGCGAAGTGATGGGCATACCGGTCAGCGGCACAGATCTGCCCGCGCGCGGGCATGTGCAGATTGACGGGTTCTGGACTGCCGAGGGGGTGATCGCCACGCGCCTGCGCGCGATTGCGCAGGGTCCCGCGCAGGTCAGCGGCCCCTATGACACCGATGCCGAGGGCATGGATCGCGTTGCCGGGCTGCGCTTTGCCGGGATCGCGCCGCAGCATCTGGAACCGGGGCAGATCATCACGGTCAGCGGTGCATTTGAACAAGGTTTGCTGCAGGCGCAGAGCCTGGAACGCGGCCTGTTTCCCGGCGCACAGCCTGATCTGGTGCTGGCGCAGGGCTACCTGTCTGCGCCTGATCCTAGCGGGATTTACCGGCTGATCGGCGCGGGTGTGGTGGCCTTTACGGACCAACCGCAGATGATCACCCCCAGCAACGAAGTGCTGCGCTGCGCCCTGCATGGCCGGATGGATTTCGACCGCGATGCACTGACGTCAGAGGCGCGCGCTGCCTTGCCCGCCCTCTGTTTCGACTAAACCGCTGGGGATCAGCTACAGCAGCTGCAGCTGGAACCGGTGCTGGCCGGGATCGGGCCAAGATCGGCCTCGCTGAGGGGGAGGACACCGCTCAGTGCCTCTTCGGGGACTTGCAGGACCAGCGCCAGCCGCGCGAGGGTCGCGTCGGGCAGGGCGCCCTTGGCCTCGGCGCCGCTTTCCAGACGGGTGATCTGGCGTTCGGTCAGACCGGCCAGCTTGGCCAGTTTGGGGCGGCCCAGCTTGCGGGCTTTGCGCAGGGTTTTTAGCCGGTCGGCATCAATCTGAACGCTGGTCATGTCGCTTTCCTGTTCCTGTGTGATCCCGCGATAGGGGCGCGCAGTACGGAAAGCAAGACAGGCATAGAAAAAGGCGTCGCGCAGATCCGCGCGACGCCCCAGATGTTTTGCAAAGCGACCCGGCGATCAGCCGATGGTTCCGCCATCCTCGCGCCAGACCTGCACCACGGAAGACCGCGGCTTGCCTTCCCCATCGGGCCAGCTGCCGCCGGGATGCTGAACACCGACAAAGGCGACCTTGCGATCCGCCGAGAAACACAACCCGGTCACTTCGGCCCCATAAGGCACGGTCATGAAGCGCGCGATTTCGCCGGTTTCGGTGTTGCCAACCAGCATCTGGTTGTTGCCCATACCCTCGAAATCGCCTTCGTTCTTGTAGTTGCCGTCGGTCTGGATCCACAGCCAGCCCTTGCTGTCAAACACCATCCCATCGGGCGAGTTGAACATATTGCCCGGCGTGACATTGTCCGACCCGGCATAGGCGTCGGAATGCACATTCGGGTTGCCCGCCATGACATAGAGATCCCAGGCAAAACCAGTCGCGCCGTGGTCGTCGCCTTCGGGGATCCAGCGCACGATCTGGCCGTATTTGTTGGCCTCACGCGGGTTGGGACCGCCGACCGGGGTTTCGTCGCCACCAGCATTGGTTTTGAGACCGCGGTTCTTGTTGTTGGTCAGGGCGCAATAGGCCTCGGCCTTCAACGGGTTGCAGGCGATCCATTCCGGGCGGTCCATGGTGGTCGCGCCGACCTTGGACCCGGCCATGCGGGCGTAAACCAGGATCTCGACCTCGGTCATGCCGGTGCTGTCCGGGGTCAGGGCCAGCCATTCGCCGGTCATGTCATCGTTGAACTTGGCGACATAGAGCGTGCCCTCAGACAGCAGACCATCGGTCGGCTGACCTTCGGCCCAGGTGCCGTTGGAGACATATTTATACATGAACTCGCCACGTTCATCATCGCCCATATAGACAACCACGCGGCCATCCTTGGCCTGCACCATGGCGGCGTTTTCATGTTTGAACCGCCCCAGCGCCGAGTGTTTCACCGGGGTGCTGGTGGGATCGGACGGGTCGATTTCCGTGATCCAGCCATGGCGATGGGGTTCGTTGGGCTCGTTCACGATGTCATAGCGCGGATCGAATTTTTCATAGGCATAGCGGCCCTTGGTGCCGATGCCGTAACGCTTTTCCGCATCCGAGCGCGCGTGGTTTTCGTCCGACGCGCCAAAGTAACCGTTAAAGTTCTCTTCGCAGGTCAGGTAGGTGTTCCACAGGGTGCGGCCCGAGCCACAATTGTTCATGGTGCCGATGGGTGACATGCCAGCCGGGTCGGCTTTGGTTTTCACCAGATCGGTGCCGGCGACAGGGCCGTCCATGGTCATCTGGGTGTTGTGGGTGATGCGGCGGTTATAGGGGCTGTCCAGCACCACGTCGTACCCTGCGCCGGTATCGGCGATTTCCATCACGGTCACGCCCTGCAGCGATTGCAGCAGCTTCACCTCTTCGGCGCTTTGCGGCACGCCTTCGGACGCGGCGGGCAGGTTGATTTTCGGGTTCACATATTCCGAGTTCACGGTGATCAGCTGTTTGCCATCCACCACATAGCTTTCCATGCCATCGGTGTTTTCACCAAAGACCATGGTGGCCTTGTCAGCGGCGATCACGCCATCCGCGCCATAGGCACCTTCGGCAGCGGCAAACAGCGGCTGGCCCAGCTTGACCAGCGGCTTCCAAGCATAGCCCTTGGGCACGCGGATGTCGAAATCGGTGGCGGTGCCGATCGGCTCAAAGGGGAAGGCAGACGTGGCAGCACGCGCCGCCGTGGTCGAGCCCATCAGGCCCGAGCCAAAGGCCACAGCGCCGGAGCCAAAGGCCAGAACGCCGCCCAGGAACCCACGGCGCGACAGTGCGGCATCCACCACCTTGTCGAAATCGTTTTCTTCGGGGCGGGGGTCGCGCAGTTCGTCGAACTCATCCCAAGACAGATCGGTGGTGTCTTTGATATCCATAGGTTTTTCCTGGCTTAACAATTGGCGAGGCACCGGGAACCGGTGGTTTTGGACCTGTCGGATACGCGGCCTGTGTAACGGTTTGTTAACCGTAATCTGAAGATTTTCTCACAGGCTGGGGATGGATCAGCCGACCTGCTGATGGACCTCGATCACATTGCCTTCGGGGTCGTGGAAAAACACCTGATGCCATTCCTTGGCAAAGGCGGTGCCATAGTCGGAATAGGGGATATTGTTGTCGCGCAGGATCTGCAGCAGGGCCTGAATATCATCGGTGCGAAAGGCGATATGACCGCGCTCCACAGGGTTGATGGTCTGGCCGTTCTTAAAGGCGATGTTCAGATCGCGCTGCGCCAGATGGAACTGCATGGAGCCTTCGGTCGCAAAGCGGATCTGCCCGTCATAGCCTTTGTCGGCGTCTGCCTCGGTGCGGGGAAAATTCTCCTGCGCGATTGTGTCGAGGCCAAGGATATTCGTGTAGAAATCATGCAGCGCATCGACATCATGCGAAACGTAATTGATGTGATGAAATTCCAGTTTCATGACCTGCCCTTTGTAGCGTTTTGGGGGAGGGTAGGGCAGGTCGGGGAGGGGGCGCAAGTGGGGGATATCATGCACCTATGCAGGTGCTATATTTCGTCAGAACGTCTTTTCGCGGGAGCGATTAGGTCCGCAGCTGTGATGCCAGTGGTTATCTGCCGTATGCTTGGGGGGACTTGATTTACTAAAGTGCGTTCCGTTCTTGAAATGGTTTCGCTGGCTGCAGTTGAATTTTTAATGTGCCTGGAAAAATTGCTTATTTCAGTTTTGAGTGAGTTTATTTCTTCTAGGATTATGCTGTCCGTTGAAGCGTTTTCAATGTCAATTTTCGCAACTCGGAAGCTGCCAAAACTCTTGAGAAAACTGTCGTGGCCATTGCTGTTTGCGGTGTCGGCTATTTTCTTTGAAAGACGGTCCAGAAAATCTTCGATCGCTGTGTACCTGAGGTCTCTTGGATATGTCAGGGTCTCAAGTGGCGAGGTGTCGAATGAAAACGGTGTTTTGTCGTCTTTGATAACCACGGTAGGTTTGTCGAAAGCCAGTCGCATTCCCAGTTCAAACATCACGTTCGCATTTCTGCCGCTGATGTCGCAGACGACAACGGGGCACTGATACAGATTTTGAACAATGCGTTTTTGAATGACGCCAACATCATCAGATGTGCTTACAACTTCAGCGGTGTACCCAGCATTCTGAGCTGCGCGTTTCAAGAGCTTTAGAACGTCTTTCCAATGACTTTCCAAACAACCATCACACTCGGATATGGGCATGACGATGCCACATTATCCATTCGAGTCACTGTTGGCTTCGCTCTTTGTCGTTTCGGTTTTTGCCATTCTACCCTCGATTTTTACGATCTAGCCCGGCCTCAGGCCGGGCCGCGCCTGACCCTCCCCATGGGAGGGCGCGATTTCGATGTTTCGAATGGAAAATAGGGAACGTATTTGGCGCTGTCCAGCGTCACTCGGATGTTGGGTGCGCCCGCCCAGGGTCAGGCGCGGCCCTTTGCGCAAAAGAAAAGCCCCGCGAATTGCGGGGCTTCTGGCATTTCCAATATCGCAATAGATGCGATCAATCATCCATCTTAAGCGCGGAGATAAAGGCCTCCTGCGGGATGTCGACCTTACCGAATTGGCGCATCTTTTTCTTACCGGCTTTCTGCTTTTCCAGCAGTTTCTTTTTCCGGGTCGCGTCGCCGCCGTAACATTTTGCGGTCACGTCCTTGCGCATCGCCGACAGGGTTTCGCGCGCGATCACTTTGCCGCCAATGGCCGCTTGAATCGGGATTTTGAACATGTGACGCGGGATCAGGTCCTTTAGCTTTTCGCACATGGCGCGGCCACGGGCCTCGGCTCGGTCCCGATGTACCATGGTCGACAGCGCGTCCACCGGTTCGTCATTCACCAGGATGGACATCTTGACCAGATTGTCTTCGCGGTAGCCTTCCATCGAATAGTCAAAGGACGCATAGCCCTTGGTCACCGATTTCAGACGGTCGTAGAAGTCAAATACCACCTCGTTCAGCGGCAGGTCATAGACCACCATGGCGCGCGCGCCCGCATAGGTCAGGTCCAGCTGGATGCCGCGGCGGTCCTGGCACAGTTTCAGCACGTCGCCCAGATATTCGTCCGGCACCATGATGGTGGCCTTGATGCGGGGTTCTTCCAGATGGTCGATTTTCGACGCATCGGGCATGTCGGCCGGGTTGTGCAGCTCGATCATCTCACCATCTTTCATGTAGATGTGATAGATCACGCTGGGCGCGGTGGTGATCAGCTCGATATTATATTCGCGCTCGATCCGGTCGCGGATGACCTCAAGATGCAGCAGGCCAAGGAAACCACAGCGGAAGCCAAAGCCAAGCGCGGCCGAGGTTTCCATTTCCGAGCTGAACGAGGCGTCATTCAGGGCCAGCTTTTCAATCGCGTCGCGCAGGTCTTCAAACTCGGCGCTGTCCACGGGGAAGAGACCACAGAACACCACCGGCACCGACGGCTGGAAGCCCGGCAGCGGTTCCGGCGTCTGGCGCTTTTCATGGGTGATTGTGTCGCCGACCTTGGTGTCACGCACCTGTTTGATCGAGGCGGTGATAAAGCCGATCTCACCGGGGCCAAGCGAGGGCATGTTTTCCATCTGCGGGCGGAACACGCCGATCCGGTCAACGCCATATTTGGCGCCGGTCTGCATCATGCGGATCTGATCGCCCTTTTTCAGGGTGCCATCCATGACGCGGATCAGAACGACAACGCCCAGATAGGGGTCGTACCAGCTGTCCACCAGCATGGCCTTTAGGGGGGCATCCGGGTCGCCGCTTTCGGGCGCGGGCAGGCGGGTGACGATGGCCTCCAGCACATCGGGGATGCCGATGCCGGTCTTGGCGGAAATCAGGCAGGCATCGGTGCTGTCAATGCCGATCACGTCTTCGATCTGTTCGGCCACGCGCTCGGGTTCGGCGGCGGGCAGGTCGACCTTGTTCAGCACCGGGACGATCTCGTGATCGGCCTCAATGGCGGTGTAGACATTGGCCAGGGTCTGGGCCTCGACCCCCTGAGAGGCATCCACCACCAGCAAAGAGCCCTCAACCGCGCGCATGGAGCGGGAGACCTCATAGGCAAAGTCCACGTGACCGGGGGTGTCGATCAGGTTCAGCACATAATCATTGCCGTCCTGCGCGGTGTAGTCGATCCGCACGGTGTTGGCTTTGATGGTGATGCCGCGCTCACGCTCGATATCCATACTGTCGAGCAGCTGCGCCTGCATGTCCCGCTCCTTGACGGTGCCGGTTTGCTGGATCAGCCGGTCGGCCAGGGTGGATTTCCCGTGGTCGATATGGGCGACGATGGAGAAGTTGCGGATGCGATCAAGAGGTGTGCTCATGAGGCGGATATGCTAGGGATTTGCCTGTTGGTCAAGGTGGAGTCTGGTTCTTCGCTACAGTGAATCTGAAGACAGGGTAACGAGCGGCGTATATGGAAGAAGAGTTCGATCTTTGGATCAAAGAGCAGACTGAAGAGTGGCGGCTAAAATGGTTGGCGCTGCGGGCCGCTACTCGGCTGGTGCCTATATTCTTATATGCGCTGCAGTTTGGGGA
This sequence comes from Pelagimonas sp., assembly GCA_025210265.1. GTDB lineage: Bacteria > Pseudomonadota > Alphaproteobacteria > Rhodobacterales > Rhodobacteraceae > JAOASD01. The sequence continues at coordinate 23,710 of JAOASD010000004.1, forward strand.
ACCGGCGCGCATACAGCCGTCCCTTGCTGGTTTGAGATGCCTGTTGTGGGAGTGGAGCAGGCTGGAGCGAGACGGAAAAAGTTGCGTAGGTGATTTAGAGGGCGCTTCGACTTACTACCTGGAAAGACATGCTGCAAATGTGCGACATCCCGAAGATCTAGCGGCCCTTGTCGTGCTCTATGCAAGCAGTTCTCAGTTGCCGCAGGAGATGCGAGGCAACTTTCCCCGCGACAAAGTTTACTCGCTTTTTAATTTGCAAGTGCGCGCGCGTCGTGCGCTGACGATTTTTTGTGAACTCCGCAAAATGGAAATGCACTTTCTTCCTGAGATTTGGCAAAGGCTTTTGATGGAAGATTGGGGCATCGTGAAAGGCGCGGGAAGCTATCTAAGTATGCCATTACACTTGATGGAGTACGAATATGATTGCGCTGGAGTGATACCTTTTGAGGAGTGTGGTTTTTGGGGTAAGTGGCTGAAAGCAATGGAAGAGGGCAAGCCTCTTTCTCCTGATTTGCAGCGCCGCATTGCCTTGATACCAGACCCAATCTGGCAATCAGGCCCTGAGGAAGTCGCCCAAGAAATCGCCCGCATCGAAGCGGAGTGGGAGGCGGAGCAGGCGGCGGCAGCCTCTCGGGCGCCGGAGTTTGAGCCCAAGGATGTCTCGCATCTCTTTGACTATCCTCGCAGTCTTGGTGGCACGACATATCAGACTTCCATCACCATCAACCAGAGTTTTGAGCTGTTCCGCCAGCAGACCGGGTTGAATGACCTGCCCGACATGCTGAAACCGCTGGAGGCGATCCCCAGCAGTTTGGAGGCCATCCGCGATCTTGTGGCCCAAGGGCGCAATGATCACACAGAGCAAGCCCTGCGGGAGGAGATCGGGCGGCTCCGAAGCAAAATTGCGAAGCTCGAAGGTGAGTTGGAAAAGGCCCGCCGCGATCCAGAGTTGAAGAAGAAAACGTGGTTCGGCAATCTTGGTGTGGTTTGGCCAGCCGTGACTTTGGCTGGAACGTTTTTTTGGCACGTTTCTGGGGACGACCTTGGATGGAAAAAACGGGTCGAGAACTTCACGTGTTTTTTTGAAGAAATGGTCGGTCAACCGGGTTTGGACTGCGGCCCAGAACAGATCGCGCAGGCCAGCCCTGCGCCACAAACCCTCTCTGGACCTTGACCTAGCCTATGCTATGAGGGGCGCGCTTGCTGTCCGGTCCTGTTGAGCCGGGCCTATCTGGATATTGGGGATCCATCATGAGTGACAAGAAACGCATCGTGCTGTCCAGCGACCATGCCGCCATCGACATGCGTCAGGCCATTGCCAAACATATCGAAGCGCAGGGCTATGAGGCTGTCGATATCGGCCCGACCTCGCCTGAAAGCACCCATTACCCGGCCCATGGCGCGGCGGCGGCTGAAAAGGTGGCCTCGGGCGATTGCGATCTGGGCATCATCCTGTGCGGCACCGGGCAGGGCATCATGATGGCGGCGAACAAGGTCAAAGGCATCCGCTGTGGCGTGTGCTCGGAAACCTTTTCTGCGGCGATGATCCGCCAGCACAACAACGCCAATATCCTGTCCATCGGCGCGCGCGTTGTGGGCGAAGGCCTGGCGCTGGAGATCGTCGATGCCTTTCTTGGTGCCGAATTTGAAGGCGGCCGCCACGGCACACGGGTTGAGATGATCGACGCGCTTGAGGGCTAAGGCCTTTACGCATTCCTGAACCGCTCAAAGCCCGCCATCTCTGGTGGGCTTTTTGATTTTCTCAAGGGTCGGGAATACCGCCAGTGGCCTAAGCCTTTGACTCTGTTACATTGACAGAGAAAGGAGTGGGGCCATGATCCGTCTTGTTTTAACACTTTCAGCATTGATTGCCTTGGGATCCGTCGCATTGGCGTGATCTGGATGCGGGGTTTGGTTGAAAACAGCCCCCTTTTGCGCCATATTCAGGGCGAGCAGAGCATCGGCACAGACGGGAGAACCCGCAGCCGGGCAGACCGGGCCGATCAGCGCCCTTCAGACAGGTGAGGCAGCAATGGCCCGTGTATTTTTGGATTCTCGAGTGATGGGGCTGCGCAATCTGGCGCTGTTGGGTGCGGCTTCGCTGGTGCTGGTGGCCTGTGGCAGTGACCGCAATGCGCGCAATTACGGCAGCACCGCGTCGCAAAACCGTGTGACCAGCGCAGCGGTGTATCACAGCACTGCGCGGTTTGCGTCCGGGCCGATTGCAAATGCCTGCCTGCAGGCTGGGCGCAAGGCCGCCAATCGCCAGCTCTGTGGCTGTGTGCAGCATGTGGCCGATCGCAGCCTGTCCAGCGCGGATCAGCGTCGGGCAGTGGGCTTTTTCGCCGACCCGCACAGCGCGCAGGAAATCCGGCAATCTGATGGTTCCCGTAACGAAGCCTTTTGGCAGCGGTACAAAGCCTTTGCTGCACGGGCAGAACAGACCTGTCAGGGGCTGTAATACCCCGTTTCCCGATTTGAGTTTAGCCAACCCGCCGGGTCAGTGGCGGGGTGGTCTGCGGCAACCGATCTTCGGCGGCAAGGGCGTGGCCAACCATGCCTTCGGCGCGTGAAATCACCGCGCTGGCACGGGCCAGATCCGGCAGGGCTTGATCTTCAACCCGTTGCCATGTCACGCATTTCAGGAATTTATGCACCGATAGACCGCCTGTGTGCCGCGCTGCGCGCGAGGTCGGCAGGACGTGGTTCGGCCCCGCGGCCTTGTCGCCAAAACTTACAGTGCTGTCGGACCCCAGAAACAGCGATCCATAGGCGGTCAGCCGGGCGCGCCACCAGTCCAGATCCTGCGCCTGAACATGCAGATGTTCGGGGGCGTAGCTGTCGGCAACCTGCGCCATCTCTTCGCGGGTCTCACACAGGATGACCTCGCCCATGGCATCCCAGGCGGCGCTGGCGGCGGCGCGGTTTTCATCGGGCAGCAGGGCCAGCTGTGCGGGGATCTCGGCCAGCACCGCCTGACCAAAGCCAGCATCATCACAGATCAGCCAGCAGGGCGAATTCGCCCCATGTTCGGCCTGGCTGATCAGATCCAGCGCGACGCGGCGCGGGTCGGCGCTGTGATCGGCGACAATGGCGACATCTGTTGGGCCTGCGACCATATCGATGCCGATGGGTCCGTAAAGCTGTCGCTTGGCCTCGGCCACATAGGCATTGCCGGGGCCGGCGAGGATATCCGCCTCGGGCAGGCCGAACATGCCAAAGGCCATGGCTGCGATGCCCTGCACCCCGCCAAGGGTCAGCACGCTGTCGGCCCCGGCCAGCTCCATCGCGAACAGGGTGGCGGCGTCGATCCCATCCGCATCGCGGGGCGGTGCGCAGGCGATCACATGCGGCACACCCGCCGCCTTGGCCGTGGTGATCGTCATCAGCGCCGAGGCAATATGGGCATAGCGCCCGCCGGGCACGTAGCAGCCCGCCACATTCACCGGAATCAGCTTTTGCCCTGCGATCAGGCCGGGGCGCAGCTCTGTTTCGAACTCGGTGATCGAGTCGCGCTGGGCCAGGGCAAAGCTGCGGATGTTTTCATGGGCATAGGTCAGCGCCTCTTTGACGGGATTGGGCACAAGCGCACGGGCGCGGTCAAAGGCTGCGGGCGGAACCAGCGCAGGGCCGGTCCAGCGATCCAGCCGCGCAGCATAGTCCAGCGCCACCACATCGCCCCCCTGACGCAGCCGCGCCAGCATGATCTGAACAGTGTCGGCAATGTCGGTCTGGGTGGCAGGCGGCAGACCAGGGGCGGTTTTCAAATGACGAGGCATGTGGCGGTCCTTGACGAGAGCGTTACAGTTTCACAAAACTGAAAGATGTGAGTAGGGCAGGGCAAAGTGGAAAGGGCAGGGCATGTTGCGCAAAGGGGTGACGTTGCGAGGATTGGAAGTGTTCGAGGCCCTGTCTCAGGCGGGCTCGGTCGCGCGGGCCTCTGAAATCACCGGGCTCAGCCAGCCCGCGGTCAGCCAGCAGATGCGCAACCTTGAAAACGCGCTGGGCACTGAACTGGTGGACCATGGCCGTCGCCCGATGATGCTGACCCCCGCAGGTCGCGCTTTTCTTGAACGCACGCGCACGGTTCTGGACCAGCTGCGTCTGGCGCAGAATGAACTGACGGTGATGGATCTGACCCATCTCAGTACGCTGAGTCTGGGGGTGATTGACGATTTCGATAATGACCTGACGCCGCGCCTTGTGACCATTTTGGCCGAAAGCATGACCCGCTGTCGGTTCAAGCTGATCACCGCGCCCAGCCATCAGATCGCTGATGAAATCCGTGCGCATAAATTGCACCTGGCCATCGCCGCCAGCAGCGGCAAGGTCGAAGAGGGCGTGGTCGAATATCCGCTGGTGCGTGACCCGTTTATCTTTGTCTGCCCGCGCGGGGCGGTGGCCGAACATGGCGGTCTGGAGGGCGTGATGCGGGCGCTGCCCCTGCTGCGCCATGACCGCGATCAGGTGATTGGCCGTCTGGTCGAGGCGCATCTGGCGCGGCAAAAGCTGAGCTTTGCCGAGCGGTTCGAAATCGGGTCGCATCTGTCGCTGATGACGCTGGCGGCGCGCGGGGCGGGCTGGACCATCACCACCCCGCTGGGCTTTATGCGGGCGGTGCGGCTGCACGAGCGGCTGGAGGTGCATAAATTGCCGATGAAGCCGTTTTCCCGCACGATTTCCCTGCTGGCGGCGACGGATTGGACGGACACGGTGCCGCGCGATGTGGCGCGCACCGCCCGGATGTTGGTGAATGAAATCGTGATTGCCCCGGCCTTGCGCCAATTGCCCTGGCTGGAGGGTGAATTGCGGTTGTTGGATGGCTGATCGGGGCATGTGCGGCCAATGTCCTGCGTCGATCTCTGCGGATCTGCATAGGATGACCGGGCTTGTCGCGCTGGCAAAGGGGGCGGTGCTGGCTTTTCAGAAACTGCCACCGCAGTTTCGGATTTTGTGAAACTGAGCCGGTTTGCCCATGTTTCAGTGGGGGGCTCTGCCCCCGTCCCTGGGGGACGCCCCCGGAGGTATTTGTACCAATGAGAAGACGCGGGAGGGGCGCGTTATTCGGCTGTGGCGTTGAGGAAGGCGCGGACTGAGGCCTCGAAGGCGCGGGGGTCTTCGGCGTGCAGCCAATGGCCGGCGCGGGGCAGTTTGGCAAAGCGGGCTTTGGGGAACAGGTCGCGGATTTTTGGGCGGTGTTCTGGCGTGACATAGTCGCTTTGCCCGCCGGACAGGAACAGGGTGGGGCCTGTGAAACTGCCGGAGATGTCGGGGAAGCCCAGTACGTTGCCCATATCCTGTTCCAGCTGATCCAGATTCAACCGCCAGCGTTTTTCGCGCGTGTCGAGCGACTGGGTGAAAAAGCTTTGCAGGGTTGTATCAGGCACGGTTTCTGCCAGCTGGGCCATGGCATCGGCGCGTTTTTCCACGCGGGACAGGTCGACTGCGCGCATGGCTTTGATGAATTGGCTTTGGTCATGCGTGTAGGTCACCGGAGCGATGTCGGCGACGATCAGCCGGTTGACCCGATCAGGATGGGTGAGGGCCAGGGTCATGGCGGCTTTGCCCCCCATGGAGTGCCCGACCACATCCGCGCGGCCCCCATGGGCGTCGATCAGTGCGGCAAGGTCCGCGGCCATGGACGGGTAGTCATGCGGCGCGGCCCAGGGGCTGTCGCCGTGGTTGCGCATATCCGGGGCCAGCACCTGGCGTTCGTCGGACAGGCGGCGCGCGATCACCCCCCAGTTGCGGCCAGAGCCATAGAGGCCATGGGCGATCAGCAGAGGCGGCGTGTCAGGGCGGGCGGGGCCATGGGTGATCAGGTTCAGCATGGGGCTGTGATAGGGCGTTTGATGCGGGAGGGCAATTTTCCCAAGGGGAAAATTGGGCGTTGGTATGGTGGAGAGGGGGATGGTGGGTTGAAAACCCACCCTATGGCGGGTGGGGAAGGCGCGCCCAGAGCGGATGGGGGGATCTTTTGCGGGCAAAAGACCAGTTCGCCACCGGTCACAAAAAGTCGGGGCTTTTTGAGAGGGCTGCGTTCAGAGTGGATGGGTGTGGCGGTGGATCTTTTGCGGTGCAAAAGACCACCTTGCCACCAGCCACAAAAATACGGGGCTTTTTGAGAGGGCTGCGTCCAGAGTGGAGAGGTGTGGCCGTGGATCTTTTGCGGTGCAAAAGACCACCTTGCCACCAGCCACAAAAATACGGGGATTTTTGTGGCTTAAAAATCCGTGGGGGCGCCGCCTTCGGCTTTGCGGCGGGTGACGAAATCGGCCAGCTCTTCGCGGATGGCGATGTCCATTGGCGGGGCTTCGAACTCGTTCAGGATAGCTTTGTACAGCAGATGCGCCCGTTCCGGGGTCCAGATGCTGCCCGCCGCTTCCCAGGCCTCGTAGTTTTTCCAATCGGACAGGGCGGGCTGCCAGAAGGCGGTGGTATAGCGGTCCTGCGTGTGCTGCACACCAAAGAAATGCCCGTTTGGACCGACCTCGGCGATGGTGTCCACGGCCAGAGAGGCATCGGAGGTGTCCCAGATTTCTGGTTCCATATAGCGTTGGATCTGGGCCAGAACCTCGCAATCCATGATGAATTTCTCGGGGCTGGCGATCAGCCCGCCCTCCAGCCAGCCCGCGGCGTGATAAACCATGTTGGTGCCCGACTGCACCGCCGCCCAAAGCGAGTGTTCGGTTTCCCACATGGCCTGCCCGTCAGGCACATTCGCGGCGCACACACCAGAGGACCGCATCGGCAAGCCATAGAATCGCGCCATCTGGCCGGTCATCTGGGTGGAGCGCATGTATTCCGGGGTGCCAAAGGCCGGGGCGCCGGTTTTCATATCCACGTTGGAGGTAAAGGTGCCGATCATGCAGGGCACGCCCGGATTGATGATCTGCGCCAGCACCACGGCGGCCAGCCCTTCGGCCAGGCTTTGGGCGACGGCACCGGCCATGGTCACGGGGGCCATGGCACCGGCAAGTGTAAAGGGTGTCACAACCAGCGCCTGCCCGCGCCGCGCCAGCCGCATCCAGCCATCCATCATCGGCCAGTCATGTTTCAGCGGCGAGGTGGAGTTGATATTGGTGTACATCCGGGGGGTGGCGTCAAATTCCTCGTGGCTCAGCCCGCCCGCGATGCGCACCATTTCCATAACGTCTTCGACCCGCTCTGGCCCCAGAGAATAGGCATGGACGGCCTTGTCGCACAAGGTCAGCTTGTCAAACAGCACATCAAGGTGCCGGACCGAAGCATGGATGTCCACGGGTTCCACCGGATAGCCGCCGGCGAAGTGGATGCAGTTGAAATATTGTGTCAGCTTGAGCAGATTGGCGCATTGCTCGCGCGTACCGGGCACTTTGCGGCCGATCTCCATATCCCAGTAATTGGGTGGAGAGGACACGTTGCCAAACAGGATATGCCCGTCGCCCAGCGTGATGGTGCGGTCCGGGTTGCGCGGGGTGATGGTAAAGCTGCCTGGCGCCATGGCGACATATTCCATCACCATATCGCGGCCCATGCGGACATTTTCACCATGGATTGTGCAGCCCGCCTTGCGCAGGATTTCCAGCGCCTCGGGGTTCAGAAACTCGATCCCGATATCTTCGAGGATGCGCATGGTCGCATCATGCATCCGCGCCACGCCTTCGGGCGACAGGGGTTCGGTTGGACGATCGTGATTTTTAGGCAGCCGCCAGGGGGCCTGATCTATCACGGCACCGCCCCGGCGTGCGCTGTTCCCGGCGCGCCCGCCAGAGCGGCGGCGGCGTTGCGGCTTGGAATTTGGCTCGGTCATGGCGTCCTCCTGCGCGGTGCTCTGTCTCAGCACATACCGAGCGACGAGGGGCATCCTGTCGGTTTGCGACGAAAATTGTCGTTTTCAAATGCTGAGATTGGTCAGATCGCGCAGGACGCGCCTGTTTTAAGTGGCGCGTAGAAACACGGGCCGCGTAGGTGAGCTGTGCTTACTCTGATACACAGGACAGATCAGGCGGGGGCAAATGCTTGGTCCAGCCAGTCGGGGATTGCGCCAATATCAGGCAGAACCACATCCGCATGAGGGGACAGTTCGGGCTCCAGCGCCGGGCCGGTCAGCACACCGATGGTGATCATCCCGGCGGCGCGGCCTGCAATCAGATCATGGGTGCTGTCGCCAATCATGGCGATGCGGGCCGGGTCCAGATCCGTGGCACGGGCAAAGGCCAGCAGAGGATCCGGGGCGGGTTTTGCGCCAAAGCCGCTGTCAAACCCGGCGATGAAATCAAACTTCTGGGTGATGTTGACCGCGCCCAGCTGTGCCAGGGCCGCGCGCTCTGTGTCATTGGTCATCACCCCCAGCCGCATCCCACGGGCGCGCAGCTCGTCCAGAAACGGGGGCAGATCCGTGGCCGGGGCCAGCGGCGCGGTGGCGGCGCTGTCGGCCAGATAGGTTTCGATCGCGCCAATATCTGTGCCGGGCAGCGCGCTGGCCAGACATTCGGCGGCTTCGCGGTTGGTGCCGGCAATCACTGGGCTGTCGGGCAAAAAGGCGCTGTTGGTCAGGTCGAACCCGGTGGCATCGGCCAGCGCCTGTCGGGTGCGATCGCAGCCTGCGGCATAATGGGCGATCACCTCGGCGGCCCAGATGTTCCAGGTCTCGCCAAAGCGAAACAGCGTGCCGTCCTTGTCAAATAACAGGCCAAGCGGGGCAGGGGTGGGCAAGGGCATGGCAGGTCCGTTCATGTTGTGAAAAGGAAAGATCAGGTCCAGTGGACCGGGCCACCTGCCAGCATGTGCCGGGCCATCATCGGGTGGTCGGGGGCGATGTCGCAGGCGGTGCAAAAGCCTTCGACCCAGGCATCATCCATCAGGATGAAATCCAGAACGGAGCCTTGGAAATCAGGGTCTTCCAGCCCGCTGCGAAAGCTGTCTTCGCTGGCGCCAGTGGCCCCCAGAAAGACCGGCAGAAGGTCGTCATTGGCGGCCAGCCAGGCCACTGCCTGCAGGCCGATCATCTCGGCTGTGTCTTGTGAAAGATTCATTTTGCTCGGAATCCGAAAGGGTTTCTTAACCTATATCAACCAATTCTAACCTTGCGAACAAGTCCAAGCGTGACGCGGCGCGTTGCAGAAGGTGACGGGATGACAGGACGGATATTGGTGGTCGATGCGGTGCCGACAAACCGCATCATCCTGCGTGTCAAACTGGCTGCGGCCTTTTATGAGGTCGACCAGGCCGGGTCTGGCCATGCCGCGCTGAAGATGCTGCGCACGCAACGCCCGGATATGGTGATCGCCGCCGCCGACCTGCCTGACATCTCCGGCTGTGATCTGGTGCAGCGCCTGCGCGAGGCGGCCGGGGATCCGCGCCTGCCGGTGGTCTTGCTGCATAGTGATGACGATCCTGCCGAGCGGTTGAGCTCCCTTGCAGCGGGGGCGGATGATGTGCTGACCCGTCCTCTGGATGAACTGGTGATGCTGGCCCGGCTGCGGTCGCTGTTGCGGGCCCGCGATGCCGAGGCCGAGCTGCAGCTGCGTGACGACACCCGCCGGGCGTTGGGGCTGGGTGAAATGGGACAGGATTTTGAAACGCCTGCGCTGGTGCGGCTGGTGCCGACAGGGCGGATGCCGCTGGCCCGGCAGGTCCGCTCTGAGCTGGCGCAGCGCATGAATGATCGGATCGAATTGGTCGCTGCTGATGCGGCGCTGCGGGTCGATGGCCAGGTGCCCGATGTGGTCGTGATCCTTGAGGGCGCTGACTCGCATGGCGAGGGGCTGGCCCTGTTGCCGCAACTGCGCTCAAACAAGGCGCTGCGCCATTCCTCGTTGATTTACGTCGCCCAGCCCCATCAGCGGCGCGAAGCCGCCAGCGCGCTGGATATGGGCGCGAATGACCTGCTGGGCAGCGGCCCGGATACCGAAGAACTGGTGCTGCGTCTGCGCAAACAGATTGCGCGCAAGGGCATTTCCGACCGGCTGCGCGCCAATATGCGCGATGGGTTGCGGGCGGCGGTCAGTGACCCTCTGACCGGGCTCTATAACCGGCGTTACGCGCTGCCCCATCTGGGCCGACTGGCCGAGCGTGCGGGCAAGAACGGGCGGGATTACGCGCTGTTGCTGGCGGATCTGGACCATTTCAAATCGGTGAATGACACCTATGGTCACGCGGCGGGGGATGCGGTGCTGCAGGCCTTTGCTCGGCGGCTGACAGACAATCTGCGGGCTGCGGATCTGGTGGCACGCTTTGGCGGCGAGGAATTTCTGATCGCCATTCCAGACACGACCCGCGCACAGGCCAAGGCCACGGCCGAACGGTTGACGCAGATCATGGCGCAGCAGCCGATTGCGCTGCCGGATGGGCGGCATATCACGGTGACGCTCAGCATCGGAGTGGCGATTGGTCGTGCCGAAGAAGGCGAAGATCCCCGGATGCTGATCGAACGCGCGGATCAGGCGCTGTATGCGGCCAAGGATCGGGGGCGCGATACGGTTGTGATGGCGGACACGGTGCTGTCTTTGACCCGGCGCGCGGCGCGCAAGCCCCGCCCGGCGGCACCAAAACTGCGGCGCGACGCAGCCCGCGATCCGGCGCAGCTGTCGCTGCCCGGCATGACCCGAGAGGCCAAGGCGCGGCGCGGTTAAGCGGTTTGCCGGATGCGTTTTGATGGGCGCATCTGACTGGTGCTGTTTGTATCGAAAAGGGCGAGGGGCCTTGCCTCTGCGGAGGGGAAGCCGCAGGGGCAAGGATGCGTCAGGCCAATGACCGATCAATGGCGCGTCAGTGCCGGTCTGGCCGGGGCTGTTGTCGATCCGGTCAGTCTTTGCGGATTTTGTCGCGGCGGCGCTGCAGTTCTTCCAGCTGGGCTTCCAGACGGTCGGCAAAGGCGGCCCGTTCTGCGGGGCTCATGCTGGCCAGATAACGGGTCAGAACCGTCTGGCCGCGTTTGCGGCGGGTTTCGCTGCGGCTGGCCTGGGTGTCCAACAGGGTTTGCATGGCCGCACTGTCAAAATTGGGCGCGCGCAACAGGGCAATCGCGTCAGCATAGCCATAGGCGGGGCCCGGCCCGGATTGGTCTTTGCGCGGACGCTCCCGTCGGATTTCGCGCCACAGGTCGCGGCGCTGTTCGTCGGTAAAGGCACGGGTGTAGGGGGTGACGAAATCACGGCGGTCATGGCCGTGGCGGCGGTCATCGCCCAGCAGGTGCCCAGCCACCAGACCCGCGACCAGCAGATTGCCAGCCAAGGACAGGAACAGCACGGCCCGCAGCCAAAGGGCCATGCGGGGGGATTTTGTGGTTTGTGCCATGTCAGCCCTCCATCATTGCGAGGTCATAGCCGCTGAGCGGGTCCAGCCCCAGCGTGCCCAGATCGCCGCCGCTGCCCAGCACCCCGTCCAGAGCCGCAGGCGGGGCAATCCCCAGCCAGACGCCCGCAGCACAGGCCGCAGCCAGTCCCGCGGCACCGGGCCAGCCGCCCAGGGTCTGCAGCAATTGCCGCCAGATCGGTTGACGCGCTGCGCTGCGGATGTCCTGCTGTGCGGACTGGATCTCCAGCGCCTGCGTTTCGATCCGGGTCAGGAAATCGCCGCCGGGCAGGGGAGGCGTGGCGCGTGCAGCCTCAAAGAACAGGTCCAGCCCGCCCGCCGCGTCAGATGTCTTGTCGTGATGATCAGTCATCGCCTTGATACCCCAGTTCCGCGCGGCGCGCGCAGAGCGCGGCCTCCAGTGCCTTTTTGCCCCGCGCGGTCAGACTTTCAACTGCGCGGGGCCCGATGTCCATAATCTGAGCGATCTCCGGGTTGGACAGCCCTTCGATATGGCGCAGCACCACCGCCTGCCGCTGGCGGTCAGGCAGTGTCATCAGCGCCGCCTGCAGCGCCGCATTGCGCGCCTGTTGTTGCAGCGCATGATCGGCACCGGGGGCGTCATCCTGTGGTTCGGGGATGGCGTCCAGCGCCGGCCCATCGCGGCGTTTGCGCAGCCGGTCGATGCACAGATTGGCCGTCACACGATACAGCCAGGTGCTGACCTTGGCCTCGCCTGCGCGCCAATCGGGGGCGATGCGCCAGAGTTTCAGCAGCGCCTCCTGCGCGACATCCTCGGCCTCGGCCCGGTCGCCGCCCAGCAGCCGCATGGCATGGGAAAAGGCGCGCGGTGCCAGCCGTGCGGTCAAGGCGCGCGCGGCCCCCGGATCCCCGGCGGCAAACGCGGCCAGCAGCTCTTCGTCGTGACACTCGCTCATGGCGTCAAACGGCATCCTTGTCCCAACCCATCGCTACGCGCTGACCCCGCCGCGTGCAAGTCACAGCGGGGCCGCAGGTTTTCGGGTTACTGCAGCCACCAGGGGGTGCCGCCGCCCTTGCCATGCCCGTGCTTGTGGCCCTGTTTCTGACCGTGTTCATGGTCGTGGCCCTTGCCGTGGCGCTTGCCCATTTTATCCTTGAGCGCGGCCAGTTCGTCGCGCGACAGGGCACCGTCTGCGTCGCTGTCCAGCTTGGTCAGCATGCGTTCGGGACCGGGCGCGGCGGCCAGTTCCTCAAGGCTGAGCTTGCCATCGCTGTCGCTGTCCAGCTTTTCGACCATACGTGCGCTGCGCTTTTGGGCGCGGGTTTCGCGGGCCTGATCGCGCATTTTCAGAGCCATGGCGCTCATTTCTTCGGTGCTGAGCAGCCCGTCGCCATCGGCATCTGCCTCGGCAAAGCGTTTGGCCTTGGCGGCGGCGAATTCTTCGGTGGTGATTTTGCCATCCTCATCGGTGTCCAGCGCGGTGAACATGCTGTCCAGACGGCTGGGGTCCATCATCGGGCCGCCCTTGGCTGCGGCCATCGAAGCGGTGCCCATGACCAGAACCAAAGCGCCGGTGATCCAATATGCAGAGGTCTTCATCTGTCGGTCTCCTAAACCATCGTGTCTGCCTGTGATCCACCCTGTGTTCGGGTGTCTCTGCAGATACAAACGGCGCAGCGCGGCCGTTCCGTCGCCGGTTTTGGAAAAAAAAGCGCCGCGTCTGATCATAGGGTCGTGAACCGGGGCGATTGGGAGGGCGAAAATCCGCGACATCCCGACGCAAGGACAGATTGCGCAATTCAAATCACATCGGTTCAGGGCCAGTTTGCAGTCTTCAAGCGAACAGCAATCAGATCTGTGTGTGACATGAGCGAACAACAAGCGACCAACGGCGAACAGCGCGATACCAAAAGTGCCCTGTGGAAGGGCTGGTGCCGGAAATGCCCCAATTGCGGCAATGGCCCGCTGTTGCATGGCTATCTCACGGTGCGCGATCATTGCACGGTCTGCCGTCAGGAACTGCATCATCATCGTGCGGATGATGGTCCGGCCTATCTGACGATTGTGATTGTCGGGCATATCATGGCGCCGCTGCTGATGGTGGTGTTTGAAACCTGGCGCCCGGATCCGCTGACGCTTTTCACCATCTTTGCGGTTGGCTGTGTGGGGCTGTCGCTCTATCTTTTGCCAAGGTTGAAGGGGATGGTTGTGGCCTATCAATGGGCCCACCGGATGCATGGTTTTGCCGCCCCGGCCAAAAAAGAGGCAGGGCGTCTGGCGTCCTGAGGGGCGCATGAACGAACAGGCGGCAGGATCTGATCAGGCGGGGGGCGCGCAGGCGAGCGCGCCAAAACCCCCGGTGGACAAGACTGCGATCCGCAATGCGGCCACGGTGATTGTCGTGCGTGACCGTGCCAGCCGCCCCAGCGTTCTGATGGGGCAGCGCGGGGCCAAAGCCGCCTTTATGCCCAATAAATTCGTTTTTCCCGGCGGTGCGCTGGATGCAAGCGATGCGGATGTGGCCCTGGCCCATCCGCTGTCTGCATTATGCGCACAGCGGTTGGCCGATCAGGCGGATCAGGATCTGGGCAATGCGCTGGCTGCGGCAGCGATTCGGGAATTGTGGGAAGAAACCGGTCAGGTGCTTGGGCACCGGGCCGCGTGGGCGGGCGACATCCCGGAAAACTGGCAGGGTTTTGCGCAAACCGGCCACCGCCCCAGCGCCGAAGGGCTGCAATTTGTGTTTCGGGCGATCACGCCTCCGGGGCGACCCCGGCGGTTTGATGCGCGGTTTTTCCTGGTGGATGCGGATGCGCTGTGCAGCGATCCCGATGATTTTTCCGGGGCCGAAGACGAGCTGTCCCATCTGCAGTGGATCCCCTTGGATGAGGTGCGCGGTTTCGACCTGCCCTTCATTACCGAAGTGGTGCTGGCAGAGGTCGGGGCCCGTCTGGGCGAAGCGGGGCCGCCGGCCTCGGTTCCGTTTTTCCGCAACAATGACGAGGCCAGCCTGTTTTTGCGGATTCACGGAAAACCCATGGTCGATTGACGCTGAATTTCGGTTCAATTGTCTATGTTACATGGCTGTTAACGTCCCTGGGGTCACATTGGCTACATCGGTTACACCCGAATTGTGCAGTTGACCCAAAATGGATGCGCCATGCATGGTCTGATCTTTAGGACGTTACAGCTTTTTGTGCAGGATACTTATGGCCGGGACTCCTGGTGCGCGGTGGCAGACCACGCCCATCTGGATGACCCTGATTTTGAGGCCATGCTGGCCTATCCCGCCGATCTACTTGAGGAAATCACCCGCTCTGCAGAGGCGGTTTTGAACAAGCCACGCGATGCGTTTCTTGAGGATGTCGGCACCTATCTGGTGTCACATCCCGAACGTGAGGGCCTGCGCCGCCTGTTGCGCTTTGCCGGGGTGGATTTCATCGAATTTCTGCACTCTCTTGATGACATGCCGGGGCGGGCCAAACTGGCGATTTCGGATCTGGTCCTGCCCGAACTGGAACTGCGCGATCAGGGGCCGAATCAATTTTCGCTGATTGTGACCGGCGACATGCCGGCCTTTGGCCATGTGATGGTGGGGCTGTTGCGCGCGATGGCGGATGATTACGGCGCGCTGGCTCTGTTGGAATTTCAACGGATTTCAGACCAGCAGCAGCGGATCGAACTTGTGGTGGTCGAGGCCGCCTTTGCCGAAGGTCGTGAATTTGAACTTGGGGGGCCTGCAGCCATGGGGGGGGCGATGTGATGAACCTGCCGCAATCCATTCTGATGACACTCTGTCCGATGCATGTGCTGCTGTCCCCAACCGGGCATATCATGCAAAGCGGTGCCACCCTGGAAAAACTGGGGCAGGGGCCGCTGCAAGGGCGCCGCTTCCTAGAAGTGTTTGAGGTGTATCGCCCCAGTGCGATCAAAACCATGGACCACCTTCTGAGCGCACGGGGATCCAGCCTGCGCCTGCGCTTGCGCGAGGGCAAGCGGACACAGCTGACCGGTGTCATGGCACCGGACGGGCAGGGCGGTGCCGTGATCAATCTCAGCTTTGGCATTTCGGTGGTGGAGGCCGTGCATGACTATGCGCTCACCAGCACAGATTTTGCCGCCACCGATCTGACCGTTGAAATGCTGTACCTGGTAGAGGCGAAATCCGCCGCGATGGAGGCGTCACGCCACCTTAACACCCGGCTGGAAGGTGCGCGCGTCGAGGCCGAAGAACGCGCCTATACCGATGGGCTGACAGGGCTGCGCAATCGTCGGGCTCTGGATCAGATCCTGGATCGCGTGTGCCGCGCGGGGCAGCCCTTTGCCCTGATGCATCTGGATCTCGATTATTTCAAAGAGGTGAACGACACCTATGGTCATGCGGCAGGCGATGCGGTGCTGACCAAGGTGGCCAGCGAAATGATGGCCGAGACCCGCAACAATGACACCGCTGCGCGAGTCGGCGGCGATGAGTTTGTCTTTCTGCTGCCCAACAGGATTTCTCAGGACCGGCTTGGCGCCATTGCCGCACGTCTGATCGAACGGATCGAAGAGCCCGTGATCCATGATGGAAACACCTGCAAGATCTCGACCAGCATCGGAATCAGCCTGCATGAGAGCGGTGAAATCACCCCGGCAGAGATCATGGAACAGGCAGATACCGCGCTCTATGCTGCCAAGCGCGCGGGCCGCGCTCAATACCATTTCTATCAAGCGGGTGATGACAGCCCAGAGGCCGAAGGCCCCGCCGCATTGGTTGGGGAATAGGTCGTAAACCACTGAAATTCGGTAAGGTTTCCCCCGTTTCATAGGAAGGAGAAAAAAACTGCTGTCAGGTGCGAATTTTTTGCCGGAAGGGCTTGATCCCCCCGAAATCACGGCGTAAACACCGCACCACAGTTGGGGTGTAGCCAAGTGGTAAGGCAACGGTTTTTGGTACCGCGTACCGTAGGTTCGAATCCTACCACCCCAGCCACTTTTCAAAAAAACAACGAAAGTGTAGCAGATTTACAGGGCATATCTTCCGTGATGTGTCTTGGATAGCCGGCGTTTGTCCGCAGGGTGTTGCCCATTGCGTTGGGCATAAACGCGTTTGCTTGCTCTCCCACGAACCAAACGCTGCGTCGGCTTCTGCCTTGTGCAAACGCGGTTTTTTTGGGCGGATGTTTGAGGGAACGTAGCTGCCTACCTGTGGATGCCGGTTGTGGAATACGGCACAGGCCTCCCGATGAGCTGCGCTGCCAAGGGAGGGGAGTCTCGGCGGGGGCACCCGCCGAAATCTTTCGTTTATTCGCTTCTCGTCAAGGTGAGTTCGAACACAACCAATCTGACCTTGATGCCATCAGCAAAATTTTTGCTTTCATCCCAATCTATTTGCACTTCTGCTTTGCCAGTGATGAGGCAGGGGTTCTCGGACGGTTCCATGAAAGAGTTGATTTCGCATCCTTCCAACGATTTGCGCGCCGCGCGCCCTGCATCCAGCAGGATTGGAAAGCGACCGGATGCGTCGTAAAAATACAGACGATCACCATATTGCGTCCCTACGGCCCCCTCAATTTCAATCTCTTTGCCGTCTTGGGATTGATAAGCCGCGCGCGCCATTGTTTCAAAATCAGGCATGGTTTCGGCGATTGCCGCAGGTGTTGTCGCAAAAATCGTCGCGCATCCGACACTGAGCGCGAGAAGGCTCTTACGCATTTTGCTCTCCTTTCTTTTTTCTCTTTGCAAGGTATCCGGTGAGGAATGCCATGACACCCATCACGCCTGCGATTGCGGCCCAAATGGCCAGGTCGGGGAAGTCTTGTGCCCCCGCTGACGCCAGCAAGGCGCTGAGCAGAAAGGTGACGCCTGCGGCGCGTGGCAGTGAGAAGGACAGGGCTGCGGCGACAAAGAAAATGAAACCGGAAATCAATCCGATGGCGCCTGCTGCGCCTGTTTCAGCATTGTCAGCCAGGCCGCTCAGGCCTGTAATGGTGCAGGATTGCATCATCACAATTAAGCTGAGCAATATGCCAACAATTCCAAGGGCTATTTTCATATCAGTTTATCTCCAATGTTATTGTGGCATAGCAGGCGAAATACATGGCCCGCAATCTGTTTCATTCGATAAAATCTTTTCAAATCAGGCTACGGTTTTGCGATCGCCTATGATCAGCTCAGCGGCTTTTTCTGCGATCATGATTGTGGGGGCGTTGGTATTCCCCGAAACCAGCGTGGGCATGACCGATGCATCCACCACCCGCAGACCCTGTATCCCGTGCACACGCAGCTGTGGATCCACCACGGCAAGGGGATCTGTGCCCATTTTGCAGGTGCCAACAGGATGGTAAATCGTGTCGGCCCGGTCGCGGATATGGGCGTCCCAATCGGCATCGGTTTGGGCGGTGTCTGTGCCAAACATTTCCTTGTGGCGATAGGGGGCCAAAGCCGGGGCTTCTAGAATGTCTCTGGTCATGCGGGCTCCGGCGATCATGGTCTGCATATCGCGCGGGTCGGATAGAAACCCCGGATCAATCGACGGCATATCCAGCGGATCGGCGCTGTGCAGGCCGACCGTGCCCCGGCTCTCTGGGCGCAATTTGCAGATATGGCAGCTATAGCCATAGCCATAATGCAGTTTGCGCGCGTGATCTTCGACCAGGGCGATGGTGAAATGCAGCTGAATATCGGGCCGCTCCAGATCTGGCGCGGTCTTGAGAAAGGCGGCCCCTTCGGCAAACGGGGTTGCGGCCATGGACACCCCGTCGCGCCGCCAGCGCCACAGATGCCGCAGCAGGCGAGCGGATCCAATCACACCAATCCCGAAATTATCCGTATCCCGCGACCGATAGGCTAGGGTAAAGTCCAGATGGTCCTGCAGGTTCTGTCCGACTCCCGGCAGGGCATGGCGCAGGGGGATCCCATGCGCGGCCAGATCTTTGGGGGCACCAATGCCCGACAGTTGCAGCAGCTGCGGAGATTTGAGCGCCCCGGCGCAAAGCAGCACTTCGGCCTGGGCGTGCAGGGCGATGTCCGGCCCCTTGCCCTTTTTGCGATAGGTCACGCCAGTGGCGCGGGTGCCATCAAACAGCAGACCGGTGGCATGGGCATGGGTGATCACGGTCAGGTTCGGGCGGTCCATCACCGGATGCAGATAGGCCGCCGCCGCCGAACAGCGTTCGCCGTTTTTCGCCGGGTCGTGGAACTGTGTGACCTGATATAGCCCGACGCCTTCGTTGTCGCCGCGGTTGAAATCCTGGGTTTCGTGGTGCTGCAATTGCGTGGCGGCGTCGATAAAGGCGCGGGTCACCGGGCGGGGCTCTTTTTGGTTGGACACCTGAAGCGGCCCCTGCGCGCCATGCAGGGCGTCCTCTCCGCGCATGTTGTTTTCAGAGCGTTTGAAATAGGGTAGCACAGAGTCCCAGTCCCAGCCGGCACAGCCCGCCTGCGCCCAGCCATCGTAATCCTGTTTCTGGCCACGCACATACAGCATCGCATTGATCGCCGAGGAACCGCCCAGCGTTTTACCGCGCGGCTGATACCCGCGCCGTCCGTTCAGGCCGGGCTGAGGCGTGGTTTCGAAACACCAGTTGTTCACTTTCAGGGGTTTGCCCGGCAGCATGGCGACCACGGCGGCGGGCATTCGCACCAGCAGACTGTCGCCCCGGCCACCGGCTTCTAACAGGCAGACCGTGACCTTTGGGTCTTCGCTCAGCCGTGCGGCCAGGACCGACCCGGCAGAGCCCCCACCGACAATCACGTAATCGAACTGCATGTGTCTCCTCCCCAGAATATGCCCGCTGAGCAAACCCCGCAGAGGCAGGTCTGGCAACGTCCCATTGCGGGGCAGACGCGACGTCAGGCGAGGCATGAGGGGGAAACGGGCAGGGTGACGTGGCGGCCCATTTCCTGATTGAAACAATCGGAAATTGCTTGAGCCGAGCCAAAGAATTTGTTAACCAGCGCCCGAAACTCTGCCAGCCGGTCCCTTTGGCCAGCCAGCCTCCACCGCACGTTGCACCGCCCGGAGAGCTCATGTTGGCACGATGTCTATCCCTTTGTTTTGCCCTGTTCAGCGCCAGCGCCGCCTGTGCCCAAGACAGCGTTGCGGGGCGTTTGTCGCTTCAGTTGAATGCCGTTGATCCGGTGGAAAACGCCTGTCGGCTCAGCTTTGTTGCGGTGAATGGGCTGGCGGGGGATCTGACCAGCGTGGTGTTCGAGGCCGTGCTGTTTGACCGGTCCGGGCAGGTAGATCGCCTGACCTTGCTGGATTTCGCAGCCCTGCCACAGGGGCGGCCACGTGTGCGGCAATTTCTGGTGCCGCAGCTGGCTTGCGATAATTTGGGGCAGGTGTTGATCAACGGGACACAGCGATGCGAATTGGCCGGGGGCGCAGAGGGTGCTGAGGGAGGCTGCGCGCGCGGGCTGAGCCTGTCCAGCCGCCTTGCGGTGGAGGTGATCGGATGATCGACACAGTGATCCACAGTCTGACCTATATCGCGGATCTGGGCGGGCCGGTTGTGCTGTTGCTGGGCGGGCTGTCCATTCTTGTGCTGGCGGTTGTGCTGTACAAGATCTGGCAATTCGCCGTGGCGCGGGTGGGGCAGCATCAGGCGCTGTTACAGGCCGTGGCGGCCTGGGATCGTGGGGACCGGGACGGGGCACGGACGGCGCTGGCGGGCTCGCGCAGCTATCTGCGCCCGGTGCTGCAGCTGGCCATGGCGGGGCAAAACGATGCTGCCCGCCTGGAGGCCGAGTCCGAAACCCGCTTTGCCCGGTTGGAAAAGGGGCTGCGTCTGCTGGAGACTGTTGCGCAGATGGCACCGCTTTTGGGGTTGTTTGGCACGGTTTTGGGGATGATTTCCGCGTTTCAGGCATTGCAGCAGGCGGGATCGCAGGTGGATCCCAGCATTCTGGCCGGGGGCATCTGGGTGGCGTTGCTGACAACGGCGGTGGGGCTGGCGGTTGCGATGCCGACCGCACTGGTGCTGAGCTGGCTCGAGTCCCGCATGGATGGCGAACGGGTTCTGGCGCTGAAGGCGCTGCGCACGATCCTGTCCCCGACAGCTCAGGAGGCCCCTGCCGGGGTAACAGGTCAAGCGCCCCCCAACGGGGCGACGGCGCGGGTGGTTGCGCCGCTGATGGTCCCGGATCATGCGTAGGCAGGTCCGTCGTCGGCGGCTGTCCATGACATCGCTGATTGATGTCATTTTTCTGCTGCTGCTGTTTTTTATGCTCAGTTCGACCTTTACCAAATTTGCCGAGGTCGAGTTGGCGGCGGGGGGCGCGGCTGGGGGGCTGGCCGCGTCCGAAACCCGTCCGGTTTTTCTGCAGCTTGAAAGCGAGGCGCTGCGCCTGAATGGCCGCGCCCTGACGCTGGACCGTTTGCAGCAGGCATTTGACACCCCCGACCCTGTGGTGCTGGTCGCGCTGGGCGCGGATGTCACCGCGCAGCGTCTGGCCGATTTTCTGGTCGCCATGCGCACGCTGCCCGCCGCCAGGGTGACGGTGCTGGAGCGCGGGGCATGATGCTGCGCCACCGCCAGAAATCCGAGCGCGAACCAACCATCGCGCTGATCAATATCGTGTTTCTGATGCTGATCTTTTTCCTTGTGGCGGGCACGCTGGCGCGACCTGTGGATGGGGATCTGCGGCTGGTCAGCACGGCGGATCTGGCGGGCGCGCCGCCCCCGGATGCGCTGGTCGTTCATGCGGATGCCCGGCTGAGCTATCGCGGCCAGGACATCGCGTCGCCGGCGGCGTTTGTGGACATGTTACCAGAGGAGGACCGCGCGCGGCTGCGTCTGATGCCGGATCGGGCTTTGGCGGCGCAGGATCTTGTCGCGCTGGGCCGGGCGTTGCGGGTGGCCGGGGCCGGACAGGTTGTGATCGTGACGCAAAGGGGGGCAGAGTGATGGGCCAATCGCGGGTGCTGAAACTGGCGGCGTTGTTGTTGGCGGGCGGCGCGCATGGGGCGCTGGCTGTGGCATTGGTGCCCGAGGCGGCGCAGATCCAGATGGAACAGGGGGCCGGGGGCGCGGATGTCCGCCTTGGCGCGGGTTTCGCGGATTTCGCCAAAGGGGTTGAGGTCGAGGAAACCCCAGACGCTCTGGCCGAGGCCATGCCGGAACCGCTTGCTCAGGAGTTGCCGGATGCGATGCACGCGGTTGACCCGATTTCGACGGTATTGATGGCAGCGCAGCCCGTCCCTTTGTACAGTGCCGTGGCCCCGGCCAAGGCGGCGATGGTGATGCCGGTGCAGGCGGTGATGGTGCCGGATCCTGCGGCGCTGGCGCTGACAGCATCGGTGCAGGACAAGCTGGACAGCCAATCGGCAGATTCGCCGTCAGATGTGTCGGTTGATACGTCTGCCGACAGGTTGACGGCCACGGACCCACAGGACAGGGCGGTGACACGCTCGTTGCGGCCCCGGCTGCGCAGCGCGTCTGTTGCAGCCCAGCACAAACCAGCCAAAACCAAATCCCAATCCAAACCCAAACGCGAAACGCCGGTGCAGAAAACCGCTCGCGTCAAAACGCCAGCCAAGCCAAAGCCCAAGGCCGGTCGCGCCGATCGGGACGCGACGGCAGGGACGACGCAGGGCCGTGCGACCGGGCGGCATAGCAGCCAGGGCAGTGGCGGCAAGAAACGGCAATCCGGCAATGCGGCCAGCGCCAATTATCAGGGCAAGCTGGCCAGCTGCATTCAGCGCAAAGTGCGTGTGAGCGCACGGGGCAAGGTCCGGCCTGTCTTTGCCATCACGATCAGCGGCGCGGGCCGCGTTACGGCGGCGTCGCTGGTGCGTTCATCTGGCAATGCCCGGTTGGATCGGGAGGCGCTGAGCGGGGTGCGCCGGGTGCGGGGTTGTCCCAAACCGCCTGCCGGGGCGCGGCGCAGCTTTACGCTGGGTATTCGCTGATCTGTAGATCCGCCCTGACACATCGTCTTGGCACCCCGGTCATCGCCGGGGTTTTTCTTTGTCTGGGTGTCGCAGCTACTGCTGCGCAAAAAGCATGCGGCCCCCGCCGCGCAAAAGGCAAGCGGCCCCCGCCGCCAAAAAACGAACCACTGCCCACAGAGAAAGGCGCGCCCATCGCTGGACGCGCCCTCTGCTCGGCGGTTTATCCTGCCTTAGAACAGCATCGAGACCCCAAGTTTGAAGGTCCGACCCGGTGCCTTACGGCTGTCCGAGGACAGATGGCCCACATAGTCTGTGTCAAACACGTTCTCGACGCCAAAGCGGATTTCGGCCCCGTCCAGCACCCCGGTCTGCGGGCGATAGGTGCCGCGCAGAGTGTGGATGGTCACATCTTTCAGATCATCCCCTGCGGCATTGCGGCGATCCGTGCCATAGGACGCTTCCCAGCTGAGATCGGCGTAATCCTCGAATTTTTTACCGATGGTCAGCTGTGCGGTGTCCGCCGACAGGATGCGCCAGTCGCGCCCGCTGGTGTTGGACAAAATTGTGGGCTGGCCAAAGGCATGGTCGGGGAAGTGTTCCCGGCCTTCGCTGATATTGGCGTTCAGGTCAAAATACAGACCGCTTTCCAACCCATAAGATGCCTCTAGCTCAAAGCCCTGAACCTCGACCCGTTCCAGCGGGGTGGTGGGGATCCGGGTTGCGCCATCGGGCAGCGAAAAGGCCGAATTGGGGGCGGTGTAGCTGGTGATGTCCCACATGGTGGTTTTGTAGATATTGCCGCGCACCGCCAAAGAGTCGCCCGGTCGGAACACGCCTTCGCCCGCATAGGATGCACCCAGTTCAAAGGTCTGCGATTTTTCCGTCGTGCTCATTTTGTAATCGGAAAAATCCGACCCGCCGAGATCGTCGATGATCGGCATCCCTTCGGTATAGGCGGCGCTGCCAAAGACAGAGAACCCGTTGCCGAAATCATAGGCCAGCGCCAGACCACCCATCAGCGCCTCATTTTCATAGGTGTCATAGGCGCTGTTGGCGGGATCGACCTTGGCGCTTTCATACCGCATGGCGGGGGTGACGGTCCAATTGCCGATCGACATTTCGTCGATCAGATACAGGGCAAACCGGTTGTCTTCCCCGCCCGGCGCGCTGGCGGCTTCGTTGTCTTTGCGCTTGCGGCGGGAAAATTCGACACCTGCGTTCAGTTCGTGCGAAATGGCGCCCGTGTCAAACAGGGCCGTGTTGGCAAAGGTCAGTTTGGTGGTTTCATAGCGTTGTTTTGCATTCACCGTATTGACCAGGAAGGGGAAGCTGGGCGTGCCCTGCAGGAACGACGATCCGTCCACGTAATCATATTCGATCTTCTGATCGGCGTGGCTCAGCGTGGCGCTGAAATCAATCAGGTCATTGTCCAGCGGGTTATATTCATATTTCAGGGTTGCCTGGGTGGTGTCGGTCAGACGGTCCACATTGCCAAAAGCCCCGCTGCTGGTGGCGAATTGGTCATAGGGTTTGTCTTTGTCATCCGCGACGGTGTTTGTGTAGGAAAAAGACAGCGCATGGTCATTGTCCTGACCAAAGCTGACACGCCCTTTGGCCAGCACGGATGGGGTGCGGAAATCGCTGTTTTCGATTTCGGTCCCATCGCCGGATTCGTAATTTTCCGCATCGCGCAGCGTGTAGTTCAGCAGCAGTTCGGCATTTTCCGTGGGCTGCCAGGCCAATGTGGTGGAGCTGGAATAGCCCTTGCCATTTGAGCTGAACTCAACTGTCTGGCCAAAGCTGAGCCCGACCTCGCCATTGGTGAAATCCGAGGCATCCTTGGTTTCCATTTTCACCACGCCGCCGACAATGCCGGACCCATAGGCAAAGGATCCGATTGTGCCGCGCAGCACTGTGGCTTTGCGATACAGCAGCGGATCGGTGAACAGCTGGGTGCCAATGCGGTACAGCTCTTCTGAACCGGTGGTGGCCCCATCCACGATGATGGCGATTTTCTGATCGTTGCCAAAGGTGTTGTTGGCCCCGAATCCGCGGATATTGATGCCAGATCCCTGCGGAGTGTTGCCGTTCACCAGGGTCACACCGGGTACGGAATCAATCAGCTGCGCCACGGTAGAGGCCTGCCGATCCTGCAGTTCCTCTTCGTCGATCACGGTCTGGGGCACGGCGGATCCGATGGCCAGGTCGCGCTTGCCCCCGGTCAGGAACAAATAGCCCAGAAAGCCGGGGCCTTGGTCTTGGGTGTTTGTATCCTGCGCGGCGGCAGGCATAGCAATAGCGGTTGTCAGCGCCACGACCAGTGCGGTCGTGTTGCGAAGTGCGGTTCTGGACATGATCGTCCCTCTGTCAGCGTATGTGTGGTTTTGACGTGGGCTGGCACAAGGCTGGCAGGCGGACGGGTATGGCCCGTCGCATTTTCGTGGTTGCGGGATCTAAGTTAACCAACTAAAACAGTCAAGATAAACTTGCCAGCCACCGGTTATCCCTTCGACCACCAGCCAGCCGGAATCCTCATCCCCTTTTGACTGCTATGAGTGAGGGCAGGCTATGGCTCTGGACATTGTGAATGCGGCTGCGGTGCGCGCGGCGCTGCAGGACACACCAAAATTGCGCGAGCGCGATCTCGCAGAGAAACTGGGCATTTCCGAAGCGCAGCTGCTGGCGGCGCAGGTCGGCAAGACTGTGGTGCGGATCAATCCCGTGCCGGATGTTTTGGTTCCCCGCATCCCGGCGCTGGGCGAGGTGATGGCGCTGACGCGCAACGAGTCCTGTGTCAGCGAAAAGGTCGGCACCTATTCCGAATATCGCGGTGGCGCCCATGCGGGCATGGTGTTCAACGAACAGATCGACCTGCGCATGTTCCCCAAACATTGGTGCCATGCTTTTGCTGTCACCAAAGAGACCGCGCAGGGCGTGCGGCGGTCCTTGCAGGTGTTCGATGCGGCCGGGGATGCGGTGCACAAGGTTCACCTGCGCGATGGGTCTGATGTGGATGCGTTCCGGGCAATCCGCGCCGATCTGGCGCTGGAGGATCAGTCCGACTGGATCGAGGTCGCGGCCCGCACCCCGCCCGAGGCCCCGAAATCGCGCCCGGACAAGGTGGACCAGCTGCGCAGCGACTGGGCGGGCATGACCGACACGCACCAGTTCCTGCGCCTGTGTTCCAAACTGAAAATGAACCGGCTGGGGGCCTATCGCATCGTTGGTGCGCCTTTTGTGCGGTTGCTTGATCCGTCGGCGGTGGATGTGATGCTGCATGGCGTGCGCGATGCGGGCATCGACTTCATGCTGTTTGTGGGCAATCAGGGCTGCATCCAGATCCATAGCGGCCCGGCGGTGACGCTGCGGGCCATGGGCTCGTGGCAGAATATTCTGGATCCGGGCTTTGATATGCATCTGCGGCTGGATCACATCCACGAAGTCTATGCGGTGGAAAAACCCACCCAGCGCGGTCCGGCCCTGTCGGTCGAAGCGTTTGACGCCCAGGGCGGTCTGATCCTGCAGGCGTTCCCCATGGCACGAGAGGGGCGCGACACGCGCCCGCAATGGAAACAGATCGTGGATGGTCTGCAATCGCAAGAGGGGCAGGCATGATGCGTCGGGATGGGTTTGCATGGCTGACAGGGCTGTGGACGGCGCTGTTCTGTGCCTTTGTCGGTTGGTCTGTCAGCGCGCAGGAAGACAGCGTTGCTGATATGCCCCCGGATCTTTTGTCGATTGGCGGCGAAGTGACCGAAATCGTCTATGCGCTGGGGCAGGGACATCGCCTGCTGGCGCGGGACACGACCTCGACCTACCCGGCAGAGGCCAACAAACTGCCCGATGTGGGCTATATGCGGGCGCTGTCCCCCGAAGGTGTGCTGTCGGTGGGGCCGTCGCTGATCCTGACCGCGCAAGGGGCGGGGCCTGTCGAGGCGATCGAGGTGCTGCGCGCCGCCGATGTCCAGATGGTCGAGGTGCCCCACGGGTTTGACGGTGCAGCGATTGCGGAAAAGATCCGCGTCGTCGGGGCCGCGCTGGATGTGCCAGTCAAGGCCGAGGCACTGGCCCGCGAAGTCACCGCCGCGCTGGACAGCGCCACGGCGCTGGCGGACTCCCATACCGGCCCGCGCAAACGGGTTCTGTTTGTGCTGAACGCGCGCGATGGCAAGCTGACCGTTGGCGGCGGTGCCACGGCAGCGGATGCTTTGATCACGCTGGCCGGTGGGATCAATGCGGCGCAGGGCTTTGATGGCTATAAACCCATGAGCGAAGAGGCCGCGCTGGCCGCTGCCCCTGATGTGGTGGTGATGATGGGCCGGGGCGATCACAGCCTGCCCGCCGATGTGCTGTTTGCCATGCCCGCCCTGGCGCTGAGTCCGGCGGCGCAGGCTGGCGCGCTGCTGAAGGTCGACGGGCTGAAGGCGCTGCGCTTTGGTCCCCGCACAGCCGAGGCCGTGCGCGACCTGAACAGCGCGCTTTACGGAGGCTGAGCCATGGTTGCGATCAGTGATGGGGCGGTGCTGCGCCCGGCGCGCACCCGTCTGTCCCGTGCCCGGCAGTGGCATGTGGGGCTGGCTGTGTTGATGGTGATGACAGGCGCGATCAGCCTGACGGTTGGGGCCACGGGCGTGTCTTTGGGCGAGGTTCTGGGTAAGATCCTGCGCGGCGAGGCGCTGAGCCAGCTTGAGCGCGTGGTGCTGTTCGACATCCGCCTGCCTCGTCTGGCCATGGGCGCGCTGGTGGGCGCGGCGCTGGCGGTGTCGGGGGCTGTGATGCAGGGGCTGTTCCGCAACCCACTGGCCGATCCGGGCATTGTCGGGGTCAGCGCGGGGGCGTCACTGGGCGCGATTCTGGCGATTGTTCTGGGCGGCTTTCTGCCTGGCGCGGTTCTGGCGCTGGCGGGGCATCATCTGGTGGCCTGGGCGGCGTTCTTTGGTGGCTGGGGGACGGTGATCCTGTTGTATCGGGTGTCGACCCGGTCGGGGCGGACTTCGGTTGCGACCATGCTTTTGGCGGGCATTGCGATTTCGGCGCTGGCCGGGGCGCTGTCGGGGATCGTGGTCTATAAGGCCGATGACCAGCAGCTGCGCGACCTGACCTTTTGGGGCATGGGATCGCTGGCCGGGGCAAGCTGGGCCAAGCTGGCGACTGCAACGCCGATCATCCTTGCGGCGCTGGGCGCGTCCCTGTTTCTGGGGCGTGCGCTGAACGGGCTGGCGCTGGGCGAAGCCACAGCGGCGCATATCGGCATTTCCGTGCAGCGTATGAAAAACCTGGCCATCCTTGCAGTGGCGGCAGCCAGCGGTGCAGCGGTTGCCGTTTCAGGCGGGATTGGCTTTGTCGGGATTGTGGTGCCGCATCTGCTGCGCCTTGCGACCGGCCCGGACCATCGGGCGCTGCTGCCCAATGCGGCGTTTCTTGGCGCCACGCTGCTGATCGCGGCGGACATGATTTCCCGCGTGATTGTCGCCCCGGCAGAATTGCCCATCGGCATCGTGACCGCGGTTCTGGGCGCGCCGGTCTTCCTGTGGATCCTGCTGAGGCAGCGCGGCGTGGTGGATTTGTAATGAGCGTTCAGGCCAGGGATATTTCCGTGCGGCTGGGCCGCAAACAGGTGTTGGAAGGCATGGCGTTCACCGCTCTGCCCGGCGAAATCACCTGCATCATTGGCCCGAACGGGTCGGGCAAAACCACGCTGCTGCGTGCTATGACGGGGGATGTCCCCTATCGCGGGCAGGTGCTGTTGAACGGTCAGGACATCACGACGCTGCCCCCTTGGGCGCTGGCGGCGATGCGGGGTGTGCTACCGCAGGCCAGCACGCTGGCCTTTCCGTTCACCGTGTCCGAAGTGGTGCAGATCGGGCAGCAGCGCGGTGTGTCTGCAGCGCATGAAGACCGCTGCCATGCGGCGCTGAGCCGCGTGGATCTGGCCCATTACGCCGACCGCGCCTATCAGGAACTGTCGGGCGGTGAACAGCAGCGGGTCCAACTGGCCCGCGTGCTGGCGCAGATCTGGCAGCCGGTGGCGCAGGGCCAGCCGCGCTGGCTGTTTCTGGACGAACCGGTCTCCGCGCTGGACATCGCGCACCAGCTGCAGGTCATGCAGATTGCCGCTGATTTCGCCGCGCAGGGTGGGGGCGTGATCGCGGTGATGCATGATTTGAACCTGACCGCCATGTTTGCCCATCGCATCGCCCTATTAAGCGAAGGCCGCTGTCTGGCCTTTGGTGCGCCGGACGAGGTCATGCGCGACGACACCCTGTCGCGCGCCTATGGCTGTCCGCTGCGGGTGGGGCAGACACCGCCGCCGGGCATTCCCTTTCTTCTTCCACATCTTGCGGCTGTGGCCGCGCAATAGCCGAAAAGGACATCTGATGTTTCTTGCCATGAACCGTTTCACCGTGCGCGTCGAAAACGCCGCCGCCTTTGAACAGCTGTGGCTGTCACGCGACAGCCGCCTGCATGAACTGGAGGGCTTTGTCGCCTTTCACATGCTGAAAGGTGCGGAACAGGACGGCACGATCCTGTACGCCTCGCACACGGTCTGGGACAGCGAGGAAAATTTCACCGCCTGGACCTGCAGCCAGCAATTCCGCGACGCCCATGCCCGCGCCGGTGGCACGTCACGCAAACTGCACGAAGGGCACCCGCAATTCGAAGGCTTTACCTCTATTCAACAGATTGGTCGCCAGTCCGATGCCGCCTGAAACCCCAAAACGCCCGATCGAAACCCTGCGCCAGATGGTCGAAACGCTGCGCCCGGTGCCGACTGTCCTGTCTTTGCCTCATGTGCCGCTGCATGATGCACGGCGCATGACGGGCGGGGACGGGCAGGCGCATATCACGCTGGATGGGCAGGTTTATACGCTGCGCATCACCCGCGCAGGCAAGCTGATCTTGACGAAATGAGAAACTGGGGCCAGATCTGGCCCCTGATCCCCAACCCAGTTCCGATGGTGCCTGCGGCCCATCCTGCGAGGTATCCCATGGCCAAGACCCCAAGCCCCTGCATTGACGTCTGTAAATTCCGCCGCCAGGGGCATTGCATCGGCTGTTCGATGACAAAGTCGCAGAAAAAGATGTTCAAGTCTTTGAAAAAAGATGATTTCCGCCAGGCCTTTGTCCAGATGCTGCGGGGGCAGCAGCAGGTGCTGGGGAAATATGATCATTGGCTGTTGGCCTATGACAAAAAACTGCGCAAGCGCAAACTGACCCGGTTCTGGGAAAGTGCCGGGGGCGGTGGCGCAGGGCGCGACAAGAAACGCAAAAGCTGAACAAAGAGCAGGGCAGGCCTGATCGCGGCCCGTCTGGGACGGTTGCCGTGGTTGGATTGCGCCTGCTGAAATGCAAACGCGGCCCACCGGGGACCGCGCTGCAGGTTTTGTTCTGTCGGGTTCTCTTGGGCCTATACGCTCAGGCCCAGTCGCTTAGGCCAAGTGGCTGCGCAGGAACCAGGCGAATTTTTCATGCACCTGGCCACGGCCGATGCACAGGTCTTCGGTCAGGCTGTCGCCATGGCTGGCGGCCAGTTCACCCGCACCGGCAAGGGTCGCCGCCAGGGTTTCCTGGGCTTCCATCATGGTGCGGATCATGTCTTCGGCGCTGCCTTTGCCTTCGTTCTCGGCAATTTTAGAGCGGGCGATCATGCCGGCCAGGGTGCCTTCGGCATGGGCGTTCAGGGCTTTGACACGTTCGGCCAGATCGTCCTGCGCGACAAAGTGATCTTCGTAGATTTTCTGAAACAGGTCATGCAGCGGGCCAAAGGCCATGCCGGTCACGTTCCAGTGGAAATTCTGCGCCAGCATGGTGGTGACGGCGGTTTCTGCCACGGATTGGTTCAGCGCATCGGCAATGGCGGCGCGGGCATCGGTGGTCAGGGCAGCGGCGGTCTGGGTCATTTGCAAATCCTTGGAAATGGGGAATGATACGCGCTGGCTGGCGATCTGCTGGCTGGCTTGCCAGTAGGTTTATACAGTTTCACGGAAATGCCAAGCCCTTTTAGAATAATTCTAAACTTGAGAAAATGCGTCAGTTACTCCGCGCAGCAAAAAGGCCAGATTGCGACGGTTCAAACGCGGCACACGTGCGCATAGCAGAAACCGAAAACTGTCTTCGTCCCCGGTGCGGATGGCCTGGATCATGCGGGCCAACCAGGCTTCGTCAAAGGAAATTTCCTGACTGCCAGGGCGGTGAAACAGCGGGCGCTTGCCCAGGGCCTGTTCCAGGCAGCGCATCAGGATCTCTGCATGTGCGCCCTGTGCCGTATTGCGGTCCAAGGACAGCAGCGCGCAGGCGTGAAATAGATCCGTGCGGGCGGCACAGCGACAGCGCATTGCAATCAGGCGCAGCTGGTTCAACGTGCTGATCGTGTCCGGGTGAAAGGACGGTGCAGGGGCGTGGGGCTTTATCTGCGCGGGAGCAAAGGCCGAGGCGTTGGCTTGGGGGATCACGGTAGGGCCTTTCCTGCGCAGATTTATTCCTGATTATTATTGTTGGATATAAGGGCGGAGTGGTCTGTTTTGCAAGGACCATCTGTTGCAAACGCCCCTGTGCGGATTGCCTGCCTGTGGGGGCTGGCCTATCCTGCAAGGGCAACAAAAGGGGCCGCGCATGGAATTGCTGGTGGTGTATCATTCGCGTACAGGCGGCAGCCGTCAGATGGCCAGCGCCGCCGCGCAGGCCGCGCAGGACGAAATAGAGGTCACGCTATGTGCCGCCGATCAGGCCGGGCCGGAACACATGCAGCGCGCCGATGGGTATCTGTTCTGTGCGCCAGAAAACCTGGCCACCCTGTCAGGGGTGATGAAGGATTTCTTTGACCGCTGTTATTATCCGCTGCTTGGCCAGATCGAAGGGCGGCCCTATGCGCAGATGATCTGTGCGGGTTCGGACGGGCAGGGCGCGGCGGCTCAGCTGGCGCGGATTGCAACGGGCTGGCGCTTGCGCGCGGTGCAGCCGCCGCTGATCCTATGTACCGAAGCGCAAAGCCCGCAGGCCATCCTGGCCCCCAAACAGCTGACACCGGCACAGCTGGCCCCCTGCGCCGAACTGGGGCTGGCGCTGGGGGCGGGGCTGGCCATGGGGGCGTTCTGATCCTGGGCCTATGGCTCAGCGGGCTGTGACCACCCCATCGGCAACCCATTGGTCGAACTGCGCCAATGCGGCCTCGGCAAAAGCCGCATCATTGATATGGCAGTTCAGATCACGCAGCTGCACGGTGTCGGGGCAGGTGGCGCGCATTTCTTGCAGGAAATGGGCCAGCCCCTCGGCATCATGCAGATCCGCGCCTTCGCGGTCCCATTCGCCCAGGCCATGTTCGGGCAGCAGCAAAGTCACCGGGCCACGCGCCTGCGCCAGCTGCGCGGCATGGGCGCGGGCGACCTCGCGGCGTTCATCATGGTTCAGCACGATCGAGGTCAGCAGGCGGTTATGGGCGTGTTTCATGTGATCCGCCCATTTCTCTGGCTCGTCCTGCCAGCCGACAATATCGACCAGATCATAACAGCCCGGCGCGACCAGCTGGGGGATGCCTGCCTTGCCCGCATTGGTCAGACGATCCGCCCCGGCGGAGATATTCGAGCCGTGGATATGGTTGCCTAACTCCTGCGTGCAGAAATCGAACACGCAGGCAAAAGCGCCCTGCGCGGCCAGGCTTTCAAAGGCGCGCCCGCCCATGCCGGTGGCGTGGAACACTGCGACCTCATAGCCGCGCTCTTCCAGCGCGGGTTTCAGGGCGACCATATATTTCAGAGCCGATTTTCCCAGCGATGTCATGCCGATACGCGGGCGGTCCGGGTCGGGGCGTTCAACCGCGCGGGCTGCGCCCAGCACTGCACCCGCCGCCTGCGACAGCGAGGCCTTGCAGATGGAGTTCAGCCCGTACAGCCCTCCCGCCCAGAGGATCATCTGGGTATCCGCCGCCAGACGCTCGGCCGGGATCAGCGGCGAGAAGGAGACTGTCGAGACAATGTATTTCGGCACCCCCAGCGGCAGCGCAGCGCATAGATCCAGCGCCAGATCCGTGCCCATGGTGCCGCCCAGAATGACCATCCCGTCAAAACGGCCTTCGCTGTGCAGCCGCGCCGCCAGCAGCGCCGCGCCGCGCGCCATGATCTGCATGGCGTGGTTTTCATCGCCTGAGTCAATGGCCGCCTGAATGCTGCTGCCGCCCTCGGCGGCCACGTCATGTTTGGAATACTCGACCGGCTGGGACGGATCGCCCAGCACCGATACATCCATGCGCAGCACATGCCCGCCCTGAGCGCGGATCACCTCGGCCATATAGCCAAGCTCGTCATCCTTGGTGTCATAAGTGCCCACCACAAGGATGGTGCGGTCGCTGGGGTTTGTCATGTCAGGGCCTCACAATTTGATCCAGGCGGTTTTCAGGTCGCAATATTTATCAAGCGCGTGCAGGGACTTGTCATGGCCATTGCCGGATTGACCGACCCCGCCCAAAGGCACCGTATTGTCGGCACCGCCATAGGTGTTCACATGCACCACACCCGCGCGCAGCTGGCGGATCATGCGGTGGGCGCGCGACAGATCCGCCGTCCACAGCCCGCTGGACAGCCCGTAAACGGTGCTGTTGGCGATCTGCGCGGCGTCTTCTTCGCTGTCAAAGGCGGTGACGGCCAGCACGGGGCCAAACACCTCTTGCTGGGCCAGAGTTGCCTTTGGCGTAACGCCGGTCACGATGGTCGGGGCCATGTAATAGCCGCCGCTTTGGGTGTTGATCTGGGTGCCGCCGGTGATGATTTCGCCGCCCTCGGCGCGGGCCGTGTCGACAAAGCGCAGGTTCTGGGCCAGCTGCGGGGCCGAATTGACCGCCCCCACATGGTTTTGCAGATCCAGCGGGTCGCCCACACGCAGGGACTCGGCGGCGCGGGTCACGGCGGCAACAAAATCGTCATGGATGTCGCGCTGCACCAACAGGCGCGAGGCCGCGACACAGACCTGCCCGCTATTGCGAAAGATCCCCATGGCCGCGACCTTGGCGGCCTCGTCCAGATTGGGCGCATCGGCAAAGACCAGATTGGCGGATTTGCCGCCCAGTTCCAGATAGCAGCGTTTCAGGTTCGAGCGCGCGGAATAGTCCATCAGCCGTCGCCCCGTCGCGCCCGAGCCGGTAAAGACCAGCGCGTCCACATCCATCGACAGGCCCATGGCCTCGCCCACCACAGCGCCTGCGCCGGTCACGACGTTCAGCACGCCGGGGGGCAGGCCGGCCTCAAGCGCCAGTTCCGCCATGCGGATCAGCGAGAGCGACGCGGTCTCGGCCGGTTTCAGCACCACGGAATTGCCCATGGCCAGCGCCGGGCCCAGTTTCCATGCGCCGATCATCAGGGGGAAATTCCAGGGCACGATGGCCCCGACCACGCCCAACGGTTCCTTGTGGACCAGCCCCAGCACATCCTGCGCGGTGGGGGCGATTTCACCATACACCTTGTCCAGCGCCTCGGCGTAATAGCGGATCGTGCCTGCGGCCGATCCCGGCTCGGCCTTCAGGGCCATGGTGATTTCGGTCCCGTTGTCGCGCACCCCCAGCACGGCCAGTTCCAGCGCGTGGGCCTCGATCAGATCAGCCCAACGCAGCAGCACCTTTTTGCGCGCAGCCGGGGGCTGGGCGGCCCAGCGGCCATCCTCAAAGGCAGCGCGGGCGCTGGCGATGGCCGCTTCCATATCGGCGGCGCTGCCTGCGGCCAGCGTGGTCAGGGGGTGGCCATCAATGGGGGATAGCACCTCCATCACCGCGCCATCCTGCGCGGCACGGGCCTGCCCGTCGATCAGCAGGGATTGCGGAGGGATGGGCTGGGCGCGCAGCGCGTCGATCTTGGTCTGGTCCATCTTGGTCTTTCGGGCTTAGCGTTGTTGAGTGTCGTGCAGGTCGTGGTCTTCGTCCTGCAGATGGGCGCGAAATTCCCGGCGCAGAGTGCGCAGATGCAGACCGATCACCAGCAGGATCAGCAGGAACAGGATCAGCGCGATAGGCCGGTCGATCATGTCCAGCGGAGTTTTCAGGCGGGGCAGGGCCGAGCGTAGCTTGACCTCCATGATGCCGCCCAGAACCATGCCAAGGATGATCGGCACAATCGGCAGGTTCAGCCGTTTCAGCACCAGCCCCAGCAGGCCGAACCCGGCGGCCAGCATACAATCGGTCAGCGAATTGCGCAGGCTGTAGACCCCTACAAAGGACAACAGCAGGATCATCACCCCCAGAAAGCGGGTCGGGACGCGGATGATCCGGGTCAGCAGATTGGTGGACACCAGCAGGAAGCACAGCACCACCACGTTCAGCAGGATCAGCGCCAGATACAGCGCGTAAACAAGGTCCAGATCGTTCTGGAACAGCTGCGGTCCGGGGATCACGTTATGCACGTAGAACACCGACAGCATCATGGCGGTCAGAGCTTCGCCCGGAATGCCAAGCGCCAGAAGCGGGATCATCGCGGCGGCGGGCACGGCATTATTGGCCGCCTCAGAGGCAATCAGCCCGTCGGGCGCACCATCGCCGAATTTATCGGGATTTTTCGAGGTCTTCTGCGCGTAGGTGTAGCTCA
This sequence comes from Pelagimonas sp., assembly GCA_025210265.1. GTDB lineage: Bacteria > Pseudomonadota > Alphaproteobacteria > Rhodobacterales > Rhodobacteraceae > JAOASD01. Next base: position 58,412 of record JAOASD010000004.1, read on the forward strand.
TGAACTGGGCGGTGAATTCACCAACGCCGGGGATCATCCCCATGATCACGCCAAATCCCGAGGCCACGGTCGCCACGCGTTTATGTTTCAGCAGCTCTCGAAACCCCGCGCCCATGCGCCCGGTCACGGGCTTGGCGTCGGGGCTTTCATCCGGGGCGGTCAGCAGGAAAAACGCCTGGCTGAGAGCAAAAAGGCCCAGCACCACGACGATCAGGTTGATGCCCGAACTCAGGAAGGTCAGGTCAAACGTGTAGCGCTGGGTATAGGTCACCGCATCCAGCCCGATCGTGTTCAGGAACACTCCGAACATGGCCAGCATCCCGGCGGCAAAGACCTGACCGCGATGGGACAGGATCACCAGAATGATGCCCAGCAGCGCGGCAAGGAATATCTCGCGCGAGCCAAACATCGGCGCGACCAGCGCCAGCACCGGGGACAGCAGGATCAGGCAGAGAATGCCAAAGATTCCGCCCCAGAAGGACGCGCTATAGGCCAGCGACACGGCGCGATGGGCCTCGCCGCGTTTGGTCATGGGATAGCCGTCATAAGAGGTCAGCGCATTGACCGCCGTACCGGGCGTGTTGATCAGCACCGCCGGGATCGCGCCGCCATACATGGACGACCCGTATATCCCCAGCAGCATGGTCAGCCCGACAATTGGCTCCAGCGAAAAGGTGGCGGGCAGCAGGATGGCGATGGCGACGGCAGGGCCGACACCGGGAATGGCGCCGATCACGACACCGCCGACAGAGCCGATCAGCAACGCGATCAGAACATCGAGGCGGGCCAGCATCTCGGCCCCGGCCAACAGGTTTTCCATGATGGGCTCCGCTTAGAAATAGGTCAGCATGATCTGACGCAGCCCGTCGGGCAGTGCGTTATAGATCTGGCCTGCGGGCAGTTTCACCTGCAGGAAGGTCTTAAAGATCAACACGATGGCGATGGCCGCCGCGCCCGCGCCCAGCAGGGCGGCACGGCTGCGATAGCCCATGCGAAAGGTCAGGATCAGCGCAAAGCCCAGTGTTGCGGGCAGGTAGCCCAGATAGGGCACGACAAAGGCATAGCCGATGAACCACAGCGCAAATTCCACCGCCGACAGCCAGGTCAGCACTTCTTTCCAGCGGCCATAGATGCGTTCAGACAGGGCCGAGCCCAGCAGATGCAGCAAGGCAAAGCCGGTCATCGCCCCCAGCGAGACAGCCGGCCAGAACCGCGGTTGTGCGAACAGCTTGCCGCCCTTGCGCCAGGCGGTCTGGTCGCTGAGATGCCACAGCAGAAACACCGAAATCGCCAGAAATCCCCAGGCAAAGACAATATCGCCGGGGCGTCTGTAGCGTTTGAACAGGGCCTGCAGGGTCTTGATCCGGGACATGGGGTTTCCTTCGCGCAGAGAAGCCGGGAGCGCAGGGCCCCCGGCTTTTGGTCGGCTGTGATGGCTCAGTTGCCCAGCACTTTGCCGATGTGATCCAGGGTCTGGATGTCTTTGGAGATCTGGGCGCTGACCTCATCCGCGCTTTGCCAATAGACAGCGGCACCGGTTTCGGCGGCCAGTTTCTGGGCGCGCTCGGACATCATGGTTTTCTGCGCCACGGCGATGATCTTGTCGCGGGCCTCTTGCGGGGTGTCCTTGTGCACGAACAGGCCATTCCACAGGGCCACGTCCAGATCCGGCGCCAGCTCGGCCACGGTGGGGGCGTTGGGGGTCAGCGGGATGCGCTCGGACCCGATAGAGGCCAGCACTTTCACATCATCAAGGCAGGGCAGGATCAGCTGCAGCGTGGTGTTGATCACATCCACATCGCCCGAAGCCAGCGTGTTGCAGTCCAGCGCGTCAAACGGCGCATCCGCCGCAAAGGAGAACCCCATTTCCGAGGCAAGGCCCAGCGTCACCTGTGTCGGCACCAGCGGCGCGCCGAAATGGCCCAGCACCACGTCATTGTCCTGCGCATGGGCGGCAAGGCCCGCCATGTCGTCATAAGGTGCGTTGGCCCCGGCTGCGATGACAAACGGGTATGTCAGGAAATTGCCCAGCGGTTCAAACGGGTCGGGGTTCAGTGCCGGGATGCCGATCTGCGGCCCCACTACTGGCACCGCGATCAGGAAAGAGCCCACGGTGTAGCCATCCGCCGGGGCATTGGCCACGTCGACCGCGCCGGGGAAGGGGCCGCCGCCACCGCCGGGCTTGTTCACCACAGCCGCAGGCACACCATAGGCCGCCTGGAAATCATCCGCGATCATCCGGGTCAGCACGTCCTCAAGATCGCCCGGAGGCCAGGGCACCACAAATTCCACCGGCTTTTCCGGGTATTCCGCCATGGCCACGCCCGCGCTTAGCAGCAGTGCAGCAGCGCCCGTCATAGAAGTTTTGAACATGTTTTTCTCCCTGTTCAGCAAATCCGCTGGTCCGTTTTTAATCGGTTCACTATTTAAACCGGCGGTTCATTAAAAAGGTTGCCTTGTTAATTTTTGTCTGTCAAACTTTTTCGAACCAACACCACAAGACGCAGGAACCCATGTCGGTCGTCAGCAAAGCACTGGATCTGTTGCAGCAGTTCACGCCAGCGCGCCCCGAGATCGGGCTGTCGCAGATCGGGCGGCTGGCCGGTATGGACAAAGCCACGGCCTATCGGCACATGACGGCGCTTGAATTCGCTGGTTTTGTTGAGAAAAATCCCCTGACCAAGGCCTATCGGATCGGGCCCGCCGTGCTGCATCTGGCGCAGATGCGCGAATTGACCGTGCCGCGCAAAGAGGGCGCGCGCACAGCACTTGAGACGCTGGCGGATGTGACCGGCGAAACCGCGCATTTGTCCGTGCTGTCCGGTGCGGATCTGCACGCGCTGATGTCACGCGAATCGGATCGCCACGGCACACGGGCGATCATCGACGTGACGATCCTGCCGCTCCACGCCACCGGTTCGGGTCTGTGCGCCCTGGCCTTTGGCGCAGCGGATCTGCTGGCGGCGGCGCAGGCGGATCTGACGCGCTATACCGATGACACGGCTGCAGATGAACAGGCGCTGAACGGGGCGGTGGCGCAGGCGCGCGCCTCGGGGTTTGGCTTTGCTAAGGGCAGTTTCGAAGACGGCATCCTGGGCATATCCGCCCCTGTTTTTGACCAAAGCGGTCTGCTGGCGGGCACAGTGGCCGTGGCCAGCGTTGCATCGCGCGTCACGCCGGAACTGGATCAGGTCATCCGCCGCGAGCTGGTGACAGCGGCGCGGGAAATCACACGCAATTGGGGCGGCAGCATACCCGCCCATGTCGAAACCGCCTGGGCCGGAACGCTGGCCGCAGGGGCAAAACAGGATCCCGTCACATGAAAGATTCCAATTTCCTCAAGGAAAACAACGCCCGGCATTTCTGGCATCCCATGACCTCGCCGCAGGACAGCGCCACAACCCCGCCCAAGATCATCACCGGATCCGAAGGTGTCAGCATCACCGATATTGACGGTCACGCGGTGGTCGATGCGGTTGGCGGGCTGTGGAATGTCAATCTGGGCTATTCCTGTGATGTGGTGAAAGAGGCGATTTCGGCCCAGCTGGCCACGCTGCCGTATTATTCGACCTTCCGGGGCACCACGAATGACGCGGTGATCGAGCTGTCTTATGAGCTGGGGCAGTTCTTTGCGCCGGATGGGCTCAGCCGGGCGTTTTTTACCTCGGGCGGGTCGGATTCGGTGGAAACCGCTCTGCGGCTGGCGCGTCAGTACCACAAGCTGCGCGGCGAGCCGGGGCGGGTCAAATTCTTGTCGCTGAAAAAGGGCTATCACGGCACGCATATGGGCGGGGCCAGCGTGAACGGCAACGCCAATTTCCGCACCGCTTACGAACCGCTGATGCCCGGCTGCTATCACATCCCGGCGCCCTATACCTATCGCAACCCGTTTAACGAGACCGACCCCGCCAAGCTGGCGCAGCTCTGTGCCGCCGCGCTTGAGGACGAGATCGCTTTTCAGGGCGCAAACACCATTGCCGCCATGATCATGGAGCCGATCCTTGGCGCGGGTGGGGTGATCCCGCCGCATGAAAGCTTTGCCCCCATGGTGCGCGAGATCTGCGACCGCCATGGCATCCTGCTGATCACCGATGAGGTTATCACCGCCTATGGCCGCACCGGCGCCTGGAGCGGCGCGCGGCTGTGGGGCATCCAGCCCGACATGATGTGCACCGCCAAGGCGATCACCAATGGCTATTTCCCCTTTGGTGCCGTGATGCTTGGGGACCGCATGATCGAGGCGTTTGAAAACAACCCTGCGGCCAAGATCGGCCATGGCTACACCTATTCCGGCCACCCGGTCGGGGCGGCGGCGGCGCTGGCCTGTCTGGCGGAAATGCAGCGGCTGAACGTGACGGAAAACGCTGCTGCGCGCGGCACCCAGATGTATCAGGGTTGTCTGGCACTGCAGGAGAAATACGACCTGATCGGGGATGTACGTGGCGGCCACGGGTTGATGACCGCGATCGAGATGGTCAGCGACCGCACAACCAAGGCCCCGATCGACGGGGCCACCGCCGCCCGCGTCCAAGAGACCGCCTATCAGGCCGGGGCCATGGTGCGGGTCTCGGGGGCCAATATCATCCTGTCGCCGCCGCTGATCCTCAGCGAAGGCGAGGCCAACACCATCCTGTCGGCGCTGGACGCCGGGTTCCGCGCTGCATAAGGGGAAGGCAATGAACGACACATATGTTGTCCTGCTGGGCACCAAGGGCGGGCCTGCGATCCGTCCGGGATCTTCGATGCCGACATCGAACCTGTTGCAGATGGCTGGGCGGCAGATCGTGGTGGATTGCGGGCTGGGCGTGACACGCGGTCTGGTGGATCAGGGGGTGAAACTGCCCGAGCTGACCACGATCTTTGTCACCCATATGCATTCCGATCACTATCTTGAGCTGGGACCGCTGCTGCACACTGCCTGGACCGCCGGGCTAAAAAACCCGGTAGAGGTCTGGGGGCCGGAGGGGCTAGAGGCCTATTGGCAGGGCTTCCTTGGCTCCATGGCCGCCGATATCGAGCTGCGCATCGAGGATGAGGGCCGCGTCGATCTGCGCGATCTGGTGACGTTTCATGTGATTGATGCAGGGCAGGTTGTGGCCTGGGATGGGCTGGAAGTCAGCGCGATCCGCACTGTGCATCCGCCGCTGGTGGATTGCTTTGCCCTGTCCTTTAAGGGCAATGGCAAACATGTGGTGTTTTCGGGCGACACCGCCCCGTTTGACGAGATGGCCGAGTTCGCTGCGGGTGCCGATCTGTTGATCCACGAGGCCATGCTGGAATCGGCCCTGCCTGCGCTGATGGCGCGGATCGGCAATGGCAGTGATAAGCTGATGGCACATTGGCTGCGCTCTCACACCTTTGCCCATGACGCGGGACGGATCGCGACCAAAGCCGGGGTCAAGGCGCTGGCACTGTCGCATCTGATTCCCTCGGATGACCCGACTTATTCCGAGCGCGACTGGCACGAGGCCATGGTGGATCATTGGGATGGCCCCCTGCATGTGGGGCGCGATGGGCTAAAGATCGCGCTGTAAGCACCTGAAATCATAAGGTGCCTTTGGGTGAGTGCCGCAAACCCCGCCTGTGACAAGGCGGGGTTTTGTTTTTGATTTGGATTTTGGATCCAATATCCGTTAGCGTTCCGAAAAACCGTGCCGCAACAAAGGAACGCCTATGTCCCGCCCCACGCCCAGCTCTGTCTTTACCGGTACCATGCCTGCCCTCATGACGCCCTGCACGGCGGACCGCCGGCCCGATTTCGACGCTCTGGTGCGCAAGGGGCAGGAGATGATCGCCGCTGGCATGTCCGCCGTGGTCTATTGCGGGTCGATGGGGGACTGGCCGCTGCTGAGCGATGCGGAGCGGATGGAGGGCGTGGCCCGTCTGGTCGATGCTGGTCTGCCGGTGGTGGTGGGCACCGGGGCGATCAACTCGGCCTCGGCCGTGGCTCATGCAGTCCATGCGCAAAAGGTCGGTGCCAAAGGGCTGATGGTGATCCCGCGGGTGCTGTCGCGTGGCAGCTCGGTCGCCGCGCAGCGCAACCATTTCAAGGCGATCCTGAACGCCGCGCCGGATCTGCCCGCGATCATCTACAACAGCCCGGTCTATGGCTTTGCCACCCGCGCCGATCTGTTCTTTGACCTGCGGGCCGAGCATCCCAATCTGGTCGGGTTCAAGGAGTTCGGCGGCAAGGACGATCTGCGCTATGCTGCCGAACATATCACCAGCCGCGACGATCAGGTGACGCTGATGGTGGGGGTGGATACCGAGGTCTATCATGGCTTTGTCAATTGCGGTGCGACGGGCTCGATCACCGGGATCGGCACTGCGCTCCCGCGAGAGGCGCTGCTGTTGGCGGCACTGTGCCAAAAGGCGGCAGAGGGGAATGCCGAGGCGCGCAAACGCGCACAAGAACTGGAAGAGGCCTTTGCCGTGCTGGCCAGCTTTGACGAGGGCACGGATCTGGTGCTCTATTACAAACACCTGTTGGTGCTGAATGGCGAAGAGGAATACCGCCTGCATTTCAACGACACCGATGCGCTGAGCGACGCGCAGCGCAATTATTGCGAGGCGCAGTATCGCCTGTTCAACAGCTGGTTTGCCGATTGGGTGCAGCAGGGCGGGGTGATCGCGCAATGTATGTGATCGACAGCCATACGGGCGGCGAGCCAACACGGGTCATCCAAGAAGGCGGCCCGGATCTGGGGCAGGGGGATCTGCAACAGCGTGCCGCCCGTTTGGCCAGCGATCACATGGATTTCTGCCGCGCGGTACTGGCTGAACCCCGCGGCAAGCCCGGCATGGTCGGCGCGCTTTTGGTGCCTGCACAAAGCCCGGATGCCGTGACCGGCGTGATCTATTTTGATGCGGATGCGGTGCTGGGCATGTGCGGCCATGGCACGATTGGTCTGGGAGTGACACTGGCGCATCTGGGGCGGATTGGGCCGGGAGCCCACGCCATCGACACGCCCGCTGGCCGGGTGCAGATTGATTTGCAGGATGCCAATACCGTCACTGTCACCAATGTCGAAAGCCGCCTTGTTGCGCGCGATGTCACGGTCGAAGTGCCCGAGCTGGGGCCGATCACCGGCGATGTGGCCTATGGCGGCAATTGGTTCTTTATTGTCGATCCCAGCCCGATCCCCGTGAACCCGCGCAACCTGCGCCGGTTGAACGACGTGACCATCGCCATTCGCGCGGCCTGTCACAGTGCGGGGATTGGCGGCGAAGGTGGGCAGCCCATCGACCATGTGATCCTGCAGGGCAGCAGCCCCGATCCGCAGGTGCATAGCCGCAATTATGTGCTGTGCCCGGATGACGCATATGACCGCTCGCCCTGTGGCACGGGCAGCTCGGCGCGGCTGGCCTGTCTGGCGGCGCGCGGCGCGCTTCAGCCGGGGCAGCGGATCACCCAGGAAAGCGTGATCGGCAGCAGGTATGACCTGTCCTACCAGCCGGGGGCGCAGGGTGGGGTGATCCCGCAGATCACCGGGCAGGCGCATATCATGGGCGAAACCCGCTTGATCTTTGATCCCGTTGATCCTTTTGTCGCGGGCGTGCCGCGCTGAGGCGCGCGATCGCAAAACCGGAGCAAAGCCATGGGGCAGCAGATCATCGTCATCGGGGCCGGGATCATCGGCATCAGCTGTGCGCTGGAATTGCAGCGTCGCGGGGCGTCGGTCACGGTTCTGGATCGCACGGGCGTTGCCGCCGAGGCCTCGCAGGGCAATGCCGGGGCTTTTGCCTTTGCCGATATCGAACCGCTGGCCACGCCGGGGATCATGCGCAAGGCACCGCGCTGGCTGCTGGACCCGCTGGGGCCGCTGTCGGTGCCGCCTGCCTATGCGCTCAAGATCGCGCCGTGGATGTTACGGTTCTGGCGCGCGAGCTGGTCTGATCGTTATAAGGCCGCGACCCGCGCGCAATCGGCGCTGATGGATCTGTCCCGTGCGGCCCTGACCCGGCAGATGCAGGTCAGCCAGGGGCAGGACATGATCCTGACCGACGGCCAGATGCAGCTCTATGAGGGCGCGGCCCAGTTTCGCGCCGCCGCGCGCGGGATCCAGCTGCGCCGCGATCACGGGATTGATCTGCAGGAACTGACCAGCCCCGGTGCCATTGCCGAAATCCAGCCGGGGCTGAGCCCGCAATTCACCCACGGGGTGCTGACCCCGGACTGGCAACGCTGCACCGACCCAAAGCTCTGGACCGAGCATCTGGCGCGCGCTTTCACTGTCGCCGGAGGGCAGATTGCACAGGCCGAGATCATCCAGATCGCCCAAACCGGCGCGCGGGTGCGCGTCTCCACCACCCAAGGCGTGCAGGAGGCCGACCGGCTGGTCGTCGCTGCGGGTGCCTGGTCGCATCACCTGACCCGTCAGCTGGGCCATAAACTGCCGCTGGAAACCGAGCGCGGCTATAACACCACGCTGCCCGCCGGGGCGTTTGATCTGACCATGCATCTGACCTTTGCTGGCCATGGTTTTGTCATCACCAAGATCGGCGAGGGCTTGCGTGTGGGGGGCGCAGCCGAATTGGGTGGGCTGACGCTGCCGCCCAATTTCCGCCGCTCTGATATCCTGCTGCAAAAGGCGCAGCGCTTCCTGCCCGGTCTGAAATCCGAAGGCGGGGTGCAATGGATGGGGTTCCGCCCCTCCATGCCTGACAGCCTGCCGGTGATTGGCACCGCGCCAGGCGCGCCGAATGTGCTTTATGCCTTTGGGCATGGGCATCTGGGGCTGACCCAATCCGCTGGCACGGCTGAACTGATCGGCGATCTGGCCTTTGGTGACCGCCCGGTAATCGACCTGCACCCTTATCGCCCTGACCGTTTCCTGTGATTTGAAAGGCCCGCCATGCGCTCCAGCAAGACCATTCACGTGATGTCCGCCCATGCCGAAGGCGAGGTGGGCGATGTGATCGTTGGCGGCGTGGCCCCGCCGCCGGGGGACACGATCTGGGAACAGCGCAGCTTTATCGCGCAGGACCAGAGCCTGCGCAATTTCATGCTGAACGAGCCGCGCGGCGGGGTGTTTCGCCATGTGAACCTGCTGGTGCCGCCCAAACACCCCGAGGCTGACGCCGCGTGGATCATCATGGAACCGGAGGACACGCCGCCCATGTCCGGGTCGAATTCGATCTGCGTGGCGACGGTGCTGTTAGATCGGGGGATCCTGCCCATGCAGGAGCCCGAAACCAAGCTGGTGCTAGAAGCACCGGGCGGGCTGGTCCATGCCACGGCGCAGTGCCGCAATGGCAAGGCCGAGCGGATCACTATCCGCAATGTGCCCTCTTTTGCGGACAAGCTGGACGCGCATATCGAGGTCGACGGCATTGGCACCTTGCGGGTCGATACCGCCTTTGGGGGCGACAGTTTTGTGCTGGTCGATGGGGCGGATCTGGGCTTTGCCCTGACTCCGGATGAGGGCGCGGATCTGGCCCGCACCGGGGCGCGCATCACCGATGCGGCGAATGAACAGCTGGGCTTTGATCATCCGGTAACGGATTGGAATCACATATCGTTCTGCCAGATCACCGGCGCGCTCAGCCGCGAGGGTGATGTGCTGAGCGGGCGCAACACCGTGGCGATCAAACCGGGCAAGCTGGACCGCTCGCCCTGTGGGACTGGCGCGTCGGCGCGCATGGCGGTGATGCTGGCCAAAGGGCAGATGCGCGCGCAGGATCGCTATCACGCGCGCTCGGTCATCGACAGTGAATTCCGCTGCCGCATTGCCGAGGTGACGGACCTGCAGGGGCGCCCGGCCATTGTGCCGGAAATCTCGGGCCGGGCCTGGATCACCGGGATGCATCAGCACATGCTGGACCCGGACGACCCCTGGCCCGGCGGTTATCGCCTGGGCGACACCTGGGGGGCGTAAGCGATGCCAGCATTCCGTCCCATCCCCCGCCAAAGCCTGCCCGAAGCCATCGCCGATGATCTGCGTGAACGCATCCTGTCCGGCGATCTGGGCGAGGGCGAAATCATCCGCCAAGAGGCGCTGGCCGCCGAGTATGACGTATCCCGAATGCCCGTGCGCGAGGCGCTGAAACGGCTGGATGCCGAGGGGCTGGTGCAGCTGACCAATAATCGCGGCGCGCTTGTGACCAAACACTCTCTGGCGGAAATCGGCGAGATTTTTGACCTGCGACAGCTGATCGAGGTCGACCTGTTCCGCCGCGCCATTCCCGCCATGACATCGGTGGATTTTGCCCGCTGCGACAAGATCCTGGCGCAGATGGATGCATCTTATGATGCGGATGACGTGGCCGCCTGGGGCGCACTGAACCATGCCTTTCACACTGCGCTTTATGCGGCGGCAGGGCGGGGGCTGACCGGGGATCTGCTGTCGCGGGTCAACCTGCACGCGGACCGCTATATCCGTATGCATCTGAGCGTGATGGCACAGCGCGCGCCTGCCAAGGCCGATCACCATCAATTACTGGAACTGGCACGGGAAGGCGCGGTGGACCAGGCCTGTGCCTTGCTGGCCGAACATATCGCCCGCCCACGGGCACAATTGCTGGACCTGATCGCCGCGCGGCGTGCTGTGGAGACAGAGCCCTAAAAGCGCGACCATATCCGACAGAGTGTGCAAAATGGCGGTGTATGCCGCTCTAGGGTCAGGATGCGTTGATTTCACCCCACTGGTTTGGCAGATCTTGTCTGTGACGAGGCGCATCTGCGCAGGAACTCTTTTTGAATTTCAAGCAGCTGCGACGAAGCTCACAGGGAAAATCCGCCAAATCCTACGGACGACAAAACCGCTTCATCTCAGTGGCCCGAGCCATTTGAAAATAGCCCGCTATTCTCTGCATGTCTCACACCTCTGACATTTTGCGGTTTTGACGCCAGTGGCGTGAAATCAATGCATCCTAACCCTAGAGGCCTGAGCCTCTTGGGTAAGGCATTGGTTAACCTAGCCGGATTTTATTAACCACATCTTAAGCAATTTCCAGACAATTTTACGGAGACCCGACGCGGAAAGATCACCAAAGGAGATTTAAATGGTTCTCGGTCGACGCAGCCTCGCACTGTGCCTCTTGCTATCTTTTAACCCAGTAACCGCGTCTGCCCAAAGTCCTGATGCGCTGTGCAATTCACTGGTCAATGGCCGAAACGGCGGTCTGTCGATGCATGAGTGCATGTGTATGCATCGTGCGGCACGGTGGGAACTGGATCCTGATGTCCAAGAGCTTGTTTTCGATGCCTGGAGACGTGGCGATTACGGGTTTGATCGGCTTCCGCCCACGCATTCCCGTTCAAATGCTGACGTGAAAGAACAGCTGAAAAAATATGCAAGAACAGCAGGGAAATGCTGACCTGAAACCATGCGATGATGGCGCGACAACTTTGATGGACACCTGAAAATTGGCCCTACGCGCGCCTGGACTTCACCTCATTTAGTGGGAAAACAGCATCTTTCGATGTCGATACTAATTTGGACGGGTTCACCTACAATCTCGGGAATGAAGACGTCGCGGGCACTTTCCTCCCAGACGGCCTGCCAGATTTCGAAAGAGGCGGTGGATTGCCACTTCTAGGTTCTCCGCTGCGAGAATGGGAGCCATTGCTTATAGTTGGAGAAAATCCTTACCTTTCAGCGGTGAATTTGATGGATGGCTTATCCGGTCACGAACACCTGCAAGCGTCATTTGTCGTGTCACTCGAACCTTCATGCCAGTATCGTGGCGCAAACAATGGGAGCCTGAGTTACTTTTGCCAGACAGCGCGAGGAATGTCCGGTAGCCCCATTCTCGTGGTTCGTGATGGCAGGTTTTATATTGCCGGCGTTCATAACCGACGTGCAACAAAAATGGGGCCGCTATTGTGTGAAGATGGTGCTCTAGCAGGAGGTGCCAATGCTGGAATTGCAATCCTAGAGAAGGTTTTTGACTAGTTTGACCATTCTGCACAAAACGCAAAGTTCAATCGGTCGGCAATGGATGCGTTGGGTCTGTCTTAACAGACTTTTGTGGCCAAGGTGCGTAGCAATGCTCTCGCTACTATCGGCATGCGGAAACTTAGATTACTCGGAGATCAGCCCCAACAGTCAAATACAGGGAAGACTTTTCGTAATGTGGGTTGGAGCTTGGTCTCCAAGCTCAGGTGATGGTCAGTTTGTATTCGTACCCAACCCCAACGATCCCCTAAAAATGTCGAGAATTGACCAAGATGGCAATGTGGTTGGCGAACCAATTCAACCCGGAATGATGTACACTGACGGTGGTTCCATTCCGAGAATTGCAACTGTTTTCAAAGGCTTCTCCCCTTGGGGATATGCGCCAGCGTATATGATACACGATTGGCTGTTTATCGCGAAACACTGCGTGACTGACGGTATGGCCAGCTATGGCGACTTCCCGATTGTCATCTCTGAAATCGGCGGCCTGACATCAGATGCAAACACCGCTGCGATGATCGCCGATCCACGATCCAAGCCACCTGACTTTGAGCACATGTTGTGCGGACTAGCTCCGGGGAAAGTGATCTGCATGGCTGAATATAAAGGGCGGCATACCACCTAGTGGTTTCAAGAGAGGGCATTCACTGATTGTCCACTCCAGCGCTGCCCATTTTTAGTGACCATTGTTCTTTTTGCATCTCTACGGTCTTACGTTTTTTCGAATCAAAAAAAACCGCAGAAAGCGCAGTCGGAATTTTAAAAAACTATCAGTTGCAACTGTGAATCTTCATATGTTTCAAAGTGAAATATTTTGCGATCACCTTCGGTAGCGTTAAATGGGTCAACATTGCTGTCTTAAGGCAAATTTGGAGAGCTTTTCTAAGTTGTTGTTTTTACTTCAATCTGGGGTGAAGTAAAACCGTTCTTGACGAATGAAATGGCGTTTTTTCAGTTTCATTCGTCAAGAAAAAACCATTTTAAATCAATCGATTGATGGTTGATCACGGACTTAAATTACCCCTTGTCTGAGTGCTTGCTCGCTCCTACCTTTGATGGTGAGCGCAGTGAGAACATGCGTGCCACCCACTGGGTCCAACTCCCAGGTATCATCTGACGAGGATATAAGATGAAGAATAAGAACTTCGGGGGAGTACCCCCACCATGAACATGTGATCTTCGGTCTCTTGACCGTTTCATGGCTACGTCAGCCGCGCCCCATCCGGGTCTTTGAAACAGTCAGGAGACCTGTCCCATTCAAAGAAGAGGTTTTCGCAACTGGCTGCCCTAACCCGGGGACCAGAAATGTGAACTGTATCCCATCGTAGGTGCATCTCTTGGTGCGCATTTCGTGCGCTCAAATCTCATGTGAACATTCCTCCCATCCGAGTACGGACCCAACCGGGACACATAGCATTGACCTTTACGGTATTAGGTAAGCTGCGTGCAGACGCTGCCGTCAAAGCATTGAGTGCTGCCTTGGCAACGCCATAAGCGCCGGGGCCGGACACACCATCTGAGAAAGCTCCCCAACCCGATGAGACATTGACGACGCGCCCGTAGTTTCGATCTTTCATTCCCGGTGTCAGTAAGTGCATGAGTAACATAGGACCATGCACCATAACCTTCATTGCTTCATCAAAGTCAGAGGGGTTGTTCAGAACTGAACCCGAACCCAGCACCCCGGCGTTGTTCACCAGAATGTCTATGTCGAGGGTCGTCTCCACCGCCCTGACGATGCTGGCAGTTTTGCGCTGTGCTGGTAGCAGGAGATGGCTTGGGGCAAGTCCTCTGCCAATGCAGGGACAGCAATCAGTGCGAGGGAGACTGCTATGTACTTCAGCATTGGACTTGCTCCTGTTCTGTGATCAGTTGTTGCCAGCAGCGACACGTGCGGTGGCGAGGGCAGGCAGATTTTCATTGCCCAGTTGCGCCCGCAGGTTCGCGCGCATGAAGGTGATCTTCCAACCGTCGTCGGTTCTTTCCAGTTCATGCTGGTAATCACCGATGAACACCCAAGTGTCTTCGCCGTCATTTTCAAGGATATGTGTGGCGTAGATGTTCGCTGTGGTGGTCGCGGTATCACCGTCGATCTGTACGCTTTCAGTACCCATCAGGTGATGTGTCCGGTCGTAGCCGGGCAGAACTGTCTGCCATGCACCAACGATCTGCGCAGGCAGCAGCGTCGGAAGTTCAGCAGAGGTGCCAGCGGATGCGTTGGCGTAAGAGGTGTAGTCCAGCACAGCGCCTTCGGGGTGGAATTGGGCAGCAACCTGATCCCAGTCACCCTGATCAGCATAATAGCCAACATTGTTGATAGCGTTCAGGACCTGTTGTTCATCGGACATCTCGGCCAATGCAACAGATGCGGTCGCCACGAAGATTGCGGTTGAAATGAGAGTTTTCATGTTTTGATTTCCTTATTGTCTTGAGGTTCAAGCTGCGGCGCGGGATTGCGCCAATGCGGGGAGGTCCGTGTTTCCGGTCTGGAATTTAAACTGGAATGTGCTCCCGCTCAGTTTCCAGTCTGCGCCTTCTTTGGTCAGCGTCAGTACGTAGCTGCCGTAGACGGTCCAAACCTGACCGTTTTCCGCACCTGCGATGTGGTGGTCCGCCGTGACATAGGCGCGGACCTGTGCGCTTTCGCCAGCTTCTTCGATAATGAGGGGACCAAGCTGATGATGCGTCGCATCAAAGCCGGGCAAAACAGTTTGCCATCCGGTGAGGACCTCGATGGGGGCAACATCAGCGGCAGGCCCCGCGCCATAGCTGGAATAATCCAGATGGAAGGGATTGGTCATCAAGGCTTCCGCTGTATCCCAGTTTCTTGTGTCAACGGCCTCAAAGAAGCTCTGAACAACATTCGTAATTTCTACAGACATTTGGTTTTCCTTTTGGCCGATCACGCGAGTTGACCACCTGTTGCATCCAAATCCGTCCCGTTGATGGAACTGGCTTCATCAGATGCAAGGAACATCACACCAACCTATGACGGTCAGGCGCGACCCTTTGCCTGAAGTGCTACGCGGCGATCCCGCCCGAACCGAAGCTCTGATTGACGCCAGCCGCAATCAATGGACCTATCGTGCGGGAGTCATCAGCTTTGCTAGCGAAGATGCCCCGACTGAAGCCCAGCAGGCCGAAGTCATGGACGCTTTCGAGCAGCTGGCTTTTGCTGGCATGGAAAGCGAGCAATTTGACATGCTCTGGGTCCGGCACAGCCACGAAGACCGCGTTGAGCTGCATTTCTGTACACCGCGTTTGGAGCTGACCACGGGCAACAGCCTCAACATTGCGCCATTCGCAGCTGCACGATGGCCGGTCAGACGGTTTCCTGCATCATAGTGGAGGCGAACTAGATGGATCAGCCCCTGACAGCCTTGGAGCGCGATTTGCTCGCCTGCGTCGAGCGGTTGGTAGCGGCCTGCGAAACCTCAGCACAGGAATTGCGCGGCTTAGAGGCACGCTCGACGGATGGGATCGAGAAGAAACTGAATGGGTTGGTGCAATGTGTGCTGCTGCTCATGAAATCACATCTCTTGTCAGTGAAAACATTGGCCGACTTGCTGACCGACGAAGAGACTTACGCGACGCTGGAAGAGAACTTGCAAACCAGCTTGAAGCTAGTGAGAGCCGCCGAGAAACAGCTGAACGAGAGCTGAGCGAACGGCAATTTGAGCGAGACCAAAGCCATGGTCTCGGACTATAATTTCAAAAGGAAAAACAATGACATTCGAACACGATCACTTCACCATGAGCTACCATCAAGCCCGCGATTACGGAATTGATTATCGCGAGTTTGAGAAGGTCGACTGCCTGCCTGAAGGCGTTCCATTGATCGCCGTGGCGGGCATCTGGGGTGACTACAGTAACATCCGCTGCCTGTTCATGGACAGTGACGGCAATGGCTACATGCGTAACATTCGGAAGTGGGGCGAAAGTGGCTACCTCATCAAGGAATTGGGCATCGATGCCAAAACAGTCAAAGTGGGTCAGCAGTGTAGGGCCTGTTAACGTTCAGCTGTCGGCAACGAAAAGTCGCCGGCAGCAAGATTCCTATGTTGCTTTTCGTCTCAGCCATTCAAATTTATCATTGCCGATGCGACCGCCTTGTGATGCTAAGGCTGCCTGTGCTTCAGCGGCGTAGTGTGGTTTCAGTTCGGCGATCCAAATGTACTCTTGGCCGGTAACGCATTTGAAAACTTTTGGAGAGTTCGCCTGCGGTGTCTTCTGGGTCCGGACATCCAACGTCTGATCATCTGGTGCAAATTCCACCATGTTAACAGTGGAAAGCTTATATGAAGTTGTTAGGCCGAAGTAGTCGTTGCCCTCTGAGATTGGAAAACGAAAGTTGTCAGTTAATTCTACTTTGCGCAGCTTGAGTAGAGGAAAGGCCGTAGATCTTTTTAGCCGGACTGCGTCGCAGATTGGCTGCACGCACAGGAAATACTGGGGTTCATCCGTCTCTGGATTTAGTTTCTTAACTATTGTTCCTGATTTGAGCTGATGACGCAGTTCAATTTCTTTTGGGTAGCTTGAAACTTTGTCTAAATTACCAATTTTTGCGAGATCCTGATCCGTAACGTTACCGAAAGCTACTGGTAGTTCAGCACGCTCGAACTTTCTTGCTTGCGGGCTCTCTAGTCCAAAGCCATCTTTTACCGCCTTTCTAAGCTGAGAATACTCTTGGCACGAAAAGATTTTTTTAAGTTCCGCGGGCTCAAAGCTTCGCGGATTTGTGTCTTCGCCTTCAAGCAACTTAAGTTCGCGGCTAGTGCCAAGTTTCAAACACCGATCAACTTCCTGCTTTGAAGTCACCGAAGCGACAAGTTGTGACGAAAATAAAGAAGCAGCAAGATCCTCCAAAACTAAGTTCGCAGTATAATCTGCAAAGCTCTCTTGTGAGGATGGAAACTCCATCTTGCTGGATCGCTTAGCCAACAAGTGAGCGGACAGAGCATCATCTAGGCTCCGGTTGAAGCGAAACAAATGCTCGTAGGTATGGTTTCGAACTTCGGCGATTGCAGCCATCACCATTCGTGGCAGGATGCCATCTTGAAATTCTGCGAAGTCTTCCAGAATCCTTGTGGCTAGGTCTTTCTCTTCGACAGTTTTCTTTGGGATATGTTTGATACGCCAAACTGATGCGCCATGCGAGAGTTGAACATTTACAGCGTCTCCTTCCGCTTTTGCCTCCACGCCCCCAATTGCGCTTAGCTTCTCAGCAACTGTAGTTATGACTTTTGTTGATGGTTGATCAGTGTAAATTGCTATGTATCTCAGCCGGTTACGCCCAGACATGTCCTTTTCGAGTCTGTCGGTGAGAATTTTGACAGCGTTTTCACCCGAGTCTTTGAGTTTCCAATCTACGATGATTAGATCGGCCTTCTCCGTTGATTTCGGTGCCTCAGAGTGACCAGATTTCCAGTGGTAAGTGGAACAAATTAGACCAAGGTCCGAAAAGCCGTCTACAACAAGTTCTGGGTCGATTTGAGACTTTTGAGCCTCTGCTGCTGTAGGCTCATGGCCTTCCAGAACGGTGCCGAAGTCGTCATTTAGGTCTGGTACCACAAGTTCATCGGCGACGTCCTCATTGATTTCGACAGTTCCCGGAAAGCGCAGATCGTCGTCAATGAGCACTGCGGAGCTAAGGAATTCCTTTGGAATCTCCAGAAAATCAACTTTATTCAATTTATGCCTCCAACGGGCCAATTAGGAAATGTGCGCCAACCCGGTTTTCTTTGATCAAATTGATGTCGAGTTGATCTTTGTTTAACGATGTTTTTGCTATGTAGAGGCCCATACCTTGGCCGCCAAATTTCTTAGAGTACCCAAATTCAAATATGAGATCTCGGTCCAGTGCGGATATTCCCGGGCCGTCGTCGCTGAGGATAAAGTTTTCTCCAACTGCATCGATCCGTATGTTGCGAGTGCCGTCTTTTTTCGCAAGCCAATGAACTGCATTGTCCACGAGATTCACAAAGACCGGCAACACAACTGACGCGTAGCTTTCAAGGAACTGATCAGCTGCGCTTTCAGAGATTTCGAACGAAACTTCGTGGCGTTCAAAGCGTTCTCCAAACAAATCATCAATGAACTCATAGATCTGAGTGCCGGTGATTTTTGTTTTCCTGCGCCTCAGGCGTCGATCCAAAGGAGTAAACAAGCTAAGATAGTTATCGAGGTGGTCAAAGCCATCCCGGATATCGTTGTATATACCTTTTAGCGCTTCGTTCTTATCTGCCCAACGCTTCATTGATTGCAGAGAGCGACGCACCCCCCTTACATTGCCCTCGAATTCGTGCTGGACGATGCTTACAGCCATACCTAATTGGGCAAGATCTAGGGTGTGTGTGTAGTCCTCTTTGAGAACTTCTAATTCAGTTTCTAGAGCAGCAACTGTCTCATCTGAAAAAGCTAGTAAGTCGGTTTCGGCCTCACGAACTCTATTCAATTGGGTGCTGATACTCGCGAGGTGCTTCTCGAAGTCTTGGCGGGCGTCGATAAGACTTGTTTCCAGTTCAGACTGGAAGTTCTCAACATCTTGTTCAGTCGCTGTTTCAAAGCTGAAATCGGCGAGCGCACCGTACAATTCATCCTTCGTCTCTTGAAGTGTCCTTTTGGCCAGTGCGAGTTGTGAACTTACATACTCAGAAGTGTCCTTCAGTGCAGCCTCGGTCTTTTTTCGCTTGGCTGTAAACGACTTCTCAGAGAATTCTTCTGCTGCAAGCAAGGAAGAACGCAAACGTTGTCGTGCATCAAGGTGAACTTTTGCTTCTTCGGCCATTTTTCCGATTGAGCTCACTGCTCTCTCACGAGCGTTTTCAAACTGTGGAAAGACATCTGTGGCGTAAGATCTTTGATATTGCTCCCACTGCTTGGCCAGAGCCTTGGTCAATCCAACACCACTTGGGCGATTAACTTTGAATTTCTGGAGCGACTCTTGGAGATCAATGAAGAGCTTTTTTTCTATGGAGAGGATACTTTCTGCCGCGCTGTCGAGATCGCTGTTCCCCACAAGCGTCGCGACGCCCGCCTCGGCTTTGTCGACAATATTTGAAAATTGTGTTTCGTGTTGTAGCTTGTCTGTTCTGTCAAAGTAACTCTCGAGCAGAGCAGTGAACTTCTCGCGTTTCTTCTTGGAAGAATTTGCACGATTTTGCGCGAGTTTATGCTCTTTTTGAAGTGCATCGCGCTCCGCAATGAATTCTTCTGAGTAGGCTCCGTCCTCGCGGAAGTGCCGAGCTGCAAGCTCTTCAAAGAACCTCATTAGCTGTTCACGGAATTGACGGTATGCCTTATTGCTTTGAAAGCCTTCGCGCCCAGCCTTGTCTTTGAGGTTAGCGTTTTGAGCCGCTGTGATGTCGATAGCGCCAAACATGCGCCGATAGGAAAAGTAGTAGTAGGAGGCACTAAGAGTTCTTCGACGCTCGATTTCCAAAAAATCAACGTCCGAATTCCCAAAAGGAAGAACACGAATCCCATTTCGATAGATGTATAGGCCACCGATTTTGTCTAGTTTCGCGGTAAGCGGTTCCCACAAATCTGAAGGCAGTTTTGTGTCGCGTTTGCTTCCTTGAACGTAGGCAAACGAGACGTCGAATGGACCACATTCCCGCTTTAATCCTTTGGTATAGAGGGGAATTTCCAGTGGCTTGTATTCTCCGCCATAGATGGAAATTTCTCCGGAGAAGTTTCCAAACGGATCGAATTTTCCTTTAACTTTGTGGTCGGCAATTTCAAATTCGTTTTTGGTGAAGAATTCTTGGCTTGCTATTCGATCTACAACTTGACCATCTTCAAGGTGATCCCTGAAATTAGCGTTCAACGCAGCAGGTTCAGAATTGGTGAGCTCATTTGAAAAGCCCAAAAGCATCTTTTCAAGAGAAGTTGCCTGACCCGTGCTATTAGTGCGCTTGTCGCGTGTATCAATATCGTCGGTCAGCTCCTCCGCAACAGGATGAACAACAAAATGTGTACCTGATCTTTGGGACCTTAGGTTGGGGCCGTAGTCTAGGCTTTGAAGGCGCTCGATCGGAAGAGACCAGTTTTTAAAGTCATTTTCAATTTCTGCGGTGTAGGGCAGCGCAGTGAGGTTCTCTGCAAGGCCTTTGGTAGATTCAACTAGTTCATTTTTCATGTCATGAATGAGATCACTAGAAACCTGATCGATGTCATCAACCGTTCGGAGCGGTAGATTGATTTCATTTAGATCCACTGCGGGGATTTCGAAGAGCCCCCAGTGTATTAGGCAAAGAGTGATTTTTTCATCTGATGAAGCCTCAGCTTCGGGGCGAGTAACGACTAGTACAATTTTTCCTATTGTCGCGATGGCAAGTCGCCCGATACCCTTTTCACCCATCGTAGGGCGCTCTGGGCGTCCCTTTCTAACGGGTGGTAGTGCAGTTGTAGGCTCACGCAGCTTGCTTTCTGTGCCAAGAGTTAGCCAGCGGCTTTCAAAGTCTTCACGTGACATTCCAACACCGTCATCCCTAATCAATAAGATTTGAGGGCGGCGGTAGAAATCTACTGAAATATTGTCTGCATAGGCATCATACGCATTTTTGAATAGTTCATGGAGTGCGTTTGGAATGCCAGCAATTTGTTGCTTGCCAAGCATATCCAGCGTTCGTGCTCGCGCTCGAAATTTAGCCATCTATCTGACCATCGTTTGCTTTAAGCATTTGTCTTCCTAAGCATTCGGCAAATCTTACAGGTACAGCGTTTCCCACCTGTCTCGCCGTTTGAGAAATAGTTCCAATGAATTTAAAATCTTGTGGAAAGCTCTGCAGGGCTGCGGCCTCGCGTACCGATAGCCCTCGATCTTGTTCTGGATGCGCGAAGCGCCCATTGGATATAGAAATACATTTTGTTGTTAGAGTCTTTGCAGGCTCCGACCAAGACAATCTGCCGTAAGTGTCAGTATATCCAGTTTTTTTCTTATGGCAGTTGAGAATGAGATCGTTTGGCCAATCCCGCCTATCGCCGCCCTCTGGGGTGTGTTTCAATCGAAGCAGATTAATCTCAGAAATTCGCGCGGTTTGATGATTAGGGACTCTTGCGTCATAAGAACCGGCCTCCAATGCTGGAAAATGCCCGATGGCTTGCCTAACCGTCATGTAGTCGATCAAGTTATCCCCATTGCCATGGGTCTTTTGTGGGAGCGAAATCGGTGACTTCTTTGAGGCGATCAAAACCAACCTGCGCCGCGACTGCGGGACGCCGTAGTCCATCGCATCCAGCACATCATAGTCAAAATGATAACGTAATTTTTTCAGTAGGTCGATAAAGCGAAAGAAAGGGCCATGTTGGACTTTTTGCATCCCGGGGACATTTTCAAGCACCAAGTATTCAGGTTTAAATTTTCGAACGAAACGGTGAAACTCGTCCAGCAATACTACACGCGTGTCTGCGCTGTCTTTATGTCGGTTTTGGGATGAGAAGGGCTGGCAGGGAGCACAAGCTGCAAAGAGCAAAGGCCTCGGTACTTCACCAATCGCCTCTTCTAGTTGCTTGCAAGTAAGCTTGGAGATGTCTGTCGAAAGAACTTTTGCGTCAGGAAAGTTGTGTTTGTAAGTCTTAAGCGCGCTCTCATCATAGTCGATACCGGCAAGCACATTCATACCAGCCTGGGCTAAGCCAGCGCTGGTGCCACCGCAACCACAAAAGAAATCGATAACGGATGTCTGCAAATGATGCCTCTATAAGTCTCTTTGGTCCTGTACCGATGTCATTGGTACTCTACGAAGTGCCGTTGATTTTTTCAATTTTAACATGCCTTTAAGTTGAATTTTCTAGACGTTTCAACGACCCAGCAGGTAAAATCGATGATTTATCACGATCTAGCTTTCGTCTTTGCGATGTAGTCTGCAGATTACTTCTTGGCTCAGCAGTTTCAGGTTTCGAACTTTCAATGCTGCAAAAGCAGATACGCAGAAAACAGCTATAAGGATGGGCTGAACTTCGGGGAAAGGCATCGTCCACACCACTCCAAAAGCTGACGCAATCATCAATATAGTTAATGAGAAGAAACTTTTCTTCGCCAATCTCTGCAGACGCCATGAGGCTTCTAGTTGCAGTGTGAGCTTGGGGTTTGGTGCAAATTGGTTCATTCTTACTACTCAAAATCTTGTCGGGAAATTGCCTTCGTATCCTCAAGGGACAAGCAAGCGCCTTGTTGTAGGCTCAGTTTGACTACTAGTTGCAGAAACTCAGACGCTTTCTCTTTGCTGTTATTGAGGGCTTCAGTTGAGAGCGTTTGTAAACCCGCTAAGATCGCCTGCCTCACAACTCTCATATCAGTTTCGTTGAGACTGGTTCGCTTTCCAGTCAGCACCCACATGGGGCTATGTCCCATAAGGTCATAAAGCTTCGTTAGTACCGCAGTAGTGACCTCTCGCTGTCCACTTTCGTAGGCTCGATAAGACCTGTACGAAACCCCGATTGTTTCAGCAAATTCTTGCTGATTTAGGCCAGTTTTGTTTCGGAGCTCCTTAAGGCGAGCCCCTATTTCCACATTTTCGCTAGACATCTTGCTGTTTGTGGCCTTATCTGGTCATTATTGGCCATATATGGCCTAAATGTGCGCTATGGCGGCATAATTGTCACCGAGTGTATACCACTGATCTTGCGAAAGGGAAGACATGAGCGAAGCCCTGTTGGAAACAAAAGACGTTGCGAAGCGGTTGAGCATCTCAGTCCGAAGAGTGCGAAAGCTGCTGGCCTCTGAACAGCTACGCCACGTGCGTATCGGTAGGCAGTTTCTTGTTCCTGAGCGCGCTGTTACAGAATTTCTAGATGCGCATATGGTGCAATCTAAGCTCGAGGATAACGATGCAGGACAGCGCAAATGTCTGTAGTTCAATCTCATTCTAAGGCGAAGCAAGTAGTGTCTTTGCTGATTGCAGAGGCCAGAAAAGCAGGTTGGTTACATGCAAGATTTGAAATCCGTCCAGACGGAAGCGTGACCGTCGAAGCAGGCATGGGGGAGCATGTCGGAGCGGATGATTTCTTTGTCGAAGATTTGCGAATGAAATAATGACACGCTCAGCATTACCCAAATACGTCTATTCGGATCGCGGTTATTTGCGGTTTATTCGCCGGTCTCGAGGGCAGTCAGTAATGATGAAAGAGGCTTTCGGATCCGCTGAATTTTGGGAGCATTACAACAGATTGGTGAATGGAGCTCCTGCAGTCAGTTCGGGGCGTCGAACATTCGAAAACCTCATCCTAAGCTATTATAAGAGCAAGAAATTTGAAAAGTTAAAGCCCCGAACCAAGCAAGACTACAGAACCTATATCGGTCATATACGGGAAATTTGGGGTGAAAAAGACCCAGCGAAGATCGAGACCAAGCATATTTATGGTTTGCAACAAGCAAATGCTGACAAGTGGAGGCGAGCTAACTACCTAGTGCAGGTAATGGTGGTCCTCATGAACCACGCCCGCTTGATTGGGTTCCTGCCACGTGACCAATCCAATCCCGCTCACGGCATACCTCTTCTTGAGCAGGCAGGGGATGGTTGGGAACCGTGGCCTGATGAGCTGCGGGAAGAATTCGAGCAAAAAGCAACACCACGGGCGAGACTTCTATACGAATTGAGCATTGGCCTTGGTCAAAGAATTGGAGACACGCGTAAAATCCGGTGGTCTGACATCCAAGATGGCGCTTGGGATTTCAATCAAGGCAAGACTGATAAGCCACTTTGGATACCTTTGACCACGAGGCTGCAAGATTTCTTATCAGAGGTTCCGAAGGCTGGAAGTACTGTGCTTACAAATCGCTCCGGAGGCCCAGCATCTTATCGCTCTTTAGCTGGAGAAATGAGGGACGTGAAAGCCGGTTTGGAATTTGACCGAGCGCAAGAATATGTGATTCACGGCCTTCGAAAGAATGCAACCATAGAGCTCTATCTAGCTGGTTGTGACGACGAGATGGTCAAAGCGGTGACAGGGCATTCTGGTGTGGAAATGCTAAAAAAGTATGGTGGTCAAGTTCGCCAGCGAGAGCTGGCAAGGCGTGCACAGAGCGCTCGCAATTCAAAAGAACAAGACGGGACCGAAACGTGAAAGTTTCAACGATTATTTCAAAAATGGCAGCGAAGGAGACGGAAAATGACGCAAGTCATTGATTTTATTGGAGGCGAGTACCGGAATCGAACCGGTGTACACGGATTTGCAATCCGCTGCGTCACCACTCCGCCAACTCGCCGTCCCGGTGGTGTTCGGGGGGAGTAACCCGGTTTTGTGGGCGGTGCAATCCCTCTTTGTGGGCTTTGTGGTGAAAACTTTTCTGCGGCTTTGATGCAGGGGGTGCCGCGGGCTGGGCGTATTTGTGCGGATCGCTGCGGGGCGGTTGCTTTCGCCGCTTGTCGCATTGCCGCCGCCGCGCTTCTGTGGCACAGTCGCTTTCAAAGAAACTGAACCGCAGAGTTTCGTGCATGACTGATTTCACAACCCGCCGCCGCATGATGGTCGACACCCAGGTTCGTCCCTCGGATGTGACCGAATTTCCGATCATCAATGCCATGCTGACCACCCCGCGCGAAGCCTATGTGCCGCGCGAGCGGATCGAAGCAGCCTATGCTGACGCACATATGGATCTGGGGGATGGGCGTGTGGTGCTGGAACCGCGGTTGTTCGCCAAGATGTTGGATGCGCTGAACCTGACCAATCAGGATCTTGTGCTCGATATTGGGGCCGGGCTTGGCTATTCTTCGGCTGTGATGGCCTGCATCTGCGAGGCTGTTGTCGCGCTGGAGGATGACAGCGAGCGCGCGCAGGAGGCCCAGGCACAATGGGGCGATCACGGCGTCGACAATGTGATTTCCCAAGTCGGAGAGCTGGCTGCAGGCGCGGCAGAACATGGCCCCTATGATGCCATCATTCTGCAAGGCGGCGTGCAGGAGCTGCCCGATGCGATCGCAGATCAACTGAAAGAGCACGGCCGTATCGCCGCCCTTTTTATGGAGGGCGCAGTGGGCACGGTGCGGATCGGGCACAAGCTGGATGGCGTGATCAACTGGCGGTTTGCGTTTAACGGCACGGCGCCGGTTTTGCCGGGATTTGAAAAACAGGTGGCTTTCGCGCTTTGATGCGCGGGCATCGCCACTGACGTTGTCATTTGGAAAAGCGTACAGGTCGCGCAATGTGTGAGCGCGTGAACAGGATAAGGCGGGGCAGGATGCTGGGCAGGATTGGCAGAACAACCATGCGCGGGGCGGCTGTCGCCGTGATGGCGCTTTTTGCGGGAACAGGCGCGCAGGCCGAAAGCCTGGCGCAGGCGCTGGCGTCGGCCTACAAACATAGCGGTTTGCTGGAGCAGAACCGCGCTGTGCTGCGCGCTGCGGATGAGGACGTGGCGCAGGCCATGGCCCAGCTGCGCCCCGTGATCGGGTGGAGCGCGGATGTCCGCCGCAATTTTGGCCGCTCGGGGGCGTTTGTCACCACACCAACCCTGGTAGGCGCCACCACCAGTTTTCGCGAAGGCACCAATATCAGTCACGAGGCCAATCTGGCCTTGGTGGCCGAGCTGACGCTTTATGCCGGGGGTTCGAACAAACTGACGCTGGATGCGGCCAAGGAAACTGTGCTGGCCACCCGCGCCGGTCTGGTTTCGGTCGAACAGCAGGTGCTGCTGCGCGCGGTCAATGCCTTTATGGAAGTGCGCCGGGCGCTGGAAATCGTTGGGCTGCGTCAAAACAACCGCCGCGTGATCCGGCAGGAAGTGCGCGCGGCCAAAGACCGGTTTGAGGTCGGCGAAGTCACCCGCACCGATGTGGCCCTGGCCGAGGCGCGGCTCTCTGCGGCGCAATCCTCGCTGGCCGCTGCCGAAGGCCAGCTGCAGATCGCATTCGAAGAATACCGCGCCGCGGTGGGGCATAAGCCGGGCAAATTGTCCGCCCCGGCGCGTCTGCCGACGCTGCCCGGCACAACGGATGCCGCCACCGCCAAGGCGTTGCGCTTTCACCCGGATATGCTGCAGGTCCAGCATCAGGTGACGGCCTCGGAACTGGGTGTTCTGATTGCCAAAGCTGCGGCGAAACCCACGGTGACGCTGCGCGGGCAGTATGGGCTGCAGGAAAGCCTGGATGACAAATCCTATTCGCGCGGGGGCAATGTGACCCTGGGGGCCACCGGGCCGATCTATTCGGGCGGACAACTGGCGTCGGCGGTGCGCGGGTCGATTGCGCGTCGGGATCAGGTGCGCGCCGGGCTGCATCAGGTCCAGCATCAGCTGCAGCAGAATGTGGGCAATGCCTATGCACAGCTTGCTGTGGCGCGGGCCAGCCGCAACGCATCCGAACAGCAGGTGCGGGCGGCGACCGTGGCCTTCCGCGGTGTGCGTGAAGAGGCCAAGCTGGGCGCGCGCACCACGCTGGATGTGCTGGATGCGGAACAGGAATTGCTGGATGCCCGCGCTGCGCTGATTTCGGCGCAGGTGGATGAAACCATCGCCGCCTATACGGTTCTGGCGACGACCGGTCAGCTGACCTCGGATGCGCTGAAACTGAATGTCCCGCGTTATGATCCGGCTGAATATTACAATCTGGTGAAAAAAGCGCCGGCTGGCCTGTCCAAGCAGGGCCGCGATCTGGACCGCGTTCTGCGCGCATTGGGCAAAGAGTGATCGGCCAGGGCCGTTTGTCAAAGGCGCGGAAAAGCATCGTATTTTTCGCGTCTGTTGTCTGAATGGAATTGCGCGGTTACACTCGGACACGAGGTGCAGAGTGGTAAGAATATATGCCTGATCCAGTGTCGATTGACGAAATAGAGGATGTTCTGTCCTCGATTCGCCGGCTTATTTCCGGGGATGAGCCGCAGTCGGGCGGGGCCAAAGCCCCAGCGACGGGCGTGGATAGATCTGCCAATGACGTGGAAGAGGGGCGTTTGATTCTTGCTGCGTCGCAGGATGTGACGCCTGCGGCCATGCCTGATCGGCTGGTTCTGACACAGGCCCTGCGCGTTCCTGCGGAGGAGGGGGCCGATCCATCCTCTGCCCGCAATGATGCGGACCGCCCCGTGCTTGAACTTTTGTCGTCGCAACTGGCTGAACAGGCGTCTGTTTCTGTTTCAGAGGGGGAGGAAGCCGGGTCAGAAGGGGAGGACGCCGAGGCCAAAGCAGACGCCCCTGCAAGCAAAGATGCGGATTCCGACGCCCAACAACCGGGCGCGGTTTCGATCCTTGCCCAACTGGTCGAGCAAGAGCTGAACCGCGCGCTTGAGGCGGGTGATACCGTTCCACAGGGCGACACGGGCGCGACAGATCCTTCCATGCCAGCGGAGGCAGAGGCTGCAGAGCAGACCAGTGAAACGTTGATCTCTGATGCGGACTCGGAGACAGGTTCGGAAACAGAGGCGGGCCCCAACGCTGACGCGGGTCCAGCACTGGATACAGAGCCAGCAGAGGCGGATGAACAGGGGACAACAGAGACCGAACCCAGCGATGCGGTTCAGGTGGACGCACCCGTTTCCGCAGCCGAGGTAACGCAGGCGCAGGCCCCGGTGGAGCCATCTGTTAAAACGCTTGAACGCAGCCCGCTGGAAAGCAAGATCGCCGCGCTTGAGGAAATGGTCGCGCGTCAGAATGGTGATTTCGAACCGGAGCCGCGCCATCCGGCACAAAGCCAGGATCCCGCGTTTGTCCATCGTCCCGCCGATCTGGCGTGGACAGCGACAGCCCAGCCGTCTGAGGATACCCCCGCCAGCCAGCCAACCCCGACCGGGTTGGATGACAGCGCATTGCGCGCCTTGGTGGCAGAGATCATTCGCGCGGAATTGCAGGGCGCATTGGGGGAGCGGATCACGCGCAATGTGCGCAAATTGGTCCGGCGCGAAATCAACCGGGTGTTGATGAGCCAAGATTTCGACTGAGCTTCCCTCGCAGGGCCGGGGTAAATGGGCTTTGTGCTCACAGCGCCAGAGCCAAATAAGGCCAGTCCCCAAACGGCATGTGCCAATCGGGCAGGGGCGGTGGGTTGAAAACCCACCCTACATCCTGTGTTCGCCGTTCGTGCGCAGTGCAAGCCTGAACACATAAAACAGCAACAAAAAAAGGCCCCGGCGATCACTCTGCACGGGGCCTTTGAAAGTAGGGTTGGGTGGCTCAGGCCGCTTCGGCCTGGGCGGCTGCGTTGCGGCGTTCGCTTTCTTCGCGCGACAGCGCGACCGAGGTGCGAACCCCTTTGCCAACAAATTCCATCAGACCCGACACAACGCGTTCGTTGGGGTCGATACCGGCACAGGACAGCACTTCGCGCCCATCGCGCGAGCGTGCCCAACGAGCGATCTGCTCGGGCCCGTTGCCGTATTTCTTGTCGTCGGCAATTGCGTCATCCAGGGCGGCAAGCACCACGGCGGCAAAAAGTTTGCGGGCACGGTTGCCCTGCTCCGCGTTAAACGCGGTGCCGTCAACGAAATCTTTCATGGGTGGACCTTCGATTATTGCTCTTGTCTTTTTCGGCGTGACGCGGGTTATGACCTATTCAAACTGATTCGGGTACCCCGTATTCACATAGCTCCCATGCGCTTCATGCATAACTTGCTGCGAATGCAGCACAGTATATCGTTGTCTTGCATGGGATTGACTGCCCAGATATAGGAGCGGTCAACCTTTCTTCAACCTTTTGCCATGGTTCGGACATATGCCCAAGATCAACGGAAACGAGATTCGCCCCGGTAACGTGCTGGAACATAACGCAGGCCTGTGGGCCGCTGTGAAGGTCGATCACGTCAAGCCCGGTAAGGGTGGTGCCTTTGCTCAGGTCGAGCTGCGCAACCTGCGCAATGGCTCCAAGCTGAATGAACGCTTTCGCAGCGCCGATAAGGTCGAACGCGTGCGTCTGGAGCAGAAGGACATGCAGTTCCTCTATGAGGATGCCGGCCAGCTGATTTTCATGGACACGGAGACCTATGACCAGGTGCAGCTGGATGCGGAAATTCTGGGCGACCGTCGCCCCTTCCTGCAGGATGGCATGACCATTGTGGTCGAATTTTACGAGGCCGAGGCGCTGAACGCGACCCTGCCGCAGAAAGTCACCTGCGTGATCGAAGAAACCGAGCCAGTGGTCAAAGGCCAGACCGCCGCCAACAGCTTTAAACCCGCTGTGCTGGACAATGGCGTGCGTGTTACCGTGCCGCCATTCGTGGGGCAGGGCGAGGCCATCGTGGTCAACACCGAGACTATGGAGTATTCCGAGCGCGCCTAAGCGCGCTCGTGCTCACCTTTGGTGAGACGGAGTACTGGGAACGCGCCTAAGTGCGGATCTGTCTGCGCGAACAGTCGACGCTGGACAAACAGGCCAGAACAATTCAGCCTCCGGTTGCCCAAACCGGAGGTTTTTTCATGGCCGCCATTTCCCTGCTCAGCCGCCCCGATCTGCCTCATGTGGTGCCTTTGCTGCGCGCGCTGCACAGCGTTTATGTGGCCGCCTTGCCGGATCAGTTTCATGACAGCGCCAGTTCGGGTGGCCTGCTGGCCTATCTTCAGCAGCGCGAAGAGGCAGGCGCGTGGTTTCTGGGCCTGACGCCCGCCCCCGGAGGCGATGAGATCGGGCTGACGGGCTATCTGATGGTCAGCCCTCTGATCACCCCGCGCGATGCGTTTTCCCTGCCGCGCCGGGGCGTGTTGCTGGAACATATCTATCTGATGCCCAATGCGCGCGGACAGGGTTATGGGGCCGCGCTGCTTCACGCGATGGAGGCGCAGATGGTGCTGCGCGGCGATCTGTTCTGGGAGGTCAGCCACCACGCGTTTGATCGCACGGCGGCTGGGTTCTTTGCCCATATGGGCGCGGGCGAGGCGATGATCCGCCGCGCACGCAGGCTGTAACGCTTGGCGCAGGCGGGCGTTACGTGTCGCTCACCATCCTGACCACAGCGTCCCCTGCGCTCAACGCGCCCTGCGCCCGGTCAAAGCGCAGATAGGCCAGCGCCTGATCGCCCGCGCGGCTGTGCAAAGTGCCAACCGGTTTGCCATCTTTCTCGATCGCTGTGCCGGGCTCTGCTGCGCCGTCAATCTCGACCAAGGCCAGCCCTTTGCGCAGTTCTGTCTTGTGCTTCATGCGCGCGGTGACTTCCTGCCCCACATAACAGCCCTTGCGGAAATCCACGCCGTTCAGGCGCTCGAACCCCATTTCAAGGATATAGCTGTCCGGCCCCAGTTCGGCCCCGCTGCGCGGCACCTGATGTGCCACATGCAGCGCGTCCCAATCCACGCCCTCCTGACTGGCGCGCCCGTCATAGGCACGCCACCCCAGGGCCTGCGTGCGCGGATCGGCAAAGCCTCCTTCGGGCGCGTCACCCAGCCCGCGTGCCGGGATAATATCGGTATCTGCGATCTGCACATCGGCGCGCAGCTTGTACATG
This sequence comes from Pelagimonas sp., assembly GCA_025210265.1. Lineage (GTDB taxonomy): Bacteria > Pseudomonadota > Alphaproteobacteria > Rhodobacterales > Rhodobacteraceae > JAOASD01. Next base: position 88,678 of record JAOASD010000004.1, read on the forward strand.
CTCAGCCGCTGGATCAGCACTGGGGCCAGATCCGCATCCACATCCAAAAGGATCTCATCCCCGGCGGGCACCAGAAAGAAATCCGCCAGATATTTGCCCTGCGGCGTCAGCATGGCCGCATAGACCAGCCCGCTTTCCAGCCCGCTCACGTCATTTGTCACCAGCCCCTGCAGGAATTCCACCCGATCGGATCCGCTGATCCGCAGCACCTTGCGCGCCATGCCGCTTGTCCTTTCCTGTTTCGCACTCCCCTGCCATATAGAGGGGACACGCCCCCCTGAACAGCCGGTGAGAGATGCGCGCCCCGATTTCCGTCCTGATCCCGACCCTGAATGCCGAATCCGCCCTGCCAGACTGCCTTGCCGCGCTGGCCGAGGGCCTGTCCTCCGGGCTGATCCGCGAATTGGTCATTTCTGACGGAGGCTCCAGCGACGCAACCCGCCAGATCGCCGAAGAGGTGGGCGCGATCTGGGTCAGCGGCGCGCCCTCGCGCGGGGGACAGCTGCGGCGCGGGGCCGAGGCCGCGGGTGGGGAGTGGCTGCTGGTGATCCATGCGGACAGTGTGCTGGCACCGGGCTGGAGCGATCCTGTCCAGCAAGCGATCGCCACCCCCGGTGCCTGCTATTTTCAGCTGCGCTTTGATGGCGGCGGGTTGGCCGCGCGACTGGTCGCAGGCTGGGCCAATCTGCGGGCGCGGCTGTTTGCGCGCCCCTTTGGCGATCAGGGCCTGCTGATTGACCGCGCCAGCTATGATACGGCAGGCGGCTACCCTGATATCCCGTTGATGGAGGATGTGGCGCTGGCTCGCGCGCTGGGGCGCAACTGGCGCGCCCTGCCGCATGACATCAAAACCAGTGCTGAAAAGTACCAGAAACAGGGCTGGGTCAAACGCGGCGCCCGGAACCTGCAAATCCAGGCACGCTATGCGCTGGGGGCCGATCCAAAAGATCTGGCCCAGGCCTATCGGCGCTAGGGCATGGTGGGTTGCAAACCCACCCTACGGCAGGCTTCTTTGTTTTAAACTGCGCCTAACGCTGCCTGCCCAGTCAGCGTTCGCCGTTTCTTCTTGGTCCAAATACCTCTGGGGGAGTCCGCCGCAGGCGGGCGGGGGCAAAGCCCCCAGTCCCTTTCGCCCGCAGCTCAGGCCTCGTCAAATTGCATCGCATACAGCTCAGCATAGCTGCCTGCCATTTGCAGCAACTCGTCATGGGTGCCTTCTTCGACCACGCGCCCGGCCTCCATCACCACGATCTTGTCGGCATTGCGTATGGTTGACAGGCGATGTGCGATGACCAGCGTTGTACGGCCCTCGGCCAGCTGATCCAGCGCCTTTTGCACGACGGCTTCTGACTGGGCATCCAGCGCGCTTGTGGCTTCGTCCAGCAGTAGGATGGGTGCATCGCGCAGCAGAGCACGGGCAATCGCCACGCGCTGACGCTGACCACCCGACAGGGCCGATCCCCGAGGGCCAACGGGGCTGTCCAGACCCTGTTCAAGCCGGGGCAGAAAATCCGCCACATGGGCATCCTGCAAGGCGCGCTCCAGCGCCTCGGGTGTCACATCGCGGTCCAGTATCAGGTTTTCGCGCAGGCTGTCGTCAAACAGCAGGGCCTCTTGGGTGACGACCGAAAACAACCCGCGCAAATCGGCCAGGGTCATAGCGTTGACCGGCACCTCGCCCAGCAGCACGTCGCCCCGATCAGGATCGACAAGCCGGGTCAGCAGGTTGAAAACGGTGGATTTTCCCGCGCCTGACGCGCCAACAAGCGCCGTGGTTTTGCCTGCCTCGATCTCTAGATCCAGACCGCGCAGGGCCGGGGCCTCGCCAAAGCTGAGATGCACATCGCGCAGCGAAATCGCGGGCACGCCTGTGGGGGGAGGCAGCGGATGATCGGGGTCGCGCAGTGTGGGGGTGATGTCCAGCAATTCGCGGATCCGTTCGATGCTGGCCGCCGCCACCTGCCAGGCGCCGCTGACCGCACCTAGCCGGCGCAGAGGGTCGAACATCATGCCAATGGCAGTGAAAAAGGCCATGAAATCGCCCACGGTCTTGTCTCCGCCGACAATCTCGCGCCCGCCAAAATACAGGATTCCGGCAAAAGCCAGCCCGGATATCACGTCGATCAGGCCAGGCATAGAGGCCGACCCGGCGGTCGAGCGCACCTCGGTCCGCACCCGGTCACGGGTCATCAGGCGATAGCGGCGCGACTGATAGGTCTCAAGCTGGTTCAGCTTGACCGGCAGAATGCCCAGGAAACTTTCGTTGACATGGCTGGACATGCGCGCAGCCATATCGCGCACACGCCTTGCATTCGCGCGGACATAGCGTTGCAAAATCATGGCAGGCGCCATCAGCAGGGGCGCGCCCAGCAAAATGGTCAGGGTCCAGGCCCAGTCCAGCCACAGCGCCAACCCCAGCAGGGCGACGACCGACACCAGATCCTTGCCTGCGCTGGTGATCAGGGTGCGCCACAGCTTGGCAATGCCTTCGACATCGCCTTCGATCCGCTGGATCAGATGGCCGGGCCCGTGGGTCAGGTGGAAACTCATATCCAGCCGCATCAGATGGGCCAGCAGATCCTGCCGAATATCGCCCATGGTCAATTGAGACACACGGGCCAGGATGATTTTTTGTACCACGCTGGTCACGCCCCGCAGGACAAAGATGCCCAGAAACACCAGCCCGATCCACCCCAGCGCGCCCGCATTATCCGCCATAAAGCCATCGTCAAACAGTGGCTTCATCATATAGCTCATCATCGCGGACATGCCGCCCTCGATGGCCAGGAACAGCATCGCCAGCAACATGAGCCCGCGATAGCGACGCAGAAAGCGGCGCCAGAGCCAGGGGAACAGGGCGGATTGCTTTGTTTCCGGCTGGTTCATGAGGGTACCGCCTCAGCAGCCAGGGCATCGTCTTGCAGGCTTTGCGCAATCTGACCGGGGGCCTGCCGGGTGTCCCAGGCGTTCTGGATCGGCTTTGCAACATATTCGCGGCGGATCCAATCCTCGAACCCGATCGGCCCCAGGGCCAGCCGGGCCTCGTAAATCTCAAGGATGTAATCCTGCACACCGGTCTTGGTGAAATCGAGATGGATGTATTTCAGCCCCAACTGTTTCTTGGCCTCCTGCACCGAGGCCCCCTCGAACACCATCATATAGGTCGCGGCGATAAACCCGGCCCGGTCCGCGCCGGATTTGCAGTGAAACATCATCGGGCGTTCGGCCGCGCGCAGGGCGTCAATCACTGCAACGATGCGGCGGCGCGGGGCGGCCTCGCGGGCCCAGAGCTTGGTGTTCACCAGAGTCATGCCCAGCTGTTCGACGCTTTCTTTTTCGAACAGGTAATGGGCGAACTTGTCTTCGCCCCGCAGGTTGATCACCGTGCGGATGCCCATTTTCGCATATTTTTCAAACCGCCGATGGGTCGGCTGGTTTGACCGCCAGACATCCTCAGACAGTTGCCAGAAATTGGTCCAGAAGATGCGCAGGAACGCATGATCAAACAGGTGATAATGCAGTTTTGCCCAACGCCGGGCGGCAGGGGTGGAAATATCCTTGCCCCAGCTTCGGCGGAATTTGCGTTCTGCCTCGTCCAGGCGGGTCCAGAGTTTGCGCAGCATTTTGGCTATCCCGTCGCTTCAGGGGCCGGGTCTACTGCGGGTGCGCCGCGCTTGCAAGCATGGCATTGACGCGGCGCGCAGCGGGGCTAGTGTATCGCAGTAGGCTGTCCCAAGCCCATTCCCCAAAGCAGGAGACCGCGATGACGCTTTCCCAGGGTCGTCCCTATCTGGCCATTCCCGGCCCCTCTGTGATCCCGGATCCGGTGCTGCAGGCCATGCACCGCCCCGCGCCCAATATCTACGAAGGCGCGCTGCCCGATATGGTGCCGGGGCTGATTACAGATCTGTGTCGTGTGGCCCAGACCAATGGCCACGCGGCGATCTATATCGGCAATGGACACGCCATGTGGGAGGCCGCCTTGGCCAATACCGTGGCCGCCGGGGAAAAGGTGCTGGTGCTGGCGACCGGGCGTTTTGGTCATGGCTGGGCGGATGTGGCCGAGGCCCGCGGCATCACCACCGATATCCTGGACCACGAGACCTTTCACACCATTGACCCCGACCGCCTGCGCGCTGCGCTGCGCGCCGATGCCGGTCAAAAGATCCGCGCTGTGCTGGCGGTGCATACGGACACCTCGACCTCGGTGCGCAGTGATATTGCGGTGCTGCGTCAGGTGCTGAACGAAGAAGGACACCCGGCGCTGTTGATGGTGGATTGCATTGCCTCGCTGGGATGCGATGAATTTCGCATGGATGACTGGGGCGTCGATGTGATGATCACCGGGTCGCAAAAGGGGCTGATGGTGCCGCCGGGGCTGGGCTTCGTCTATTTCAACGCCACTGCGCGGGCACAGCGTACCGGCCTGTCACAGGTGTCGCGCTATTGGGACTGGGACCGCCGGGTCGAGCCCGAGATTTTTTACCACTATTTCAATGGCACAGCCCCGACCCACCACCTGCACGGGCTGCGTGTGGCGCTGGACATGATCCATGACGAAGGCATGGAGGCCGTCTGGGCGCGTCATGCAACCTTGGCGCAGGCGCTGTGGGCGGCTGTGTCACACTGGGGCAGCGCGGGCCCGATGCATATGTGTGTCGCGGATCCTTCTCTGCGCTCTCATGCGGTCAGTACCCTGAAAATCGGCGCCCCACATGGCACCGCATTGCGGCGTTGGTGCGAAACACAGGCAGGCGTTACACTGGGGATCCCGCTGGGTATGTCCGAAACAGACGACCCTAATGGCGACGGCTTTTTCCGGTTTGGTCATATGGGGCATGTCAACGCGCATATGATCCTGGGCTTGCTTGGCACGGTCGAGGCAGGTCTGGGCGCGCTGGACATCCCCCATGCTCCGGGCGGTGTGGCCGCAGCCAGCCAGGTGATTGCAGAGGCAACACGAAACACCTGAGCGCAATGACAAGACCCTGCAGGGCCGGTTTACATGGTTTCGTTCAACCGTATTCCGGCCCTTTGTCGTCGTTTGTGCAGATCCAGCCGCGTGATCAGATGATTCAGCACCGCGCCAAGGATCAGCACGATCCCAAGGCCCCAGGTTGCGTATAGAACAGCAAACAGCCAGAGCAGATTGACAAAGATCAGCACGAGATTGGCGTTGGTATAATCTTCGACCCGTTTGGGATGACGGTTCTCCATCACGTTCTCCGTTGCAGTTGGCAGCTACCCGGCAAGGGTAGTGCAAAAGCCGCCCCCGACCGCTTCACGAAACCGTAAAGCGATGAATTAAGCGTAAACTTGCCGGAGATTTCTGAGCCTAGCGCCCACGGGCCTGTGCCAGCGCCTTTGGCAGGGCCGCGCGCAGCAGCGCCATTTCCTGCGGCCCGCCTGCGCTGATGCGGATACACCGGTCCTGCGGCGCGACAAAGGGCATACGCACAAAGATCCCAAGATCCAGCAGGGCCGCCAATACGGCACGGGCAAAATCGCCATCCTCGCCGCAATCCACTGCGACAAAATTTGTGGCAGACTCCAGCACCCGCAGCCCGTTTTCCGCAGCAATTTCTGCGATCTCCGTTCGGCTGTGGGCAACTTTGGCGCAGGTTTGTTCCAGCCACTCCTGATCCTGCAACGCGGCCAATGCCCCCGCCTGCGCGGCGCGGTTCATGCCAAAATGATTGCGGATCTTGTCAAAGGCGCGGATCAGTCCGGGCGCCCCAACCGCATAGCCAACGCGGGCACCTGCCATCGCATAAGCCTTTGAAAATGTGTGAAATCGGATCACGCGGGGATCATCCGGGGCGATCTGCGGCGCGGTGCCGTGCGGGGCAAATTCGATATAGGCTTCGTCGAGGATCAACAGACAGCCCTGGGGCAGGACGTCCAGCGCCTGTAAGATCGTTTCCGGGCTGTGCCAGCTGCCCATGGGGTTGTCGGGATTGGCCAAGTATACCAGCTTGGCCCCGACCTCAGCAGCTTTGTGCATCAGGGCCATGGGGTCTTCGTGATCGCCGCGATAGGGCACCTTATGCAGCACCCCTCCAAACCCTGCCACATGGTAGTTGAAAGTCGGATAGGCCCCGTCGGATGTCACCACCGCATCGCCCGGTTCAATCACCAGCCGCACACAATAGCCCAGAAGCCCGTCAATCCCTTCCCCCAAAACGATATTTTCAGGGGTGCAGCCCAAATGCGCGGACAGCGCCCGCAGCAGGTCGTGATTGGATGGATCGGCGTATTTCCAGATCTCTGTCACCGCTTCCTGCATGGCGCGCACCGCGCGGGGCGAGGGGCCAAACAGGTTCTCATTCGCGCCCAGCCGCGCGGCAAAGGGCGCGCCGCGCTGGCGTTCTTGCAGTTCAGGCCCGACAAAAGGCACGGTTTCAGGCAGCGCAGCGATCAGGGCGGGGTATCTGGGTCTAGTCATGGCGGCATTTTCCACGCGGGGCCCGCCGGATCAACCGGCAAAACTGGGGAATTCTTAACCAATCCCGGCGATGCTGCGGGGAGGAGAAACCGAAAAACGGAGCATGGGCCGCAGATCATGAAAGGGCTGGCAGGCATCATTCTGGGCCTGAGCGTCGTGTTGTGCGGGCTGTTCTTCCTGCTGGGGCAGGCGGGGGCGCGCAGCTTTGCCTATATTCCGTCCCTGCATGGCCGCGTTATAAGTTCCTTGGTCGAAATTACCGGGGTGGCCACGCCTGGCTACATAGAAAACCAGGTTAAATATCAGGTGGATAGAGGGCAGCCTTATCAGGCTTCGGAACTGTTGCTGCGACATTTGCCCCAAATGTCTTTGGCGCGACAGGCGCGGTTTCTGGACGGGCCGTATCATGTGTTGAACTGGGCCCCCTGTGATGTGCTGCACAGTTTTGATCTGGTGGAACCGCGCGGCTTTGTTCCGCGGTCGGATTCGCAGTTGTTGGCACGGGCTTTGGCGCAGAAGCGCTATTGCGTTCTGGACGCCCAATCGCGACAGATTCAGGCCGATATACGGGACCAGCGCAGCCTTGCCGGACATCACGCGGCGGTGTTTGTGACCGGGCTGACAGCGGCCGCACATGCCCAGACAAATCTTGAAATCTGCCGTCGGGACAGTGTTTTGCGCGTGATCCTGGATGACTTTGTTGATCAGGCAGCTATGGCCATTTTACTGGATGGGTTTGCCTATCGGGATCTGTCGTTGACCCAGCCGGGGGTGACGCCGGGGTCGGCTGTTCTGTCGGTGACGCAGCTATGCGGGGCCACCTACGAACCTGGGCAGGCCTTTGACCCACCGGATCGGGCAGATTTGTCTTTGCAGGATCGGCTGCGGGCGGATTTCGATCCACAATTCCGCGCCACGCTGCACCGGGAGGCAGATCACTCTGTTCTGGTGCGGCAGGCGGGGGCGGATCTGCGGGTGCGAGGGCGCGATCCTGGGTCGGAAATTCGTGCGGCATTTGGTTTGTGCGCAGGCAATGTTCACCCGGAATGCCTGCACCGGCAGGCACGGGGCGGCGGGGGGATGCGCGGCACGTATTTCCAGCCGGGCCAAAGCGCGTTTCAGATTTGCAGCACACGAAAACGGGCCTGCAGCACAGGCTGTGCGGGGCTGTCATGGCGCGGCTATCCCGGCCAGTCCAGCCTGGCGGCGTTGTTCGGTGATGGCGGGGCGCGGGCGTCGTGCCGGCAAAACTGTGCGCGGATCACCTGTTCCTGATCTGCTTCCTGATCTGCGGCGTCGGGATAGGGTTCCGCCACGTCGCACTAGCCAGCTTTGACTTTGCACGGTTTTTTGGTGGGGTCTTATCGTCCTTATCAGCCGGAGTGCCGCTATGTCCCGAGTGTCCATTCAGATCGAAGATCATGTTGCGCATGTCACTCTGACCCGACCGGATAAGATCAACGCCTTTGATGCGGATATGATCGACGCGGTGATCGCCGCCGGAGAAGAGGTGAACCGCGCGGATGTGCGCGCTGTTGTGCTTTCTGGCGAGGGGCGTGGATTTTCTGCGGGTCTGGATGTCATGAGCTTTGGCGCATTGGCCATGCAGGATCCCGAAGGTCTGGTGATGCCGCGCAGTCACGGCGATGCAAATGCGTATCAGCAGGTGGCTTTGGTCTGGCAGGATCTGCCGGTGCCGGTGATTGCTGCACTGCATGGGGTCTGTTACGGGGCAGGGCTGCAATGCGCTATGGGGGCTGATATTCGGTTTGGGTCGCCGGATTTGCGCATGGCGATCATGGAAATGAAATGGGGGCTGGTGCCGGATATGGGGGGCATGGTTCTGTGGCCTCGCCTGATGCGCGCAGACCATTTGCGTCGTCTGACCTATACGGCCCAACCGATTGAGGCGCCGATGGCGCTGGACTATGGCTTGCTGACCGAAATCGTCGCGGATCCGCTGAGTGCAGCGCGGGATCTGGCGGCAGAGATCGCGGGCAAAAGCCCAAGCGCCATTCGGGCCGCCAAACGCCTGACCGATTTGGCCTGGCGTGCGGACAGGGCCGAGGTGCTGATGGCGGAAAGCCGCGAACAGACGGACCTTATCGGCAAGCCCGATATGATGGAAACCATCGCTGCCAACATGGCGGGTCGCAAGCCGGTGTTCAAATAAAGTCGCACGGGTGATGCAAAGGGCGGGCGGTTCCCCGCTGGCCGGGCTTGACCCCGCAGGCGGCAGGCGTCAGGTTCGCGCCGAGCCGTTTCCAAGCCTGATATGAGAGGCAGAATGCCCCGCAGCACCGCCCCCTTTGCCCCGTTTGAATGGTTGATCGCCTGGCGTTACCTGCGCGCGCGCCGCGCCGAGGGCGGGGTGTCCGTGATGACCTGGATCAGCCTGATTGGCATCACGCTGGCGGTGTTTGCGCTGATCGCGACCCTGTCTGTGCGCGCCGGGTTTCGCGCTGAATTTGTCGATACGATCCTGGGCGCAAATGCCCATGTCACGGTCTATCATACTCAACGTATTGACGAATTTGGCCGCGCCACCCGCACGATCGAGGATTATGCCGGTATGGCCGAGCGCGTACGCGCTGTACCCGGCGTGATGCGTGTTGCGCCTTTGGTCAAAGGGCAGGTCATGGCCTCGGGGCGCAACCGCAATGCCGGGGTCGAGGTGTTTGGTATCAACGCCGCTGATCTCGCTCAGATCCGCCGCATTGCCGACCCAGAGACCGCGCGCGGCGATCTTGCCGATTTCGGTGTGGCGCCTGAAACAGGCGACGATCTGCTGGCCAGCGGGCCGGGCATTGCCATCGGGTCCGGCGTCGCGATGGAGCTGAATGTGGGGCTGGGCGAAACGATTAAGCTGATCTCGCCCAACGGGGTCAAAACCGCCTTTGGCGTCAGCCCTCGGGTCAAAACCTACACGGTGGCCTATATCTTTACCGCCGGGCGCTATGACATTGATCGTACACGGGTTTACATGCCGTTTGACGAGGCACAGCTTTATTTCAACCGCGACAATGTGGCCGATGAGCTGGAGGTGATTGTCAGCGCCCCCGAGGCGGTCACGCGCTTTACCGGTGACATTGCCCGCGCGGCCGGGCCTGGTGCGTTGATCTGGACCTGGCAGGACGCCAGCGGCGGGTTCCTGCGCGCGCTGGATATCGAGGATAACGTGATGTTTGTGATCCTCTCGGTTCTGGTTCTGATCGCCGCGATGAACATCACCAGCGGCTTGATTATGTTGGTGAAAAACAAGGGACGCGATATTGGGATCTTACGCACGATGGGCCTGACCGAAGGGTCGGTGCTGCGGGTGTTTTTCATTTGCGGCGCGCTGACCGGGGTGATTGGCACCGCGCTGGGCGTGGTGCTGGGCTGCCTGTTTGCGATCTATATCGACCCGATCTTTGCGGCGGTGAATTACGTGTCCGGCGGCGGAGTCTGGGATCCGTCGATCCGGGGGATTTACGCTTTGCCCGCGAAATTGCAGGCGCAGGATGTGCTAGCGGCGGTCAGCCTGTCGCTGGGTCTGTCCTTTGTCGTGACCTATTTCCCGGCCCGCCGCGCGGCGCGGCTGAACCCGGTAGAGGCGCTGCGCTATGAGTGATGTTGTGAACACCCCGGAAACAATCCCGGCGCTGCAGCTGCGCGGCGTGACCAAGACCTATAAACAGGGTGAACCGGGTGAGATTGCGGTGCTGAAAGGCGTCGATCTGACGATCCAGCCGGGCGAGATCGTCGCGCTGGTGGCACCTTCGGGGGCGGGTAAATCGACGCTGCTGCATATTGCCGGGCTGCTGGATGGCGCGGATGCCGGGCAGGTGAGCATCTGTGGCGAGGATATGCAGGGGCGTTCAGACCGCAAACGCACGCGGGTGCGGCGCGATCAGCTGGGCTTTGTCTATCAGTTCCACCATCTGCTGCCTGAATTTACGGCGCTGGAAAACATCGTGCTGCCGCTGCTGGCCAATGGTGTCCCTAAACCAGAGGCGGAGGCCCGCGCACTCAGCCTGTTGGACAGTGTTGGGGTCAAGCCCCGCGCCGATCACCGCCCTGCGGCTATGTCCGGCGGCGAACAGCAGCGCGTCGCCTTTTGCCGCGCTATGGCCAATGAACCGCGCGTGTTGCTGGCGGATGAGCCGACAGGCAACCTTGATCCCGCCACCTCGGATCGGGTGTTTGATGCGCTGGTTCGGCTGGTGCGCGAAACCGGGCTGTGTGCGCTGATCGCGACACATAACCTTGAGCTCGCGCAGCGTATGGATCGCCGCGTTGCGCTGGAAGATGGGCATTTGCGGGCGCTGTGACCATCACAAAACCTGATTTGAGGCACCATTTCTTCAACTTTCGCGGCTAGCCTGCGGGCAGTTGTTGTAAAGGTGCCGAAATGGGACTGGAATTCCTGCTTGTGTTTATGGGGTTGGTGCCTTTTGCCGCCAGCGCCGCCGGTGTGTCCGAGGGGGAGGATGCGCCCGAAGGCGATGGGTTCGAGGAGGAGGCAACCTCGCTGGATTGGTCCGAGCTGGAGGCGCAACTGCCAGACACCGAGGCAGAGGATATTCCCGACGCAGAGGCCTATGCTGGAGCGGGGTCGTTTGCTGGGGAAGGGTCGTTTGCAGCGCAGATCGCGGATTTTGATCCGGCTGAGGACATGCTGCTGATCGAATATCCGGGTGCAGATCCCTTGGATATCGCAGGGCAGAAGGTCACGGAAACGGGCCTGCAGATCACCCTGTCGGATGGGGGCGAAATCGCCCTGGACGGGGTGGAGGCCCCGCTGCCCGATGACGCGTTTGGATTTGTCTCTGCCAACGGCTAAGGGCGGCGTCAGGCGCGCTGTGTGATCCAGACCCCCAGCGCCATCACTGCAATGCCGGTGGCGCGTGTCAGGGTCAGAGGGGACATCCGCGCGCCGAACAGGCCGAAATGGTCGATTGCGGCTGCGCTGATCAACTGCCCTATCAGGACAAAGAACACCGCGTTGCCGACCCCGAACCGGGGCGCGACAAAGGTGATCGACAACACGTAGAACGCCACCAGGGTTCCGGCCAGAAACAGATGTTTCGGTGTGCCTGCCAACATGGCGAAACTGCCGCCCCCGCCCATGGCGCGCGTGACGCCCCAGGTGGCGAGGGTGGCGCTTAGCGCGACACAAAACAGGATCACCGCCGCCGCGACAGGCGATTCCAACCGCAGTCCAAGCGCCGCGTTCAGTGCCGCCAGCACGGGAATGCCGATCCCGGCCACCAACATCATCACTGCATATTGCGTCATTTCATTGCCTCCCAGCCCGCGCGCCGCGCGATCAGCCACGCACACCCACGGCTTTGCGCACCATGTCCCAGTAAACCTGTGTCACCTCATCCGCCGACAGGCGTCCGCCGGGGCGGTACCATGTGGTCACGCCGGTCAGCATGGCGATCACCGCCAGCGTGGCCAGCTTTGTGTCTGGGATTGTGAAGTCGCCCTCGGCCTCGCCCGCCTGCAGGATGCTTTCCAGATGGTTTTCGTATTGGCTGCGCAGCCCCTCGATCACGTCGAAATTTTCAGGGTCAAGATTGCGCAGCTCCATATAGGCGATAAAGACCTCGTCCGGTCGATCCAGGTGAAAGGTGATGTGCAGGCGGACAAAATCCTGCAGCCGCTGCTGCGCCGATCCGGTCTGAGGCGTGGCTGCGACGGTGGCCAGCAATTCGTCCATATGGCCTTTCATCAGCGAGAACAGCAGCGCCTGTTTGTCCGGCGTGTAATTATACAGCGCACCCGCCTGCACCCCCACGGCGCTGGCAATCTGGCGCATGGACACGGCAGCAAACCCGCGCTCGGCAAACAGCTTTAGCGCGGCTTCGCGGATGCGGGGGCCGGTGATTCCGGCGTGACTGCCCTGGGTGCGTGCCATGGCGGGATGTTAACTGAACAAGCGTTCAGGGCAAGGGGCGCTTGCACCGCCGGGCGCGCTGCGGCATGACAGAGCCATGACCAAGTTGCCCCGCCGTTTTTCTGTTGCCCTCTGTCTCGGGCTGAGCTTGACCGGGCTGAGTGCCTGCACCCAGTTCCCGGCGCTGGATGCGGTGCCGGATGGTGCGGTCGACCGCGCGGGCTATCCTGATCTTGTGCCGCTGGAAAGCCTGCTGGTCGGGCGCGAGGCCCGCGCCACGCCGCAGGCCATTGCCAGTGTCGAGGGCCGCGTGGCGGCGTTGCGTCTGCGGGCGGCCCGATTGCAACGGCTGTCGGCCGGTCCGGCCCCGCTGACAGAGCGCGCCGCACGTTTGCGCCAAAAGGCGACGGCCCTGCGCGCCCCCCCCTGAGCCCTCTGAACCGTCGATTTTTAGGGAAAAGAGGGGCGCAACCTGCCAATGCTGTGGCTTTCGCATGGCTTGGGGTGGGGGAATCGCCCTAATCCCGTTGCACCCGGTCGCGCCCTCGGCTAACCGAGGGGCAAACATGCATGAACAAGCAGGAGCGCCCGATGTCCCAACCCTTGCGTCTTGGTATTGCCGGTCTGGGGACCGTCGGCGCCGGTGTGGTCAAGATCGTCCGTCAGAAGGCCGCGCTTTTGGAAACACGCTCGGGCCGCAAGGTCGAGATCAGCGCCGTATCAGCCCGCAACCGTGACAAGGATCGCGGTGTGCCGCTGAGTGATTACGGTTGGGAAGACGATCCCGTTGCGCTGGCGACCCGCGATGATGTGGATGTGTTTGTCGAATTGATGGGCGGCAGCGATGGCCCCGCCAAGGCCGCAACCGAGGCCGCGCTGAAGGCGGGCAAGGATGTGGTCACCGCCAACAAGGCGATGCTGGCCCATCACGGTCAGGAACTGGCCCAGCTGGCCGAGGATAACGGCGCGGTGCTGCGGTTCGAGGCCGCGGTCGCCGGGGGCATCCCGATCATCAAAAGCCTGACCGAAGGTCTGGCCGGCAATGAAATCGAACGCGTCATGGGCGTGATGAACGGCACCTGCAACTACATCCTGACCCGGATGGAAGATGCGGGCCTCAGCTATGACGAAGCCTTTGCCGAGGCAGACGGGCTGGGCTATCTGGAAGCGGATCCCAATCTGGATGTGGGCGGGATTGATGCCGGTCACAAACTGTCTCTTTTGTCCTCGATCGCCTTTGGGACGCAGGTGAATTTCGCCGGTGTGGAGCTGGAAGGCATTGGCTGTGTCAGCATCGAAGACATCCGCCAGGCCGCCGATATGGGCTATCGCATCAAACTGCTGGGCGTGGCGCGCCTGACCGGCCGTGGGCTGGAACAGACCATGACGCCCTGTCTGGTTCCGGCCAGCTCTCCTTTGGGTCAGCTGCAGGGCGGCACGAATATGGTTGTGGTTGATGGGGATCAGGTCGGTCAGATTGTGCTGCGCGGCGCGGGTGCGGGCGAAGGTCCGACCGCCAGCGCGGTGATGGGCGATGTGATGGACATTGCGCGCGGTCTGCGCGTGACCACCTTTGGTCAGCCCGCCGCCACGCTGAAACCGGCCCCCGCCGCCAAGGCAACGGTGGCTGCCCCGTTCTATCTGCGCCTGAACCTGCAGGACAAACCGGGTGCTATGGCCAAGGTCGCCGCTGTTCTGGGCGAGGCCGGTGTCTCCATCGACCGGATGCGCCAGTACAGCCACGATGACCAGACCACCGCGCCGGTGCTGATCGTGACCCATAAAACCACGCGCAGCGCGCTGGATGAGGCTTTGGCCCAGATGGGGGCGACGGGCGTTGTGTCCGACGATCCCGTTGCTCTGCGTATCGAAGAGGTCTGACCCTTGTTTCCGGGCGGCGCTGCTGTCGCCCTTGCTCTCTTGTTGCTGGCATGGCTAAGGTCGCAGCCAGCGGCATCTCAGAATTGAAGGAATTCACATGTCCACAACTGTCGATTTCAACGATCGTATGCTTTCCCTTGGCCTGGCCCGTGTGGCCGAACAGGCCGCCATTGCCAGCGCCGACTGGATCGGGCGTGGCGATGAAAAAGCTGCGGATCAGGCCGCCGTCAACGCCATGCGCGAGCAGCTGAACAAGCTGGAGATCGAAGGTGTTGTCGTAATCGGCGAAGGGGAGCGCGACGAAGCGCCCATGCTGTTCATCGGCGAAGAGGTTGGTGCCGGTGACGGCCCCGGCGTGGACATCGCGCTGGACCCGCTGGAAGGCACGACCCTGACCGCCAAGGACATGCCCAACGCCCTGACCGTGATTGCCATGGGCCCGCGTGGGTCGATGCTGCACGCGCCCGACACCTATATGGACAAGCTGGCGATTGGTCCGGGCTATCCCGAAGGCATCGTGACCCTGGACATGCCGCCCGCCACCCGCGTGTCGGCTCTGGCCTCGGCGAAGGGCTGTATGCCGTCGGACATCACCGTCTGCATTCTGGAACGCCCCCGCCACGAAGCGATGATCGAAGAGGTGCGTTCCACCGGGGCGGGCATCCGTCTGATCACCGATGGCGATGTGGCCGGTGTGATGCATTGCGCGGAACCCGACGTGACCGGGATTGACATGTATATGGGGCAGGGCGGCGCACCCGAGGGTGTTCTGGCGGCGGCTGCGCTGAAATGCATGGGTGGCCAGATGCAGGGCCGTCTGGTGTTCCGCAATGATGACGAGCGTGGCCGCGCGGCCAAGGCGGGCATCACCGATCTGGACAAGGTCTATACCCGTGATGAGATGGTCACTGCGGATGTGATCTTTGCCGCGACGGGCGTGACCAATGGCTCGATCCTGTCGGGCATCCAGCGCGAGCCGGGCTGGATCACCACCGAAACCCTGCTGATGCGTTCCAAAACCGGGTCGGTGCGGCGCATGGTCTACCGCAACCCGCGCAAGAGCGAGGGGTGAGCGGGCAGCAAATTCGTTGTGACGAATTTGGTGGGGGCGCTGCCCCCGCCGTGCCTGCAGCACGACTCCCCCAAAGTATTTTGACCAAGAAGAAGACAGGGGGCGCGTTTGGGCTTTCTCGGAGTTGAGAGCAGCCTGACGGGCCGCTTGTGGGTTGGGCCGGGTGTAGAGGTCGAGCGCAAGGCCGAGGCGCTGGTTCAGGCGCATAGTTACCCTTTGGGGCTGGCGCTGGTTCTGGCCCGTTTGGGGGTGCCTGTCGAAGAGGCTCCCGGTTTTCTGGACCCGCGTTTGCGGGATCTTCTGCCCGATCCGCGCGGGTTGAAGGATATGGAGCGCGCTGCTGCGCGGTTCCTGACGGCGCTGCGGTTGCGGCAGCGCATCGCGGTTTTTGCGGATTATGATGTGGATGGCGGCAGTTCTGCCGCGTTGCTGTTGCATTGGCTGCGCCAGATGGGGGCGGCTGCGACGCTGTATGTGCCGGATCGGATTGACGAGGGCTATGGCCCCAATGTGCCGGCCATGCGGGATTTGGCGGCGGCGCATGATCTGATCATCTGTGTGGATTGTGGTACCCTTAGTCATGAGGCGATTGCAGCGGCCGAGGGCGCGGATGTGGTGGTTCTGGATCACCATTTGGGCGGCGAGACCCTGCCCGATTGCCTAGCGGTGGTGAACCCAAATCGGCAGGATGAGGATGGCAGCCTTGCGCATCTGTGCGCGGCGGCGGTGGTCTTTCTGATGCTGGTCGAGGCGGGGCGTCAGCTGCGCGAAGCGGGGGAGCAGGGGCCGGATCTGATGGGGTTCCTGGATCTTGTTGCCCTGGCCACTGTTGCGGATGTTGCGCCTTTGAAGGGGGTGAATCGTGCGCTGGTGCGTCAGGGGGTCAAGGTGATGGCTGGCCGGCGGCGTCCGGGGCTTGTGGCTCTGTCGGATGTGGCCAAGTTGGACGCTGCGCCATCTGCCTATCATCTTGGGTTTGTCTTTGGGCCGCGCATCAATGCGGGCGGTCGGATTGGCAAGGCGGATTTGGGCGCGCGCCTGTTGGCTTGTCCCGATCTGGCCGAGGCCCGCGCCATGGCCGAGCGGCTGGATGCGTTGAACGCCGAGCGTCGTGAGGTCGAGGCCGCCGTGCGTGCTGCCGCGCTTGCGCAGGCCGAAGAGCGTGGTTTGGATGCGCCTTTGGTCTGGGCTGCGGGCGAGGGCTGGCATCCCGGTGTGGTGGGCATCGTGGCCTCGCGTCTGAAGGAAAAGACAAATCGCCCGGCTGTGGTGATTGGGTTTGATGGTGAGGATGGCAAAGGGTCTGGGCGCTCGGTCGCGGGGATCGATCTGGGCGCGTCGATCCAGAAGATCGCCGCAGAGGGGCTGCTGCAAAAAGGCGGGGGGCACCGCATGGCGGCGGGTCTGTCGCTAAGCCGCGATCAGCTGGAACCGGCAATGGCGCGCCTGTCTGAATTGCTGGGCAAGCAGGGGGCCGGGACCGGCGGTGCGGCGGATCTGCGGCTGGATGGGATGCTGATGCCCGGCGCTGTGCGACCGGAATTGCTGGAAGAGCTGGACAAGGCGGGGCCTTATGGCCAAGGGGCCTCTGCGCCGCGATTTGCGCTGGCGGATATGCGGATCGCTTTTGCCAAACAGGTCGGCACGGGCCACCTGAAGCTGAGCTGTGACGATGGGTTGGGCAACCGGTTGGAGGGGATCTGTTTTGGTGCCTTTGACGGCCCGCTTGGTCCGGCCTTGTTGAATCACGGCGGTGCGCGGTTCCATCTGGCCGGGCGGCTGGAAATCAACGAATGGGGCGGGCGGCGTGCTGTGCAGATTCGCTTGGAAGACGCGGCACCCGCTGCGGATGGATCTGTGTAAGGTTTTGAAAGAAAATGGATTATCTGGATTGTTTTGAAAAATATCCGGGGTGCTGAAAAAACTGAATTTTTTGCTTGCAAGCGTCCACGGCTTTGCCTAGAAACCGCCTCACGCTACAGAGTGGCCCGTTCGTCTATCGGTTAGGACGCCAGGTTTTCAACCTGGAAAGAGGGGTTCGATTCCCCTACGGGCTGCCACTTTTCCCGAATATTCTATCAGATGAGCGTTCCGCTTGGTGAGCCGTGATGTCTGAATATCTGTTCATCATGATGAACATGGTCCCGACAGGGCCCTTATTTTTGTCTGGTTTTCCAGAAAACTGTAGCGCGTTCCTAAAGTTAAACACGAAGAGCAATTTCTTGATTTTTCTGCTTGCAACCCGCCGCCGCTTTGCCTAAACACCGCCTCACGCTACAGAGTGGCCCGTTCGTCTATCGGTTAGGACGCCAGGTTTTCAACCTGGAAAGAGGGGTTCGATTCCCCTACGGGCTGCCACTTTTCCTAAATATATCAAAACACTAGGATGCGATCCTTATAGGTGTCTTGCAAAGAACCTGTCGATTTCGCGTGCGGTCGGTGTCTGCCCGGTGAAGACCTCGACATAGGGGGGCATGTTGCGGATGCGCGTTTCGCGATCTTCTTCGATCTGCATCGAGATATAGCCGACCTGCGTATACATCACCGTCATCGCGCGCGCATGGGCGTCGACCTGATCCTTGCCAAAGCGGCGGAACATGGCGGTGAGCGCGTCCTGGCGGCGCGTGTCTGCCTCGTCCAGGCGCAGCTGTAGCGCCGGGTCGGTGCGGGCCCAGTTGCGGATGGCGAGATCCAGTTTTGAATCAAACAGATTGGGATCCAGCCAGCAGTCGAACAGGTTGAACACTGCCTCGGCCAATGTGTCCGCATAGGCCTGGGTGCGGGCCACCATGTTCCCGGTGTTCTTTTCTTCCCAGCGCCCGATCATCGCCTCTAGCAGGGCGTCGCGATCCTTGAAATGCCAGTAGAACCCGGTGCGCGCCACGCCCAGTCGTTTGGCTAGGGGCATGACTTTGACGGCTTCGACGCCGCGTTCGGTCAACAGATCATAGGCGGCCTGCAGCCATGCGGCTTCGGTTCCGCTGGAAAGTCGAGCATCATCCATGGCGCGTTTCCTATATTTCCTGTCGCAAAATCGCAAGTAACTCGACACTTGTGTCAATTTAAACGTCATATCTGTCAACACATGCCCCAAAGCGGCATACTGAACACTGGAAACGCCTGATGAGCACCTCAGATATTGCACGTCTTGATGATACTTTACGCGCGACCCGCCAGAGCTTTGACAAGATCCCTGTGGTGGATATTGCACCGCTGATGGATGGCAGTGACCCCGAAAAGGTGGCGGGCGAAATTCGCTGGGCGCTGTCCAATGCGGGGTTCATGTATGTGAAAAACCATTCGGTTGCGGGGGATGTGGTCGAGGCCGCCTTTGAACGCACCCGCGCGTTTTTCGACCTGCCCGAAGCAGACAAGATGGCGCTGCATGTGTCCAATTCGGGCACGGCGCTGCGCGGCTATATCGAACCGTTTGGCGAAAACACCGATCCGGGCAAGACCAAGGATCTGAAGGAATGTTTTGACATTGGCCCGGAGACCGCCGCGACCGGCCCGTTCTTTGGCCCCAACCAATGGCCGGATGAAACCCGCCTGCCGGGGTTTCGCGATGCGGTCTATGGCTATCACGAGGAAATGAAACGCCTGTCCATGGTGCTGCTCAGCGGGATTGCGCGCTCTCTGGATTTGGCACCCGATTTCTTTGAAAGCCGTTTGCAGAATCCGATCAGCATCCAGCGCCTGCTGCATTATCCGCCGCAGACCGGGCAGGTGGATGAAAGCGTGATCGGCATCGGCGCGCATACGGATTACGGCAATCTGACCATTCTTGCGCAGGATGATGTGGGTGGTTTGCAGGTGATGAACCGCGATGGTGCCTGGGTCGAAGGCACGCCGATTCCCGGCACTTTTGTCATCAATATTGGCGATCTGGTGCAGCGTCTGACCAATGATCGCTATCTGGCCAATCTGCACCGGGTGGTGAACACCTCGGGCCGTGAACGCTATTCGATCCCGTTCTTCATTGATGCGGATTTTGATGCGGAATTTGGCCCGCTGGACAGCTGTGTCAGCGCCGACAATCCCGCCCGGTATCAGACCGTGACTTGCGGGTCGCATAAATTCCAGAGATTTGTGAACTCCTACGCACATCTCAAGGAAAACGCATAAAAAATCCCGCATGAGGGTCTGCGGGGCCCTCATGCGAAACCGTTTGCCTTGGGGCGGAGGGCGCTTCAAGGTGACGGGCAAAACAACAGGAAGCCAGCCATGTCCAGCGACCCTTTGCTTCAGCCCTATCAGCTGAAACATCTGACGCTTAGAAACCGGATCATGACCACCAGTCACGAACCGGCCTATCCCGAGGACGGGATGCCGAAACAGCGTTATGCGGCCTATCATGCCGAACGCGCCAAGGCGGGTGTGGCGCTGGCCATGACGGCAGGCTCTGCGGCGGTCAGCCGGGACAGCCCGCCGGTGTTCAACAATATCCTGGCCTATAAGGACGAGGTCGTGCCCTGGATCCGGCAGTTGACCGATGCCTGTCACGACCATGGCTGTGCCGTGATGATCCAGCTGACCCATCTGGGGCGGCGCACTGGCTGGAACAAGGGCGACTGGCTGCCCTCTGTGTCCTCTTCGCGCCACCGCGAACCGGCGCACCGGGCCTTTCCCAAGCTGATCGAAGATTGGGATATCGAGCGCATCATCACCGATTTCGCCGATGCGACCGAGCGCATGAAAGAAGGCGGCATGGATGGGATCGAGCTGCAGGTCTATGGCCATCTGCTGGATCAGTTCTGGTCGCCTCTGACCAATGATCTGGATGGTCCCTTTGGAGGGCAAAGCCTTGACTCCCGGCTGCATTTCCCGCTGGAGGTGCTGCGCGCGATCCGCAAACGGGTGGGCGATGATTTTATCGTTGGCCTGCGCTACACAGCGGATGAGGCCGAGGCAGGGGGCATCACCCCCGAAGATGGGATCGAGATTTCCAAACGCTTGTCCGATAGCGGCATGGTTGATTTCCTCAACGTGATCCGGGGGCGCATCCACACGGATCCCGCCATGACCGATGTGATCCCGGTGCAGGGCATGAAGGCCGCGCCGCATCTGGATTTCGCCGGTGCGGTCAAACAGGCCACCGGGATGCCGACCTTTCACGCCGCGCGCATCCCCGATGTGGCCACGGCGCGCCATGCGGTGTCGGCCGGGCTGCTGGATATGGTCGGCATGACCCGCGCCCATATGGCCGATCCGCATATCGTGCAAAAGATCATCGAGGGGCGCGAAGATGACATCCGCCCCTGCGTTGGCGCAACCTATTGTCTGGACAGGATTTATCAGGCGGGCGAGGCGCTGTGCCTGCACAACGCCGCCACTGGGCGCGAACTGAGTATGCCCCATGTGATCGCACCCGCAGAGCAGGTGAAAAACATCGTGATTGTCGGCGCTGGGCCTGCGGGGCTAGAGGCCGCGCGGGTCGCGTCCGAGCGCGGGCACAAGGTGACAGTGCTGGAGGCGCAGGCCGATCCCGGCGGGCAGGTCCGGTTGACTGCGCAAAGCCCGCGCCGCCGCGAAATGATCGGCATCATCGACTGGCGCATGGCGCAATGTGCCGCGCGGGATGTGACTTTCCGCTTCAACACCTGGGCCGAGGCCGAGGATGTGACCGCGCTGGACCCCGATGTGGTGATCATCGCCACCGGCGGCCTGCCCAATATGCAGCTGTTTGAACAGGCGGGGGAGGCACCCCATGTGGTCAGCGCCTGGGATCTGATTTCCGGCGATGTGAAGCCCGCAGAGAACGTGCTGATCTATGATGAAAGCGGCGATCACCCCGGTCTGATGGCGGCGGAGATTGCCGCGACTGCCGGTGCGCAGGTCGAGGTGATGACCCCGGATCGGGTCTTTGCCCCCGACATAATGGCGATGAACCTTGTGCCCTATATGCGCAGCCTGCAGGCGCGTGATGTCACCTTTACCGTCACCCGCCGCCTGCTGACTGTCACGCGCGAGGGCAATCAGCTGACCGCCCATATCGGTACGGATTACAGCGATCTGGTCACGCAGGCGCGCTATGATCAGATTGTGGTGAATTACGGCACCATGCCGATGGAGGATCTGTATTTTGACCTCAAACCCCTGTCGCGCAATGGCGGCGCCGTGGATTATGACGCCCTCATCAGCGGGCAGTCTCAGGATGTGACACGCAACCCTGACGGCAAATTCCAGCTGTTCCGCATTGGCGATGCGGTCAGCGCGCGCAACACACATGCGGCGATCTATGATGCGCTGCGTTTGATGAAAGACATCTGAGGGGGATTGTGCATGAAACTGGGTGTGTTGGGCTGTGGCACCATTGCCTCGGCGGTGGTACGGGGCATTGCGCAGGACGGGCATGACATCATTCTGTCGCGGCGCAGCAGCGTGGTGTCTGGCGCGCTTGCGGCCGAGTTCGGCTTTCCCGTGGCGGATAATCAGGCGGTGGTTGATGCCAGCGACGTGATCTTTCTGGGGCTGATGGCAGAAAGCGCGGGGGACATCCTGTCGGGGCTGAATTTCCGCCCCGAGCAAAAAATTGTGTCCTTCATGGCGGGCGCATCACTGGATCAAGTGGCGCAGATGGTCGCCCCGGCCAACGCCGCTGCGGTGATGATTCCTTTTCCCGGCATCGCGCAGGGCGGATCGCCGATCCTTGTGCTGGGCGATGATGGGTTGATTGATGCGCTGTTTGGCGCACGCAATCAGGTGGTGGCCCTGTCCTCAGATGCAGAGCTGACTGCCTGTCTGGCCGCGCAGGCCGTGCTGTCGCCTGCGGTGCGTATGGTCGGGGATGCGGCAGAATGGCTGGGTGCGCGGATGCAGGACAGCGCCAAGGGCGAGGCGTTCCTGCGCAGCCTTGTGGCATCCTCGCTGCAGAACGCGCATTGCGCCGACCTGATCGAGGCGCTGAACACGCCCGGCGGCTACAACCAGCGCCTGCGCCTGCATATGGAAGACAGCGGGATGCGCCGCGATCTGGTCGCGGGGCTGGAGGATCTGGAAAAGGGGATCTAGCGATCAGCGGGTCGGGACACTGACCCGGAACTGCACGGTCTCAACACCCGGATTTTCGTCGTAAATCCCGGCATTTGAACGGTGATCATAGCTAAGCCCAAAGCGCCAGCCCTGCCGGTTTTCATAGCCCAGTTCGACCCCGGATCGGAACGCGATCGGCCCGCCCAGATCAAACCCGCCATTGTCGAAATACAGGCCGGGCATGGAGTGCAGTTCGGCAAAGAACCGGTCGGAAATGTCGATTTTATAGGTCTGGCCAAAGCCGATCCAGGTTTCGCCATTCTCGCCAATGGACAGGCCCGCCGCGCTGCCAAACGGCCCGCGCTTGTGACCCAGATCATAGCGCAGATAGATTTCGCTGGCGGGATCGGCGCGGCGTTCCAGAACTTCGCCCCCGGAAAACGCAACGCGCGGCGTCACATCGCTGCGCCCGAAACAGCCGGTTTCCGTGCCGCAATGGTTGCGGGTCATGTCGGTCAGCCCCAGCACCAGCATCAAAACTGCAAATGTTCCGTCGGCCATGGTCGTCCTCCCGCCTGCCTGTCCCTTAGGTCATGTCGCAGATCGCAGGGTGAGTCCAGCCCCGCCCAGGCTGTGCTGTCGATAGGTGCCAGGTGTGGCCCCGGTCCAACGGCGAAACGCGCGGTGGAAATTCGCCGCCGAGGAAAACCCCAGATCCTGCGAGATTTCCTCGATGCTTTTCTGTCCCTCCTGCAGATCGCGGATGGCAATGTCGCGGCGCAGCCCGTCTTTGATCGCCTGAAACGAGGTGCCTTCGTCCTGCAGGCGGCGCATCAGGGTGCGGGGCGTGACGTTCAGCAATTGCGCGGCCCCCTCCAGATGGCAGCTTTCCCAGGCGCTGCGATACAGAAAGCCGCGAATTTGCAGCGATTGCGCATGGGCCAGCGAGCCGGTGAAAATCCAGTCGCGCGGGGCGCGGTTCAGGAAATCGGCAACCTGGGCAGAGCTGCGCGGCTGTGGCGGCCCCATCTGCGCCAGATCGAAACAGATGGCGGACATCTCTGCGCCAAACCGGACTTTGCTGGGAAAGATCACCGCGTAATCTGCGGCAAAGCTGGGGCGGTCAAAGGCAAATTGTACGGCGCGCACCGGGACTTCGTGCCCGGCCAGCCAGGACAGCAGCCCATGGGCCAGTTTCAGCATCAGCACATGGCCAAAGCGTTGCGGGATCTGCGGGCCGCGCGGTTGCAGGCTCAGGCAGGGCGCGCCGTTCTGGTCCTGCAGCACCAGCTGATAATCATCCAGCAGCAGGTTCCAGAAGGTCGAAAACCGGTGCAGCGCGGCCGGCAGGGTCGAGGCCTCGCGCACAGTCGTCATCAGATGTTGCAGGGCGCGGGCGCGCACCGGGCGGCTCCACAATCCCATCATTTCATCGCCGGTTTCCACCGCCGCGATCTGATACAGCCGCACAATCTGATCCAGTGTCACCCGGCCATGCCCGGTCATCCCGGCACGGTCCAGAAACCCCTGCATCTGTTCGGGCGGGCAGCAGCGGCGCAATGCGTCCAGCCAGTCCTGCATAAAGGGTGCGGACAGGGTGGCCAGGGGGCTGGGATCTGGGGATGTGCTCACGGGGGCTTTGTCACTTTTTGATAGGGATTTGGCAAATATGAACGTCGCTTGTGGTTTGAACAACGCATATCTGGCGGTAACAAACAATTTGTGGATAAGGTGAATGACCTATCAGGCTCCTCTGCGCGACATTCTTTTTGCGATTGAACATCTGTCGGCCTGGTCCGATGTGACGGCTCAGCCGCAGTATCAGGACATTGGCAAAGAGGATGCAGAGGCCGCGCTTGAGGCGCTGGGCCGCTTTAGCGCAGAGGTCATTGCCCCGCTGGCCCGTCTGGGTGATGAGGCCGGCGGCGCGCGTCTGGAGGGCGACAAGGTGGTTCTGCCGCAGGCCTTCCACGATGCCTATCAGCAATTTGTCGAGATGGGCTGGCAAAGCCTGTCTCACCCCGCCGATCATGGCGGCATGGGCTTGCCCCGCGCGGTGGGGGCTGCGGCGAGCGAAATCCTGAATGCCTCGGATCTCAGCTTTGCGCTGTGCCCGCTTTTGACCGATGGCGCGATCGAGGCGCTGCTGCTGTCGGGGTCAGAGGCCCAGCAGAATACCTATCTGGAAAAGCTGATCAGCGGGCAGTGGTCCGGCACCATGAACCTGACCGAACCGCAGGCGGGCAGCGATCTGGGCCGTGTGCGCACCAAAGCCGAGCGCCAGGAGGATGGCAGCTATGCCATCAGCGGCACCAAGATTTTCATCACCTTCGGCGAACATGAACTGTCGGAAAACATCGTGCATCTGGTGCTGGCCCGCACGGCGGATGCACCTGCTGGCCCCAAGGGGCTGAGCCTGTTCATCGTCCCGAAATATCTGGTCAATGATGATGGCAGCCTGGGCGCGCGCAACGATGTGCGCTGTGTCAGCGTGGAACATAAACTGGGCGTGCGCGCCAGCCCGACCGCTGTGCTGGATTATGCCGGGGCCACAGGGTTCCTAGTGGGCGAGGAAAATCGCGGGCTGGAATATATGTTCGTGATGATGAATGCCGCGCGCTTTGCCGTTGGGGTGCAGGGGGTTGCGGTGTCAGATCGTGCCTATCAACATGCCTTGGCCTATGCGCAGGACCGGGTGCAAAGCCGCCCTGTGGACGGGTCGGCACGTGATGCGGTGGCGATCATTGCCCACCCGGATGTGCGCCGGATGCTGCTGCGCATGAAGGCCCTGACCGAAGGCGGCCGCGCGCTGGCGGTGGCCACGGCAGGTTGGCTGGATCTGGCCCAGCCGGGTGCGGGGGAAACCAATGCCGACGCCCTGGCCATGGCCGAATTTCTTGTGCCGCTGGTCAAGGGGTTCTGCACGGAACGCTCTCTCGAAGTGACCTCGCTGGGGGTGCAGGTCCATGGCGGCATGGGCTTTATCGAGGAAACCGGCGTGGCGCAGTTCTATCGCGATGCGCGCATCCTGCCGATCTACGAGGGCACCACGGCCATTCAGGCCAATGACCTGTTGGGGCGCAAGGTGATGCGCGATGGCGGCGACACGGCGCGGCGCTTTGCGGCGCTGGTGCAGGACACGGCGGATGCATTGTCGCAAGGCGGGGCCGAGGCGCAGGCCATTGGCGCGGCCCTGACCGCTGCGCTGGCGGATTACACCGCCGCGCTGGATTGGCTGATGCCGCAGGCGGGGCAGGATCCCAACGCGGCCTATGCGGGCGCAGTGCCGTTCCTGATGCTGACCGGTACGCTGGCCGCAGGTTGGCAGCTGGGGCGCAGCGCGCTGGTGGCCGAAGCGGCGATTGCCCGTGACGAGGATGTGGCGTTTATGCGTGAAAAGCGCGCCACGGCTTTGTTCTATGCCCAGCATATCCTGATCGACAGCGCCGCTGAGCGCGCGCGGGTCACGCTGGGCGCGGGGTCGCTGCTGGATGATGCGATCTCTCTTTAACAGCCTGTCATCGCGAAAGGATCCGACATGATCACGCAGACTCATCTGCAGGGCTACGAAAATCTGGCGCTGGAGGAACGCGACAATGGGGTCGTGGTCGTCACGCTGAACCGCCCCACCAAGCGCAACGCGCTGGACACTGCCACAATCGAAGAGCTGGTGCGCTTTTACAGCGGGGCGCATATGGCGGGGGTCAAGGCCACGGTGCTGGCGGGCGAGGGGGATCATTTCTGCGCCGGTCTGGATCTGGTGGAACATTGGAAAGCCGACCGCAGCCCGGATGAGTTCATGCATGTCTGCCTGCGCTGGCACGAAGCGTTCAACAAGATGGAATATGGCGGGGTGCCGGTGATTGCCGCGCTCAAGGGCGCTGTGGTTGGTGGCGGTCTGGAACTGGCCAGCGCCGCCCATGTACGGGTCATGGACCGGTCGACCTATTTCGCTCTGCCCGAAGGCCAGCGCGGCATCTTTACCGGTGGGGGCGCGACGATCCGCGTTTCTGACCTGATCGGCAAGGCGCGCATGATCGACATGATCCTGACCGGGCGTGTCTATCAGGGCGACGAGGCCGTGCAGCTGGGGCTGGCGCAATATATGGCCGAAGAGGACAGCCTGGCCATGGCGCTGGAACTGGCCGACCGCGTGGCACAGAACCTGCCGCTGACCAATTACGCGATCTGTTCGGCGATCAGCCATCTGAACAACATGTCGGGCATGGATGCCGCCTATGCCGAGGCCGTGGTGGCCGGTGTGGTCAACACCCAGCCCGCGGCGCGCGCCCGGCTCGAAGCCTTTGCCAACAAGACCGCCGCGCGGGTGCGTCCGAACGAAACCTAAGGTCCGAACAAAGACCAGGAACACTCTCGTGCCTGCGGTGCAGGTCCTATTCATTTTCCAGCGATAGGCGCGGAAAAATGAATGGGGCCTGTGTCTGCCGCGCGGGGGAACTGACCGGGTGCAGGGAGAATGGAGGCACCCGGTCAGCTTATATTGCGCGCGCATAGGCCCGCGCCTTTACGTCGCCCTTTCTGTGAAAGATCTTGATTGCCCGGCCCGGCTGCCGCAAAACGTCTTGAACGCCAATCTCATTTGGTATACATTCGCATACAGCAAGCTTGTCCCGGCGCGCCAGACTATTCTGAGACCGGTGTTCAGGCTGAACCAAACACTAAATGCCGGGATAGCCATGAGTCTGTACACAGATTACCTCGATGAAATTGAGACCCGTAAGGGCGAGGGCCTGAACCCCAAGCCGATCGAAGATGCCGCGCTGGTCGATGAGTTGATCGCGCAGATCAAGGATGCCGGGAATGCGCATCGTGCGGAGTCTCTGAACTTCTTCATTTACAACACCTTGCCCGGCACAACCAGCGCCGCAGGTGCCAAAGCGGCCTTCCTGAAGCAGATCATTCTGGGCGCAGAAACCGTCGCGGAAATCACGCCTGAATTTGCCTTTGAACTGCTGTCGCACATGAAAGGCGGCCCCTCGGTTGAGGTTCTGCTGGATCTGGCGCTGGGTGATGACGCCGCAATCGCAGGCGCGGCCGCCGAGGTGCTGAAGACGCAGGTCTTCCTTTATGAGGCCGACACCGACCGTCTGGAGGCCGCCTATAAGGCCGGCAATGCCGTGGCCAAGGATCTGCTGGAAAGCTACGCCAAGGCGGAGTTCTTCACCAAGCTCCCCGAGGTCGAAGAAGAAATCAAAGTTGTGACCTATATTGCCGGGATCGGCGATATTTCGACCGACCTTCTGTCGCCCGGTGCCGAGGCGCATTCGCGCGCAGACCGCGAGCTGCACGGCAAATGCATGATCACCCCCGAGGCGCAGGCCGAAATTCAGGCGCTGCAGCAGCAGCACCCGGATGCGCGCGTCATGCTGATCGCGGAAAAGGGCACCATGGGTGTGGGGTCGTCCCGCATGTCCGGCGTGAACAACGTCGCGCTGTGGACCGGTAAAAAAGCATCGCCCTATGTGCCGTTCATCAACATCGCGCCGGTTGTGGCGGGCACCAACGGCATCTCGCCGATCTTCCTGACCACCGTTGGTGTGACCGGTGGTATCGGCATTGACCTGGACAACTGGGTCAAAAAGACAGACGCCGACGGCAATGTCGTGGTGGATGAGGACGGCGAAGCCGTGCTGGAAGAGGCCTATTCCGTGGCCACCGGCACCGTGCTGACCATCAACTCCAAAACCAAGACCCTGCATGACGTCGATGGCAATGTCCTGAAAGACGTCTCCGCCGCCTTCACCCCGCAAAAGGTGGAGTTCATGAAGGCCGGTGGCTCTTACGCCGTGGTCTTTGGCAAAAAGCTGCAAACATTCGCAGCCGCCGCGCTGGGCCAGGATCTGAAATCGGCCTATGCGCCCTCGAAAGAGGTCTCGGTCGAGGGGCAGGGCCTGACCGCGGTTGAAAAGATCTTTAACCGCAACGCGCTGGGCAGCACGCCGGGCGTGACCCTGCACGCAGGGTCGGATGTGCGGGTCAAGGTCAACGTGGTTGGTTCGCAGGACACCACTGGTCCGATGACCGCGCAGGAACTGGAAGCCATGGCCGCCACCGTGATTTCCCCGTCGGTTGACGTGGGTTATCAGTCGGGCTGCCACACCGCGTCGGTTTGGGATAAAAAGGCCCAGGCCAACATCCCCAAGCTGATGAAATTCATGAATGATTTCGGCCTGATCACCGCGCGTGACCCCAAGGGCGAATACCATGCCATGACCGACGTGATCCACAAGGTGCTGAACGACATCACCGTGGATGACTGGGACATCATCGTGGGCGGCGACAGCCACACCCGCATGTCCAAAGGCGTGGCTTTTGGCGCGGACTCGGGCACTGTTGCCTTGGCGCTGGCCACCGGCGAAGCCGCGATGCCGATCCCGGAATCGGTCAAGGTGACGTTTAAGGGCCAGATGGCCGATCACATGGATTTCCGCGACGTGGTGCACGCCACTCAGGCGCAGATGCTGGACCAGCATGGCGACAACGTGTTCCAGGGCCGTGTGATCGAAGTGCATATCGGCACGCTGCTGGCCGACCAGGCGTTCACCTTCACCGACTGGACCGCAGAGATGAAGGCCAAGGCCTCGGTCTGTATCTCCAATGATGACACGCTGATCGGGTCTCTGGAACTGGCCAAGTCGCGCATCCAGGTGATGATCGACAAGGGTATGGACAATGCGGGCCAGACCCTGCAGGGGCTGATCAACAAGGCCGATGCGCGCATCGCCGACATCCGCTCGGGCGCTAACCCGGCCCTGACCCCGGACGACAATGCAAATTATTTCGCCGAGGTCGTGGTGGATCTGGATCAGATCGTCGAACCGATGATCGCAGACCCGGATGTGAACAACGAAGACGTGTCCAAGCGTTATACCCACGACACCATCCGCCCCGTGTCCTATTACGGCGGCGACAAAAAGGTGGATCTGGGCTTTGTCGGGTCGTGCATGGTGCATAAGGGCGATATGAAAATCGTCGCTCAGATGCTGAAGAACCTGGAAAAAGCCGGTGGTGAGGTCAAATTCAACGCGCCGCTGGTTGTGGCCGCGCCGACCTACAACATCATCGACGAACTCAAGGAAGAGGGCGACTGGGACATTCTGCAGAAATATTCGGGCTTTGAGTTCGACGATCTGTTCCCCAAAGCGCAGGCCCGCACCGAGTACGAGAACATCATGTATCTCGAACGTCCGGGCTGTAACCTCTGCATGGGCAACCAGGAAAAGGCCGCCAAGGGCGACACCGTTCTGGCCACCTCGACCCGCCTGTTCCAGGGCCGCGTTGTGGGCGATACCCCTGAAAAGAAAGGCGAAAGCCTGCTGGCGTCGACCCCGCTGGTCGTGCTCTCTGCAATCCTGGGCCGCACCCCCACGCTGGAGGAATACAAGGCCGCGGTGGAAGGCATCGACCTGACCAAATTCGCACCGCCCCTGGCTGTGCCCGCGACCACCAAATCGGCGCATTTCTAAACCGCAATGCCATCTGGCATGGTTTTGAAACGGACCCTTCCCCGGACGCGGGGGAGGGTTTTTCTTTTTCTGCGGCTCTGCCTGTGATCGGGTTTGTTCTGCCGCGCGGGCTGTGCCACGCTTGTCATGTTGCGCGGGGCCCATTGCCCGCGTCAGAGAGCGGAGCAGAACATGTCAGGACATGGCTATGAATCGGGGCGGCTGAACCTGCCTTTTGTTGGGATCTCGACCTTTGGCAAAAAGCCCTATGTGGCGGATTGGGACGCGATTGATGCGGATGTGGCAATTCTGGGCGCGCCGTTTGATTTTGGCTGCCAGTTCCGCCCCGGCGCCCGGTTTGGTCCGCGCGCGGTGCGCGAGGCCTCGACCCTGTTCAGCTTTGGCCATGCCGGGGCGTATGATCACGAGGATGACGCGACCTATCTGGGCGAAGAGGTGCGGATCGTCGATCTGGGCGATGCGGATATTGTTCACACCAAGACCGATGAAAGCCACGCCAATATCGAATACGGGGTGAAAAAGATCCTGGATGCCGGGGCGCTGCCCGTGACCATCGGCGGCGATCATTCGATCAACATCCCCTGCATTCGCGCCTATGAAGAAGATTGCGCAAAGAACGGCCCGATCCATGTGGTGCAGATCGACGCCCATCTGGATTTTGTCGATGAACGCCATGGCGTGACCGAAGGCCATGGCAACCCGATGCGCCGCGCGATTGAAAAGGACTATGTCAGCGGCATGACCCAGCTGGGCATCCGCAACGTGTCCTCTACCGCCAAAGAGGGGTACGAGGACGCCCGCGCCCGTGGCTCTGACATTCTGTCAGTGCGGCAGGTGCGCAAACTGGGCACCGAGGCGGTGCTGGCCCGGATCCCCGAGGGTGCGCGGTACTATGTCACCATCGACATTGACGCTTTCTGCCCCTCGATTGCGCCGGGCACCGGCACGCCCAGCCATGGCGGGTTTCTGTATTATGACGTGCTTGAAATCCTGCAGGGGCTAAGCAAACAGGGCACTGTGGTGGGCATTGATCTGGTCGAGGTCGCCCCGGCCTATGATCCCAGCGAAAGCACCCAGATCCTGGCCGCGCAGCTGTTGCTGAACTTTCTCGGGTTCATTTTTCACAACCGGGGTTAGGCTCAGATCCGCATCCGGGGCACGTGATCAGGATCCAGATGCAGTTCCAGCAGGGCGGGGCCTTTGATTCCGTCCAGCTGGGCGATGGCTGCGTCCAGTTCCCGTAGCGAGCGCACCTCGATCCCGGTGCCGCCAAGGGCGGTGGCCGTGGCCGCAAATGAGGGCCAGTCAAAGGTGGTCAGGCCGGGATCCATCTTGCGGTCGCGGAATTGGATATGTTCTGCGCCATAGGCGGCGTCATTGCACAGGATCACGGTCAGGTTCAGCCCCAGCCGCACGGCTGTGTTAAATTCATTGATGCCGCCCATCATAAAACCGCCATCGCCGGTGAACATCACCACGGGCCGATCCGGGGCGGCGATGGCTGCGCCGATCCCCTCTTGCAGACCCAGCCCGATAGAGCCGAAATCTACCGTGGCAACAAAGCTTTGCGGGTCAGGGGCCGAGATGCGGCACCAGACCTCGGTCATAAAGCGCCCGCCATCTGTCACCAGAATGCGGTCTTTGGGCATGGCGTGTTCCAGCCGTTCCAGCGCGGGGATATAGGGCACGGTGCCTGTGGCCTGCGCGCGGGTCGGTTCGGGCGGATGATGGGTCAGCGCCTGCGGGTCCAGATCGCGGGTAAAGCCGCTGGCGGGGATCTCGGCCTGGTCCAGCCAGTAGATGAAATTCTCGGCGCTTAGCCCGGCATCGGCCACCAGTGCTGCGTCGGGATGCACCGCATGGCCAATCGCATGGCCATTGGTGTCGACCTGCACAATCCGCTTGCCCGCGATCAGTTTCCCCTGATCGGTGGTGAAATCATGCAGCGCCGCGCCAAACACGATCAGGCAATCGGACTGGGCGATAACCTCGTAGGTGGCGGGGGTGCTGAGCGTGCCAAAGATGTCCAGATTATAGGGGTGTCCGGTGAACAGGGCCTTGGCCTTGAGCGTTGTGGCCAGGGGGGCTTCCAGCCGGTCGGCCAGACGGATCAGGCTGTCGCGCGCATGGATGGCACCACGCCCGGCCAGGATCATCGGACGCCGGGCCGATGCGATCATGCCCACGGCTTCGTCCAGAACCGGGCCTTCGGGCGCATAGGCGGGGGTGTCGAAATGCGTGTGCTGGATCGGGTCATAGGGCGTGGTTTGCCACATGAAATCGGCGGGCATGTTCAGCACGATGGGGCGGCGTTCGGCCTTGGCACGGTACACCGCGCGGGCCACATCGCGCGTGGCGGTTTCGGGCTGGCGCAGCTGGACAAAGCCCGCGCCGGTGGCTTTGACCACTTCGCGCTGGTCGATGGATTGCAGATGGCGGGGGTTCAGGGTCGGGGTGTCCCCGGCTAGCAGAACCATGGGGATCCTGCCGCGTGTGGCTTCGGTCAGGGCGGTGACGCAGTTGGTCAGAGCAGGGCCATGGGTGATGGTTGCCACGCCCAATCCCCCGCTGACCTGCGCATAGGCCGATGCCATCAGAACCGCGCTGCCCTCATGCGCGGCGGGGATGAACTGGCCGCCGCAGCCGCGCATAAAGTGATCGGCCATGAACAGGTTGGCATCGCCCATCAGCCCGAACAGTGTGGTCACATCATGATCTGTCAGCGCCTGTGCGAGGGCTTCGTAAACGTGGATTGGCTGGGCGGGCATGGCGGGCTCCTGTGTCTGCGCTGAGATCAGGATAGCGCAGTGCCCATGCGTGGGATGTGTATATTTCACCTTGGCTGCGCTATTATTGCGCAATCCGTGCGTCAATATATGCTTTTGTGCTGGAAGCGTGTATAGCGGGGCAGGAGGCCCCAATGGATCAATTCGACCTACGCATTCTGACAGCCCTGCAAGAGGACGGCGCCCTGACCAATGCCGCCCTGTCCGACCGTGTGCATCTGTCCCCGTCCCAATGTTCGCGCCGCCGCGCCGCGCTGGAGGCCGAGGGCATCATCGACGGCTACACCGCGCGGCTGAATGCGGCGCAGCTGGGGTTTTCGCTGCGTGCGGTGGTGCGGCTCAGCTTGAAATCCCATGACCGCGACGCCGATGCCGCGTTTTCGCGCTGGCTGTCTGCGCAGCCCGAGATCCAGCTGGCCTTTTCCACCTCGGGCGATGCGGATTACATCCTGCTGGTGTCGGTCCGCAGCCTGGAGGCGTTTTCGGATTTTGTGCATGAACGTCTGCTGCGCCAGCCGCAGATCGCCCAGGTGCGGTCGGATTTTGTGCTGAAAACCCTGAAGGACAGCGCCGCGCTGGATCTGCTGGCGCTGGAGCACGGGTAAGCCCGCACAGGCCCGCACAGGCCCGCATATGAAAAAAGGCGCCCGCATCGGGGCGCCTTTCCGGTCTGTTGGCTCCGCCTGATTACGGCTGATAGGGCAGAGAGGAATGATGCAGCACAATCCGCATCACGCCGTTTTCGTCTTTCTTATAGCCAAAGCTTTTGTCGACCTGGGTCAGGTTGCCATCCTTGTCGGTCAGCTTGATCCAGCCCATCCACATGCCTACATCGCCCTCAAGAAATTCGGCTGAGGTGACGCTTTCCATGCTGCGCCAGCCCTTTAGGCCAAACCCGCCATCCAGCGGGAAATCCCCATCATGGCCGACAAAATAGGACAATGCGCCCTGACGGGTCGGGCGGAATGTCTGATCGCCGCTGGCCAGGGTCGGTTTGAACAGGACAGGCCCCATGCCATAGCCATAGGCCGAATCCAGCACATCTTCGGCTACGGGGCGGGCGGCGTCGATGCCGCCGTCTTCATAGGCTTTGGAAATGGCGATCAGCCCGTTTCCCCAGGCCTGCCGGGCCGCGGCGAGATCCTCAGTGGTCATCGTCATGGTTTGTCCTTTCATCAAAGCGCGCGTTTGAAGCGTATTTGCAGCTGCGCGCAGTTTTTTCAAGGAAATGCCGGTCAGAAAACGGTCGTAGGGTCAACAATCGGGTCCAGCACCAGCAGCAGTCGGGTTTCCCCACTGCCCGCAATAGGAGGAGAGCGATGCTGCAAACCGCTTTGCGGGGTTTCGGGCCAGTTTGTACCGCGCAGCACCAGCGGCGTTTGTGTCGGCGCGGTAAGGATGCGCTGCGGGTCATGACCGCCGGGCAGGGCGGTGCCATATTGTGTGCCTGTGCCGCGATAGGTGCAGATGAGCCGGGCGCGCAGCGCGTCGATATGAAATTTGCGGCAGGCATTGGTGGTGACCACATCCAGCCGCAGGCGCAGCAGCGCCACATCCATCAGATCGGCAAACAGCGTGCCAAGCGCGCAGATATCCGCGATCAGCCAGTCCCGATGCGGGCTGGCGGGGGTGCCCGCCTGCATACAGCTTTGTTTCAGGGCGGGTCCGAACTGATCGGGGCGCAGGATCTGGCGGGTCTGAGGCAGGGCCTGCGGGGGCAGAGCAGTGATCCAGTTCTGAAACCCGGCCCGCGCGGGGCGGTTCCACAGGGCTGCGGCGCAATCGGGCCGGTGCAGCGCCGCCAGCCCCCGCGCGCAGTCGCTGATCTCGACCCCGGCAGCAAAGCTCTGCCGGGGCAGGGGGCGCAGCTTGGCGCTTTGCATCAGCGTTGTCCCCAGCGCGGGAAAGGATCGTCCAGATCTGTCCATTGATCGGGGGTGAATGCCTCACTGTCCAGCAGGGCAGAGTTCAGCCGGGCGCAGATCTCTTCGCGCTGCAGGGCGGTGCCGATAAACACGATTTCCTGCCGCCGGTCGCCCCAGGGCTCGACCCAATTGCGGGCGATCTCGGCTTGGGCCTCGGGATGGGTTGGCAGGCGATCTTCGGGGACGGAGGCCCACCAGCGCCCCAGAGGCGTGACCGAAGACAGCGCCCCGGCCAGGCTGAACTCTGCCGCCCAATCCGGCCGTGTGGCCAGCCAGAAATGACCCTTGGCGCGGATCACTCCCGGCAGATCACCGTTCAGAACTTCGAACAATTTGCGCGGATGAAACGGTGCGCGGGCGTGATAGGCAAAGGAGGTGATCCCGTATTCTTCGTCCTCGGGCGTGTGATTGGCAAAGCCGTACAGCTCCTTCGCCCACATGGGATGTTCATGGGCGGTGTCGAAATCGAACAGGCCTGTGTCGAGGATCTTGTCAGCGGACACATCGGAGTGGTTGGTTTCGATGATCTTGGCATCGCCATTCAGCGCGCGAATGATCTGGCGCGCCTGTTCGGTGCGGGCAGGCCCGGCATCGTCGATCTTGTTCAGGATCACCACATCGGCAAATTCGATCTGTTCCGTCAGCAGGCCGACAAGGCTGCGATCATCCCCATCCCCCAGGCTTTCGCCCCGGTCGCTGAGGAAATCATGGCTAGAGAAATCCTGCGTCAGGTTCACCGCATCCACCACTGTGACCATCGTGTCCAGACGGGCCACATCGGACAGGCTGGCGCCTTCCTCGTCGCGGAAATCAAAGGTTGCGGCCACGGGCAGCGGTTCGGAAATCCCGGTGCTTTCGATCAGCAGATAGTCAAAGCGCCCCTCTTCGGACAGTTTGCGCACCTCTTTTAACAGGTCATCGCGCAGGGTGCAGCAGATGCAACCATTGGACATCTCGACCAGAGTTTCCTCTGACCGCGACAGCTCGGTGCCCTCGCGCACCAGATCGGCGTCGATATTCACTTCGGACATATCATTGACGATGACGGCCACCCGGCGGCCATCGCGGTTGTTCAGCACGCGGTTCAGCAGCGTGGTTTTGCCCGCGCCCAGAAAACCGGACAGCACAGTGACGGGCAGGCGGGAATCGGCGGAAACGTGGTCTTTCATGGCAGAGGCCCTTTATTCAGCAGTTGCGGGGGCGCGCAGCAGATCAAAGCTGCGCTGTAATTCGGGACCGGAAAGATCGCGGGCGATCACCACGATGCGCGAGCGGCGATCGTCATGTGGCCAGCCCTGCACCGGGCGCGGTGGGTCAAAGATCTGCTGCACGCCGTGAAACACAAAAGGCATGTCGATCCCGTCCAGGAAAACGATGCCCTTGATGCGCAGGATGTCATTGCCGCGCAGGCCGATCAGCGTGTTCAGCCAGCGGTCGAACTGCGCATCCTGCAGCGGTTCGTCGATGATGATTGAGGCCGTGCCGATGCGGCTGTCATGCGGGTTGAAGCCCGTGGTTGGGGCAGGGGTGGGCGCGCCAAAGCCGGACAGGTTGCCAAAGGGATCGGCGGGCTGTTGATGCGCGGCATTGCCCAGCCAGGACAGGGCCTGCGCAGGCATAACATCATCGCGTATGCCCCCAAGGTCAAAGATCTGCGTGCTGGCTTTCGCGCCCTTTACCGCATGGATCAGCTGTGCATTCGGATTGAGGGCGCGCAGGCGCTCTTCCAGCATGACCACCGCATCGGGTGTGGCCAGATCGGTCTTGGACAGGATCAGCAGATCGGCCATGGCCACCTGCGACACGGCTTCGAATTGGGCATCCAGCGTGGCAGCGCCATGGGCGGCATCCACCACGGTCACAACCCCATCCATGCGCGCGCTGCGCGCCAGTTTGGGGTCGACCAGCAGGGTCTGCAGGATCGGGCCTGGATCGGCCAGCCCGGTGGTTTCGATCACGATCCGATCAAACAGGAACTCTCCGGCATCGCGCCGTGCCATCAGACCGGCCATTGTGTCGGCCAGCTCGCCGCGCACGGTGCAGCACAGGCAGCCCGAGGCCATCAGCACCACATCATCGCTGGCGGTTTCGATCAGGTCATGGTCCAGCCCGGCCTCGCCAAATTCATTCACGATCACCGCAATCCGCTGTGCTGGGTGATCGGTCAGGATCTGGTTCAAAAGCGTGGTTTTCCCGGCGCCCAGAAATCCGGTCAGCAGGGTCACGGGAATGCGGGTTTCGGTCACGGTTGTCTCTTTGGCTGCAGGGGTGAGAGAATTTGTTATGTTATAACATTACATCACGCAAGGGTTGAAATCCATATCTCATAAAAAAAGCCACCCGCGCAGGGGCGCGGATGGCTCTTTGTTCTGTTGCGCGTTGAGGATCAGACCTCTAGCTCGACCTTGCCCAGCGGGTTTGAACAACAGGCCAGGATATAGCCTGCCTCGATGTCATCCTCGGAAATGCCGCCATTATGCACCATATGCACATCGCCCGAGGTCTTTTTGACCTTGCAGGTGCCGCAGACGCCAAAGGTACAGCCCGACGGAATGTTCAGCCCAACGGACCGCGCTGCGGCCAGAACTGTATCGGTTTCGGCCACTTTGGCGGTGACACCGGAGGTGGCAAAATGGATTTCGGCCTTGCTGTCATCATCAGGCACCACATCGTCCAGCTCGGGCTGGTCGGCCTCTGTCTCAATCGGAGCGCCAAAGCTTTCCTGATTGTAGTTGTCCATGTCAAAGCCCAGCCCGGCCAGCGCCTCGCGCACGGCGGTCATGAACGGTTCGGGGCCACAGCAATAGACTTCGCGGTCCAGATAATCCGGGGCCATCAGGCCCAGCATCAGCTGGTTGAACTGACCCTGATAGCCGGTCCAGGGGCGATAGGTGTCGGGCTCTTCGACCACGAATTTCAGGTCCAGACCGGGGGTCCGGCTGGCCATCTGCTCCAGGCGCTGACGGAAAATGATTTCCGAGGGGCGCTTGGCGCAGTTGATAAAGACGATGTCCAGATCCTGACCTTCATCCCACATGCAGGTCGTCATGGACATCATTGGCGTGATGCCCGACCCGGCCGAGATGAACAGATATTTGCGGGCCGCGCTGCCTGCATTGGTGAACAGGCCTGCGGGGCCAATCGCCCGCAGACGCATCCCCGGCTGCAGGTTGTCCAGCATCCAGCGCGTGCCGATGCTGTCGGGCTGTGCCTTGGCTGTGATCGTGATCGACCGCGGGCGCGAGGGCGACGAGGAAATCGTATAGGTGCGATGCACCACCCCGCCGGGCTGACCGGGGGCGGGGATCTCCAGCGTCAGGAACTGGCCCGGCTGATAGTCAAACAGCGCGCCCGAAGGGGCCCGGAACGAAAAGCTGGCCGTGTTGGGCATTTCGGGGACAACCGAAACGCATTCCAGCATTTCTCCGTCTTCCCAGACGGAGGTGTTCATGTCTTTCATTGGCTTACTCCGCAGCCAGGGTGTCAGGGGCCAGGCGCGCGGCCAGCGTGTTGCAATACCATTCCGAGAACTGCAGAACGCCGGATTCCTGAATCGGGGAATAGGGGCCGGGCGCATAGGCGGGGCTGTCGATGCCCTGTTGGTTGTCTTCGACCACGCGGCGGTCTTCGTCATTGGTGGCCATCCAGACCTCGGTCAGGCGCTGCAGATCGTAATCCACACCTTCGACCGCATCCTTATGCACCAGCCATTTGGTGCTGACCTCGGTTTCGGTCGGGCTGATCGGGGTCACGCGGAACACGATGGAGTGATCGGCCAGAAAGTGGTTCCAGGTGGTCGGATAGTGGAATTTCAGCAATGTGCCCGCATCGGCAAAGGGCGCGCGGCCCAGGAAACGGCGCACGGCGGATTTGCCATCCAGGGTGTAGCTTTCCGCGCCCTCGTTCAGCGGCATCCGTGCCAGACGGTACTGGCCATCCCCGTGCAGATAGAATTGTGACGGCAGACCGGCGGCTTCGCAGCGGTCAAAATGCGCCTGCAGCCGGGGCGGCGTTTCCCCACCTTCGATGCCGGTGATCGACGGATCGTCCGGGAAGGTGCGGCACAGCGCCGGGTGGTTGCCGCCGCAATGGTAACATTCGCGGTTGTTTTCCCAGACCAGTTTCCAATTGCCGTTTTCGACGATCGTGCTTTCGAATGCCACTTTGGCATTGCCCAGATCATGGGGCTCCAGATAGGGGCGGGCGGTGTTTGCGAATGTGTCGAAATCCGGGGCGTCCTCTGCCAGGCAGATATAGACCAGCCCGGCCAGTTCGCGGCAGTGAACGGTTTTCAGGCCGTGCTGCTTGGGGTCAAAATCCGGCCCCATATCGCGCGCCCACAGCAGCGACCCATCCAGTTCATAGGTCCATTGGTGATAGGGGCAGACCAGTTTCGGAGCATTGCCCTTTGCAGCCTTGCAAATGACAGACCCGCGATGCCGGCAGGTGTTGTGAAAGGCCCGGATCTGGTTATCGGCACCGCGCACGATGACCACACGGTATTCGCCAACCTTATGCGTGACATAGCTGCCCGCTTTTTCCAGTTCGCAGGCGGCAATGGCGAACAGCCAGTCGCGGTAAAAGATGTTTTGCAGATCGGCCTCGAAAATGGCGGGATCTGTATAGAATGCTTGTTCCAGAGAATGGCTGGGCTTGCGCCGTGCCAAAAGGTCGGTTGCGGAATTCATGTCTGGCTCTCCTGCCGCGCCCCGCGGCGTTGCTTATGCGGATGAAGCAAGAAAGCCCGACAGAGCGCGCGGATCGCCCGCCCGTTCCCAAAGCCCCCAACCGCCATCCGCGGTTTGATGTTGTCGCAAGGCTGGTTTCCGGACTTGGAAGGGGCGTTCACCCGGTCGCGGCACCTTCCCGGGATCCTCCTCCCAGTGGTTGTTTGCCGCGGCCTGACCTTCGTTACCGTTGCGGGGGCAGTGCCGGAATTGCACCGGCTTCCCAATTCTCCGCCGCCCTTCAGAGAAACGGCAGCACCTTACACGGGGGAACCTATTGCGGTGCAATTTTGCGGCTGGAAAGCAAGCGACATCTTCAGGTCCAAAAGCGCACAGGCCGTAAAAAAAAACATCGGGGCCGTG
This sequence comes from Pelagimonas sp., assembly GCA_025210265.1. Taxonomy (GTDB): domain Bacteria; phylum Pseudomonadota; class Alphaproteobacteria; order Rhodobacterales; family Rhodobacteraceae; genus JAOASD01. The sequence goes on from JAOASD010000004.1 coordinate 128,220, forward strand.
CATGTGCGGTGTGGGGGGCGTGCCGTTGCGGCGTGTCGTGGTGTCGCGCGCGGGCCATGCAGATATGGGAATCAGGTGCCGTGTCGGTGCTTTGGGTGTTCCTGCCGCAGCGGCGCGCTCATGGAACGGTTTCTTCAGATCCCCAGCGGTGTTGCCAGCCGCGTTTTCACCACCGGCCATCAATGGGCAGGGCATCAACTCGCGATTGCTGCCGATGTCACATTTGCGCACAGAAAGCGTGTCAAACCCCTGTGGGTCACTACCAAAAAGAGCGCCGCGATAAGCGGCGCTCGTGCGAGTTTGCGCAGAAGCTGGCAAGCGTATGGGTGGGCAGCCACGCATACTGTGTTTGCCGCACTGCGAGATCCGCAGCGCAGATCAGACAGGGGCTTGTGCGCTGCTGTGTTTGTGCAGGATTTTGCCAAGGGCGCGGCACAGCGGCACGCCAAGAGCCAAAATCGTTTTGCCAGTCACGGACCCTTTGGGGTGGGCTTTGGGATCGCAGCGATGCGCCATTTCAAGCGCCCAGCCCTGGGCCAGCGGGGCAACGATCCGCGTCGCAAGGTCGGATTTTTCCAGCACATGTGTGACAAAGGGGATGGCCCAGGCGTGGTAGCCGCGGATCACGGTGTCCCCCAGCATGTTTGCGCCATAGTAGCTGTCCCATTTATACACTGCGTCCGAGATATAGCCGTGTTTGTTCATGTGTGTGCAGATCACGGTCTGAGCCGATTCCGTGGTGCCTGCCTGTACATCTGACAGCAGCGCATCCTCGACGGTAATGGTGTTCGTGCCACCAAGATCATTGTCATAGCTGATCAGCACATCAGAGCCACTTTGCGCAAAGCTTAGGTTCACATCGCTCCCATCCGTGGAAATCGTGATGGAGTCCCCTTCGCTCAGGTCAAAGTCGGTGATCGTGTCGTTGCCGGTCTCTTCCGTGAAAAAGCGGAACAGGTCAGCATCTGCGCCACCAATCAGCACATCATTGCCGTCGCCGCCCGTCAGCTGGTCTTCGCCCCCATCACCTTTGACTGTGTCGTTGCCCGTTCCGCCAAGCGCAAAGTCCATGCCGGCGCCACCTTTCACCAGGTCATTGCCCGCGTCACCGTAAAGAAGATCGGTGCCGTCGCCGCCATGCACCTGGTCATTGTCGTCACCGCCAGACACGTGGTCATTGCCTTCCTGGCCCCTTAAGACGTCGTCGCCATTGCTGCCTTCGATGGTGTCATCGCCGGCTTCGCCTTTGATTTCGTCATTGCCGCCACCGCCATGCAGCATGTTGGCGTCGTCTGTGCCATAGATTTCATCCCGCAGGTCGGTCCCGACAACATTTTCGATGTTCTTGACCTGATTGGTGTAGCTGCCTGTATAGCCCAGATCCAAAGTCTCGGCATTCAGGTCGATTGTAACGCCCTGGCTGACCGTGCCGGTGCTGCCTTCCTGCATGTTTGAGAAGTTGATGATGTCGTTTCCATCCCCCCCATCAATCAGGTAAAACGCGTTGGTCTGGTCGATGATGAACACATCGTTGCCGTCCAGGCCCATGGCCATGTATTCCCCATTCAGGTCAGAGCGTTCCCCCATCTGAAAGCTGTCGCTGTTGTCGGTCCCAACGGCAAACCGGCTGGAATTTGTCATATCCGCGTTCAATCCAAACGCATTGCCCATGACCGAGATTTGTGTCCCGTTTTCCAATTGCCCCGAGACCTCGGCAATCAGATCGTCAAACGCGTCGCCATAATCCGCTGCAGAGGCCACGTTTTCGCTGCCGTCAATCTCGGTTCCGGTGTGGATGGTGACATTGCCGGATTCGTCTTTGGCAAAGGTGACGATCGAGTGCGTGTAATGTTGCCAGAGGCTGTTGTAGAAATCGGAGATCGCCGTATCCGAGACATCAAAATTTGCCTCGACATCGCTCAGGATGCCGCTGTCAAAGGTGAACTCCAGGAACTTGCCACCGTTTTCCGCGTCCAGTTTCAGCGTTTTGGTGTAATTGCCGATGACCTCTCCGGTTTCGATGGTGTCAAACTCCAGCAGTGGCAGAAGGATGCTGTCTTCGGCCAGGTTGCCATCCATCAGTTTGACAAAGCTCGATTCATCGTTGTCGTAATCCCCGGACTCTGCATTTGCCATGTTGTGGCCCAGCCAATCGGCAAACAGCCCCGACCCGGATTTGGCGATATTGGCAGCGGCCACAACGCCCAGCTGCACGCCAATGCCGTAGCCGCTGGAATTTAAGGCGAACATGCCGACGTCCAGTGCCGAGTTCAGGCCTTCTTCGGCCAGGTTGGTAAGGAAAGACTGATCAGCGTCGAATGTTTCAGCGGCGTTGGTCCCGGCCAGGGCCCCAAGGGACAGGGTGTCTTTGCCCGTACCCAACCGGACTTCTTCCTGTTCACCACTGTTGATTGCGCCCATAGAGACAAAATCGTCGCCCGCGCCAGCGTTCACGCTGTCGTTGCCTTTCCCGCCAGAAATGAAGTCATTCCCATCGCCACCATTGATGGTGTCGTCCCCATCTTCGCCAAAGATCTTATCGGCAAAGTCAGAGCCGTGAACGATGTCGTTGCCATCATCCGCCAAGATCATGTCAAAGTTGCGCGACTCGTTGTTCAAAGCGCGCAAATCAATGGTATCTGCGCTGCTTGTTGCATCCAGAACCGCGATGTCGCGGATCCATGTGTCCAGCGAGCTGGGGCCGCCGCTGCCTTTGTCATGGCCGCCGTCCGCATACCAGTAATAGGTTTCACCATCTCGGGTATGACCGCTGGCATCATAGATCAGATCAATGCCGTGAATGGTGCCGCTATAGTCCAGCGTCACGTTGTCCCGACCATTGCCGTCAATCCAAAGGTTGGGGTTGTCCACCCCATTATGTTCGGTGAAATTCTTGATGCCGATGGTCGAATTATTCGATGTCGCGTGGATGGTTGTGTTTTTAAAGACGGACCGGGTCCATTCTTCGCTGCCGGATTGGTATGTTTCTTTGTTGTCGAGCGTGGCCATCGCTATTCCCCTGAGCAGATGCCGAGCAAAACCGATCTCCCAAGGGAGGTGTTTGTCGGGTATGGAAGTGGAGTGGGCTGCACGCCCGATACCGGGATATGTAGCAAAGGCCTGCGCGGGATAGGTGTAACAACCTGTCACAAAACCCGGTCAAACCGCACAAATTTTACCGTCCTGGCCAAATCGCGCTTGAATTTTCCGGGGGCTGCCACACGCCGCCCTATGGGCGGAAGATGCTGGATGAGTGCCGGGGCAATGGCTGTTTTGGACAGGCGTCGCAGGGGGGGCTGACTGCCCTGGATGTGGCGCTACGGGTCGTAGCGATAGCCCTTTCCCCAGACCGTCACGATATGTTTTGGTTCAGAGGGGGCAGGTTCGACTTTCTTGCGTATCCGTTTGATAAGCATGTCCATGCTGCGATCTGTGGCACCCGTATGCTGGCGGGTGCGGGATACAGCCAGCAGGTCTTCTCGTGAAAACACGGTTCCGGGGCTGTTGGTCAGAAACCGCAGAACCTCGGTCTCACCCGGAGTCAGCTTGCGCACAAACTGGTCCGGCCCGACCAGGCGGCGGCTGACAATATCAAAGGTCCAATCGCCGACAGCCCGTGTCTGCGACTGCGCTGGCATCGTGCCGACAGTGCGCCTGCGCAGCACGGCGCGAAGACGCGCGAGCATTTCGCGCATACGGAACGGTTTGCAAAGAAAATCATCCGCCCCAAGTTCCAGCAAGGCAACAACCGTGTCTTCGTCCGACAGGGAGCTCATCATCACAACCGGGATGCCGTGGCGTTCCAGAACCTCGCGGCACAGCACTTTGCCAGATGTGCCCGGCATGACAATGTCGACCAGACACAGATCCACAGCGCCTGCCGCAAGCGCGGTGCGCGCGCTGACAACGTCAGACGCCGTGTGCGTCAGATAGCCGTGCTGCGTCAGAAACTCTGCAATCTGTGTGCGCAGCTCGTCATCGTCATCGACCACAAGAAGACGCGTGTCGTTCAACCCTGTGGGCATCATTCTCTCTGCTCTTTTATCGTTTTGGTTGCATCCGGGCCTGTGCGCATTTTACGTAGGGGCCGGTTATAGGCCATCGCAAAACAATCACAATCCTCTCGGAGCCCTTTGAATGCGCCCCATTTTCACTCTGACATTGGCGCGCCAGCTTGCGCTGATTGTGATGGTTGCTGTTGCCGGGGTCCAGATTTTGGCGCTGGTGCTAGAGCGCCGCTTTGAAGAGGCATTGGATTTGGATCGCGGGTTGGGAACGTCACGCACCCAGGCTGCAAACGCCATCGCCCTTTTGCCATCCCTGCCAGCAGAGACCCATGCCGATATTGTGCGAAGCTACACCTCGCGGACAACGCAGTTCTTTTTATTGCCTGATGTGTTGCTGCGCCCGGATGCAGAGCGGGTGCCGGAGCTAGAGGACGAAACACGCGCATGGGCCGCGCGCCGAAACCTTGCCATCCAGGACGTGGTTGTCGCACGTCACCTGTACCACCACCGAAAACAAAGCGGCGGACCCGCGCAATCCCGGCCGGGGGCTGAAACGGGTGTGCCCGCACGCTTGCCCAAAGGCTTTGCGATGGGCGAGCCCCCTCGAACCAGAATGGCCGAAATGATCGCCCATCCCCCCCGATGGCTGCATATTCGCGAAACACCCACGGGGTATCAGCTTAAACCGATCCCACCGGAAAGCGCGCTAAATCTGGACGATCCACGCCCCGTTACGACGGTCGCCATGCAGTTGGCATCGACCGGGGATTGGGTGACCTTTTACCGGTTCCGACGCCCCCCGCCGAACAATGATACGGTGCTGAAGATGATGATCGCCCTGGTCGGGTCAGTTGTCATCGCAGGCCTTGCGGTTCTCATCGGGCGCAGGGTGATCGCCCCGTTTCGCCAGCTTGCCGAGAGCGCCGCGCAATTGGGCCGCGGAGAGCGCGCCGCCGCGCTGCCTGTCTCTGGGCCGTCAGACGTGAGGGACGTCATACAGGCGTTCAACCGGATGAACGATCAAGTGTCTCAATCCATCGACTATCAGATCGGCCTTCTGCGCTCATTGGGGCATGATATCAAAGGCCCGCTTGCGGCCGCAGACCGTCTTTTGTCAGAGGTGCGTCCCGACACCACGCGCGCCCAGATCGAAGCGCGCCTGTTCCGCGTACGCAGCATTGTCGATGCCATCATGAACTTTTCCCGCGCGATCATGCGCGATGGCGAGGCAGAGCCCACAGACCTCGTTGAGATGCTTGAAACGCTTGTCGCCGAACAGGACGAAAACGGAGAAGACGCGGTCCTGCAAGCCCCCGAGAGCCTGCCCATCCTATGCCGTGTGGATGCAACCGAACGGGCCCTGCGCAACCTGATCGAAAATGCCATCAAATACGGCAAAAGCGCCCGCGTGACCGTCTTTGTCGAGAACGGCTTTGCCGTGGTCTGGATCGAAGACGACGGCCCTGGCATCCCGCCCGAGATGCTGGATGCTGTCTTTGATCCCTTCCTGCGACTGGAGAGTGATGACACGGGCAGCGGTCTGGGCCTGGCGATCACACGCACCATCGCATTGGACCAGGGCGGCAGGGTGCATCTGCAAAACCTGCCGACCGGCGGTCTGCGGGCGTCACTTTCGCTGCCTCTGACCTAAGGCGTCCGGGCTCTGGGATGTCGCAGAATTGGGCCTGAAACCCTCAACCGCATTCCAACCTCGTTGAACAAAGCGCAATAAGGTCGGAAGTTTCATGAGAAAGTGGCGGAGGGGGCTGCCTTGGCGGGAAAACGGGCGACGTCTTATGTCTTCTGGCTTTTCCCCGTTCCGTTGCGGCACAGGCCGAAACGCAGGTCGCGGTCGCGTAGCCATGAACCAAACCCAAACCGATACTGCCGCCATCTATATGGCAACCCGTCACCGCGAACCCAAAAGCCGCGTATAGCATTGCTAAATCCGGATCGTTTCCAGCTCGTTAAAGAGCTCTTTTGGAATAATGTGGTGATCTTCTAGTGACATAACAAAAACCTCTTTAACTGGTTCAATTCAGATCATTCGTGACTTTCACGTCCATAAGATACATGCCACGCATACCTTTGGGCAGGCGGGACGTGAAGGCATCTGTGCAGTAAACGTTTCCTGATCTTTTATCGCGCCAGATGGTTTTGCCGGCACAGTGTGACGCCAGCTTTTGCCCCGTCCCAAACGGTCTCTGGATTATGGCGCCCTCAGGTCGCTCAGTTGCTCTTTTAAACTTAGTATTTTCGTAATCCCAGGCATCATGGCGCGCGACGAGGCAGCAATAGAAATATGGGCCGCCGGGCACGGTTTTCTGCACCGTGTCGTTCCAATATTTTTGGACCGGGAAAAAGTCGAAAAGCGTTTCACCCGCTTCGCGGCCCAGCTCCTCAAAAATGGTTTTGATCTCTTCGCTGACAACAGTGAGATCCATGGGGAAGGCACCCCAGTCACCGGCATAGGGGATAGGCTTGTCATCCGCCTTTATACGCACCCAAAGGGATTGCAACCAGGCTTTCGTTGCGTCTGTCAGACGGCTGGGCTTTTCCCAGACCTCCCTAGAATACAGCCCGCCATTGTCGAATTGAAACCGCTTCTCATAGCCTTCCATGCCCTCTCTTGGTGCATCTTTGGGCAAATAGTGGGAATCCTCAATTGGGCCTTCATTCGTGTACCCCAACCGGTAACCTGTCGGATACCCGGAAAATTTGGCCTGCACATCTTGATTGATCCAATAGCATTTTACCATTTGTCTACAACAGCCCAGTCTTGCCAGTGATCAATGTCTCACGTCTCTCGCCCTTTCCAGCACGAGTCAACGAGATGCAATATGGGAAATGCCAGGGTTTCTTCCCGCAACCAAACGGCCTGATTTCGCGGCTGTTCATGATGGGCCACAAGGGATGCGGTGCGCTCACGCAAGCGGCCAATTTGAGGGCGCAGGTCGGTAAGCGCAAACGCTTTGGCGGGCTTTTAGGCGGGCACAACGCGCAACCGCACCAATTTAAAATGCTAGTCAAGGGTGTGTGGCGGAGAGACAGGGACAATCCACCAAAACCGTAAGTCATTGACTTAACTGGACATACAAGAGCGAAGTTTGCTTGTGTGTCTCACTTTGTGTGCCAATGTATAGCCCGGATGTTTCGGAAAAGTCAAAGATATCTGTTTGGGTAACCGGATAAGGGGTTATCCATGGTGTCAGTTTAAGTATTAGAAAGATAATCATATTCTTGGATGCAGGTTGATGTCATATTGGTTTTGGATTGCTTGTTTGGAAGCTGGATACATCGAAGATTGAGATGAGGCAGGAAATCAATCGGTTTTGAATATGTATTATAAGGCATTGATTGTAAATGATTTAATGTAGAAGAAGATTAAATATCCGGCCAGACCGATACTCGGTCGCATCTTGTCCTATAGGTGGCGTGATGGATTTATTCAATAAAAACAGATGGGTAACGTGGTGCATCAGGGGGCATCCAACCACCTTCTGTCCATTAGTGGGTGCGAATGGTTCCCATGGGCTGGGCTGTTCTGTCTATATGTGAGGAATAGACCCCGCCAGTCGCACCGCTTAGTGCGCGCGGCAAGGCAACTCTCATGGAAAACAGATAGATACGGCACAGAAGAAGCCGAAAAAGCTGAACGAAGACGTGGGTGGTAGGCCCTCACAAAAAAAAGGGCCATGGGGGAAGTTGTGACTTCGCCTGTGTGGAGATGGCCGTTCGGAAAAATGTGCCGCGAAATCCTACTGAGAGCATCGAAGCCTTTCATACTCAGCCCGAACGCGCCATTCTACGGACGCAGCGGAAACTTGTCGTGCAGGCAGGCTGGCTACAATCTCTTCAGCTTGTTGTCTGCTTTCCGCCTGAGCGGCCACTTGCAACATCATCTCATAGACAAAACTGGCTGGTGCGCCAATTCGCTCCAACTCTCGATAGGTTTCAACTCCGAGGCGTGTAGGTGGTAGGTGTCCCATGCCTGTGGGTCGGCCAGCATAGCCGTGCAAGTCTATGTTTACATAACCAAAACACGATTTAATGTGCCAGCCATATGAGCGAGCGTCAGTGGGGCATTGCCCCCGCCCTCCGCGCCAATGACCGCCTAAATTCAAGGTCACGGTTCTGGGGTCAGTCATGCGCTGCACTCCCATAGACCAGCCCGGCAAGGGTGCGGGCGATTTCAGGGGACACGCCGGAAATCCAGTGAATGCGACGAGCTTGCAGGTCACGCGGGGTGGGCTGTTGGTTGGGCGTCGTGCTCATGGCGCCGCTTTGATCGAAGTGTCATTTCCAGACGGCATTCCTTCCCCACCTCGCCCAAGGCGGGCGCAGCACAATGCTGCCACCGCACCACGCAAGGACATATCTTGCCAAAGAGAAGGCCGTTGAGCTGGGCGCAAACATCGGCTTCCGCAATATTGACGGCGGGTTGCAAGTCATCTTCCGCCGTCACGACGGTTGCTCCCGTGTTCTCCCCGCCATGGCGACGGAATGGCCTCGACCTTTGCCAAATCGTCTGCGCTATATTCACCCGTAGGTCAGCTCACCAGCTTTTTGCCGCTCTATGTTGCTTCGCTTCCACCGCCTTTAGCTGTGTGCGGTTCATCGAGGGCGCGGACGGAGAGGCCGATGCATGTGCAGGGCGCTGCGTTTGTGCATGGGCCGTTGGCGCATCCGGGCGATTGGTGAAGGCGGGCGGGATGTTCGGCTGGGATTTATTTGCTTCTTCGTGTTATTGGGATTGAAGCCAGCTAAACTGTCCGGTGCAGGCATCCGCGTGCCGATCTGTTCCCACTCGTTTGCGAGGTAAATCTCCTCAAGTGTCACAGCCGAGCGCTTCAGGATACAATCTTCAGGCTTGGGGAGTTCTGCACCATAGCGATAGGGGAAGTGGAATACACGTTCTTCACCCTGCATCTGACCGACCATGTAACCGTCATCAGTGACCTTCCAGCCTTCCTGATGCGCCAATTCCATGAGTGAGGTATCACGGCCATCGGGCAGGATAACCCGCGTGCCAAAGCGCACCTTCCCGGCCTCCGACTCTATCCATGACCCATCGAGCCCTTGCGGCGTGGATCATCATATCGCCCATCGAACCAACTTTGCAGTTGGTCGTGGAGCGGATCATGGTTCCATCAGCCCGCATGATCGCACCATCTGTGCGCAGGATATCCATGAGCGGGACATGCTGGTCTTTGAATTTACCATCGGCGCAATAATATGCATGGCCGGGGGGCACGCCCGTGTTCCAGAAGTCCAGCAAATGCGTGGCTGTGTTGGTCATGGTGCGCGTGACAGGGCCGGGTTTGATCCGGCCTTTGTCGTCGTAGGATATGACGAGATCGCCGACATGGATGTCGCAGATCGGTTTCTCCCAGACCTTCGAGAGAACAAGCTGTTCGTCGTATGTACCGTCCCCGCGCGGTTTGATCGACGGATCAAGCGGCCACATCTGAATGGGTGTGTCAGATTTGAAGCAGTGGTTGTTATCGACACCAATAACTTCAAATCTCCCATCCCCCCTGTATTCTATATTTAGTTGTGCTCCGTTCGGCACATAGTCGGGTCCCATCAGAATTTGCACAAGACCATTTAGATTTCCGGGAATGGTGTCCGACGTGAAATCGAAGTTGTCATCCAGTGCACCAATTCTGGCATTGACGCCGACTATCCTGCTATTTTCAACTTCGAACGTGGTGTCGCCCATAAGTGCAAAGCCAATTGTACCATGAACATATGCGGCGTCATACGCGGGGATGTTGCCGGAATCATTTACAGGTTGCACCCCTCGGATAGTGACGTCATCGGCATACAGATGACCTCTAATTGTTCGATCTGATGCAGATACAATTCCCAGACTCTCAAGATCGTCGAAGCTATATGAGCCATCAGATAATGCCGTGTCCCCAGAGGTACGAACCTCGCTTCCAAGTAAGTTATTCACTACAGGAAAGCCGCGCGCAGATACGCCGCGCCCGTATCCATTGTTCATGACTGATTCTTGTGAAATGACCACTGTAGGGGTGTTGGTGTAGTGATCGTTCGCAACAGTATGATTGAAGCCACTTTCATAAGGGGAGAATGGCTGGCCGTACTGCATAAAATTGTTAACCGTGTTGTCGTTCAAATCAACAACGTCATCAGCGTACCATCTGCCATCGCTGAAATTATATGTGAAACCCATTCTATCCCTCCACGATCAAGTATATGGAATTTTCTGCATCAAAGATCACAAGAACATCTCCACGATTTGCAAAGTACCCGGTTGTTCTTGTGTCATAATCCCAAATTGATGATGCATCGGTGCGCGACACAGCGTCGTTCGTCCAACATTCGTCACCAGCATCCAAAATCCTATAGATTATAGAATTCTCATTCACGTTTCCTCGGATAGGCAGGTTCATCCAATCCGAAAATCCAGTAGGCAGTGTTCCCATCTCTGATTGAGAGCGCCCTTCGATTGCTGCTAGAGCACATACAAAATACTCTTGTTCAGAAAACAATACTTGTGAATCTTGCAGCTCAATTGGAAAACTCGTTCTCAGGGAGTCCCCAGAAAATTCGTCACAACCTGTAACGAGAGCGGACATTGCCATAATTACGAAAATAATTCTCATAAGAGTATCAAGTACGTGGCTTGCTGATTTTGTCTAAAAAGATCATTGTTATGTATCCACAATCGGTCGTTTTTGTCGCGCTCAAACTCCGCACGAGTCATCAAGCTGTTAACTGTTCCAAAAACCTATGACAAAACGTTTGGGGTTTTGGAAGGTTTTTGTCATGATAGGACATGATCATTGGCTACGCTCGAGTTTCAACCACAGACCAGAATCTTGACGCTCAGACCGATGCACTGACGGCGGTGGGTGCGGAGCGCCTGTTCTCCGAGAGAGTAAGCGGAGCCAAGGCTGAACGTCCAGAGCTGGATAAGATGCTGGACCAACTTCGCGATGGCGATGTGGTGGTGGTGATATGCGCAAAGTTTCTCTCTACCGATTTCAGACATCCAAATACCATATATAGAGCCTCTATTTCGCAGTAAGTTTTCAGTCCATCTCTCCGCCCCACAAGAATTCGCGCTGCGGTATCGACAAGTGCAAACAGGGAGAGCCCCCGCCAGCACTTTAACGTTTGCAGTCAGCTGATCTGTTGATGCCGACTGGGCTCACTTCTCTCTACAGTATGAAATCATCTGCCGTCAGGTTGGCGGCAGCAACCCCGGTCAATGTCAATATGCCAGCTGCACCGAGATCCACCACGGCGTCGCCATTTGCATTATTTGCTATGTTGGCAGAGAGAGTAGCGAAATCGCTGAACCCATGCGCTGACAGATCAATTGCTTCTCCGGCGAGAGAGACATCCAAATCAGTGATCGTGTCGTCGCCAAATGTCAGGCCAAATTCAAAGATATCAGCACCAGATCCGCCGGTGAGAGTATCGTTGCCTTCGCCGCCATACAGCGCGTCGTTGTCCCCACCGCCCAAAAGATGGTCTGCGCCAGCGCCGCCCCGTAGAGTGTCTTCTCCAGCCTGACCTTTGAGCGTATCGCTCCCGTCGTCAGACACGCCGCCCCAAAGGATGTCAGCGCCGTCGCCGCCTTCTAGGACGTCATGGTCATTGCCCCCAGCGAGAGTGTCATTTCCGTCACCACCCGTGATTGCGTCGGCACCCTGATTCCCACTCAGACTGTCATCCCCAGCACCGCCGCTTAGGATGTCTTGCCCTTCGCCACCAGAAAGTGTGTCGTGGCCGCTGCCGCCGGAAAGGGTATCCTCGCCCTGACCTCCATCAAGGCTGTCGTGACCGGTTTCGCCGTTCAGTGTATCATCGCCAGCGCCACCAAGAATAGTGTCCTCACCAACTTCGCCATTGAGCGCGTCAGCGCCATCTCCACCATCAATGTGATCAGCGCCATCCCCGGCTAGGACAGTATCCATGCCGTTGCCTGCGACGATCGAGTCATCCCCGGCACCAGACGTGATTTCATCATCGTTGTCTCCACCATCGAGTGTATCATCTCCGTCACCAGCAATGAGTGTGTCTTTGCCCGCACCGCCGTCTACACTGTTGTTTCCAGAGCCAGCATCCAGACTGTCGTCTCCGCCACCGCCGGTCAGGGTGTCATCACCCAATCCACCCAGTAGCGTATCGTTCGCGGCGTCATCTCCGCCGATAAGAGAGTCGTTTCCGTCACCGCCGGACAGGAGGTCAGCGTCAAACCCTCCGTCCAGAGTGTCATTTCCAACTCCGCCTAGCAGGGTGTCATCTCCCCAGCGGCCGCGCATGCTATCATTGCCGCCAAGACCACTGAAGTGGTTGCTTTCCGCATCACCAACCAGTGTGTCGGCCTTTTCTTCTGAGCCAATAAGGTTTTCGATTCCTTCCAGAACATCGCCTGTCGCGCGCCCACCGCTGGCTGGACTAGATCCATCTAGCGCAATGTTGACGCCACCCGATGCGCGATAGTCAGCGGTATCTATGCCATCCCCACCATATAGGCTGTCTGCACCTTTACCGCCGATGAGAGTGTCATTGCCATCATCATCACCACCGCGAAGAACATCATTCCCATCACCACCGATAAGGAGATCGTTGTCAAACCCGCCTTCCAGCGTGTCCTGCCCGTTTCCACCTTCAAGGGTGTCGTCCCCCCAGCGGCCTCGCAAGGAGTCTGCTCCATCACCGCCGGTTAAGGCGTTGTCTTGGGTATCACCTGTCAGGGTATCGTTGCCATCAGAGCCATTGATATCCTCAATGCCGGACAACACATCCCCCTCTGCGTGGCCCCCACTTGAAGGCCCATCCAGGGAGAGATCGATGTTAACCGCGCTGCCCGAGTGGCAATAGTCTGCCAAATCGCGCCCGTCTCCGCCCTGGAGTTGATCCGCGCCGTCACCGCCAATCAGTGTATCCGCGCCTTCGCCTCCGAGCAGTTCGTCGTCACCGACGTCTCCGGAGAGGCTATCATCGCCAATTTCGCCCCAAAGGGTGTCGTTGCCGTCCAAGCCAACGAGATGATCGTCACCGCCGCGCCCCTCGAGCCTATTTGCGCTCGCGTTACCCGCGAGGGCATCATCGCCTAAGCTACTGCCAACCAGATGCTCGATAGAGCTAAGCTGGTCGCCAGGCCGATTACTGTCAACTTCTGACGAATTGTCCAGTTCAAGGAAAGCGAACAACAAATTGGATTGTTCGCTCTCTTCGAGATCAACATTGTCGCCGAGGTTTACAATAACAGCTGACGCAAAGTGTTCATAGCTGACAGTATCCTCACCTTCGCCACCATTCAGAGTGTCAGACGCCTCACCACCTTGCAGGAGATTCCCAGAATCATCGCCAGTCAGAATGTTCCCGCCAACAGATGCGCCAATGATGTGCTCAATGTCATGCAACACATCACCTTCGGCGTCCCCGCCCATTTCGGCCTGATCGTCGGACAGATCGACGGTAACCCCAGACGCTGAGTTGGCATAGTCAGCGGTGTCGCTCTCACTCCCACCGTCCAGCGTGTCAGCACCTGCACCGCCGGAGAGTGTGTCCTTGCCAGAGCCCCCCTCAAGGGTATCCACTCCGTCGGCCCCCAACAGCACGTCATCTTCGCCACGCCCCTGAAGCAGGTCATCGGAATTGCCTCCGGTCAGCATGTTGGAATGGCCATCACCAATCAGAGTGTTTGCAGCGGTGAGCGAGCCGATCAGGTTTTCGATTGAGGTGAGCGCATCATCTTCAGCGTCACCTCCATTGGCACTACCAGCTCGGAGATTAATGCTGACCCCTCCGGTCGATTGACTGTAGTCAGCCGTGTCAGAGCCATTCCCCCCATCCAGCGCATCCGCAGCAGAGCCAGCGCGGAACAGGTTGTCTGCGTCATTCCCGGTCAGAGTGTTTGCGTGCGCCGAAGCTCCATAAATGTTCTCAATGCTGTCCAGTACGTCGCCATCCGCGAGACCGCCCGATACGTTGTGTGTCGCAAGGTTGATCGTCAATGCATCTGAGGACGCGCTATAATCAACCGTATCATCCCCGTCTCCACCGAACAGAGAATCCCATCCAGCGCCCGCAACAAACATATCATCGCCTTGCCCGCCATATAGCGTATCGTCGCCAGCAAGACCTTCTATCAGATCATCTCCATCATCACCCAAAATGACGTTGGCAGCAACCGAACCTGTGAGCGTGTCATCAAAGCGCGATCCACTGAGATTTTCGATGCTTATGAGGTAATCGATATGGGTCGTCGTGTCATTGTCATCATCGACTTCGATCACCTCGGCAACAGAATAGATATGCCCCGTCTCTGCATCTGTCTCGGTGATCGATAGGTTGACACTGACAGCGGCGGCTTCGTCTGAGAAGCTGGCCATGTCCAGATTCCCACCCCCACCATGCAGGGTATCATTGCCGCGACCGCCAACCAGTGTGTCACGTTCACCGCCACCGCTCAGGTAGTCATTGCCGTCACCACCCAGCAGATAGTCATCTTCGTTATTGCCCGAAAGGGTGTCGTTGCCCTTTCCGCCTGACAGGAAGTCCATGCCTCGGTCGCCAGTTAAGACGTCGTTGCCATCGTCCCCAAACAGATGATCATTGCCTTCGCCGCCGTTTAGCGTGTCCGCATTGCTGCCACCAAACAGTCGATCGTCACCACCGCCACCGATCAGGCTATCATTTTCTGACCCGCCGGAAAGAAAATCGGACCCGTCACCGCCATTTAGTGTATCTGCACCCTCATTTCCGAACAGATAGTCGTCGCCACTGTTCCCAGAAAGCTCGTCTTGATCATCTCCGCCCCAAAGCACATCTGCTCCAGAACCACCAATGATGGTGTCTCGTCCGTCGCCGCCCGACAATTGGTCTGCGCCGCTCCCTCCATCAATTGAGTCCTCGCCATCTTTGCCGAATGCGGTGTCATTTCCGCTTGCCCCATAGATGTGATCATCGTGGGACGCGCCATAAATGACATCATCTCCGGCTCCTGCGAGATAATAGTGCCAGCCACCATCATGCCCGCCAGTGGGATAGCTGTTATCGAGAGTATCGTCCCCGATCCCAGTTACGCTGGAGCTCCCTTCACGGTTGCCGTCACTGTTCGGGGCAGTTGCATGGTTGTCATTCGTCGTATCTTGGGAGCCGCCAACCTTAATAACGCGTTCGAAACTGTCAGAACTATCCAACGAGGTATCGGTATTAAGAGAGACGACCGTACCGTCCGCAAAGACAATTTCTTCAATATCAACCAAGTGCAATGCAATTGATCGAGAGTTTTCAAGGGAACCAATGTCATCATTGTTGGCGAGCCCTTCATCGCCCCCGTGGTCCACCCAGATCCAATGACTATCGGAGATCTTCTTGAGATGCCTTTGCAGGTCAGCAGGCTGCGTAACATCCTCCAGTATCAGCCGATCAAACCCAACGCCGCCCATCACTTCAAATCGGCCAAGTTGTTCGTTGCTGCCATACTGAAGTATATCTTCTCGCAGGATGAAATCGTCGTTTCCGCGCCCGCCTACGAGTAGATCATCGCCACGCCAGAACAAAAGCGTGTCATTGCCATCCCCACCGTAAAGGATGTCATCCCCGTCACCGCCATCCAACAAATCGCCGTTGGATCCGCCGTACAAGTGATCGCCATCGTTGCCGCCGTTCAACGTATCGCGGCCCTGGCCACCGATCAGCGTATCGTCGCCGTTTTTGCCGGTGACTTCATCATCGTCATCCCCGGCGTAAACATAATCATCGCCAGAGTGCGCATGGATGGTATCATTTCCTGATCCTCCAAACAGCTCATCGCTGGCCCCATTGCCTTTGATACTATCAGCCCCAGAACCACCAGAAATCAGATCGCTTGCATCCCCACCTTTAAGCGTATCGTCACCGCCTGCGCCGTCGATCTGATACCCAATATCATCCGCCGCATCTGCGGCTGGATCGTCGGCGAGCGGTCTAACACCAGAGATGAGGTCATTGCCGTCATGACCAACTGCGATCTCAACGTTCGTTTCATAAAGGTTAAGGCTCACACCAGCCGGCGGTGTTTCCGCATCGCCGGTCTGAGTTACGATAACTGTGTCCACGCCACTGCCGCCGTTTACTGATCCGACAGACAAGTCCTCAGCATCCACGAACAACAAATCATTCCCGCGGCCACCGTCCAAAGAGTCCGCGCCTTCGCCACCGCTCAGCGTATCGTCGTTTTCACCGCCAACAAGCGTGTCATTCCCAGCGCGCCCATCCAACAGAACAGCGCGCGTCTGCACCGTAGCGGAGTTGCCGAGCCCTACGGCGCTCAGAATATTGCCGCGCTCATCACCAAAGGCACCATCCAATCTTTCGGCATCTAGGTCGACATCTGCCGCAGCATCTGATGCTTCTTCATGTTCAAGATCGACATAGCGCATACTCTGCCCCGTCTCGAACTCAAGCGTGGTCACACCCGCTTCCGTTACCTCACGATAGCCAAGTTCAGTGGCCGCGAGAGAAACATCACCCAGCGCCCCCTGGACAGCTCCGCTTGCGGTGGTCACACTGGCGAGCCCGTGCAGGGTGTTGCCGAAGACGCTGATATCGTCACTGCGATCAGCAAACATCGCATCATATTCAGCTTCAGTGGTTGGGGTCTCCCCATCATAGGTCAGATTGATCGAGAGAATCGCACCCCTGGAATTCCCACCGTCATCCTTTAGATCTAGTTCGTCGAGCGTCTTTAGCTCGTTGTCATCCACCTCACCGTTCTGGTTGGCATCCTGCCAGATGCGCAGGCTCAACCAGATCGCGTCCTGATCATCGATTACATTGTCACCATTCTCATTAAACGCGCGCCGAAGCGCCTGTAAATCTGTGTCATCCTCATCTCCCCAATGCGACAATACCAATTCCTTGGTCTGATTGATTTCGCCATCACCCTCGCCAAAAGAACCGTCTTCGTTTAGATCAATTACAAGAAATCCGTCATCCGCACCCGCCCAAGCTGTGCGCTCTTGGAACCCATCGCCATCGACGTCAAAGCTCACCTCCGCTCCATATGTGACCTCCACGCCGTCGCCGTCTAGGTCGACAACGATAGGCTGAGGGTCGAACCAATCCACGTCGATGGACGGAGCTCCACCGGGGCCTGTGTCGAAAATATCAGGACCATTGGTGCTCCCACCCGCACTGACTGAGCCTCCAACCGAGCCTCCAACCGAGCCTCCAACCGAGCCTCCAACCGAGCCTCCAACTCCCGATCCGACCGAACCACCCACGCTGTCGGTACTACCACTGCTGCCGCTCACATCTGTACCGCCGGTTGCTACCCCAGTGGTGGATATGCCGCTCCCTCCTTCCTGGTTGCCCCCGGGGGCGTGATCGTCATTTCCATCATCACTATCAGAGCCGGTACCGCCTTGCGCATCACTATCCCCAGAGCCGCTAGAATCACCGTCGTGGCCATCCTCCCCCGGCGGATCGCCCGCATCTTCTGGAGGAATCTCGTCGACGGGACGCTCATTATTTTGTCGCTCGATAGCAGCCTCAATAGCTTCTTCATACGACAATTCGTTGTTATAAATATCATGTGCAAATTGTGTACGATCGGCGCGAACTGCGTTCCAAGCCTCCACGGCTTGCTTCGCCTCTACTTCTGTATAACCCTCAGAAACCAATTCATCAATATCGATCACTGTATGGCCCATTGCAGTAATGGCACCGGCAACCTCTGGAGTCACTGACGTCAGTCCATGCGTGTTCTCAAACTCGGCTCGGACCGACGAGTTGGCAACCGTTACAGCAACGTCAACTGCGGCTTCCGCCCAGGCTTCCGTGGGAGTGTAACTGGGAACAGAGACTCCGACAGTTACCCGTCCAGACCTTGCGTCGTATTCGCCAGAAAAGTGACCAGAAATTTCGGAGAAGGGATCACCTCCGATACTCTCCACGGCAGAAACATTCTGACTCATCTTTTCCAGTGCTACGCCAGCGGCGTAGTTGGGGTCACTCTCATATTCGTCGAAATGGAAGTCGTTCACTTTTGCCTCTATTTTTGAATTCTACTTGTCAGATTTAAGATGCGCGATGCGAATCCATCGTAGCCGCCAATATCCCTTTCTACACTTCTGCAAGCCTCAAAACCAACTGGTTCCCCCTTGATCACGCAAGCGATATACAAGGGCTCCCAACAATCACCCAAAAAAACGGGATCTGCCGCCATGTAGGAAATAACTTTCGCGTGCTCTGGTGCGGAGTATTTTTCCGAATAGGCGTTAGGTAGAAACAGCGCACCAGAAGCCGCAAGCTCACAAGCCCCATAAGATTGTTTCTCCATAGCCTTTACGGTGATCCAAAATGGACCATAGGAGCCCTCTGTCATCGCAGCGCCATCAGCTTCGGGAAAAGCAACTTTATGAATGGCAGCGACAGCTTTTAGCGAATCCACTGAAGGACGTGAAGAAGTTGCTAACCTGCTCAATACCCCCAATGCCGGATCATCCAACTGGCGGGCATTGCCTGCATTCAGGAACAGCAGGAGGTCGGCTGCCAAAATACCGTAGCTGTCACTCGATCCCGCCTCAAAGCGTTCAATGAGTTGATTGTAGGTATCTGCGATTCGCTCGTTTCTGTTCCAACTATCATCATATATGTCCACCCAGTTTGCTATATACTCAACGGCGACTTGCTCTGGAGCGCCCCCCTCAGAGTCTTCACATTCGGAAACTATTTCACGCAACAGACCTGAATCCACTTGGTTTCGAACTCCAAATATCTTGTGTATAGTTAGATACACTGAAATCAGCGGCAGACCATCCACGGTGCAGCGAGCCTCCTCCGCGACACCCAAGCGAGGAAACGTTTCTGCATTGACATTAGCTTGCCCGAACAGCGCGAAAATAAATATTGATGACGTGGAGATCAAAGCTTTAGGCACCGACCACTCCCCCCTTCTATTTGCAGTTAAGACATTGCGACTTTACCCAAATCGCCTTGTATGTAAATGTAACTTCAAACTAGCTTAGACTTGGAAAGTAGTTCACTTAAACCCAGCAAGAAGAGCTACTCCTGCTAGGGTCAGGACTCATTGATTTTCGAGTAGCTGCGTGATTCACGGTTTGAAGCACGAGTAGTGAACATGTCAGCTCTTTTTTAGCTGTGCGACGCGAAAATGGTGCATTTGGAGCCCCTCCCTCCTAAGTCTCACGTAGATGGTCGACATGTCCAAAGCGGGATTATCTTCATCAATCACAATGGGTTGCGCTGGCACGACGCGCCTGCTGCCTACGGCCCGCACAAGACGCTCTACAACCGGTGGAAACGATGGAGCGATCAGGGCGTCTTTGCCCGGATGATGGCGGGTCTGGCTGCCGAGCAGGGCGAGACGAAGATCGTCATGATCGACGCAACGTATCTGAAGGCCCACCGAGCAGCGACCAGCATGAGCGTCAAAAAAGGGGGGCGGCTGGTCGGTCGGACGAAGGGTGGCGCGAACACCAAGTTGCATGCCATTTGCGACAGCCAGTAGTCGACCGCTCAACCTCTTCGTCACTGCCGGTCATACCGACTACGCGCCATTGGCTGCTGCCTCAGCATCGAAGAACGCAATCACCGCCTGATGTTCAGCGCGGCACAGAACAGCATCGAACGGAACATACTTAAAGAACCCGCGCGGCAAGGCCGAAAAGAGGCTGCGCGGCGGCAGACCGCGCTGCTTGATATCGCCAATGACGTTCGCGACCAGCGGGTCTGCGGAACTCATTTGAAAGGCGGCAGCACCGGAAAGCTTGGCGCTGAGGCTGTTTTCTTGTTCTGCCATATCAGGCCACCCCCAAACGGCGGGCCAAGCCCATCCGGGCCGCGCCACGAAGCCCGCTTTTTTCAATCTGAACTACCGCTGCCGCCGTTTCTTCTGGCGTGAGGTCACGCTTGGTTTGGCTGCCGGAGCGGATTTTAGATGTAGCCCCCATTGCGCGAGCATGCGTAATCCGTTCGTCCGGCTTCATTGCCGCCAAACGTTCTGTCTCGGCTTCGTGGCGCTCGTTCTGAGTATCGAGGATAGCTTGAAAGGCCAGCCGTTCCGCCTCTGCCTTTTTGAAGGCCGGAAGCTTGGCATGAGCTTCCGACAACCAGTCGCCCGATGGTTCGCCAGTCATGGCATCCAGGCGAACGGCTGCGATCTCGCAAAGATCATCGGCGCGGATGGTGATACCGGCTGCGCTTGCCTCCAGAAGCCTCTTTTTAATCCAATCAGAGGAAAAGGGCGGGCGGGTCCGTTGCTCACCTTCCGCGAAACTCAGGCCCGCCAAGAGCGAGTCTATGTCGATTCCGAGGCGCTTCAATTCGTTGATTTTCCCCCAGACGCCGCGCAAATATGTGAAATCTTTGTTCGCCGTTCCCGGCTTCAATCCTCCTTCGCCTGCAACCCGTTCCATCCACCATTCGCGGAGGTCCAACATGTCATCGCGGGTGATTTCATCCAATGGTTTGTCACCAACAACCATCTTGAAATTCTTAATGGCCTTTTTGCGCGGGTTTTTCCAGAGCCGTATCTGGTTCGGACACTTATCCAGAAGCTTGTCGCGAGAGGCGGGCCAGAAGTCTTCTAAAGCTTTCGTAACGGTGATCTTGGGCGTAGGAACGGTGCCCGCCAGCGCTTTGGCTTCGTGGGCATCTTTAGCCGCCTCCAAGCGTGCCACAAACTTTTCTGTCGGTAGTTGCAGAGTATCGCCAATCGGGAGGTATCGAAGGCCGCGCAATTGCGCCAGTTCCACGGCGGCGGCATGTCGCTTTTCAGCGTCCACAGTATCCCCAGCCAGTTTAGCCTCCCAACCTTCGACAAGGTTGTCCCAGACGCCTTTCCATTTTCCCAACGCTGCTTCGCGACTGTCAGTGTGCAATGACTTCCAAATCTCGCTGCGCTCTTCAACGGCTTCATACCGTTTCGGAACGCGGCGGCGAATGTGCCAGATACCATCACGCATACGTAGGGGCGGGTTCTTCATTGTAAGGCCTGTGGGTCGAAATGTGGTGCGAAATGTGTAGAAAATTCCGCGCCATCTGGCCACTACAGTGTTGATTTGCCTTATTTTGTTGGTTTCCGCTCGTCGATTTGGGGGAAATATGGCGGAGAGACAGGGATTCGAACCCTGGGTGGGCTTGCACCCACAACGGTTTTCGAGACCGCCCCGTTCGACCACTCCGGCACCTCTCCGCGGGGGTCTTGGTGAGGGGGCGTTTACCGAACCGATCCGGGGCTTGCAACAGGAAAAATCCTCTTTTCGCAGGCTCTTTGTCATATGCCTGTAAAACTGTCCTGATTTTGCGCGCGCGGGGGGAACCTCGGGGATTTGAACAAAGGTCGGGGCGGGCGGGTCTTGGAAAATGCTGCGCGCCCGCGTAATTTCATCCTGCAGTCATAGGAGACACATGCGATGTACAAGCGCCTTGCCGCTTTGGCCCTGATCGCCTGCAGCGTCGGGTTTGGGGTGCGGGCCGCGCCCGCCGATGATGTGCTGGACGCGCTGCGCCTGCCTGAAATGTTGCAGGTCATGCGCGAAGAGGGGGTCAGCCACGGGGCGGATCTGTCTCTGGATATGGCTGGGCGTCCGGGCAATGCGCAATGGCTGGCCGTGCTGGACCGGATCTATGACACGGATAAGATGGATGCGGTCATGCGCGACGCCTTTGCCAAGGCGCTGGGCGACACACCGACCGATCCGCTGCTGGATTTCTTTACCTCTGAGCTGGGCAAGGAGATTGTCGGGCTGGAGCTGGCCGCGCGTCGCGCCATGGTCGATCCTGATTTTGAGGAACAGACCCGCGAGGCCTATCGCCTGCGCGCCGCGCGGGACGAAGATGTGCGGCGCGAACAGGTCGCGGATTTCATTGCAACCAGCGATCTGATCGAAGCCAATGTGGCGGGGGCGCTGAATGCCTCTTTCCAGTTCTATCGCGGGCTGATTGACGGCGGTGCCTTTGCCATGAGCGAATCCGACGTGCTGCGCGATGTCTGGAGCCAGGAGGAAGAGACCCGCACCGACACGCGCGAATGGCTGTTCGCCTATCTGCTGCTGTCTTACGAGGCACTGGATGATGCCGAATTCCAAGCCTATCACGACCTGTCGGCCAGCGACGAGGGCAGGGCGCTGAACCGGGCGCTGTTTGCTGGGTTCAACCTGATGTATGACGAACTGTCTTATGCGCTGGGCCTTGCGGTGGCGCAGCAGATGGCAGGCGAGGATCTATAAGGTCGGTTTGCTTGCAGGGCTGTCTGCGCAGAGCTGCGCGAATCCAGTTGACACAGCGCAATGATCCATGGATAAGGCCCCGGCAGAGGACGGGGCTTTTGGCCCCGCCTTTCGTTTTTTGCAATACTCGCCCCTCAGGGGCGCGCAGTTCGCGGCGGGCAGCAGCCCAGAACATTCCGGGGCACCGGGGCGGCCACAGGACGCGACAGAACAAGGAAGACACGCATGTTCGCGGTAGTGAAGACCGGCGGCAAGCAGTATAAAGTCCAGTCCGGCGACGTTGTCCGGGTGGAAAAGCTGGCCGCAGACGCGGGTGAAACCGTGCAATTCAACGAAATTCTGATGCTGGGCGGCGACAAGACCGTTGTCGGCAGCCCGCTGGTGGCCGGTGCCGCCGTGCAGGCTGAGGTCGTTGACCAGATCAAGGGTGAGAAACTCATCCACTTCGTCAAGCGTCGCCGTAAGCACAGCTCGCAGCGCACAAAAGGCCACCGTCAGAAGCTGACCCTGATCAAGATCACCGAGATCCTGGCCGAGGGTGGCGACAAAACCGGTGTCAAAGCTGCTGTTGGCGCGGGCTCTGTCTCCGCTTCGGCCGCTCCCGCCGCTGCTGCACCTGCAGCCGCCGCTGGCGCTGACGATCTGAAACAGCTGTCGGGCGTTGGCCCCGCGCTGGAAAAGAAACTGCACGAAGCGGGTGTGACCACCTTCGCGCAGATCGCTGCCTGGGGCGCTGATGATATCGCTGCGATGGACGAAAAGCTGTCCTTCAAAGGCCGTATCGAGCGTGAAGGCTGGGTCGACCAAGCCAAAGCGCTGGTCTGAACGACAAGTTAAGGAGCAAGACTCATGGCACATAAAAAAGCTGGCGGTTCCTCCCGTAACGGTCGCGACTCAGCAGGTCGCCGCCTCGGCGTGAAACTCTATGGTGGCCAGGCCGCCATCGCAGGCAACATCATCGTGCGTCAGCGCGGCACCAAGTTCTGGCCGGGCGAAGGCGTGGGCATGGGCAAAGATCACACCATCTTTGCAACTGCCGAGGGCGCAGTGACCTTCCACAAAGGTCTGAAGGGTCGTACCTTCATTTCCGTCCTGCCGAAAGCGGAAGCAGCCGAATAAGCTGATCTTAAGTCGCTAAGACATATGAAGGGGATCGGCGCAGGCCGGTCCCCTTTTTCTATTTTCAGGTCGGCGCAGACCCGCGTTTCCGCCTGAATATTAAGTCAAATTTTTGTAATTGGTCTTGTTCCCGGCCTGTGCGGTCTTAGCTACGCCATGTTGGCGCTGCGCTTTTTGACCGCTTGGCCAGATCGGGGGGGATCCCGGTCAAACAGGGCATCTGCACGAGGAGGAGTGTGCACATGACCATTCAAATACCCCTGGAGGCGCCTCTGATGGAGACAGAGCGTTTCGCCCTGCGCCGCGTGCGCCTGTCCGATCAGGGGATGCTGGATTATTACGCCGGTGACCGTCGCGTCGCCGAAATGACCACAACCATTCCCCACCCGCTGCCGCCTGGCGCGGGCGAGGCCTTTGTTGCCCGTGTGGCTGCCCCTGACACAGAAGAACATGTCTGGGTCATGGATGGCACACAGGCCGACGCGCCGGAATTGATGGGGGTGATGTCCCTGCGTCAGATGGATCGCAACCAATCGGAACTGAGTTTCTGGATCGGTCCACCGTTCTGGAACACGGGGCTGGCGTCCGAAGCAGTGCGCGCCCTGGTCGCGACGAACCCGCTGAAAAACGACACGCTGTTTGCCTGTGTGTTTCAGGACAACCCGGCCTCGGCGCGGGTGCTGGTGAATTGCGGGTTCGAATATATCGGCGATGCCGAGGCTTTTTCGATCGCGCGCAATGCCAAGGTGCCAACCTGGACCTACATTCGTAAGATGAGCTGAGCGGACCACAGGCGCGACGGGCATAAATCTTTCAAAGATTTTTGCGCCCGTGGCCATGTCCGGTTCCAGCTCCAATACCGCAAATAGTGGGTGCGTCGGTCCAAGCGCCGCTTGAGCCGCGCGCCAAACCCCGTTACACCGCCGCAATCCCAATCTGACGCTGTCTAGCCGGAAAGCCGCTGCCATGAAATTCCTCGACCTGTGCAAAGTTTACATCCGGTCCGGTTCGGGCGGGAATGGCTGCATCAGCTTCCGCCGCGAAAAGTTCATCGAATATGGTGGGCCGGATGGCGGCGATGGCGGCAAGGGCGGCGATGTCTGGATCGAGGCCGTGGACGGTCTGAACACGCTGATCGATTTTCGCTATCAGCAGCATTGGTTTGCCAAGAACGGTCAGGGCGGCGCGGGTAATAACCGTACCGGTGCCAATGGCGATGACATCATTCTGCGCGTGCCTGTCGGGACCGAAGTGCTTGACGAAGAAGAGGAAACCGTGATCGCCGACCTGGCAGAGCTCGGTGACCGCGTTCTGTTGGCCAAGGGCGGCAATGGTGGCTGGGGCAACCTGCATTTCAAGACCTCGACCAACCAGGCACCGCGCCGCGCCAATCCCGGTCAGGCCGGGGTAGAACGCACCCTGTGGCTGCGCCTGAAACTGATCGCCGATGTGGGGCTGGTCGGCCTGCCCAATGCGGGCAAATCCACCTTCCTCGCCGCGACCTCCAATGCGCGCCCCAAAATCGCGGATTACCCATTCACCACGCTGCACCCGAATCTGGGTGTGGTCAGCGTGGATGGCGGCGAATTTGTCGTGGCCGACATTCCCGGCCTGATCGAAGGTGCCCATGAGGGCCGCGGCCTGGGTGATATCTTCCTTGGCCATGTAGAACGCTCTGCGGTTCTGCTGCACCTGATGGACGGCACCTCGGGCAGCCTGATCGAGGATTACCAGACCATCGTGGCCGAGCTGGAAAAATACGGCGCGGGTCTGGCGGAAAAACCCCGCGTGACCGTGCTGAACAAGATCGACGCGCTGGATGAAGAAGAACGCGAATTTCTGCGCGACGAACTGCACCTTGCCGGGGCCAAGGATGTGATGCTGATGTCCGCCGCCTCGCAGGAAGGCGTGACTGATGTGCTGCGCGCCCTGCGCCCTCATGTCGAAGCGCGCCGCGCTGCCGACCGTCCCCGCGACCCGGAGGAGGACGCGCCGTGGCAGCCCTGAGCCAGGCTCTTCTGGCCGAGGCCAAACGCGTTGTCGTCAAGATCGGATCGGCCCTTTTGGTGGATGGGCAGGGGGATCTGCGCGTCGACTGGTTGACCTCCATCGCCAGCGATATTGCCGTGCTGAAAGCGCGTGGTTGCGACGTGGTCCTGGTGTCTTCTGGCTCCATCGCGCTGGGGCGTGGTGTGCTGAACCTGCCCCCCGTGACCCTGCCGCTTGAACAAAGCCAGGCCGCCGCTGCTGTTGGTCAGATCCGCCTCGCCCGCGCCTGGGAAGAGGCGCTGGCCCCGCATGATCTGAAAACCGCGCAGGTTCTGGTCACGCTGGAGGACACCGCCGACCGCCGCCGCTATCTGAACTCCCGTGCTACGCTGGAAACCCTGCTGGGCTTTGGTGCCGTGCCCATCGTCAATGAAAACGACACTGTGGCGACGGATGAAATCCGCTACGGCGATAATGACCGGCTGGCCGCGCAGGTCGCTGTCACCGTGGGCGCGGACCTTCTGATCCTCTTGTCGGATGTGGATGGGCTTTATACCGCCAATCCCAGCACCGATCCCGATGCGAAACATTTCGAACAGATCGACCGCATCACCCCCGAACACGAGGCCATGGCCGGCGATGCGGGCTCTGGCCTGTCCAAAGGCGGGATGAAGACCAAGCTGATGGCAGCGAAAACCGCCACTGCCTCGGGCTGTGCCATGGCAATCTGCCACGGGGCCGATCCCCACCCGCTGCAGCGTCTGGAAAACGGCGCGCGCGCCACATGGTTCACGCCGCAGATGGACCCGCACGCCGCGCGCAAAAGCTGGATCGCGGCAATGAAGCCGCAGGGGTGCCTGACCGTGGACGAGGGCGCGGCCACCGCGCTGGCCAAAGGCAAAAGCCTGCTGCCCGCCGGTCTGCGCGCTGTCACAGGCAGCTTTGGGCGCGGTGAACCCGTCACCATCCGCGTCACCGATGGGCGCGAGCTGGGGCAGGGCCTGACCCGCTACACCCATGACGAGGCCCGCGCCATCGCAGGCCATCATTCCAGCGAGATCGAGCCAATCCTCGGCTATCCAGGCCGCGCGGTGCTGATCCATCGCGACGACATGGCGCTCTGACCAATCGGGAAAAGCCGCGCCATTTCCCTTGGCTCTTGCTGTTTCTTCTTGGTAAAAATACTCGAATTTCCAACCTTGCCCACAGGAGGCCCTCATGAAGGATCTGACAGACATCCCCACCCTCATGCAGGATCTCGGTGCCCGCGCCAAAGCCGCGAGTGCCGAGCTGGCCTTCGCCCCAGCGCAGGCCAAGCAAACCGCGCTTGAGGCCGCCGCCGATGCGGTCTGGGCCAATCGCGCCCAGATCATCGAGGCCAACGCCAAGGATCTGGAATTTGGCCGCGACAAAGGCCTGTCGGACGCCATGATGGACCGGCTGATGCTGGACGAATCCCGCATTCAGGGCATCGTGGAGGGGCTGCGCGCCGTGGCCGCCCAGGATGATCCTGTCGGACGCGTGACCGAAGAATGGGACCGCCCCACCGGCCTGAATATCCGCCGTGTGCGCACCCCGCTGGGCGTGGTGGGCGTGATCTATGAAAGCCGCCCCAACGTGACCGCCGATGCGGGCGCGCTGTGCCTGAAGGCGGGCAATGCGGTGATCCTGCGCGGCGGTTCGGAAAGCTTCCATTCCTCTGGCGCGATCCATGCCTGCCTTGTCGAAGGGCTGCGCGCCGCCGGTCTGCCCGAGGATTCAATCCAGCTGATCCCGACGCGGGACCGCGCGGCCGTCAGCGAGCTGCTGACCATGACCGATTATATTGACGTGATCGTGCCGCGCGGCGGCAAAGGTCTGGTCGGGCTGGTCCAGCGCGAAGCCCGCGTGCCGGTCTTTGCCCATCTCGAAGGCATCGTGCATATCTATCTCGACGCCGCTGCCGATCCGGTCAAAGCGTTGAAAGTGGTGAAAAATGCCAAGACCCGCCGCACCGGGATCTGTGGCGCGGCGGAATGCCTGCTGATCCATCGCGACGTGGTCGATACGGTAGGGCAGGGCGTGATCCGCGCCCTGATCGAAGCCGGTGTCGAAGTGCGCGCCGACGAGACCCTGCAACAGATCGAGGGTACCATCCCGGCGACGGACGAGGACTGGGGGCGTGAATATCTGGACAGCATCATTGCCGCCAAGGTCGTGGATGACATTGATCAGGCCATTGCTCATATCCGCCAGTTTGGCTCGGACCATACCGATTGCATCATCACCGAGGATGACGCGGCGGTGAACCGGTTCTTCCAGCGGGTCGATAGCGCGATCCTGATGCATAACGCGTCGACCCAATTCGCCGATGGCGGCGAATTTGGCATGGGGGCAGAGATCGGCATCGCGACAGGCAAGATGCACGCGCGTGGGCCGGTGGGTGCGGCGCAGCTGACCAGCTTTAAATATCTGGTTGTGGGCGATGGTGCGGTACGCAGCTGAGCTTGATCACAGGCGCAACAGTCAAAAGGGGCAATCTGCCCCTTTTGTCACATCCTGAGGGCGCTCAGAGGATTTCGATCCGCAGCGCAGACTGACCCCGATGCACACGCAGCGTGCGACCGGCTTCTTGTGCCATCAGCTTCAGAATGGCGAACTGCACTTTGTCGGGGCTGATGTCACCGGGCTGCGGCTCGCCCTCCAGCATATCCCACAGGGCGGAAATCATATTCAGGCGGGGGCCTTCGGCGGCAATGGACCAGCCGGCCGCACTGCGGTTCAGGATCACGTCGCCCCCTTGGGGCAGCGCCGCTTCGCAGCACAGGATCGCCAGAAACGCCAGTTGCACATCCCCGCGCGGCAGATCGCCGTCCGGGCGCCAGTCGATGTTCAGCCGCCCGCCCTTGGTCAGATCTTTCAGAATGCCGGAAATTTCACGCAGGCCCATGCCCTGCGATTCGCCTGCCTTGCCAAACGCGACCCGAAAGAAGCGAATGCGCGCGGCGGCGCTGGCACAGCTGTCCTGAATCAGTTCCATTTCCGGGGAATCGCTGGGAAACCCTGATAGGGTCAGCAGTTCCAGCCCGTTTTGAATGGCCCCCACCGGGCTGATCAGGTCATGACAAAGACGAGACCCTACCAAGGCGGCAAGGGCGGCGCTATCCTGGGGCATCAATGGGCTCCGTTCGAAAGGCAGATTATGGACGACCTCAACGCATTTCTGGAACCAGGTATGCTGGTGCAACATCCCGACCGTCCCGATTGGGGTGTGGGGCAGGTGCAATCCAATATCGGAGGGCGCATAACGGTGAACTTCCGCGAAGAGGGTAAGGTTGTGATTGACGGCGCGCGCATTCTGCTGCTGACCGTCAATGACGCCGAATAGAATAACAAAAAGTTTAGATAAAGTTAAGCCATCTGAGGCGAATTAAGACTTTGGTGTTGCATGTTAGGGTTGCGTCGAAATCGCGTCAGCGGGGAGCTGGCGCGTGCGGGGCAGACATTGCCTCGCCGGGTCAGGCAGCCTAAAAGCAGCGCCAAGACGCGAAAAAAGGGAAAGGCGCAGGCCATGGGGCAGGAATTTCTGGTACGCTTGGCGCAGAGCCCGGCAGAAATCGAAGCCGCGCAGCGCCTGCGCTATGAGGTCTTTGTGCGCGAGCTGGGCGGGGACGGCCCGCTGGTCGATCACGAGGCCGGGCTGGAGCGCGACCGCTTTGACCCTTATTTCGATCATCTGATTGTATCCGAAACCTGCGACCCGGATCGTGTGATCGGGGTGTATCGCCTGCTGCGTCAGGATCAGGCCGAGGCTGCCGGGCAGTTCTATTCCGAGGATGAATATGACCTGACCCCGCTGCGCAACAGCGGCCGCAAGATCCTGGAGCTGGGCCGGTCCTGCCTGCATCCCGATTATCGCGGTGGTCCGGCCATGTTCCATCTGTGGCAGGGGCTGGCGGATTACGTGCTGCAGCACGAGATCGAGATTCTGTTCGGTGTGGCCAGCTTTCATGGCACGGATATTGACCAGCTGGCCGCGCCGCTGTCCCTGCTGCATCACCGCCATCTGGCACCCGAGGGGCTGTGCGCCCGCTCTCGTGCCTTTCAGACCATGGATCTGGTGCCCGAGGATCAGCTGGATCGCCGCGCTGCCATGCTGGAGGTGCCCGCCCTGATCAAAGCCTATCTACGTCTGGGCGGCACAGTGGGCGAGGGCGCCTATGTGGATCATCGTTTTAACACCACCGATATTTGTCTGATCATGGACACCGCGAAAATGACTGAACGCCAGCGCGCCACTTATACCCGCACGGCACAGGAGGGCGTGGCATGAGCGCCAGCTGGGAGTCGCCGCTTCCGCCAACAGAACCATCCGTGTCGACAATGGGCCTGCTGCGGGCGGTGCTGCGGGGCGCGCCGCTGGCGTTGATCCTGATCTTTGGCCTGTCGCTGTTGCTGCTGCTGCGCCTGATCGAGCGCCCGATTTTCGGAATGCATCGCCCGGTGACACCCTATATCACGCAGGCCGTGTGCCGCAGCGCGCTGGTGCTGCTGCGGTTAAAGCTGACCGCGCGGGGACCGCGGATGGCGGGACCGGGGGCGATCGTGGCCAACCATACCTCTTGGTTGGATATTTTTGTGCTGAACAGCCGCAAGAATGTCTATTTTGTGTCCAAGGCCGAGGTCGCCAGCTGGCCTGGTATCGGATGGCTGGCCCGCGCCACGGGCACATTGTTCATTCGCCGTGACCCGCGCGAGGCCAAGGCCCAGACCCAGATGTTTGAATCCCGCCTGCTGGATGGCCACCGGCTGTTGTTTTTCCCCGAGGGCACCTCGACCGACGGGATCCGGGTGCTGCCGTTCAAAACCACGCTGTTTGCCGCCTTCTTTTCCGACCGACTGCGCGAGTCGCTACAGGTGCAGGGGGTCAGCGTGATTTATCATGCGCCCAACGGTGAAGAGCCGCGATTCTATGGCTGGTGGGGAGACATGGAATTTGGCCCCTCGCTGTTGAAAATGCTGGCGCAAAAGCGGCAGGGGCGGGTGGAGCTGATCTATCACGATCCGGTGCGGGTGGCCGATTTTTCCAGCCGCAAAAGCCTGGCCGCGCATCTTGAGGCGCAGGTGCGCGCGGCCCATCAGGCCGCCCGTCAGGGGCTGATATTGCCAGAGGAAGAGGTCATTCTCTGAAAGGGGTGCCATGCTGATCCAGATTGCTCACCTATATGCAACCGCTTGTCTGGGCGTGATTTTTTTTCAGTTTGCGCTGATTGCCGGGGCACCTTTGGGGCCCTGGACGCAGGGCGGTCAAGTGGAGGGCGCACTGCCCCTTTCAGGGCGGATGATTGCGGCGCTGTCAGTGTTGATCCTGTTGTTTCAGGGCCTGTCGATCCTGTCGGCTGCGGGGTTTCCGGGACTGTCCTGGCCGGTCTGGACGGGCTGGCTGGCCTTTGCTGTGTCCTGTTTGACGGGCGTGTTGAACACAATCACCCCATCACAGCGCGAACGCGCGGTCTGGGCCCCGATCACCTGGGTCATGGCGGCGCTGGCGGGCTATGTGATGGTGGTCTCTCGATTTGCCTAACCGGCTGAGTTCAGGGGCTTTCCCGCGACGCATGGGCGCGGTCTGGGATCCCCCCGGCGGGGCAGATCCATCAGGGGATCGTTCCATGCCCTTGTCGGCAAAGGGAAAATCACCCGCCGCCGGGCCTGCTCCTTAAATATCACCTTTATTTTCAACATTTTGAATATCAGCGAGATATATTGACCCTGCGCGGGCAGGGGGATACATCAGCCGGTAAGCCACCTCGCGCATTGCGCGCGACCTGATAGGGAGCCGCCTCTTGGAAGAGATGCTTCGGGAATATCTTCCCATCCTCGTCTTTCTGGCCATTGCCATTGCTCTTGGCCTGGTTCTGATCCTTGCTGCGGTGATCGTTGCCGTGCGCAACCCCGATCCCGAAAAAGTGTCGGCCTATGAATGCGGGTTCAACGCCTTTGACGACGCCCGGATGAAATTCGATGTCCGGTTCTATCTGGTGTCGATCCTGTTCATCATTTTCGATCTCGAAATCGCGTTTCTCTTCCCCTGGGCCGTGGCTTTCAAGGATGTGAGCATGGTCGGTTTCTGGTCGATGATGGTGTTCCTGGGCGTGCTGACGGCGGGCTTTGCCTATGAATGGAAGAAAGGGGCCCTGGAATGGGAGTGATGACTGGCGCGAACACTGCGGGCCCCGACAAGGAAGTCGCCACGCAGGCCATCAACAAGGAACTGTCCGACAAGGGTTTCCTGCTGACCTCGACCGAGGACATCATCAACTGGGCGCGCACGGGTTCGCTGCACTGGATGACATTCGGTCTGGCCTGCTGCGCGGTAGAAATGATGCACACTGCCATGCCGCGCTATGACATGGAACGGTTCGGCACCGCGCCGCGCGCCAGCCCGCGCCAGTCCGACCTGATGATCGTGGCCGGGACCCTGACCAACAAGATGGCTCCGGCGCTGCGCAAGGTCTATGACCAGATGCCCGAACCGCGCTACGTGATTTCCATGGGCAGCTGCGCCAATGGCGGCGGCTATTACCATTACAGCTATTCCGTGGTGCGCGGCTGTGACCGCATCGTGCCGGTGGATGTCTATGTGCCGGGCTGCCCGCCCACGGCCGAGGCGCTGCTATATGGCATCATGGCGCTGCAGAAAAAGATCCGCCGCACAGGCACCTTGGTGCGCTAAGCGCCCGGCCCGGCGGTCTGCGGACCTTTGGGATCGTAAGAGGAGAATACCGAATGTCCGATGCGCTCAAGGAACTGGGCACCCATATCGAGCTCAAGCGCCCCGATTGCGTGCTGGGCTGGGATGTCGCCTTTGGCGAGCTGACAGTGGATGTCGCCCCGGCCAATATTTCGGATTTTGTCGAGTTTCTGAAAACCGATGCGACCTGCCGGTTTTCCACGCTGGTGGACATCACCGGGGTGGATCATCCCGACCGGCCCAAGCGGTTCGACGTGGTTTACCACTTTCTGTCGATGTATCAGAACCACCGCATCCGCCTGCGTGTCTCTGTACGTGAGGATGAAATGGTGCCTTCTGTGACCAATGTGCACAAATCGGCGGATTGGTTTGAACGCGAAGTGTTTGACATGTTTGGTGTGCTGTTTTCCGGCCACCCGGATCTGCGCCGCATCCTGACCGATTACGGGTTCCGCGGCCATCCGCTGCGCAAGGATTTCCCGACCACCGGTTACACTGAACTGCGCTATGACGAAGAACAGAAACGCGTGGTCTACGAACCCGTGTCGCTGGTGCAGGAATACCGCCAGTTCGATTTCATGTCCCCGTGGGAAGGCGCGCAATATGTGCTGCCCGGTGACGAAAAGACCGAAGAGGCAAAGGGCTGATGATGCCCTGCGTCATATACCCGGACGGCGCGCGTCCGACCGGGTGGGCGCGGAACGCGCCCGCCATGGGGCGGGCGGACGCGTGCCGAGCCGCTTTGCGGCCCGGCGATAAGTTAAATCGAGGGGAGTGACCGACATGATGGACGGCTCCAAAGGTTTCGAAGACGCCCTGACCGGCGAACAGAAGATCCGCAATTTCAACATCAACTTTGGCCCGCAGCACCCTGCGGCCCACGGCGTGCTGCGTCTGGTGCTGGAGCTGGACGGCGAAATCGTCGAACGCTGCGACCCGCATATCGGCCTGCTGCACCGTGGCACCGAAAAGCTGATGGAAAGCCGGACCTACCTGCAGAACCTGCCCTATTTCGACCGGCTCGATTACGTGGCGCCGATGAACCAGGAACATGCCTGGTGCCTCGCCATCGAAAAGCTGACCGGCACCGAGGTGCCGCGCCGTGGCAGCCTGATCCGCGTGCTGTTCTGCGAGATTGGCCGTATCCTGAACCACATTCTGAACATCACCACGCAGGCCATGGATGTGGGTGCGCTGACGCCGCCGCTCTGGGGTTTTGAAGAGCGTGAGAAACTGATGGTGTTTTACGAGCGCGCCTGCGGTGCGCGCCTGCACGCCAACTATTTCCGCCCCGGCGGTGTGCATCAGGATCTTCCGCCTGAACTGATCGACGATATCGAGACCTGGGCGCATGAATTCCCCGCCGTGATCGCCGATATTGACGGGCTGCTGACCGAAAACCGGATCTTTAAACAGCGCAACTGCGACATTGGTGTGGTGAGCGAAGAGGAGATCCTCGACTGGGGTTTCTCTGGCGTGATGGTGCGCGGTTCCGGCCTTGCCTGGGATCTGCGCCGCGCGCAACCCTATGAGTTGTATGACGAATTTGACTTCCAGATCCCTGTGGGCAAGAATGGCGACTGCTATGATCGCTACCTCTGCCGCATGGAGGAAATGCGCCAGTCCCTCAGCATCATCCATCAGGCCATCGCCAAGCTGCGCGCGCCCGAAGGGCAGGGCGATGTGCTGGCACGGGGCAAGATGACCCCGCCCAAACGCGGCGACATGAAACGCTCGATGGAAGCACTGATCCACCATTTCAAGCTGTATACCGAAGGGTTCAAAGTCCCAGAGGGCGAGATCTATGCCGCTGTTGAGGCCCCCAAGGGCGAATTCGGCGTCTACCTTGTGTCCGATGGCAGCAACAAACCCTATCGCTCGAAAATCCGCGCGCCGGGCTTCCTGCATCTGCAGGCGATGGACCATGTGGCCGGTGGCCACCAACTGGCGGATGTGGCTGCGATCATTGGCACCATGGATGTGGTGTTCGGCGAGATTGACAGATGACCCATCGCGCCCCGGCATCGTGTCGGGGGCGGTTTTGTAACGAATGCGGGATGCTGGGCCTCTGAGGAGGGGCAGTGCCATCCCGGAACCCGTATCGAGGGACCGAAGATGAAGAAATTTGTGACTGCTCTGGCCGCTCTGGGCCTGACCGCCGCGTGTGTGCCGCCTCAGGGTGTGACCACTGCGGATCTGGCGGCGTTTGATGCCGCTGTGGCCTCTGTCGGCTGTGATCTGTCCGAGGACAAACATTACCTGCCGGTCGAATTGCAAACCGGCATTCCGCGCGAAAAGCTGCAGGAAATCGCCAGCTACAAGCTGTCGCAAAAAGAGGCGGTCAGCCTGTCCAATGGCGGGATTCGCCTGGTGATCGGCAGCTGCACCCCCGAAGCCGAGCCAACCGCCGCCTGAGCCCGGCACAAGATCTATCCCGGTGCCCGTCCGATCAGGGTGCCAAAGCGTTGAGGAACCAGACCCATGCTGCGCCGCCTGCATCCTGACCAACCCGAAAGCTTTGCTTTCACGCCGGAAAACCAGGCCTGGGCCGAGGCCCAAATCACCAAATACCCCGCCGGGCGTCAGGCCAGCGCGGTGATTCCCCTGCTGTGGCGCGCACAGGAGCAAGAGGGCTGGCTGACCCGCCCCGCCATCGAAACCGTTGGTGACATGCTGGACATGCCGTTCATGCGGGTGCTTGAGGTCGCGTCGTTTTACTTCATGTTCCAGATGCAACCGGTTGGCTCTGTTGCGCATATCCAGATCTGCGGCACGACGTCCTGCATGATCTGCGGGGCTGAGGATCTGATCGCCGTTTGCCGCGAAAAGATCGCTGACAAACCCCATGTGGTCAGCGCCGACGGCAAGTTCAGCTGGGAAGAGGTCGAATGCCTCGGGGCCTGCACCAACGCGCCCATGGCTCAGATCGGCAAGGACTATTACGAAGATCTGACCGAAGAAAAACTGGCCGCGCTGATCGACGCGCTTGGCAAGGGCGAGGTGCCGCAGGTCGGCCCGCAGAATGGCCGCTTTGCTGCCGAGCCCCTGGGCGGTGCGACCAGCCTGACGGAATTTGTGAATGCCTCGATCAAGCTGAACGCCAGTGCGCAGCTGGCGGATGATATTGGCGATACCGTCAAACGCATCGACGGCAAAGAGGTGCCGCTGCGCGCCCCCTGGAGCGACATGAGCGCAGGCGGTGCGGCGGGAATCACCCTGCCGGGACCGGCTCCTCGCCCGAAACCTGCCCATGCGGCCAAATCCGGCAGCTGAGGCCAGGAATTTCCCTAAAATACGAGAGAGGCGGTCCGGGCGAGATGCTGGGGCCGTTTTTCTTTTTATATCAGGATGTTACCGGTCCATCTTTACGTTTCGATTTGGCGGCCCGCAGGACTCTGAGCCTAATGTCGCGCTATGCGGGTCTCAAATCAGGCCTAGGATTGCGGTTCTGACGGTGTCTGAGCTGCGGATGCGGCTTTTCCCAGCCAAAAATGCTGGAAAAACAGGGCGAAACAGAGTTTTCTAACGCTGTCATAACAGGGGGCGGCGCCGCTACGGTCCGATCCGCCCCGGCCACAGGGATGGGGAGGAAGATTTGATGACTGAAACTGAAAGCGGATGCGCGATGCGCTGTTGGTTGGCTGCGGCGGCTGTGGGGCTGTTCGTGGTGCTGCTGGCCTTTGGGGCCGGCGGGCGCGCCTTGCTTGAGGCGCTGGCCTTTGGCGCGCTGACCTGCGGTTTGCTGGGCCTGCTGTTCACCTGGCTGTTCTGCGCGCCGGTGCCCAAGGCGCAGTCGGGGCAGGCGGCTCAGGAACGGATCGCCCAGGTCAAAGCGGCCGAGCGCGCCGCTGCTGCCGAAGCCCGCGCCGCCGAGGAAAAAGCCGCAGCTGAGATTGCTGAAAAGGAAGCCGCAGAGCGCGCAGCTGCTGAACGCGCCGCTGCCGAGAAAGCCGAGGCGGAAAAAGCCGCCGCTGCTGCCAAGGAGGCAGAGACTAAAGCGGCAGAGGAAAAAGCCGCTGCTGAGCGCGCAGCTGCAGAGGAGGCCGCCAAGGCCGCCGCAGCCGAGGCGAAAGCCGCTGAGGAAAAAGCGGCTGCGGATGCACAGGCAGCAGAGGCCAGTGCCCCCTCCACGTCAGCCAATGTGGGATCGACCCTTTTGGCTGGCGAAGAGGAGCTGGCCAGCCGCAAGGGATCCTGGCGCTATGAACCCGGCGACGCTGGGTCGGACGATCCCGCCCCGTCCCCGGCGTCCGAGGACAATGTCGATCGTGACGGTGACGGCGTGGTCGAAGGCAGCGCAGAGGGATCCAAACCCAGTATGCTGTCCGAGGCCCGCGATGGCGTTGCGGATAACCTGAAAGAAATCAAAGGGATCGGTCCCAAGCTGGAGCAGCTGTGCAACAGCCTTGGCATCTATCACTTTGATCAGATTGCGGGCTGGAGCGCGGATGAGCTGGCTTGGATTGACGCCAACCTGACCGGCTTTAAGGGCCGGGCCACCCGTGATGATTGGGTTGGACAGGCCAAGATCCTGGCATCCGGTGGCGAGACAGAGTTCTCGCAGCGCGTCGAAGACGGCAAAGTCTATTGATCCAGGACGCAGCCCGGTTGTCACGGAACTGGGCTGCGACCACTGTGCGCTTGAATGCTGCGCTGCGGCATGGCAGGGTCATCCCCGGCCACCCAGGGGAGGAGCGGCGGCCGATCGGGTCCGGATGATCCGACCCGTGACTGTGCAATGGACAGTTCCAGAGGGAGTGCCCCAGTGACCAAGCCGGTGACCAAA
This sequence comes from Pelagimonas sp., assembly GCA_025210265.1. GTDB lineage: Bacteria > Pseudomonadota > Alphaproteobacteria > Rhodobacterales > Rhodobacteraceae > JAOASD01. Next base: position 165,078 of record JAOASD010000004.1, read on the forward strand.
ACTGTGACCAAGACCGCTATTTTTAAGACCCCCAGCAGCTCTGCTATTCATGCGATGGCCCCGGATCTGGGGGCGATGATTGATTTCTGGTCGCGCCAGACCGAAATGGCGATTGATCTGAATGCGCAGCTGATGCGCATGACGCTGGAAACCGCGCAGGCCTATTCCAGCCTGCCGATCAGCGTGACCGAATTGATGATGACCGGGCTGAGCAGCCAGATGGCAGAGGCCGTGCCAGCCCCGTCCACGCCGCCGGTTCGGGCCACCCCCAAACCCGCTGTCCGGTTGGTGCCACCGCCCGCTGCGCCGAAACCGACCCCCAAGCCAGCCGCCGCAGTGCAGCCCGCGGCCAGCGCCGTTGCGAAACCTGCTGCTGCGGTCAAACCGGCTGCTGCCACACGGCCTCTGGCCAGTGCTCCGGCGGATCGCGCGGCCAAGATGGCCCCCCCCTCCGCAAAGCCGCAAAAACCGGCAAAACCGGTGGCTGCCAAACCCGCTGCAGCCCCTGCCAAACCCGCGCAGCCCGATCCGCGCCCTGTGGCGCTGGCTGCGCCCCGTGGGGGCAAGGCGGATGATCTGACGCAGTTGAAAGGTGTCGGGCCCAAGCTGGCCACACAGCTGGCCGATCTGGGGCTGTTTCATTTTGACCAGATCGCCAATCTGAGCGACGCCAACCTGACCTGGCTGGATGAGGCGCTGTCCGGTCCCAAAGGGGCGGCACGCCGCAATGGCTGGGTCGCACAGGCGCAAAGATTGATGGCCCCGACACCTGTGGCAAAATCGGGCAAAAGCGCCGCGCCCGCGCCCTCTGCCGTGGACAAGCCCGCCACAAAGAGGTAACGCCGTAGCATGGCGATAGAAACAGGCAAAACCGATGAGCAAAAGCGCGGGCGGCAGATTGCGCTCGTGATTGCCGGGGCCGGTTTTGCCTGGATTCTGGCCAATATTCTGGGAACCCTTCTGGGGGTCAGCCATCGCTTTATGGCTCTGTTCGATCTGGCGGCTCTGGCTGCTTTTGTCTGGGCAATCTGGATGGTCGTCGGGCTGTGGCGGGAGCGTAAAACACACAAGGACTAGGTAGGCATGCTTCAGGATCAGGATCGGATCTTTACCAACCTATATGGAATGCACGACCGGACGCTGGCAGGCGCGAAACAGCGCGGCCACTGGGATGGCACGGCGGGTATTCTCCAGAAGGGCCGGGACTGGATCATTGATCAGATGAAGGCCAGCGGGCTGCGCGGGCGCGGCGGCGCGGGCTTTCCCACCGGTCTGAAATGGTCCTTTATGCCAAAAGAAAGCGACGGACGCCCCAGCTATCTGGTGGTGAATGCGGACGAATCCGAACCAGGCACCTGCAAAGACCGCGAGATCATGCGCCATGATCCGCACACCCTGATCGAAGGTTGCCTGATCGCCAGTTTCGCTATGCAGGCCCATGCCTGTTACATCTATATTCGCGGCGAATATATCCGCGAGCGCGAGGCGCTGCAGGCCGCGATTGACGAAGCCTATGATGCCGGGCTGCTGGGCAAAAACGCCGCTGGCTCGGGCTGGGATTTCGACCTCTATCTGCATCACGGGGCCGGGGCCTATATCTGCGGCGAGGAAACCGCGCTGCTGGAAAGCCTGGAAGGCAAAAAGGGGATGCCCCGGATGAAACCGCCTTTCCCGGCGGGGGCGGGCCTGTATGGCTGCCCGACCACGGTGAACAATGTGGAATCCATCGCCGTTGTGCCGACCATCCTGCGTCGTGGCCCGGAATGGTTCGCAGGCTTTGGCCGCGCCAACAATGCGGGCACCAAACTGTTCGCGATTTCCGGCCATGTGAACAATCCCTGCGTGGTCGAAGAGGAAATGTCGATCAGTTTCGAAGAGCTGATCGAAAAGCATTGCGGCGGCATTCGCGGCGGCTGGGACAATCTGCTGGCGGTGATTCCCGGCGGGTCATCCGTGCCCTGTGTGCGCGGTGAGAACATGCGCGATGCGATCATGGATTTCGATTACCTGCGCGGCGAACTGGGCTCGGGCCTGGGCACCGCGGCGGTGATCGTGATGGACAAGCAGACCGACATCATCAAAGCGATCTGGCGCCTCAGCAAGTTCTACAAACATGAAAGCTGTGGCCAGTGCACGCCCTGCCGCGAAGGCACCGGCTGGATGATGCGCGTCATGGACCGCCTGGTCAAAGGCGAAGCTGATCTGGAAGAGATCGACATGCTGTGGGACGTGACCAAACAGGTCGAAGGCCACACGATCTGCGCCCTTGGCGACGCGGCCGCCTGGCCGATCCAGGGCCTGATCCGCAATTTCCGCGAAGAGATCGAAGATCGCATCAAGGCGCAGAAAACCGGCAAGCTGAGCGCCATCGCAGCGGAGTGATCCGCGTGGTTGGTATGTTTCGCGTTGCCGTTTTTTCAATGACTTTTTCGCTGGCCCTGTCCGGGCCAGCGGTCTCTGGCCCTTATGAAGACATCGCGGGGCAGGCGGTTGCCGCTTCTTTTTTAGGTGAGTGGTGCGCGTCGGTCTCTCGGGTCGGTGGGGATCAGCAGGGCTTTGTTTTTGCGGTGTCCGATATTGCCAAGGCGCAGGGTCTGCGGAAACAGAAAACCCGTAAGATCCTGTTTTATGGCAAGTCTGACGGGTTGAGGGCCCTTGGGATACAGGCGCTGACGGCGCGGGGCATTCCGACGCAGAAATCCTCGAAAACCTGTAAATTTGCCGCTCGGATCGCCGGAACCGATGATGCGATCGGGCGCTTTTTGATCAAGAATTAAGGAACGGCCATGCATCTCGCCGAACTCAATATTGGTCGCCTTCTGGCCCCCACCGATGATCCGCGTGTGGCGGAGTTCATGGACAACCTCGACCGGGTGAATGGGCTGGGCAAGCGGATGCCGGGCTTTGTCTGGATGATGGAGGGTTCGGGCGAACCGGGCACCGGGAACACCGAAAACAGCATCGGGGATGACCCGCAGTTTGTTGCCAATCTGACGGTCTGGGAAGACGTGCCCAGCCTGGAAAACTTTGTGTTCAACACCATCCACAAGCAGTTTTACGACCGCCGCACTGAATGGTTCGAAGTGATGGGCGATCAGCATTTTGTCATGTGGTGGGTGCCGGTCGGGCATAAACCGACGCTGGACGAGGCGATGGAACGGTTGGAACAAAAACGCGCCCATGGCGACAGTCACGCGGCGTTTGGCTGGTCCTTTCTGCCTGAGGCCCAGCTGTGGCGGCAAAAGCACTGCGCCTGAGAGGCGGCTTCGGCTTGACCGCCCTGGCGCAACAACAGAAACTGCACCGCAGGTTAGGTATCGCGTAAGGGGCAGGGGATGCGTGTCGGGATTTTGGCGCTCGGGCTGGCAGGGTGTGTTTTCTCCGCTCCGGCCATGGCAGAGATCGTAAAGCAGGGCAGCTTTGTCGGGGATGTGTCGCAGCGCGCGCTAAAACCTCTGGACGATGGCAGCCCCATGGCGCAGGTCTTTGTCGCGGTCAGCCTGGTGTCAGGCGGCGCGCCGTCGATGGCGCAACTGCCCGATGCGGCGCGCTTTGCTGTGCGGGCGGGCTGTGGCACTGGCCAGGCCTTGACCACCATCCTGTCGGGGCGCGATGCGACCTCGGCGAATTATGAGATCCTGTGCAAAAGGGGGCGTTGATGCTGACGCGCATTGCAATTCTGGGCCTGTGTCTGCTGGCCGTTGGGGCCTGCGGCAAGGGGCCGATCAAACTGGGCAAAGAGCGGATCGCCTTTGACGGGCAGAACTACCGGATTCGCGCCAGTTCGGACCGGGCGGACCGGTCGATGTTTGCCGTGGCCGTGCGCCCGGTCTCTGCGTCGCTGCAAGGCGCGCGCGAGGCCGCAGTATATGGCGCGACCGGCCATTGCATCAAATATTACGGCACCTCTGACATCGCGTGGACGGTTGGCCCTGACACCGACGAATCGGCCCTGCCGATCAGCGATGACACGCTGACCTATCAGGGCCAGTGTCAGGAATAAATCCGCCGATTTCATTGGTTTGGCGGGGCGGTTATTGCATATCAGCCGCCCTTTGCCCCATCTGATACGCATGATCCTGACCGATAAGGGCCCTGTTCGTATGCGTTTTCAGATTTTCCGTGCTTCCTTGCGCCCCGTGCGCGCGGCGCTGTTCAGCCTGCTTTTGTGCCTGGCCGCTGCGCCTGCTGTTGTCGAGGCCAAGCCGCCGCTGCGCGATGTGGCCGAGATTGATGACAGTCTGATGGCCATCGCCATCGCGGATGAGATTCGCAAAACCTGTGATGACATCAGTGCCCGCATGATCCGGGCGCTTTCGACGATCAACGGGTTGAAAAGCCGCGCCCGAGAGCTGGGCTATAGCGATGCCGAAATCGAAAACTACGTGACATCCAAATCCGAAAAACGTCGGATGCGCGCCAAGGCCACGGCGTATCTGCAGGCGCAGGGAGTCGCGGATCGCAGCCCCGAGTCGCTGTGCCGGTTCGGCGCTGCCCAGATCAAATCGGAGACCGAGATCGGCCGCTTGCTGCGTTAGGCTCAGGTGTGGACATGATGTCGCAGATTTAAATCCGACTAAAATAATCAGATTGAAAACTCCCCTTATGTCGCCGCTGACATTCGCAAAGATGCATGTAACTTGCTTATTCTGCGGCGATTTTTCTCTCGTTTTGGCGGCAAATCGGCTGGCATCAAGCGCGCCGTCGCGTTAGAAACGCGCCCGACCACGGCGCTGATCTGATCTCCATTTTGGCCCGTGATTGCCAAGGCAACCACGTAAGGGCTCAGGCATGTCTGATTTGCGCAAGATAGTCATCGACGGTCACGAAGTAGAAGTGGACGGGGCGATGACGCTGATCCAGGCCTGTGAACAGGCCGGAATCGAAGTGCCGCGTTTCTGCTATCACGAACGGCTCTCCATCGCTGGCAACTGCCGCATGTGTCTGGTCGAGGTCGTGGGCGGCCCGCCCAAGCCCGCCGCCTCCTGTGCGATGCAGGTGCGCGATCTGCGCCCCGGTCCCGAAGGCCAGCCGCCGGTGGTGAAAACCAATTCGCCCATGGTCAAGAAGGCCCGCGAAGGGGTGATGGAGTTCATGCTCATCAACCACCCGCTGGATTGCCCGATCTGCGACCAGGGCGGCGAATGCGATCTGCAGGATCAGGCCATGGCCTATGGCGTGGATTTCTCGCGCTTTACCGAAGCCAAGCGCGCGGTCGACGATCTGGATCTGGGTCCGCTGGTCGAAACCCACATGACCCGCTGCATCAGCTGCACCCGCTGTGTGCGCTTTACCACCGAGGTGGCCGGGATCACCCAGATGGGTCAGACCGGGCGTGGCGAAGACGCCGAGATCACCTCTTATCTGGGGCAGACGCTCGATTCGAACATGCAGGGCAATATCATTGACCTGTGTCCGGTTGGCGCGCTGGTTTCCAAACCCTATGCGTTCACCGCCCGCCCGTGGGAGCTGACCAAAACCGAAACCATCGACGTGATGGACGCGCTTGGCAGCAATATCCGCGTTGATACCAAGGGCCGCGAAGTCAAACGCATCATGCCGCGCAACCATGACGGCGTGAACGAAGAATGGCTGAGCGACAAAAGCCGCTTTGTCTGGGATGGCCTGCGCCGTCAGCGTCTGGACCGCCCCTATATCCGTGAAAACGGCAAGCTGCGCCCGGCCACATGGCCCGAGGCTCTGACCAAGGCGGCTGAGGCGATCAAAGGCGCGACCAAGCTGGGCGCGCTGGTCGGTGATCTGGTTTCGACCGAGGCGGCCTACAGCATCAAACAGCTGATCGAGGGGCAGGGCGGCATCGTCGAATGCCGTGTCGATGGCGCGCGCCTGCCTGCGGGCAACCGCTCGGCCTATGTTGGGACCGCCGCAATCGAAGATATCGACCGCGCCAAGGCGATCATGCTGATCGGCACCAACCCGCGCGACGAAGCGCCGGTGCTGAATGCGCGCATCCGCAAGGCCTGGGCCGCGGGTGCAACCGTCGGTCTGATCGGCGAAGCGGTTGATCTGACCTATGATTACACCCATCTGGGCACGGATCGCGCTGCGCTGGCCAAGCTGCTTGAGGGCGGTCACGAGGGTGCCCTTGGCAAGGACACGCTGGTCATCATCGGTCAGGGTGCGATTTCCGAGGCCGACGGCGCTGCCGCGCTGGCCGCCGCGCAGAAATTTGCACAGGCCACGGAAAGCAAGTTCCTTGTGCTGCACACCGCTGCGGGCCGCGTCGGCGCGCTGGATGTGGGCGCAACAAATGAGGGCGGGCGCAACGCCGTGTCCGAATGTGACGTGATCTTCAACCTTGGTGCGGATGAGGGCGAAATCGGCGCAGGACCGACAGTGATCTATCAGGGCAGCCACGGGGATCGCGGTGCCAACCGGGCCGATATCATCTTGCCCGCCGCCGCTTATACCGAGGAAAACGCGCTGTTCGTGAACACCGAAGGGCGGCCTCAGCTGGCCATGCGCGCGGGCTTTGCCCCTGGCGAGGCCAAGGAAAACTGGGCCATCCTGCGCGCCCTCAGCGCCGAGCTGGGCGCAACCCAGGGCTGGGACAGCCTCGCGCAGTTGCGTCAGGCACTGGTCGCGGATGTGCCGCATCTGGCGCAGATCGATCAGGTGCCGGAAAATGACTGGGTGGTGGAGGCCGACGCGCCGCTGGGCAAGGCGGATTTCCGCAATGCCTTCCGCTATTTCTACCTGACCAACCCGATCGCCCGCGCCAGCACGCTGATGGCCGAGCTGTCCCGCAACGCCATGGCGCGCACAGACGCGGTGGCGGCAGAGTAACGGTGCGGGGGGCGGCGCTCATAAGCATTCTGGGCATGGCCACCAGCCTGTCCGCCTGCACCGAGGCGCAGGATCAGCCGCCCTTTGCCCCCGCTTATGAAGGGGTCGAAACCCGGCTTCTGGAAGGCGATCTGGTGCAGTTCGACGTGACCATGCGCGGTGCGCGCGGCGCATCGGATGTCGAGGACTACGCCGAGTGCGCCGCTGCGCAATATACGCTGATCCGGGGCTATGGTTTTGCCCGGCATCTGCGAACCAATGTGAACCAAGAGGGCGGTCTCTGGCAGGGGGACGCGGTCTATACCGTCTCTGCTGCGCTGCCCCGTGGGCTGAAAACCATCGACGCCGAAGTCGTGGTGCAGGCCTGCGTTGAAAACGGAATACCGACGGTGTGAGGACCTGATGGCAGAATTCTTTACCACGCCCCTGGGCACCCTGGTGATCATCCTTGCGCAATGCCTTGCGGTGCTGGGCTTTGTGATGGTGAGCCTGCTGTTCCTGGTCTATGGCGACCGCAAGATCTGGGCCGCGGTTCAGATGCGTCGCGGCCCCAACGTCGTTGGTGCCTTTGGTCTGCTGCAATCGGTGGCGGATGCGCTGAAATATGTGGTCAAAGAGGTGGTGATCCCGGCCGGTGCCGACCGTACCGTGTTCATGCTGGCACCGATGACCTCCTTTGTGCTGGCGGTGATCGCCTGGGCGGTGATCCCGTTCAATGATGGCTGGGTGATCTCGGACATCAATGTCGCCATCCTCTATGTGTTCGCCATGTCCTCGCTGGAGGTTTACGGCGTGATCATGGGCGGCTGGGCGTCGAACTCCAAATACCCGTTCCTTGGCTCGCTGCGCTCGGCCGCGCAGATGATTTCCTACGAGGTCAGCATCGGCCTGATCATCATCGGTGTGATCATTTCCACCGGCTCGATGAATTTTGGTGACATTGTACAAGCGCAGGACGGCGCGTTCGGCTTCTTCAGCTGGTACTGGCTGCCGCATTTCCCGATGGTCTTCCTGTTCTTTATCTCCTGCCTTGCGGAAACCAACCGCCCGCCCTTCGATCTGCCCGAAGCGGAATCCGAACTGGTCGCGGGCTATCAGGTGGAATATTCGGCAACGCCCTTCCTGCTGTTCATGGCAGGGGAGTATATCGCGATCTTCCTGATGTGCGCGCTGACCTCGCTGCTGTTCTTTGGCGGCTGGCTGTCGCCCATTCCGGGCCTGCCCGACGGCGTGCTGTGGATGGTCGCCAAGATGGCGTTCTTCTTCTTCATCTTCGCAATGGTGAAGGCCATCGTCCCGCGCTACCGCTATGACCAGCTGATGCGTCTTGGCTGGAAGGTCTTTCTGCCCTTCAGCCTGGCCTGGGTGGTCTTTGTGGCCTTTGCCGCGAAATTCGGCTGGTTCTTTGGCGCCTTTGCGCGCTGGTCGACCGGCGGTTAATCAGGGGGAATAGAGACATGGCAAATATCGACTACGGCCGCGCCGCGAAATATTTCCTGCTGTTTGACATCATTGGCGGGTTCAAACTGGGGCTGAAGTATTTCTTCAAACCCAAGGCGACGCTGAACTATCCGCATGAAAAGGGGCCGCTTAGCCCGCGGTTCCGGGGCGAACACGCGCTGCGCCGCTATCCCAATGGCGAAGAACGCTGCATCGCCTGCAAACTCTGCGAAGCGATCTGCCCGGCGCAGGCGATCACCATCGACGCCGAGCCGCGCGAAGACGGGTCGCGCCGCACCACGCGTTATGACATCGACATGACCAAATGCATCTATTGCGGCTTCTGTCAGGAAGCCTGCCCGGTGGATGCCATTGTCGAAGGTCCGAATTTCGAATTCTCGACCGAAACCCGCGAAGAGCTGTTCTATGACAAGGAAAAACTCCTTGCCAATGGCGACCGCTGGGAGGCCGAGATTGCCCGCAACCTTGAACTGGATGCGCCCTACAGATGAGCCTGCGCTGGTTGCCATATCTCGCTTGGGGCCTCTTTGGGGGCGGCCTTATGGTGAACGGGTTGCTGCAGTGGTGGATCAATCCGGAAAAGTTCGACGTGAGCGCTCGGCTGTATCCCCATGTGATTGCGGGCTTGTTGTGGTTGGCCGCTGCCTACCAGGCGATTGATCGTTTCAAGAGACCGGTACTGGGGTGGTCCATGGTTGTGCTGGGCATCGGCTACCTCGCCTTTGGGCCATTTTGGAGTAAGCTATGACTGACGCCAAAACACCGTTTGAACTGATGATGAGCCAGGCGCAGGAGATGGCGAAATCCTTCAACCCTGCGCTGGAAACCTTCAATCCCAAAGGGTTTGAAAAGCTCTGGCCCACCATGTCCAAGGACGTGATGGAAATGTGGTTCGGCAAGGGGATCTCCAAGGAAGGGCTGGACGCCAAAACCCGCCTGCTTCTGACCCTTGCCGGTCTGACCATGCAGGGCGCGCAGGCCGACACCCCGTTTCGCATGACCGTGCGCCACGCCCTTGAGGCCGGCGCCACCAAAGATGAAATCGCCGAGACCATCGCCCAGATGTCGATGTTCGCAGGCATTCCCGCCATGACCCGCGCCATGGAACTGGCCCGCGAAGTCATGGCCGATGAGAAGGATGATCAGTCATGATGGTCTTTGCCTTTTACCTTTTTGCCGTTGGCGCGATTGCCGGAGGGCTGTTCACCGTGATCAGCCGCAACCCGGTGCATTCGGTCCTGTGGCTGATCCTCGCTTTCCTTTCGGCGGCGGGCATGTTCGTGCTGATGGGGGCTGAATTTGTCGCCATGCTGCTGATCATTGTCTATGTCGGCGCGGTGGCGGTGCTGTTCCTCTTTGTGGTGATGATGCTGGACGTGGACTTCGCCGAGCTAAAGGCCGAGATGGCGCAATATATGCCCATCGCCTTGCTGATCGGTGTGGTGATCCTGATGCAACTGGCCATGGCCTTTGGCGTCTGGGAAGCCTCGGACAAGGCCGCCGACATGCTGGCCAACCCGATCCCCGGTGATGTGCACAACACCGCTGCGCTGGGTCTGATCCTTTATGATGACTACTTCCTGCTGTTCCAGCTGGCCGGGCTGATCCTGCTGGTCGCCATGATTGGCGCCATTGTGCTGACCCTGCGCCACCGCCAGGACGTCAAGCGCCAGGACATTGTCGCACAGATCCTGCGGGATCCGGCCAAGGCGATGGAGCTGAAGGATGTCAAACCGGGGCAGGGGCTGTGAACGGCATACTCGACCTGCTGCTCTCGCCCTGGGGCATTGCCGCCTATGCCACCTTCTGGATCCTCAAGATCCTGTTCGGGGCCTGGGCAATCAACAAGGCGCTGGTGCTGCTGCCGGTGCCGGTTCGGACCAAGGTCGAAACCGGCCTGTCGCGGCTGAAACTGCGCCGGGTGCGTGACGGGGCCTGATCTGGCCCAAAACGAATTCAGGGTGGCACACACCCGCAAGACAAAGACGACAACGGGCCAGACCCGGAGGGACGTAAGAGATGATCGGATTGGAACATTACCTGACGGTGGCGGCGACGCTGTTCGTCATCGGGATCTTCGGACTTTTCCTCAACCGCAAGAACATCATCATCCTCTTGATGAGCATCGAATTGATGTTGCTGGCGGTGAACATCAACCTTGTCGCCTTTTCGACCCATCTGGGCGATCTGGTCGGGCAGGTCTTTACCCTGTTCGTGCTGACCGTGGCCGCCGCCGAAGCGGCGATTGGCCTGGCCATCCTTGTCTGCTTCTTCCGTAACCGTGGCACCATCGACGTCGAAGACGTCAACGTGATGAAAGGCTGAGGCCCATGGAAACCATCATCCTCTTTGCCCCCTTGCTGGGCAGCCTGATCGCGGGCTTTGGCTGGCGCTTTATTTCGATCAAGGGCGCGCAATATGTCACCACGGGGCTGCTGTTCCTCGCGGCGCTGCTCAGCTGGGTTGTATTCCTGACACATGGGCCGGAAACGCAGCATATCCAGATCCTGCGTTGGATTGAATCGGGGACGCTGTCGACCGACTGGTCGATCCGTCTGGACCGGCTGACCTCGATCATGCTGATCGTTGTGACCACTGTGTCGGCGCTGGTGCACCTTTATAGCTTTGGCTACATGGCGCATGACGAGAACTTCAAAGAGGGCGAGGAAAGCTATCGCGCCCGGTTCTTTGCCTATCTGTCTTTCTTCACCTTCTCGATGCTGATGCTGGTGACCTCGGACAACCTGGTGCAGATGTTCTTTGGCTGGGAAGGCGTGGGCGTCGCGTCCTACCTGCTGATCGGGTTCTACTACCGCAAGCCAAGCGCAAATGCCGCCGCGATGAAGGCCTTTGTGGTCAACCGCGTCGGGGATTTCGGCTTTGCGCTGGGGATCTTTGCGCTGTTCTTCCTTGCCGACAGTGTGAAGTTTGACGACATCTTTGCCGCGGCACCCGCGCTGGCGGAAACGCAGATGACCTTCCTGTGGCGCGACTGGAACGCGGCCGAAGTGATCGCGCTGCTGCTCTTTGTCGGGGCCATGGGCAAATCGGCGCAGCTGATCCTGCACACCTGGCTGCCTGACGCGATGGAAGGCCCGACCCCGGTGTCGGCGCTGATCCACGCCGCGACCATGGTGACGGCGGGGGTCTTCCTGGTCTGCCGCATGTCGCCGCTGATGGAATTTGCGCCTTATGCCACCGGGTTCATCACCATTCTGGGGGCCACCACCGCTTTCTTTGCCGCCACCGTTGGTCTTGTGCAGAACGACATCAAACGCGTGATCGCCTATTCGACCTGTTCGCAGCTGGGCTATATGTTTGTGGCGGCGGGTGTCGGGGTTTACTCGGTCGCCATGTTCCACCTGTTCACCCACGCGTTTTTCAAGGCGATGCTGTTCCTTGGCGCGGGCTCGGTCATCCACGGGATGCATCACGAACAGGACATGCGCAACTATGGCGGTCTGCGTAAGAAACTGCCCTGGACCTTCCGCGCTATGATGATCGGCACGCTGGCCATCACCGGGGTCGGGATCCCGATGACCGGCTGGATCGGTTTTGCGGGCTTTGCCTCCAAAGATGCTGTGATCGAAAGCGCCTATGCTGCGACCCATGGCGGCTATGCCTTCTGGATGCTGGTCATCGCCGCGCTGTTCACCAGTTTCTACAGCTGGCGCCTGATCTTCCTGACCTTCTATGGCGAAGCGCGGGGCGACAAGCACACCCATGAGCACGCCCATGAAAGCCCCAAAGTCATGCTGATCCCGCTGGGTGTGCTGAGCCTGGGCGCGATCTTTGCCGGGGCGATCTGGTATTCCAGCTTCTTTGGCAAGACCAACGAAGTGGTCAAATTCTTTGGCGGCCATTACGAAGAGCCCAGCAAAGAGCTGGCCGCAGCCGTGGCCGAAGCCAACCCCAAAGCCTCCAAGCTGAAATATGTCATGGCGGATGCACCGGGCGAGGCGGCGATCTATATCAAGCCGGAAAACACCATCCTGCACGAAGCCCATTACGTCCCGGTCTGGGTCAAATGGAGCCCGTTCGTCGTGATGCTGATCGGTCTGGCCACTGCCTTCTGGTTCTACATCGTGAACCCGTCGCTGCCCAAGCGCCTGGCCGAAAACCAGCGCCCGCTGTATTTGTTCCTGCTGAACAAATGGTATTTCGACGAGATCTACGATTTCCTTATCGTGCAGCCCAGCAAGGCGCTTGGCCGCTTCCTCTGGAAGCGTGGCGATGAGACCGTGATCAAAGGCACGATCATCAACGGGATTTCCATGGGCGTTGTGCCCTTCTTTATCCGCCTCGCGGGTCGGGCGCAGTCCGGCTACATCTTCACCTATGCCTTTGCCATGGTGATCGGCATTGCCGTCTTCATCACCTGGATGACCATCTCCGGAGGGGCGCACTAATGCAGAATATCCTGCTTTCCCTGGTCACTTTCACCCCGGCCATCGCGGCGCTGATCATGGCGCTGCTGTTGCGCGGGGATGATGAGGCCGCCAAGCGCAATGCCCGCTGGATGGCCATGGCCGCCACGGTCGCGACCTTTGTGATCTCGCTGTTCATCCTGTTCCAGTTCGACCCGTCCGATACCGGGTTCCAGATGGTCGAGGAACATGACTGGCTGATGGGGCTGAAATATAAGATGGGTGTGGACGGCATCAGCGTGCTGTTTGTGCTGCTGACCACCTTTATGATGCCGCTGGTGATTGCCGCCAGCTGGCAGGTGGACAAGCGGGTCAAGGAATACATGATCGCTTTCCTGCTGCTGGAAACGCTTATGCTGGGCGTGTTCATGGCGCTGGACCTGATCCTGTTCTATCTGTTCTTTGAAGCGGGCCTGATCCCGATGTTCCTGATCATCGGCATCTGGGGCGGCAAGGACCGCATCTATGCGAGCTTCAAATTCTTCCTCTACACTTTCCTTGGCTCGGTTCTGATGCTGGTGGCGATGGTGGCCATGTTCGCCGAGGCGGGCACCACCGATATCGAAGCCCTGCTGAGTCATAACTTTGCCTCGGAAAGTTTCTCTATCCTTGGGGTGCAGATCATTGGTGGGATGCAGACACTGCTGTTCCTGGCCTTCTTTGCCAGCTTTGCAGTGAAAATGCCCATGTGGCCGGTCCATACCTGGCTGCCCGAAGCGCATGTGCAGGCGCCAACCGCCGGGTCGGTGGTTCTGGCGGCGATCCTGCTGAAAATGGGCGGCTATGGGTTTTTGCGGTTCAGCCTGCCGATGTTCCCGGTCGGCTCGGCTGTGATGGCGGATATGGTGTTCACCCTGTCGGTGATTGCGATCATCTATACCTCGCTGGTGGCGCTGGTGCAGGACGACATGAAAAAGCTGATCGCCTATTCGTCTGTGGCGCATATGGGATATGTGACCATGGGGATCTTTGCGGCGAACCAGCAGGGGATTGATGGCGCGATCTTTCAGATGATCAGCCACGGGTTTATCTCTGGCGCGCTGTTCCTGTGTGTCGGTGTGATCTATGACCGGATGCACACGCGCGAGATCGACGCCTATGGTGGTCTGGTGAACCGGATGCCCGCCTATGCGCTGATCTTCCTGCTGTTCACCATGGCCAATGTCGGCCTGCCGGGCACCTCGGGCTTTGTCGGCGAATTCCTGACTTTGATGGGGATCTTCCAGGTCAATACCTGGGTGGCGGCGGGGGCTGCGACCGGTGTGATCCTGTCGGCGGCCTATGCGCTGTGGCTCTATCGCCGCGTTGTCATGGGCGATCTGATCAAGGAAAGCCTGAAGACCATTCAGGATATGTCGCTGCGCGAAAAAGCGATCTTTGCCCCGCTGGTGGTGATGACGATCTGGATGGGGGTCTATCCGGCGCCGATCCTGGACCGCATCGGCCCGTCCGTGGCGGCGCTGGTCGAACATGTTGATGCGGCTGTGGCCGCGGCGGATCTGGGTGGGGATACCCAGGTCGTCAAAGCAGAACATTAAGGGGGCAGGGACATGATCTCGGCTGATCTGAACATCATCCTGCCGGAAATCATTCTGGCCGTTTACGCCATGGTCGCGCTTGTGGGGGCGGTTTACACCGCTCAGAACAAGATCGCGCCTGTGCTGGTCTGGGTCACGGCGGCGCTGTTTGTTGCCATGGCGCTGATGATTGGCACCAGTGACGCGCCTGCGCAGACGGCGTTTAACGGTATGTTCATCGATGATGGCTTTGCCCGCTTTGCCAAGGTTGTGATCCTGGGCGGCGCGGCGGCGGTTCTGGTGATGAGCCAGGGCTATATGCAGCAAAAAGGCCTGCTGAATTTCGAATACCCGCTGCTGATCGCGCTGGCCGCTGTCGGCATGATGATGATGGTTAGCGCCGGCAACCTGATGTCGCTGTATATGGGGTTGGAGCTGCAGTCGCTGTCGCTTTATGTTGTGGCCTCCCTGCGCCGTGACAGCGCGAAATCCACCGAGGCGGGCATGAAGTATTTTGTGCTGGGCGCGCTGTCTTCGGGTCTGCTTCTGTACGGCTCGTCGCTGATCTACGGTTTCGCGGGCACCACGCAGTTTTCTGGTATCATCGAGGCCGCGGGCCATGGGCATCTGCCGGTGGGTCTGTTGATCGGTCTGGTGCTGCTGATCTCGGGTCTGGCATTCAAGGTCTCGGCCGTGCCGTTCCACATGTGGACGCCCGATGTCTATGAGGGCTCGCCCACGCCGGTCACAGCCTTCTTTGCCACCGCGCCCAAGGTTGCGGCCATGGCGCTGTTCGCCCGTGTGATGTTTGATGCCTTTGGCCATGCGATCCCGGATTGGAGCCAGGTTGTGGCGCTGATTTCGGTCCTGTCCATGTTCCTTGGCGCCATCGCAGCGATTGGTCAGCGCGATATCAAACGCCTGATGGCCTATTCCTCGATCGCGCATATGGGTTATGCGCTGATGGGTCTGGCGGCTGGCACCGTTCTGGGTGTGCAGGCGATGCTGATCTATATGGCGATCTATGTGACCATGAATATCGGCACCTTTGCCTTTATCCTGTCGATGGAGCGCGACGGTCAGCCGGTCACGGATATTGACAGCCTTGGCATGTATGCCAAGCGCGAGCCGGGCAAGGCGCTGGCCATGCTGGTGCTGCTGTTCAGCCTTGCGGGTGTGCCGCCGCTGGTGGGCTTCTTTGGTAAGTTCTACGTGCTGCGCGCCGCCTATGAGGCCGGTCTGGCCTGGCTGGCGATTGCTGGTGTGGTGGCGTCGGTGATCGGGGCGTTCTACTATATCCGCATCGTGTACTTCATGTATTTTGGTGAGGATCGGGATGACGCGCTGAACGGAGGCAAATCGCCGGTGCTGCAGCTGTTCCTGATGGGCTCGGCCCTGATCATGGTGATTGGCGTGGTCAACCTGTTCGGGATCGAAGCGGTGGCGCAGGCGGCGGCGGTGACACTGGTTGAGTGATCTCGTGATCTGACGTAAGATTTTGACAGGCGGCGCGCTCCGGTTCGGGGCGCGTCGTTTTCCTTTTCGGGGGAGGGGGCGCTGCCCCCGCGCCTGCGGCGCTCCCCCTGGGTGTATTTGGACCAAGAAGAAACAGGGGGCGCGCATGTGGCCTGACGGATATGGCAAGCGGGCCTTGGCTGAGGTGGACAGCACCAATGCCGAAGCGGCGCGGATTGCGGCGGATCTGGCGGGGCCGGAATGGGTCTGTGCGTTGCGTCAGACGGCGGGGCGTGGGCGGCGTGGTCGCGCCTGGGTGAACAACGCGGGCAATTTTGCTGCGACTTTGGTGATGCGCCCGACGGAGGCACCGGAGGTTGTGGCGCTGCGCAGTTTTGTGGCGTCGCTGGCGTTGCGCGACGCTGTTGAGGCGGTGACCGGCACGGCGGCGGGGCTGGCTCTGAAATGGCCCAATGATGTGTTGTTGAACGGTGGCAAGCTGGCCGGGATCCTGTTGGAGAACCTGGGCGGTCCCGGCGGGCATCTGGCCATTGGGATTGGGGTGAACCTGATTGCGGCTCCGGGGGCGGATGATGTGGAAGAGGGTGCGCTGCGCCCTGTGTCTTTGCTGGAGGAGACTGGCAAGCGGGTCAGCCCCGAGCAGATGCTGGAGGCGCTGGCGCAGGCTTATGCGGTCTGGGAGACCCGCTTTGTCACCTATGGGTTTGAGCCCGTCCGTTCCGCCTGGCTGAAGGATGCTGCGCGTCTGGGCGAGGAAATGACCGCACGTACTGGGTGCGAAACCCACCATGGGACATTTGAGACAGTGGACGAGGCCGGTAATCTTGTCCTAAAGACGCCCAAAGCCCGGCTGTCCATTGTCGCGGCGGATATATTCTTTTGACGCCGGGGGCGGGCCATGCTGCTTTGCATTGATTGCGGGAACACCAACACTGTTTTCTCCATCTGGGATGGGGAGCGGTTTTTGTGCACTCTGCGCACCTCGACCCATCACGGGCGCACGGCGGATGCCTATTTCACCTGGTATTCGACCCTGGTGAAACATTACGGGCTGGATCTGGATGTGACCGATGTGATCATCAGTTCGACCGTGCCGCGCGTGGTGTTTAACCTTCGGGTCTTTGCGGATCGGTTTTTTGGCTGTCGGCCGCTGGTGGTGGGCAAACCGGAATGCGCGCTGCCCCATGCGCCGCGGGTGGATACGGGCACCGGGGTTGGCCCGGATCGCCTGGCCAACGCGGCGGGTGCCTTTGACCGCCACGGGGGCGATGTGGTGGTGGTTGATTTTGGCACCGCGACCAATTTTGATGTGGTGTCGGCGGATGGTGCCTATGTTGGCGGCGTGATTGCGCCCGGCGTGAATCTGAGCCTTGGCGCGCTGCATTCCGGTGCCGCCGCGCTGCCCCATGTGGATGTCAGTCAGCCGGAAAAGGTGATTGGCACCAACACGGTGAACTGTATCCAGAGCGGCGTGTTCTGGGGCTATGTCGGGTTGATCCAGGGGATCATTGCCCGCATCAAAGAGGAATATGGCCGCCCGATGAAAGTGGTGGGAACGGGCGGGCTGGCCCCGCTTTTTGCCACGGGCGAGCCGCTATTTGACGTGATCGAAGACGATCTGACCATGCACGGGCTGACCGTGATCCACGAGTATAACAAGAACAAGGGCGGTGCGGCATGAGCAGCGAACGTTTGATCTATCTTCCCCTTGGGGGCGCCGGCGAGATCGGCATGAACTGCTATGTCTATGGCTATGGCAAACCGGGGAAAGAGCGCCTGATCGTGGTCGATCTGGGCGTGACCTTCCCGGATATGGACGGCACGCCGGGGGTGGATCTGATCCTGCCCGACATTAGCTGGCTGCGCGAAAACTCTGACCGTATTGACGCGGTGTTCATCACCCATGCACATGAGGACCATGTGGGCGCGGTGGGGCATCTGTTTGAACAGCTGGGGGTGCGCATCCATGCCCGTGCCTTTACCGCGCGGATCGCGCGGGGCAAGCTGGCGGAATATGGCATCAGTGATGACGCCGTGCAGGTGGCCAGCGCCTGGCCCGAAACCGTGCAGGCGGGGCCGTTCAGCGTGGGCTTTTTGCCGATTTCGCACTCGATCCCCGAAAGCAGCGCGCTGGTGATCGACACGCCTGCGGGCCGCGTGATCCATTCGGGCGATTTCAAGCTGGATACGACCCCGCTGGTTGGCGAGCCCTGGGATCCGGTCCTGTGGGGCGAAGTCAGCAAGGGCGGCGTCAAGGCGTTGATCTGCGACAGCACCAATGTGTTTTCGCCCCAGCCCGGCCGGTCCGAGGCCAGCATCGGTGACAATATCGAAAAGCTGATCGCAGGCGCACCGAATATGGTGGTCGCCACGACCTTTGCCAGCAATGTGGCGCGGGTGAAAACCCTGGCCGAGGCGGGCGCACGGGCCGGGCGGTCTATCTGTCTGATGGGACGGGCCATGCGCCGGATGATCGAGGCCTCGATCGAAACCGGTGTCTTGGACAGCTTCCCCAAAGTGGTGCAGAGCGAGGATGCGACCGCGATCCCGCGCGAAAACCTGATGCTGATCGTGACCGGCAGTCAGGGCGAGCGCCGCGCGGCTAGCGCGCAGCTGGCGCGGGGCAAATATCACGGCATCACGTTGAAAGAGGGCGATCTGTTCCTGTTCTCCTCCAAGACCATTCCGGGCAATGAAAAGGGCGTTATCCGCATCATGAACCAGTTCTCGGAACAGGGGGTGGATGTGGTGGATGATCACGGGGGGGATTACCACGTGTCGGGCCATGCCAACCGCCCGGATCTGGAAACCCTGCAGGACGTGGTGAACCCGCAGATCGTGGTGCCCATGCATGGCGAACACCGTCACCTGCGCGAACATGTCAAGCTGAGCGAAGGCAACGGTCGTCAGGGCATTCTGGCGGTGAATGGCATGATGATCGACCTGACCGGCAATGCGCCGAAAGTGGCGGAATATATCGAAACCGGCCGCACCTATCTGGATGGTTCGGTGCAGATTGGCGCGCTGGACGGGATTGTGCGCGACCGGATCCGCATGGCGCTGAACGGTCATGTGGTGGTGACGCTGATCCTGGACGAAGAGGATGAGCCATTGGGCGAACCCTGGTGCGAGATCATGGGCCTGGCGGAGGTCGGTCGCTCTGATACCGGGCTGAGCGATGTGCTGGAGGCAGACCTGTCGCAATTCCTGGGCCGTGCCAAGGCCAAGACGCTGACCGATGACGAACGTCTGGAAAAGGAAATCAAGGCGATCGTGCGCAAATCCTGCCAGAACGAGATCGGCAAGAAACCCGAAGTCACGGTGGTTGTGTCCCGCCTCATGTGAGGCGGCGCAAGCTAGAACTCTTCGGACAATGCGGCGCTGATCTGATCCATCAGCGCCGTTTGCGCATCTGCATCCAGATCAAAGGACAGGCCTGCATGGCGCGGGTCGATCCAGCGTAGCCGCGCCTGAAACCGGCCGAACCCGTCGATGTCCAACTGGATCTGACGGCCATCTATGGATTGGTCCACATCCTGTTCAAAGGCCAGCCGCGCGCCGCCAACGGACAGGTCCAGCACCCGACACGGCATTTCCAGCGCCGCCTGCATGGCCGTGCCGGTCAGATCGGAAAAATAGCGTTCCGCGTGTCGTCGGTTGCTGCGTTGTGCTTCTGGTGTGGGGAATTGGGGGTCGCCGGTCATGATCCTTCCCTTACTGAACAGCATAGCAGTAACGAAAGGGAGGTTATGATCCGGTTAAATTTGGGCATTTTGGATGATTGCGCACGAAAAAGGGCGCTTAAAAGCGCCCCAATCCATAGTCTTGGCAATGCGATTTTAGCTTGCGCGGCGCTCTTCAAAGCTGAGCGCGATAAATTCGGGCAGGTGATCGCCCAGGCCAACCACGTTGTTGTCCTTGTGATGCCGGTCCGATCCGCCGCGCGACCGAGAGCGCGAGCGCGTGGGTTTGGACCCGCGATCTTTGCTCTCATACTTGTCCTGTACCGGCTTTTCGGCGGGCTTGGGCGCCTCGGCCTTTTCCACAACCTCGGGTTTGGCGCTGCGCGAGGATTTGCGCGGCGCAGACGGTTTGGCTGGGTTCTCGACGCGGGGGATCTCTTTCTGGATCAGCGTTTCCACGTCCTCAAAGTTCTTTTCGTCGCGCGGCACCACGATGGTAAAGGCTTTGCCTTCACGCCCGGCGCGCCCGGTGCGGCCAATGCGGTGGACATAATCCTCGGCATGGCCGGGCACGTCGAAATTGAACACATGGCTGACGCTGGGCACGTCCAGACCGCGCGCGGCCACATCCGAGGCGACCAGAATGCGCAGCTCGCCATTGCGGAAGGCGTCCAGGGTCTTCATGCGCTGGCTCTGGTCCAGATCACCATGGATCGCGGCGGCGTTATAGCCGTATTTCTTCAGTGATTTCGCACAGATATCCACATCAACCTTGCGGTTGCAGAAGATGATCGCGTTGGTGCAGGCCTCGCCTTCCTGATCAATCAGGGCGCGCAGCACGCGGCGCTTTTCGCTGCCTTCGCGATCTTTGCGCGAGGCTTTGAACATCACCACACCCTGTTCGATGGTTTCCGAGGCGGTGGCCTGACGGGCCACTTCGATGCGCTCGGGGTTGGACAGGAAGGTGTTGGTGATGCGCTCGATCTCGGGCGCCATGGTGGCCGAGAAGAACAGTGTCTGGCGGGTAAAGGGTGTCAGGCCAAAGATGCGTTCGATATCGGGGATAAAGCCCATATCCAGCATCCGGTCGGCTTCGTCCACGACCATGACTTTGACATCCGACAGGATCAGCTTGCCGCGTTCAAAATGGTCCAGCAGGCGGCCCGGCGTGGCGATCAGCACGTCGACCCCTTTGTCGATCAGCGCCTCTTGTTCCTTGAAGGAGACACCGCCAATCAGCAGGGCCTTGGTCAGTTTCACATGCTGGGCATAGGTGTCGAAGTTTTCCGCCACCTGAGCAGCCAGTTCCCGTGTCGGGCACAGCACCAGGCTGCGAGGCATCCGCGCGCGGGCGCGGCCACGGGCCAGCAGCGTGATCATGGGAAGCGTAAAGCTGGCGGTTTTGCCGGTGCCGGTCTGGGCGATTCCCAGAACGTCCCGTCCCTGCAGCGCGGGCGGGATGGCGCCGGCCTGAATGGGAGTCGGGGATTCGTAACCGGCCTCGTCGATGGCCTTCAGAACCTTGGGGTTCAGATTCAGGTCAGAAAATTTGGTCATGCCTGTCCGATCAATGCAGGCAATATCCTGGCCTGCGCGTCCAATGGGGTCAGGCCCGGTTGGCCCGGCGTGTCGTCGCCTGCGCGACCCCTTGGGCGCAGGCTTTAGTAAAAACTGGTGCAAAGGTCAATCGTGGGGCGCGTGTGGGGTGGGGCTGGGGCCCGAAACGCGGCGCTTTGGGGACAATCCGCGCGGATTTTGCGGATTAGCTATCGGGGAAATGCTGTGCGCGCAGGGCGGGCAGGGGCAGTATGTGTCGGCGCAGCAGGCCCTCGTTGCTCAGGCGCTGGACCAGATCGGGGGTGGCGGTACAGACCTGATCAAAGAAGCGGCGCAGCCCGGCCTCGCCTTCCTCGGATTCGATCATGGTGAACAGATCGTGCAGATTGGGGGCGCCGCCACCGCGTACCTGGCTTTTCAATTCGGCCCGGTAGGATCCGCGCTGATGGCGGAACCGATAGGCGGTGATGAAATGATCCCAGCTGTCGGCGTGGAAATGGCCCAGCTCGATCTGGGGCAGCTCGACCATGCCCGGATTTTGCACGCCCTCCCAGATCACATTGTGGATCTTGACCTGTAGCCCTTTCATGCCGGTGCGAAAGAACAGCTTGCCCGCCACATGGGACAGGAAACCGCCGGACAGCACCGCGCCCCAGTCGCCGAAACAGGCGGTGGCGGCGCGCTGGCGTTGGGCCTGATCCAGATGGAAAGCCTTGAACAGGGTTTCGCCTGCGGCCTCAGCCCCGCCTTTGGCGAGCGCCTCGACGGGGCGGAGCCGTGCGCAGCGAACCCCGGCAGGCAGCGCGGCCAGCGTGTCGCCAATATCGCCTGCGGGCAGCAGGTATTCATCCACGTCGATATGGGTCAGCCAGTCCAGCGTGGTCGGGGATTTGCCCACATGCCGGTTATTGGCGTGGCGGGCATTGGCACATTGGCGCAGCTGGTGCTTGTCCGGGCGGCCCTTGCGTTTGGCCCACCAGGCCGCATCGGTGTGCAGCGCCTTGATCTTGGGATGGGCGTTCAGCACCTCAAGCGCCTGTGGTTCGTCCGCATCCAGATACAGATACAGCGCGCTGGCCCCCAGTTCGAGATGCCAGGCGGCAAAGTCGAGGATCTGGGGCAGGGGGGCCTTGATCGTGCTGATGATGCCCCAGCGTGCGCTCATGGCAATTCCCCAAAGACCCGCGTGACCGCCCCGTCCAGATCAAAGTCGCGCTGCAGCAGCATCCCGTGATCGGACAGGCGTTTGCGCAATGCCGGTGTGTCGGAGCAGACCTCGTCGAAAAAGGCGCGCAGGCCCGAATCGCCCTCTTCTTCGCCCAGATAACGCAGCACTTCGGACAGGCCCAGCGCGCGGGTCGGGTTGGCGGGGCGATAGGATCCCTTGGTCTGGCGAAAGCGCAGCTTGTCGCGGAACTCGGTCCAGCTGGCCGCGTGGAAATGCGCCAGGAACAGCCCGTCGGGCTTGGTGCGGTTTGTGACCTCTTCGCCCAGATATTTCAGCGTGTGGATGCCCAGGCGGGTGTCGGGAATGCCAGTGCGGGCAAAGACCTTGCCGCTGGTATGGCTGAGAAACCCGCCATACAGATGCAGGCCAAAGGTCGGGTAAATGTCCTGCAGCACAGGTTTGGGGACACCGGCCTGTTTGTGGCTGAGTTTGAAATGATTGGGCGTGGCCCCGTTTCCCGGTGCCAGAGATTCCGCAGGCGGGATGCGCGCCACCGCCTGTTTTGTGCTGACCTGCGCCAGTTTGCGCTGGATCGGGCGGTCGGTGATCAGGAATTCGTCCACATCTATGTGGCCCAGCCAGTCCAGCCTGTCCTTGCAGGCGCGCAGCGTGCGCGTGGCATTGAACGCCTGACGCAGCTGGTGCTGTTCGGGCCGTTTGCGACCGTTGGCCTGCCAGTACTGCGCATCGCAGATCGTGACATGGATCCGGGGGTGGCGGCTCAGATAGGCATGGGCGTCGGGGTCGGGCGCGTCCAGATGGATATGTAGCGCATGGGCCCCCAGTTCCAGATGATGCGCAGCAAAGCGGGCGATCTCACGCAGGGGGGCCTTGATCGTGCTGACAATGCCCCAGCGCAGGGTTTCTGCGGTCAGATCCTGACACGCGGCGGGCACGGGCGCGATATTGGAAGTGCGTTCGGTGTTTTTGCGGCGTTCCTTGCGTTTGCGCATGGTCTGAAGCCGCTGGAACAGGGTGTTGGGGTCGGTGATCACCTGTGTCAGCAGGTGATGGGCCAGGGGTTTGATGACAGCGTCGGTCTCGGCCTCTTGCCACAGCCGGGCGATCAGGTTCACATCCAGCCCGCCGCCGGAAATGGCAAAGCCATCCATCTGCAGGGGCAGATCCGCCTTGACCTTTCGGTCCAGCGCAAAGGCCTGATCCGGGGTGTGACCGGAAAACAGCCTCTCGGTCTCATAGAGCTTCATCATACCAAACAGCGCATTCAGCGCCAGCCCGACGGATCGCTGTGTGGCTGTGACCCCGTGATCGCCAAAGGTGGTGATGGCCGAGACCTGCCAGCGCAGGTCCAGCTGCTGCATCAGATGCGCGCCCTGTTCGGCCCAAAGCCGTTGAAACAGGGCGGGCGCGTGCGGGGGCACCTCGCGTTTGCGCAGATGGGACACGGTGAGCGCGTGCAGGAAATGCGCCTCGGATTTGCCGGTCAGCTCGCGGCGCAGGTCGTGGCATTTGCGATGAAAGCCCGAGCGAAACGGGGGCGCGTAATCCGGGTCGATGTCAGGGGATTGCACGATCCGGGCGCTGAGCGCCGCCAGATCGGTGTCGACGGGCGGCAGGGCCTCGCCTTTGGCATAGGTGAACGGATCCCGGCGCCCCTCATATTGGGCGAGGATGGCTGGCATGTCTCGGGTCTGAGGCGCGCTTTTGGTCATGGCGCGAGTTTTGCGCCCTCTGGTTGCAATGGGCAAGCGGCATTGTCATGACCTTTTTAAGACGTGGCTTTTGCGGCGGCGTGGCTTTTGAGTATTTTGGCCAAGAAGAAGCAGGGGGGCTTTTCAAGGCCCGTATGTTGCGGCAAAGGGCGGGGGTTGGGAAAGGATGGCATCATGGCTTTGACATCGTTTGAACTGAAGGCGCAGGACGGCAAGGCCCGTCTGGGCGAAATCAAGACCCCGCGCGGCACCATTCGCACCCCGGCTTTCATGCCGGTGGGCACGGCGGCGACGGTCAAGGGGATGATGCCGGAAAGCGTGGCGGCCACGGGGGCCGACATTCTGCTGGGCAATACCTATCATCTGATGCTGCGTCCTGGGGCCGAGCGGATCGACCGTCTGGGCGGGCTGCATAAGTTCATGAACTGGGACAAGCCGATCCTGACGGATTCGGGCGGGTTTCAGGTCATGTCGCTGGCCGGTCTGCGCAAACTGACCGAAGAGGGCGTGCGCTTTCAAAGCCATATTGACGGGTCGAAACACATGCTGTCGCCCGAACGGTCGATGGAGATCCAGAAGCTGTTGGGCAGTGACATTGTCATGGCCTTTGACGAATGCCCTGCGCTGCCTGCGGATCGTGATCGCATCGCGCAAAGTATGCGCCTGTCGATGCGCTGGGCGCAGCGGTCGCGTGATGCGTTTGGGGATCGCCCTGGTCATATGCTGTTTGGCATCATGCAGGGCGGTCTGGAGCAGGATCTGCGCGAGGAAAGCGCCAAGGCCCTGCGGGCGATCGAATTTGACGGCTATGCGGTCGGTGGCCTTGCCGTGGGCGAGGGGCAGGAGGCGATGTTTGGCTGTCTGGACTACGCGCCGGATTTCCTGCCCGAGAGCAAGCCGCGCTATCTGATGGGTGTGGGCAAGCCCGATGATATTGTCGGCGCGGTCAAGCGTGGCATCGACATGATGGATTGCGTCTTGCCTTCGCGCTCGGGTCGCACAGGGCAGGCCTTTACCCGGCACGGTGTCGTGAACATCAAGAACGCCCGCCATGCGGATGATCCGCGCCCGCTGGACGAGGCTTGCACCTGCCCGGCCTGCCGGGGTTACAGCCGCGCCTATCTGCATCATGTCTATCGCTCGAACGAGATGATCGCAGGGATGCTGCTGACCTGGCACAACCTGCATTATTTCCAGCAGATCATGCAGGAAATGCGCGCGGCGATTGCCGAAGGGCGGTTTGAGGCCTGGGAGGCGGAGTTTCACGCGCAGCGCGCCGAAGGGGACATTCCCCCGCTGTGATCAGATCATCTGGGGGAGGGCCTTCACCAGCCCCTCCCAGCCGCGGGGTTTCCAGCCGAGGCTTGCCAGTTTTGCGCAATTAAGGGCGTTTGGTGTGGTTTTGGCGCGATCTGGGGGCGTTTCAGGGCTGTTTTTCAGCCTTTTAAGTTCGCTTAGCAAATCCTGCCGATCCAGCATCAGGTCTGACGCATGGACAGCTCCGCGTGTATCGCTGCGCAGCAACAGATCACAGGCAGCGGCCAGATCTGCGCCGTGCAGTTCCGTGGCGCGCCGTGGCGTGATGGGCTGCCCCGACAGAAAATCCGCAAAGAGCTGTTCCCATTTGTGGCCTTCTCCGGGGCCATAGACACCCGTGGCGCGCAGGGAAATCCCGCGTAAGGGGAGGGTCGATAGGTGGTCCTCGACCGCCAGCTTGGCCTCGGCATAAAGGCTGTCAGGCGCGGGCGGCAGGCTTTCCAGCAGGTCCGTGCCGGGGGGATAGCCGCCCAGCACCGCGCGCGAGGATAGAAAGATCACGCAGCGCACCCCATCGCGCGCGGCAGCGTCCAGCAGGCGTTTGGATCCGTCCAGATTGGCGCGTAGAAAGCCCTGCGGATCCTCGCCTTCGCCGCCGCGATAGCGCCCCGGCACATGAGCAAAGGCGCAGTGGATCAGCGCGTCTTGCCCGTGCAAATCGACATCCTCGCCCAGCGACCATCCCCGATGTGCCAACCCCGCGCTGGGCCTGCGTCCGACTGTGGCGATCTGATGCGCCGCCAGCCCGGCCGTCAGGAACCGCCCCACCAGCCCGGTTGCGCCGGTCAGCGCGATCCTCATGCGGCGCGGGGCAGGGCAGACAGATCAGGTGCACCGCCCTGGGCATAGCTGTGCCACAGATCAATCAGCGGGCGCAGGGCCTCGGCCTTTGGGTTGTCCGCCTGCCAGGGTTTTTCATATTGATAATGCACGACCTTGATGCTGTGCCAATCCCAGATCCCCGGCAGGTTCAGCCAGCAATATTGCAGCATGTTGTAAAACACCGGCAGCCCGTGCCAGTCGGGAAAAAACGCCTGCAAAAAGGTCTGGTCGGTGCGCTGCCAGAAGGCGCCGGGCTGATCCAGCCGCGCCAGCATCTGGGTAAAGATGCGGGGGCAGGGCCGGGCGGTGAAGACACCGGAATTGAGCCGGTGAAAGTCGCTCAGATCCTCATACAGATTGGGTGCGGCGCAGAAACCGGGATAGCCGAACAGCTCGTCGATATTTTGCAGCACCAGCGTGTCGCTATCCAGATAGATCACCGCGTCATAATCCAGCTGCCACAGCCGCAGCTTGATGAAATTATCCAGCGGCGTGTGAAACAGAGGCTTGTTGCCCTTGGTAAAGGGGGCGCGGTCATGCAGGGCCTTGCGGGCATGTGCGGCGTTGAACGCATCGGACAGCGGCAGATGCGTGGTGCGCACCAGCCGCGCCCCGGTCGCGCGCAGTGGGGCCAGCGCCGCGCCGGGCACGGCATCGGTGTGTAGCACAACCTTGTCTGCCTGCGTGCCGCTGCGGTTCAGGGAGTTCAGCAGGGCCAGCGCGCCAAGGGCGAAATCGGCATTTGTGACCAGGGTGACATAGGCACGCGAGCTGCGGGCCGGGCCTTCGGGGAAAATCTGCGGCATCTCAGCCCTCAATTCCTAGCGACGCCCCCAAATGGCCGGGGGGCCTTCGTCACAGGCGGGCGCGATGGCACGGCCTGTCCTTCATGGCTAGGCCGTTGCAGAGATCAAGTAAAATGAATGTTTTGCGACAGATCGGGGGTGGCCGCCCCAAAGCACAGTGATATGCGACGGGACGGCGAAAAGGACAGGCGTGGCCTATTGCTTAAAGAGTGCCGATATCTTTTCAGCATAGTGGCGGCCCTTGCCCGGCGCTGTGGGCTGCTGCGCCGGATGGCTGCTTTCGACCTCATCCTGACGGTTGCCGATCGCCACTTCGCAACGGCTGGTCAATGCGGGTTGCGCGCCCTTGAGGATCGGCAGGGCGATGCGGGCAGGGGGAGTGACGGTCACAGTCTGACCGCGATAGCGCAGAGTGCAGCGGGCGGTGTTCAGTTCGGCCATAGCGCCGCCACGTGCCAGCAGAAAGGCGCTGAACTCCACCTCTTCATAGGCGATCACCTCAGCACCGCGCGGCTGAAACCGCGTGACCGTGTCGCCGGGCACATAGTTTTCCGCACAGCCCGCGATCAGCGTCGCAGTGGCCAGCGCCAAACAGCCCCGGATCATTCGTCGCCCACGCCGAATACCACGCGCGCCATGCCTGGATAGTTGAACTCATCCTTTAGCGGATCGCGCGCTGCGGTTGCCATCCCCTTGACCGCAGCCGTGACCACAACACCCAGCAGCCCGCCGCCACTGGATTGTGTGGCGTTGATACGGGCAAGCGTGGCGTTAAAGGGTTTCACTGTCGTGCTGGCGCGGTCCTTGTCGGTGCGGCAGCTGATGTCGGCCGGGCTGGAGGCCCCTGTGTAGATCGGCATCTTGATGAGCGCGGGGGTCACGACATCGGCCTTGAACCCGCGGCCTTTCACCGAACAGCGCGCGCCCAGCATTTCCTGATCGTCCTTGCGCCCTTTTTCGGTGCTGACAAAGCTGCGCACAGCCATCTGCGAAAAGCCCGCAGCATTGTCCTGCGCCTGCTTTGAGGTGAAGGTCACGCTTTGCGGCGGGGTTTCGATTTCGGCCAATTGCATACAGCCCGCGCTGAGCGACACCGCTGCCAAGCCCAGCAGCCAAGTTTTGGAGAATTTCATTTAAATCATCCCAATATCTGTTCGTCACAGGCACCCTACCGCCGCGCCTCAGAACAGGGAATGGTCATTTTGACGCTTTACGGCGTCTGTGCGCATCCTGTCGGGCAATTGCCCCGAATTGTCCACAGCTTTGCGCGTTTCCCTGCTTGTGCCTGTCTGCGGCTTTGCTCATGGTGATGACAGGGTGGGGCGCTTGTAAATTCGGCGGGCAGACCCCAGATTAACCCTCCATGACAGGAAATCCCTGTGCTGCCGCGAACGGGGCGCTGGGCTTTGCCATAAGGAAGACGCGAGCATGAAACATCCCCTCAACCCCTCTTACCCGGTGCTGCCGCTGCGCGACATTGTGGTGTTCCCGCATATGATCGTGCCGCTTTTTGTCGGGCGCGACAAATCCGTGCGCGCACTCGAAGAGGTGATGAACGACGACAAGCAGATCCTGCTGGCCAGTCAGATCGACCCGGCCGAGGACGATCCTGAGTCCGCAGGTATCTATAAGGCCGGTGTGCTGGCCAATGTGCTGCAACTGCTGAAACTGCCCGATGGCACCGTCAAGGTGCTGGTCGAAGGTCAGGACCGGGTGCGCATCACGGACTACCTTGAAAATGATCGTTTTTTTGAGGCAAGCGCCGAATATTTGACGGAAATGCCCGGCGATGCCGAGGCCACCGAGGCCCTGCTGGGCAGCGTCGCCGAAGAATTTGAACGCTACGCCAAGGTCAAGAAAAACGTCCCCGAAGAGGCCATGGCCGCCGTGGGCGAGGCGCAGGATCCGGCCAAGCTGGCCGATCTGGTCGCAGGCCATCTGGGCATCGAGGTCAACCAGAAGCAAGAGCTGCTGGAGACCCTGTCCGTCAGCGAGCGACTGGAAAAGGTCTATGGGCTGATGCAGGGCGAAATGTCGGTTCTGCAGGTCGAGAAAAAGATCAAGACCCGCGTCAAAACCCAGATGGAGAAAACCCAGCGCGAATATTACCTGAATGAGCAGATGAAGGCCATTCAGAAGGAGCTGGGCGACGGCGAAGAGGGCGAAGGCGAAATCGCCGAGCTGGAGGAAAAGATCTCCAACGCCAAGCTGTCCAAAGAGGCGCGCGAAAAGGCCGATGCCGAGATCAAAAAGCTGAAGAACATGTCCCCCATGTCCGCCGAGGCGACAGTGGTGCGCAATTATCTGGACTGGATGCTGTCGATCCCGTGGGGCACCAAATCCCGCGTGAAAAAGGATCTGGGCCGCGCCCAGGAGATCCTGGATAAAGATCACTACAGCCTCGACAAGGTCAAGGAACGCATCGTCGAATATCTTGCGGTGCAGGCGCGCTCGGCCAAGCTCAAGGGGCCGATCCTGTGCCTTGTTGGCCCTCCGGGTGTCGGTAAGACCTCGCTTGGCAAAAGCATGGCCAAGGCAACGGGCCGTGAATTTATCCGCATCAGCCTGGGTGGCGTGCGCGATGAATCCGAGATCCGTGGCCACCGCCGCACCTATATCGGCTCTATGCCCGGCAAGATCATCCAGGCGCTGAAAAAGGCCAAGACGACCAACCCGCTGATCCTTCTCGATGAAATCGACAAGATGGGGCAGGATTTCCGCGGCGACCCGGCCTCGGCCATGCTGGAGGTGCTGGATCCCGAACAGAACGCCACTTTTGTGGACCACTATCTTGAGGTCGAATATGACCTCTCGAACGTGATGTTCGTGACCACCTCCAACAGCTACAACATGCCCGGCCCCCTGCTGGACCGGATGGAGATCATCCCGCTGTCCGGCTATACCGAGGACGAAAAGCTGGAGATCGCCAAGCGCCATCTGGTCGATAAGCAGATCAAGAACCATGGTCTGAAAAAGGGCGAGTTCGAGGTGCAGGACGACGCGCTGACCGCCATCGTGCGGTATTACACGCGCGAGGCCGGGGTGCGGAATCTGGAGCGTGAAATCGCCAAGCTGACCCGCAAGGCGGTGACCAAGATCGTCAAGAAAGAAGCCGAAACCGTCACGGTCTCGGCGGACAATATCGACGATTTCCTTGGGGTGAAAAAGCACCGCTACGGTCTGGCCGAGGACGAGCATCAGGTCGGGGTTGTGACCGGGCTGGCCTATACCAGCGTGGGCGGCGATCTGCTGCATATCGAGGCGCTGAAACTGCCGGGCAAAGGTCGGATGAAAACCACCGGCAAGCTGGGCGATGTGATGAAGGAAAGCATCGAGGCAGCGGCCTCTTATGTGCGCTCGATCTCGCCCGAGATTGGCGTCAAGCCGCCGAAATTCGACAAGCTGGACATCCACGTCCACGTGCCCGATGGTGCCACGCCCAAGGATGGGCCGTCGGCCGGTCTGGCCATGGTGACCTCGATTGTGTCGGTGCTGACCGGCATTCCGGTGCGCAAGGACATTGCCATGACCGGCGAGGTGTCCCTGCGTGGCAATGCCATGCCGATTGGCGGGCTGAAAGAAAAGCTGCTGGCGGCGCTGCGCGGCGGGATCAAGACCGTTCTCATCCCGGTTGAGAACGAAAAGGATCTGGCCGAGCTGCCGGACAATGTGAAAGACGGGCTGGAAATCATCCCGGTCAAACACGTGTCCGAAGTGCTGAAACTGGCGCTGATCGACACGCCCGAGCCCATCGAATGGGATGAGGAAGCCGAAGAGGCCGCCGCAGCCCTGAAAGTGTCCCAAGACACCGCTGCAGGGGCCACCGCACACTGATCGCACCTGAGTGCAGGTATCAAAAAACACAAAAGCCCCGGCAGCGTCCGGGGCTTTTGCATATCAGCCCTTCAGATCACAATCTGACCACGGGTGGGCATAAAAAAACAGGCACCGTTGGGTGCCTGCCTGTCTGTCTATCTATCTGCCTGCCTGTCATGCGCAGGGCGAGGTGATGCCCGGCTTAGTTTGCCAGGCCCACGCTGAACACGATCACAGTGGTCAGGCCCAGCACCAGCGGCGCAGAGGGCGTGCTGCTTTCTGCGGCGGCGGTCATGATGACTTCGGGCGCGACAATCGGGTCGGTCGGGCCAGAGGCCAGCGCCGGAGTGGCCAGAGCAGCGGAAATTGCGAAAACGGCGAGTGTCTTTTTCATATCAGTCCCCAGAAGCAAAACACAGATCACAGCGAGGTTTTCGCGCTGCAGGGGGTTTTGTCAAGCTGGGGGACCGGGGCTGTGGTCTTTCTGCACCGCTGTGCGGTTTGAAAATCCTGCAATCGCGGGGGAATTTGCTGTGTTTCTCCTCTTGCGCTCTGCGGAATCAGAGGATATTTAGCGCGCTACCGGGTGATTAGCTCAGTGGTAGAGCGCTTCGTTCACATCGAAGATGTCAGGAGTTCAAATCTCTTATCACCCACCAGAATTTGGGGTCTGACCCCAGGGCGCGCCTGAAAATGGCGCGCCTTTTTCGTTTCAAGACAAGTGTTTGGCTGCGACGTCGTCCAGGGGCCTATCCCAGTCGCTTCAACTGGGCGGCCAGATGCATGGCGTCCAGTTCCGCGCGCAGGGTCGGGTCCATGGGATCGCTGTGATAGGGCGGGGCGGCGATGTCGCGGCACAGGCTGGGCGCGCGGTTTAACGCATCGCGGCGTTGGGCAGCCGCATGAGAGGGGCGCCCGGTCAGGGCCTTGAACCGGCGGCGGGAAATGATCGGCATGGTCTGTCCTTTCAGAATCACTTGACCCTCGCATCGTGCTTCCTCAAGTTCACTTGAGGTCAAGCGCAATCAGAGGGGCCGCACCATGCCCAAATCCGCCAAACCCAATGATCTGAGCGTCGGCGACATGGCCAAACGCGCCGGTGTCGCCGTGTCGACCCTGCATTATTATGAATCCGAAGGCCTGATCCAAAGCTGGCGCACCCCGGCCAACCATCGGCGCTATGATCGCCGTGAATTGCGCCGCGTTGCGGTGATCCGTGTGGCCCAGAGCCTGGGCATTCCTTTGGCAGAGATCCGTGAAATGCTGGGCATCGTCCCGCAGGGTGCCGCCGTGGGCAAAGCCCATTGGCAGGCCGCGTCGCAGAAATGGCGCGACGGGCTAGAGGCGCGGATCACCCTGCTGGAACGTCTGCACGATCAGCTGGATCACTGCATGGGCTGTGGCTGCCTGTCGCTAGAACACTGCCCGCTATACAATCCATCGGACCAGCTGTCGGCCCGTGGCGACGGCCCGGTACGCTGGATGTCCCCGTCGGATGAAAAGGATTGAAATTTGCTGTCAAAGGGGGCTTGCCAATCCCGGCGACTTGTTGCAAATACCGCGTCACCGGGTCGTTAGCTCAGTTGGTAGAGCGCTTCGTTTACACCGAAGATGTCGGGAGTTCGAGCCTCTCACGACCCACCATTCCCTCCGTAAAAGCGCGACTCTACCTTCAGCTATCTCTTATGTGCTGTTAGGCAAAGTCGTTAGCTGTTGGGGGATCTATGTTTTCGAACAAATCGGGAGTGCCCTCGTGGCGACGTTTGGGAAGGTTTTTACCTCTATCAAAACAGGGGTGTTTCACTCTGTGTAACCCTTTTGCCCCTTCGAAATGAGCCCAGCCCTTATTTTTCATTCTAACGGTAATGATCTGGGCCCCGCATTCCGGGCAGCTATGGCGCTGTATGTGCGTCTTTTTCTTTGATGTGGAAGAGGTGGAAGTGAATACAATCGCGCTTCTGACTTGAATGATTTTCCCATTCTTCCCGGTTTTTGTGTATGCTCTTCGTCGATGCCATCCCATACTTGTTCCCCAATAAGACGCTGCTTGGGAAATTTAATGCCCGAGTTGATTTGAAATCAACTTTCGATTGAGAGTGTGGGTTTCTCAGCTCTGCCAACTGCAGTGAAAATGTTTTTTTACTGTGCCATTGTTCGATGCGCTGTTCGGCCAGACGTAGTTGCAGTGTCTCTTGTGTTGGAGGTTCAGAAAATGAAATCCTGCGCATCCAGATAGAAATCGTTGGCGTTCAGCAGGGTGATCGTGTCGCCTTTGCCGGTTGTGATGACCAGATGCGGGCCTGTATCTGTAAGGTGATTGTTCACCAGATCCTGAAAGGAATTGATCGAGTTGATCCGGCTGAGGTCGATCTTTTCATCACCCGAAAACAGGTCGAAATCCACGATTGTGTCGTCGCCAAACCCATCTGCAAAGACAAATAGATCCGCGCCATTGCCGCCCGAAAGCGTGTCATTCCCGGTATTTCCGACCAACGTGTCCGCATCATAACCGCCGCTGAGCACGTCTCCGCCGCGCCCGCCAACCAGGCTGTCATCGCCTGCGCCGCCACTCAGCGTGTCGGCCCCGCTGCCGCCGCGCAGCGTGTCATTGCCATTCTCGCCCCCCAGCGTGTCACGGTCATTTCCGCCATCCAGAAAATCACCGTGATCGCCGCCCACCAGCCAGTCATGGCCACCGCCGCCGATCAGGCTGTCAGTGCCGTCGCCACCCTCCAGTCGGTCAGGCGATCCGCCGCCGCGCAGCGTGTCATTGCCCATCTCGCCATAAAGCGA
Organism: Pelagimonas sp.; assembly: GCA_025210265.1. GTDB lineage: Bacteria > Pseudomonadota > Alphaproteobacteria > Rhodobacterales > Rhodobacteraceae > JAOASD01. Next base: position 198,461 of record JAOASD010000004.1, read on the forward strand.
ATCCGCCCCTTTGGAGCCATCCAGCAGATCGCCTCCGTCGCCGCCCCACAGCGTATCCGCGCCCGCACCGCCCAGCAGCTCATCCGCGCCGCTTAGGCCCAGCACCTCGTCATGGCCCGCGCGGGCCAGCACCGTGTCATCGCCATCGGTGCCGACCTCATAGCCGTCAAAGCGATTGCCCAGAATGCGGCCATCGACCTCGAACTCCAGCAGGTAAGACCCGATATAGCCCGACTGCATGTCGATATAATACGTGCCCGCGGTGGTGGCCGTGCCGGTGATGATCTCGCGGTTGTCGTCAGACTGGCTGTCATCCAGCCCGGCCACCTCGACCCCGTTTGCGTCGCGCAGGGTCAGGTTGTGATAAATGGTGTTGCTGCGGATCAGATCCGTCATCACAACCGAGAAACTCTGCCCGGCGCTCAGTGTCACCGCAACCTGATCGCCGGTGTCATAATCGGCGTCATTGTAGTTCATGTTGCCTTCGAAATCATCGCCCGCCTGCAGCTGATAGGGGGAGGTGAAATCGCCAGGCGCGTCGGTCAGTTCGGTCTGATCCGCGCTCAGACTGGTTGTGCCGGTCTGGATCACATAAGAGGTCGTGTTGCCGCTATCGACCGACAGGTAGTAGACGCCGCTGTTCAACACCGTGCCGCGCATCACCAGCTGGCTATTGTCGGACAGGCTGCCGTGATGGGTGGCGACCACATTGCCCGTCGCATCGCGCAGGCTGAAATCCGCATAGCGCGCCAGCGGGCCGGTGAGTAGGAATTCGTAATCCTGACCCGATGTCAGCTGGACCCGGTACCAGTCGCCATCCTGATAGTCATACTCGCTGCCAATCGGATTGCCATTCAGTGCGCCCGCGACGCTTTCTCCGATGTTTAGGTCATAGAGCGTGCCTGTGTTGCCCGCCGCGTCATGCAGTTCGGTGATGTCCTGGGGCAGGGTGGGGCTGGTCATTTCCAGCAGATAGTCGCCGGTATTGCCGCTTTGGATGGCGATGTAGAACGTGCCGCTGCTCAGCGCGGTGCCTTCCAGCACGCGCTGCGTGCCATCAGAGGCGGTGCTGTCATGTTCGGCAATCTGGTTGCCAAGCGCATCATACAGCTCAACCGCCGCATAGCGTGCCACGGCCCCGGTCAGGACAAAGCGATAATCCTGCCCTTGGGTCAGTGTGACCTCGACCCAGTCGCCATGCTGGTAATCCAGATCCGCGGTATTCAGTCGCCCGGCAAAGCTCTGCCCCGGCGCAAGGCTGTAATCGGTCTCGCCATGGGCAAAGGTTTCGCGCAGTTCGGTCAAGCTGGGCGTCAGGGTGACGGCATCCACCTGAACCGTGTAGGTGCCGGTACCGGTGCTGGTCAGTTGCAGGTAGTAGGTTCCTGCCTCAGTCACGGTGCCTTCGATCACGGAGGCGCTGTAATCGGACAGCCCGCCATTGGGCCGCGCCACCAGGCGCCCTTCGCTGTCATAAAGTTCCAGCGTCAGATTGCCGATTGTGCCCTCGGTCGCGGTAAAGCGGTAATCCTGCCCGGCCAGCAGGTCGATCTGGAACCAGTCGCCCTGATCCCCATTCAGGAAACTGTACTGGATCTCGCCTGCCTGCGCGGTGCCAAGGGTCAGCACACCGCCCTTTTCGCTGCCGGGTTCATAGCTTTCGTCCAGGCGATCCGCCAGCGGGGTGGGGAAGCCCGGCGGGGTGATCGGCTCGATCGCGTCCAGGCTGGTGCCCCAGGTGCCGCCAAAGGCGGTATCGGCATGGGACAGCGCGGTTGACACGGCATTGCCGAAATTATCCGCGATATTGCGCAGCAGGTCGTAATCATCGAACCGGCCTGCCTCGATCTTCCAGTCGGATTTGCCGGTGACTGACAGGATGTCAAAGAACAGATCCACCGCACCCAGCACGTAATTGGTCACAGCGGCGGTTTCCGGGGTCAGCGTGTAGACATCGGCAATCAGTTTGAGCCCATCGGTCAGCAGATCCACCGCCTCATAGGCGTTGATCCAGATCGCATCGGCCAGGAAATCCCGGCTCAGCCCGCTCAGGTTTGTGTCCTGAACCGCGTCCAGCAGGGCGGATTGTTCCTGCCACAGGGCAACACTGTCGATCAGGATCGCGATCCCGTCGATCAGATTGTCGACAATGCCCGAATGGCAGGCACCGTTGAACAGCGCGTCAATATCCTGCGCCGCATTGGTGATGCTGTTGAGCGTGGACAGGATGCTGCCCACCGCCAGCGCCTTGTCCACGTCCGAGGCATTGGAGAACAGCACCTGCACATTGCCCATGATCGACGCCACCCCGGTGCCGGTGGTTTCAATCAGCTGGCGGAACTCGGTATAGCGGATATTGGACAGGCCCAGCGTGGCAGCCAGCGTGTCGTAATGCCCGTTGGTCAGCCCGGCCACATGGCCGCTGATTGCGCTGGCGGTGTTGGACAGCCCACCGGCCCCGGCAATCACCGCGTCATAGAAGACATCGACAAAGCCATAGGTGATTGTGAACAGTTCCTGCACATCGACCCACAGATAATCATACCAGCGCGGCGAGGCGTCCGAGAGCACGTTGTTATAGCTGCTTTCCAGCAGGCTGATCGCGCTGCGCAGATCATCGGCGGCGTTGCTGTTCACGCTGTCCAGATAGGCCAGCAGCGGATCCAGATTGCCCGACACGGCGCGCAGATTGTTGCTGACATGGGCGAAATATTCGATGTCGCTGACAAAATCCTGCACATTGATTGCCGCATCCAGCAGCGAATTGGGTGCCAGCGACGCGCCGCTCAGGCTGGCAACCGTTGTGGCCACATCTGTGGGCAGCGCAAAGAAATTCTCGGCAGCGTAGTCATTCAACGCATCGCGCACACTCGGCATCTGGCTCACCCTTCACACAGGACCGCGTTGGGCTTTGGGCCGGATCGCGCTGGTCTTGAAAATCTTTCAGTATTGACGGGAGTTTATGAAAGGCCCGCACCGCAAAGTCCAGCGCAGATGATTGACCTGCCCCGCCCGCACTGACAGGGTGCGGCGCGATTGCAACCGCACAGAAGGGCCGGCCATGTCTGAACATATCCTGTGGGCAGAAAGCGCCGAGGAACCGGCCCCGCAAACCGACGCCACGCTGCAGGGCGTTGTGGATGTGGCGGTGATCGGGGGTGGCTATACGGGCCTGTCCACCGCCTTGTTTGCCGCGCAGGCCGGGATGGCGGTGCATCTGGTCGAGGCCGAAGAGATCGGTTTTGGCGGGTCAGGGCGCAATGTCGGGCTGGTGAATGCCGGGCTCTGGCTGCCGCCGGGCCAGTTGATAAAGGCGCTTGGCCCCGAGTACGGCCCCGGCTTTGTGCGCCTGTTCGGCGAAGGCCCGGCGCAGGTGTTCGACCTGATCGAAAAGCACCAGATCCGCTGCGAGGCCCGGCGCGAGGGCACAATCCACGCGGCCCATTCCCCCAAAGGTCTGGAGGATCTGCGTACGCGCGCCGAGGCCTGGGAAAAGCTGGGCGCGCCGGTTTCGCTGATCAGCGCCGAGGACACCGCCGCGCTGAGTGGCACACAGGCCTATTGCGGCGGGCTGCTGGATCGCCGCGCAGGCACGGTGAACCCGATGGGCTATGCGCGGGGTCTGGCCCGTGCCGCGCTGGGCGCGGGGGCGCGGATCACCTGCGGCGCGCGGGTCACGGGGCTGCGTCGGGACAACGGGCTGTGGCAGGTTCAGACCGGCAAGGGCGCATTGGCGGCGCGTCAGGTTGTGCTGGCCACCAATGCCTATGCGGATGGGCTGTGGCCCGGCCTTACGCAAAGCTGGACCGAGATCAATTTCTTTCAGATCGCCACAGCGCCTTTGGGGCCCGAGGCCGCGGCGATTTTGCCAAAAGGGCAGGGGCTGTGGGACACGGCGACCATCATGACCTCGCTGCGGCGCGACGCGGCGGGGCGGATCATTCTGGGTGCCATGGGTCGGCTGCATGGTGACCGGACCGGGGGGCTCAGCGCCGCCTGGGCGCGCCGCCGCCTGCGCCGCCTGTTCCCGGATCTGCAGATCCCCGCGTTTGAGGGCGCATGGGATGGGCGCATCGCCATGACCCAGGATTACCTGCCCCGGCTGTGCCGCCTTGAGGACGGGGTCTGGGCACCCATGGGCTATAATGGGCGTGGCATCACCACGGGCACCCTGTTTGGTCGCGCGTTGGCTGAGGTTCTGCGCGGTGCCCCTGAAAGCAGCCTGCCTTTGCCTGTCACCACCCCGCAGCCTCAGCCGCTGACCGGCCTGCGCCGTACGGCTCTGGGGGCTGTATTTTCCGCAAATCAGGCCTTTCGCAGTGTCCTCTGACCGGTGCGTCCGGGAAACCATTTGCCCGAAATGCCCCTGCAGCGGTATCCTGCCCTATGGCCAAGGGCGTGGGGGCGGACATGGCGCGAACAGATCACAGCAGCACAGATCCGGCAGACCGGCAGGGCGCGGCGGCGGCGTTTTCGACCAGACTGGCGGGGGCCGTGGCGCGGTTGCGCGCGGCGCGGGGCTGGACGTTAGACCAGCTGGCGGCGCAAAGCGGCGTGTCCCGCGCGGCCTTGTCGCGTTTGGAAAATGGCGAAGTCAGCCCCAGCGCCGAGGTGCTGGCCCGGCTGGCCGGAGCCTATGGTCTGGGGGTGTCGCAGCTGGTGGCTTTGGCCGAACAGCGCATTGACCCGGTGTTGCGCCGGGCCGATCAGCCGGTGCTGCGCGATGGCGAGGATGGGTCCAGCTGTCGGTTTGTCTCGCCGCCTCTGGCTGGACTGCGCGCCGCGCTCACGGAACTGCGCCTGCCAGCAGGCAGCCGGTTTGACCGCGATGCGCCAGAGATCGCCGGGCAAGAACTGCACCTGTGGGTGCTCTCGGGGCAGGTGACGGTGGTGTTGGAGGGCGCGCGGTATGACCTGTTGCCAGGGGATGCGTTGCGCACGCGCCAGCACGGAGGGCTGAGCCTGCACTCCGGTCCAGAGGCGCTGGCCAAGATCCTGCTGCTGCGTGTCGCGCCCTGATCCTTGTCATGGACCGCCACCCGCGCTGGCGGGGAGGATCGAAATGGGGTTGGGAAACACTGGCGAGCGTGGGTAAAATGATTTAGACTGTTTTCAGACCCGGAAAACCGGGCAGCCCCAAACGGGCATATGTGAGGCAGATCGAGCGGTATTCCCATGACGGAAATGGTCTATGGCACCATCAGCGTGCGTGACGGCGAACCTGTATTGCCCAAATGGTGGCGCACAGTCGATAAATGGACGCTGACCTGCATCCTTTTGCTGTTCGGGATCGGAATCCTGTTGGGGCTGGCGGCGTCGGTCCCCTTGGCCGAGCGCAACAATCTGGCCCCGTTTCATTATGTGCAGCGACAGGCGTTTTTCGGCGGTCTGGCGCTGGCGGCGATGTTCCTGACCTCGATGATGAGCCCGACTTTGGTGCGGCGTCTTGCGGTGATCGGCTTTCTGGTCAGCTTTGTGGCGCTGGCCATGCTGCCCTTTCTGGGCACGGATTTCGGCAAAGGCGCGGTGCGTTGGTACAGTCTGGGTTTTGCTTCGGTGCAGCCCTCTGAATTTCTGAAACCCGGTTTTGTGATCGCGGCGGCCTGGCTGATGGCGGCCTCGCAGGATCTGGGCGGCCCTCCGGGACGGATGTATTCCTTTGTCCTGACTGTGGCGATTGTGCTGATGCTGGCGCTGCAGCCTGATTTCGGGCAGGCGAGCCTTGTGCTGTTTGGCTGGGGTGTGATGTGGTTTGTGGGCGGCGCGCCGATGATCCTGCTGATCGGTCTTGCGGGGCTTGTGGTGCTGGCGGGCAGCTTTGCCTATGGCCAGTCCGAACATTTCGCCCGCCGGATTGATGGGTTTCTGAACCCGGACATCGACCCGACCACCCAGCTGGGCTATGCCACCAATGCGATCCGCGAAGGTGGGTTCTTTGGTGTGGGTGTCGGCGAGGGGCAGGTGAAATGGAGCCTGCCGGACGCGCATACGGATTTCATCATTGCGGTTGCCGCCGAAGAATACGGCCTGGTGCTGGTGCTGATGATCATCGCGCTTTACGCCAGCATCGTGGTGCGCTCGCTTTTGCGCCTGATGCGTGAACGCGATCCGTTCATTCGCCTGGCCGGTACGGGGCTGTGCGCCATGTTTGGCGTGCAGGCGATGATCAATATGGGTGTGGCTGTGCGCCTGCTGCCCGCCAAGGGCATGACCCTGCCATTTGTGTCTTATGGCGGCTCGTCCCTGATTGCGACGGGCATTGCGGTGGGCATGTTGCTGGCCTTCACCCGGACGCGCCCGCAGGGCGAGATTGGCGACCTTCTGCGCGGGCGCTGAGCGCGCGCTTTGGGTATTTACAAAGCAGAGAAGCGCCAAGCGTTGCGTTTTTCCCCTTGGCGTGGGTCTGTGTGCCGGTCACATGCGGGGCAGATGGGCAAGAAAGCGCCCATGGCGGGCACAGGATGGACGGGCATGGGGGCTTGGTGTACTGGCGCGTCAAGATGCTGTGACGGAGTGGTGAGATGAGCGAGCGCAAGCCATTATTGGTGATTGCTGCCGGGGGAACCGGCGGGCATATGTTCCCGGCGCAGGCTCTGGCCGAGCTGATGCTGCGGCGCGGCTGGCGGGTCAAGCTGTCCACCGATGCGCGTGGCGCCCGCTATGTTGGCGGATTTCCCCATACGGTCGAGATTGAAAAAGTGGCGAGTGCCACTTTTGCCCGCGGCGGTGTGCTGGCCAAGGCGCTGGTGCCGTTCCGCATTGGCGCGGGGATTGTGTCCATGGCGCTGCGGATGCTGCGGGACAAGCCTGATGTGGTTGTGGGCTTTGGTGGCTATCCGTCCATTCCGGCGCTGTCGGCGGCGACGCTGTTGCGGCTGCCGCGCATGATCCATGAACAAAACGGTGTTCTGGGCCGCGTGAACCAGATCTTTGCCAGCCGGGTGGATCGGGTTGCTTGCGGCACCTGGCCGACCACGCTGCCCGAGGGTGTTGAGGGCGTGCATGTAGGCAACCCCGTGCGGGGCGCTGTGAAAGAACGTGCCGCCGCGCCTTATATTCCGCCGGGCCTGTACCCGATGTCGATCCTTGTGATTGGTGGTTCGCAGGGCGCGCGCATCCTGTCGGATGTGGTGCCGCCTGCCATTGCCAGCCTGCCGATGGAGGCGATCCAGCTGCTGCGCATCAGCCATCAGGCGCGCGACGAAGATGGCGAACGCGTCGCCGCCTTTTACGAAGAGCACGCGATCAGCGCCGATGTGCAGCCGTTTTTCACCGATATTCCCAACCGCATGAGCGAAGCCCAGCTGGTGATTTCGCGCTCTGGCGCCTCCAGCGTGGCGGATATCAGCGTGATCGGGCGGCCCAGCATTCTGGTGCCCTATGCCGTTGCGGCAGGCGATCATCAGACGGTGAATGCGCAGGGGCTGACCGATGCAGGGGCGGCGATCCGCATCCCCGAAAGCAAACTGACCGTTGAGGCCATGTCGCAGGCGATCCTGTCGATCCTCGACACGCCGGAAGGGGCGGAAATGATGACACGGGCGGCGCTGAGCGTCGCCAAACCCGACGCCGCCGAAGAGCTGGCGCAAATGGTAGAAGAACTGGTGAAAGGGGCAGGCAATGAAGGATCTGGAACATGAGCGGGGGGCAGTGATGCAGGGCGCAACGAAACTTCCGGGTGATGTGGGCCCGATCCATTTTGTCGGCATTGGCGGCATCGGCATGTCCGGCATCGCCGAGGTGCTTTTGAACCATGGCTATGTGGTGCAGGGCTCTGACCTGAAAGCGTCGAAAATCACCCAGCGGCTTGCGGCGCTGGGGGCGCAGATCCATGTGGGGCAGCGCGCTGAAAACCTTGAGGGTGCCGAGGTCGTGGTGATCTCCAGCGCGATCAAACCCGGCAATCCCGAACTGGACGAAGCCCGCCGCCGGGGCCTGCCCGTGGTGCGCCGCGCCGAGATGCTGGCTGAGCTGATGCGCCTGAAATCCAACATCGCCGTGGCCGGCACCCATGGCAAAACCACGACCACAACCATGGTCGCCACGCTGCTGGATGCGGGCAAGTTCGACCCGACCGTGGTGAATGGCGGGATCATCCATGCCTATGGCTCGAACGCGCGTATGGGCGAGGGCGAATGGATGGTGGTCGAGGCCGATGAAAGCGACGGCACCTTCAACCGTCTGCCCGCGACCATCGCCATCGTCACCAATATCGACCCCGAGCATATGGAGCACTGGGGCAGCATCGAAAACCTGCGCGACGGGTTCTACCAGTTTGTGTCTAACATCCCGTTCTACGGGCTGGCCGTGTGCTGCACCGATCACCCTGAAGTGCAGGCGCTGGTCGGGCGCGTCACGGACCGCCGTGTGGTGACCTATGGGTTTAACGCGCAGGCCGATGTGCGCGCGATCAACCTGCATTACAAGGCAGGCGTGGCACATTTCGACATTGCCTTTCAGGCGGATGGCGACGTGGTCGAAGGCTGCACTCTGCCCATGCCCGGCGATCACAATGTGTCTAACGCGCTGTCCGCCGTGGCCGTGGCCAAGCATCTGGGCATGAGTGGCGCAGAGATCCGTGAGGCGCTGGCCGCGTTTGGCGGCGTGAACCGGCGCTTTACCAAGGTAGGCGAGGTCGATGGCGTGACCATCATCGACGATTACGGCCACCACCCGGTGGAAATCGCCGCGGTGCTGAAAGCCGCGCGTCAGGCCTGCGAAGGCCGCGTGATCGCAGTGCACCAGCCGCACCGCTACACCCGCCTCAGCCACCATTTCGACGAGTTCTGCGCCTGTTTCAACGAGGCCGACGTGGTCGCCATCGCCGAGGTGTTTGCCGCAGGCGAACAACCGATCGAAGGCGCCAGCCACGAAGACCTAGTCGCAGGGTTGATCCGCCATGGCCATCGCCACGCCCGTGTGCTGGTGGGCGAGGCCGACCTGACCCGCCTTGTGCGCGAACAGGCACAGCCGGGGGACATGGTCGTCTGCCTCGGCGCAGGCACGATTTCGGCCTGGGCCAACGCGCTGCCAGAGCGTCTGAACGCCTAAGATTTGCCGCCGCAAATCTTGCGCGTCGCGCGAGGTGAGAGCGGTTTGCGTATATTCTGAGAGCCAAAAGAAAGCCCGCCGATTGGTGGGCTTTTGCTTGTTGCGTGTTGGCGTCAGGTTGGTATGGGTGGGGTATGAATGCAGAAGAGTTTTTTATTTTCTTTGAGGTCGAAGCCGAACGGCTAGGGCTCTCTCCTAGGCAGTGCCAGTTGCTCGCAGCACGTGCGGCCCTGAGGGTTTTCCCCGTGTTCCCTGGGTTTGCGGACAGACGCATATCTACCATATCGCCTCTGCCTATCCTACGTGCTCTGATGATTGCGATTTTGCCAAAGGTAGAGAAGGACGGGGAGCTTCGTAATGTGGCGCGTTTTTCTGCACTGGAGGCGCGGCTCTTTGGTGATAAAGTTTACGTATCTGTGCGAGATACCTTGACGCAGCGCGATAGAGAGCGGCTTGACGATGTCGTACGGGCCGCGGCGGGGGCAGCTAGGGTATTTTTCGAGGAAGATACGTTTGTTTTCGCAGCGAGGTCCGTCACAGATGCCTATGAGGCCGGCTTGGCGCACCCTATGATTGTTGCGGCGGTACAAAGAGATTTCGCGACCTTGGAGGCTGGTGGCTCTCTGTTCGCGGAGAGGTTGTTCTTGGGGGATCCGCCAGAGTGGTTTGTGCAGCTGGAAAAACAGATGCGATCAAATGGGAGTGAAATTCCCGACCGCTGGGATTTCTGGCTCCGATGGTGGGAAGGGATCAAATCGGGCAATCCGATAGATCCTGCCTTGCAGCTTGCCATCGTGCAGGGGCTGGATGACGAGACCTGGCAGGATCCTGATGCGACCGCCAGGCGAATTGCGGAAATTGAGGCGCAATATTTTGACGGGCTGGGGGCTTCTTCTACCGGCGAGGGTGCGTCTAAGGTTGCCGTGCCGTATGCGGCCGTCGCTGAGGCCATGACGCGCAACCGTCGTGAGCTACCTGCGGCCACAGGGGCCGTCCTAGGCTTTATTGAGCTAGAAGTCGAAAGGTTGCAGGCGAAAAATTATCAGAGCGAAGAAGAGGCGCAAGAAAGCAGGCACCAGATACGGGTATTGCAAACTATTCATGAGGCCGTTGCTAAGTTGGAGGTGCTTATTCCTGACGGTGTACAGATGAACGAAGCAGACGCAGTCGAGGCTGAGAAGCTAATGCAATTGGTTGTGCGGCGTTTCAAGGAATGGCCTAGAAATAAGCCGGGGCATTGCGAAGATAACGCTGCGGATTTGGCCGATACGGTGATTAGATGTGCGCTTGTCGGGGCTGCAACGCAAATGCTGATACTGATTGGGGCGCACGCCAGTGTGGCTGTGGGCGTCAGCGGCGCTTTGTTTGGCGGGAAAAAGATCATTGAGGCGATCAAAGCCGGGCCAGCACAAGTGGGCTGATTGTGTGCGGTGGGTTGAAAACCCACCCTACGGTGTTGATTGTCCCCCACCGCCAGCCCCTTGCCTTAATCGGGTCTTTCCGGCATCCTGAACCTGCCTCTGGGGGTGCGGAGGACAGGTATGACGATCTCGCTGATTTTGGCGTGTCTTTGGGCTGTGGCGGCGAATGTGCTGGCGGCCCTGCCGTCGCGCGACAATCATTGGACCCGCGCCTATATCCTGATCGCGATTGGCATCCCTTTGGTTGGCTTTGTCACCTATGAAAATGGTCCCTGGATTGGTCTTGCGGTTCTGATCGCCGGGATCAGTGTGCTGCGCTGGCCGGTGCGCTATCTGGGCGCGTGGCTGCGGCGTCAGTTGCGTAGGGGCTGAGCGTTTGGTGCAAGGCCGCCGATACCCACCGCGGCGGGGCCTGATCGGGCCATGCGCCCCCTTGCGCATCGCCTGTGTGCCGCGTAGCACCGGGGCATGGACATGACATCTACGCTTCCCCAGACCCGAGGCCGCCTGACGCCGGCGCAGCCGCTTGACCGTTTGACCTGGCTCCGTGTGGGCGGGCCTGCGGATTGGTTGTACCAGCCTGCGGATCTGGAGGATCTGGCTGATTTCCTAAGCCAGCTGCCGCAGGATGTGCCGGTTTTCCCGATGGGGGTGGGCAGCAATCTGATCGTGCGCGATGGCGGGCTGCGGGCGGTTGTGATCCGGCTTGGGCGCGGCTTTAACGATGTGCAGATCGAGGGCAACCGCGTGATTGCGGGCGCGGCGGCTCTGGATGCCCAGGTTGCGCGCAAGGCGGCTGCTGCCGGGGTCGACCTGACCTTTCTGCGCACCATCCCTGGGTCTATCGGCGGGGCGCTGCGCATGAATGCGGGCTGCTACGGATCTTATGTGGCGGATCATCTGGTGCGGGCTAAGGCGGTGACGCGGGCAGGCGAAATCGTCACGCTGACACCGCAGGATCTGAACTTTCAGTATCGCCAAAGCGATCTGCCCGAGGGCTGGGTGCTGGTCGAGGCTGAGTTCGAAGGCGTCACTGGCGACCCGGATGCGCTGGCCGCCCGGATGGAGGCGCAGCTGCAAAAGCGCGACGAAACCCAGCCGACCAAGGACCGCACCGCCGGCAGCACTTTTCGCAACCCGGCTGGCTTTTCCAGCACTGGGCGCGCCGATGACACCCATGAGCTGAAGGCCTGGAAAGTGATTGACGAGGCGGGGATGCGCGGTGCGACGATTGGCAGCGCGCAAATGAGCCCGAAACATTCGAACTTTCTGGTCAATACCGGCACGGCCAGCGCCGCCGATCTGGAGGCATTGGGCGAAGAGGTGCGAAAAAAGGTTTTCCAACACAGCGGAATAGAGCTACAGTGGGAAATCATGCGGGTGGGCGAACCCTAAAGGGGGTTCTCAACCGTAGCGGGTAAGGTGATCGGGTAAAGACGGCAAAAGCCGCGCATCCCTGATTGATGCATTCCGCAGCAAGACGACCAGCGGCAACAGGCAAAGGGCCGCAAAATACGCCGGAAAACGGCGATTTAGGCAGAGCAGGCCTCGTGATTTCGACGCATGGATTCTGCCTGTTTAAAGGTGATGGCGGGCTGTTTGGCCTGTTTTAGAACAAGTGACCGGGAAACCCGGCAGGCAGTGAGGCAAAGATGGGCGTGTCGGGCAGGACATTCCAGAAAGTGGCGCTATTGAAGGGCGGGCCGTCGGCCGAGCGCGAGGTCTCGCTGGTCTCGGGCCGGGAATGCGCGGCTGCACTGCGTGGCGAAGGCTATGAGGTGATCGAGATCGACGCCGGGCCGGATCTGGTGGTGCAGCTGGAGCAGGCCGCGCCGGATGTGGTGCTCAACGCGCTGCATGGCCGCTGGGGCGAAGATGGCTGTGTGCAGGGGCTGCTGGAATGGCTGAAAATCCCCTACACGCATTCCGGTGTGCTGGCGTCGTCGCTGGCGATGGACAAGGAGCGCACCAAAATCGCCTATCGCGCGACGGGCCTGCCTGTGGCGGACAGCCTTTTGGCGGATAAATCTGCCGTGATGGCGGGGCACGTCATGGCGCCGCCCTATGTGGTCAAACCCTATAACGAAGGGTCGTCGGTCGGGGTCTATCTGGTGGATGAGCACGCCAATACCCCGCCGCAGCTGGCGCAGGATATGCCCGACACGGTGATGGTCGAGGCGTTTATTCCGGGGCGCGAGCTGACCACCACGGTGATGGGGGATCGCGCGCTTGGCGTGACGGAAATCCTGACCGATGGTTGGTATGATTACGATGCCAAGTACAAGACCGGCGGATCACGCCATGTCTGCCCCGCCGACATCCCCGACGACATCACCCAGGCCTGTCTGGATTACGCCCTGCGCGCCCATCAGGCGCTGGGATGCCGGGGTGTGACGCGCACCGATTACCGCTGGGACGACAGCCGCGGTCTGGACGGTCTGATCCTGCTGGAAACCAACACCCAGCCCGGCATGACGCCGACCTCGCTGTCGCCTGAACATGCGGGTCTGGCGGGGATGAGCTTTGGCCAGTTCTGCGCCTGGATGGTGGAGGATGCCTCATGCGATCGCTAAACGCCGAGGCCCCGCCGCAAGACCCCCAGGAACCCCGCATGGCGCGGCTGGATCCGTCGGGGTCGCGGTTGAAATACCGGATGGAGCGGCTCATGCTGACGCCGCTCTTTCGCTTTGCGCTGCGGGTCGGGCTGCCCTTTGGGGTCTGCTTTGGCGGGGCGATGGCGTGGTTCGCCAATGACGACAATCGCGAAAGTTTCTCTCTGCTGCTCAGCGACCTGCGCGCGCAGATCCAGGAACGCCCTGAATTTCAGGTGAAGCTGATGGCCGTGGACGGGGCCGGGCCGGGCGTGTCCGAAACCATCCGCCAGATTCTGCCGCTGGATTTCCCGATCAGCTCGTTTGATCTGGATCTGGACCAGATGCAGCGCGATGTGGTGGCGTTGAATGCGGTGGAAACGGCGCAGCTGCGCATCCGTCAGGGCGGTGTCCTGCAGATCGACGTGACTGAACGCCAGCCTGCGGTGCTGTGGCGCGGCACGCTGGGGCTGGTGATGCTGGACGATGGCGGCGTGCTGGTCGGGCCGGTCAGTGCGCGGGCGAGCCGCCCGGACCTGCCGGTGATCGCGGGCGAGGGGGCAGAAGACGCGGTCGACGAGGCGCTGGCGCTGGTCGCGGCGGCGGGGCCGTTAACCGCCCGGTTGCGCGGGTTCGAACGGATCGGCGCGCGGCGCTGGGACGTGGTGCTGGATCGCGGGCAGCGCCTGATGCTGCCCGAAACCGGCGCGGTACAGGCGCTGGAGCGCACAATCGCCATGGATCAGGCGGTGAATATGCTGGCGCGGGATGTGTCGGTCGTGGATCTGCGACTGTCCCAGCGCCCAACACTTAGAATGAATGAAAACGCCGCGCAGGAAATGCTGCGCATCAAGGCGATCGAGGCAGGCGGAGAGCAAGGGTAATGATCGAGCTTTACGAAACCCAACGGGCGATGCGCAACATGCGCAAGGCGGCGATGCAGCGCGGCGTGATTGCCATTCTGGATGTCGGCAGCTCGAAAATCGCCTGCCTTGTGCTGCGCTTTGACGGGACCGATCCCAGTGACGAGGGCATCGGGTCTCTGGCCGGGCAGTCCGGCTTTCGGGTGATTGGCGCGGCGACAACCCGGTCGCGCGGGGTGCGCTTTGGTGAAATCGTGTCGATGTCGGAAACCGAGCGCGCGATCCGCACGGCGGTGCAGGCGGCGCAGAAGATGGCGGGGATCCGGGTGGATCACGTGATCGCCAGTTTCTCGGGCGCGGATCCGCGCTCTTACGGGTTGGCGGGGCGCGTTGATGTTCAGGGTGTGACCGTGGATGAACAGGACGTGGCGCGCGTGCTGTCGGCCTGTGATGTGCCTGATTTTGGCACCGGGCGCGAAGTGATGCACGCCCAGCCGGTGAATTTTGCGCTGGACCATCGCTCGGGCCTGATTGATCCGCGCGGTCAGATCGGGAACGAGCTGTCCTGCGACATGCATATGCTGACCGTGGACGGGCAGGCGATCCGTAATCTCGCCCATTGCGTCAAACGCTGTGATCTGGAACTGGCCGGTCTGGCCAGCGCGGCCTATGTGTCGGGCGCGGCGGCTTTGGTCGAGGATGAGCAAGAGCTGGGCGCGGCCTGTATCGACATGGGCGGTGGGGCCACCGGTATCTCCATTTTTATTAAAAAGCACATGATCTATGCGGATGCGGTGCGCATGGGTGGCGATCACGTCACCAGCGACATTTCTATGGGGCTCGAAGTGCCCATGGCGACGGCGGAACGGATCAAGACGTTTTACGGCGGCGTGGTCGCCACTGGCATGGATGACCGCGAGATGATCGAAACCGGCGGCGAGACCGGCGATTGGGAACATGACCGCCGCACCGTCAGCCGCGCCGACCTGATCGGGATCATGCGCCCTCGGGTCGAAGAGATCCTGGAAGAGGTCCGCGCCCGTCTGGATGCGGCCGGTTTTGACCACCTGCCCAGCCAGAAAATCGTGCTGACCGGCGGGGCCAGCCAGATCCCTGGTCTGGACGGTCTGGCCTCGAAAATTCTGGACCGGCAGGTGCGGCTGGGGCGGCCTTTGCGCGTGCATGGCTTGCCGCAGGCGGCGACCGGGCCGGGCTTTGCCAGCGCGGTGGGGCTCAGCCTGTTTGCGGCGCATCCGCAGGATGAATGGTGGGATTTCGAAATCCCGGTGGATCGCTACCCGGCGCGCAGCCTGAAACGCGCGGTGCAGTGGTTCCGCGACAATTGGTGAGGGCAGGGGCAATATTTTGCCCCTCTCCACAAAATATGGGGGCTGCCCCCGTGACAAACGCTGGATGCCAGTGTTAAGCACTGTTTAATGCCGCCCGTCAGAGGTGGCAGGCAGGACGGGCAAAGCCCGCATCACACCGGGGCAAAGCCCCCACATAAAACAGGGCAAAGCCCGATCACAGGTTGTCGAGCAGGCAGCCAGCACAGTGCGAAATTGGACTTGGCGGCCCCGCTTGGGGTGGCCTGTCTAGTGTTGTGCGCGACCTTGGCCACTGTATCTGCGCGCATCGGCGAAATCCCGCAGAATGTGGCATGATTCTGTCTATATTTGGTGGTTGGCCGCCCTTTTTCACGTGACGCGCCCGCTGCCAAGAGGTAGGATCAAATTGGATAAATGTAGCTGCAAGCTCCGGGACAGGGGCATAAAAAGACAGGCGGACAGATCTATGACACTGAACCTCTCCATGCCCGGTCAGGAAGAGTTGAAGCCCCGCATCACCGTGTTTGGTGTGGGCGGCGCCGGCGGCAATGCCGTCAACAACATGATCGAGAAACAGCTGGAAGGCGTCGACTTTGTCGTCGCCAATACCGACGCGCAGGCTCTGCAGCAGAGCCAGTCGCAAAGCCGCGTACAGCTGGGCGTGAAAGTGACCGAAGGTCTGGGGGCAGGGGCCCGCGCGACCGTGGGCGCAGCCGCCGCCGAAGAAAGCATCGAACAGATCGTCGATCATCTGGCGGGCGCGCATATGTGCTTTATCACCGCTGGCATGGGCGGCGGCACCGGTACCGGCGCGGCACCGATCATCGCGCAGGCCGCGCGTGAGCTGGGCGTGCTGACCGTCGGCGTTGTGACCAAGCCCTTTCAATTTGAGGGTGCCAAGCGGATGCGTCAGGCCGAAGACGGCGTTGAGGCGCTGCAAAAGGTCGTCGACACGCTGATCATCATTCCGAACCAGAACCTGTTCCGCCTGGCCAATGAAAAGACCACCTTCACCGAGGCGTTCAGCCTGGCGGATGACGTTCTGTATCAAGGCGTGAAAGGCGTGACCGACCTGATGGTTCGTCCGGGCCTGATCAACCTCGACTTTGCGGATGTGCGCGCTGTGATGGACGAGATGGGCAAGGCGATGATGGGCACCGGCGAGGCCGATGGCGAAGATCGCGCCATTCAGGCCGCCGAAAAGGCCATCGCCAACCCGCTGCTGGATGAGATCAGCCTGAAAGGCGCCAAAGGCGTGCTGATCAACATCACCGGCGGCCATGACCTGACCCTGTTCGAACTGGACGAAGCGGCCAACCGCATCCGCGAAGAGGTGGACGCAGACGCCAATATCATCGTCGGCAGCACGCTGGATGATGGTCTGGACGGTATGATGCGCGTTTCGGTCGTGGCGACCGGCATCGACGCTGTGGATGTGCAGATGGACACCCCGCTGCCGCGCCGCTCGCTCAAGCAGCCGCTGACCCAGCCTGCCGTTCTGGAAGAGCCCGTTGCGGTTGAACCCGCCCCGGCCCCCGCGCCGGTGGCGCAGCAGCCGGTCGAAGAGCTGTATGAAGAGGACGAGCCGTCGCTTTTCGCGGAAAGCGCGCCTGCGCCGATGGAACAGCCGACCCCGTCGCTGTTTGACGAGGTCGCACAGGACGATGACGGCCTGCCGCCCCCGGCCTACCAGCCGCGCGTCGCAGCCTTCCAGCCGCAGGCAGACTCGATCGAGGCAGACCCGCAGGATTTTGTTGCACCGCGCGCGCCTGCGCCCGGCACGCCCAGCCCGGAGACGCTGCAGCGCCTGCGCACTGCCGCCTCCCATGTGCGTGAAACGCAGCAACCCGCGGCGCCCGCCGCTGCCCCTGTGCAGCAGCAGCCCGCGCCTGCCGCCGAAGCGGACAAGCCGCGTTTCTCGGTGAACTCGCTGATCGGTCGCATGACCGGCCATGGTCAGGGCGCGGAAAGCCCGGTGCAGCAGCCGCGCCGCCAGCAGCCGCCGGTTCAGGCGCATCAGCCGGCCCCCGTGCGTGATGTGGAACCCGATCCCGATCAGGAAAAGATCGAGATCCCGGCCTTCCTGCGTCGCCAGGCGAATTAAGCTGCAGCGCAGCAATTTTTGCGAACTCATCATGACGCCTCCGGTTTTCCGGGGGCGTTTTTTGTTGCAATTGCCGTGAGGTCAGCGCGTGATTGCGTAAAAATCGATGCGATTTTTGACTGTTGCGCATTGTGGATAAGATTTTGATAATGCTTTGGTATCAGGTGCTTGCAACCCGCGTGGCGGGGTTCCGCCGATCCCTGCCAGCCCATGTTTCATACGGTTACAATCTTTGATTTGAGCAAAAACCCCGGTTTTCGTATCTCACTGGGCAAGCCACGCATCGGGGGATGCGGCGTGGGACATAATCAGGGGTTACCCGTGCAGACAACCGTTCAGACCAGTATCACATTCGAAGGCGTGGGCCTGCATTCCGGTGCGCCCGCGACATTGACCATCCGCCCGGCGGATGTGGACCATGGGATCTGGTTTCAACGTACGGATATTGCCCTGGGGGACACGCGCATTCCGGCGCGCTGGGATGTGGTCGAGACCTCTCCGCTGTGCACGCTGATCCGCAATCCGGCAGGCGTGTCCGTGTCGACCATCGAACATGTGATGGCCGCGCTGGCAGGCTGCGGCGTACATAATGCGCTGATCGAGATTGACGGCCCGGAATGCCCGATCATGGATGGCTCGGCTGTGCCCTTTGTGCGCGGAATCCTGTCGCACGGTGTGCGCCGGCTGAGCGCGCCTGTGCAGGCGATCGAAATCCTGACGCCTGTGTCGGTCCATACGGCCAATGGCTGGGCGCGCCTGTCGCCTGAGCAGGGCACCAGCATGTCCTTTCACATTGATTTTACCGATGCGGCGATTGGCGTTCAGAGCAAAACCCTGAACCTGGCCAATGGCACGTTTGTGCGCGAACTTTGCGACAGCCGGACATTTTGCCGGGCGGCGGATGTGGACATGATGCATTCGCAGGGCAAGGCGTTGGGTGGGACGTATGAAAACGCGGTTGTGGTGGATGGGGCTGATGTTCTGTCGCCCGGCGGTTTGCGCCACGCGGATGAGGCTGTGCGCCATAAGATGTTGGATGCACTGGGGGATCTGTTCCTCGCTGGGGCTCCGATTCTGGGTCATTACGAAGGGCACAAGGCCGGCCACGCCATGACCAATGCGCTGCTGCGCGAGGTGTTTGCCAATCGCGATGCCTTCCGCATTGTCCTGTGTGACGATCGTCTGGCCGCGCGCCTGCCGGGGGCGGGTGTCAAGCGCACCGAAATTCCGGCGGTGGCCTGAAACCGCCTGCGAAATTTGGGTGATCAGGGGGCGCTGTGCCTGCGCTGGCGAAACCCCGCCGCAAAATGCGCCAAAGACGTTTTGCAGCGGAATTTTCTGTGTTAGGACCGATGCGACGGGGGCTCAATAGTCGGGCCAGTGTGTAACCATCGGGGGAAGGTCGAGCATGGCGGCGGGAAGATCGCTGAAATCCGTGATGATTGTGGGGCTGACGGCCCTGGCCCTTTCGGGCTGCGGGGATGTTGCACAAAAGGGCAAAGGCCCCGGCGGTGCTGAGCTGGACGGGTTTACTGCCGAACAGATCTATGATCGCGGCGAATACGAGATCTCGGTCAAGGATTACGAAGAGGCGGCGCTGTTCTTTTCCGAGGTCGAGCGCCTGTACCCCTATTCAGAATGGGCCAAGCGCGCGCTGATCATGCAGGCCTTTGCCTATCACAGCGATGCGGATTTTGAAAATTCCCGCGCCTCAGCGCAGCGGTTCATTGATTTTTATCCCGCAGATGATGATGCCGCCTATGCGCAATACCTGCTGGCGCTCAGCTATTATGATCAGATCGAGGATGTGGGCCGCGACCAGGGCCTGACCTTTCAGGCATTGCAGGAATTGCGCGCGGTGATCGAACGCTATCCCGACAGCGAATATGCCCGCTCGTCGATCCTGAAATTCGACCTTGCCTTTGATCACCTTGCCGCCAAGGAAATGGAGATCGGCCGCTACTATCTGCGCCGTGACCATTTCAGCGCCGCGATCAACAGGTTCCGCGTTGTGGTCGAGGATTTCCAAACCACGACCCACACCGCCGAGGCGCTGCACCGTCTGGTGGAATCCTACCTGTCGCTGGGTCTGACGGACGAGGCGCAGACCGCCGGGGCGATTCTGGGGCATAACTTCCAGTCCACCGATTGGTACGAGGACAGCTATGCGCTGCTGGCCGGTCAGGGGCTGGAAATGAAGCCGCGCGGTGACAATTGGCTTTCGGCGGTGTATCGCCAGATGATCAAGGGCCAGTGGCTCTAGGAAAGGGCAGGGCATCTGCCCGCCCCGAGGTCTGATATGCTCCGAGCACTCGAAATCCGCGATATGCTGATCATTGACCGGCTGGACCTTGCCTTCCAGCCGGGGCTGAATGTGCTGACCGGGGAAACCGGTGCGGGCAAATCTATCCTGCTGGATTCGCTGGGTTTTGTTCTGGGCTGGCGCGGGCGCGCCGAATTGGTGCGCAGCGGCGCAAAGCAGGGCGAGGTCACAGCCGTCTTCGATCTGGCCCCCGATCACGCGGGCTGGGCCGTGCTGGAAGAGGCGGGGCTGCCGTCCGGGGATGAGCTGATCCTGCGCCGGGTCAACACGGCGGATGGGCGCAAAACCGGCTGGATCAATGACCGCCGTGTGTCGGGCGAGGTGCTGCGCCGCCTGTCCGAAACCCTGGTCGAGCTGCACGGGCAGCATGACGACAAAGGCCTGCTGGACCCCAAGGGCCACCGCGCCATTCTGGATGATTTTGGCGCTTACGCAGCCGAGGCCGCGGCGACCCGCACCGCCTGGACTGCCCGCGCGCGCGCGCGCAAGGCGCTGGAGGCTGCGCAGGTCGCGCTGAGCGCCGTGCGTGAGGAAGAGGATTTCCTGCGCCATTCCGTGGCAGAGTTGGACAAGCTGGCCCCGGAACCGGGCGAAGAGGCCGAATTGGACACGCGCCGCCGCATGATGCAGGCCGCCGAAAAGATCCGCGCGGATATTGCACAGGCCTCGTCGGCGCTGGGATATGACGGGGCCGAAGGTGCCATGGCCAATGCGCTGCGTTGGCTGGATGGTGCCAGTGACAAGGCCGAGGGCCGTCTGGACGCGCCGATCAGCGCCCTGACCCGCGCCATGGCCGAACTGGACGAGGCCGCGCGCGGCGTGGCCGATTGTCTGGACGCTTTGGATTTCAACCCGGCCGAGCTGGAAGACTGCGAAGAGCGCCTGTTCGCCCTGCGCGCGCTGGCCCGCAAACATAATGTGCAGCCTGATGAGCTGGCCAATCTGGCGGCCACCCTGTCTGAGCGCCTTGCGGCCTTGGACGCGGGGGAGGGGCGGATTGCCGAACTGGACGCTGCACTGCGCGATGCAGAGGCGGCCTATGACGCGGCTGCGACGATGCTTAGCACCGCGCGGCGGGCGGCGGCGGAACGGTTGGATGCGGCGGTGGCCTCTGAACTTGCCCCGCTGCGCATGGAACGCGCGGTGTTTCAGACCGAAGTCACCCCTACCCAACCAGGGCCTGAAGGCGTGGATGCTGTGCAATTCACCGTCGCGACTAACCCTGGCTCACCTGCTGGGGCGCTGAACAAGATCGCCTCGGGTGGGGAGCTCAGCCGCTTTCTTCTGGCGCTCAAGGTCTGCCTGTCGGAAAAACGCGACAGCGCGCTGACGATGATCTTTGACGAAATCGACCGTGGTGTCGGTGGCGCGACCGCCGATGCGGTGGGTCGCCGCCTGCGCGCATTGGCCGAAGGTGGTCAGGTGCTGGTCGTGACCCACTCGCCGCAGGTCGCCGCCCTTGGCGCGCATCACTGGCAGGTCGCCAAGCGGGTCGAGGATGGCATCACCCTGTCCGAGGTCCGCCCGCTGGATTCGTCTGAGCGCGAGGATGAAATCGCCCGGATGCTGGCCGGGGACATCATCACCGACGAAGCCCGCGCCGCCGCCCGCGCCCTGTTGCTGGGTTAAGGGGCTGTCAAACGCAGCGGGTCAAAGACCGGCTAGGGCAGCATCTTGCCCGGATTCATCAGGTTCTGCGGATCCAGCGCGGCCTTGAGCGAGGCCATGACATGCCAGCCCGCGCCATGTTCGGCCTCCATTGCAAAGCGTTTGCCCAGACCCACACCATGTTCGCCAGTCGCGGTGCCCTGCAGCCCCAGCGCGCGCGTGACCATGCGTTTGCACAGGGCGTCGGCCTCTGCCATTTCGGCCGGGTTGTCCGGGTCGACCAGCAGGATGGCATGGAAATTCCCATCCCCCACATGGCCCAGAATCGGCCCGCTGATCGTGCTGCCCTTGATGTCATATTGGGTTTCCTCAATCGCTGTGGCGAGGCGTGAAATCGGCACGCAGATGTCGGTGACAATCGCCCGTGTGCCAGGTCGCGAGGCGAGGATCGCATAATAGCCATTGTGCCGCATGGCCCAAAGCGCGCGGCGCTCTTCTTCTTTTGTGGACCATTGGAACCCCAGCCCGTGATGGTCCTGCACGATTTCGGCAAAGCGTTGGGATTGCTCGGCCACACTGTCGGCGCTGCCGTGGAACTCGACCAGCAGATGCGGGCATTCGGGCATATCCGTCCCCGCATAGGCGTTAAAGGCGCGGGCGGTGTCGGCGCAGACAAATTCGATCCGTGCCATGGGGATGCCCATCTGGATCGTGTCGATCACCGCGTTCACGGCATCGCCTACGCGTTCAAAGGCGCAGATACCTGCGCTGGTTGCTTCGGGCACACCATGCAGGCGCAGGGTCAGCTCGGTCACAAGGCCCAGCGTGCCCTCGGACCCGACAAACAGGGCGGTCAGATCATAGCCAGAGGCGGATTTGCGCGCCCGCGACCCGGTTTCGATGATCTGCCCATTGGCCAGAACCACGCGCAGCCCCATCACATTGTCGCGCATACTGCCATAGCGCACCGTGGTTGTGCCCGAGGCCCGCGTCATCGCCATGCCGCCCAGCGTCGCATTGGCACCGGGGTCGACCGGAAAGAACAGCCCCGTGGCGCGCAATTCCTGGTTCAGCGCCTCGCGCGTGACACCGGGCTGCACGGTCACATCCAGGTCCGATGGCCGCATTTCCAGCACTTTGTTCATCTGGGTGAAATCCACGACCACACCACCCTGAACCGCCAGCCCGTGCCCTTCCAGAGAGGTGCCAGCGCCCCAGCCGATCACCGGCACCTGATGCGCGGCGCAGATCTGTACGATGCGCTGCACCTGCGCCTCGGACCGGGGGTAGGCCACGGCGTCAGGTGGGGTCAGGGGAAAATGCGACTCAGAGCGCCCATGCAGATCCAGATCAGACTTGGAACGGCTCAGCCCATCGCCTAGGAACAGGGCAAGGTCGTCAAGCGCCTGAGCAATATTCATGGCTGTCTCCGGCATAGTCATTGGGCATCTTCAAGGTTAACACGGTGTTCACTACGATAAGAGCTAACGCAATTGGCGGCATCTTTTTTGGGCGTTTCATGGGTATTTTTGGGACCATTGCACCGGGCGGATCCGGGATCGGTGGGACAGCCCGCGCATCTTGCCTGGTTGATGTTAATGCCGGGTAAGCCCGGATAAAAGCATCGGCAAATGGGGCAGAAATAGGCCCGGTGGAAAGGAACGGATCGTGCTGAAATTCCTACGGCAGCAGTGGCAGCAGACCGGCGCAGAGGTCAACCGGGGGTGGGATTTACTGCGCCATAAAGGCCCGTCGCAGATCCAGTTCTGGTTCATTGCTTTGCTGGTTGGGGTCGCGGCGGGATTTGGGGCCATCCTGTTTCGCGGCGCAGTCGAATTTCTGCAGGCGACGATCTATGGCACGAATGATATCAATGCGTTGCATAGTTTTGCGACCACGCTGCCCTGGTATCTGATCCTGGTGATCCCGGCGCTTGGCGGTGTTGCTGTGGGCCTGATCCTACAGCATTTTACCCCCGATGGACGGGTGCGCAGCGTTGCAGATGTGATCGAAGGCGCGGCGCTGAATGACGGGCGTGTGGAAAAGAAGGCAGGGATTGCCAGCGCCCTGTGCAGTTGGATCACCCTATCCACCGGAGGCAGCACCGGGCGCGAAGGCCCTGTGGTCCATATTGCGGCGATGACATCAAGCTGGGTGGCGAATCTGTTGCGGGTGGATGGCATCACCGGGCGCGATTTGCTGGGTTGTGCGGTGGCGGCTGCGGTGTCGGCCAGTTTCAACGCGCCGATCGCAGGGGCGTTGTTTGCGCTGGAGGTGGTGCTGCGCCATTTCGCGCTACATGCCTTTGCGCCGATTGTGGTGGCCAGTGCAGCAGGCACGGTGATCAACCGGCTGGCCTATGGTGATGTGACGGAATTTGTGCTGCCGGGCACAACCACGGTGGAATTTTACCTCGAACTCCCTGCCTTTTTCCTGTTGGGGCTGGTTTGCGGCGGGGTGGCAGTGATCATGATGCGGTCGATCTTTTTTGCCGATGATCTGGAAACGGCGCTGCAGGAACGCATGGGCCTGCCGCATTGGCTGCGCCCGGCGGTGGCGGGGCTGTTGCTGGGCGGGCTGGCGATCTGGTTCCCGCATATCATCGGGGTCGGGTATGAAACGACCTCTCTGGCCTTGTCCGGTAATTTGTTGATGCAAGAGGCGTTTGTCTTTGCTTTGCTCAAGGTTCTGGCGGTGTCGATCACCATGGCCGGGCGCATGGGCGGCGGGGTGTTTTCGCCGGCGCTGATGGTTGGGGCGCTGACCGGGCTGACCTTTGGCCATATCGCCACGGGGATTTTTCCCGACACGTCTTCGGCCTTTACGCTCTATGCGCTGGCAGGGATGGGGGCAGTGGCGGCGGCCGTGCTGGGCGCACCGATTTCCACCACGCTGATCGTGTTTGAACTGACCGGAGACTGGCAGACCGGGCTTGCGGTGATGGTCAGCGTGTCCATGTCAACGGCGCTGGCCTCGCGGCTGGTGGATCGTTCGTTCTTTTTGACCCAGCTGGAGCGGCGCAATGTGCACCTGGCCGCAGGGCCGCAGGCCTATCTGCTGGCGATGTTCCGGGTGCAGGGGGTGATGCGCCGCCCGGATGATGCGCAGGCGGCGGATGAACAGACCTGCCACGAGATGATCGAAAAAGGGCTGTTTGTGCATTGCACCGCCACGCTGGAAACCGCTTTGCCGATGTTTGACCGGTCCGGCGTGGCCTTTTTGCCGGTTGTGCTGATGGATGATCAGGACCAGCCGGTGCTGCAGGGGGCGCTGTTCCATCTGGACGCGCTGAAAGCCTATAACCGTGCGCTGGCCGCCACTGCGGAAGAAGAGCACAGCTAGCGGCCTGTGGCTGGGGGCTGACACCGGTACCGGATCAGCAACAGGCCGAAAAAAATCCCCCTCGGACCGGTCCGAGGGGGATGTCACAATCGTCGCCAAGCAGCGGTGTGCCGAGGCGCCTAAATCAGATCCTCAGACCCGTTCGACCGCCACGCCTTCCTGCGTTTGAAAGCCCAAATAGCCCTGGATCTGCGCGACATCGTCCAGCGGGGCATCATAGGTCCAGACCGCGTTTTCATAGGTCTTGGATTTCGACATGATCGAAAAATAGGACGCATCGCCTTTGTGCGGGCAATGGGTGCTGTGATCGGTTTCGTCCAGAAACGCCATCGCGACGTCTTCGCGGGGGAAATAGATCACCGGGGCCAGATCGCCTTCGTTCAGTTCCAGCGCCCGTGCGGATTCGCCGATCACGGCACCGCCAGCGCGGATCACCCAGGTGCCTGCGGCCGGTGTGATGGTGATATGTTTGTTCATAGTGCTCCCCCGTTTTTGTCAGTCAGATTCGGCCCTTATGCGGCGACGCACAGGGCCTTGTGTTTCACGTCCCCTCAGACACGTGCTATGTAACATGCGTGTATCAGATACCCCGACAGGCGGTTTTCAACCACCCCCCTGCGACATCATCGACCAAAGGCGCGACCTGTTCAAAGACGCGCGCATGATAGGCGTTCAACCAATCGCGCTCTGCATCGCTGAGCAGATCGGGCAGAACAAGGTTCAGGTCAATCGGCACCCAGGTCAGCGTTTCAAAGCGTAGCATCTGCGCGATGCTCTGGCCGGGCAGGGCGGGGGCCTGTTCCACAGCAATCAGGTTTTCGATGCGGATGCCAAACTGGCCCTCTTTGTAAAAGCCTGGTTCGTTTGACAGGATCATGCCAGGCTGCAGAGGCACAAACCCCGTGCGGGCAATACGCTGCGGCCCCTCATGCACAGACAGATAGCTGCCCACACCATGCCCGGTGCCATGGCCATAATCCAGGCCCGCCTGCCACAGCGCCACCCGCGCAAACGGGTCGATGTCGCGCCCCGCCAGCCCCTCGGGAAAGCGCAGCATGGACAGGGCGATCATGCCCTTAAGCACCAGGGTAAAGGCGCGCTTTTCCTCATCACCAACCGCGCCGATGGCCATGGTGCGGGTGATATCAGTGGTGCCATCCACATATTGGCCGCCGCTATCCACCAGCAGCAATTCGCCCGCCTGCAGCTTGCGGTTCGTCGCCTCAGTCACGCGGTAATGCACAATCGCGCCATTTGGGCCTGCACCGGAAATGGTTTCAAAGCTGATGTCGCGCAGGGCATTTGTCGCGCGCCGCTCGTCCTCAAGCTGGCGGACAATGTCGATTTCAGTCAGATCGCCGGGGGCTTCGCGATCCAGCCAGGCAAGGAAACGCACCATGGCCGCCGCATCGCGCAGATGGGCCGCACGGGCCCCGGCCAGTTCCACCGCATTCTTGCAGGCTTTGGGCAGGATGCAGGGATCGCCGGCCTCGATGATCTCGGCCTCCAGTACGTCGATGACAGCCATGGGGCATGTCGCGGGATCTAGCTGAACAGTGCCCTGCAAGGATCTGATAGTAGGTAGAAATTCCTGAATGGGATGGAGTGAGACTTTCGGGCCCAGATGCGGCTCCAGTCCGTCTAATTTGCTCGGCTCCATGAACAGGCGCAGGGTGCCATCCTTGCTGAGTAGAGAAAATCCATGTGCAATAGGTACATGCGGGATGTCGTTGCCACGAAGGTTTAGCAGCCAGGCCAGAGAGTCCGGTAAAGTGATCACAGAAATATCGGCCTGCAGAGCCTTGGAAATGCGTGATATTTTATCTTCATGAGACTCGCCTGCCAAATCCACAGGCTGCACCACAGCCGGGGCCAGCGGAGCGCCCGGCTGATCCGCCCAGATCCGATCCACGAGGTTTTCACAAGCGCGCAGCGTGACAGGCCCCAATGCCTTTTCCAACGCGCGTTTCTGATCCAGCGTCAGCAGCCAGGGATCAAAGCCAATCTCGCCCGCAGGCAGCGCGTCGCGGATCCACTCCCCCAGCGACATCTCGGGCCAGTCGACCTTGTCAAAACACGCATCCACCTGCGCCTTGACCTGCACACGATAGCGACTGTCCACAAACACCCCAGCCCGCTCCGCCAAGGCCACAGCCCAGCCCGCAGACCCGGTAAAGCCGGTCAGCCAGGCCAGGCGCGCATCACGCGGGGCCACATATTCTCCCTGAAACGCATCGGCGCGGGGGACCAGAAACCCATCCAGCCCTTCACGCTCCAGCTCGCTGCGCAGCGCCGCCAGACGCGCAGGCCCATGTTCGGGTGATGCGGTTTCGTTGAAAGACTGGAACATGCGACCTCCGACCTGCGCGATAGAAGCCGCATCAATTCAGAACACAGACCGGGATGCAAGGGGCGGTCCCCCCTGTTTCTTCTTGGTCCAAATACCTCTGGGGGGAGGCCCGCAGGGCCGGGGGGCAACGCCCCCACTACCATGCTTAGCTGGCGCGTTTCATGCCCATGGCGCGGGCACGGGCGCGTGGGTCCGTGTCAAACAGGCTGGCCAGCTGTTCTGTCATGGCCCCCGCCAGCTGTTCCACATCGGTGATCGTCACCGCGCGTTCATAATAGCGGGTCACGTCGTGGCCGATGCCAATGGCCAGCAATTCGACCATCTTGCGCTTTTCCACCATGGCGATCACATCGCGCAGGTGTTTTTCCAGATAATTGGCCGGGTTCACCGACAGGGTCGAATCATCCACCGGCGCGCCGTCGGAAATCACCATCAGGATCTTGCGCGCCTCGGGGCGGCCTGCCATCCGCCGATGCGCCCATTCCAGAGCCTCACCGTCGATATTTTCCTTCAGCAGGCCCTCTTTCATCATCAGGCCCAGATTGTCGCGTGTCCGCCGCCAGGGGGCGTCTGCGCTTTTGTAGATGATGTGGCGCAGATCGTTCAGGCGGCCTGGCTGCTGTTCCCGCCCGGCATTCAGCCAGGTTTCGCGCGATTGCCCACCCTTCCAGGCGCGGGTGGTAAAGCCTAGGATCTCGACCTTGACGTTGCAGCGTTCCAGCGTGCGGGCCAGAACATCGGCGCAGATCGCGGCGATGGAAATCGGACGGCCGCGCATGGACCCGGAATTGTCCAGCAGCAGGGTCACAACAGTGTCGCGAAATTCCGTGTCTTTTTCGACCTTAAAGGACAAAGGCGTCGTGGGATTGGCCACAACACGGGCCAGGCGGCCAGCATCCAGAATGCCCTCTTCCAGATCAAATTCCCAGCTGCGGCTTTGTTGTGCTTGCAGGCGGCGCTGCAGCTTGTTGGCAAGGCGGCTGACCGCGCCTTTCAGCGGTTCCAGCTGCTGATCCAGATAGGCGCGCAGGCGCTCCAGTTCCTGCGGCTCGGCCAATTCTTCGGCCAGGATCTCTTCGTCGAACTGGGTGTCATAGACGCGGTAATCGGGATCGGCATCGGAAATCGGCTGGGGCGCGGGCGGTTCCACGGGGGCGTCGCCCTCGGGGATCTCGGCCTCGTCGCCCTGCTGTTCTTCGGTCAGCTCGTCCATGCTGACCTGAGCCTGGGTCGGATCCTGGGTCTGTTCCTGCTGGTTCTCGGGGTTGGAGTCGCTTTCTTCGCCCTCGTCATCATCGCCAGAGCTGTCGGGCTGCTCCTCGTCTTCCTGGCTCTCGGATTCGGCGTCGTCCTCGGCCTCGTCCTGCAGATCGTCGGGGTCATCACCCAGCTGATCGCCATAGCCCAGATCGGTGATCAGTTTGCGCGCCAGCTTGGCAAAGGCAGATTGATCGGCCAGCACATCCTGCAGGTCGTCCAGCGTCCCGTCGATCTGGCTTTCCATAAAGCCACGCCACAGTTCCAGCACGTTCGACGCCCCCTCGGGCAGGTTGCGCCCGGTGGCCAGTTCGCGGATCAGATAGCCCGCAGCGACGGGCAGGGGGGCCTCTGACGCCTGACGGATCTGGGCATAGCCGCGCCGTGCAGCGTCATCCGCGATTTTCGCGTCAATATTGCCTGCAGTGCCCGGCATGTCGCGCGCGCCCATGGCCTCGCAGCGGGCGGTTTCCATGGCCTCGTAAAGTTCGCGGGCCATATCCCCCGGCGGCACATAGCGCGCATGGGTCTGGGTGTCGTGATAGCGGCGGCGCAGGGCCAGCGCATCGGCAGTGCCCCGTGCCAGCAACACTTCGTCGCGGCTCATCCGGCGGCTGACCTGGGGCAGGCGCATCACGTCGCCGGACATGCCTGCGGGGTCGACCGAATAGCTGATGCTCAGATCAGAATCATCGGCCATGACCTTTGTGGCCTCGGCCAGGGCTTTTTTGAAGGGATCTGCGGGGTTGTCACTTTGCTGAGCCATGAGACAGATGTCGCCAAACTTGCGCGCTTTGGCAAGGGGAGAAACGCGTTCAGAGGCGATCCGGTGGGGGCCTTTGCGACGCTTTTACAGCGCGCGCTCAGGCGCCAAGGAAAAGACGGTCGCAGCTGGCAAGGTGCTGCCGGGCCAGCGCCATGGCGTGACGGGCGCGCCGGGCGTCAAAACTATATTGCGCCTGATGCAGCAGGCGGGCCTGCGCTTCTTTTGCGCCGCTGCGATAGGCCAGCAGACGGCGGGCGGGGAGGCCATCCGCAACGGCATCGGGCTGCACCGCATCCAGCAGCGTGCGAAAAGTTGTGTAGCGTTGGATGGCTTCGCTGGGGTCACGCCCAAGGATGCGATGGTGATCCATTTCCGCAGCATAGCGGCCCAGACAGGTGGCAAAATCCCGCGCCCGTTCGGCGGCCTGCCCTGGCAGGGCATGGGCGGCATCCGCGAGGAAAACCAGGAATGCCATAGCGCCCAACGATGTTCTCAAAAGGCTCATACGCAGAGGGTATCATGAAACTGTTACAATTCCCCTCTGAGGCTGACCACATTTGGTTACAAATTCGTTACAAACGAATTTGGCGGTTTCGCGATGGTCAGGCGCTGCACCAGCTCTGGCGTTTGCCTCCGCTATAGGGGCGTGCCAGCCCTCTGCCGACCATCTGTTGCGCCAGATCAACCCCATCAAGTTCCAGCCGGACCAGTGGCCTGTTGTACCGGTCTGTCCCCTCAAATCTGGGCACGATCTGGGTGGCGTTTCTCAGCAAAGCAGTCAGCACGTTCTTGGCATGTTCCCCAGCGCGCCTTTCAGCCTCACATTTCGGTCGGTAGGTTTCAGGCGTGTCAAAGCCCACCAGCCGCCAATTCATGGAGGCGGTCTCGTGGCATTGGCCCTCAACCGTATCGCCATCCACGACGCGGGTGATCACACAGACCGCAGAGTCACGATCGGGCAGATAGGCGATAGCGGAAACAGACAGGCCGCCGGAGGTTGTGCATCCGGCGGCCAGTAGAAGGCAGATCATAAACAGGCGAAGCATCAGCCCACGGTCAGGTTGGCCGCGCTTTCGGGCAGTTCCTCGTCAAAGCAGCGTTGGTAGAACTCTGCCACGGTCTGGCGCTCCAGCTCGTCGCATTTGTTGAGGAAGCTCAGGCGGAACGCATAGCCGATATTGCGGAAGATTTCCGCGTTTTGCGCCCAGGTGATCACGGTCCGCGGGCTCATTACGGTGGACAGCTCACCTTTCATAAAGGCGCGGCGGGTGAAATCCGCAACGGTCACCATCTGGCGGATCTGCTTGCGGCCCTTTTCCGTGTTGTAATGCGGGTTCTTGGACAGAACGATCTGGGTTTCCGCGTCAATCGACAGATAGTTCAGCGTGGCCACCAGGCTCCAGCGGTCCATCTGCGCCTGGTTGATCTGCTGCGTGCCGTGATACAGGCCCGTCGTGTCGCCTAGACCCACGGTGTTTGCGGTGGCAAACAGGCGGAAATAAGGGTTGGGGGTGATGACTTCGTTCTGGTCCAGCAGGGTCAGCTTGCCATCGGTTTCCAGAACACGCTGGATGACAAACATCACATCGGCGCGGCCTGCGTCATATTCGTCAAACACAATGGCCGTGGGGTTGCGCAGGGCCCAGGGCAGGATGCCTTCGTGAAATTCGGTGACCTGCTTGCCATCTTTCAGCTTGATCGCGTCTTTGCCGATCAGGTCGATTCGGCTGATATGGCTGTCCAGGTTGACCCGCACACAGGGCCAGTTCAGCCGTGCGGCGACCTGTTCGATATGGGTCGATTTGCCGGTGCCGTGATAGCCTTGGATCATCACGCGGCGGTTGCGGTTGAATCCTGCAAGGATCGCCAGCGTGGTGTCGGGGTCAAATTTATAGGTCGGGTCCAGATCCGGCACACGATCCGTCTGCTCGGCAAAGCCATGCACGATCATGTCGCTGTCGATGCCGAACACGTCACGTACCGAGAGTTCTTCGGTCGGTTTCGCGTTGCTATCGATGCTGCCATACGCCATTTCGGTCCGTCCTTCTGTCCCGTGCTATCCTGTTGGCACCGGGATGCACCATATCCGGGCAAGGGGCAAGCCATGGCAGCGACATTCTATGGCCTGACCGGGCTGGCCGCTGCCAAGTGCGGGATTTTGGCGCAGCCGGGGGCGGGTGGGTGCTCGCGGTTTTGTGTTTGCTGGGTGATTGCGTTTTGAGGGGGGCGCTTCATGCTGCGCGCAGGAGGCCACATCATGCTGAGAAGAGAATTTGTAACCGGGGCAGGCAGCCTTGCAATCCTGGCATTGGCCAGCCCGGCAAAAGCGGGGTTCGAGATCACCCGCAGTGACGCGCAATGGCGGGCCATGCTCAGCCCTCTGGAATATAAAGTCATGCGCAAATCCGGGACCGAGCGGGCGTTTTCCTCGCCTTTGGATGGAGAAAAGCGGGCGGGTGTCTTTCACTGCCGGGGCTGCGATCTGGCGTTATATTCGTCAAAGCATAAATTTGACAGCGGGACCGGCTGGCCCAGCTTCTGGCAGCCGGTGACAAAGCGCGCCGTGGGCACAAAACCAGACCGCAAGCTGTTGATCACGCGTACAGAATGCCATTGCAGCCGCTGTGGATCGCATCTGGGGCATGTGTTTAATGATGGTCCGAAACCCACGGGCAAACGGCACTGCATCAATGGGGTCAGCCTGGTGTTCAAACCGGCGTGACGGCCAAATTTCCCACCGGAAATTTGTAAATTTCTTTCAAAGAAATTTGCCCGCGCCTGTGGCACGGGCATTTCTTTGTTTCAGAGCGCGCGCTTATTTAAAGCTGCGGCTGTCTTTGATCTGATCCCAGGCCCAGACCACTTCCTGCAGCTGCTCTTCCTGGCTGCGATCGCCGCCATTCATATCCGGGTGCAGCACCTTGATCAGCTTTTTATAGGCTTTGCGGATCTCGGCCTTGGTCATGCTTTCCTTGGCGTCGAGAATTTCCAGTGCCTTGCGTTCGGTCGGGGGCAGTTTGCGCCCACCGCCTGATTTGTTCCGGCCCGGGTTGCGCGTGGCATTGTCGCCCAGCACCTGATGGGGGTCTTCGATTCCCAACCGCGCCCAGGCTTTGGCCTCTGGGTCGCGCCATTCTTTTGTCTTGCGCTCCCAAACCTTGTCCGAATTTTCCTGTGCGTTCATTTCGGCTTCGGTTTTGCCGTCAAAGAAGCTCCACTGCGAATTATATTCGCGCACATGGTCCTTGCAGAACCAAAAGAATTCATCCAGCACATCCGGTGCTTTGGGCGCGCGGAACTTGCCCGCTTGTTCACATCCGGGATGATCGCAAACGCGGGTCGAATGTTCCTGTTCGCCGGTCATGCTGCGACGCCCGCGCGGATTTTTCTTTTTCGCGGACTTCACGGACATATCGAAACCGAATGGATCGTCTCTGCTCATCTTTCCAACCTTCTCGACTCGAGGCCGGGATCTTAGGGTCAGACGCAGGAAAATGCCAGTCAAATGCGCGGCATCAAAGGCGGGTTTCTGCCATGGATCGGCTGCGGGGCTGCGGCGTGACCTGCCCAGAAAAAAGGCAGCCCCAAGGGGCCGCCTCAAAAGATCAGGAATGGAAAAAACCGTAATGCCCCCGCCGTCTGAAAACGCTTGCAAACCACACATGGCGAGGGCGACCGGCCAATACAGCACCGGTAGCAGGGGCATAGCAAGCGCAGGTTCGGGCGGGCAGTCGGGAATTCCTGACTTGTCTGAAATCGCGATGCTGAGGGCGAAGAACCTGTTGCCACAAAAGGAAAAAGCCCAACCGAAGTTGGGCTTTGATCTGTGCATATCTGGTGATGGCGTGGTTAGTCCGCCAGCTTTTTCGCGACCAGTTCGTTCACCGCTTTGGGGTTGGCCTTGCCGCCGGTGGCTTTCATCACCTGACCCACAAACCAGCCCGCCAGTTTCGGGTTCTGCTTGGCCTTTTCGACCTGAGCGGGGTTGGCGGCGATGATTTCATCCACCGCGGCCTCGATCGCGCCGGTATCGGTGACCTGTTTCATGCCACGGGCCTCGACGATCTCTTCGGGATCGCCGCCTTCGGTATAGACGATTTCGAACAGATCTTTGGCGATCTTGCCGCTGATTGCATCGGATTTGATCAGCTTGATGATCCCGGCCAGCTGGGCGGGCGACACCGGGCTGTCCTCGATGCTGTGATCTTCTTTTTTCAGGCGACCGAACAGTTCGTTGATGACCCAGTTGGCGGCCAGCTTGCCGTCACCGGCGGCATTGGCGACCTCTTCGAAATAGCTGGCATTCACCACCTCGGCGGTCAGCACGCCGGCATCATATTCCGACAGGCCGAAATCCGCGACAAAGCGCGCTTTCTTGGCATCGGGCAGTTCAGGCAGAGTCGCAGCTATGTCATCCACCCAGCCCTGCTCGATTTCCAGCGGCAGCAGGTCGGGGCAGGGGAAGTAGCGGTAATCATGCGCCTCTTCCTTGGACCGCATCGAGCGGGTTTCGTTTTTGTCGGGATCGTACAGGCGGGTTTCCTGAACGACTTCGCCGCCACCCTCGACAATCGCGATCTGGCGTTTGGCTTCGACATCAATCGCCATCTGGATGAACCGCATGGAGTTCATGTTCTTGATCTCGCAGCGCGTGCCGAGATGGCTGAAATCCTGCGTCTCCATGTATTTTTCATACTGGCCGGGGCGGCAGATCGACACGTTCACATCGGCGCGCAGGTTGCCGTTCTGCATATTGCCATCACAGGTGCCCAGATAGCGCAGGATCTGGCGCAGCTTGGTCACATAGGCGGCGGCCTCTTCGGGGCCACGAATGTCAGGGCGGCTGACGATTTCCATCAACGCCACACCGGTGCGGTTCAAGTCGACAAAGGACATATGCGGATCCATGTCATGGATCGACTTGCCCGCATCCTGTTCGACGTGAATGCGTTCGACCCGCACACGGCGCGCCACGCCGGGCTCCATGTCGACGATGATCTCACCTTCGCCCACCAGCGGATGATACAGCTGCGAAATCTGATAGCCCTGCGGCAGATCCGGGTAGAAATAGTTCTTGCGGTCAAAGGCGCTGTGCAGGTTGATCTCGGCCTTCAGGCCCAGACCGGTGCGCACGGCCTGCTCGATGCAATATTCATTGATGACCGGCAACATGCCCGGCATCGCCGCATCGACAAAGGACACGTTTGAATTGGGTTCTGCGCCGAATTTGGTCGAAGCGCCGGAAAACAGCTTGGCCTGGCTGGCCACCTGCGCATGGACCTCCATACCGATCACCAGTTCCCAATCATGTTTGGCGCCGGCAATCACCTTGGGTTTCGGGGACTCGTAAGTCAGATCCAGCATCAGAGGCTCCTTGATATCTCGCGCCGTGTTCTAGGGCTTTGCGCAGGGCTGGGCAAGGGGGCGCGCGCGGCCATCCTGCCCCGGTCTGCCGGGGCGTTGCGCCTGAAACCGCCGATCTGGTCAATTGCGTCTTCCTGCCGCTTGAGAGGCAGTACCGTGCTTGTTAGGCTCTCGCTTAGATTGATCTGATAGACGGCCCTATAAACGGCCCCCCAACATGGCCCAGCCCGCGCGATTTTCAGGAGCCCCCGATGCCGACAACCGTCACCGATTATACCGCCCTTATTTCTGACGCGACCTGGTCTGGTGAACCGGGGGCCCCGACTGTTGTCACCTATAGTTTCGAAACCTCTGCGCAGGATTACCTAAGCGGCATGAGCGGGTTTTCCGCCGCCTTCCTTGGCACCTTCCAGGCCTTTAACAGCGCGCAGCAGACCCTGACGCAAACCGCGCTGGATGAATGGGAGGCCAATTCAGGCCTGACCTTTGTCGAAGTCCCCTCGGGCCAGGGCGATCTGCGCTTTGCCAATTATGACCTGAACCTGCAGCCCTCCATGAATGGCTTTGCGGGGTTCGCCTATTTCGCCTCGCGCTATATCTATCAATGGAACGATTTCGAGGCCCCCATTGGCGGAGATGTCTTTATCGAAACCAGCCGTATGGATTCGATGAGCTATTACATCATCCTGCATGAAATCGGTCACGCGCTGGGGCTGGAACACCCGCATGAGGGCGATTTTGTCCTGTCTGCTGCGCTGGACAATACCGACAATACGGTGATGTCCTATAATCCCACCGCCAGCATTTCCGTGGCTCCGCTGGATCAGGATGCGATCCAGTACATGTATGGCGACGCGGCCATGACCCCGGATGCGGGCGGCGGGTTCCAAAGCCTTGTTCTGGATGAACCCAATGGCCTGGTCACAACCGTCTTTGGCACAGCCGATAGCGAGATCGAAGGCACCAGCCTGCGCGATCATATCTCGGCCGGGGCGGGGAACGACCTGGCTGGGGGATTTAAGGGGGATGACACGCTGGATGGCCAGGGCGGTGCGGATACGCTGATTGGCGGCGAAGGCGATGACACGCTGATTGGTGGCGCGGGCAATGACCGTCTGATTGGCGGCACTCAATGGGATGATGACAGCGGCACCGACACGGCGGATTACCGCGCCGACGGGTCCGGCCTGACCATCAATCTGGCCAATAGCGTCTATATCAATGGGGCCTGGGGCAATGCCCATGGGGCGGGCAGCGGGGCGGATTACCTTTATGTGATCGACAATATTATCGCGGGCGGCGGCAGCGATACGGTCACGGGGTCGGACGGGGCCAATGATTTTGAGCTGCGCAACGGCGCGGATTCCTCAGAGGCCGGGGCAGGGGATGACACCGTTGCAGGCGGCAACGGGGCCGACACGCTGGATGGCGGCACCGGGGACGATCACCTGCTGGGCGATCGCGCGGCGGATATGCTGCTGGGGCGTACCGGCAGCGATGTGATCGAAGGCGGCGCAGGCAATGACGACATCCGCGGCCATGGCGGCAAGGACACGCTGTCTGGCGGGGCCAATGACGACACGCTCTCTGGCGGGGATCATGATGACGACATCTCGGGCGGGTCCGGCGCGGATCAGCTGAGCGGCGGCGCCCATGATGACACGCTGGATGGCGGCGATGGCGGCGATCTGCTGGAAGGCGAAAGCGGCGCGGATTCCCTGCGCGGCGGCAAGGGCAATGACACATTGTCCGGTGGGGCCGACAACGACATCCTTGCCGGTCAGCGTAACGACGACCTGCTGAATGGCGGCGCGGGCGATGACACGCTGCGCGGCGGCGGCGGCGAAGACACCCTGTCCGGCGACAGCGGCAATGACCTGCTGGAAGGCGAAGGCGGTCAGGACATCTTTGTCTTTGCCGACGGGGAGGGTCAGGATACGATCAGCGATTTCGACGCGCTGGATCCGGGCGAGCAGATCGACCTGACGGGCATCAGCGCAGTCAGCAATTTCGCCGGTCTCAGCGCGCTGGCCAGCCAGCAATCGGGGGATGTGCTGATCACGTTCAACGCTTCCAATTCCGTCCTGCTGCAAAACACCGATCTTGCGGATCTGGACGCCAGCGACTTCATTTTCTGAGCCTAGATAAGATCACAAGAAAGCGGGCTTTCTGGGGTCGAATGCAAGCGCTGCAAACTGTGGCTGGGGGACCTGATAACTTTCAAGATCACTGTGGCCTCGTCGCCGGTTTCAAAGGTAATTAATCCCATACCTTTTTCATATCGTGAATTTGCACCATCCGTAGGTGCAAAATTGCAAGGGAGGCGTCAAAGTGTTTCACTGGCTATTTCGAGAAGTACGCAGGTTTTGGCATATCGCCTTTCTTCTAATCCTCGTCGGATGTGGGCCTGCGACTGGGCCTCGCGCATCAGACTGGCGATTGCCATCCGACGCGATCTTTTTGCAGATGGTGCAAGAAAAGATGCCGGGCTTTCGATTGACACCAGCCATCACCGGGCGGTCTGTGACGCCTGCGCCTGGATTTGCAATTGAAACAATCGATAACAGAGACAGCCGTGATGAAGCTGTTACCAAATTCCTGAAGGGGTCAGAGAAAACAGGGTTGAGCCCGTCCACGATCTATTTCCCGATTGGTTTCAGACCGAACGACTATTGGCGCGTAAATTTTCCTGGCTGCGCACCGGGTGCATGTTTGCAGACCTTGCCAAACCTTGCGTTTCAGAAAACGTCCAAATCAGTCACACATAGGTACTACCCACTCAGAACGGGTGTGCAGTCAAAATTTCAGCCTGTTCTTCAGCGCGTGGTAAATGGTGTAGGTTATGAAGCAAAAGTCTTTGTTTCCTATGATTTTCGAGGAAGAGTGCTGAGATACAGACTGTATATCTCCCGACAAACCATATCAGACGCCGAGCGCGCATGGGTGCGTAGCGCACAACGGACACGTCAAGCATTTCCGGTGTTGGTTTATCTATACTCGCACAATCCTGTGTTGGGCGTAAGCAAGTTGCACGACGATGGCCCGTTCATTGTCGCAGAGAGTGAAAAAGGACTGTAACATGAGTTTTTGGGGTGGGGTTCGCGACGCAATTGACGGAATTGCGATTGGGAGCAGCAGTCAATTTTCGACCGCGGTGATATATCGAGCTTTCGGCCCGTAGGCGACGTGTTCGAAGCAGATGCGCGGCGCGCGCTGCAGGAATGGGCCGATGTCAGTGGTCTAACATTCGTCGAGGTCGCCGCCGGAAAAGGCGATATCACCTTTTCCAGCCTTGACTTTTTGGGCCTGTGGTTAAGTGGGACGATCTATAACTCGTATACGGCGTCGTATTCTCCGACCCGCAGCCTGAGCGAAACATCAGCCAGCGAGACACAAATGGGTGGCGATATCTTTGTCCACCGTGGTGTCCGGGATACCATCTTTTTTTCCGCAGTTCTGAAATCAATCGGTCACGCAATTGGCTTGAAACATCCGTCTGGTGGAGATCCTTTCTGGCTGCCTGATATGGCGACCAGCAGCAATTCGGTTATGGTTCCGGTGCGGTTTTTTGATCAGACCAGCCTTGGGCAATTCGACCCACAGGCGGTCCAGTATTTGTATGGTCCAAATGAGGTGGTGTCTTCCACCAGCGGGGGGTTGCTGTTTTTTGACCTTGATGAGCCTGCATTTGCAGTGACCCAGCGATGGGGCAGTGCAGATAGCATGATTTCGGGCACAAGCCTGCACGATCAGATCAACGCCGGGTCCGGCGATGATGTTCTTGCGGGATATCGCGGCAATGATGTGCTTGCGGGGGCAATTGGCGCGGATACGGTATTTGGCGGTGCGGGGTTTGACACGCTCAAAGGGGGGATCGGAACGGATCACCTGCTGGGGGAAAACGGCGACGACAAGCTCTTTGGTCAGCGCGAGGCAGATGTTTTGTCTGGAGGCAACGGGAATGACACGCTGAAAGGCGGCGGCGGCAATGATGTGCTTTTGGGCGAAGCCGGTGACGACTTCCTGAAAGGCGGGACGCGCAGGGATTCCCTTGAAGGCGGCGCAGGCCATGATCGTTTGGTTGGCAATTCCTTTGATGATACGCTGCGTGGCGTTGACGGCGCGGATACCTTGCTTGCGGGTGGTGACAATGACGTTCTGGACGGCGGTTCGGGGCGTGACATGCTTCTTGGCGGGGCCGGCCAGGACATCTTTGTCTTCGCCAAAGGGGACGGGCGCGATACGATCGGCGATTTTGATGCGCTGGATGCGGGCGAAAAGATCGACCTGAGCGCCATCGACCGGTACCAAGAATTTTCGGATATTGAACGCCGGATGGAGCAGGTTGGAGACGATGTGCTGATTGCTTTGGATCGATCAAACTCGGTTCTTCTGCAAAACACCGATCTTGCGGATCTGGACGCCAGCGATTTCATTTTCTGATCAACGGCGCAGGGGGGGGGCAGTGCCCTTGCGAGGGCGTGCGCACAGTCCTAAGATCCTGTGCAGATCCCTTTTTTGGAGATGTGCCAAGTGCCTGAATTTGTGCGTGACTATACGGCGTTGATCTCGGCCTATAGCTGGTCTGGCGAACCGGGCACACCGGCGGTTGTGACCTATTCCTTTGAAACCGAGGGCGCGGATTACTGGGTCAGGTTCACCGATCTGCCTCAGGCCGTGGTCGACACGTTCCGCCCCCTCAGCAGTTCCATGCAGCAAAGTGCGCGCGAGGCGTTGCAGGCCTGGGCCGATGTCAGCGGGCTCAGCTTTGTTGAGGTGCCTGCCGGGCAGGGGGATCTTCGGTTCAGCAGTATCGACTTTGACCGTCACGCGCCGATTTCCAACTTTACCGGCTTTGCCTATTACCCCACTCGCACCGTGAACGAGACCTATGCCTGGGATGGTCCGATTGGCGGCGACATCTTTTTTGATGAGAGCATACGGGGCAATATCCGCTTTGGGTTGTTGCTGCATGAAATCGGTCACGCGCTGGGGCTGGAACATCCGTTTGAGGGCGACCTCCAGCTGGAGGATGCCTATGACAACGGCACCTACACGGTGATGTCCTATAACCGGTCGTTTTCGCAGACCACGCTGGGCCAGTTCGACCCGGCCGCGGTGCAGCATTTCTATGGCCCGAACGCGCCTGTTTATTCCACCACCGGCGGGCTTGAGCTGTTCGACCTGGATGCAGAGGCCTTTGCCCTGACCCAACGCTGGGGCAGCAGCGCCAGCTCCATTACCGGCAGCAGCCTGAATGACCGGATTCAGGCAGGCGGCGGTGACGATTCCCTGGCCGGGTTCGGCGGCGATGACCTGCTTGAGGGCGGCTCTGGCGAGGATGCGCTGTTTGGCGGGCTGGGGAATGACACGCTGCGCGGCGGTGTGGGCAATGACTGGATCTATGGTGGGGACAATATCTACACCATTGAGGATACCGGGCAGGACTGGGTCGATTACGCGGATCTGAGCGCGGATCTGCGGGTGTATCTGGAGGGCGGCTTCTGGGTGGACACGGTCTGGGCGCAGGCGGTCAGCGACCAGTCCGGGGCGGATCGGATTGCCGAGGTCGAACATATCCTGTCCGGCGCGGGCAATGACACGCTGGTTGGGTCGGATCTGGACAATCAGATCCTCAGCGGGCTGGGTGATGATTATATCACGCTGGGCGCGGGGGACGACACGGCGCGGGCCGGGCGCGGCGATGATTCCGTGTCAGGCGGGTCTGGCCGGGACGAGGTTTCCGGCGATGGCGGCAACGACACCCTGTCCGGCGAGGCAGGCGATGATCTGCTGCGCGGCGGGCGTGATGCGGACAGCCTGTCGGGGGGCGATGACAATGACAAACTGTTTGGTCAAAGCCACGGCGACACGCTGCTGGGTGGGTCTGGTGCGGACACGCTGAAAGGCGGTGGCGGCAATGACACGCTGCAGGGTGACGCTGGCGATGATTTCCTGAAAGGCGGCACACGCCGCGATCTGCTGATCGGCGGAGAGGGGGATGATAAACTGGCGGGCAACAGCTTTGCCGATACGTTGCAGGGCGGCGCGGGCCAGGACATTCTGATCGCCGGAGGCGATGCGGATGTGCTGCAGGGCGGCACCGGGGACGACACGCTGCGTCTGGGCGAGGGCGCGGATGTGATCCTGTTTGCCAGCGGCGATGGCAGCGACCTGATCGAGGATTTCTCGCAAAGTGAGGGCGACCGGATCGACCTCAGCGCCCACGCGGCCGTATCCGAGTTCGCGGATTTGTCAGACCTGATCGGCACGCAGGACGGGGATGCGATTATTGATCTGGGCGGTGGTGATCTGCTGCATTTGCAGGGGGTTGCGGCCAGTGCCTTGACCGCCGACGATTTCCTGTTTTGAACCGGCAGGTCCGCCTGTGGGCCTGATTTACTCGATCCGCGGCATCTTTAACCCGGTGTCGCCAAAAATCAGCCTCCGGCCATTGCTGAGCAATGGGGCGAAATGTTCCGCAATGGTCGAGATCGCGCGCACACGCCCGCGCCGCTGGCTGTCGGGGGCGTCCTGCTGAATGCGGGTAAACCGGGCCGGAGCCGGGGCGCTGGCCCAGATCGCAGGGTGGATTTCGCGCAGATGGTCCTGCGCCAGCCAGGCAAAGCAATCACTGAAGCGACGCCGCATCCGCGCGTCCATCTCCATGGCCAGAACCGACATGCCAGTAAAGGCCGCAAGCCGGTTCACCATATCCTGATCGGGATGCAGGCGCACAATGTCATGCAGGGCTTCGGCGAACAGTTCCATATCAATGCGGCGGAACGCGCCGGGGTCTTCTTCCAATGCCCCCATATAGACCCAGGCATAGCCGCCCAGCCCCCAGATGTCCTGTGTGCGATGAGCGGTGCGGCGCGCCTGCACATCCAGCGCCTCGCGCGATCCATGGGCTGTGGGCAGCAAGGCGCGCCCCAGGGCCTTCAGCGGGTCAATCGCGCCAGGGCTGAGATCGACCAGATCCTCATAGTCATCGGCAACGCGCTGGGCGGGCCTGGGATCAAAATCCAGCACATCACAGCGGATCTGCGCCCATAGAGCCGAGCCATGTTCAAACGGATCAAACCGGTCGGCCAATTGTGCGGCGCTGCGCATGTGGGTTTTCCAGGCCGTGCGGCGCTGCGGTGCCAGCTGATGCACCTCTGAGGCCCCGCGCCAGGCGCGCGCCAGATCTATATGTGCCAGTGCCACAACCGCAGCCATGGCCGGACAGTCGGGCATGTCCTCCAGATTGACTTCCAGGGCCTGAACCACTGCCCAGGCGCGTTTGGGTTCGCCCTTGGAAACTGCGGCGCGGCCTGCCTCGACCAGATCGGCCCGCGCGCCCTGTGCCAGCAAGGCCGCAACCGAGCTGCGCCCCGGCGTCAGCTGGGCTGCCAGATCCGCGCCGATGATTTCATCGCACAGCTCTTCCCAGGCTTCCTGTCTGGCCAGAAACTGACCGCGCTCCAGCGCCGCTTCGCGCGCCCGAACATCCGGGGCCGGGTCGCGCACCGGGATCTCAACCCGTGGGCGCAGCGGCAGGACACGGCGTTCCGGTCTGGCCCGCCGCTGTGGCGTCAATGGCAGCCGGTTGCGGCGAAAGGTGAAGCGGTCTGCCAGCGAAAACACGCTGCCCATGGTGAAGTCTGTCATCGTCATACCCAGCACTCTGGCGGCGAATCCGGGCCAAATCGGGGCAGGTTCAGGGAAAGGCCCCGGCATCTTTCGCGCTGGGCGCGTTTCTGCGCAACGCTGCGTTCTGGCTTTGGCGACAATCCACCGGTGCGCGCGGCGATGCTTGCGCTTATGGGGCGGGGCCGTCATGCTCTGCGGCCATGCGATTGACCTGTCTTTCCCTCGTGCTTGCCCTGATCTGGGGGGCACCGCAGCCCGTGCAGGCCGCCGACAGCGCGCTGGCGGTCACAAACAGCCCGCGCCCACAGGCCCGCGCGCCGCTGGTGATCCCCAATGCCCGCTGGCAGGGGCAGGAGGGCTGGACCCTGGCGCTGCTGCGTGGGTTGCGCAGCCATGGGGCTGTGCTGCCCCGTACCGTGCCGCGCGACATCGCCAGCTGGTGCCCGGCCTATGCCAGCGCCGACACCCCAGGGCGCGAGGCGTTCTGGGTCGGGCTGATTTCCTCCCTCGCCTGGCATGAAAGCACCCACCGCCCCACAGCCGTGGGTGGCGGCGGGCGCTGGTACGGTCTGGTGCAGATCTATCCTGATACCGCGCGGCGTTATGGCTGCAAGGCGCGCAGCGGTGCCGCGTTGAAAGACCCGGCACTGAACCTGTCCTG
Organism: Pelagimonas sp.; assembly: GCA_025210265.1. Lineage (GTDB taxonomy): Bacteria > Pseudomonadota > Alphaproteobacteria > Rhodobacterales > Rhodobacteraceae > JAOASD01. The sequence goes on from JAOASD010000004.1 coordinate 241,125, forward strand.
CGCGCTGCGCATCATGGCCGTGACCGTGCCGCGCGACGGTGTGGTCAGCCAGAACATGCGCGGGGTTGCCGCCGATTGGGGCCCGTTCCATTCCCGCCGCAAACGCGAAGACATGCGCAGCTGGACCCGCGCCCAGGACTATTGCACCGGCCTGGCCAGCTCTCCGCGCCCGCGCGCGCGACCAGACCCCAAAGAAGACACGCAACCCGCCCCTTCTTCTCTTTGAAAATACTCAAAATTTAATCAACTATGCCGCAGGCGAAGCGCCTGAGATGTCACGCCCGCAACCAACTGGGCCGACGCGTGGCATCCACCAGCGAGACCTCGGGCGCGCCATCGCCTCCCAGCGACAGACAGGCCCGGCGCAGCATCTCGATCCCGTCTTCGGATTTTGCAGGCAGGGCCGCGGCTGAAATCGGCTCTCCCACGGTCACGCGGAACGGCTGGTGCGCCTTGTTCAGGGTTTCATAAAATAGGGTGATGTCGCGCAGGCTGGGGTGCAGCAGGTCAAACAGGTAAAACAGGGCCGAGTTGCGCGCCCGCAGATTGACCGGGATCACCGGCAGATCGAATTTGCGCGCGATCCTCGCCGCCGAGCCCATCCAGGGCCGTTCATGCAGGCGCAGCCCACGCCGTCTGGCCAACCGGCCAGAGGGAAATATCACCCCCAACCGCCCCTGATCCACCGCCGCGCGGGTATAGGCCATGGTCTGCCGGGTCTTGCCATGGCTGCGCTTTTCCTTGCGCCATTCCACCGGGGCAATCATCGCGCCCATCTGAGGCAGCACCCGCAGAATATCATGATTGGCATAGTAATACGCATCGGGCCGGATCTGGCGCAGCAGGTGATGCAGGATGATCCCATCGGCGATGCCGGTCGGGTGATTTGCCACAACCAGCGCCGCCCCGTGGCGCGGCAGATGGCCCAAACCGCTGACCTGCACATCCTGCGCCAGCATCTCGCCCATCACGGCCATGATCTGATCCGCAGGCAAGTCGCGCACGGTTTGCGCCACGCGCAAGGTCTTGTCATAGCCCAGCAGGTGATCCAGCACCGGGCGCACCAGCGCAGCACCACGCTGGCCGGAAAACAGCCAGGGCGCGCGTTCGGCAATCAACGGGTCGATACGGTCTTTCATACCTGCCAGCAAAAGCAGCCCGAGGTGACAGCGGTATGACAGTTGCGCCCGGCGGGTCAGAATAGCGAAAACGGGTTGCGGCGGCAGGGCACGTTGCGGGCCTCCAGCGCCGTCAGCAGATCTTGCCAGGGCGGCAGCGCATCCTGCGGCAGCGTCACCCGCCGCGCCCCCGGTGTGGTCAGGAACAGGCGCACACGGGTGGAAAAATCCATGCGCCCGTCAAACTGCACCCGCTCGATCGCATCCAGCACAACCTCGCCCCCGGCCTTGCCACTAAACCAGATCAGCCGGTCGCCCTCGACCCGCAGGCCCGAGCGCCGGTTGCGGACAAAATCCATCAGGGCGGGCAGGGTGATCAGCCAGCCAACCACCACCAACCCCCAAAGCGCGCCAAGCCCCAACCACAGCCACAAAAGCAAGACCCAGACCGCCAGAATGACGATCAGGGCCAGGGGCCGCCGCCCGCTGCGTTCAAAGACAAAGGGCGGCGTGTCAGGCGCAGTCATGCGCCAAGGATCCGGCTGACCATTTCATGCACGTCGCGGCTTATATTCGGTTTCTCCATGATCCGGGTCAGCTGGGTTTTGATCTGGTCCTGTCGCCCGGCATCATAGCGCCGCCAGGTCTGGAAGGCGCTGCACATGCGGGCCGTGGTTTGCGGGTTCACATCATCCAGCCGGATCAGCCAGTCGGTCAGTAGCGCATAGCCCGCGCCATCGCCCCGGTGAAAGCCCGCGTGATGCCCGGCCAGCGCGCCCATCACCGCGCGGAACCGGTTGGGGTTCTGCCAGTCGAACTGGGGGTGGTCGGTCAGGGCTTTGGTGATCTCGACCGTGTCCATCGGGTCCGAGGCCGCGACCTGCAGGGCAAACCATTTGTCCATCACCAGCCGGTCATCCTTGAACTGCGCGTAAAAGGCGGCGCTGGCCGCGTCGCCCTGCCGGTTGCGCAGCAAGGCGGACAGGGCCGACAGTTGCACTGTCATATTATCCGCAGCCGCATAGGCCGCGCGGGCGGATTTGCCGCCGTCAAACCGGCTTTGCATCGCCATCACGGCGGTGCCAAGCGCGCGTTTCCCGGCCTGTTCGGCATCGGGCGCATAGGGGCCGGTGACGGCGCATTCCTGAACCAGCGCGGGCAGCTGCGCCTGCCAGAGTTCCGCGCGCGCCTGCAAGGTGCCCTCCAGCGCGGTCCAGATCAGGTCCGGGTCAGGGGTGATGCCCTGTTCATAAAGCAGCTGCGCCAGTTCGGATTGCGAGGGCAGGCCCAGCATCAGCGCACGATAGGCCGGATCCAGCGCGCGGTCGCGGATCACCTGCAAAAGCGCGCTTAGCCAGGCGCGGTCGGGCCCTTTGGTCGGATCCGTGATCATGCCCAGCAGCGAGGCGCGGGCCATCTGGCGCGAGGCCTCCCAGCGGTTGAACGCATCCGTGTCATGAGCCAGCAGAAAGGCGAGTTCATCGGCGCTTTGATCGCGTTCCAGCACCACAGGGGCAGAGAAGCCCCGCAGGATGGACGGCACGGGGCGCGCGGACAGCCCGTCAAAGGCAAAGCTTTGCTGCGTTTCGGTCATTTCCAACACGCGGGTCTCCATCACCTCATCGCCATTTGGCCCCAACAGCCCGACTGCGATGGGAATGACAAAGGGTTGCTTGGACGGTTGCGCGGCAGAACCGGGAGTGTGCTGGCTGAAATGCAGGGTGTAGGTGCCGTCCTCCCAGTCCTCGCGCACGCTCAGCCGTGGGGTGCCATCCTGCCCATACCAGCGTTTGAATTGGCTCAGATCGCGGCCAGTGGACTCCTCGAACACCCTCAGCCAGTCTTCGATCGTGGCGGCATCGCCATCATGGCGGTCAAAATACAGATCCAGCGCGCGCGCATAGGCCTCATCCCCCACAAGGGTTTTGAGCATCCCGATCACCTCGGCACCTTTTTCATAGACTGTCGCAGTGTAGAAGTTGTTGATTTCCTGAAAACTTTCCGGGCGCACCGGGTGGGCCAGCGGGCCTTGATCCTCGGGGAACTGACGGGCGCGCAGGTCGATCACATCGCTGATGCGCTTGACCTCGGCGCCGCGCATGTCGCTGGTGAACTGGGCGTCACGATAGACGGTCAGACCTTCCTTGAGGCACAGCTGGAACCAGTCGCGGCAGGTGATCCGGTTGCCGGTCCAGTTGTGGAAATATTCATGGGCGATGATCGCCTCGATCCGCTCAAAGTTCATGTCGGTCGAGGTCTCGGGGCTGGCCAGCACGCAGGAGGAGTTGAAGATGTTCAACCCCTTGTTTTCCATGGCCCCCATGTTGAAATCATCCACCGCCACGATGTTGAAAATATCCAGATCATATTCGCGGCCATAGACCTGTTCGTCCCATGTCATCGAGGCCTTGAGCGCCTCCATGCCAAAGGCGCATTTGTCCTCATCCGGGCCGGGGCGGACCCAGATGTTCAGATCGACATCCTTGCCCGAACGGGTGGTGAACTGGCCGGGGAAATTGCGCAGATCCCCAGCGACCAGCGCGAACAGATAGGCGGGTTTGGGCCAGGGGTCATGCCAGATCGCATAGCCGTCGCCCTGTTCGACCAGATTGCCATTGGACAGCTTGACCGGCATGTCGCCCTCGATGCGCACGGTGAAGGTGGACATGACATCGGGGCGGTCGGGGTAGAAGGTGATCTTGCGAAAGCCTTCGGCCTCGCATTGGGTGCAATACATGGCGCTGGGATCGGGGGCGGCACCGTCCTGAGCCAGCGGCGACATATACAGCCCCTCCAGCGCGGTGTTGCGGCCGGGCGCGATTTCGACCTCGCATTCCCACAGGAACGGGCCGTCGGGTACATCGCAGGTCAGGCCGCCTTGTTTGCGCGTGGTTTCAACGGGGGCTCCGTCGATCTTTGCGCTGATCAGGGACAGGTCTTCGCCATGCAGAAAGAACGCCTGCGTGGGGGCGTCTGGATTGGGCGCAAAATGGATGCGGGCCAGAACGCGGGTGGACAGGGGGGAAAGGCGAAAGGTCAGATGTACATCGCTCACCAGCCAGCCAAAGGCGGTGTAATCCTTGAGGTAAATCGTTGTGGGGGCGGCGTCTTTCATCATCATCCTCGCGCGGGGAAAGCTGTTTGCGGCGATACTGCGCGCTGCTGTGAGGGGATGCAATACGGCGCGGGGTGGGGAAATTTTCGTATCACGAAAATTCGTAAAAACCTTTGCAAGGTTTTTGCACCGCGGGTCTGACTGTCCTGCCAAATCAAAAACGCGCGCCCGGTTGGGGGCGCGCGCATTCGGGTCACTCGGCTGCGCGCAGGTCGCGCGCTGTTGGGCCAGTTGGCGGATCCTCGGGGGCATCGTCCCACTGGATTTCTGGCGCGCGCAGGTTTTTGGCCGACCGGGCCAGTGCGAAATCCTGCACCACGCGGCTGCCGCGCCCTGCGCCCATCCGCGCCATGAACCGGCCAAGCGCGCGCACATAGGTCCAGAACCACACCCGGATCGCCAGCATGGACGGGGTAAAGACCAGCGTCAGCACCGTCGCGATGCCCAGCCCGAACACCACCGCCGTGGCGAGGTTTTTCCACCACAGCGCCGTGGGGCTGTCTATCGAATATCCGCCGACAAAGAAATCCACCGACAGGCCGAACATCATCGGTGTCAGCCCGGCCATGGTCGTGATCGTGGTCAGCAGCACCGGGCGGATGCGATCCTCGGCGGTGCGGATGATGGCCTCGATCCGGGGCATGAAACGGCTGTATTCCTGATAGGTGTCAATCAGAACGATATTGTTGTTCACCACAATCCCGGCCAGCGCGACAATCCCCGTGCCGGTCATGATCACGCTGAAATACTGCCCCAGAACCAGCATGCCGATTAGCACGCCGGTGGTGGACAGGATCACCGCCAGCAGTACCAGAACCGAATTGTAGAAGCTGTTGAACTGCGCCAGCAGGATGATGAACATCAGTCCCAGCGCCGCACCAAAGGCCTGCCCCAGGAAGGCCTGGCTTTCGGCCTGATCTTCCTGATCGCCGGTCCATTCATACTCGATCCCGGCGGGCAGGGGTTTGGTGTCCAGCCAGCTGGTCAGGGCGGAGATGCGTTCATTGGCGTCTACCGGTACGACCTTGATCGCTTCGGTTGGATTTTCGGCGCCTAAATCTGCGAATACCTCGCGCAATTCTTCTGCGTTGATGGCCGCCGCGCCATCGATGCCCAGGTGCTCCAGACCGTCTTTTATTTCGGCGGCCATCGCCTCCCAATCGACATCGGGTGGCGGCAATAGATCGTCATGTGGGCGATATGTTTTCCCGCCGATTTTCAAAGAGCCTTTCGGATCCTGAAACGCATACCCAAGCAGCAGGCCACTGACAGTTTCCACCCGGACCATGCCGCTTTCGACACCGGCTTTCAGGTCAAAGAACCGTTTCTGATCCACCCGGTTGATTTCCGCCAGCTTTTCCACCGGCGTGCGCGAGATGAAATTGGCCAGAGGCACCAGCCCATCCTGCGTGCGCAGTTTCAGCGTGTCGAGGGTGGACAGCACGCGGTCCTCTTCGGGCAGGCGGACGCGGATCTCGATTTCCTCGTCGGAATTGGCGGGGGTGTAGCTGTCTAGCAGGATGCCCCGCGTGACCAGCTGCACCATGGCGCCCACGGTGGCCACATCGGCGCCGTAGCGCCCGGCCTTTTCCACATCCACGTCGATCTGCCAGTCGATGCCGGGCAGGGGGCGGGTGTCTTCGATCAGGGTCAGACCGGCGGTCTGGTCGAACTGTGCCCGCGCCCGCGCGGTGGCCTCCAGCAGGTTGTCCCAATTGTCGCCCTTCAGGCGCAGATGCACCGGTTTGGCCGAGGCCGGGCCACGGGCCTGCGCGAGGATCTCGATCTTGATGCCGGGGATCTGTTCCAGCTGATCGGTCAGCTCTGCGATGATCTGGTCGCCATCATAGGCGGCGGCTTTTTCCACCCGCATCACGGTGTAATTGATCAGTGGCACGGTGAACCATGGCTCGCGCGTTTCCGGGCGATCCTCCCAGGCGATGGTTTCCAGCTGAACCTGACCAATCGTATCCTTGGGCGGCTGCGCGCCCCCGGTATTGTTGTCCAGGCCCCCCTCGCCAGCAAAGGCAAAGGCGGTTTTCACACCGGGATGCGCCAGTACGATGTCTTCGGCCCGCTGGACCAGCGCATCCTTTTCATGCAGCGACAGGTTGCCCCGCGCGCGAACATAGACAATCGCCTGTTCCGGTTCGCTTTCGACAAAGAACTCAACGCCGTTGTTGTTTTCGCCGTAATAGGTGAACACCTTAAACACCAGGGCAGACACCGTAATCACCGTCACCACCGGCATTAGCGGGTTGCCCACGATAAAGCGCATGAAGACACCAAACGGGGTGCGGCCGCGCTGGCCTTCGACCCGCTCGCGTTTGCGGTGATAGGTGACGGCCTCCATCATGACCGAGGCACAGGCCGCAGCAACGGCAAAGATCACCATGCCCGGCAGGCGCGGCAGCAGGCCAACACCACGCACCGCTTCGCCCGCCAGATAGCCGGGGTTCAAGGTCATCATCGCGCCGATGAACATGCCAAACAGGGCGACCAGCAGCAGACCGGCATTCACGCTCCAGCGCGCGCGGGCGCGCATCGCCACACCGGCACGGGTGACCAAGCGCGAAAACCGCCCCGTCACGCCGCCCATCACCGGCAGGTAGATCAGCGCCACCACCAGCGAGGCCGACAGAACAAAGATCAGCGTGACCGGCAACATGCCCATGAACTGCCCAGGCACACCGGGCCAGAACAGCATTGGCAAAAACGCACAAAGCGTTGTCGCGGTGGAGCTGACCACAGGCCAGAACATGCGCTTGGCCGCCTCGACATAGGCATGCATCGGGCCAACGCCATCCTTGATGCGCTTATCGGCATATTCGACCACCACGATCGCACCATCCACCAGCATCCCCACCGCAAGGATCAGACCGAACATCACGATGTTGGAAATCGTCACGCCCATCAGCGCCAGCAGCAGGAAACACAGCAGGAAAGAGGTCGGAATGGCAAAGCCCACCAGCAGCGCAGGCCGCGTGCCAAGCGCGCCCAGCACAACGATCATCACCAGCGCGATGGCAGTCAGGACCGAGCCCTCAAGCTGGCTGACCATTTCCTTGACCTGGCGGCTTTGATCGTTGCTGTCGCCCACATCCATCACCGCGCGCAGCTCATCGGGCCAGCTGGCCTCGGCCTCGGCGATCACCGCGCGCACGGCGGCGGCGGTGTCGATGATGTTGAAGCCCTTGCGCTTGACGACCTGCAGCGCCACGGTCTGTTCACCGTTGAACCGGGCCGTGCCGACGCGGTCTTCGAATGTCAGGTTGATCGTCGCCAGATCGCCCAGCGTCACAACCCGGTCGCCATTCACCTTGACCGGCAGGTCATAGACATCGCGCGCATCGTCGAAACTGGACGGGATCTTGACCGCAAAGCTGCCCTGATCGCTTTCGACCTCGCCCGCGGCGATCAACTGGTTGTTGTTCTGCACAACCGTGATCAATTCGCCCGCGGTGACGTTGTAGCTTTCGAGTTTCAGCGGGTCGATCACGACCTCCAGCATCTCGTCGCGATTGCCCGCGATCCCGGCCTCCAGCACGGATTCAAGGGATTCGATCCGGTCCTGCAGATCCTTGGCCACACGGGCCATGGTGCGTTCGGGCACCGGGCCGGTCAGGTTGACGATGATGATGGGAAATTCGCTGAAATTGATCTCGTTGATCGAATATTTTTCGGCCCCATCGGGAAAGAGCGCCTCGGCGGTGTTCATCGCCTCGCGCACATCGGCCATGATCTTGGTCTTGTCCCAGCCAAATTCAAATTCCAGCGCCACACCGGCATAGCCTTCGGCGGCGGTGGCGCTCATCCGGTCCAGACCGTCCAGATCCGACAGCTCGGTCTCCATCGGTTTGACCAGCAGAGTTTCCGCATCCGCCGCGCTGATGCCGGGGAAGGGGACCGACACGAACAGCGCCGGGATCTCGATATCCGGTTCGCCCTCTTTGGGCAGCGAGATATAGGAATAGCCGCCCACAATCAGCGAAAGCACGATAAAGGCGATGATCATTCGGGCGCGTTCTGCGGCCCAGTCGACGATGCCGGTCATTGAACGACCTCCTCATAGACCGGCGTGACCGCCACGCCATCGGTGACATATTCCTGGCCGACCGTGATGATCGACACCTCGTCGGGCAGGCCAGTCACCAGCATCCCCGCAGGGGTGTCGCGCAGCACGGTGACGGGCAAAAACGCCGCCAGACTGTCCGCATCCACACTGCGAATGCCCAGCTTGCCTTCGTTGTTCAGGGTCAGCGCCGATTGCGGCACCAGATGCGCCGGAGCGCCTTCGGCCTCGATGGCGATTTCGGCGGTCTGGCCATCGCGGATCGACAGATCGTCATTGGCGACCTCCAGTTCCACGCGGAAGGTGCGCGTCACCGGGTCCGAGCTGCGCGACACAAAGCTGACACGCCCGGTCACTTCGCGCCCATCCACCAGACGGGCCCCGGCCAGGGCGTCCAGCCGCACACGGGACACATCGGTTTCGGGCACAAAGCCGACGATCTTGATCGGGTTCAGCTGGATCACCGTGGCGCAGGCGCTGCCGGGTTGCAGCAGCGCGCCCAGTTCCGCCGTGTCGGTTTCCAGCAGCCCGGCAAAGGGCGCGTGAATGCCCAGCCGTTCGATTTCTTTTTCCGCCGAGGCAATCCCAGCCTCGGCCGAGCTGATGCCCGAGGCGGCGTTCTCCGTCCCCGCTTTGGCGCTTTGCACCCCGGCCAGCGCGCCTTCCAGTGCGGCTTCGGCGGAAATGGCGGCGGCATGGGCGCCTTCTAGCTGGCTGAGCGCGGATTGCACGGCGGCATCGGCGGATTGCACATTGCTGCGCGCGGTTTCGATCCCGGCGCGGGCATTTTCGATCTGGCTGCGGGCGGCCTGCAGCTGGGCCAGTGCGCTTTCATGAGTGGCCTCGGTGGAGGCCAGGCGGGTCTGGCTGGCAAAACCGTCACGGGCCAGTTCGCGCGCCGCCTGCAGGTTGATTTCGGCCTCTTTGACACGGGCCTGTGCTTCGACCTGACGGGCTTCGGCCTCGGGGAGGCGGGCCTCGGCCTCTTTCAGACGGGCCTGCGCGGCGGGCACCCCGGCGCGGGCCTGCATCAGCGCGGCCTCGGCGGCGGGAATATTGGCGCGGGCTTCGGTGATGCGCGCGCGGGCGGCGGGCAGCTGCGCTTCGGCTTCGGCCAGACGGGCGCGGGCCTCGGGCAGGCGGGATTTGGCCTCGGCCAGCTGAGCGGCGGCCTCCTGCAAGGACACATTGCGGGTGCCGACATCAATTTCACACATCAATTGACCAGCCTCGACAAAAGCCCCCCGGCGCAGCGGTTCGCCGATGATCTTGCCCGAGGTTTCGGCGCGGATTTCAACCTGGCGCAGGGCTTCGGTTTCGCCACGCAGCACCACGGCGCTGTCGACCTCGCGCGCGACGCTGCGCATGGCCATGACGCGCACGCCTTTGATCGGCTGGGTCTCGGCCTCGGGGGCTGCGGCCTGGGTCAGGGGTTCGCTGTCTGCGACCGGGGCTGCGTCCTCCTCTCCGGCCCCGACCCAGCCCATCAGGGTTTCGCGTTCAAGCACCAAAATCAAAAGAAACAGCGTCACCAAAGCGGCGGTCACGATAGGAAAAATGCGCATGTCTTGCGTCCGTCTTCTGTTGTCGCCGCGCAGCTTTGGCGCCGCCGATCTGTCCATCCTGTACCGCCGGATCGTGGCGTCCGGTCGGTGGTTCGCGGGCGTTTTGCCCCTTAAGTGCCGGGCCGGTCTGTGGCGGCCCGCGGTCTGTTTCGACCCGGCCAGCGGCCCGGTCTGTTGGTCTGGGGGCGTTGCAGCCCGTTCTTTCGGTGGCCCGATCCACCGCTTTTTGGCTGCGTTCGTGTCACCGTCCGGGGCGGTGCCGAGGGCCTTGACCTTGCGTCCGATCCAATGGGACGTTGGGTCACTAACCTGAACTGTTTGGTTCAGACTAGGGGCGGCGACCCGCCTGTTCAAGGGCGGGGAGGGGCGATCCTTGCCAAATCTACATCGAATCTACGCATCCACAGCCCGATCTGGATCAGAATCATGGCGGATTCTTGCCCGAAATCGCGCGGTTTCCAGCCTTGGCACGCCTTGGCCCGTTCGCTAGAAGGTGGCAGACCGACCATGTGTCGGCGCGCAGACATCGCGCGCGAGTTCAATTTCAGGGGGCCTGCATGAGCAATCCGGAAAGTTTCATCGACGAGGTCAGCGAAGAGGTCCGCCGCGACCGGGTGTTTGGCGTGATGAAACGCTATGGCTGGATCGGTGTTCTGGTGGTGCTGGGCATTGTTGGCGGCACGGGCTGGCGCGAATATAGCCGGGCGCAGGAACAGGCCAGCGCCCAGGCGTTTGGCGATGCCATGCTGGACGCGCTTGAGGTCGAGGCCGGGCAGGGCCGTGTGGATGCGCTGGAAGGGATCACTGCGCCGGGCGTGTCCGGGGATGCGGTGCTGCAGATGCTGATCGCTGCTGAGGAATCCGGCAATGAGGACGGCGCTGCCGCTGCTGCGCGCCTGCAGGCGCTGGCCGCGAACACGGCGTTGCCGCAGATCTATCGCCAGATTGCCAGCTATAAGGCCCTGACCCGCTCGGATGCGGGGCTGGATGCGGATACCCGTCGTGCGGGCTTTGAGGCGTTGGCCGTGCCGGGCCAGCCGCTGCGCCTGCTGGCAGAGGAACAGCTGGCCCTGATCGAGATCGAAACCGGCGCGCGCGATGCCGCGCTGACCCGCCTGCGCGCCATTGCGCAGGATGCAGAGGCCACAGCGGGCTTGCGCCGCCGCGCCTCTCAGTTGATTGTGTCTTTGGGCGGCACGTTGGACGGTGTTGCGGTTCAGGACAGCTGAGCCACAAGGGTAAGGTAGATGCGCAGGCCGGGTCTGTCCGCGCCGCGCAGTATGGGGCAAAAGGGGCAGAAAGATGCGTCGCACGGCAAAAAATTACGGGATGCTGGGATTGGTTGGCGCGCTGGCTCTGATGGGCTGCGAGCGTGAGGATCCTGTGCTGACAGGCGAACGGCTGGATGTGCGCGATGTGTTGCAGACCCGGTTGAATGCCGCAGACACAGCAGCCGGGTTTGAGGGGCCGCGCGCCATTTCCCTGCCCGCACAGGCCAGCAATGACGACTGGGCGCAAAGCCCGGTCTCGCCGCATATGCGCACGACTCACGCGGCGTTTTCCGGTCAGTTCCAGCCGGTTTTCAGCGTGGGGATCGGCGCAGGTGACAGCCGCCGGGCCCGTCTGAATGCTGATCCGGTTGCGAGGGCTGGGCGCATTTTCACCCTGGACAGCGCGCATCGCATACAGGCCACCGGCACGGATGGCAGCGTATTGTGGAGCCGCGATTTGACCCCGCCGCGTGACAATGACACCGAAGCGCAGGGCGGCGGTCTGGCGATCGGCGCGGATGCGCTTTACGTCGCCACGGGCTTTGGCACGCTGAGCGCGCTGAACCCCGAAACCGGGGCCGAGATCTGGAGCCAGCGTCTGGGCAACACCGCCACCGGCGCGCCCTCGCTGCGTGACGGGGTGCTGTATGTGCTGGCCGGGGATCAGACCGGCTGGGCGCTGGAGGCCGATACGGGCCGCATTCGCTGGCAGACCGACGGTGTGGGTGACAGCAACAATGTCGCGGGGGCTCCGGCTCCGGCGATTGGCCCGAAACGGGTGATTTTCTCGTCCGGGACGGGGGGGCTGCAGGCGGTGTTCCGCCAGGGCGGTCTGCGCCTGTGGAATGCGGACCTGCTGGGGCGGCGCAATGGCGTGGCGCTGGCCGGGATTGATGATGTGACCGGCGATCCGTTGATCGCGGGGAATGTGGTCTATGCGGGCAACCATTCGGGTCGCTTTGTGGCGCTGGATCTGGCCAGCGGCGAACGCCTGTGGACCGCGCGCGAAGGCGCGCTTGGCCCGGCCTGGCCTGTGGGTGATTCGGTGTTCTTTGTGTCGGACCGTAACCAGCTGCTGCGCCTTGACGCTGCCACGGGCGACCGGATCTGGGCCGCGGATCTGCCGGGCTATGTGCCGACCCGGCGCAACCCGTCCAAGCGCCGTGATGTGGCCTTTGCCAATCTGGGGCCGATTCTGGCCGGGGGCCGTTTGATCGTGGCGGGCTCTGACGGGATGCTGCGGGCCTTTGACCCCGAAAGCGGCGCGCAGGTGGCGCAGGTCGACATCCCCGGCGGCGCGACGACCCGCCCGATCGTGGCAAATGGCACGCTGTATGTCGTGTCGACCAAGGGCGTGCTGCACGCATTCCGCTAAGCGGGCGGGCAGCCCTGCATACCGCGCCGGGCCGCCTTGCATAAATTCTGGTGGCCCATGGCGCATAAATGCGCTAAGCCGCGCCTCTGATACGCGGAGCCCGGCGCTATGTCCTTTTCCCTTGCCATTGTTGGCCGCCCCAATGTGGGCAAATCGACCTTGTTCAATCGCCTTGTCGGCAAGCGCCTTGCGCTGGTGGATGACCAGCCTGGCGTGACCCGTGACCTGCGCGAAGGGCAGGGGCGTCTGGGCGATCTGCGCTTTACCGTGATCGACACGGCGGGTCTGGAAAACGAGACCGACGATTCGCTGCCCGCCCGTATGCGCCGCCTGACAGAGCGCGGCGTGGACATGGCGGATGTCTGTTTGTTCCTGATTGATGCGCGCGCCGGGATCCTGCCTGATGACCGCGTGTTTGCGGAAATCCTGCGCCGCCGCGCCAAACATGTGATCCTTTGTGCCAACAAGGCCGAGGGCTCTGCCGCCGATGCCGGTGTTATGGAAGCCTACGAACTGGGTCTGGGCGATCCGCTGCGCCTGTCCGCTGAACATGGCGAGGGGATGCCGGATCTGTACAGCGCGCTGATGCCGTTGGCCGATGAGTTCGACAAGCGCGCGGCTTCTGAGGCGCCGGAAACCGACATTGCCCTGCCCGAAGTCGCCGAGGGCGACGAAGACGCGGAACTGCCCGCCTACCCGATGCCGACGCAGTCAAAACCGCTGCAAATCGCCGTGGTGGGGCGCCCGAATGCGGGCAAATCCACGCTGGTCAACCAGATCCTTGGCGAAGACCGCCTGCTGACCGGCCCCGAGGCCGGGATTACCCGCGATGCGATCTCGGTTTCGCTGGACTGGGGCGGTGTGCCGATGCGGATCTTTGACACCGCCGGGATGCGCAAGCGCGCCAAGGTGCAGGAAAAGCTGGAAAAACTCTCGGTCTCTGACGGCATCCGCGCGGTCAAATTTGCCGAGGTCGTGGTGGTCCTGCTCGACGCTGCGATCCCGTTCGAAACCCAGGATCTGAAAATCGCCGATCTGGCCGAGCGCGAAGGCCGCGCCGTGATCGTGGCGGTGAATAAATGGGATATCGAGGACGAAAAGCAGGAAAAACTGCGCGATCTGAAAGAGGCGTTTGAGCGGCTGCTGCCACAGCTGCGCGGTGCACCTTTGGTCACGGTGTCGGCGCGCACCGGGCGCGGCATGGACCGGCTGCAGGCCGCGATCATGAAGGCCTATGACGTGTGGAACCGCCGCATCCCGACCGGCCAGCTGAATCGCTGGCTGGATCAGATGATCGAGCGCCACCCGCCGCCCGCCCCCAATGGTCGCCGGATCAAGCTGCGCTACATGACGCAGGCCAAAACCCGTCCGCCGGGTTTTGTGGTCATGTGCTCGCTTCCCGACAAATTGCCCGAAAGCTATTCTCGCTATCTTGTCAACGGCTTGCGCGAGGACTTTGACATGCCCGGCACGCCGATCCGCCTGACCATGCGCGGGCAGGGCGACAAGAACCCCTATAAGGGGCGCAAGAAAAAGAATGCCGGCGCGCTGAAAAAGCACAAGCGCAGCTTGCAGGGCAAGCAGGGCGGCGAACTCTGATATTCTGGAGCGGTGGGTTATAAACCCACCCTACGGCGCGGATTTGGGTAAGGTGGGTTTGCAACCCACCGCCTGCGCTGCCGGTTATTGCGCACGTACGGCCCGTTCAAACGCATAGCCATCATCCCAGGTGCCATGCAGCACGCCTCCGGGCATGGTGACATAGACGAACGGCGCCTGACCCGGCGACCATTGGATTTCCAGCACCCGTCCCTCTAGCGCGCCATAGCCTGAATAGCGGGTGTTCCCCACATTCCAGTCTGCGGTGATGGTTTCGCCCTCCTGTGCCAGAACCAGCTGGCCGGAATAGGGGGATCCGTCTGCGTTGCGCCCTTCGACCAGGTAATTTCCGCTCAGATCCGCACCAAGCGCGTAGAGCGGGGTGGCGGCCAGAAACAAGGCGGTTCCAAGGGGCAGAGTGAATGCGCGCATGACGGTGTGTCTTTCGTCGAAAATATGGACGAAGCTACCCGTGACGCTAAGTTGAGGCAACAGGAAAGTCTTTGGGTTGAGCAATCGCCGGTGTTTTCGCCGATGGCGATTATTCCGTATCGGTGGCGCGCAGGCCAAGGATGGCGATGATACCAAGGATCGACAGCCCGCTGACCGCCGCGTTGAACGGGTGCGAATTGGCCACGATCACAGCGATCAGCGCCCAGACCACGGTCAACCCATATTCCGGCGCGCGGTGCAGCCGGTATTGCATCACCAGTGTGATCGCCAGTGCAACGGACAGGGCCAGCAGGGCCGCAGGGCTGGGGGGCAGCCAGCCATGGCCACCCAGAACAACGCCGGTTGATACGCAGGAGGCCGCGCTCAGCCACCCGGCATAGATCGCCACGGGGGTCTGCTGCCACCAGCGATCCGTGTCGCCCACGCGAAACAGCGCCAGCAGGGCAAAGCCCAGCATCGCCCAGATCAGCAGGGTCGCGCCGACAGGCGAAATATTGGCCAGCCCGATCCAGCCAATCCCCAGCACAAGGCTGGCGAAAAGCGGCGGGCGCATGGCGGCCCAATCGCTGTCAGAGGCGCGGCGCAGCAGGCCAAACCCGGTGCCCGCGATCAGCCAGATGTAAATCAGCCCCCAGATCGAAAACGCATAGCCCGCAGGCACCACCGGCGGGTCATTCACCAGTACCGGGAATTGCGCGGCGTCATAGCCGCCAAACCCGCCGCTGAACCAGGGCGCGGCGGCAAAGGCCAGCGCCGCCAGCGTGCAGGCCAGCGCCCACAGCCTGTTCTGCCAGGCGTCGCTCATGCGGGGGCCTCGCTGGTCAGATGGCCAAGCGCCTGCATCTTGGCCACAAAACGCGCCAGTTGCGGTTCCGCCCCATCACGAGGCAAGTCAGGCAGATCATACCAGCGGATGCTGTGAAATTCGCCGGGATCCCAGTCATAGGCCCGGTCCGGGTCGCCGCGCAGCAAGAACCACAGGGACATGTCGCGATGCGGGCGCGGGGCGGTTGTGCGCTGCAGGGTCAGGAAAACGGGGATCTCGCTGATCAGATCCGCCTCGGTCCCCAGCTCCTCCAGCATTTCACGCCGCGCCGCCTGCAGCGGTGTTTCGCCGGGATCTACATGGCCACCCGGAGGCAGCCACAGCCCGGATTTGCGGTGATCCACCAGCAACAGCCGTCGCCCATCGGTGATCGCCAGATAGCTGACCAGATGCGGGTCGGGGCGGTCCGGTTCGACGCGGATCAGATCCGCGCCGCTTTGGATCAGCGCCAGCGCCTCGGCCGTGTCACGTGCCTCTTGCGCGTCCCCTTTGGGGATCGCGCGCAGCACATCTGCAAGGCCGGGGCTTTGGCTCATACCAGCACGCCCTCGGCGTTCAGCGTGGTCTTGCCACCCAGCCAGGGATGCAGGGCCTCGGGCAGGGTGACCGAGCCATCGGCATTCTGGCCATTTTCCAGCACTGCGATCAGGCAGCGTCCCACCGCCAGTCCCGATCCATTCAGCGTATGCACAAATTCCGGCTTGCCGCCATCGGCGGGCTTGAAGCGCGCATTCATGCGGCGCGCCTGGAAATCCCCGGCAACCGAGACCGAGCTGATCTCGCGATAGGTGTTCTGACCGGGCAGCCAGACCTCGATGTCATGGGTCTTGATCATGCCAAAGCCCATATCGCCCGAGCACAGCACAACCGTGCGATAAGGCAGGCCCAGCTTTTGCAGGATCGCCTCGGCGCAACCGGTCATGCGGTCATGTTCGGCCATGGAGTGATCGGGATGCACAACCGACACCATTTCGACCTTTTCGAACTGGTGCTGACGCAGCATGCCGGCCGTGTCCTTGCCTGCGCTGCCTGCCTCAGAGCGGAAACACTGGGTGTGGGCGACATAGCGGCGGGGCAGATAGCCCTCTTCGACAACCATGCCATTGACGATATTGGTCAGCGTGACTTCGGCGGTGGGCACCAGCCACCAGCCATTGGTGGTCTGATAGCTGTCCTCGCCGAATTTCGGTAGCTGGCCAGTGCCATACATCATGTCTTCCTTGACCAGAACCGGGGTCCAGGTCTCGGTCAGGTCATGCTCGGCGATATGGGTGTCCAGCATGAACTGCGCCAGCGCGCGGTGAATGCGCGCCACACCGCCCGACATCACAACAAAGCGCGATCCCGACAGTTTGGCCGCGGTTTCGAAATCCAGCCCGTCCTTGGTGCCCGCCAGCTCGTAATGTTCCTTGGGCGCGAAATCCATCTCGCGCGGGGTGCCCCAGGTGCGGATCTGGACATTGTCCTCCTCGTCCTCGCCATCAGGCACATCTGCATGCATCACATTGGGCAGGCCCATCAGCAGATCGGTCAGCTTGGCGTCCAGCTCTTTGGCGCGGGTCTGCATGTCTGCGACCTCGGCCTTTTTCTCACCCACCAGGGCGCGCAGCCGTTCAAATTCGGCCTCGTTCCCGCTGGCCTTAGCGGCGCCCACCTCTTTGGCGGCTTTCTTTTGCTCGGACTGGGCGGCCTCGGCGGTCTGGATCGCGGCGCGGCGCTTGGCATCCATGGCAAGGATGCTGTCGGACTGAGGCGCCAACCCGCGGCGGGACATAGCGGCATCAAAGGCGGCCGGATTTTCACGGATGGCGCGGATGTCGTGCATCTTCTGCTCCTTGGCGAAGGGTGAGTCTTTTCTTGGCTTATGCCTCAGTTTCGCGCCAAGGTGTAGAGGTCAGATCGCGCGCAGGCCGGGCTGCAAAATGGCCGCAGCGGGGCAGGAAACACTGCGTTTCCATTTTTTGCCAACACGGTCGCGGCAATTTGCGTTAAATCCCCAAAGACAACATTCACGAGGATATTGGTATGGGTGGATTTCTACTGCTATTGCTGGGCGGGCTGGCGCTGTCTGCCATGAGCTTTGGGGCCGGTGGATCGGACTCCGACGATGGCGAGAACGATGACGGGGTGCGCCGCGACGGTGACACGATCATCGGCACCGAAGGCGATGACGTGATCTTCGGCTCTGAAGACCCGGAGCTGATCCTGCCGGGGCCGGGCGACGATTTTGTGCGCGCAGGGGCCGAGGGCGACATCATCGTGGATGGGGATGTGGATGACCCGAACCATGGCAATGACACCCTGTATGGCGGGGCCGGTGCGGATGAAATTCGTGATCGCGGCGGCAACGACCAACTGTTTGGCGGCACGGGCGAGGATCTGCTGATTGCTGTCGATTTCGGCGAAGACGCCCCCCATGCGCCGGACACGGTGAATGGCGGCTATGGCGACGACACTGTGGCCGGGGATGATGGCGATCTGCTGATCGGCGGGGCTGGGGTCGATCAATATGTGATCGGCATCAATAATGCCGGCGACGCCACCGTGAATATCGAAGATTTCACCGCAGGCGAAGAGATCCTGATCGAGATCTACGACGACTCGCTGCCCAACACGCCCGAAGCCTTCACCGCCGGTCTGACAATCGAAGACCAGCAGGACGGCGTGTCCGTGTCGGTCAATGGGACCGAACTGGCCTATCTGCGTGGGGCCTCATCGGCTGAGGTCGATGCCGGTCTGCGCATCGCACTGTTCAACGGCGCGTAACTCTAAATCATCCGGTACTCAAATGAGCCGACAGGGGCCTGCTGCGCGCAGGCCCCGCTGGGGCACCCCTGGGCGTTCAGGCGGGCTCCTGACGTCAGATCAACAAAATGTCGTCCAGCAGCCCTGCATTGCTGCTCAGACCGGTCAGCGTGATGCTTTGCCCTGCGCCGAACTCCAACACCAACGTCCCGGAACTGGTATCCGACAGCGCATCCAGATGGGCCTGCGTCAGCGGACCACCCCAAAGCGCCGTGTCAATTTCCAGCACATCCGCGCCCGTGCCGAAATCGCTGACCGTGACATCTTCGATCGTGGCGGCAAAGACAAAGTGATCGCCGCCAGTGCCGCCGGTCAGCGTGTCGTTGCCCCCGGCCGATCCAATCGTGTCGCTGCCACCGTCACCTGCGACGGAATCCGACCCGGCTGCGCCCTGCTGCGCGCTGTCGACATAGACATCGGCCCCGCCCCCCAGCTGAGCCGTGTCGCCGCCGGTACCGCCCTCCACAGAATCCGCGCCATTGCCGCCAATCAGCGTGTCGTTCTGTGCCCCGCCATACAGGCTGTCATTGCCGTCGCCGCCGGTCAGCAGATCGCGGCCCAGCTCTCCGTGATAGATGTTGTTGCCAGTGGAAACGCCGCCATTCATCGTGCCGATGCTGTCATCGCCATCCCCGCCAAACACGGTGTTATGGCCCGATAGATCGGTAAAGACGTCGCTGCCTTCGTCCAGATGGGCCAGATCCCGGCCAGAGCCACCAATGACCGTATCCGCCCCGGTGCCGCCGGTGATCGTGTCATCGCCCGCGCCGCCTTCGATCAGGTCTGCATTTTGGCCCCCGACAAGGGAATCATGGCCATCCCCTCCTAGCAGCGTGTCGCTATCGGCCCCGCCGCTCAGCCGATCGTCACCGTTGCCGCCCGACAGGCTGTCGGCGCCTTTCTGGCCGATCAGCGTGTCATTGTCGGCCCCGCCAACGACCGTGTCATCGCCACTGCCTGCGGTGATGAAATCGTTGCCAGCCCCGCCAGAGATGCTGTCCCGGCTGCCTTCGCCCGCCAAGCTGTCATCGCCATTGCCGCCAATCAGAGTGTCCGCGCCGCCGCCGCCGGACAGGCTGTCACTGTCGGCCCCGCCATTAATCAGATCCGCCCCACCGCCGCCGATGATCGTGTCATTGCCGGTATTGCCGTCGATCGTGTCCATCCCGGCCGCGCCGGTCTGCACATCATCGGTGAACAGGTCGTTGCCGCCACCCAGGGCGACATCATCAGCGCCGCCACCGCCCCGCACGGTATCATTGCCTGCGCCTGCATCAATCGTATCGCTGCCACCGCCGCCATGGATGCTGTCGCCCTCATCACCACCGGTGATGCTGTCCGCGCCAGCTTCGCCCAGCAATGTGTCATTGCCCGACTGGCTGGTGATCGTATCGCGCCCCGCGCCGCCGCTGACACTGTCAGACCCAGCCGCCCCGGATTCCGCATGGTCCGAAAACAGGTCATCGCCATCGCCCAGCAACACGTCATCCGCGCCAAGCCCGCCAATCACGGTGTCATCATCCGCGCCTGCGTTCAGCCGGTCATCGCCAAAGCCCCCGATCAGCGTGTCATTGCCATCGCCGCCAACCAGCGTGTCATTGTCATCCCCGCCATCCAGCCGGTCGTCGCCATCCTCGCCTTTCAGCGTGTCCGCCCCCGCACCGCCCAGCAACGTGTCATTGCCCGTGCCGCCAAGCGCCGAATCCGCGCCGTCATCGCCCTCCAGAGAGTCATTTCCGGCCTCGCCAAACAGCAGATCCTCGCCCGCGCCGCCGCCCATGGAATCATCCAGCAATCCGCCACGCAGCACATCATTGGCCGCCCCCGATCTCAGATTGCGCAGCATGTTTTCGTCACGGGTAAAGATCAACAGCTCGCCCACCGTCACATTCGCGGTGCCATCTGTGACCTCGTATGTCGCGGTTCTGAAGGAGGTGCCGTCATTTCCGGTCTGAACCGTATAAGACCCGTCCGAGCCCAGGGTCGTCACCGCATTGCTGGCCTGGCTGATCAGGGTAAAGCTCAGCGGATCGGATTCCGGGTCTGTGGCATGGATGAAATGGGATTCCACCTGACCAGGCAGCGTGTAAACGACGGTCCGGTCCACCTCTGGCGGCGCATTGGTGTCAAACACCAGCGCAGTCGGATCGCTAAGCCCCTCATGCGGGTTGCCCGCCAGATCGCGGATCGCGCCGGGCGCGATGGTCACGTAATATTCGTCCCCGCCGGGCAGAGGGGGCACCAGCGCCACGCTCACCGTCGCACCCGTGACCGACACCGCCATGCTGCTGGCCACATCAAAGCTGCGCGCGACCCCGTCATCGGACACGCGGCGGATTTCAATCACGCCTTCGCCCAAGATCACATTTTCATCAAAAACCAGCTGTAGCGGCGCCCCAGGATCGACATTCACAGCGCCATCCGCAGGCGTGCTCATGATCAGCGAAGGCGCAGTCGACGGCCCAATTTCCAATGTGACATCCACAAGGCTGCCAAAGCTTTCGGTCCCGATGATGAAATAGGGATAATCCGTTTGCTCTTCCAGGTTTCCGCCGCTCAGCATCACCCAGCCATCTTCGACATTGGTGGCCTCCACGATCCCCCAAATATCGATACCTATGCCTTGCGATCCCTGCTGCAGCAGGCGCACTTCCTGTCCCAGAACCAGCTCGCTTGGGGCATTGCCGCCGGCAACCGTCAACGAGAGCCCCGCGACAGAGCTGAACCCGCTAAAATCCTGCACCCCGTCCAGCCCGCCATGAGTATTGTCGGCCACCAGATCCCCAAAGGCGAGGAAATCGCCGGTGATTGGGAAGGTGCCCGGCTGGACCGCATCCCCGGTAATCCGAATATCGTCGATGCTGATGTCTTCGCCTGAGAAGAGGAAATCGTTAAAGGTCAGGCGCACGTCCAGATCATTGCCGGTGCCCGCAATCGCCGCTGCAAATTCCTGCCAGCTCTCGGTCAGGACCGGGCCGTCGCGTTCGCCATCGCCGTCTGTGTCCAGGCCGGGTTCGTGATCTGTCTGGTCCGTGCCCTCGATCCGCACCACTTCGGTCCAGGCACCACCGTCGATCCGCGTTTCAACCGTAAAGTGAGTGCTGGCGTTCCAATCTTCGCGGCCGTCATCCTGATCATCCTCGGCCAGATCCAGGCTGATCTGCAGGTTTTCGAAATCGTCAATGTCGATGCCGGTGATGGTCAGGCTTTCGGTGTTGGGGCCGATCACGCCGCCATTCGGATCCTGAACCGAGAAAAACCACGATCCTTCGGACCCGCCAGTGATGCCGAATGTCTCGGCCCCAGGATTCGCATTTTGCAGATCGCTGCCGCCAGTGCTGCGGGTGAACCAGTCGCCGCCAAACATCGAGTTCTGGTTGTTCAGCTCGGTTCGGCTGAGCGTGTAGCGGGTGCCCGCGCCGTCGGTTTCGAACCCTTCCTGATGCAGCAGGAAGGTGCTGTCGGTACCCGCTCCGGTTGATCCGTCATTGTCCCAGATCCGAACCGCCGTGACCGTGCTCGGCCCCAGCGCGTCCATTTCCGCATCATCGCCCGAGACCACATCGATGGTCAGATACTGGCCGATGCCCTGATCCAGCAGCTCGTCATCGGCGTCGTCAATCGCGGTCAGCGTCAGGATATGGTCGATCTGCCCATCCGGTTCGGCCAGGAACTGGCTGCCCAGATTGGTTAACGTCAGGCTGCCCGTGGCGTCGCCGTTCACCATATATTCGTCGGCATTCCAGGTGATGAGCGTGCGCACCACGTCGCTGGCATCGGGGGTGCCACTGACCTCGACCCGCACCGTATCGCTTTGACCGCCCTCGAAAATATCCACAAATCCGGTGGTGAAAACACTCAGATCCGCGGCGCGATCGCCGGTGATTGTGAGATTGTCAAAGGCGATGTCTTCGTCATTTGTGTTTAGATTTTCCATGACTAGGCGCATGTCCAGCGTGGACCCGCTGCCCGCAATGGTCGCGGAAAAACTGGTGAATGTGTCGGTCAGCGCCGTGCTGTTGCCGATCCCGTCCAGATTGCTGTCCAATCTGGGGGTGGAGTCAAAGCCAGAGCCGACAAATTGCAGGATCTTGGAATAGGCTCCACCGTCAATCGAGACCTCGATATAGACACGTGTGTCGGTGTCCCAATCCTCGAATCCGTCGACAAAATCATCCTCTGCGAACAACCCGCTGAAGTTTAGATTTTCGTAATCAGAGATGTCGATCGTGCCAAAGGTGATCGTGCGCGTGTGGGACGACAGGGACGATTCGTCGGTGTCATTCGCGGCAAAGTAGTATGACCCGCTGCTGCCCGTGTAAGAAACGCTGGAGGAAAACGCGATCCCGGCCAGGGTGTTGCCATCGGTACGGCCCAGAAAATCATCATTGATGGTTGATGTGGCGGTGTGAAATTCCGGGTTGGACAGCGTGTAGCGCGTGCCCAAGCCATTGGTTTCAAAGTCTTCGTTCCAAATAGTGTACATGGCCACACCCCATCCTTGGATTGCGCGAGGATAAGCGCATTCTTTTTATGCAGCGACCTGCAAAAGTTAACAGCGGGGGCGCGTTTCTGGCAGCGGCCCCAATTGGCCGCCTTCAATCATAGCGCGAACTCTGCCACCGCCGCGATTTTCCCAATATATACTGAATCTTAACCTTTAGGGGCGTTTTGCTGTGTCAGCGCGGGGGCTGCTCTTCCTCCAGCAAGGTGGCTGGGCGCGCGGCGGCGGCCTTTTCAAACAGGGAAAAGGTCTGGTTCACAAAATTCACCGCGCCGCCGATCATTTCCAGATAGGCGGTCAGTTCCTGCGTGCGCGCGGCCTTGATCAGTTTGACAGGGCGGTCCTGCGGAGCGGTTTCAAACTGCACATAGTAAAGCGGCTCGCCCCGTTTCAGGATCAGCGGGCGGCTGAGATCGTGCCATTCAAAGCTCCAGACCAGCGGGCGCGGCCAGACATGGATCGGAAAGCGCCCGCAGAACATCACGCCGGGGCGTGGCGTGTCGGAATAGGTCAGAAACGGCGGCAGCTGGCTGAGATAAACCGGTTCATCGGCAACAAAGATATAGGGCACCTGCAGCTGCAGCACCGGGCGGTCGGGGTGGCGCCATTCGGCTTTGGGCGTGACCTTGATCAGCTGCGCCAGCAGGGAATTGCGCACCGGGCTTTGATCGCCCAGCATATTGTTCAGCACATATTGCCCGGTCTTGTCCCGGCTAAGATGCAGTTGCAGATCAAACGGGCAGTTCACCGCGAAATACCGGCTTTCCATGTTGATGATCGCGGGGCATTTCCCGGCGGATTTGGCGGGCGCGCCGGGGTCGGTTTCGGTTTTGCAACGCTCGGGCGCGTCATACAGGATCCCGGCGCGGGGATCGGCCAGCATCCAGCCGACTTTGACCGGGCCGCGTGTGGGCGCATCGGGGGTGTCGTCTGTGTCGACGGAAAAGGAAAAGCGCATTTTGGGGTCCTCGCCCGGTGTTTTCAGCAGGATAGGGGGGGCAGGGCGCAAATGGCAATGCGCGGTTCAGGGCGTGGCTTTCATCGGATGGGCGGCGGGGTCGGTGATTTCCTGCGCCCCGTCGATCTCAAACGGGACGGACCCATGCACGCATAGCATGTTCACGCTCAGCACGCCGGGCCACAGGTTGTCGTCGCGCCCGGCAAAATTATCGGGGTTGAACAGGGGCGGGCAATGCCACCACAGCCGATAGCCAAAGCTCTGGATCAGTTTGATCAGCCGCTCTGACAGGGCCAGCCGGTCGTTTTCCACGTAAAGGATTGGGCGGGCCTGTTCGATTAAACGGGCAGCGCCACGCAACACGTCGAACTCCATGCCTTCGACATCGATCTTGATTAGGCTGGCCGTGCGCAGCCCCAGATCGTCCAGCCGCATCACCGGCACGCGCAGCCCGTCGGGATCCGCGGGCTGGGGCATGTCCAGGAGGGACAAGGCACCAAAATTACCCGCGCGCCGCGGGTCCAGATCGGGCAGAGACAGCGTGCCGGTCTGGGCCCCGCAAGCCGCGTTATGCGCCTGCGCGCGGGTGATCCCGTTCAGGGCCAGATTGGCGCAGAGGTTCTGAAACAAAAGCGGTTGTGGTTCAAAGGCATGAAGCCGTCCGCTGACCCCCAGATGGCGCGCCAGCGCGACGCTATGCGCGCCGATATTGCTGCCGATCTCGACCACCGTGTCGCCGGGTTTGGTTAATCGCAACAACAGCGCCAGCTCGATCTGCGAGAACTCGCCATATTCCACCAGCGCCTTGCCAATATAGGCGTCGCGCGGGTTGACCAGAAACCGGCCATGGCGCGTGTCGATCTGCTGATAGATCGGGGCACTGTCAGGGGCGTGTTCTGGAGCGGTGTCGGGGGTCATGGCGCGCCTTGGATCGGTCCGGGATTGCATGAGTTTGCCATTGACCGCGCGGGCAGATCAACGCCAACTTGGCGCGAGATGACCGAACACAGCCCTATCATCGATCAGACCAGCCTGCAGGCCGCCTTTGACGCTGCCATCGCGCAGTATGAGGCCGGCGAGACCGAAACCGCCCTGACCCAGCTGCGCGCCTGTCTGGCTGTGGCCCCGGATCAGGCGGCGATCTGGACCTATCTGGGGCGCGGTTTGCGGCGGCAGAAACAGCTGCGCGCCAGCCTGGCCGCCTATCGCCGCGCGGTGGAGCTGGCCCCAACAGAAACGGGCATCCTCAGCGACTACAGCTTTGCTTTATGTGAGGCGGGGGAATTTGCCGAGGCGATCAAAATCCGCAGAAACCTTTTGGCTCAGGATCCGGGCAACCTGCGCCGGATCAGCCTATTGGCCGAGGCGCTGCATTGTGATCGCCGTCAGGCAGAGGCGGCGGAGCTGCTGGAAAAAGTCGAGGAAAGCCATGTGCTTGATGCGAAAATCTATGTGCAGCGCGCGCTGGCGCGGCTGGTCATTGGCGACTGGCAGCGCGGTTTGGCCGATTTTGAGCACCGCGTCGGGCTGAAAGATTTCAAGACCGACGATCAGATCCGTTGGACTCGCTGGGAAGGGCAGGATCTGCAGGGCAAAACCATCGTGATCCTGAACGAACAGGGCTATGGTGACGGGATCTTTTCCGCCCGCTTCCTGCCTGCGCTGAAGGCGCGCGGCGCGATTGTCATCATGGTTGCGCCTGCGCCGCTGCTGCGCCTCTATGAAGGGCTGGATTGCGTCGATGTGGTGCGCCGCAAGGTCGATCAGCATGATCAGTTCGATTTCTACACCTACCCGATGTCGATCCCGCATCGGCTGGGCTTTGACGG
Source organism: Pelagimonas sp. (assembly GCA_025210265.1). Taxonomy (GTDB): domain Bacteria; phylum Pseudomonadota; class Alphaproteobacteria; order Rhodobacterales; family Rhodobacteraceae; genus JAOASD01. The sequence continues at coordinate 266,615 of JAOASD010000004.1, forward strand.
CACAGATTTTCCGCCGCCCGCGCGTTTTCGCATTCCACAAGCCTGCCGTGCCAAGGCCCGAAGCCAGCTGGCGTCCTATCGAAGCCGGTTTAAGATCGGCATGGTCTGGACTGGCTCCACCGCCAATCCCATGAACCCCGCCCGCGCCACCACACCGCAGGATTTCCTGCCGCTGGCAGAGCTGCCCGGCGTGCAGATGGTCAGCCTGTATAAAGGTGATCGTATTGGTGATCTGGAGGACAGCGGCTGCGCCGGGCTGATCGTGGATGCCTGCAGCAAGGATGCGGATTTTGCCGATACAGCGGCGGTGATCGAGGCCATGGATCTGGTTGTGACCACGGATACGGCAGTGGCGCATCTGGCGGCGAGCCTGAACAAACCGGTCTGGCTGCTGCTGTCGCGGCAGGGGTTCTGGTATTACGGCTATGGCGACGTAACGCCGTGGTATCCCTCCATGCGCCTGTATCATCAAGAGGTGCAGGGCGACTGGGGGCCGGTTTTTGACCGTGTCCTCAGGGGTTTGCGGGGGGATTTGCGCGCGCGGATGGATCAGGGCGCGCCAGAATAATCCTTTTCTTCGATCAGATCGGATCGGGTTTTCAGATTGATCTCGCGCTTTAACGCCGCGCGGCGGTCATTCAATTGATAGACTGCGCGCGCCTGGGTGATGAACTCTGCGCCAAACTCACCTGTGGCTTCGGCGGCGCGCAGGGCGTCTTCGACCGCCCAAAGCTGGGCGTTTACCTCGGCCAGCTCTGACACCAGCGGGCCGAGATCCGGCAGCGCGCGGGCCACGTCCTCCAACAAGGCCAATTCGTACAGAACGTTGGAAATCTGTGCAGGGTCGCGCAGCCGCGCCCGTTTCAGACGCAGGATGGTGATCTTGTCCAGCAATTCGCCCGCCGAAACCGGGATCTCCAATCGCATCGCACCGCCCCTTTGCATTTGCGCGCTCCATAGGCCTAGATGGAGCCACAGCCGCGCCAAAACCGCAAGCGCGGCGAAAGGGGCCAGCATGAACCGCAGCGATCTGATGTCTTATGCCACCAGCCAGGCCAGCCTGCACGCGCTGTGGCGCGATACGCTGGCACAGCCGCGCTATGGCGAACCGGGCCGTCTGCTGCGCCACGGGTTCAAGGCCTATTCGCAAAATGACGAAGACGGCATCCTGCAGGAAATTTTCCAGCGCATCGGCACCACGTCACGCCGTTTTGTCGAATTTGGGGTGGGCAACGGTTTGGAATGCAACAGCCTTTTCCTGCTGATGCAGGGCTGGCAGGGCGGCTGGATGGAGGCGCGTAAGGACCATATCAGCGCCATTGCGCAAAGCCACCAGACCTATCTGGCCGCGGGGCAGTTGCAGCTGCTGAACACGCTGGTCACGCCGGACACCATCGACAGCCTGCTGGACCAACTGGCACCTGATCGCGATCTGGACCTGCTCAGCATCGACGTGGATTTCCACGATTACTGGATCTGGAAAGCGGTGCAGGCCCATCGCCCCCGCGTGGTGATGATCGAATACAATGCCAGCTGGCCGCCGCCTGTTTCGGTCACTGTGCCCTATGTGCCGGGCGTAAAATGGAGCGGCAGCAACTATTTCGGAGCCTCGCTGGAGGCGCTGGCCAAGCTGGGGCGCGACAAAGGCTATCTGCTGGTGGGCTGCTGCTTTGCCGGGGTGAATGCGTTTTTTGTGCGCCAAGACCTGTGCGCCGATCATTTTCACGCACCGGGCGATGCGGCGGCGCATTATGAACCGGCGCGCTATTTTATGGGGCTGATGTCAGCGGGCCACCCGGCTGGGACCGGCCCGCTGGTCACGGTGTGATAGCGCCGGGCGTTACAGGCTCATCCGTCGTTCCCGCGCGCCGCCGCGGCGGCGTGGCTTTGGCAGGGACAGGTCCAGCGGCATTAACGGGCTGCGCAGTGACTGGCGGATCAGGCGGCAAAATTCAGCCACCGGAGGTTGCGCATCGGCAAAATCCATCGCCATCAGATAGGCGCGCACCGCTTCTGCTTCGTAATTCGCCTGGCCGGGCAGGGCAGACAGCCACTGCATATAGCCCAGCTTGCCCAGTTCGCGGGCGCGTTCCTGGCTGGCACCGGGCACATCCAGCCCGGTTAGAGTGCGTTCCAGCACCCGGTTTTCTTTGGTCTTCAACATCCTGCGCCCTCCGCGCGCAAAGGCCGGGGCGTAAGGCAAGGCAAAGGGCATGTCCCTTTTGGCCTGCCCAGGACACCCCGCCCGGTTACATTGGCCGACCGTGTCACACAGGACAGGCCGTGCGCCCGGAATGGGCGCAGATGGCAGGTCTCCTGACTTGCGGGTCGTCGCTGTCCTGAACCTTCCCGGATGTCTCCAGTGGTTTGATCCCAAATTGCTTTGAGACTGTTTCAGGTCACTCGCCGCTTACAGTTGCGGGGGCAGTCACGGACTTGGCACATACGCGCCGCACCGTGTTCCCTTTTCAGCAGGCCACACAGGGCGGCCCACACCATCACGGCACAGAGTGGCGCAGGATGTCGCGCAAATCAAGACCCCCGATGCCGCAGGTGCAGCAATTCAGCGTGCAGCCCGGCGCAGCGCGGTTGGCGACAGGCCAAATTCGGCCTTGAACGCCCGCGCCATGGCGGTTGCATCCGCATAGCCGCAGCGCCCGGCGATTTCGGCCACCGGATCGCGGGTGCTTTCCAGCCTGCGGCGGGCTTCGGCCAGGCGGATGCTGCGATAGATCTGCGCCGGGCTATGTCCGGTTTTGCGGCGAAACAGCTGTTCCAATGCGCGCTGGCCCAGGCCGACGCCACGGGCGATGCGGGCGATGGGCAGGGGGGCTTCGACATTGCGCCGCATCAGCGCGGCGGCGGCGCGCACAACCTTATCATCGGGCAGGCCTGGCAGCGGGGCACCGCCAACGGGTTGCTCGCCAAACATGAACAGCGCAGCGACCTCCAGCGCCAGTGTCGCGCCGTGATCGCGCTCGATCATCGCCAGCATCAATTCCAGCGTGGTCATGGCCCCGCCGCTGCTGGCGCGATCCCGATCCCAGACATAGCGATCCTGCGTCACATCCACCTCGGGAAAGCGTTCCGCCAACGCCTCAAGCACATCCCAATGGGATGTCGCGCGATAGCCATCCAGCAAACCCGCCGCCGCCAGCAGCCAGCTGCCCGTATCCAACCCCGCCAGCACCCCGTAGCGTGTGCGCGCCGCCCGCAAGGCGCGCAGGCACTCGGGGGTCGCCAGTTCGCGAAACCCATAGCTGGGCATGGCCAACAGCAGATCGCCGCGCTGTTCTGGCCCCATTTTCTGCGGCTGCACCGGCACCCCGCTAGAGGACAGCACAACCCGGTCGCTCAGCCCCAGAAAGTGCCAGCGATACAGGCCGCGCCCCGACAGGGTATTCGCCGCGCGCAGCGGTTCGACCGCATTGGCCAGGCACAGGTTGGAAAACCCCTCAAACAGCAGCAGCCCGACATGCTGCGCTGCGGCGGATGAAACCAGGTTGGATTTCGCTTTATGCACGGTTGAATACCAAAACTGCAAGAAACCTGCGGCAGCTTAGCCCTAGGCTGATCCAAATCACAAGCAACGCAGCCAAGGATCCCGCCATGCATTTCGGTCTGAGTGATGAGCAAGAGATGATCGTGTCTACGGTCCGCAGCTTTGTCGAAAACGAGATCTACCCCCATGAGGCCGAGGTCGAGCGCACCGGCCAAGTCCCGCATGAGCTGGGGCAGGAGATCAAACAGAAATGCATTGATCTGGGCTTTTACGCCTGCAATTTCCCCGAAGAGGTCGGCGGCGCGGGCCTATCCCACATGGATTTCACGCTGGTCGAACGCGAGCTGGGCCGCGGCAGCATGGCGCTGACCCATTTCTTTGGCCGCCCGCAGAACATCCTGATGGCCTGCACTGGCGATCAGCGCGAAAAATATCTGCTGCCTGCGGTGCGCGGCGACAAAATGGACGCGCTGGCCATGACCGAACCGGATGCGGGCAGCGATGTGCGGGGCATGAAATGTCAGGCGGTGCGCGATGGTGGGGATTGGGTTGTGAATGGCTCCAAACACTTCATCTCCGGCGCGGAACATGCTGATTTCTTTATCGTCTTTATCGCCACCGGCGTGGACGACACGCCCAAAGGCCCCAAGAAACGCATCACCTGTTTCCTGGTGGATCGCGGCCATCCTGGGTTTGAGCTGCGCGAAGGCTATAACTCCGTCAGTCACAAGGGTTACAAAAACTACATCCTCACCTTTGACGATTGCCGCCTGCCCGATGCGCAGGTGCTGGGCGAGGTCGATGGCGGCTTTGCGGTGATGAATGAATGGCTGTACGCGACCCGCCTGACGGTCGCGGCCTTCTGTGTCGGACGCGCGCGGCGCTGCTTTGATCTGGCGCTGACCTACGCCGCCGAACGGCAGCAATTCGGCCAGCAGATTGCGAAATTCCAGGGCGTCAGCTTTCAGATTGCCGACATGATCACCGAAATCGACGCGGCGGACTGGCTGACCCTGTCCGGTGCCTGGCGGCTGGATCAGAACCTGCCCGCCAATCGCGAAATCGCCAGCGCTAAACTCTACGCCTCGGAAATGCTGGCGCGGGTCACGGATGCGTCGCTGCAGGTGTTTGGCGGCATGGGCCTGATGGATGATTTCCCGATTGAACGGTTCTGGCGCGATGCGCGGGTCGAACGGATCTGGGACGGCACCAGCGAAATCCAACGCCATATCATCAGCCGCGACCTGTTCCGCCCGCTCGGTGCCTGATGGTTTCTCTGCTTCAAAAATACCCCCCGCCGGAGGCTTCCCAGCCTGCCCACCAAACCGGAGCCCGCCCATGACGCGCGCCCTTGACCGCCTGCTGCGCCCTGCCTCAATCGCCGTGATCGGCGGCGGTGCCTGGGGCGCAAACATCGTCACGCAGTGCCGCAAGATCGGGTTCACCGGTCAGATCCACGTGGTTCATCCGAAAAAGGCGCAGGTGGCCGGGATCGCCACGGTGCCTGCCATCACCGATCTTCCGGCACCGCCCGATGCGGCCTTTGTCGGGGTCAATCGCAGCCTGACCATTGACGCAGTCGCCCAGCTAAGCGCGATGGGCGCGGGCGGGGCGGTTTGTTTTGCCTCGGGCTTCAAAGAAGCCAGCGCCGAGCTGTCTGATGGCAGTGACCTGCAGGATGCGCTGCTGCTAGCCGCAGGCGAGATGCCGATCCTTGGGCCCAATTGTTACGGCTTTATCAATGCCTTGGACGGGGCGACCCTGTGGCCCGATCAGCATGGCGCGGCGCGGGTAGACAGCGGCGTGGCCATCGTCACCCAAAGCTCCAACATCGCGATCAACCTCACCATGCAAAGCCGCGGCCTGCCCATGGCCTATGTGGTCACCGCCGGCAATCAGGCCCAGACCGGCCTGGCCGAGATCGGGCAGGCGCTGCTGGAGGATCCCCGCGTCACCGCCCTGGGCCTGCATATCGAAGGCATCGGCGATCTGCGTGCGTTCGAGGCCCTTGCCCTGCGCGCCCATGAGGTCGGCAAGCCGATTGTCGCGCTCAAGGTTGGCCAGTCGGATCAGGCGCGCGCCGCGACCGTGTCGCACACCGCCTCTCTGGCCGGTCAGGCGGCAGGGGCACATGCGCTGTTTGACCGGCTGGGGGTTGCGCGGGTTGCGGATTTGTCCAGTTTTCTCGAAACCCTGAAGCTGTTGCATGTTGTCGGGCCGCTGGCCTCGAACCGCATCGGGTCGATGTCCTGTTCCGGTGGCGAGGCAAGCCTGATGGCCGACAGCGCGCTGGGGTTGGACTTGACCTACCCCGCGCTGAATGACGCCCAGTCCGAACAGCTGCGCAGCGCGCTTGGCCCGGCGGTGGCGCTGGCCAACCCGTTGGATTATCACACCTATATCTGGGCCGATCTGCAGGCTATGCAGGCGACATTCACTGCGATGATGGCAGGGGATCTGGGGCTGGGCGTTGTGGTGCTGGATTTCCCGCGCCCGGATCGCTGCGATGGCGCCGCCTGGGACATCGTTATCGACGCCATTGCCGGGGCCCAATCGACCAGCGGCAAACCTGTGGCCCTGCTGGCCAGCTTGCCTGACACGCTGCCCGAAGAGGTCGCGCAGCGTTGCATCGCGCGGGGCATCCTGCCGCTTTGTGACATGCGGCCTGCGCTGAAGGCGATGGAGCAAGCGGCCTGGTTGGGATCTAACCCGCCGGAGGGCGAGGCGCTTTGCCTGCTGGGCACACCGCAGGGCGTCGCCACGCTCAGCGAGGCCGAGGCCAAAGCTGCGCTGGCCCGGCATGGGGTGCCGATCCCACAGGGCGCGCGGGCGCGCATTGCACCGGATGCGGTCGAGGCGGCAGAGCAGCTTGGCTACCCGGTAGTGCTGAAATCCGAAGGCGCGGCGCATAAGACCGAGGCCGGCGGCGTGGCGCTGAACCTGCGCTCGGTACAGGACGTGCAGCAGGCGGCAGACAAGATGGGCCGGGGCCCTTTTCTGGTCGAACAGATGATCCCCGTCGCGCGGGCCGAATTGCTGGTCGGCATCTTGCGTGACCCGGCGCATGGGTTTGTGATGACCCTGGGCGCTGGCGGCACCCTGACTGAGCTGTGGCAGGACACCGCCTGCCTGCTGCTGCCCGCCAGCCGCGCCCAGATCAACGCTGCGCTGAACAGCCTGCGCATCGCGCCTTTGCTGCGCGGCTATCGCGGCGCGCTTGCCGTGGACCGGCCCGCGCTGATCGACGCGATCCTGCATCTGCAGGATTACGCGCTTGCCCATGCGGATCAGTTGGAAGAGCTTGAGGTCAATCCGCTGATCGCTTCTGAAACCGGGGCCTTTGCTGTGGATGCGCTGATCCGCATCGGCACCGCCCCGCACCCTGACCCGACCATCGCCCAGCAAAAGGAAAAGCCATGCCGCTGAACATGAACCGCGAGGTTTTTATCACCGCCGCCGTCACCGGATCCGGCAGCACGCAGGAGCGCAGCCCCCATGTGCCGCGCTCCCCCGAAGAGATCGCCAATTCCGCCATTGACGCGGCCAAAGCCGGGGCGGCCATTGTGCATTGTCATGTGCGCGATCCTGACACCGGCGCGCCGTCGCGGCGGCTGGATCTGTACCGTGAATTGACTGACCGGATTCGCGCCGCCGATGTGGATGTGGTGCTGAACCTGACTGCTGGAATGGGCGGGGATATCGTCTTTGGCGATGTCGAATCGCCGTTCCCGGTGCGCGAAGAGGGCTCCGATATGATCGGCGCAACCGAGCGCGTCGCTCATGTGGCCGAATGCCTGCCGGAGATCTGCACGCTGGATTGCGGCACGATGAATTTCGCCGAGGCCGACTATGTCATGACCAACACGCCGGGTATGCTGACCGCCATGGGCCGCATGATGACCGAGCTGGGGGTCAAGCCCGAGATCGAGGCCTTTGACACCGGGCATCTATGGTATGCCAAGCAGCTGGTCAAAGACGGTGTGCTGGACAGCCCCGCGCTGGTGCAGCTGTGCATGGGGGTGCCCTGGGGCGCGCCGGATGATCTGAATACCTTTATGGCCATGGTGAACAATGTGCCTGAGGACTGGACCTTTTCTGCCTTTGCTCTGGGGCGCAACCAAATGGCCTATGCGGCGGCCTCGGTTCTGGCAGGCGGTAATGTGCGTGTCGGGCTGGAGGACAACCTGTGGCTGGATAAGGGGGTGCTGGCCACCAATGCGCAGCTGGTCGACCGCGCTGCCACGGTTGTGTCCAATATGGGCGCACGGGTGATCGGCCCGGATGAGGTCCGCGCCAAGTTGGGCCTGACCAAACGCGCGCCGCGCTAGGCGCATCTGATACATACAGATTGCCCCCGTTTTGAGGAGGGGAGGCCCGGTGGGGGAGATCCCTCCGGGCTTTTGGTTTTTGCACGACCGCGTGGCGCGACATATGCGAATATCAAAAGGCTTGGCCTGTGGGGGGAAACCTCCTACACCTATATTCGACCGACCGGACGGTTTTATCGTTGCATCCGCAACGAATTTGCGCCATAGACCAAGGGGAGGGAGGGGAGATCGTGCTAAGCCAATCGCAAATCGCTGAATTGACCGCGCTGCGCCATGCGCTGCATCGTCGACCTGACCTGTCCGGGGATGAAGCCGCCACGGCCGCTCGGGTGGCGGATCTGTTGGCGGGCTGCGCGCCTGATCATCTGTGGACCGGGCTTGGCGGGCATGGTGTTGCAGCCCAATTTCGCGGGGCTCTGCCTGGGCCACGTGTGCTGCTGCGCTGCGAGCTGGACGGGCTGCCGATTCAGGAATGCCCGACCGGGGCCACCCAGGACTGGGCCAGCGAGATCGCAGGGCAGGGGCATCTATGTGGTCATGACGGGCATATGGTCTGGCTGCTGGGGGTCGCGCGGATCCTGCAGAGGCAGCGGCCCGCGCGCGGTTCGGTCATTTTGATGTTTCAACCGGCTGAGGAAACCGGTGCCGGGGCTGCAGCTGTTGTTGCCGATCCTGCCTATGCGGATCTGCGCCCCGATTTCGCCTATGCCATTCACAATTTGCCGGGGCTTGCGCTGGGCGAGGTGGCGGTGATCGCAGGGCCGACCTCTTGCGCGTCGCGGGGGATGCGCATTGCGCTGCAGGGGCGCACGGCCCATGCCAGCCAGCCGGACACGGGGCTGTCGCCGATGGCGGCTCTGGCCCGATTGATGCCTGCGTTGACGGCCTTGTCCAAGGGCACCCACACGGATCCTGACTTTGCCCTTGCGACAGTGACGCATACCCGCATGGGCGCGCCGGCCTTTGGTGTGGTCCCCGGCGAGGCCGAGCTGTTCGTGACGCTGCGCACACTCAGCGATGCGGCGATGTCGGAGTTGCAGGCACGGGCTGAGTCGCTGGTGCGCGACACCTGCGCCGCCGAGGGGCTGGAGGTTGCGATCCGCTATGAGGACATCTTTGCCGCCACGGTCAACAGCCCGCGCGCGGTTGCGGAACTGTGTCAGGCGCTGGAGGCGCTGGGCGTGCGGCATGGGGTCGGGCCGCTGCCGTTTCGTGCCTCTGAGGATTTTGGCGGCTTTGCCTGTGCGGATGCGCTGGGCGCGGGCCCTGACCTGGCGCTGCTGTTTCTGGGCGCAGGGGTGGATTGCCCGGCGCTGCATAACCCCGATTACGATTTCCCGGATGGGCTGATCGTGCCGGGTATCGCCATTCTGGTTTCTGTTCTGGATCGGCTGCTGGGCCTGCCCGGCGCTGCTCCGCGCTTTGCTGTGGACTTTGACAGCAAAATCGTCACGGTTTCGCCTGAGGCGCTGATGCCGTGATGCCGGGCCGGTTTTCGGCCTGACACATCTGTCCAAGAGCGGCCCGCCGGTCTTGGATACGCTTTTCAGCCCCGGTTTTGCGGGGCATCGGTCATAGGGAGGAAATACATGACCACGCGCAGAAAGATCCTTGGCGTCGCAGGTGCGGCCCTGGCAGCCACCTTTGTTTCGGGCGCTGCTTTTGCTCAGGACGTGACGCTGAAGATGCACCAGTTCCTGCCGCCGCAGGCCAATGTGCCCAAGCTGATCCTGGATGTCTGGGCGGACAATGTCGAAAAGGATTCCGGTGGCCGGATCAAGATCGACCGCTTCCCCTCGATGCAGCTGGGCGGCACCCCGCCGGAACTGTATGACCAGGCCGTTGATGGCATTGCCGACATCGTCTGGACCGTGTCCGGTTACAGCCCTGGCCGTTTCCCCACCACCGAGGCGCTTGAGCTGCCCTTCATGGTGGAAGACGCCCGCGCGGCATCTGCGGCGATGTGGAAAATGCACGAAGAGCATATGCGCGGTAGCGAGACCTCTGATGTGCATATGCTGGGCACCTGGGTTCATGGCCCCGGCATGTTCCACACGGCCAAGCCCGTCGCGGTCCCCGGTGACCTGACCGGCATGAAGATCCGTGGCGGGTCGCGTCTGGTCAATGATCTGCTGACCCGTGTCGGTGCCGAGCCGATCGGGATGCCGGTCCCGGCCATCCCCGAGGCCCTGTCCAAAGGTGTGATCGACGGCACCACCATCCCGTGGGAAGTCACCCCGGCGCTGAAGATCCCCGAACTGGTGGGCAACCACACCGAATTTAACGGTGCGGCGCTGTATACGCTGACCTTCCTGTTCGCCATGAACCTGGACCGCTACGAAGCTCTGCCCGATGATCTGAAAAAGGTGATCGACGACAATTCCGGTCTGGCGTTCTCGATCTTTGCGGGGGGCACGCAGGCGGATGCAGATGGTCCGGCCCGCGAGGTCGCCGTGGCAGGGGGCAACAACATTGTCACCGTGACCGCCGATCAGGCAAAAGAATGGGATGCACTGGTCAGCCCGATCTATGCCGACTGGAAAGCGGATATGGAAAAGAAAGGCCGTGACGGTCAGGCGCTTATTGATCAGGCTCAGGCTTTGATGGGTGAGTACACTGCCGACATGGACACCTATGGTAAGTAATCCTACGTGACCAAATGCCGGGGGCAGGGCCTTGTGCCTTGCCCCTTGGCTGATCTGAGGGAATTTTCCGAAAATGCAAAGCGTTCATCGCGTCGTTCTGGCGCTGGCGAAACTCATGGCGATCATCGGCGGGCTGGTCCTGTTCGTGCTGATCCTGATGACCTGTCTGTCCATCCTGGGCCGGTCGGCCAACTCTTTCCTGCACTCTGACCTGGTGGCGGGGATCGCGCCCGGCCTGTCCCAAGCCCTGCTGGATCTGGGAGTTGGGGCAATCCGTGGCGATTTCGAACTGGTCGAGGCCGGCATGGCCTTTTGTATCTTTGCCTTTCTGCCGCTGTGTCAGGTGACGGGTGGCCATGCTGCGGTTGATATTTTCGCAAACTTCCTGCCGCGCGGCGTGAACCGCGCGCTGATCTTTCTGGGCGAGCTGCTGTTTGCCATCGCGCTTGTGATCATCGCGCGTCAGCTGGAGCTGGGGCTGGAACGCAAGATGCGCTCTGGCCAGACCACATTCCTTTTGCAATTCCCGATCTGGTGGGCCTATGCGGTCAGCCTGGTGGGGGCGGTGACCGCTGCGGCGGCTGCCTGTTACATGGCGCTGGTGCGCCTGATTGAACTACTCAGCGGTCGCGTGATCGTGGCCAGCGCGGGGGCAGACCATTGACCAATCTTGAAATCGGCATCTATTCCTTTCCGGCGCTGCTGGTGATGATCTTTCTGCGCGTGCCCATCGGGTTGGCCATGTTCATCGCCGGGTTTGCCGGGCTGTATTTCGTCAATGGCAGTGCCAATATGGCGATGGCGCGTCTCAAGACCGAGGCCTACACGACCTTTTCCAACTACTCGCTGTCGATTGTCCCGATGTTCCTGCTGATGGGCAGTTTCGCGACCCTGGGCGGCATGAGCCAGTCGCTGTTCAAAGCGGCCGAAAGCTGGCTGGGGCATCGCAAGGGTGGTGTGGCCATGGCGGCGATCGGTGCCTGTGCGGGCTTTGGCGCGATCTGCGGCAGCTCGCTGGCGACCGCCTCGACCATGAGCCGCGTGGCTCTGCCGGAGCTGAAGTCCTATGGCTATAAGGGCGGGTTTTCCACCGCGACCCTGGCGGCGGGCGGCACGCTGGGCATCCTGATCCCGCCCTCGGTGGTTCTGGTGATCTATGCCATCCTGACCGAGCAGAACATCGCCAAGCTGTTCCTCGCGGCTTTCATCCCCGGTATCCTTGCGGCCATCGGCTATATGATCGCCGTGTCGGTCTATGTGCGCCTGAACCCCGGCAGCGCCGGTGTGCGTGAACCCATCCCCTATGCTGAACGGTTCCGCGCCATTCTGGATGTCTGGCCTGTGCTGCTGGTGTTTCTGGCCGTGGTGGGCGGCATCTATGGCGGTATCTTCACCCCGACCGAAGGCGCGGCCGTGGGTGCCACAGGCACCGCGATCATCGCGCTGGTCAATGGCGGGCTGACCTTCAAAACGCTGATCTCGTCCTTCACTGATACTGCGCGCAGCACCGCGATGATCTTTTTCATCGTGCTGGGCGCGGCCTTTTACAACGGGTTCCTGGCGCTGACACAGGTGCCGCAGGAATTGTCGCGCATGGTGGTCGAGGCAGGCATGTCGCCGATGCTGGTGCTGTGCGTGATCCTGCTGATGTATCTGGTGTTTGGCTGCTTCATGGACAGCCTGTCGATGATCCTGCTGACCGTGCCGATCTTTTTCCCGGTGATCTCGGCGCTGGATTTCGGCATGTCGCCGGAACATGTGGCGATCTGGTTCGGCATCATCGTTTTGATTGTTGTTGAGGTCGGGTTGATCACGCCTCCGGTGGGGATGAACCTGTTTGTCATCAACGCCATGGACCCCAGCACACCCATGTTCGAAACCTACAAGGCGGTGATCTACTATGTGATTTCCGACCTGATCCGGGTTGTGATCCTTGTGGCCTTTCCGGCGATCACTCTGTTCCTGATCCCATAGGGACGGGGCAGACCCAAAGGGGGCCGTGCCGTTGCGCGGCCCTTTTTGTTTCGGCGCTGCTGCGCAGGGTGTTTACGCGCTGTGGCGCGGGGGAGGGACTGGGCGCAGCGCGGTTGCAAAACTCCTGCAATAGTCTTGACGCAGGGTGCGCCATGGCCGCACAAGGCCTGTAATAATTAACCGAACGGACATTCGAAGAAAGGGAGCGGGCCATGGAGATCAAAGGGCAGGTGGCACTCATTTCCGGGGGCGCAAGCGGGCTGGGGGCAGCGACGGCGCGGCGTCTGGCAGCCGAGGGTGCCAAGGTCGGGATCCTCGATTTTGACGCAGAGCGCGCGGCTGCGGTGGCAGCAGAGATCGGCGGCCATGCGGTGAAAACCGATGTGGCGGACGCAGATAGCGTCGAAAACGCCGTGCTGGAAATCAAAGATACGCTTGGCGCGCCCCGTGTGGCCATCAACTGCGCCGGGATCGCCCCCGCTGCGCGGGTCGTGGGCCGCGAGGGCAAGCTGGCCACGGATCTGTTTGAGCGCACAATCCGCGTCAACCTGATCGGCACCTATAACGTGATGTCCTTTGCGGCCCGCGAAATGGTGGATCTGGATCCGATGGAGACAGGCGAACGGGGGGTGATCATCAACACCGCCTCTATCGCGTGGGAAGACGGCCAGCTGGGGCAATCCGCCTATGCGGCCTCCAAAGGCGGGGTTGCGGCGCTCTGCCTGCCGGCGGCGCGGGATTTTGCCAAGACCGGTGTGCGCGTCATGGCCATCGCGCCGGGCCTGTTCCACACCCCGATGATGGAAGGTCTGCCCGAAGAAACCACCGCGGGCATCGTGTCCAATATTCCGTTCCCCAACCGTCTGGGGGATCCGGGGGAATATGCGCTGCTGGCCAGCCAGATCATCGCCAACCCCTATCTGAACGGCACCACGATCCGCGTAGATGCGGCCACGCGGCTGCCGCAACGCTAAGCAAACGAAAGGCTTTGGGCTTATGGGAGTAACCCTCCGCCGCGCAGGTGCGGCTGCAATCGTTGAAATGGATGGACCGCCGGTCAATGCGATCGGTCTGGAAATGCGCCAAGGGCTGCAGACCGCATTGGACAGCCTGCGCGGGCAGGAGGGTCTGGAGCGTGTGATCCTGACCGGGGCAGGCCGCGCCTTTGCCGCCGGAGGGGATGCGCGTGAATTTGACGCCCCGCCCGTGGCCCCGCATCTGAACGACATTGTCGAACAGATCGAAGCCTTTGAGGTGCCGTGGATCGCGGCGATCAATGGTGTGGCGCTGGGGGGCGGGTGCGAACTGGCGCTGGCCTGCCGCTACCGCATCGCCGCCCCCTCGGTCAGTATCGGCCTGCCCGAGGTTGGGCTGGGCGTTGTACCCGGATCGTCGGGCACGCAGCGCCTGCCGCGCGCTGTGGGTCTGGCCCGCGCGCTGGACATGATCCCCACTGGCAAACCGGTCAAGGCCTGTGGCGCGCTGGCCGCGGGTCTGCTGGATGCGCTGGACGAAGATCCGGTCGCCGCGGCCCTGTCGCTGGGCGCGGATGTTCTGGCGGCTGCGACGCCGGTCGGTGCGCGCCCTGCGCCGGCCTATGACGCCGATCTGATCGCTGCCGCCCGCGCCACCGCCAACAAGAAACAGCGCGGCCAGATCGCGCCGCAGCGCGCCATCGACCTGATCGAGGCGGGCACCCAGCGCCCGCTGGCCGAGGTTCTGCCCGAAGAGCGCGCGGCCTTTCTTGAGTTGCGCGTGGGCGCTCAGGCCAAGGCCCTGCGCCATATCTTTTTCGCCGAGCGCGGCGCCAAGGCCCCTGCAGGTCTGACTGAAGATGCGGGGGATTTCTCTCATGTGGCCGTGGTGGGCGGCGGCACCATGGGGGCGGGCATCGCTTATGCCTGTCTCAATGCCGGGCTCTCAGTGACGCTCTTGGAAATGAACGCCGATGGGGTCGAGCGCGCCCGCGTCAATGTGGAGAAGATCATCGGCCAGAGCCTCAAGCGCGGCTTGATCACCGAGGAAGGCGCGGCGGATCGCCGGGCGCGCTTTACTCCCAGCCATGACTATGCCGATGCGGGTGATTGTATGCTGGCGATCGAAGCCGCCTTTGAAAGCATGGAGGTCAAACATGCGGTTCTGGGCGCGCTTGAGGCCGCGCTGCCTGCAGATGCGATCCTTGCCACCAACACCAGCTATCTGGACCTGAATGAAATCGCAGCCTGCGTGGCCGATCCGTCGCGCGTGGTGGGCCTGCATTTCTTTGCTCCCGCCCATATCATGAAGCTGTTGGAGATCGTGCAGGGCGCGGCAACCTCGGACAAGGCGCTGGCCACGGGGTTCGCCCTGGGCAAGCGGTTGAAAAAGATCCCGGTTCTGGCCGGTGTCTGCGATGGGTTCATCGGCAACCGCATTCTGGCGCGCTACCGCGAGGCGGCGGATACGGTCATGATGGACGGGGCGCTGCCCTTGGAGATCGACGCGGCCATGACCGGGTTTGGCTATGCGATGGGGCCCTATGAGGCGCAGGATCTGTCCGGTCTGGACATTGCCTTTGCCAATCGCCGCCGTCAGGACGCCACCCGCGATCCGGCCCGCCGCTATGTCCCGATCGCCGACCGCATGGTTGATGAGGGTCGCCTGGGGCGCAAGACCGGCGGTGGCTGGTATTCCTATGCTGAAGGCAGCAAGGCGGTCGACCCAGCGGTCGAGGCGCTGGTGCTGGAAGAATCGGCCAAGGCCGGTGTGACCCGCACCCTGCTCAGTTCTGATGAGATCCGCGAGCGGATGCTGCTGGCGATGATCAATGAGGGGGCCGAGATCCTGCGCGAAGGCATTGCCGCCCGCGCCGCCGACATAGATCTGGTGCTGGTCTTTGGCTATGGCTTCCCGCGCTGGCGCGGCGGGCTGATGCATCACGCCGAAGCCATGGGGCTGGATGTGGTTGTGGCCAAGCTGCGTGCGCTGGCGGAACAAGACCCGCTGGTCTGGACACCGTCGCCGCTGCTGGTGGCGCGTGCCGAAGCTGGCACGGGGTTTGACGGGTAAAAGGAGTGGTGGGTTGAAAACCCACCCTACATCTTTCGTCAAAGCGATCGCCCGGCGGCAGGCCGGGCAGCCCCCGACCGCCCCCATGGGCGGGGGCTGCCCTTTGTGTAGGAATGAGACCGGTCACAACAGGGTAGGGGGGCTAACCCACCGCTGCGCTCACGTAGGCGTGTCGCCCATCACTTCCTCAAAGCACTGGCGCAGGGCGACATCCAGATCATCCATGGTCACCGGCAACCCCAGATCCACCAGCGACGTGACCCCGTAATCGGTGATCCCGCAGGGCACGATCCCGTCGAAATGCTCCAGATCCGGCTCCACATTGATGGAAATGCCGTGAAAACTGACCCAGCGGCGCAGGCGGATGCCGATGGCCGCGATCTTGTCCTCGGCCATGGCACCTGAGACGGTCTTGGGCCGGTCCGGGCGTTCGATCCAGACACCCACGCGCCCCTCGCGGATATGGCCTTTCAGGTTAAAGGTGCCCAGCGTGGCGATCACCCAGCTCTCCAGATCATGCACGAACTTGCGCACATCCTTGCCGCGCCGGTTGAGATCCAGCATCACATAGGCGACCCGCTGGCCGGGGCCGTGATAGGTGTATTGCCCGCCGCGTCGGGTGTCATAGACGGGAAAGCGGTCGGGATCGCGCAGATCCTCGCGCTTGGCCGATGTGCCAGCGGTATAAAGCGGCGGGTGCTCCAGCAGCCAGACGCATTCCTCGGCCTCGCCACGGGCGATCGCCTCGGCCCGCGCTTCCATAAAGGTCAGCGCGGCGTCATAGCCTGTCAGCCCGTCGGTGATCTTCCATTCGACCATGGCTTATCGGGGCAACAGCCCCGCCTCCTTTAATTTGGGCAGGTTGGCGCGGCTGACCGGGATCTGGTCGCCGGTGTTCATATGCAGCAGGGCGCGGTCGCCCAGCCGTTCGACCCGAGCCACATGATCAAACCCCGCCCAATGCGAGCGATGCACCTGCGCGCCCAGACTGTCGCCGGTTTCGCGGATCGCGTCCGAGAGCCGCATCAGCACCATCTCCTGCCCTTTTGTGGTGATGATGCGCACATAATGGTCTTCGACGCTCAGCGCCACCAGCGGGGCGCGTTTCTCTAGCGGCAGCCGGTCCAGCAGAGGCGGGGGCGCAGGGTTGGGGGCGACGGTGGGCTCTGCCGTAGCCGGGGCCGCGCTATGGCGCCCGGCCAGATCCAGAATGGCCGTGACGATCAGGCAAATGGCAAAGATCGTGCCCAGAAAACCCGGCAGCTCTGCCCCCGCAGGCAGCCAGTCAAACACGATATGGTTGGTCACCAGCACCAGCGCCGAGACTCCGCAGCCCGTCAAAACGCCCTGCAAGGCGACGCGCAGCCAAGTATGGAGCGCGCGAAACCGCCCGCTCAGCCCCTGTGCAACAAAGGCCCCCAGCGCATAGCAACTGATAACCAGCCACAGCCAATAGGCCAGCCGGGGCAAAAGGCGCAGCAGCCCATCCGTGCCAAAAGGCCCGGTCAGCCCCAGAACCGCCCCTGTGCCCGCCAACGCCGCCAGCGTCACAGGATGCGTCACATGCGCCTGCCATTCACGAAGCGCGAATTGCGGTTCCCTGTCAGTCACGTAGCCTGCCCTCCGGTTGCGCAAATGGGATGGCACGGGGGCGGGGGGCTTGTCTAGCTGCTTGGCAATCGCCCCCCAGATACGGAGCCCAAACATGAGCCTAGACCCAATCCTGACCGCCGCCCCGGTGGTCCAGATCCATGCTAGCGCCGCGCTTCTGGCGCTGCTGCTGGGGCCCGTGGCGCTGTATCGGCGCAGGCGCGACCGGCTGCACAAGATCACGGGCTATCTGTGGGTGCTGGCCATGGCGGTCACGGCGCTGTCCTCCTTTGGGATCTGGAGCTTTGCTTTGATCGGTCCGTTCAGCCCGATCCACCTGCTGGCTGTGCTGGCGCTTTGGTCGCTGTGGCAGGGGATGCGGCAGATCCTGGCGGGTCGGGTTGCCGCCCATGCCCAGACCATGCACAGCCTGTATTGGCGGGGGCTGATCATCGCCGGGCTGTTCAATTTTATGCCCGGCCGGGTGGTGAACAGACTGCTGTTTGCGCAGGACGTCTGGCAAGGCTGGATCGTGATCGCGCTGGGTCTGGCGCTGATCCTGTGGGGCGGACTGCGCCGCCGCCGGATGCAGCGCAGAGGCAGGTCTGGAAAAGAATGCCGCGCAACCCGCCAGCGCGACGCATTTTTCGCTTGAGCCCGCGAGCGGCTTGGTCTACTCACCCGCTCACCAAGTCAGGATGTGCGGTCGTGGCGGAATTGGTAGACGCGCAGCGTTGAGGTCGCTGTGGGGTAACACCCGTGGAGGTTCGAGTCCTCTCGACCGCACCAACTTTTCCAAAAATTTTGATACTTTACAGGCGCTTATGATTTTTGCGCTACGGCCAGCCCCATCCGCAGCCCCATTCGTGTGCTTTGATAGGCGCCGGGCCTCGGGCTTTCCTGCTGGCAGGGAAAGTGGATCTGCCCAGCGCGTTGATGGAGCGCTGCCCTGTTGAGGCACTGACCGCCCGTTATTCGCCGGTAAAAAACGGGCAACTGGTCAAATTCTCTGACCTTTTTGATTTTAGTCAGGGGCGGAGGGGCTGCGGCAAAGCTCGATCCTTTCCAGCAATGAGGAACGAAAGCGCTCCGCCAACCTTAGGGTAATCTTAGGGTGTTGGGCCTCACTGACGGGTCATTTTCACAGTTTCCGGGGGTCTGCCCAGAACTTGAACAAGGGCGGTGGCAAGCAAGCCGATAAACATGTTTTCGTCGGTCTCGTCCTCAAATCCGATCCTACCGGCGTCCTTAGCGTGGCAGAGGCGATTCAGGCAGGATGCGAAGGCAAGCTTGCGCTCCTCCTCTGATTTGAATGGCCCGAATTGCTTGGCGTCATGGGCGGCCCGTTCCCGCGCAGTCCTCTGGATCGCCTCAAAGTCCAGTTGCACGCGCCCGAGGGGAACCTGTGCCGCCTCTGCGATTTCCACAAACGAACACCCGCGCTTGATGACACTGGCAGAGGATGACGTATCGCGCATCCTCACTTTCCTGATGGCAGACAGCCTGTCGGTTCATAGCCCCGTCATCGACGATCTGGCGCAGATGCTTGGGACGGATATGTCAGAGCACTGGCAACCCGACGAAACATTCTTCGTGCTGATTCGCGACAAGCAGGTTTTGAACACCATGGTGGGCGAATACGCAGGCCAGTCGCGCACCAGAACGTCATTCCAATCCATGCCCTCGGGGGCTGGCATCAGCTGCACATCCCAGCCCAGCGCGGCGGCGCGGCTTGCCACTTTGTTCGCGGCACTGCGGCCCGGCTGATCGCCATCGGACGCGACAATCAGGCGGCCCGGGGTCTTGGGCAGATCAATCCCCTGCATCCCCGAAGTGCTGAGAGCGGCCCAAACCGACGCAGGGGCGGGCAGAAGCCCCGACAGAAGGGAAAGGCCGGTCTCAATACCCTCGCACAGCACAAGGGGCCCTTGCGGCTCGTCTGAGAGCCTGACAGCGCCCCCGGCACAGGGCTGGCCGCCCGCAGTGTTTCGGCCTTAGCCGTTGTGCCGCGACCACCATTCCTGGAAGGCCGTGCGGGTGCCTCCGACCCCGTCTGGTGTCCAGACCAATGTGGCTGTGTCGTCCTGATCCGCGCTGCCGCCTGTGCCAACAACCATGACGTAATCCCCATCAAACGAGGTAAAACGCATGGAGACCGGTTCGCGGTAGGTCAGCATCTGTTCCTGCAGGATGGACACGGCCAGCCGTTCCCCCATGCGCAGCGAGTCAAAATAGTCGCTGTAATAATGCACCCCAGCAAAGTTCCGGCCGATGGCAATATTCGCGGCCAATTTGTCCAGTTCCTGCTGGATCGTCAGGTTTTCACTGATTTGCTTGAGGGTTGTGTGGGCGCTGTCAGGGTCAGGCAGAACAGCGGTCGGGAACGGCACACGCGCGCGTTCATCCTCTGTCATGCCTTTCCAGGCGTCATGCGTCACGGTCAGCGGGCTTTCGACACCAAACAGCTCCGCAGGAAAGCGGTTGTGATAGAGATCGCGCTTTGGCTTTGTGATCCCCAGCGTATCGTAAATGCTGAACCCCCGATCCGGCACGCCCTGATACATTTCAAAAAAGGCTTTTACGATTGTGATACAGGCCCCGGCGACGGTTGCATGACCTGCCCCATAGGCGGGGTGCATGGGCGACCCTTCGGGAAAGGCCATGGGCAGCAGTGCGTTGAAGTCCTTTGACCCAAGCGGGCCATGATCCTCTGGCCAGTTGTGGCTGTCCCAAAAGCCCTGGGCGTTTGCATTATGTTCGGCCACGGTTTGCAGGATCCCGTCGGCACCGCCCAGGGCGGTTGCCATCTGTTGCAGGGCCTTGCTCTGGTGGCCAAGTGCGGTCAGGTTCTCGTCTGTGCCGGTCCAGGCCAGGCTGAGCGCCGCTGCCAGGGCTTCGGGGCGGGACCGCAGGTGGATATTGTATTTCTGGCGCCGCACCGCCTTCAGGGCGCGGGTCGCGACCTCGCAGACCAAAGACAGAATGTGAGGGTCGCCAAATGTGGCAAACGCATTCCGGGTGCCTTTGCCCCCTTCGGGAAGGCCGGTATCGGTGGGCACTTTGGCCCCCAGCAACAGCAGTGTCGCGTTCAGATAGGCCTGATACAGCGCATCGAAATGCACATAGGTTGCCAGATCGCGCGGCGTGGCGATAAAGCGGGATTCTTCCCCGTTCCGATGCCAGATGTCCAGATCATCCTTACGATTGGCCCCGTTCTGGACGTCCAGCCAGGTCTGCCATTCGATCATGTGATCCACATGGGCGTCGTGCGGGGTGAACCGCTGCGAAATCGCCTGAATCCCGTACCGGATCAGACCGGCGGTGGTGTCGGTGGGGATCGGCCCTGCGCTGCCAGTGGCGGCGAGGTCGTGCATTTCGGGCAGCCCGATTGCCCCGCCCGGTGCGTCTTTGGGCCCGCCTTGGGTGAGCTGTGTGAAATCGACCTCGCCGGTTTTGCGGGGTTCGCTGCCCAGATAGAGGAATTGCGAAATATAGGGGCCGGTCTTGGCACCGGGGGTGGAGCCGCGGAACAGGGTGTCCACGCTTAGCGCCGTGTGGTTCTTTAGCCGGGCCAGACGGCGGCGGCCGCCGGGGCTGGTGTCGTCGGCGGGATCGGTGAAATAGGGCAGGGCGGCCAGATCGGCCGTGATTGTGGTCACTTTGGGATCGCTGGCCCAGTTGGCAAAGGCAATGTCGCGGATGACCGCGGCGCAATAGACTTCGGCCATTTCTGCGGTCAGCTCTGGGCTTCCCAGCTCTGGCGCGGGTGCCATGCTCAGCTGATCCGCATCGGCCCCCTGCAGGTCCAGCGTATGCCCGGCCAGCGGGCTTTCCCAGCCGCGCGGTTTCATATGCGCAGGGCGGCTATAGGCGTGATGCGGCGTGCCGACCGGGTCATACAGCGCCGCATTGAATTCTGCGGGTTTGCCCGTCGTATAGGTCGTCGGAAAGGGCGAGGCCGCATAATGTGTGCCATTGGCATCCTGATTGATGGCTTTGACCAATCCCTGCAGGTCCGCCTGTTTGACGCGCCCATAGCGGTCATGGGCCAGCCCCTTGGTAAAGGTGGCATGGGCAGCGACCCAGCCGTCATCGTCTGGTTCGGCACGCAGCGTATCGCTGAGCGTTTCGTTGTCGGGCTGTTGCACGATGGGAACGCGCCGCTTTGCCAGCTGTGTGGCCTCATTGCGTACGCGCTCTGCCATGGCAGAGCGGGTTTCTGTGTTGGGGATCGGGGTCAGATCAGTTGTCATTGTTGTCTTCCTCCTGGTGCAGGCCAGCGCCTTCTGACACTGGCTGAAGACAGCATCCCACCCACAGGTCATGGCAGGGTCAGGGGCGGGTCAAGCCAGGGTCAGAGCGATGTCAGAAGTGAAGGAAAGCCGTGCCGACCCACATCTTTTGCAAAAGATCCGGTGCGCAAAGCGGGGCCGCACAATAGCCGGCATGGCCCGATCTCAGGGCAATGCGGTGCAGGGCGCTTTGCTGGTGGGGGTTAGCCGATTGTGGAAATGGCGGCGCTGCGCAGAATATCGGAGGGGTATTCAGACATTTCCAACATTTTGCGCACCGAAAAATCCGGTTCGGTCCTGCGCAGCGTGTCCACCACCCGCGCAAGATTAACCTCGTCTTTTTGATGCGAATACAGCATCGCCAGATAGCGTTGCGAGGCCTTGAAATCCGGTTTCAGCATCGCGGCGGTTTCCCCCGCGCGGATGGCGTCTTCGACGCGGTTGGCCAGGGTGGCGGCAATGCAGAAATAGGTCTCGACAGCATAGCGATACGGACCATCTCCGGCAATTTTGCGCGCATAATCAGCGGATTGAACCGCGGCGTCGATGTCACGCAGATGATACAGCGCGGCAGCCTGAAAGGACCAGGCCAGCGGATTGGCCCGGTTGATTTCAATCGCGCGGCTGGCCAGATCTCGGCCCGCCATCGGGTTCTGCAGCAGCAGGGTGGTTGTATAAGAGACCAGCGCCAGGGTCATGGAGTTGAAGGGCTCCAGCTCCAGGGCCCGGCGACACAGGGCTTCGGCCTCATCGCGCAAGGCCTGCGTTTCCACATTGCTTTCTGCTTTGTCAAAGCACAGCGAATAGGCCAGCCAGGCGCAATGCAGCCCCCGCCCGGTCGCTTCCTGCGCGGTGCGCAGATGGCGGCGGGCAATGGCCATATCCGCGCCTCTGTTGCGAAACAGCAGACGCACCGCCCCCAATGTCGACCGGTTGAGATAGGCCGCTTCGCTGGACTGACCGTTTTCCGGGGCGATCTCGAACAGGGTGCGGTCGACGCGGTGGTTGATCGAGCTGTACAGCCCGGTATCCTGAAACAGCGCATCCGGCTGGGCCGCATATGTGGAGGCATGTTGCCACATCAGCACATCATCGCGCACCCGCAGCATGGCAAAGCTGGAGCTGACCTTTTCGTCGGTCTGTACCACCGTGTGACGCAGCAGGTAATCCACCCCCTCTTTGGGGGTCAGGTCGGGCATATTGCTATCTGCCTCGACCAGCTTTTCGGCGCACCAGTCGGCGATAGATTGGCTATACCCGCCCAGAAACAGATCATGCGACAGATCCTGACCGGGGCTGCTGCGAAACAGCAGGCGGGGTTTGTGGCCGTGATCCTGTGTTTTGTGAAAACTCTGGCGGGTGTTGCGCAGCCAGTTTTCGAATTGGGGGTCGCGGACGCGGATGCCTTCCAGAAACTCTGCCCCGGTGTCGGGGGTGAAATCGGGCTGGTCGATGTCTCGGGTGATGCGGGGGCCGTCCAGCTGGATCAGTCCGTGCCTGGATGTGATGATGTCTTTGAAAGGGCCAAGCGCGCGCCGCAGTTCATAAAGTTCGGTTTTCAGGCTGCCAGCGGCCTGTTTGGGCTGACGGTCAGACCACAGCTTGTCCGCCAGAAAATCCCGCGAGCGTTCAAAATTCGGCGCCATCGCCAACAGCGCCAAAAGCGCCTGACTTTTGGCGCTTTTGTAGGGGGTCAAATCTGTCCCATCGGGGGCCTGAACGCTGAGCGTCCCGAAAAGCCGCAGAAACAGCCCCTGGTTTTCAATATGCGCGTTAACCATTGTGAAACAGTGTTGCAGAGCAAGGCAGGTCAATCAATGGGGGGGACTCCCGTCGATTTGACCAAAAGGGTCAAAAATAGGTCAATTACTGACGCTTCTCTGCTGGGTCTCTTGACCGATGCCGGTCCTCACACTGACTTTATTGCGATGGGATCGGCATTCCATCCAAGACATTTGCAAATATTCATCCGATCCAAAGGGGGAAGACATGGCACCACAAAACGCGCAATCCGCAACTATGGCGACGATGGCAACCATGGCCACAATGGCAACGATGGCGACATCCGCAGGGGGCGGTGCGCTGCCCTCGTCGCAATCCATTTCGGCCGAGGCCGTGTCTGCAGCACAGTCCAATGCGCTTATTTTTTCGCGCGACGGGGTGGTGGACCGGGTCACAGCGCCAGAAATGGCGCGGGGGCATATTCCTTTTAACAGCCCGAAAAACCTGTCCAAATGGGATTCAGGGGTGCGGATTTCGACCATTCGGCAGGAAATTTTTGACGGGCTGGCGTTTCGAACCCAGTCAAAGACCGAAATGGCTGTTTTTTGGGACCGAAAAACCAATCGGCCTTTGGTGGCGCTGACGCGCCCCTGTATCGAGGAATTTTATCACCAATTGCCTTTGGTCCACGCTTATTCCGATCTGCGCCTGGATCGGGCCCCTGAAATCCTGTCTCAGATCGGTGAAATCATGTCGTTCATCGGTCAGCCGCTGTCCCTGCATCCACAGCGTCACCGCCGCACCATCGAATTTCTGTTTGCAGCGGTGGGGGCGGTGATTGAACTGCAAAAGCCGATGAAACATGTCATGGCTGTGCGCCGCCCCTCAGAGCTGTCTCCTCAGGTCCAGCCCATGATCACCACCCCCGCCCATAGTGCCTTTCCTTCTGGTCACACGATGGAGGCCTTTGCCATGGCAGAAGTCCTGTGGGGCGTGGTCCAGGGCGGCGGATATGACGCCAGCTATCACGATGAAATGCTGAAACATGCCGCGCGTGTGGCGACAAATCGTGTGGTCGCCGGGGTGCATTATCCGCTGGACAGCCTCGGCGGGGCGGTTCTGGGGCTGCAGCTGGGGAAATGGATTATGGTGCAGGCCAACGGGGCCGGATCCGTTCCCGGCATCCAGTTCAAAAGCCCCTTTGTCTGCCCCAAGGATCCGCAGCAGAGTGTTGAAGTGAATGGCCCACCGGTGGATTTCTCTCTGCAAGAGCTGCGCGCCGCGCTGGACGCGCCATCGACCTCTGATGAGGCTCCGAACTACCGCGGTTATGTCACGCCGATCGACAAGGGCGGCAAAGAGACCGTGACAGCTGCCGAGGGCAAAGGGTTTGCCGGTCTGCAATGGCTGCTTGGCGAGGCCCGCAAAGAATGGAGCGAAGGATGAGCCCCACAGGCCGCGCCGCCTGGCATCCCGCCCAACCGTTCAGCGGCGACCCCATGGCCGATTGGCTGTCCGAGGTCGCCGCGCAGAGCCCCACCCCCTCGGCAGGCCCAGAGACCGCGCCGGGCCTGTGGCAGCCAAGCATTCTGTTTGTGCCGCCCCTGCGTGCGCAGGGCGGTCCGCTGACTCAGACAGATCGCATAGCGGTTCTGAAGGCCATTGCTGCGATTTTTGCGCTGAATCCTGACGGGGATGTCGGGATGTCCATCAATGAGCACGATCTGTATTACTGGATCTACTCTGTCCTGCATTACCCGGATCAGACGTCGGAGCTGATTGTCTTTGTGCGCCGCAGCGAGGGCAGCTCTGGGCTGGAGGATGTGCAAACCGTGCTGGTGGCACTGCGGCTGCGCGTGTTAGAGGCCCTGTTCCCGGACAGTTCTCCAGAGCTGTCCTTTCGCGCGATCGGCCCCGGTCTGGACTCCGCAGGGGACGCGCTGCGTTTTGAAACCATCCAAGAGGCGCTGCGTTTCCGTCCCAGCGCGGCGCGCAGCCCGCTTGCGGATCTCTTTCGGAACGGGACGGATCTGGTGGCCGAGACCCACGGCCAGCAGACCTCTCCGACACAGCGGATGCTGATTTCTGCGGTGATTGATCACGGGATCCCCTCGACGCATCCAAGGTTCTCGTCGCAGCGCAAAGCGGGCCGGGTTCTGGCCCATTGGAAACAGGGGGCGGTGTCTGCGCCGGTGCAGAGCAGCGTCGGGCCGGGGGTTGTTGTCGGCAAAGAGGTCGATCCTCTGGCCAAGCAACAGGATAGCAGCCCGGTATTGAACCGTGATATTCAGAGCCCTGCGCCCTTCTTGCAATCTGGCGACAATCCACAGGCCTTTGCGGCGACCCATGGGGCTTTGGTTCTGGATCTCGCGGCGGGGCGTGCCCCCAGGGGCGATGATGCCGAGGCCGCGCCCTGGCATATTCTGGCGGTGGATCTACCGCCTCAGATCGTGCGCCAGACCAATGGCGCGCAGATTGATCTATATGTGAAATCCGCGTTGAACTGGATTTTCTACAAGGCGCTGGATCATGTCGGCACCCATGATGTGTCGATTGTTCTGACCTATGCGTTTGGGGGCTATTCCGGGCGTCGGGACGGGCAGGGGCTGTTGGATTGTGATTTTCAGATCCGGCTGGAGCGTGGCGAGCTGGCGGCGATCTGTGTTGCGTCAGGGAATGGGTTTCTAGAGGATATTCACGCCGATCTGGGGCATGATCAGATCACCCAAGAGGCTCCGCTGGAACTTGTG
Source organism: Pelagimonas sp. (assembly GCA_025210265.1). Classification (GTDB taxonomy): domain Bacteria; phylum Pseudomonadota; class Alphaproteobacteria; order Rhodobacterales; family Rhodobacteraceae; genus JAOASD01. Next base: position 292,466 of record JAOASD010000004.1, read on the forward strand.
GTGCCTCCGGCCAGCGCGGCGCCGACCTTTGTGCAGATCTGGCTGGATCAGGCCGAGGACCGGCTGCCCTTTGCGCTGCATTTCGGGCCACCCGGAGGCAAGGGGGCTGAGGTTCCTGAGCTGCCCGCGAACCAGGCTGCGGATCTGAAGATCGGGGATCGGCTGATTGCACGGGCCTATTATACGGTGGATCAACCCGCGCAGGCATTGCCGCTGGGGATGGAGGCCCGCCGGATGGGGCGGCTGGTTCTGGCCATTATGCCAAGCGCGCGCAGCGAGGTGCTTCCTGTGGGGCGCTGGACAATGCGTGTTTCAGGCGAGGGTGTGCCCAGCCTGCCGGCCTGGATCGAACGCAGCGATGCGGTGGCGGGGTTTCCCAATGATCGCAAGCAGGCGCGGTTTGAACACCCCTCTCATCGGCCTGTCTGTGAAAACGGACGCCCGGACGAAGAGCTCAGACAGGATGGGGTGATCCGCAGGGCGGGGACGTTGAATGATGTGGCCAATGCAACCGGGGTGATTGCGGTCGCCGCCTATCGCGGATCCGGTGAACTGAAGCGTCCGGCGCTGTATTCCGCAGCCGGGGCGGGGTTTGTACCGCGTGTCCCCGATCTGTCCATGATCGCCGAGTTCAGCGACGCGCGCCGCAACCGCCTGGCCACGGGAACCAACAGCGCCACCCGGCGGGGTTTCAACGGCACCAGCGCGGCGGCGGCTTTGGCGGCGCGCGCGGTGGCGCGGATTTTGCTGGACGTCCCGGAGGGCGACACATTGCTGGATTTCAGAGGGATCAAGCAGTCCTTGATGGCCCGCACCCTGCCGGTTGCTGTGAACGGTGCAGGCTGTGGTCTGGATCGGGTCGCAGCACGTCATGGGGCAGGTGTTGTGGCCTATGAAGATCTGCATGAGGTCAGGCGCGCGCCCGAACGCTGACAGGCTTTGATCGCGCAGAAAGAGTTGCCCAAATAATGGGCAACCGATCAGCGCCCCCGGCAAAGATCGCGCGGCCCTGGCATATTCGCAGGGCAGCGGGTTGTGGCCTTCGGGGGCGCTGGGTAGCGTCTGGGTATGACCAAAGGCCCAGATCTGCTGATTTTTTCCGACCTTGATGGAACGCTTCTGGACCATGACACCTATCAATGGACTGCCGCGCTGCCTGCGCTTCGGGCGTTGCGCAGGATAAAGGCAGGTCTGGTTCTGGCCAGCAGCAAAACCGCCCCGGAAATCGCCGGACTCCGGGCGCAGATCGGGTTCGATGACTGGCCTGCCATTGTCGAGAATGGCGCGGGCCTGCTGCCTGCCGGGACACAGGCGATCCCCGAGGGCGGGCGCTATCACGCAGTGCGGGCGGCGCTGGACCGGGTGCCGCCGCCGTTGCGCACGCAGTTCTGCGGGTTTGGCGATCTGGATTGCGCGACCCTTGCACAGCGCACCGGGCTGCCTGTGGCGCAGGCGGCGCTGGCGCAGCAGCGCGCCTTTTCCGAACCGGGCAGCTGGTCCGGGTCAGAGCAGGATCTGCACCGTTTTCTGGACCATCTGGCGGCAGAGGGGATCATTGGCCAACGGGGCGGGCGCTTTGTGACGCTATCCTTTGGCGGCAACAAGGCCGACCAGGTGCGCAGCCTGACCCGGCAGTATCACCCGCGCCACAGCATTGCGCTGGGCGATGCCCCCAATGACATCAAAATGCTTGAGGCGGTGGATTATGCGGTGGTGGTGGCGAACCCGCACAGCCCGCCTTTGGCCCGGCTGAAAACCGAGCAAGCCGGTCGGGTGTATCGGACCACAGCCCCCGGACCGCAGGGCTGGAACGACGCTATTCTGACGCTGCTTTCGACATTGACGTTCAAAGGAACCTGACGACCATGGCCGATTTTCACCAGAACGGGAATATCGCAACATTGCACAATCTGCGGACCCGGTCCCTGGACGAGCTCGAATACGAATTGGGCAGCTTTGCCCAAAGCCGCAAGATTTCGTTGATCCTGCCCTGTCTCTATTCCGAACTGGAAGGCGAGGCGATGCCGAACATCCTGTCGGAACTGGCCAAGGTCAGCTATCTGCACCGCGTCATCATCGGGCTGGATGCCGCAGACGAAGCACAGTTTCGCAAGGCCAAAGTCTTTTTCAAGGGGCTGAACCAGAACCATATCGTGATCTGGAATGACAGCCCCCGGATGCTGCAGCTGGGGGCGCGTCTGGCGGCGCTGGGGCTGGCTCCGGCCGAACAGGGTAAGGGCAAAAATGTCTGGTCTTCAATGGGCTATCTGATCGGCTGTGCCGATAGTGCGGTGATGGCGATCCATGATTGTGACATCCTGACCTATGACAAGGAAATGCTGGCCCGGCTGGTCTATCCTGTGGTGAACCCGGCGTTTCCCTATCAGGTGGCCAAGGGGTATTACCCTCGGATTGGCGGAGGCGGGTTGAACGGGCGGGTCACGCGGCTGTTGGTCAGCCCGCTTTTGATTGCCCTGAAACGGGTGATCGGGGATCGCGATTACATCGACTATCTGCGCAGCTTTCGCTACCCGCTCTCGGGGGAATTTGCCATGCGCACGGCGATCCTGCCGGACCTGCGGATCCCGTCGGATTGGGGGCTGGAAATCGGTGTCCTGTCCGAGGCCTGGCGCAATCTGGCCCCCAAAGCCGTGTGCCAGGTGGATATTTCCGACGCCTATGACCACAAACATCAGGATCTGTCCCCCGAAGAGGCCGCGACCGGGCTGAACCGCATGTCCACCGACATCTGCAAGGCGATCTTTCGCAAGCTCGCCGCCGATGGCACGGTGTTCACCACCAATGTGTTCCGCACGCTCAAAGCCACCTATTACCGCAGCGCGCTGGATCTGCTGGAAGCCTATTACAACGATGCCCGCCTGAACGGGCTGGAGCTGGACCGCCACAAAGAAGAACAGGCGATCGAGCTGTTCGCCGAAAACATCATGCGCGCCGGGCAGGTGTTTTTGGACAACCCCTATGAAACGCCCTTCATTTCCACCTGGAGCCGGGTGCACGCGGCCGATCCCGGTTTTCTTGCGGATCTGACCGCCGCCGCCCGCGCCGATGAGGCCGACTATTGACGCCCACTGCGCGCCCCCCGGATCCTGTCCGGGGGCGTGTGGTCAGGCGCGGTTTGTGATCCAGCGACATTGATACGGCGCCAGCACCAGCGAGTCCCGGTCCATATCCACCGGTTCCTGGCTGAGCAGGTCAATCCAGACCTCGTCCTCGATCAGGTTCATGGACAGATGCGGGATTTCGACGGTGTCGGCACTGACATTATGCAGGGCAAAGATGGATTGATGCCGGTCCAGGCTTTGCCGCCAGACGCCAAAGACCGGATCGTCCAGCGGGATGGTGAACTGGGTGGCATTGGGGTGAAAGGCAGGCTGGGCCTTGCGGATGCGCAGCCGGTCTGACAGCGCCGCCAGCACCCGCGCCTGGGGCGTATCAGGATCATCCAGCAGCGCGTTCAGATCCGGGTAATGCCAGTTATGCCGGTTGATCGCCCGGTTCATGCCGCGCCGCGCGACCTGGTCCAGATCATTGGGCGTGGCCAGAAGGGAATGGATGTAAAAGGCGGGGATGCCTTCTAGCGACATGGGAATGGTCTGCGAACACAGGAACCGGTCAAAATGATGCCCGTCCTCGCCTTTAAAGGTGCGGCGGGTGGCCTCGTAAAAGGTGGTGTTGATTTCATAGGGGGCTTCGCCGCCATCTGGCAAAGCGCGCATGGACACCAGCCCGCCAATCTCGCGGATCGTGTCGATCATCTTGGCCTGTTCTTCTGTGGGCAGGATGCCTTCGACCGGGCGCATTCCGATGCCGTCATGGCTGGCGGTGAAATTCAGATAAGCACAGCCCATGGGGGCCGGGGGCATCCCGCTTTGCCATTTGCGCAACCGGTCTGCGGACCCGGATTGCACCGCGTGCAGGATCAGCGGCGGCAGGGGGAAATTATAGATCATGTGGGCTTCGTCGCGGGTGCCGAAATAGCTCATGTTTTCGGCTTTGGGGACGTTGGTTTCGGTCAGCAGAATGATCTTTTCCGACGCGAAATCGCACAGCAAGCGCATCAGTTTCACCACCGCATGGGTCTGCGGCATATGGATCGAAGACGTGCCGATTTCCTTCCACAGAAAGGCCACTGCATCCAGCCGGATGATCCGCACCCCATTGTCCACATGCAGACGGATGATGCGCAGAAATTCCAGCAGCACCTCGGGGTTGCGGAAATCCAGGTCGATCTGGTCGTGACTGAAGGTACACCAGACATGGCGCGGCCCGGTGCTGGTCTGGACCTCTTGCAACAAAGGGGTGGTCCGGGGGCGCACAACCTTTGACAGATCATCCTCTGGCGCGGCCTCAAAGAAAAAGCGGTCATAGGGTGGCTGGTTTTGCAGATAGGCCGTGAACCATGCGCCCTGGCTGGACACGTGGTTCAGCACCAGATCGGACATCAGCTGGAAATCCCCGGCGATCCGGTTGATGTCCGGCCAGTCCCCCAGCTGCGCATTGACCGCGTTGAAATCGGTCACGGCAAATCCATCGTCGGATGTGAACGGAAAAAACGGCAGGATATGCACGCTGTTCACCACGCCTTTCAGGCGGCGCAGCAGAAAATCATGAAGCAGATCCAGAGGTTTATGCGCGCTGTCCTGGATGGAATGGCCATAGGTGATGACCAGCGCGTCCTTTTCGCTCCACTGGTTGTTGCCGGGGCGGCGCGCGCGTTTGCGTGGTGTCGTGCCATCGGGCCAAAAGGCGGCGATGATCTGCTTTTGCAGCTGGGCGGCATCCAGATCTGGATAGATCTGCGCGATCAGACGGGTCAATTTGGCGTCGAACGGGGGGAGGGCATCTGCGGTCATGGGATCAGACCTCAGCGCAAATCTGCCTGCGTCTCAAGGGGGCGGAGGCGGGTTGCCACGGCGGGGCCTGTTTGCCCCTGCATGGTGCCTTATTTTTGGGCGCAGAGTGCGGGTTTCGCAGTCTGGGCGAGGGGGCTAAGTGGTGCGGGCGATCACGATCTGTGTCTGGGCCTGTTCGCACAGGGCGACGCATTCTGCCGGAGGCCGCTTGTCGGTCACGAACATGTCCAGTTCCGCCAATGTGGCGATCTTGATCGGGGCCTTGCGGTCGAATTTGGACTCATCTGCCACCAGGATCACCTTGTCACTGCGGTCGATGATGGTCTGGCTGACCCCGACTTCGCGCATGTCGAAATCCAGCACATCCCCGCCCGGATGCAGTGCCGAACAGCCGATCACCGCATAGTCAAAGCGAAAGCCCGACACGGATTCGCGCGCGATCGCACCGACCAGACCGCCATCGGCCTTGCGCAGCGTACCGCCTGTGACCGCGACCTCCAGATCGGTATCGACGCTCAGCCGGTTGGCGATGTTCAGATTGTTGGTCACAACCAAAAGGCCTGTGTGACGGTGCAGTTCCGCGGCGACCGCTTCGGTTGTGGTGCCGATATTCAGAAAGACCGAACAGTCATTGGGGATGTGTTTCACGCATTCACGGGCGATGTCGACCTTGGCCGGCTGGTTCAGTTCCTGCCGTTCCATATAGCCGATATTCATGGTGGTCGACGGCAGGATCGCCCCGCCATGCACGCGTTCCAGCTGGCCTGAATCGGCCAGTTCGGTCAGATCGCGCCGGATGGTCTGAGGGGTGACGCCGAAATAATCGACCAGCCGCTCGACCGTGACTTTGCCTTCACGGCGGGCGATCTCGATGATTTCGGGCTTTCGCAGCGTCTGTACCATGGTCTCTCCTTGCCTTGGGTCAACATAGGCTTTTGCTGCGCTGAGGCAAAGATCGGCTTTCCTTTAATGTTCGAATCGCGCGCACCTGTGTTCGTTTGGGCGCGAAAGCCGGTTAAAAAGCTGTTTGCAAACAGGGGTCTGCCTGAAAAAGAACATAAACGAAAAAAAATAGCTTCCATTTGTGCGCGCTTTCTGTTGGTAATGAGGCGCGTTCACAACGAGACGCAATGCGACCGAACGGGTCGCCGGGGAGGATAGCTATGACACCTGAGTATGACCTCTTGGTCATCGGCGGCGGTATTAACGGCTGCGGGATCGCGCGGGATGCCGCGGGGCGGGGTATGAAGGTGTGCCTGATCGAAATGAACGATCTGGGGGGCGCGACCTCGGCTGCGTCGACCAAGCTGTTTCACGGCGGGCTGCGCTATCTGGAATATTTCGAATTTCGACTGGTGCGCGAGGCGCTGATCGAACGCGAAGTCCTGCTGAAAGCGATGCCGCATATTTCATGGCCGATGCGCTTTGTGCTGCCCTATCACGGGGATATGCGGTTTGATTCCACCACGCCGACCTCTCGGTTGCTCAGCACGGTGATGCCGTGGATGCGCGGGCGCAGACCTGCCTGGCTGATCCGCCTTGGGTTGTTTTTATATGACACGCTGGGCGGGCGTCAGATCCTGCCCGGCACCAAAAGCCTGTCTTTGACCGGAGCGCCCGAAGGCGCGGGGCTGCAGCCCAAATTCCGCAAGGCGTTTGAATATTCAGACTGCTGGGTCGAAGATTCCCGTCTGGTTGTTTTGAACGCGCGGGATGCGCAGCAGCGCGGGGCCAAGATCCTGACGCGGGAAAAAGTCGTGTCGGCGGATGTTGTGGACGGGGTCTGGCATGTGACGTCGCAGGATGCGGCAAGCGGTGACACCACGCAGCGCACGGCGCGGATGGTTGTGAATGCGGCGGGCCCCTGGGTGGGGGATGTGCTGCGCGGCGCGCTTAAAAGCAACAGCTCGGCTGGGGTGCGGCTGGTGCGCGGCAGCCATATCATCACCAAAAAGCTGTTTGAGCATGACAAATGCTATTTCTTTCAGGGCAGCGACGGGCGGATCATCTTTGCCATCCCCTATGAAACCGACTTTACCCTGATTGGCACCACGGATGTTGAACACGCAGATGCGTCGGTCAAACCGGACTGCACCGACGAAGAGCGCGATTACCTGATCCGCTTTATCAACCAATATATCGCGCAACCGATTTCGGCAGAGGATGTGGTCTGGAAATATTCCGGTGTGCGTCCGCTGTATGATGACGGGGCCGATAGCGCGACGGCGGCGACGCGGGATTATGTGCTGAAGCTGGATACATCGCGGGGCGCTGCGGCGCTGCATGTGTTTGGCGGCAAGATCACCACCTATCGCTGTCTTGCGGAAAGCGCGCTGGAGGAAATCGAAACCGTTCTGCCGGCGCTGGGCCGTCCCTGGACGGCAGGTGTGGCCATGCCCGGCGGGGATTTTCCGGTCGATGGTGTGCCTGCGCTGGTGGATCACATTCTGGCCAAATACCCGTTTATCGACCCCCGCCACGCGCGGCGTCTGGTGCGGGCCTACGGTACGGAAGCGGTTGATATTCTGGGAGAAGCTGATCAGAAAGAGGATCTTGGCCGCGCCTTTGGCGCATCGCTCAGCGAGGCCGAGGTCAACTGGCTTATGGATAAGGAATACGCACGGCGGGCCGACGATGTCGTTTGGCGCCGGAGCAAGCTGGGTCTTCGTATGACATCTGCTCAGATCGAAGACCTGGATGTTTGGATGCGCGCGCGGGCGGCTGCCCGGCCAAGCGCCGCAGCAGAATAAGGGGAGGGGGCTGGCTTATGTCGCTCGAACTGAGAGGCGTCTCAAAGGTCGTGAATGGCCAGGCGCATATATATGAAACGGACCTGACCCTGGAAAAGGGCACGATGAATGTGCTGTTGGGGCCAACCCTGTCGGGCAAGACATCGTTGATGCGGCTGATGGCGGGGCTGGATAAACCGGCCACGGGACGCATTTTCTGGGACGGCCAGGATGTCACCGACGTCAAGGTCCAGGACCGTCATGTGGCGATGGTCTATCAGCAGTTCATCAACTACCCGTCGATGACGGTCTATGACAACATTGCCTCGCCTCTGCGGTTGATGGGCAAAAGCCGGGACGAGATCGACCAGGCGGTGCGCAAATCCGCAGATCTGATGCAGCTGACGCCGATGCTGGACCGCAAACCGCTGGAGCTGTCGGGGGGGCAGCAGCAACGCTGTGCTCTGGCGCGGGCGCTGGTCAAGGATGCCGGGCTGGTGCTGCTGGACGAACCGCTGGCCAATCTGGATTACAAGCTGCGCGAAGAGCTGCGGATCGAGATCCCAAAGATCTTTGAGGAATCCGGCGCGATCTTTGTCTATGCCACCACCGAACCCGAAGAGGCGCTTTTGCTGGGGGGCAATACCGCAACCCTGTGGGAAGGCCGGATCACCCAGTTTGGCCCGACCCCGGTGGTGTATCGCCAGCCGGTCAATGCCACCACTGCGCGGGTGTTCAGCGATCCGCCGATGAACTTTCTGCAGGTCAGCAAGGTCGGCAATCGCATCCTGTTTGGCGATGGCCAATCCGCCGCCGCTGTCGGGGCGATGCTGGATCTCCCGGATGGGCGCTATCAGGCGGGGTTCCGCCCCAACCATGTGGAAATCCTGTCCCATGGCGCGCATTCCATGGAATTTGACACCCGGCTTGTGGTCACCGAGCTGACCGGGTCAGAGACCTTTGTCCACCTAGATCACCATGGCGAAGCCTGGGTTGGTCTGGTGCATGGCATCCACGATCTGCAGCTGGGTGCGCCGCTCAAGGTCTATCTGGATCCCAGCCATGTCTACATCTTCAGTGAAAACGGGGACCTCGTCGTGCCCGCATCCTACGCCGTGGCCGCGTGAGGGAGGGACGAAATGGCGAAAATCACACTTGATAATCTGGCGCATTCCTATTTTCCGAACCCGAAATCGGAAGATGACTTTGCCCTGAAAGAACTGAACCATGTCTGGGCCGATGGCGAAGCCTACGCGCTGCTGGGGTCGTCGGGCTGCGGGAAATCCACCCTGCTGAACATTATTTCCGGGCTGCTGCAGCCCAGCCAGGGGCGGATCCTGTTTGACGATCTGGACGTGACGCAGGCGTCAACTGCGGATCGCAATATCGCGCAGGTGTTCCAGTTTCCGGTGGTCTATGACACCATGACCGTGCGCGATAACCTGTCCTTTCCGCTGCGCAATCGCGGGGCCAGCCCCAGCTATATCGCAGAACGGGTGCAGCAGATCGGTGCCATGATCGGCATGGAGGCCGAACTGGACAAACGCGCCCGCGGCCTGACCGCTGATGCGAAACAGAAGATCTCTCTGGGTCGGGGGATGGTGCGCGAAGACGTGAATGCGCTGCTGTTTGACGAACCGCTGACGGTGATCGACCCCCATATGAAATGGGAACTGCGCACCCAGCTGAAATCGCTGCATCATGAATTTGGCCACACCATGATTTATGTGACCCATGACCAGACCGAGGCGCTGACCTTCGCGGATAAGGTTGTGGTGATGTATGATGGTCGGGTTGTGCAGATCGGCACCCCCGAAGAGCTGTTCGAAAAGCCGCAGCACACATTTGTCGGCTATTTCATCGGGTCTCCGGGGATGAATGTGATCCCGGCCAGCGTGGAAAAGAACAGGGCGCTGGTGCATGGGGCCTCGGTGCCTCTGGCCCAGAATTTTGGGGCGCTGCAGGGCAAGGTCGAACTGGGTGTGCGCCCGGAATTTGTCTCGCTGAGTGAGGGCGAAGGCCTGCCGGTCAAGCTGCGCCGCGTCGAGGATGTGGGCCGCCACAAGATCGTGCGGGCCGAGCTGTTTGGCAATGATATCAATATCGTGGCAAGCGAAGGCACCCATATTTCACCGGACATGAACCGCATCACGTTCGATCCTGCTCGGGTCAATGTCTATGTCGATGACTGGCTGAAAGAAGGGGAGGCGGCCTGATGGACAAAACACTCAATCAAAAGGCATGGTTTCTGGTTCTGCCAGTGCTGGTGCTGGTCGCGTTTTCGGCGGTGATCCCGCTGATGACGGTTGTGAATTATTCGATCCAGGACACGTTCGGCAACAACCAGTTCTTCTGGGCGGGGCTGGAATGGTTCGAAGAATTGCTGGGCGATGACCGGATCTGGGATGCGCTTTGGCGCCAGCTGATGTTCTCGGCGATCATTCTGTGCATTCAGGTGCCGCTGGGCGTGTTTGTGGCGCTGAATATGCCCAAGAAAGGGTTCTGGGCCAGTTTCTGTCTGGTGGTGATGTCGCTGCCGCTGCTGATCCCGTGGAATGTTGTGGGCACGATCTGGCAGATCTTTGGCCGCGTCGATATTGGCCTGCTGGGCTATACGCTGGATGCGCTGGGGATTTCGTATAACTACACCTCTGATCCGCTGGCGGCCTGGGTGACGATCATCGTGATGGATGTCTGGCACTGGACGTCGCTGGTTGCGCTGCTGGCCTATGCCGGGCTGCAGTCGATCCCCAACGCCTATTATCAGGCGGCGCGCATCGACCAGGCCAGCCGCTGGGCCGTGTTCCGCTATATCGAGCTGCCCAAGATGATGGGCGTTCTGATGATCGCCGTGCTGCTGCGCTTTATGGACAGTTTCATGATCTACACGGAACCGTTTGTTGTCACTGGCGGCGGGCCGGGCAATTCGACCACGCTGTTGTCGATCGACCTGGTGAAAATGGCGCTGGGGCAGTTCGACCTGGGTCCGGCGGCGGCGTTCTCGATCATGTATTACCTGGTGATCCTGACCATCAGCTACGTGTTCTACACCGTCATGACCAACATGGACAAAAAGGAGGGCTGAGCGATGGCCGACACCACTGTAACCTCTGCGACGGCCCCCGCGCGCCCTGCTGCGCGGCCCCGGCTGCGCATCAAAAGCGCCCCCCTTGTGATGGGTCTGTACCTGCTGTTCCTGATGCTGCCGATCTACTGGCTGCTGAACATGAGCCTGAAAACGAATACAGAGATCCTGAATTCCTTTTCGCTTTGGCCGCAGAACCTGACGCTGGAAAACTATGTCACGATCCTCAGCGATCCGGCCTGGTATATGGGCTATGTCAATTCGCTGATCTACGTGGTGCTGAACACGGTGATCAGCCTCGCGGTGGCGCTGCCGGCGGCCTATGCCTTTAGCCGCTACACCTTTCTGGGGGACAAGCACCTGTTTTTCTGGCTGCTGACCAACCGGATGGCCCCGCCTGCGGTTTTTGCGCTGCCCTTCTTTCAGCTGTATTCGTCGGTCGGCCTGTTTGACACCCATATCGCTGTGGCGCTGGCGCATTGCCTGTTCAACGTGCCGCTGGCGGTCTGGATCCTGGAAGGGTTTATGCGCGGTGTGCCCAAAGAGATCGACGAAACGGCCTATATCGACGGCTATTCCTTTGGGAAGTTCTTCGTAAAGATCTTTATGCCGTTGATTTCCTCGGGCATCGGCGTCGCTGCGTTCTTCTGCTTTATGTTTTCATGGGTCGAACTGCTGCTGAGCCGGACCCTGACCACCGTGGATGCAAAACCCATCGCTGCCATTATGACCCGCACCCAAGGCGCGGCAGGCATTGACTGGGGCGTGCTGGCGGCAGCGGGTGTGCTGACGCTCGTGCCGGGGGCTTTGGTCATCTACTTCGTTCGCAACTACATCGCCAAGGGTTTCGCCCTGGGGCGCGTGTAAGGGAGAGGGGAAAACACCATGGAATGGATGGCTTGGACCTGGCCGACGGCGCTGTTCTTTATCATCATCGCAACGACTTTGCTGGTCTTTACGATCCTTGCGATCAAGTTTCCCGAAACCCCACGCCAGGGGGTTCTGGGGATGGAGACGACCCGAGGAGATCGTCTTTTCATCACGCTGCTTGGCTCGGCCTTTATCAATCTGGCCTGGCTGGGTGTCATCGGTGCGCATCAACCTTACGCATTGCTGGTCTGTCTGCTTTATGCCGTTGCGGTGTTCCGCTGGGTCTAACGCACAGAGCGGCCGGCGCGCCCTTGCCCACCAGGGGCGCGCCGGTCCGAAGAAATCTAAATTTCCAAAAATAGGGAGGAAATGATGAACTTAACGCTGAAATCAAGCACGGCGATCGTGTTTGCACTGGCCATGTCGGGGGCACCTGCCTTTGCCGATATGGACGCGGCAAAGGCGTTTCTAGATGCCGAAATCGGTGATCTGTCGGTGCTGAGCCGCGCCGATCAGGAAGCCGAGATGCAGTTCTTTGTCGATGCGGCCCAGCCGTATAAAGGCATGGAAATCAAGGTCGTGTCGGAAACCATCACCACGCACCAATATGAAAGCGAAGTGCTGGCACCCGCATTCGAAGCCATCACCGGCATCAAGGTCACCCATGACCTGATCGGCGAAGGCGATGTGGTCGAAAAACTGCAGACCCAGATGCAGTCGGGCGAAAACATCTATGACGCCTATATCAACGACAGCGACCTGATCGGCACCCATTGGCGCTATCAGCAGGTGCGCAACCTGACCGACTGGATGGCGGGCGAGGGCAAGGATGTCACGCTGCCGACGCTGGATGTGGATGACTTTATCGGCACCAGCTTTACCACCGGTCCCGATGGCAAACTGTACCAGCTGCCGACCCAGCAATTCGCGAACCTGTACTGGTTCCGCTATGACTGGTTCAACGACCCCAAGAACCAGGCCGATTTCAAAGCCGCCTATGGCTATGATCTGGGCGTGCCGGTCAACTGGTCTGCCTATGAGGACATCGCGGCCTTCTTTACCGGTCGTGACTTGAGCCATCTGGGTGTCGAAGGTGACGTGTTCGGCAACATGGACTACGGCAAGAAAGACCCTTCGCTGGGCTGGCGTTATACCGACGCGTGGATGTCCATGGCTGGCATGGGCGACGTTGGCGAACCCAACGGTCTGCCGGTCGATGAATGGGGCATCCGGGTGAATGAGAACTCGCAGCCCACAGGGTCATGCGTGGCACGCGGCGGAGCGACCAACGCGCCTGCGGCGGTCTATGCTGTGACCAAGGCGATCGAATGGCTGGAAAAATATTCGCCGCCCGCCGCCGCTGGCATGACCTTCTCCGAGGCAGGTCCGATCCCGGCACAGGGCAATGTGGCGCAGCAGATGTTCTGGTACACCGCCTTTACTGCCGCGACGGTGGAACCCGGCCTGCCGGTGATGAACGAGGATGGCACGCCGAAATGGCGCATGGCCCCCTCGCCGCATGGGGCCTACTGGAAAGAAGGCCAGAAGATCGGCTATCAGGACGCAGGTTCCTGGACCCTGATGCAATCCACCCCGGTGGATCGCGCGCAGGCGGCCTGGCTGTATGCCCAGTTCGTTGTGTCCAAAACCGTCGATCTGAAGAAATCCGATGTGGGTCTGACCTTCATCCGGGAATCCACCATCGACAGCCAGCACTTTACCGATCGTGCGGACAAGCTGGGCGGCCTGGTCGAATTCTACCGGTCTCCGGCGCGGGTTCAGTGGTCGCCGACCGGCACCAACGTGCCTGACTACCCCAAGCTGGCTCAGCTGTGGTGGCAGAATATCGGTGATGCCATGTCGGGTGCCAAATCCCCGCAAGAGGCGCTGGATTCGCTGTGTGCCGATCAGGAACGCGTTCTGTCGCGTCTGGAGCGCGCAGGCGTTCAGGGCGATCTGGGTCCGGTTCTGAATGACGAACAGGATGCGGATTACTGGTTCTCGCAGCCGGGTGCACCCTATGCCAAACTGGCCAACGAAGACGAAACACCGATCACTGTCTCTTATGACGAGCTGATCAAATCCTGGAAATAATCCAGGTTTCGTTCCCCCTGCGAGGCGCCCCGGTGCCTCGCAGACCCTGATCTGTCTTTCCCATCATGTGATGGCTTTCATGCCCGAAAGGGGCGGTGTCGGCACCGCTCTGGTTTTCTGCGGCCTATGACCAAGGTTCCTGTCCCATGAAATATGTTCTTGCTGTTGACCAAGGCACGACCTCGACCCGTGCTATCCTGTTTGATACCGCGCTGAAGGTCGTGGCGACCTCGCAGGATGAATTTGACCAGCATTTCCCGCAATCCGGCTGGGTTGAACATGTGCCCGAAGACCTGTGGGCCTCGTCTGCGGGCACCTGCCGGGCGGTGATCGAGCGCGCCGGGGTGGACCCGCGCGACATCCTGTCCATCGGCATCACCAACCAACGCGAAACCACGATTGTCTGGGATAAAACCACCGGCCAGCCGATCCATAACGCGATTGTCTGGCAGGATCGCCGCACCGCCGCCTATTGCGACACGCTGCGCGCGGCGGGCCATGGCGATATGTTTGCGGATCGCACCGGGCTGCTGATTGACCCTTATTTTTCCGCGACCAAACTGAAATGGATCCTGGATCATGTCGACGGCGCCCGCGCGCGTGCCCGGCGCGGAGAGCTGCTGTTTGGCACGGTGGACAGCTTCCTGATCTGGAAGCTGACCGGCGGCGCGGTCCATGCCACTGATGCCACCAATGCCGCGCGCACCATGTTGTATGACATTCGCAAAGGCCGGTGGAGCCAGACCATCTGTGATCTTTTCGACATCCCGATGCAGATGCTGCCCGAAGTCCGCGACAGCGCCGATGATTTCGGCACCTGCCGCGCGGATCTGTTTGGCCGGGCCATTCCGATCCGCGGTGTGGCGGGGGACCAGCAGGCCGCCACGATTGGGCAGGCCTGTTTCCAGCCGGGGATGCTTAAGGCGACCTATGGCACTGGCTGTTTCGCGCTGCTCAATACCGGGGCGACTCCGGTGCAGTCCAATAACCGCTTGCTGACAACCATCGCCTATCAATTGAACGGCCAGCCGACCTATGCGCTGGAAGGGTCGATTTTCATCGCCGGGGCGGTGGTGCAATGGCTGCGCGACGGGGTGCAGATCATTCGCGCGGCGTCGGAAACGCAGGGGCTGGCCGAACAGGCGGATCCGACGCAGAATGTCGTCCTGGTGCCGGCCTTTACCGGGCTTGGCGCGCCCTATTGGAACGCCGAATGCCGCGGCGCGGTGTTTGGCCTGACGCGAAATTCCGGCCCTGCGGAATTTGCCCGTGCCGCATTGGAAAGCGTTGCGTTCCAAACCCGCGATCTGCTGGAGGCGATGACATCGGATCTGGCCGGGCAGGGGGGCGGCCAGCAGGGCAAGGCGATCCTGCGGGTGGATGGCGGCATGAGCGCAAGCGACTGGGCCATGCAGTTCCTGGCGGATATGATCAACGGCCCCGTGGACCGGCCTCAGATCCTCGAGACCACGGCGCTGGGGGTGGCCTGGCTGGCGGGAATGCATGTAGGGGCGATGCCCGGCCAGGAAGAGTTCGCCCGGCATTGGGCGCTGGAGCGGGAATTCCAGCCACAGATGGATCCGGCTTTGCGGGATCAGAAATATGCGGCCTGGCGGCGGGCCGTCGATGCCACGCTGGGGTTTTGACCGTTGGAGGGGTTTCAGATCAACATGCCCACGGCGATCCGGTTCGGATCAGGTATGGCGCAGCAGGTGGCAGACATGCTGCCCGCGCCGCCGGGGCGGGTTCTGCTGCTGCGCGGCAAACGGGCCGACCGCGCGGCCCCTGTGGTGGCGCAGCTGGAACAGGCAGGGTTTGACATCCATCCCTGCAGTGTCACCGCAGAGCCCAGTCTGGACAGCATCAACACAGCTGCCAACTCCCTGCAGGGACAGGCGTTCTGCGCGCTTGTCGCCTGTGGCGGCGGCGCGGTGATCGACACGGCCAAGGCGCTGCGCTTTTGTCTGGAAAGCGGCTCCGCGCTGCCCGAGCGGCTCGATATGCTGGACCCGACGCTGTTGGCGCAGGCCGCGCATCTGCCGCTGATCGTGCTGCCCAGCACTGCGGGCACCGGGGCCGAGGTCACAGGCAATGCGGTTTTGGGCACAGCGGATGGCAAGCTGAGCCTGCGGGGGCGGCATCTGTTTCCCAGTGCCGCGCTGGTGGATCCATCTTTGCTCAGCACCGGGGCGGTGCCTGCGGTGATCGGGGCGGGGCTGGATGCGTTGACCCAGACGATCGAGGCCCATACCTCGTGCTATGCCACCCCGTTTACCAGCGCGCTGACCGGCCCGAACCTGCGGCGGGGCGCACAGGCGCTGCGACGGATCGTTGAACGCGACGACAGGGACGCCCGGACCGATATGGCCTGGCTGAGCCTCAGCAGCGGGCTGGCGCTGGCCAATGGCGGATTGGGGGCGGCGCATGGTCTGGCGGCGGTTCTGGGCGGTGCCCTGTCGGCCCCGCATGGGATGCTATGCGGGCGTCTTCTGGCCCCGGTCCTGTTGCAGAACCGCGCGTATGCGGCATTGGGCACAGAGAGTTTCCTGCGTATCGAACAGGCCATTGACGCGTTGGAAGAGGTCTTTCCCAAAGAAATCCCGGGTGCGCCGGATCTTTCCGGGGTCGAGGCCTGGCTGAGCCGCCAGCAGGTGCCGCGCCTGCGGGAGTTTGCCCCGGACCGTGCCTCTCTGGATGCGGTGGCCGTGGCGGCGATGTCTGCCTCTTCCAGTCTGAAAAACGCGGTGCCGCTGCCACTGGCTGCGTATCACAGGATCCTCGATGCTGCGTTTTGAGCCAGGCGCGTTAATCGGCGCGCAGAGGGCGTTGTATCGCGCGCGCCCGTGATACTCTGCCCGTGATACTCTGATTGTGCGGGCGGGGCAGACAGCTGACCCTGTGCGCATAAAAATGTTAGCGCAAACTTATGCTGGCGCGAACCCCCATACGCCGATCTGCGGCGCATCATGACGACCCCTTACAGCGCCTGCAAAGCGCGCAAAAACCAAAAGGACATCTGACATGACAACAGTAGCCATCAACGGATTTGGCCGGATTGGTCGAAACATCCTGCGTGCGATCATCGAATCTGGCCGCCGCGATCTTGAGGTCGTGGCCATCAATGATCTGGCACCGATCGAAACCAATGCGCATCTGTTGAAACATGACAGCGTACATGGGCGTTTCACAGCAGAGGTCCAGGTCAATGGGGATAGCATGGATGTCGGTCGCGGCCCGATCCGCGTCACCGCGTTGCGCAATCCGGCGGATTTGCCCTGGGGGGATGTGGATATTGTGCTGGAATGCACCGGGATCTTTACATCGAAACAGGCCTGTCAGGCGCATCTGCAGACAGGGGCCAAGCGTGTTCTGGTGTCGGCCCCGGCGCAGGATGCGGATAAAACCATCGTTTTTGGTGTGAATGAAGACAGCCTCACTGCGCAGGATCTGGTGGTGTCCAATGCGTCCTGCACGACGAACTGTCTCGCGCCGGTGGCGCGTGTGCTGCATGACAGTGTTGGGATTGAGCGCGGCTTTATGACCACGATCCACAGCTATACGGGTGACCAGCCAACCCTGGATACGATGCACAAGGATCTGTACCGGGCGCGGGCGGCGGCGATGAACATGATCCCGACCTCGACCGGGGCTGCGCGGGCGGTGGGGCTGGTGCTGCCGGCGCTGAATGGCCGACTGGACGGGGTGGCCATCCGGGTGCCCACGCCCAATGTGTCTGTGGTCGACCTGACATTCGAAGCCACGCGCGACACCAGTGTCGCCGAAATCAACGCCGCGATCCATGCCGCCGCGCAGGGCCCGTTGCAGGGCATTCTGGGCGTCACGGACGACAAGCTGGTCAGCCAGGATTTCAACCATGACCCGCGCTCTTCGATTTTTGCCACGGATCAGACCAAGGTGATGGATGGCCGGATGTGCCGTGTGCTGAGCTGGTATGACAATGAATGGGGCTTTTCCAACCGCATGGCGGATACGGCGGCGGCGATGGGCAGATTGATCTGACACTCGGGTCTAAGGCGGGTCCAGGACTGGTCCAAGATGGGCCTCAAACAGGGGCGGGATCTGCGCATCGCGCTGTTTGCGGCGGCAGGATGTGCTACACCAGCCCCTGCTCGAATCATGGCACAGACAGATGTGCCGCCCGAGCCTGCCAATCTGTGTGGAGCTGCCGCCGTGAACACCAAACCGCAACGCGCCGCGCGCCTGTCCGTCGCCCCGATGATGGAATGGACCGACCGCCATTGCCGTTATTTCCATCGCCTGATCAGCCAGGGGGCGTTGCTGTATACGGAAATGGTGACGTCGCCGGCTTTGGTGCGGGGCGGGGCGCTGCATTTGCTGGATCACGATCCGGCAGAGCAGCCCGTGGCCCTGCAGTTGGGCGGCTCTGACCCTGTTGAGCTGGCCCAGGCCGCGCGGATCGGGGCCGAGGCCGGGTATCGCGAAATCAACCTCAATTGCGGCTGCCCGTCGGATCGGGTGCAATCCGGGGCTTTTGGTGCGGTGCTGATGAAATCGCCGCAGCTGGTGGTCGATTGCGTCAAGGCGATGCAGGATGCCTGCGACGCCGAAATCACCGTGAAATGCCGCATCGGTGTGGATGATCAGGATCCGCATGAGGTGCTGCCGGAATTTCTGTCCATTCTGGGGGCAAACCATTGCTCACGCATCACAATCCACGCGCGCAAAGCCTGGCTGCAAGGGCTGTCACCGAAAGAAAACCGCGAAGTGCCGCCACTGGACTATGATCTGGTGCAGCAGATGCGCGGGCTGTTCCCCAATCTGCATTTGTCGGTCAATGGCGGAATCGAAAGCCTGGATCAGATCACGCAGTGGCTGGACTGCGGGCTGGATGGCGTGATGGTGGGCCGCGCTGCCTATCATCGCCCGTGGGACATTCTGTCAGGCGCGGATCAGGCGGTGTTTGGCCAGCCTGCGCGGGCGCAAAGCCGGGCCGATGTGGTTCATGCCATGCTGCCTTATATCGAAAATCACCTTGCTGGCGGGGGCCGCCTGCACCAGATTTCGCGCCATATGCTGGGCCTGTTCACAGGACAGCCCGGCGCGCGGCGCTGGCGTCAGATCCTGTCCACCGGCGCGACCCGTCCCGGTGCGGGTACCGAGCTGATGCTGGAGGCATTGAACGCCGTAACACAGGAGCAGGCCGCATGAGCTGGGACATCTCGTTGATCTTGCCGCTGCTGGCGCTGTTGATGCTGGCCTCGGGCTTTGCCGGGGTGCTGGCCGGGCTGTTCGGGGTTGGGGGCGGCATTGTGCTGGTCCCGGTGTTCTTCTTTGTCTTCAGCGGGTTGGGGCTGGATGGGCCGCAGCTGATGCAGATCTGTCTGGCGACCTCTTTGGCCTCGATCATCGTGACCTCGATCCGGTCGGTGCATTCGCATAACAAACGCGGCGCGGTTGATTGGCAGATCCTGCGGGGCTGGGCTCCAGGCATCGTGGTGGGCGCGGTGATCGGGATGCTGATCGCGGCACAGCTGCGCAGCGAAGCCCTGGCGGTGATCTTTGGCCTGCTGGCCGGGCTGGTCGGGCTGTACATGGCCTTTGGCAAGCCGGACTGGCGGCTGGGACAGGCCATGCCGACAGGCGTGACGCGCGCGGCGCTGTCGCCGCTGGTGGGCTTTTTGTCGGTGCTGATGGGGATCGGCGGGGGCAGCTTTGGTGTGCCGCTGATGACCCTGTTCAACACGCCGATGCACCGGGCGGTGGCGACGGCGGCGGGCTTTGGCCTGCTGATCGCGGTGCCCTCGGTTCTGGGCTTTCTGTTCCTGCCGGTCACAGGCGCGCCGCCGCTGACCATCGGCGCGGTCAACCTGCCGGCCTTTGCCATCGCGGTGTCGATGACGCTGATCACAACGCCCTGGGGGGTGAAGCTGGCCCATGCGCTGCCTGCCATGTTGCTGCGCCGCGCCTTTGCGGTGTTCATCCTGATCGTTGCAGCCAATATGCTGCGCCTGGCGGTGTCGTCATGACCGGGATCCGCGCGCAGGGCGCTGGCTGGACTGTGTTCGCCGAGGATGAGGCCCTGCGCCCCTGGCTGGCCGCCGCCCATGCCCATGGGCTGCGCGTGCTGGCCGATCCGCAAATGCGCGAGACCTGGCTGCAATGCGAAGGCACCTGGTTTGTCGGCGTCGATGCGCTGGACAATGCGCCGGATGGCACGCTGGATGGGGTGGCATTGCGGGGCAGGGCGGTTGACGCGGTCTCCCCCCTGCTGCCGCTGCACCGCGCGCAGCTTTCGGTGACCTATCCCGGCTATCCCAGGCCGCGCGACGGTGAGGGCGAGGCCGCCTTTCGCTATCGCCGCAACCGCGATGCAGCCCATGTGGATGGCATCACCGTCGAAGGGCCAGAGCGCCGTCGCGTGGTGACCGAATTTCACGCTTATATCCTGGGCCTGCCGATCACTCAGGCCGACCCTGATGCGGCCCCGCTGGTGATCTGGGATGGCAGCCACAAAATCATGGGCGCGGCCCTGCGCGACGCGCCTGAGGGCGCGGATGTGACCGAGATCTACCAGCAGGCCCGCCGCCGCTGTTTTGAGGAATGCACCCGCATCGTGCTGCCTGCAAAACCGGGCGAAGCGATCCTGCTGCACCGTCATCTGCTGCATGGCATCACCCCCTGGGCCGAGGGCGCACAGGCCCCGCAGGAGGGCCGGATGATTGCCTATTTCAGACCGGAATTTCTGGGCGGCCATGCGGATTGGTGCCATGCTGAGTCGCCTCAATTCGCCCAATAAGCGCGCGAATCACCCTTTGTTCGCGTAATGGTTTCTTTAGCAATATGGCAATCGCGTGAGGATTGCGGATCAATCCGGGCCAAGGCCTTGGATTGTTTCCGCTTCCTTTAACAATTGTCGAAAAAGCTTGGAAAATTGCAGGCAGCCCCTAATGGTTAACCGGTGTAACCCATGGGGATTATTATGATCTGGCTACTTTCTTTGATGCCGCTGCTGCTGATTGGCTCTTTTGTCGACTTTGGTGGCGACAGTGATGACGATGACGATTCTGACATGGGTGGTGAAACCCCCGAAACGCCGGACGGCCCCGGAACGGATGGGGATGACAATCTGACCCTGACGGATGCGGCTGAATCGGTTGACCTGGGCGGCGGCAATGACATGGCGGATGGCCAGGGCGGTGCGGACACGCTGAATGGTGGCGATGGCAATGACACGCTGCTGGGGGATTCTGGCCTGGACATGCTGTTTGGCGGTGAAGGCAATGACCAGCTGGGCGGTGGCTCGGCCGGGGATACGCTGGATGGCGGCAACGGCAATGACACGCTGAATGGCGATGGCGGCAATGACGAATTGCTGGGCCGCTTTGGCGATGATGTGCTGAATGGCAATGCCGATAGTGACACGCTGAAAGGCGGCTGGGGTAACGACCTGCTGAATGGTGGTCTGGGCGAAGACCTGCTGCAGGGTGGCGAGGGTCTGGACACGCTGCTGGGCGGCTCGAACGAAGACGAACTGTTTGGTGATGGCGGTGCGGATACGCTTCAGGGTGCTGGCGGAGATGACCTGCTGGATGGCGGCACCGGGGATGACACCCTGGATGCGGGCGATGGCAATGACACGCTGCTGGGCGGTGCCGGTGCGGACAGCCTGCTGGGTGGCGAAGGCAATGACGGCCTGGACGGCGGTGCCGACAATGACCGGCTGTTTGGTGGCAATGGCAATGACATGCTGACCGGCGGCGAAGGCACGGATTACGCCGATGGCGGTGCGGGCAATGACACGCTGGCGGCGGAAACCATGCTGGGCGGCGCGGGCGCAGATGTGCTGAGCCTGTTTGGCGCGACCACCGCCACCGGCGGCGCGGATGCGGATGCCTTTACCTACACCTATGACGCGTCGGCCAGTGCCGATGATACCGCAACGACGATCACCGATTTCGACACCGAAGGCGATGATGCGGATGTGCTGGTTGTGGAGATCCCCGCAGGGCTGACCCCGGCACCGACCGTGGGCATCACCACCGAAGGCGGCAATGCCGTGGTGCAACTGACCGTGGGCAGCACCGTGATCAACATGGCGACAATCACCGGCGGTGCGGGCAGCTTCAGCCTGGCCAATATCCGCGTGGCCGAGGTCGCAGCGGCAAGCTAACCCCCCAAAGACACCTGACTTTGCCAGAGGTCAGGCCAGCCCCCAACACCCGCGCGGCGTTGGGGGTTTTTTGATGTCTGATGTTGCGGGCCTGTCCGGGTGTGATGTCCTGTACGAGCCTAGCATTGGCATAAACCGCACCAAAAAACGCGCCCCAAATCAGGGCGCGTGTTGGTCTGGCGGCAGGGGGCGGGCCTTTGGCTGGGGTAGGTTTAACGCCGTTTCAGCCGCGCGGCCCGGCCACCGCGCCGTTGCTGATGCTGGGTTTCGCGCTCGGGCAGTTTCAGCATGATGTCGCGCCGCGCCTCGGGCGTCATGCGGGACCAGTCGGTGATCTCGTCAATGCTGCGCAGGCAGCCGGTGCACAGCCGGGTTTCCGGGTGGATCACACAGATCTGCACACAGGGGCTTTCGATCTCGTTGCGGGTCCAGACGTCTTTGCTCATGCGTGCAGCATCCCTGTCCTGATCAATGGGCACTTAGCTGGCCAGATGGCGCAGCCGATCCAGCGCCCCCTGCAGGATATACCCGGCCGCCACATGGTCGATGACCTCAGAGCGACGTTTTCTGCTCGTATCCGCCTCTAAAAGCGACTTTTCAGCGGCCACGGTCGACAGGCGCTCGTCCCAGAATGTGATTTGCCCGTCCCAGCGCGCGGTCAGGTTGCGGGCAAACGCGCGGGTGGCCTGACAGCGCGGGCCTTCGCTGCCATCCATGTTGCGGGGCAGGCCCAGCACAATGCCGTGGATCTGTCGCTCGGCCAGGATCTGTTCCAGCGCCTCGGCATCCAGAGTGAATTTGCGCCGTTTGATCGTGGTGATCGGGGTGGCGACACCGCGCAGCACATCCGACACGGCCACGCCGATGGTTTTGGTGCCCAGATCCAGCCCGGCCAGGGCGGTCATGGGGGGCAGGGCGGCGGCGAAATCTGCGATGTCTTCGTGAATGCGGGTCATTGGGTCAATCCTGCACGGTCGGCGGCGGCGCGCAGCTGGGCCAGCGCCTCGGGCGCGTCGGCAAAGCGGAGCTGGGCTTCTTGCCAGATGGCCTGGGCCTGACTGGTGTCGCCCATCACGCCCAAGGCGCTGATCAGGCGGGCCCATTCTTCGGGTGGGCCGCCCTCAGAGGCCAGGCGTTCGGACAGGCGGCTGACCATGCCCTGCACCATCTCTGCGCGTTCTTGCGGGGTCATGTCAGCAGCGGCGGCAATGTCATCCGCGTCGGGGCCGACGGAAGGGGCGAAGGGAGCGGCGGCGGCAGGGGCATCCGGCAGGGTGTAATTCTGGATCCCGGCCCGATAGGCCAGTTCCTCCATCTGGGCGCGGATCGGGGGCAGCCAGGGGGCCCCCGCGGCGCTGTCGCGGATCAGGCCATCCCACAGGCGAAAGGCCAGATCCGGGCGCCCTGTTTGCACCAGCATCAGCCCGTAATAATAGCGCGCCACACCGTTTTTCGGCTCAAGCGACAGCACATGTTCCAGAACGGTCTGGGCCTCGGGCGAAACATACCCCCCTGCGGCCAGCACCATCATATCGGCCAGGTCGATATAATCCTGCAGCGCGACCGTGTCGCCCTTAAGCAGGATCAGCTGGTCGAGCGCGCGCCAGGCGGCGGCGAAATTTCCCAGCGCGGCCTCTGAACGGGCCAGCAGCACATAGCCCTGCTGGTCGTCGGGATTGTTCTGCACCGCCTGGCGCAGCTGTGCGACCAGCTGCAGATAATCCTCTGAGGCCTCTGCAGGGACGGAACTGGGCAGCCCTGCCTCTGCCGCGGCTTGCAGGGTGCGATCTGCGCGCATCTCATCGGCCTGCGCCTTGCGCGCCTCAAGCGGAAGATCCCCATAGCCGGGCTGTCCCAGCTGCAGATAGCCGGCATACCCGGCCCCCAGCAAAGCGGCGCTGATGGTCAGGGCGGCGATGGCATTGCCTGTGCGGCGCTGTGCCGGGGCGGTGCCCGCTGTCGCGCCCTGGGCTTTGGCATCGGCGGCCAGAATGCGGCGGGCGATTTCGGTGCGCAGGCGCTCGGCCTCGTCGGCGGGGATGATGCCGCGCTCTGCGTCGCGCTCGATTTCCTTCAGCTGATCACGATAGACCTGCAGGTCGAACTGTTCCGCAGGGCCGTCCGGTCCCTGGCCTCGCATCATTGCCCGTGCAAGAATGCCCGCCACGGCCAGTCCGATCACACCCGTCAAGATCCAGAATTGCATCTGCCGCCCACTCCTATGCGTTCCTTTGCATCTATATCTGGATGCGCCCGGAAAAAAGGGCAAATGCCGGAACAGGCCGGGGATGTCGCAGGTCTGTGATTGGGGCGTCTGTGCCCGGAAAACCGTCACAAACCCCTTTGGCGACGCCCCATGTCGCAAGCAGCCGGTATTGTGACGGTTGCAGTCGGTGCTACAAAACCCAAAGAAACGCATAAAACCGTTCATAGACCTTATCCGGAATCGCTCCATGAAACGCTACTCTGTCTTTGCCGTGGCCCGAGAGGCCGCACGCTATCACACCGGATGGCAGCGCGCCTGGCGCAAGCCCGAGCCCAAGAAACGCTATGATGTCGTGATCATCGGGGCGGGTGGGCATGGCCTGGCCACCGCTTACTATCTTGGTAAGAATTTCGGCATCACCAATGTTGCCGTGATCGAAAAGGGCTGGCTGGGGGGCGGGAATACCGGCCGTAACACCACCATCATCCGCTCGAACTATCTGCAGGATCCGTCGGCGGCGATCTATGAAAAGGCCCGCTCGCTCTATGAAACCATGAGCCAGGACCTGAACTACAACGTCATGTTCAGCCCGCGCGGCGTTCTGATGCTGGCCCAGACCGAGCACGAAGTGCGCGGCTACAAGCGCACGGCGCACGCCAATGCGCTGCAGGGTGTGCCGACCGAGTTCGTCAGCCCCGCCAAGGTCAAAGAGATCGTGCCGATCATCAACCTGGCAGGTCCGCGCTACCCGGTGCTGGGTGGCCTGTGGCAGGCGCGCGGCGGCACCGCCCGCCACGATGCCGTGGCCTGGGGCTATGCCCGCGCCTGTTCCGACATGGGCATGGACATCATCCAGAAATGCGAAGTCACCGGCATCCGTTCCGAGGGCGGCAAGGTGCGCGGCGTGACCACCACCAAAGGCGAGATCGACTGCGACAAGCTGGGCATCGTCGTGGCGGGCCATTCCGGCGATCTGGCCGATATGGCGGGCTTCCGCCTGCCGATCGAATCCGTGCCGCTGCAGGCGCTGGTGTCCGAGCCGATCAAACCGGTGATGGATTGCGTTGTCATGGCCAACACCGTGCACGGCTATATGAGCCAGTCCGACAAGGGCGAAATGGTCATCGGTGGCGGCACCGACGCCTATAACGGCTATACCCAGCGCGGGTCGTTCCACCATGTCGAAGAAACCGTGCGCGCCCTGGTCGAAACCTTCCCGATGGTGTCGCGCCTGAAGATGCTGCGCCAGTGGGGCGGGATCGTGGACGTGACCGGCGACCGCTCGCCGATCCTGTCCAAAACCCCGGTCGAGGGCATCTTTATCAACTCTGGCTGGGGCACCGGTGGCTTCAAGGCCATTCCGGGGTCGGGCTGGGGCTTTGCCGAACTGATGGCCAAAGGCCATTCGCCGCTGACCGAAGAATTCGGCCTGAACCGGTTCACCGAAGGCCGCTTTATCGACGAAAGCGTTGCGGCAGGGGTGGCGCATTGATCGCCCCGTTTCTGTCCCCTTGTCTTGTGGCATCGCCGGCTGGCGCTGCCTTCAACATCTTCCAGAAGGTCTAAACCATGCTGACCCTCAAATGCCCCTGCTGCGGCGTGCAGGCCGATGAAACCGAACTGGCCGCGGGCGGCGAAGCGCATCTGAAACGCTTTGGCCCCGGTTCGTCCGATGCGGACTTTGAAACCTATCTGTTCACGCGTGAAAACCCCAAAGGGGTGCACCTGGAACGCTGGCGTCATGCCTATGGCTGCGGAAAGTGGTTCCTGGCGGCGCGTGACACCGTGACCATGGAAGTCATCGGCACCTATTCAGCCCAGACCCTTGAACCCCCGCAAGAGATCAAGGACGCCATCACCGCCCGTCATCCGGGCTGGAGCTGGAGAGAGTTCTCGTGATCGCCTCTGCCACCTCCTTTTCCGCCGAAGGCGCCCGCGCCTTTTCCCGCGACCCCTCCAGTTTCAGGGCCTGACACATGAGCACACGTCTCGCCAATGGCGGCCGCCTGATCGACCGCAGCAAGAAAATCGAGTTTTCCTTTAACGGCAAACGCCTGAGCGGCCATGCCGGGGATACCCTTGCCTCTGCCCTGCTGGCCAATGATCAGATGATGATCGGCCGCAGCTTTAAATATCACCGTCCGCGCGGTGTTGTGGCCTCTGGTGCCGAAGAGCCCAACGGCCTTGTCAATCTGGGCAAGGGCGTCACCCACGAGCCCAACCAGCGCGTCACCACGACCGAGATCTTTGCCGGTCTGCAGGCCACCAGCCAGAACCACTGGCCCAGCCTGGAATTTGACATCGGTGCGGTGAACCAGGCCTTTGCGCGCTTCCTGCCCGCAGGGTTCTACTACAAGATGTTCATCCATCCGCGCAGCTTCTGGAAGCACGTGTACGAACCCTTTATCCGCCAGTCGGCGGGTCTGGGTAAGGCACCGGATGCGGAAACCAGCGATCCCGACACCTATGAACATTACCACGCGCATGTGGATGTGCTGGTGGTGGGCGGCGGTGTGGCCGGTCTGCAGGCCGCGCGCCGTGCGGCTGAATCCGGTGCATCGGTGATCCTGATGGAACAGACCCCGCATTGGGGTGGCCGCGCTGCGGTTGATGGCGGCGAAGTCGATGGCCAGCCGGTTCAGGATTGGATCAACGCCACCGTCAAAGCTCTTGAAAGCATGGACAATGTGACCCTGCGCACCCGCTGCATGGGCTCGGGCGTCTATGATCACGGCTATGCGCTGGGATATGAGCGTCTGACCGACCACGCGCCGGAACTGGACGGCCCGCGTCACCGCCTGTGGCGCATCCGTGCCGGTCAGATCGTCACCGCAACCGGTGCAATCGAACGTCCGCTGTCCTTTGCAGGCAACGACATTCCCGGTGTGCTGCTGGCCAGCGCCGTGCGCGATTACGCGGTCGATTACGGTGTGTCGATTGGCGACCGTACCGTGGTTGTCACCAACAATGACGACGGCTATCGCACTGCAATTGCACTGAAAAAAGCAGGCATGGACGTGCCTGTGGTGCTGGATGCGCGCGCCCTTGGTGGCGGTGCGCTGATGCAGGAAGCCCAGGATCTGGGCATTCGTGTTGAAAAGGGCCGTGGCATTGCCAAGGTCAAAGGCGGCAAGCGCGTCACCGGCGTGGCCACCTGTCTGCAGGGCGGCGAAGGCGCGGTTCTGGAAGAGATCGCCTGTGATTGCGTCGCCATGGCGGGCGGCTGGTCTCCGGTTGTGCATCTGTGGTCGCATTGCGGCGGCAAGCTGACCTGGGACGATGCCAATGCGTTCTTCCGTCCCGATGCCAACCGCGCCCCGACCGGCGACAAGGGCCAGCCCTTTGTTATCGCGACCGGGTCGGCCAATGGCCATCTGGGTCTGAACGACGTGCTGCAAGATGCTGACGCTGCAGGGAAACTTGCCGCAGAGCGCATGGGCCGTGAGGTCGCAGCCGGCGCACCGAGCGCCACGCAGATTGACGAAACCCCGATCGAACCGATCTGGCTGATGCCTCAGGGCGCTGGTCCCAAGCTGCGCATGAAAGCCTGGCTGGACTATCAAAACGACGTCAAGGTCTCTGACGTGCAGCTGGCTGCGCGCGAAGGCTATGAATCGGTTGAACATACCAAGCGTTACACCACGCTGGGCATGGCGACTGACCAGGGTAAGCTGAGCAATATCAACGGTCTGGCGACGCTTTCTAACATGCTGGGTGAAGACATCCCGCAGGTTGGCACCACCACGTTCCGTCCGCCTTACACGCCCATCTCTATGGGGGCGATTGCAGGCGAAGCGCGCGGCGAGATCTTTCAGCCGATCCGCAAAACGCCGATCCATGCCTGGCACGAGGACAACAACGCGGTGTTCGAACCCGTTGGCCAATGGCGCCGTCCGTACTGCTTCCCGCGTGGCAGCGAAAGCAATCATGACGCTGTGACCCGCGAGATCAACGCCACCCGCAACAGCCTTGGCCTGCTGGACGCGTCGACCCTGGGTAAGATCATCGTCAAGGGCCCTGATGCGGGCAAATTCTTGGATATGCTCTACACCAACATGATGAGCACGCTGAAGCCGGGCAAATGCCGCTATGGTCTGATGTGTAACGAGAACGGTTTCCTGATCGACGATGGCGTGGTTGCGCGCATCGACGAGGACACCTTCCTGTGCCACACCACCACTGGCGGCGCGGATAACATCCACGGCCATATGGAAGACTGGCTGCAATGCGAATGGTGGGACTGGAAAGTCTATACCGCCAATGTGACCGAGCAATACGCTCAGATCGCGGTGGTTGGTCCCAATGCGCGCAAGCTGCTGGAAAAACTGGGCGGCATGGATGTCAGCAAAGAGGCGCTGCCGTTTATGGAATGGCGCGATGGCGAGCTGGGCGGGTTCCCCGTGCGGGCCTATCGGATCTCGTTCTCGGGTGAGCTGAGCTATGAAATTGCTGTGCCTGCATCCATGGGCCGTGCGTTCTGGGATCTGTGCCACGAGGCCGGGGCCGAGTTCGGCGCCACCGCCTATGGGACCGAGGCGCTGCACGTGCTGCGGGCCGAAAAGGGCTTTATCATGATCGGTGACGAAACCGACGGCACGGTGATCCCGCAGGATCTGAACATGGGCTGGGCGATTTCGAAAAAGAAAGAGGACTACCTGGGCAAGCGCGCTCAGACCCGTAGCCACATGGCCGATCCGAACCGCTGGAAACTGGTGGGTCTGGAAACGCTGGACGGGTCTGTCATCCCCGATGGGGCCTATATTCTGGCCGAGGGCACCAATGCCAATGGTCAGCGTAAAACCCAGGGCCGCGTGACCTCGACCTATTATTCGCCGACGCTGGACAAGGGCATTGCCATGGGTCTGGTCCATAATGGGCCGGATCGGATGGGCGACGTGATTGACGTCATGCGCGACGATGGTGAAACCCGGATCCCGACGCGGATCGTCAGCCCGGTCTTCTACGATCCGGAAGGAGAGAAACAGAATGTCTGAACCGGTTTCGGCGCTGAAGGGCGCAAAATTCGATGGGCTGGTCCAGGTCGCCGAAGCAGGCGTTCAGGGCATGATCAGCCTGCGTGGGGATCTGGCGGATGCCGGTCTGCGCGCCGCAGTCGAGGGCTTTACCGGGGCGGCGTTCCCGGAGGCCCGCATGGTGTCGGCCGGGGCCACGGGCTCTGCTTTGTGGATGTCGCCGGATGAATTGCTGCTGCTGTGCAGCCGCGCCGATGCGCCGGCAAAATCCGCCGAGCTGGCCCAGACGCTGTCTGGCAGCCATGCGCTTGTGGCCGAGATCTCGGATGCGCGGGCCATGTTCACGCTGAACGGGGCGCATGTGCGCGAAGTTCTGGCAAAGCTGTGCCCGGCGGATATGGCCCCTGGCGCGCTGCCGGTGAATGAACTGCGCCGCACCAAGCTGGCACAGGTCGCTGCGGCGGTCTGGCTGTCAGACGAAGCCACGGCCCATGTGATCTGTTTCCGTTCGGTTGCGGATTACGCTTTTGGCGCGCTGAAAGCCGCCAGCCACAAGGCCAGCGCGGTGAACCACCTCGTCTGAATCTGGACGGATCTGAACATTGGAAAAACCCGGCCATTGCGCCGGGTTTTTTGTTGTGATGCTTGGCGTATGACGCGACATGGCGTCGCTTTGGTCGTGCCCGGATGTGTGCTAATCTTGCGTTTTGACGCTCTATTTTTGAAGGAAATGGTCATGTTGCCACATTTTTACAGGCTTTTTTGTCGTTTTGTGATTGTTATGATCGCCGCCTGCACCGCAGTGCCTGTTGGCGCTGAACCTGTGGCTGTTGTTTGCAAAATGAAGGCTGAAAGCGGCGAAGGGATTATGGAGAACATCCTGTTTGCCGAGGATCAGAATGGCATAGTGCATGTTTTTGACGCCATGATCAATTATGGGAACAACAAGCAACCCCTCCGGGCGATTGTGACCAAGAATACCAGTGACCTTCTGGACTTTAGTTGGACTGTGGTTGTGCCCAGTACGCAATCACAAAAGATCAAGGTAAAGGCGCGCGCCCAGTACAACCGGCGCACTCAGAAAATCCAGATCAATGCCAATCTGGTCGAGTTTCGCCAGAACAGTTTTGCCCGTGGCACCTGCAGCAAACGCTGAGAATGGGCAATTCATCAGGGAAGGCACAGCTATCTTGGCAGAATGGCTTGACCTTCTTGAGTAACGCTATCAGGTATGGTCGGTGAAACGATCGCCGCAACACGGAGGGGTGACCATGGCATTCGAACTTCCCGATCTTCCTTACGCACATGACGCGCTGGCAAGCAAAGGCATGAGCCAGGAAACAATGGAATATCACCACGATATTCACCACAAGGCCTATGTCGACAACGGCAACAAGCTGATCGCCGGCACCGAATGGGAAGGCAAGAGCCTTGAGGACATCATCAAAGGCACCTATGCCGCTGATGCGGTTGCTCAGAATGGTATCTTCAACAACGCCTCGCAGCACTGGAACCACATGCAGTTCTGGGAAATGATGGGGCCGGGCGCATCCACCATGCCGGGTGAACTGGAAGCCGCCATCAAAGACAGCTTTGGCACTGTTGACGCTTTCAAAGAGCAGTTCGCCGCCGCTGGTGCCGGCCAGTTCGGTTCGGGCTGGGCCTGGCTGGTCAAGGACACCGATGGTGGCCTGAAAGTGACCAAGACCGAAAACGGCGTAAACCCGCTCTGCTTTGGTCAGACCGCGCTGCTGGGCTGTGATGTGTGGGAACATTCCTACTATATCGACTTCCGCAACAAGCGCCCTGCCTATCTGTCGAACTTCCTCGACAATCTGGTGAACTGGGAAAACGTGGCCTCGCGCCTGTAATCTTAGGTTTAGCACTTGCATTCAGGGAAGGGCGTGCCGTTTTGGTGCGCCCTTTTCCATGCTTAGGACGATGGCGGGGCCTTTGATGAACGCGCATAGACATGGTATCGTGGCGATGATCGTCGCCTGCACCCTGTGGGGGCTGTCGCCGCTTTATTACATGCTGCTGGACCATGTGCCGCCGCCAGAAATCCTGGCGCATCGCACGATGTGGTCGCTGGTGTTCTTTGCGCTGCTTCTGGCGGGGCAGGGGCGGTTGCACGAAATGAAATCCGCCTTTGCCACGCGCAGCCGGTTCGGCACGATCCTGTTGGCCGCCTTGCTGGTGTCGGTCAATTGGGGCGTGTTCATCACCTCTATTCAGATCGGTTTGGTGCGCGAAGCGGCGCTTGGCTATTATATTTTCCCGCTGGTTGCGGTGGTCTTTGGCGTGGTCTTCTTTGGCGAGAGATTGGGCCGGGCGCAGTGGGGTGCGCTGGTGCTGGCCACGAGCGGCGTGCTGGTGTTGACCATCGGGCAGGGCACCGCGCCCTGGATCGCGCTGGTGCTGGCGGCGACCTTTGGCCTGTATGGGGTGATCAAAAAGCGCCTGCCGCTGGGGCCGGTGGTGTCTGTCGCCTCTGAGGTGCTGATGCTGGCGCCCGTGGCGCTGATCTGGCTGGGCTGGCTGTGGACCGACGGGCAGGGGGCCTTTGGCACGGATCTGTCGACCAGCCTGTTGCTGATGGCCTCGGGGGTGATGACCGGGTTTCCTCTGGTGCTGTTTGCACGCGCGGCCCAGCAGGTGCCGTTGGCCACGGTCGGGCTGTTGCAATATATCAACCCGACCCTGCAGTTTCTGTGCGCTGTGACCGTGCTTGCAGAACCTTTCACCCGGGTTCATGCCATCAGCTTTGCCCTGATCTGGCTGGCGCTTGGGGTTTATTCGGTGGCGCTGGTGCTGCAGGAAAAGGCGCGCTCCAAAAGCGCCTCAGCGGCGTCCACGGATCCGGCGGTCTGAACAAAATCCAACAGGCTGTTTTCGGCAAATCCATGCTGCACCACATGGTCCAGCAGCGCCGAAAGCGGCCCCCAATAGCCATTGATGTCCAGCAAGATGATGGGTTTGTCATGCAGGCCCAGCTGCCGCCATGTCAGCACTTCGAAAAATTCATCCAGCGAACCCGGCCCGCCGGGCAGCACCACCACCGCATCCGCATTCATCAGCATGACCTTTTTGCGCTCATGCATGGTTTCGGTGATGATAAAGCTGGTCAGATCGGTCTTGCCGACCTCTTTGTTCAGCAGGTGGGTCGGGATCACGCCAAATGTATCGCCCCCCGCCCATTGGGTTGCCCGCGCCACGGCCCCCATCAGCCCCACATCCCCGGCCCCATAGACCAGCCGCCAGCCGCGCGCGGCGATACGGGTGCCCAGATCATCCGCCGCCTGCATAAAGGCGGGATCATCGCCAGGCCGCGATCCGCAATAGACGCAGACAGATTTCTGAGGCTGTTTGGCAGGCATGGCGCGCTCCTGAGTGATGTAAATGGGCTTTTGACCCTTGATAGGCGGGCTGATATACACGCTCAACCATGTTGCACTGGAAAACCTGTGTGACAAGGGCACTTGGGGGAAGTCCGGGTCTGCCGCCCGGCACAAAATACAGGGTCTGCCATGAGCAAATTGGCGCTGAATGCCCTTTGGGGTGGGGCCGGGGTCGCCGGGCTGGTCGCGGTTGCATTCGCCACCGGGGGGCTGCAATGGCCCGCCGCGCCGCAGCCGGACAACACCGCAGAGACCGCGCAGGCTGCAGAGCCAGGGGCGCAGGATCAGGCCCCGACGCAGCCCAGTGCACCAATACCAGCAGAGGCGGCGCTGGAGCCAACCGCAGATCCCGAACCGCAGATCGCCGCCTTGGGCGCGCCGGGCTTTGACATCGTGCGGTCGGAACCGGGCGGGGCGACGCTGGTGGCCGGGTATGGTCAGGCAGGCGCGGTGATGCAGCTTTTGATTGACGGGCAGGCGGACGGGGACGCGTCAGTGCCCGTGCCCGGTGATGGCAAATTCGTTTTGTTCGTGGATCTGGATCCGGCTGCCGGGCCGCGTGTGCTGACACTGCGTCAAACGCTGGATGATGCGGTGGCCCTGTCTACAGAAGAGATCATCGTCACGCCCCAGCCTGCCCTGTCCGACCCAGCCCTGTCAGACCCAGCCCTGTCAGACACTGTGCCAGAGGCGCAGACCGAAATCGCCGAGGGCACTGGCCACCAGCCCGATGCTGAGACCATGGCCGCGCTGGACCCGCTGCAGCCCGAGGCCTCCGCCAGCCTGCCGGCCGGCAGCGCCGCGCCCAGCCTCAGCGACACTGCGGATACGGCCCCCGAAGCAGAGCGGAGCACAGTCGCAGCCGCGCCAACCCCGACAGAACCGGACAGCTCTGCGATTCAGGATGTTGCCCAGGACGTGCGCCAGGATACGGCGGCTGCGACCAGCGCAGAGGCCGGGGACGCACCGACCGCGCCGCCGGTCCTTTTGTCCTCTGCCAGCGGGGTCGAGGTGCTGCAAACCGCGCCGCTGGCGCCGGGCGCTGTGGCGCTGGATTCCATCAGCTATGACTCCGCAGGCGATGTCCTGCTGGCCGGGCGCGGCGGCGATGCGGGTTTTGTCCGGGTCTATCTGGACAACAGCCCGGTCACGACCTCGCGCATTCGCAGCGACGGGCGCTGGCGGGTGGAACTGCCCGAGGTCGAAACCGGTACTTACACGCTGCGCGTCGATCAGCTGGATGTTGATGGGGCGGTGACAGCCCGCGTCGAAAGCCCGTTTCTGCGCGAAAGCCCCGAAGCCCTGGCCGCGGCCAGCACCCGCAATGCGGCCAGCGCGGCACCTCTGACGGCGATCACGGTGCAGCCGGGCCATACGCTATGGGCCATCGCGCGCGATCGTTATGGCGATGGGGTGGAATATCTGCGGGTGTTCCGGGCCAATCGTGATCGCATCCGCAACCCTGATCTGATCTATCCGGGCCAGATCTTTGACCTGCCCACGCCTGACTGAGCTGGGCCCGACGAAGCTGGGCCTGACTGAACCGGGCCTCTGTCTGTAAATCCTCTTTTCCCGAAAGGGCCTGATATGCGCGCCATGGCGGACACCGCCCAGCCAGCCAATGACACCGACATTGCCGGGAACGAGCGCCGCTCTGGCCTGCGCACAATCCGTCGCGTGTTGCCCTATCTCTGGCCCAGGGAGGCGCTGTGGGTGCGCCGCCGGGTGGTGATCGCCATGGCGCTTTTGCTGCTGGCGAAACTGGTCGCCGTGGGCACCCCGCTTTTGTATAGCCGGGCGGTGGACAGCCTGTCCGGGGATCTGCCGGATGTGGCAATCGGGGCCATCGGTCTGACCCTGGCCTATGGCATGGCCCGCCTGATGAGCAACGGGTTCCAGCAGCTGCGCGATGCGGTGTTTGCGCGGGTGGGCCAGCGGGCGCTGCGTCTGCTGGCGCTGCGCACCTTCCGCCATATCCACCAGCTGTCGCTGCGCTATCACATCACTCGCAAGACCGGCGGGTTGTCCCGCATCATCGAGCGCGGTGTCAAAGGTGTCGAATTTCTGCTGCGCTTTCTGCTGTTTTCCATCGGCCCGCTGATCCTTGAGCTGGTCATGGTTGCGCTGGTCCTGTTCTGGATCCTGGATCTGCGCTATCTGCTGGTCGTGCTGGGGGTGATCACGCTGTATGTGGCCTTTACCTTTAAGGTCACTGAATGGCGGGTCAAGCTGCGCCGCCAGATGAACCAGCAGGACACTGAGGCCAATCAAAAGGCCATCGACAGCCTGCTGAATTTCGAAACCGTCAAATATTTCAACGCCGAAGAGCGCGAAGCCACCCGCTATGACAGCGCCATGCAGGCCTATCAGGCGGCGGCGATCCGCACATCGACCTCGCTGGCGATGCTGAATTTCGGTCAGGCGCTGATCATCACGTCGGGCCTTGTGGCGGTGATGGTCATGGCGGCGATGGGGGTGCAGGAGGGCACGCTCAGCGTCGGGGATTTTGTCATGGTCAACGCTTATATGATCCAGATCACCATGCCACTGAACTTCCTTGGTACGGTCTATCGTGAAATCCGCCAGAGCCTGGTGGATATGGGCGAAATGTTTGACCTGCTGGAACAGCCGCCTGAGGTGGCCGAGAAACCCGGCGCAGCGGCGTTGAACGTGCCGCAGGGGGAAATCTCGTTCGAGGCGGTGCAGTTCGGCTATGACGCAGAGCGCCCGATCCTGCGCGGCATCGACCTGCATGTGGGGCAGGGCGAAAAACTGGCGCTGGTCGGGGCGTCGGGGGCCGGCAAATCCACCATAGGACGGCTGCTGTTTCGCTTTTATGATGTCAGTGGCGGGGCGATCCGCATCGACGGGCAGGACATTCGTGATGTCAGCCTGACCAGCCTGCATCAGGCCATTGGCGTGGTGCCGCAGGACACGGTTCTGTTCAACGATACGATCTTTTACAACATTGCCTATGGGCGTGACGGGGCCAGCCGTGAAGATGTGATTGCCGCCGCGCGCGCCGCCCAGATCCACGACTTCATCGCCAGCCTGCCCGAAGGCTATGACACCCAGGTCGGCGAACGCGGTCTGAAACTGTCGGGCGGTGAAAAACAACGGGTTGGCATTGCCCGCGCGTTGCTCAAGGATCCGCCGATCCTGCTGCTGGACGAGGCCACCAGCGCGCTGGACACGGAAACCGAGGCCTCGATCCAGGGCGCGCTCAGCCACGCAGGTCAGGGGCGCACGGTTGTGACCATTGCCCATCGCCTGTCCACCGTGGCGGATGCGGATCGCATCGTTGTGCTGGAACAGGGCAAGGTTGCCGAAATTGGCACCCATGATGCGCTGCTGGCGCAGGATGGGCGTTATGCCGCGCTGTGGCATCTGCAACAGGCCGCCGGGGACGGGTAGGGGCGGCTGCTCAATTGTGCGTCAATGCATGTCTGCTGGTCTGAATGTGCGTCTGCGCGCATCCCCAGGCCTTTCCCCGCCCGGATCCTTCGCCTATCAAAAGGCATTAACAGACGGAACGGATCATATGGCGCGCCCCATTGTTGGCATCATCGGCAATCAATACCTGATCAATGACGAATACCCCGCCCATGCGGGCGGCACGATGAATTCCGAAGCCGTGGCCGAGGTCTGCGGCTGTATGCCGATGCTGATCCCCGCTGATCCGCGCTTTGTCTCGGTCGAGGAGCTGCTGACCCTGTGTGACGGCTTTGTCCTGACCGGAGGCCGCCCCAATGTGCATCCCGAAGAATATGGCGAAGCCTGGACCGAAGCCCACGGTGCCTATGACCGCGCCCGCGATGCGATCACCCTGCCGCTGGTGCGCGCCTGCGTCGACCGCGGCCAGCCCTTCCTTGGCATTTGCCGCGGCTTTCAAGAGGTCAATGTGGCCATGGGCGGTACGCTCTATCCTGAAATCCGCGACCTGCCGGGCCGCCTGAACCACCGGATGCCACCGGATGGCACGCTGCAGGAAAAATTCGCCCTGCGCCATATCGTGTCGCTGGAAGAGGGTGGCAAATTCCATACCCTGTTTGGTGCGCGCGAAGTGCTGACCAATACGCTGCATGGGCAGGGCATCAAAACCCCCGGCGCCCGCGTGGTGATCGAAGGCCTCGCCCCCGATGGCACCCCCGAAGCGATCCATATCAAGGACGCACCCGGCTTTACCCTGTCGGTGCAATGGCACCCGGAATGGGACGCAGCCAATGACCCGGTGTCGCGCCCGCTTTTCACCGCCTTTGGCGAGGCCGTGCATGATTGGGCCACGCGCAAGGGGACCAAAGCGGCAGGCTCCTGAGCCACGTGGTTTGAAACCACCGGGCCTGCCTGTTTCTTTGCTTTGAAAATACCCAAATGGTGCAGCGCCCAGACACAGGGCACTCCGCCTTGGGGGCGGGTAGGGTGGGTTTTCAACCCACCGCCCGTTTCCTCCGGATCACGCCACCAATGGGCGCAGGGTTTGGCCGCGCATCTGTTCCATCAAGGCCTCGGTCTCATAGCGATGCAGACAGGGGCGCGCCACCGCGCCATAGCTGTGCGGGTCGTCCTGCAGCTGGGGCAGGGCGCGCAGCAGATCAGCCCGTTGTGCGGGCCCCAGCGCAGCCAGACCAGAGGGCCCGGCAAAGAAACTCTCGCTGGCCATGCCCTCGGCCCAGATCACGTGATGGCGGGCCAGTGCCAAATGGACATAGGTCACCGTGCCGCCCTCCATCCGGGTGACGCCGGGCAGATCGACCAGATGGCCCGCATCGGCAAACACCTGATCCGCGCCAAACATCAGTTCCGGCAGATAGCCATGCAGCACCATGCGGTGCCGCTGAGACACGATCAACGGGCGCAGCGCACCGGGCAGCACGCCGGGATCAATTCGCACTGCCGCCAGATCGCCCTGCGCAATCACCTGTGTCTGACCCAGCCAGCGCAGCTGCTGCACGCCTGCATCCTCGGTCACGATGCCGTCGCCGGGGCGCAGGGTTTCAATCGCGCGATAGCCGCGATCCGTCAGGATCCGTGTGCCCGCCGCATAGCATATGATACTGTCAATATTGGAAAAATTGACCGTCGTGCCATCCAAAAGCTGCGCTGTGCCGGATTTCTCTCCGCCAATATTTGAGGTGATGTTCACGCTGCCCGGTGCCAAAAGCCCGTTCAGATCCAGCACATCGCCCGCGCCTTGGCCCGTGGTGCCGCCATCCAGAATGATGCTGCCGGGGCCGTCGCCGGTGTCCTCGATGATGAACAGATCATCGCCATCGCCGCCTGTGGCGCTGTCTCCGCTGCCGATCTGCAGGCTGTCGTCCCCTGCGCCGCCGGACAGATCATCTGCACCACTGCCGCCGATCAAGCTGTCTGCGCCCTCATCCCCAGCGAGGGTGTCGTCGCCTGCTTCGCCATAGATCGTATCATTGCCCAGCCCGCCGGATAGATCGTCATTGCCAGCCGCCTCTGGCACCGCGTCAAAATGCAGATCGCTGACCCAGATCGCCTGTGTCCCGCTTTGCCCATTGGCATAGATGATTTCGACCTGCGCCACGGGCCCGGCGATCTCTACCAGAACCGACCCATCCGCCTGTCCCGGAGAATTGGCCACCTGATTGGCGGTGATCGTATTGCCGCTGACGCTGTCGCCGCCCGACGGGGT
This sequence comes from Pelagimonas sp., assembly GCA_025210265.1. GTDB lineage: Bacteria > Pseudomonadota > Alphaproteobacteria > Rhodobacterales > Rhodobacteraceae > JAOASD01. The sequence goes on from JAOASD010000004.1 coordinate 330,506, forward strand.
CAACGTAACCGTGACCGGATTGCCATCCGCATCATAGGCATTCACCGTCACAATGTCGGTGTGATTGCCCGATCCCCAGTCGATGTCATTGATGCGGAAATTCAGGTTCTGCACCGCATCGGCCACATCCGCCCCGGCGCTGGCGGCAAAGTCGATTGTGGTGGTGGAGGTCGCCCCGTCCCCGTTGCCATACAGATAGAGCGAGGAATTGTTGTCATAGGGTTCGCCTCCGGCCACATAGATCTGGTCGGAGGTGTTGACCTGATAGACCGGAGCGTTGTCGCCGTTATTGGCAAAGCTGACGGACACGTCGATATCGCCGGTATCCTGCGTCACCCCGGCGGCCAGGTTTGTGCCATTGCCCCCCAGCGCGTCCCAGTTCAGCTGTTGCGCGATCAAAGTGGGGCTGCCGGGGCCGAAATCGCCATGGATTTCGTCATTGCCGCTGCCGCCATCAACCGTGTCATCGCCCAGCCCGGCCATGACCGTGTCATTGCTTGCGCCCGCGCGGATGTCATCGCCATATTGCGCCGGGTTGTCGTCGACCTGATCCAGATCGCTGTCTGTATAGCTGTTGTCGATCAGATCCGCGCCGGAACTCCCGCTGACGATCCCGTCTGGCAGGGTAAAGCTGGGGGCGGAAATGACCGAGCCGCTGGTGAGTGTGGTCACAGGGCCCAGGCCGGGCTCAAAATACACATTGCCATTGGTGGCCAGGTAATATTGCCCAGGCTCCAGTTCATTGGTGAATTGGGAGCCGTTCCAGGTGCCTGTCCATTGCCACTGACCGGCACCAAGCGCGGTTTGCGTGTCAAAATCGAACAGGCCGCCGGAAATGACATCGGCGGGGTCTAGGCTGTTATTGCCCAGTGTGACGAGATAGCCCTGGGGCATGTGCTGCTCTTGCCTGTTTTGTGCCGGTCTTGATGCCGGTTGGGACTGCGTTAAGGCAGGGGCAGTATTGCAGCGGGCTTTGTGATTTCAAACGCTTGCGGTTCTGTGCGCGCAGGTTTGATGGAGAATGTGTTAAATTTGTTAATATTTATCTGTGGGTCTTGTGTGTCAGGCGTGGGAAGGGGGCGTTGCCCCCGCCCCTGACGGGGCTCCCCCAGAGGTATTTTTACCAAGAAGAAACAAGGGGCGCGGCATGGGCAGCGCCCCCTTTGGGGGGTCAGATCACGAAATTCACGTGATTGCGCAGGGGCAGTTCGCGGATCCGCTGGCCTGTCAGGTCAAAGATTGCGTTGGCCAGCGCGGGGGCGGCGGGCGGGGTGCCCGGTTCGCCGATGCCGGTCAGGCGGTCCTGGTTTTCTAGGATCTTCACCGCGACCTCGGGCATCTGGTGGATGCGCAGCGGTTCGTAATCGGGGAAGTTCTGCTGTTCGGCCATACCATCGTCGAAGGTGATTTCTTCGTTCATTGCGGCGGAGAGCCCATAGGCCAGCCCACCGAACAGCTGTGCCTCGAGGATACTTGGATCCAGCGCGACACCGGGATCGGCGGCCATCCAGGCTTTGGTCAGGGCGATGTCTCCGTCGCGATCCGCGACTTCCAGAACCACGGCGACCGGCGTGCCAAAGCTGTAGACAAAGGCGACACCGCGCCCGATGCCTTCGGGTGTTGTGCCGGTCCAGCCGGACATTTCACCCACGGTTTTCAGCACTTGATAGGCCGGATCCCATTCGTCTTTGGCCATTTCCATGCGGAAGGCCAGCGGGTCTGCCCCGGCTGCATGGGCCATTTCGTCGATGAACCCATCCAGGAAAAACCCGTTGAAGCTGGCCCCGACAGAGCGCCAGAACCCCATGGGCGGTTCGGTTTCGGCGCGGTAGCCGCGCACGCGGAGGTTTTCGATCTTGTAGGGCACCTGAAAGAAGCCATCGGTGATCGCGCGGTCCGGCCCCGAGGGCGCAAAGCCCAGCCAGCGTTTCATGGCGGTGGCCGTGACCGAAGGGGCGGACATGGCGGCATCCAGCAGCACGGGTTTGCCATCCTTGATCCCGGCGCGCAGGCGGGCCATGGCGCCGGGGCGATAGAAATCATGGGTCATGTCTTCTTCGCGGCTCCAGGTGACCTGGACCGGGGTGCCGGGCACGGATTTGGCGACGCGCGTGGCGAGGACAGAGAAATCCAGCTCGCTTCGGCGGCCAAACCCGCCGCCCATCAGCGTGGTTTCCAGATCAACCTGCTCCGGGGCGATCCCGGCCTCGGCGGCGCAGGCATCGCGCACCAGTGTCGGTGCCTGATTGCCGGACCAGACCCGCAGCCGGTCGCCATCGACCCAGGCAGTGGCGTTCATGGGTTCCATCGTGGCGTGGGCCAGGAAGGGGGCGCGATAGTCTGCAGTGAGTTCAACCGCCCCCTCGGGCATCTGATCGGCATCGCCGTCATCGCGCAGGGTCGAATCCGGGTCGTTGCCAAAGCCCTGTTCGATATTGGTGAACAGCTCTTGGGTGCTGGGGTGATACGGGGCCGGGCCCCATGTGACATCGACCGCGTCCAGCGCCTGCATCGCCAGCCAGGTGTTGTTGGCAATGACCGCATAGCCGTCGCCCATATCGACCACTTTTTCCACACCGGGCATGTCCAGCGCGGCGCTTGGGTCCATTTGGGTCATCTCACCGCGGCGCGGCGACATGCGGATCGACGCGTATTTCATTCCCGGCAGGCGGGTGTCGATGCCGAACATGGCGGTGCCGGTGGATTTTCCGGGGATGTCTTTGCGCGGCAGCGATGTGCCCAGCAGTTTCCATTCTGAGCGCGGGCGCAGCTCGATTTTGGGCGCATCCATGCTGGCGGCGGCCTGCGCCAGTTCGCTGTAGGGCAGGGTGGTGCCATCGGGGGCGATCACCTGACCGTTTTGTGTTTTCAGTGTGCTGGCGCTGACGCCCAGTTGCTGCGCGGCGGCGGCTTTCAGCATTTCGCGCGCTCCGGCGCCAGCCACCCGCATGCGTTCATAACCGTCGCGCATGGCGGTGGACCCGCCGGTGATCTGCAGGGAAAACACCTTGCCCAGCTGGCCCATGGCCTCGGCAATGGCGTGCTGGAACGAACTGTCATCATAGCCCTTGGTATTCAGCGCCTCGCTCATCAGGGCCGAGTTGAAATAGGCCTGTGCGGGCGGGCCATGCAGAATGCGGACCGATTGCCAGTCCAGATCCAGCTCTTCGGCCAGCAGCGCAGCCCAGGTGCTTTGCACACCCTGTCCCATTTCCGCGCGCGGCGCGATCAGGGTCACACCTTCGCCATCAATCAGAACAAACGGGTTCAGCGAGGCCGCATCGCGCCCCGGTTTCAGCGGGTTCGGCGCTGGTTTGGTCACATACCAGGTGCCAAAAGCCGCGCCCCCGGCCACAGCCACAGCGCCAAACAGAAACGTGCGGCGGGCGATTTTTCCAATGCTTGCCATGGTTCACACCCCCTGCGCGACGGATTTGATGGCGGCGCGGATGCGCGGATAGGTGCCACAGCGGCACAGATTGCCCGCCATGGCGGTGTCGATTTCTTCGTCCGTGGGGTCGGGGCTTTCTTCCAGCAGGGCGGCGGCCTGCATGATCTGACCGGACTGGCAATAGCCACATTGCGCGACCTGATGATCAATCCAGGCCTGCTGCAGCCGGTGCAGATTGTCCGGCTGGCCCAGACCTTCGATTGTGGTCACATCGCCCCAGACATCGGCCAGCGACACCTGGCAGGACCGCACGGCCTCGCCATCAATATGCACGGTGCAGGCACCGCAGGCGGCCACGCCGCAGCCGAACTTGGTGCCGGTCATGTTCAATTGATCCCGCAGCACCCACAGCAGGGGCACATCTTCGGGCAAATCGACGTCATGCGCGGCGCCGTTCACGGTGATCCGGGTGGTCATTTTTCGCGTTCCTTGCGTGTCAAAAGCTGGGAAAGGTCTTGTGACAAAAGTAATCAAAAATGTCAGAGTGTCAATTGACCTCTTGTGAAAACTTTGCAACAAGCAGGCCATGGACCAGAGTGACCCACGAGAACAGGACAAGCGGCGCGCCATCATGCAGGCGGCTTTTGGTGTGTTCGCACAATACGGTTTCAAACGGGTGTCCATGGCCGATATCGCCAAGCAAGCCGGCATGTCGCGCCCGGCGCTGTACCAGCATTTCGCCGGAAAAGAAGACATCGCCCGGTCTATGGTCGCAGGCTATTACGACGATGCTTTGGCGGGGATGATCGCGCAGCTGGCCCAACCCGGCCCCCCGGCCGAGGTGCTCAGCCGCGCGTTTCAGGCCAAAGCTGGGGACAGCATTGCCTTTCTGCTCAGCAGTCCGCATGGCATGGAACTGGTCGAATTGGGCAGCACCTTTGCGTCTGATCTGGTGGCAGAAGGCAGCACCCGGCTAGAGGCCGCTCTGTCCGAATGGCTGCTGCGCGAGGCAGAGGCAGGCCGGATTTCCCTGCCGGGCCCGGCCGAGGATCTGGCCGCAACCATGCTGGCCGCATTGGACGGGCTGAAAGCCAAAGGCCGCCTGCCCAGATATGCGCAATATGTGGTGCAGCGCGATCTGCTGGCACAGGCATTTGGCGCGGCGCTCAGCCGTTAGGCCCAGGATCCATTCCTTCGCCAGACGTTGTTCCAGGCCAGATGTCTGACTGCGGGAACATACTTATACTTCAAGGGTATATGGCGCATTCAAACCGCTCTATGCTCAGCGCCGTAAACTCGTCGTCCCTGACCCTAGAAATGTCTCATCACGTAGACACAGGCGGCCCGCCCCTGGTTTCTCTGCTTCAAAAATACCCCAATCTCACACCAGACACAGGCGCGGCGCTTAAGCTCGCCGCGCTTCCTGTTTCTTCTTGGCAAAAATACTCACTTTCTGCCATCTACATCTCGCCCCCGGCGATCTCGATCGCCTGACCGTTCATGCTGCCGGAATTGGGGCCGCAGAGGAACAGCGCCGCTTCGGCGACCTCTTCTGGTGTGATCAGCCGACCATGCGGGTTGGCCCCAACCACGATCTTGATCGCCGCGTCGCGGGACATCCCGGTCCGCTCCATGATGCGGTCAATATTCTGCGGCACAATATCGGTGTCCACATAGGCCGGGCACAGCGCGTTGAACGTCAGGCCCGACCCCAGATAATCCGCTGCCAGCCCGCGGATCAGCCCGATCATCGCGTGTTTCGAGGCGGTGTAGCAGGGGGCACCCTTCAGCCCTTTGACCCCGGCAATGGAGCTGACGGCAATGACGCGCCCCCAATCGGTGCCGCGCATACTGCGCAGCGACTCGCGGATGGTCAGAAAGGCCCCGTCCAGATTGGTGGCCATCATATTGCGCCAGAACGCCATGTCTGTCTTGTGCAAGGCGCGGCCTTCGGCCACCCCGGCATTGGGGACACAGATTTGGATCGGACCGCGTGCGGTGACAGCGCCGGCGATTCCCTCTGTGACCGATGTTTCATCCTGCACATCCATCACCAGCGGATGAATGCGGTCGCTTTGCGCGGCCTCCAGCGGCGCGGCACGGCGTCCGGTGATTGTGACCTGTGCGCCCTGATCCGCCAGAGCCCGCGCGATGGCCAGCCCGATGCCCGTGCCGCCGCCGGTGACGATGGCGTGTTTGCCGTTCAGATGTGTCATGTTCATGGGCTGCTCTCCTCCTCCGTTTGGAGCAGGGTAACCTGTCAGGAAGCCGAGGCAACAGGGCCCTAACGGCATCTTGGCTTTCTCATTCACTCATGCGAATATATTCTTAAGTGTAGTGAGGAGGCTTCTAAATGACACGGGTTCTATCCACGGTGGCCCTGATGATCGCGGCAGGCGCGGCTCAGGCCAGCGAAGACATTGCGGATATGTATCCGCAGTCCGAACTTTACAGCAAACCGGTGGAATTTGTCCCCGGCGTCTATTCCGCCATCGGGGCGACCGCGCCGCCGACCTATGAAAATTCCGGCCATAACAACAACCTGTCCTTTGTTGTCACCGGGGATGGGGTGGTTGTGGTGAATGCCGGGGCCAGTGCGCGCCTGGCCGCTGCGCTGCACGCCGAAATCAAGGCCGTGACCGATCAGCCGGTTAAGCTGGTGATCAACGAGAATGGCCAGGGTCATGCTATGCTGGGCAATTCCTACTGGGCCGATCTGGGGGTCGATATCCTCGCCCATGAGGACGCGATTCATGAAGGCGCGGAAGAGGGCGATTTCATCCTGCAGGGGATGGAACGCTATAACAAAGACAAGGCCGAAGGCACGCGGCTGGTGGTTGCCAACCTGTCCTTTTCGGATCGCTATGATTTTGAAATGGGGGGCATGACGTTTGAAGTGCTGCATCTTGGCGCGGCGCATGGGCCGGGGGATACACAGGTCTGGCTGCCCCAGCTGTCGACGGTGATTGCCGGAGACATTGCGTTTCATGAACGAATGCCTCCGATCTTTGAAGGGGCCTGCACCAGCTGCTGGATAGAAACCTTTGAAGGCCCGTTTACGGATCTGGGTGCGACCTATGTGATTCCGGGCCATGGCCACCCGACCAATATGGATGTGGTGACAGTGGGAACGACGGGCTATCTGCGCGACCTGCGTGAAAAGATCGGAGCCCATATCGACGAAGGCGGGGATCTGAGCGGGGCCTATTACGTGGATCAATCCGCCTGGACGCATCTGGACACGTTCGAGGAACTCGCCACCAAAAACGCCGGCCGCGTTTTTGAAGAGATGGAGTGGGAATAACGCTGCGCAGGCAGCGTTATTCCGGCGGGAAAGCGGTCTTTTTGGTACAAAAAGATCCGCACCCGCACCCATCCACTCTGGACGCTGTCCTCTCCTGCTGCGCAGGCAGCGTTATTCCGGCGGGAAAGCGGTCTTTTGGGTACAAAAAAGATCCGCCCCCGCCCCCGACCATTCTGGACGCCGGCCCCTCCGCCCGCGCCCAAATTTCTTTCAAAGAAATTTGCCCCGCCCGTGACCATCTGTCTCTGCTGCTTTGGCCTTGGCTCTCTTGGCGGGGTCTCTGCCGCAGCTTACATGCGATATTGCCCATAAAGACTGCGCAGGAGCCCCATCATGTGGAAATGGATCGACATTCCCCCGGTCTGGTTGATCGGCTCGCTTTGCCTTGCCTGGTGGCAAAAGACGCATCACGCCATGGGATTGAATTTTGGTCCTGTGGTGGCCGATCTGATTGGCGGCCTGCTGGTCGGAGGTGGTGTGATCCTGATGGCGCTGGCCGTGCATGAAATGCGGCGTCAACGCACCACGGTCATTCCGCATCAGGAGGCAGGCCGGCTCGTCACCAGCGGTATTTTCAAACGCACCCGCAACCCGATTTATCTGGGGGATGCCATGGTTCTGGCAGGCATGATTCTGTATTGGGATGCCGTGCTGGCACTGCCCCTGATCCCGCTGTTTGTCTGGGTGCTTGAGACCCGCTTTATCCTACCCGAAGAGGATCGCCTGCGACGCAAGTTCCGCATGGGCTTTGCCAAATATGAACGCGACACCGGGCGGTGGGTGACGGTCAAGGCAGCGGACAAACCCTCGGGTTAGGCGCTGTGGGCCTATGGCAGCAGGGCGGCTCGTGCGGCGGCCATGTTTCCCGCTGTCCCTGCGTAAATCGGCAGGCCGCGCGTCAGCCAGCCAGGGCCGTTGCGCCCGCCGACCATGCCTTCGCGCACATCAACCAGCCCCGGAAATCCCTGTTTCGCCAAAACGCTGGTCACATGTCCGGTGCGATTCCCGGTGCGACAGATCAGCGCCAGAGCTTTGTCCGGGTTGGTCTGCCGCAGCGTGATCAGGTCGCTCACGAAGCTGTCAGATGTCATGTCCAGCCCCACCGCCCCCTCGGCCACGCCGGTCTGAGCCCATTCTTCGGGGCGGCGAATATCTATCAAAAGGATCGTGCCTGCGCGGCGGGCAGACAGGGCTTCGGGCGCGCTCATCACGGCGACGGTGGTGCCTGATTGCGTGTCGGACTGGGCCAGAACCGGCGTGTACAGGCCGCAAAAGGCGATCATTGCGCCTAGAAAACCCCGCCGCGAGGCGATTTTGACAGCAGAGGTGACAACGGGTCGCATAAGGGGGGCTCCGGCTTTGATCCTGTTGCGGATTGTTTATTCAAATATTCAAAACTATGCAATCATATCAGCCAGATGCCGCCCGGTTTCCTCACACGCAGCTGTGATTCATCCTGGGCTTTACATTGGGCAGGTCGGTGCAGGGGTGCGCAAGTTTGTTGCCGACGCAGCGTCTGTTCCGCAATAAACCATAGTGTGGGTTTAACTTTTGGCAGGTCTGTGATTTACAGCACGCGCTGTTTGTCGCTGCAGCGGTCAGACCTGTGACCAGAATGCGAATTAACGCCTCTTCAGGGGCGTAGGAATACCTGACGAAAGGGGATAACCGTGAGAATTGGTACGCCAAGTGAGGTCGAAAAGGGCGAAAATCGCGTTGCGATGACGCCGGATTCGGCCCGTCAGCTGCAAAAGCTGGGCTATGAGTGTGCGATCGAGAAGGGCGCGGGCAAACCCGCCGGTTTCTCGGATGCAGATTATGAGGCCGCGGGGGTCGCGATCATCGACACCGCCGAGGCCCTGTGGGCAGATGTGGACATTATTGCAAAGGTCCGCATTCCCACGACAAGCGAATTGGATCGGCTGACCGCCGACAAGACGCTGATCACCTTCTTTAATCCGGGCGGCAACGAAGCCGGTCTGGAACAGGCCAAATCCAAAGGCGCGAATGTGATCGCCATGGAAATGGTGCCGCGTATTTCGCGCGCGCAGAAAATGGACGCGCTGTCGTCCATGGCCAATATTGCGGGCTACCGCGCCGTGATCGAGGCAGGCAACAACTTTGGCCGCTTCTTCACTGGGCAGGTGACCGCTGCGGGCAAGGTGCCCCCGGCCAAGGTGCTGGTTGTCGGTGCTGGTGTGGCCGGTCTGGCCGCCATCGGGACCTCGACCAGCCTGGGTGCGATCACCCTGGCCTTTGACGTGCGCCCCGAAGTGGCAGAGCAGGTCGAATCCATGGGCGCTGAATTTGTCTATCTGGATTTCGAAGAAGAGCAGCAGGATGGCGCGTCCACCGGCGGCTATGCGTCGGTCCAGTCCGAGGAATTCCGCAACGCGCAGCTGGCCAAGTTCCGTGAACTGGCCCCCGAGGTGGACATTGTCATCACCACCGCGCTGATTCCCAACCGCGAAGCACCCGAGCTGTGGACCAAGGACATGGTCGACGCGATGAAGCCGGGCTCGGTCATTGTTGACCTCGCGGCGGAAAAGGGCGGCAACTGCAAACTGACCGTCGCAGACGAGAAAATCGTAACCGAGAATGGCGTGACCATCATCGGCTATACCGATTTCCCCTCGCGCATGGCGACCCAGGCCTCGACCCTGTACGCGACCAACATCCGTCACATGATGACTGACCTGACCCCGGAAAAGGACGGTCAGATCAATCACGACATGGAAGACGACGTGATCCGTGGCGCCACCGTCACCTATCAGGGCGAGATCACCTTCCCGCCGCCGCCGCCCAAGGTGCAGGCCATCGCGGCCAAGCCCAAAGCGGCCGAGCCAGAGCTGACACCGGAAGAAAAGCGCGCCGCCGAAGTGGCCGCGTTCAAGGCGCAGACCAAACAGCAGGTCACTCTGCTGGGTGTCATGGCCGTGCTGATCCTGGGTGTGGGTCTGATTGCGCCCGCCAGCTTCATGCAGCACTTTATCGTGTTTGTGCTGTCGGTCTTTGTTGGCTTCCAGGTGATCTGGGGCGTTGCGCATTCGCTGCACACGCCGCTGATGGCTGTGACCAACGCGATTTCCTCCATCATCATTCTCGGCGCGCTGATGCAGATCGGTTCGGGTGGCGGGTTCCTGGTGGTGCTCCTTGCTGCCATCTCGGTCTTCTTTGCCGGGATCAACATTTTTGGCGGCTTCCTCGTGACACGGCGGATGCTCGCCATGTTCCAGAAATCCTAAGGAGTAGAGGATCATGGAATACGGATTTACCACGGCGGCCTATGTGGTCGCGGCTGTTCTCTTCATCCTTTCCCTGGGTGGCCTGAGCGGTCAGGAAAGCGCAAAGCGCGCTGTCTGGTATGGCATTGTCGGCATGGCGCTGGCGGTGTTTGCAACGCTGATCGGCCCCGGTTCGGGCCTGTGGATCCTGTCGATCATCCTGATCGCGGGTGGTGGTGTCATCGGCTATCTGCTGGCCTCCAAGGTCGAAATGACCCAGATGCCGGAACTGGTGGCGGGTATGCACGCGCTGGTCGGTCTGGCGGCTGTGTTTGTCGGCTATAACGCGGAACTGGTCATGAACGCGGTTCAGGGGCTGGACGCGGCTGGTGTTGAGGCGCTGAAAGGCTTCTCCTCTAAAGTGGCGCATAAAACCCCGGTCGAAATCGGCATCCTGAAGGTCGAAGTCTTCCTGGGTGTGTTCATCGGCGCCGTCACCTTTACCGGTTCGGTTGTGGCCTATGGCAAACTGGCGGGTAAACTGACCTCGGCGGCGACCAAGCTGCCCGGCGGTCACATGCTGAACGCGGGCGCGGCGATCCTGTCGCTGATCCTGCTGCTGATCTACATGAACACCGGTGGCGGCTGGACGCTGCTGCTGATGTCGGTGCTGGCCTTCTTTATCGGCTATCACCTGATCATGGGCATCGGTGGCGCGGACATGCCGGTGGTTGTGTCCATGCTGAACAGCTATTCCGGCTGGGCCGCGGCTGCGATCGGTTTCTCGCTTGGCAACGACCTGCTGATCGTTGTGGGTGCGCTGGTTGGCTCCTCCGGTGCGATCCTGTCTTACATCATGTGTAAGGCGATGAACCGGTCGTTCGTTTCGGTTATTCTGGGCGGCTTTGGCGGCGCAGCAGGTCCGGCGATGGAAGTCGAAGGCGAACAGGTTGCGATCGACGCAGACGGTGTTGCCACCGCTCTGGAAGAGGCCGACAGCATCGTGATCATCCCCGGTTACGGCATGGCCGTGGCTCAGGCGCAGCAGAACGTGGCTGAGCTGACCACCCGTCTGCGCGCCAAGGGTAAGGAAGTGCGTTTCGCGATCCACCCGGTTGCGGGTCGTCTGCCCGGTCACATGAACGTGCTGCTGGCCGAAGCCAAAGTGCCCTATGACATCGTGCTGGAGATGGACGAGATCAATGATGACTTCCCGGAAACGGATGTGGCCATCGTGATCGGCTCCAACGACATCGTGAACCCTGCCGCACAGGAAGACCCCAACAGCCCCATCGCCGGCATGCCGGTTCTGGAATGCTGGAAGGCCAAGCAGGTCTTTGTCTCCAAGCGTGGTCAGGGCACCGGGTACTCGGGCATCGAAAACCCGCTGTTCTACAAAGAAAACACCCGCATGTATTATGGCGACGCCAAGCAGTCGCTGGGTGAGCTGCTGAACCGCATCTCCTGATCGGAACCTCTGTGAAACGGGAAGGGGCGTCGCATCTGCGGCGCCCTTTTCGTGTTTGTGCTCAGGGGGCTGTAGGGCCGGGTCAGACCGTTTCTGAGCAGGCTTTGTTGCGTTGGATCATTGCGGCAAGTGTCGTATCACCAGCGCCCACAGCGGCGAGGGCCTCGGTTTCGCTGCGGCAAACCGTGACCTGTAGCCCGGCCTGCGCGTCAACAAGGCTTTGGAACATGCGGGCCATGCCATAGCTCATGTCGACCGGGGCGTAGATCACCAGATGCAGCCCATGCGCACAGTAAAAATCGGCCACACGCGCGGCCAGCCGCCGCATCTGGTCAAAATCCAGATCAAACCGGTCCACATGCTGCAGGTCAATCAGCTTGGTCCGCTTTCTGGTTGCGGCAAACCTGTGGCGAAACTGACGAAAGCCCCGCAAGAGCGGGTCCAGCTGCGCGGTGCCAAGGCTTTGGATCAGCCAGATGTCAGGGTCTTGCAGGGACAGGGGCAACAGCGTGAAAGGGGCATCGGAACGCGCCCCCCTCAGGCTGGTCGCAAGAGGGCGATCACGATTTAAAAGCCCGCGCTGCGAAGATGTCATATCATGAACCAGACGGCAGGGCGCAAAAAAAAACCAAATGCGCCATAAAGGGGTATTTTAAAAATACCATATTCACCCTAAACGGGTCAATCAGTCTGGAATATCGTGTCAAAGGCGGGTTTTGTTGCCGCCCCTGACAGGCGCTCAATTCCGGGAATTGCGCCTGAGCCTAGATCAACTCTGTCTTGATCCGGGCCCCTTGTTCCAAGGTGCGATGCACAGGACATTTATCAGCGATCTCCAGCAGGCGCTGACGCTGCGTTGCATCCAAAGGACCACATAGCGTGATTTGCCGGGTGAACTGATCAATCCGCGTGGCATTGCCCGTGGCGGCATCCTGCGCGTGCAGCTTGTCATGGCTGACATCGACCAGCACATGCTCTAGCGGCCAGCCCTTGCGTCGTGCATACATACGGATCGTCATCGAGGTACAGGCCCCCAGACCCGCCGCCAGAAACCCATAGGGCGACATGCCGCGATTGGTGCCGCCATAGGCCAGCGGTTCATCCGCAAGCGCGTGGTGATGCGGCCCGTTCTGCACATCCTGCAGGAACCCGGCAGGATCGGCCTCGGACACCCGTGTGATGCCTTCGGGCGCACCGGGCGGCGGGGCCGGAGGCGTCAGCGTCAGATAGCGCCCGGCCCAGGCGGTGATCACCTCGGCGGCATATTCGGCGTCCTCGGGACGGGTGATCAGATGGTCAGCATTGTCCAGCGTGACAAAACTTTTGGGATGTTTGGCAGCGGTGAAGATCCGCGTGGCGTTGTCGATGGACACAATGTCATCCAGCGGCGCGTGCATCACCAGCAGCGCCCGTTTCAGCCCGCCAATATCATCGGTCAGATCCGTGTCCAGCACATCGCGGACAAAATCCCGGCCAATGGTGATCGGACGCCCGCCCAGATTGACCTCTGCATGGCCCTTTTCTTCGATCTCATCCAGCGATCCGGCAAAGTTATGGGTCACATGGCCGGGATCAAACGGCGCGCCCAATGTCGCCACGGCGCGCACCGTGGGGATCTGTCCTGCGGCCTTCAGCACCGCCGCGCCGCCCAGCGAATGCCCGATCAACAGATCCGGCGCCATGCCGCGCGCGTTCAGATGTTCAGCCGCAGCCAGCAGATCCTGCACATTCGACGCAAAGCTGGTCGCGCCAAATTCGCCCTCGGAATGGCCCAGCCCGGTGAAATCAAACCGCAGCACCGCGATCCCCATCGCCGCCAGCCGGGCCGAGATCCGCCGCGCGGCAGGAATGTCCTTTGAGCAGGAAAAGCAATGGGCAAACAGCGCGGTGGCCAGATGCGGCCCCTCGGGCAGATCCAGCCGGGCGGAAAGGTCGTGACCGGCATGGCCGGCAAAGCTGAGGCGTTCTGTGGGCATGGGGGCAGGCTTTGTGTTAAGGGCATTGTAACTTGTGGTCTGTCCTAAAGCTGAGGGCAGAGTAGGCATGGCGCAAGGCACAAGCGCCCTGCGTCACGGGAAGGTGAGCGAATTGGTGATTTTGGTGAGGCTTGTTGCAATCGCTGCGCTGTTGGCCCTAGGGGGCGGCGCGTTGGGTGCGTTGCACCCGGCGGGGGATTCCCTGGCGGTGTTTCGGGTGCCGTTGACGGGGCTTTTGCTGGTGACGGGATGGGCGCTGCGCCCGCGTGTTCTGGCATGGGGGGCGATGCTGTTGGCGCTTGTGGGGTTGGCGTGGCATGGGGGGCAGCTGTATCGCCCGGACCGGATCCCGGATCATGCCCCGGATCTGACGCTGTATCAGCAAAACCTGTTGATGGATCGGCAGTCGTCAATCGAGTTTCTATCTGCAATTTCAGACGCTTCTGCGGATGTCCTCACCTTGCAAGAGGTCTCTGCCGCAAACCTCTCGATATTGGAAACCTTGCGGGGGGATTACCCTCATCAGATCCACTGCCCGCTGGAGGACTGGCTGGGCGAAGCGGTGCTGTCGCGCCATCCCTTTGTCCCAGGCAGCGCCTTTTGTTCGCGTCGGGACGGGCTGGCCGGGGCGCAGATCATGATGCCGGATGGTCCTGTCTGGGTGGTGTCGCTGCATATCAGCTGGCCCTGGCCTCATGGTCAGGCGGCGCAGCTGGATGAGATCCTGCCAGAGCTGAAACATATCTCGGGTCCGGTGGTCGTATCTGGGGATTTCAACGCCGTTTCATGGTCTTACGCGGTGAAGCGCGTTGGCGATGCTGTGTCCGCCAAGCGGATCGGGCGCCGGTTCGCCAGTTTCAATCTGCCCATAGGCGGGATGCCAATCGGGATCGACCACGTTCTGAGCAACGGTTTTGGCGTGGCAAAACAGCAGGCAAAACTTGGGTCAGACCACCATGGCGCATATGCTGAAATTTGGCTTTATTGATGTTAAATCAAGCCAATAATAGGCGTAGTTAATGTTTTAAGTGAGGTTTTGCGCTCAAGCCTTTTTCTGCTTCTTAAATACCCAAATAAAAAGACAGCCGCACAAAGATGCGACTGCCTTTCCGTGATCCCTGTTTGCTGCGGCCCAAGCGGGAGAGAGTGCGGGGCCGGACTGACTGGATCAGGCCTCTTCGCCCATCAGACGGGCGTCAAACGGGTATTTTGTCAGGTTCTCATAGCCGTCTTCGGTGATCAAAACCTGATCCTCCAGCTTGATCGAAAAATCGCCGCCTTCGGGGGACACCAGCGCCTCCACGCACAGGACCATGCCTGGCTGCAATTCGTAATCAAACGCGCCGGGCACCAGCTGATCGGGATAGGCCACCAGCGGCCATTCATCACACAGACCAACCCCGTGCATCATGCAGCCATATTTCTGCTTTTGAAATTCGGGGCGCAGCACGTGACCTTTGCGCGTCAGCTCTTCCAGCGCGAGGCCGGGCTTCAGCATCTCCATATTGGTCATGATGTGTTCATGCCCGTGTTTCATGGCGTCGATCATGTCGGGGCGCGGGGGCTGATCGCCAATCCACCAGCTGCGCGAAATATCCACGCAGATGCCGTAGCTGCCCACCAGATCCGTGTCGAAGCTGATGATTTCATTGTTTTGCGTGATGCGGGGCCCGCATTCCTGGAACCACGGGTTTGTGCGCGGACCCGAGGCCAGCAGGCGGGTTTCGATCCATTCCCCTCCGCGCCGAATGTTTTCCGCGTGCAACACCGCCCAGATGTCGTCTTCGCTGGTCTGGCCCAGCGGGACATTGGCCCGCGCAAACCGCTCCATTTCCGCGACCGAGGTCTCGCAGGCCAGGCTGGCGCAGCGCATCGCCTTGATTTCGTCCGGGCCTTTGACGGCGCGGCTTTTTTCGGTGACTTCTTCGCCGGGCATGACCTCGATGCCCTGGGCTTCTAGGGCGCGCAGGCCAGCGACCATGATCTTATCGACCGCCAGGCGTTTATTCGCGCCCGAATGGGTCTCCAGCAGAGCGCGCACGTCGTTTGAAAACGCATCCGCCGCAACGTCGATCTTATCACCGCGATCAAAATAGAACAGGTCCGCGCCTGAACGAACTTCGCGCACCAATGGATTGAATTCGCTGAGGAAAGGCGAGTTCTTGTAATCCCAAAGAACCATATACCCATCCGCACAAAGCAACAAAGCCCGGAACGGGTTATGCGTGTTCCACAGCTGCATATTCGTGCTGTCCGTGGCATAGCGAATGTTGAGCGGGTCAAACATCAGCAACCCGGCATAGCCGCGTTCGACAATATGCGCGGTCAGGCGCTCCCAGCGGTACTGACGCATGTTCTGCAGATCGGGCAGCTCCAGCCCGGCCTCTGCCCATTCGGCAAATGCCAGCTGGGTCGGGCCAATTTCAATGCGGTCATTGTCGTTGGGGGTGTTGTCGCCCAGGGTTGTGCCTCGGCTGGGGTCGATTTTGCGCGTGTCGCGGAAATGAGTGTTCACTGGCTGGCCTCCCTTGCTCAGCCCAGTGTCGGTCTGGAAAATCCCTGCGGCGCGTGAAAAAGCGACACGAAAGCGGGTGTTTTCCGCCGCGCTTGGGTTTGCTTTGCTCCTGCGAGAGAGTGTGACGCGCCGCGCCCTGGCTTCTTCTTGGTTCAAATACTCAAACACGCGGGCTCGTCAGAGCCCGCGCAGATCGTCCCGGCGCAGCCGGGGCGAAATCCCTTAAACGGGACACAGCGATGTCAGTGCAGAACCGTGTTCACAAAGGAATGCAGCCAGTCACTGTTCTGCAGCGCCAGAAACAGCAATGTGACCGACAGGGCTTGTGTCGCCAGCCGGAAATCCATGCCGCGCACCAATGACACCACCCACAGGAACGCCGCCACAGGCAGGGCCACCAATGCGATCATGAGGCTGATGATCCAGCCAGCCGCGCTTAGCCGCAGTTCGTCTGCGGGGCGCTCCACCACACGGGCGCGCAGCCGATCCTGTGCGCTGAGCGTTTCTTCCAGCGGGGCGGCGGCATCCTCTTCGCGGATGCTCAGACGCAGATCATGCGCGGCAAAGGGGTCTTCGGCGCTGGTCACGGAAATTTCGGCGGCAGCGGGGCCAAGGGCAAAATCTTCGGCATCAATCAGGTTGGTCGCCGCGCCCCATTCGACAATATCCGCAGGCGACCAATCCAGCATTTCACGCAGGCAGATGGCCAGAAAGTCCCGCTGCTGGGCGGCGGTAGAGGGCGCATCGCTGCGCGGCACAACCTGCAGCAGGATGCGCGGGCCAAAATCGCTGTCCTCTTGCGGTGTGATCACCAGCCCCATACGCGGCCCCATGACCAGCCCATGGGCGTCATCTATTGTGATCTGATCCTGGTCCTGTCCGATCTGTGCCATCACGCGGGCGGTCTCTGACAGATAGGGCCAGCTGTCCATATCCCGCGCATCGGGCAGGATCAGCCCCGCATAGATCAACTCGTCAACATGCATTTTTCACCTCACTCCCCGCCGAATCCGGCGGATGCGGTTAAAATGCAAAATAAATTTGTTAAGATTAGGACATCGAGAATGTTAACTTTGCATGATCTGGAAACAATCCACCTACATGTGCGAAATTGCCCCCGGTTCATGCGGTAATGGCTGGATTACGTCAGGGCACTGGGGAGGATCAACCGCACCATTGAGGGCAGCGCGCTGTGGTTGGGCAGGGACACAAACAGCATCGTCACCACCAGCGCCTGAGCGGACAGGCGGAAATCCATGCCTCGACGCAGGGCGATGACCCATAGCATTGCCGCCACGGGCAGGGCGACAAAGGCCAGCACGGCCGACATCACCCAGCCTGCCGCGCTGAGGCGCAGTTCATCTGCAGGGCGGTCCTGCAGGCGGGCGCGCAGCCGGGCCACGGCAGAAGGAGAGGCCAGAGGTAAGGGGGCTTCATCGGCATAGAGCGTCGACATACGCTGGTCATAGGCGGAAAACGGATCTTCGGCGCTGCTGACGGGGACCAGCGGGATACTGGCGCCCAGATGGGTGTGAAAGGCTGTGGCATCAACCAGATAGCTGGGGTCGCCCCATTCAATAATATCCGCATGTGACCAGTGCAGAGCCAGCGTGACAGCGCGGCGCAGCACGGCGCAGGCGCGCCGGAAATCCGGGGTCTGTCCGGGGCGGGCCAGAACACGGATCAGGATGCGGGGCCCGAACGGGCTGTTTTCCTCTGCCCGGATCCGCAGAACCAGATGGGCCGAGCGCACTTCGCCGCGTCGGTGATCGACCTGAACGCCCCCCTTGCCGGGCGTGTCCAGTTGAGTGCAGGCCTGCGCGACCTCTTGTAGATAGGGGGCCGGATCCATTTGGCGGATGTCTGGCAGGATCAGTCCTGCATAGGTGATGTCCTGGGCCTGCATCTGCGCCTCTGGTTTTATGTTCGCTTGGGCGCAGCTTTGCAGGGAAATAAGGAAAAATCGGGTTTTAAAAAGTGTTAACTTTCTGTCAAAGGGCGATGATCCGCCCTTTGAGCCTAGGCTCAGGACCCATTGATTTGCAACGCTCAGTTCGCCAGATTTTGTTCCAGGCCAGGCATATGGCCGCAGGAATAGTTTTCTATTTCAAGGGCATATAACGCAGGCTGGGGCAAAATCTGGCGAACCCGCAGGGCATGGAGAAATGCACGCTCTCAGCGGCGTGGATCCCTCGCAAAGGCAACCAGCCTTTCCTGCGAAATCCAAACCACTGATACCGCGTATTTTTCCATGCTGAGTGCCGCAAATTAATGGGTCCTGAGCCTAGATTGTTTCCAGGTTTATTTGTCGATCCGTATCGCTGTGGCCGCGATGGCCTGTTGATAGACCGTGGCGGCGTTCCATTCATTCAGTACGCGGAAATTGGGCTGGCCGGGTTCATAGCCTTTGCTGGGCTTCCAGCCCTTTTTGCGCAGGAAATTTGCGGTCGAGGCCAGCGCATCCGCTTCGTTATAGAAATCGACCCGCCCGTCGCCATTGCCATCCACGCCATATTGCATCGCATTGCCGGGCAGGAACTGCGTGTGGCCCAGCTCTCCGTGAAACGCGCCGCGCTGGGTCGGGGACAGCATTCCGCGATCCACCATTTTCAGCGCCGCAATCGCATGAGGTTTAAAGAAATCGGACCGGCGGCAATCATAGGTCACGGTCAGGATCGAGTTGACCACAGGTTCCGACCCCATGGTGCGGCCAAACCCGGTTTCCATCCCATGGATCGACACAAGGATGCCCGCGGGCACACCATAGCGTTTTTCGATCGCATCAAAGAAACCCTGATTGCGGGTCACGCGCTTGCCTGCGGTGGCGGCAAAACTGTTCAGTGACCCCAGCCGGATTTTGACAAAGCGGTCAAAGCTGTATTTCACGCCTTTCTGGTTGCGATCTGCATGGATGGTTTTGGTGGAATAGCGCGCAGCCATCAGCGCCTTGATCCCGCGCTGGCCAACGCCTGCGCGCTTGGCTTCGGCGGCAAATTCGGCTTTCCAGGGTTCAAACCCGGATGAGGTGTTGCCGCAGCTGGCGGCAAGGGCAGGGGCGGCGGTCAGAATGGACAGGCCAAGGGCAAGGGCAATGCGGCGCATGAGAGTCTCCGAAATAGAAATATTACGGAAACTTTAGCGGTCGGGCAGGGCGCTGGCCAAGGGGAAAACCCTGACTTGCGCCCCGTTGACCGATGCGTCATCGGGGGATCACAATAGAAAATCCGTGGCGACAATGCCGGTCACGCCCTGCAGGTCAATGCGCATATCGCGGCTGCCATCGCCGTCAATGTCGATATTGACCCGCGTGTCGCCGCCGCTTTCGACCGTGCGTATACTGGCCACGGCCCCGCCGGTGAAACTGCCGCCAATGTTCAGATCGAACTGCCCCGGCACCAGATCGGTGACATCCAGCAGATCCTGCCCGGATTTGAAATCGGTGATGCGGTCATATTTTTCCGAGGTGCTGTCGCTCATGGCATTGAAATCGAACACATCCATGCCGTCGCCGCCGGTCATACTGTCCGCACCCGCGCCGCCGCGCAGCAGATCATCATCCGAGCCGCCCAGAATGCGGTCCTCGTCATCGCCGCCGATCAGCGTGTCATTCCCGGCATTGCCCTCTAGCTTGTCGCGGCCGCTGCGGCCCTGAATGCGGTCATCGCCATCGCCGCCCTCGGCGGTGTCACCGCCCGAGCCCAGCCGGATGTCATCATCACCTTCGCCGCCGTAAACCCGGTCTTTCTTGCCGCCTGCGCGGATGAAATCATCGCCCGCATGGCCATAGATCGTGTCTTCGCCATCGCGGCCGGACAGCGTGTTTGCGCCGGTATTACCGTCGATCAGGTTGCCCAGCTCATTGCCGATGCCGCCGAAATCGCCGGATCCCATCAGCGAGAGCACCTCGAAATTGTCGCCCAGCGTGTAGGTTGCCGCGATCATCACGCGGTCCGTGCCCTGGTCGATTTCTTCGCGCAGCTTGATCAGCGGATCGTCGATGATGAACAGATCATCGCCATTGCCGCCGCTGACCTCGCCCACCAGTTTCCCGCCCAGGCCGTCATAGGTGTCATGGCCGCCGCCCAGCGTCACATCGCCGTAAATCGCCCCGCTATTGGTCACGCTGTCGGCCCAGGGGCTGCCCAGAAAGCCGCCCTTGCCGCCGATCATCGTGCCGGTGTTCAGCACGCTGTTGTTGCCCTGGTTCTGCGCATGAATGGCCCAGCCATTTTCTTGCGCTTCGATCCGACCGTGATTTTCCAGAAGATTGTCGGTACCGGCCACGCGCACACCGTGATCTTCGCCCTCGATCACCCCGTGATTGACCAGCTCCAGCGCGCCGCCGGTGCTGTCGATCCCGGTCTGATTGGTCAGGGCCGAGATCGTCCCGCCATTGACCACACGGTTGTTATTGCCCGCCAGGAACACCGCGTCGCCGACCTGGCTCATCAACAGGCCATCATTGCGCAGAGTCATGTTGCCGCCGACATGCTGGATCGCATTGTCCTGACCAAAGACAAAGCCGGTATCGGTTACGACGATCCGGTTGTTGCCGCCATTCACGGAATAGCCCAGCGCGATCCCGTCAGCGATGGCATTGTCGGCGATGACCGTGCCCTCGACAATGACGGTTTTGTTGCCGATCGTGTCCTCGCCATCCAGCGCGTCATCATCGGTTGCAATTGTTACCCCTTCGGGCACCAGCCAGATGTCATCGGCTGTGTCCAAAGCGATCGGGAGGATGGAATCCCCCAATATGTTAATTCCCATTTCACCCACCTTTATGTCGCCGGATACCACCCCGGCGCGCGCCCACCTGTCTTTCGACATGGGCAAAGATGGCGGAAGAAAATAAACAAACCTTACTTGGCCAGGTAACGAAGTGCTTAGAATTGAAAAGACCGCGCAGTTGTCCGCGCGGTCTCTGGACTGGCCCTAAGTCTGTGGATCAGAGCAGGAAGTCCGTGGCCTCCATCCCGGTCACACCGGTCACATCAATGCGCATGTCGCGGGTGCCATCGCCATCCACGTCGATATTGATGCGGGTGTCGCCGCCGCCGGTTTCCACAGTGCGGATCGACGCCACACCCCCGCCTGCGAAGCTGCCCAGCAGGTTCAGCTCCAGCTGGCCCTCGACCAGCGGGCGCAGGTCGATCAGGTCTTCGCCCTGGATGAAATCGACAATGGTGTCATATTCGGTGTCATCGCTGTCTGAAATCGTGGTGAACAGGAAGGTGTCATTGCCATCCTGACCGCGCAGCTCGTCATAGCCCGCGCCACCCAGCAGAACGTCATCACCGTCACCGCCGCGCAGCGTGTCATTGTCGGCACCGCCCATCAGCGTGTCATTGCCGGTATCGCCCAGCAGGCGGTCCTTGCCGCTGCGGCCTTCGATCAGGTCGTCGCCTGCGCCGCCATCCACAGAGTCGGCCCCGTCACCTGCGCGCACCGTATCCGCGCCGCCGCCCGCGTCGATCGAGTCCTTGCCCGCACCACCGCGCACAAAGTCATCGCCCAGACCGGCATCAATCGTGTCGCCGCCACCACGGCCCGACAGCACGTTGTCGACCTGGTTGCCGGTGACATAATTGTCCAGCGCGTTGCCAATGCCATCCGCCGCATCCGAGCCGATCAGCAGCAGGTTTTCGAAATACTCACCCAGGGTAAAGCTGACCTCGGACAGGACCGTATCGGTGCCTGCGCCATCTTCCTCGACAAACAGCGCCGCTGAATTGTCGGTGTAATAGCGGTCATCGCCCAGGCCACCGCGCACTTCGCCGGTGACAACACCGCCGCCGCGCCCGTCATAGGTGTCGTTGCCGTTTTCAAGATGGATATCCCCATCCACCAGGCCCGAGTTGCGGAAGATGTCATCGCCGCTGTTCAGATCGACCAGGCCGTAGATCTGGCCGGTATTGGTGACCTCGTCGCGCGCCAGAGCGCCGCTGCCGCCGGTGATGACACTGCCGCTGTTATTGTTGAGCAGCGTCCCGTTATTGATCAGCTGCGCCACGCTACCCGCAAGAGAGGAGTTCAGCTGCACGGCTTCGCGGTCGGTCGAAACGATCGTGCCGTTATTGACCAGCGTCATGTAATCGTCACCGCTCATATAGACGCCTTCCCAGGCTGCGGTGATGGTGCCATTGTTGATCGCATTCGACCCGCCGGCATTGGTCAGGTAGAGCCCCATTTCGCTGCGGCTTTCCAGGATGCCGTCATTGACGACCGAACTGTCAGGGCCATTTATGTAAACCGCGTGATCTTCGGCCTCGACCGTGCCACGGTTGGTCAGGGTGGTGCCGCCACCGCCAAGCCCGTCCTGAATGTAGATCCCGTCGCGCACATCGGATGTGATCAGACCGTCATTGACGATGCTGTTGCCACCGCCATCAATATAGAGCGCCTCCAGTTCTGATGCGATCACCCCGGTATTGGAAAAATCGACGGCCCCGACATCGGCTGCAAATTCAATCGCGCGCCCCTCGGACGACGTAATGCTGCCCGCATTGTCGATATCTGCGGCAACAGAAGACCGGATCGCGTCTTCGACGGCGGTGATGAAACCGGTATTGGTGATGTTGGACCGCAGGCCGTCAATATCAATGGCGGCACCTGCGCTGGTGATCTGGCCCGCATTGGTGATGGACGCATCCGTCGCCAGCGAGGTCAGATGCACCGCACCATGCTGCGCCCCCTGGCTGGTGATCGAGCCAAGGTTGCTGACGGCGATCCCATCGCCATTCAGGTACAGGCCGTTATTGCGACCGATGATGGCACCTTGTTCACCGACAGAGATCGTCCCACCGGCGCCCAGCTCGGCCCCGTTGTCATCCCCGGCCAGCGTGCCGTTGACATGGACAGTGACGCCGGTTTCGGTCAAGGCGTCCAGCGCGTCTGCATTGGATGAGGCGACGGTAATACCGGGGTTGATGATGACGAGGTCATCATTGTTGGGGTTGATGCGATCCCCCGTGCCGTTGCTGTTGGTGGTCTGTAAAATGATAGCCATTGGATTGCTCCTACGAAAACTGATAGCGCGCAGCGCGCCGGGGAAATGCCTTTGCTCCTGATGCGGAGGTCACGTGTTGATGTGACACTGGCAGGTTAATCGCTGCCCGGCTCTCACCTGTATTGAGGGAAACCCTACCTCTGCTGTGTCTGGCCCCGGAGTCACCTGTCAATTCTGAGAGGCAGGTCGCCGTCACGGGACATAGCTGCGCCTGCGCCAGACCAAACCCATCAGGTCAGTGCCATGCGCTGCAGGCCTGTTTGCGGGGCATCGCGCCCCGGATCACGTGTAAAAGATGACCTAGCGTAACACGGCCTGCAGAGTCGGTAAATAAAAGCCGCCCTGACAGGACTGACAGGGCGGCAGTGTCATTTGTGTCAGATCGGGGCAGGGGTCAGAGCAGGAAATCCGTACCATCCAGCCCGGTCACACCGGTCACATCAATGCGCATATCGCGTGTGCCGTCGCCATCCACGTCTATATTGATGCGGGTGTCACCGCCGGTTTCCACGGTGCGGATGCTGGCCACGCCACCGCCTGCGAAACTGCCCAGCAGGTTCAGGGTCAGCTGGCCTTCGACCAGGGCGCGCAGGTCTATCAGGTCTTCGCCGCGGTTGAAATCGCCGATGCGGTCATATTCCAGATCATCGCTGTCCGATGTGGCAGCAAAGACAAAGCGATCCGCCCCCGCGCCGCCGGTCATCTGGTCATTGCCCAGACCGCCGCGCAGCACATCATCGCCTTCGCCGCCATTCAGAGTGTCATTATCGGCACCGCCCAGCAAAGTGTCATGGCCGTCTTCCCCCAGCAGCCGGTCCTTGCCCGCGCGCCCGTCCAGCAGATCGTCACCTTCGCCGCCGCTGGCCGTATCCCCGCCAGACCCGGCGCGGATCGTGTCATCCCCGGCCTCGCCAAACAGCGAATCCTTGCCTGCCCCACCACGCAGGAAATCATTGCCATCCCCGCCTGTGATCTGGTCCCAGCCATCGCGCCCGGACAGCATGTTGTCCCCATCATTGCCAAAGATCTTATTGGCCAGCGCATTGCCGATCCCGTGAAAATCCGCGGCTCCCGTCAGGGCCAGATTTTCAATCTGCGCGGCCAGCGTGAAATCGGTTTCGGCGAACACCGTGTCAGTGCCTTCATCCGCATATTCGACCAGCGTCACGTTCGAGCCGTTCACAATATAGATGTCATCGCCAGCCCCGCCATAAACGCCAGCGGTGACAGTGCCATTGCGCCCGTCAAATGCATCATCCCCATCGCCCAGATGCAGGCTGCCCTGGATCAGACCGCTATTGGTCACGGTTTCCTCACCCCCGGCAAAGCCGACATTGCCCTGCACCGAACCTGCATTGGTGAACCGCACCCCATCGGTCGCGGCCGAGCTCACATCGCCCTGAATCACCCCGCCGCGTTGGTTGGTGATCTGGGTCTGCAGCGCCGCAGCGGCCACGGAGATGTCGCGCATGGTGCCGCTATTGGTGAGGGTGCCCACCTGGCCTGCGATCAGGGTCAGACCGGCCAGATCGCCGGTATTCAGCAGGTTGATATTGTTGTTGGCCATATGCACAGCATGAACAGAGCCTGTCACCATGCCATGGTTTTCCACATTCAACGCGCTGCCATAGCCGTTGATCAAAAGCCCGGTGTCTGCGGTGATTGTGCCGAAATTCTTTAGGGTCGAAACATCGTTTAGAAAGTTCGAAGACAATTCAACGCCGATGTCTTCGCCGGTGATCACACCATAATTGGTAAAGACCGGCGCCTGCCCCGAAATCCGGACCGCGATGCCGGTCAGGCCGGTGATGTCGCCGTGGTTGACCGCAGTGTTAAACGTGCCTGCCATGTAAAAGCCATAGGCATTGCCAAGGATCTGGCCGCGGTTGATCATGGTGCCAAAATCGTCGAGCATGGCAAAAGACGTGTAATAATCGCTGCTGCTGAACACGCGGCCGGTTTCACCGATATAGACCCCGGAATTGTCGGCGGTGTTTGAAACAAGGATCGCCACATAGCTGGTCGCGATCAGATCCCCATCAATAAACGCGGTGTTCCCGTCCCCATTCAGACGCACAGCGTTAGAAAAGCCAGTCGTCGTGATGCTGTAGTCTTCGGGCAGGATCAGAACATCGTCCCCGTCCAATAGCTGCAGGGATGTCAGATTGGATGAAACAAGCGTTGTGGTCATGAAATGGTTCCTTTTGGGCGAATGCTGTACGGTAGCTGATCAAAAACAGCTGTGCTTTGTGCAAAAGGGCCGGGATTTTTCTAGAAAATCAACGGGGGCGGGGCGAAAGGTGGCCTCGCAATAGTGCCTGACCTGACGTCAAAAAGAAAAAGGGCGCCCCGAAAGGCGCCCTTTGTTGCCGAGATCGAAACCGATCAGCAGCTGTAATACATGCCGAATTCGACCGGGTGCGGGGTGTGCTCGTAGTGCTCCACCTCTTCCATCTTGAGGGCGATATAGCCTTCGATCTGGTCTTTGGTGAACACGTCACCGGCCAGCAGGAAGTCGCTGTCTGCTTCCAGAGCTTCCAGAGCTTCGCGCAGGCTGCCGCAGACGGTCGGGATGCCGGCCAGCTCTTCTGCGGGCAGGTCATACAGGTTTTTGTCCATGGCTTCGCCCGGATCAATCTTGTTCTTGATGCCGTCCAGGCCAGCCATCAGCAGGGCAGCAAAGCACAGATAGGGGTTGGCCGACGGATCGGGGAAGCGGGCCTCGACGCGCTTGGCTTTGGGCGATTCAGTCCACGGAATACGGACACAACCCGAACGGTTACGCGCAGAATAGGCGCGCAGAACCGGGGCTTCGAAACCGGGGATCAGGCGCTTGTAGCTGTTGGTCGACGGGTTGGTGAAGGCGTTCAGCACTTTGGCGTGCTTGAGGATACCACCGATGAAATACAGGGCTTCCTGCGACAGGTCGGCGTATTTGTCGCCTGCGAACAGGGGCTTGCCGTCTTTCCAGATCGACATGTTCACGTGCATCCCGGTGCCGTTGTCACCGTAGATCGGCTTCGGCATGAAGGTGGCCGATTTGCCGTAGGAATGCGCCACGTTGTGGATGACGTATTTGTATTTCTGCAGCTCGTCCGCCTGTTTGGTCAGGCTGTCAAAGATCAGGCCCAGCTCGTGCTGGCAGGACGCCACTTCGTGGTGGTGCTTGTCGACCTTCATGCCCAGACGCTTCATGGTGGACAGCATTTCCGAACGCAGATCCTGCGCGTCGTCGATCGGGTTCACCGGGAAATAGCCGCCCTTGATGCCGGGGCGATGGCCGGTGTTGCCCATTTCATATTCGGTGTCGGTGTTCCAGGAACCGTCAACCGCGTCCACTTCGTAGGACACTTTGTTGATTTTGTTCTCGAAACGCACGTCGTCGAACAGGAAGAATTCCGCCTCGGGGCCCATGTAAGCCACGTCACCGATACCCGAAGATTTCAGGTATGCTTCGGCCTTCTGTGCGGTGCCGCGCGGGTCACGCTCATAGGATTCGCCGGTGTCGGGTTCAACGATGGAGCAGTGGATGCAGATCGTTTTTTCCGCATAGAACGGATCGAGATAGGCGCTCTCGGTGTCCGGCAGCAGCTTCATGTCGGAGTTTTCGATCGACTTCCAGCCAGCGATGGAGGAACCGTCGAACATGAAACCCTCTTCGAGGAAATCTTCGTCCACCAGATCCACATCCACGGTGACGTGCTGCAGCTTGCCGCGCACATCGGTGAAACGGATGTCGACATAGGCGACGTCTTCGTCCTTGATCTTCTTGAGCAGGTCTTGTGCGCTCATCTCTGTATTCCCTTGATTGCGTGTATTGGAAATTCTGTTTTGTCTTTGGATGCCCGCGGGGCAACCATCACCGGGGCCGGTTTATAGGGCGTCCGGGCCGGTTTCGCCGGTACGGATGCGGATGGCCTGTTCCACCGGGCTGACAAAGATCTTGCCGTCACCGATCTTGTCGGTTTTGGCAGCGTCAACGATGGCCTCGATGGCGGCATCGACCTGATCATCATCCAGCACGGTTTCGATTTTCACCTTGGGCAGAAAGTCGACGACATATTCGGCACCGCGATACAGTTCCGTATGACCTTTCTGACGACCGAACCCTTTGACCTCAACGACAGAGAGCCCCTGAATGCCAGCTTCCTGAAGGGCTTCTTTGACCTCGTCGAGCTTGAAGGGCTTGATGATCGCTTCGATCTTTTTCATGGCCATCTCTCCTCGGCATGACATGTCATGGGATGCAGATCATTTCTGTGCAGGGGCCACAATCGCAATGCGATCTGCCAGGGGACGGGTCGTGGGCATTTTAAAGACTGTGATTAAAAAATAGGCATAATGGCGTAAAAATGTGCGAAATTGAATCGCGTGCTGGTGTGCCGCCTGGGCCGGGGGGATTGGATCGCTGCACAATCGGGCGTTCTGCATGGCAAAAGGGCCAGTGTGAAACCGGCCCTTATATAGGTATGTTTTGCTGTCACGTCGCTGCTGGGGCAGGGCGGTTACAGCAGGAAATCCGTGGCTGCGATTCCGGTGATGCCCTCCAGATCAATGCGCATATCGCGCGCGCCATCACCATCCACGTCGATATTGACCCGCGTATCGCCGCCGGTTTCCACGGTGCGCACACTGGCCACGCCGCCGCCTGTGAAACTGCCCAGCAGGTTCAGCTCCCGCTGGCCTTCGACCAGCTCGCGCAGGTCGATCAGGTCTTCGCCCTGGGTGAAATCGGTGATGCCGTCATAGCCCAGCGAGGGGCTGTCGCTGACCGCGTTGAAGTCAAAGACATCATGGCCCGCGCCGCCGGTCAGCGTGTCATTAGACGCCCCGCCGCGCAGCACGTCATCGCCATCGCCGCCCAGCAGGCGGTCTTCGTCGCCACCGCCGATCAGCGTGTCATTGCCATCGCCGCCTTCCAGCCGGTCATCACCCGAGCGCCCTTCGATCCGGTCATCGCCCGCGCCGCCAAGACCGGTATCGCCGCCAGCCCCCAGTCGGATCACGTCATCGCCGTCCTCGCCGCTGACGCTGTCACGGTTGCCGCCGCCCTTCAGAATGTCATCGCCATCTCCGCCCAGGATCGTGTCATCGCCTGCGCGGCCCGAGATCATGTTGCCACCGTCATTGCCGGTCAGCGTGTTGGCCAGCTCGTTGCCGATCCCATCCGTGTTGCCGCTGCCGATCAGCTCTAGGTTTTCCAGATTGGCACCCAGATGATAATCTGACGCTGCCTGCACAAGATCCGTGCCCTGATTGGCACTTTCGACAATTTCCAGCAGCGGGTCGTCGACAATATAGATGTCATCGCCAAATTCGCCCTGAACCGTGCCGTCAACCATGCCGCCACGCCCGTCAAACACATCATTGCCGGATCCAAGCCGCACGTCGCCGCCGATCTCGCCGGAATTGCGCACCGTGTCATTGCCAGAGCCCAGCCAGATCAAGTTGTCATAGGAACCGCGGATTTCGCCGGAATTGTCAAAGATCTGATCACCCGAGCTGGACCGAATGTAGTAAGTTCCGGTTTCGATCACGCCGCTGTTGCGGAATTCACCGCCGCTGCTGTTCATGCTGATCCCACCTCTGATCAGCCCCCGGTTTTCAAAGTCAGCATTGTCACCCATCGTTATGGCGTAGGTGCTATGCGTGCTGATCGTGCCCGTGTTCACACCGTTGGTCACTGAGGCGACGGCGGTGCTACCCGTTGAAATCGTGCCGTGATTGATCAGATCCAGCACGCCCGAAGACCAACCGACCAGGCCGCCCCCAGCTGAGGTGATCAACCCGGTGTTCACGATTTCCACTTCGGTCACGAACATATCGACCGCGACGGCATCCGCAGAGATGGTGCCATGGTTCTCCAACCGGCTGCCATCTGAACCTGACCCAAAGTCAAAGCCGTTTTCGCTGCTGATGATTGTGCCATAGTTCACAACATCTGATCGATTGCTGAACTCAATGGCGGAGGTGCCGGGAGGCCCAGCGCCTTCATCGCCTGCGGCGGTGATGGTCGCGTCTGCACCGATCCACATCCTCACATTGTCGCCATAAAGGTCAATGGCCGCGCCAAATGTATCGCTATCCGTTGCATAAAGCGCGGTCACATCGCCATAAATGAACAGCTGCGCGTTTGCGGCATTGCCGCTGATCGCATCTGCACCGATGGTGGTGATGGACTGGTCTTCGGCCAGATAGAATGTATCGCCTGACCCGACCGAGACCGTTGTGGTGGTGCTGGTTTGATTGATAATCGCCATAACTTCACTCCCCTTTATAAAATCTGGCCAGCGCGCGGTGCGCGCGCCGGGCCGGTCTTGTAAATGTCATGCGGGATCACAGCAGGAAATCGGTGCCATCCATCCCGGTCACGCCGGTCACATCAATGCGCATGTCGCGCGACCCGTCGCCATCTACGTCGATATTGATGCGGGTGTCGCCGCCGGTTTCCACCGTGCGGATGCTGGCCACGCCACCGCCCGAAAAACTGCCCAGCAGGTTCAGGGTCAGCGTGCCCTCGACCAGATCGCGCAGGTCGATCAGGTCTTCGCCCCGGACGAAATCCAGCACGCTGTCATAATCGACCTCATTGCTGTCAGAGACCGCCTGCCAGACAAAATGATCCGCCCCGTCGCCCCCGGTCAGCCGGTCCGCATCGCCGCCGCCGATCAGCACGTCATCCTGATCGCCGCCATTCAGCGTATCCGCATCACCGCCGCCCAGCAGTGTGTCTTCGCCCGCGCCGCCCTGCAGAGCATCCTTGCCCGAGCGCCCCTGGATCACGTCATCGCCTTCGCCGCCATCGGCCTGATCGCCGCCTGCACCCAGTCGGATGTCATCATCGCCAGACCCGCCATCCACGGTGTCCTTGTTGCCGCCGCCGCGGATCAGGTCATTGCCCGCGCCGCCGCTGATGTCGTCATTGCCATCGCGCCCGGACAGTACATTGTCGCCTGTATTCCCGGTGATCGTGTTGTCTTCGCCATTGCCGGTGCCGCGCAGATCCGCGCTGCCCGCCAGCTCCAGGTTTTCGAAATGCGCGCTCAGCTGGAAATCATCGCTGCTGACCACGGTGTCGGTGCCTTCACCGCTGAGTTCGACCAGATCCAGCGTGCCATCATCGACGACAAACAGGTCATCTCCGTCCCCGCCAAAAACGGTGCCGATCACCTGGCCGCCATCATTGGTGAACACGTCATCCTCAGCACCCAACAGAATATCGCCCTGCACCAACCCGGTATTGGTAAAGCGGTCGATCCCGAAAGAGCCGGACAGATAGGCCTGATTGGCAGACAGGATCTGGCCGTGATTGATCACTGTGTTGATCGACTGATTGCCATCCCAGACATAGCCAAGCAGCCGGATGGTCGAGCCGTTGACGGTCTGCGCAGAAATCACCCCATCGGCCCCATTGGTGATGTTCACCCGAAACGCGGTGGTGATCTCGATCGCTGAACTCTGGTTTGCGGCGCCCTGGCTGGTGGTGTTGGAAATCAGGCCGAAATTGGTGATATCGGCGGTGGTGTTGTAAAAGCTGCCCGCCCAGGCAAAGAACAGCGCAGGATCAAAGGTCCATCCGTTAAAGCCGACCGTTGGGGCGGTGTTGCTGTTGGTGACTTCGCCATTATTGACCAGCTGAAGGCGATCTGAGCCCTCAAAAGGCGAGGGCACCCAGATCGCCGAACTGTTGCGCCCAGAGACAGACCCGCTATCGCCGATAAAGATTTCGCTGAAGGACGCGTTGATCCCCTCGTAATCGCCATGCACGGTGCCGTGGATCTCCACATCGGCCACACTGGCATAGACCGCCGTTGTGCCGGTGCTGATCAGATAGCGATCAGGCAGCAGGAACAGCCCGTTGCTGGTGACATTGGCGGCAAAACTGGTGCTGACTGTGTTGACGGGAACGATGGTCATGGACGGATCCTTGTGAAACGGCGGAACGCATGGGCGGGACTCTGAAGGCAGAGCACAGCAATGGAATGCGGGCTTAGGCTACCGCATTCCTAAATTTTACGTCAAAGCCGGAATACCCTACCTGTGGCGGGGTTTCCGGCCCATGTCAGGCCCATATCTGGTCCGTTACAGGGCAGGGGCTACAGCAGGAAATCCGTGGCCGCGATCCCTGTGACGCCCTGCAGATCAATGCGCATGTCGCGCACCCCGTCGCCATCCACGTCGATATTGATGCGGGTGTCGCCGCCGGTTTCGACCGTGCGGATGCTGGCAACGCCACCGCCTGCGAAACTGCCCAGCAGGTTCAGTTCCAGCTGGCCCTCTACCAGATCACCCAGGTCGATCAGGTCTTCGCCCTGGGTGAAATCGGCGATGCGGTCCCATTTCAACTCGGCGCTGTCACTGACGGTGTTGAAATCGAACACATCATTGCCTGCGCCGCCGATCAGCGTGTCATTGGAGGCCCCGCCGCGCAGCAGGTCGTTGCCATCCCCGCCCAGCAGCCGGTCTTCGTCGCTGCCCCCCAGCAGGGTGTCATTGCCCAGACCGCCTTCAAGCCGGTCATCGCCGGAACGGCCTTCGATCCGGTCATCGCCGTCGCCGCCCAGACCGGTATCGCCGCCCGTGCCAAGGCGGATCACGTCATCGCCCGTGCCGCCATCCACGGAGTCCTTGTTGCCGCCTGCGCGGATCGTGTCATTGCCGTCATGACCGTAAATCAGATCATTGCCGCCGCGGCCCGACAGATCGTTATCGCCGTTATTCCCGGTGATCTGGTTCGTGCCGTCATTGCCGATGCCGCGCAGATCCTCATTGCCCATCAGTGTCAGGTTTTCAAAATGCTCGCCCAGGGTGAAATTGGCATAGGTTTCGACGCGGTCCGTCCCCTCCATGCTGTCTTCGATCAGCTGGATATTGCTGCGATCCACGATGTAAACATCATCCCCGTCACCGCCGTCGACTTCGCCCGACACGGTACCACCGCGCCCGTCAAACACGTCATTGTCATCGCCCAGACTGACATCGCCGATGATTTTGCCACTATTGATAAGGTGATCTTGGTCATTGAAGGTTCGGATAGCCCCTTTGATCAGGCCGGTATTGGTGATCAGGTCTGTGCCATCGCTGTAAGAGCTGAACGCCAGACCATTGTCCGAAATGATCTCGCCGCTATTGATGATCTGCACCACATAGGAATCCAAATCGGTGGCATCCGTGCGGATCGTGGTTGATGTGGATCTGAGGATGCCCGAATTTTGCAGGGTCAGTGCCGCCGCATGGGCATAAACCGCTGTTCCCACAAAATTGTCGACTGCGTTGATCTCGCCGCTATTGGTCACGATCAGGTGATCGCTTTCACCGGTCTCTCCGTATGTGCGGACGGCTTCTACGCCCTCAGCGTTGATCGTGCCGGTGTTGAACACGATATTTTCCCCGCCGCCCATGCGCACACCGCCAGAGATCGTGCCATGATTTTCCAATATGTCGTCGGCTGTGCCCAGTCGCATTGACCAGCTGCCCCCCGCGATCATGCTGCCGGTGTTGACAATCTCTGCGGTGTCATTGCTGCCTCTTACGGAGTTCGCCTGGATCACCGTGCCCTCAGAGGCCATCATGCCGCTATTGCGCAATTCCAGTGTGGCACTTTCCACTGTGATGCTGCTGTTATCAGACTGGATCGTGCCAGTGTTGTTCACAGACAGGCTGGAATTGGGATCCGTGGTTGGATGCCCCTGCTGGTAGATGTGGCGGGACTGAAAATCCTGTAGGGTGCCGCTGTTGTCGACGCGGTTCTGCCCACCGCCCAGGTCCAGCGTACCGGTGATGGTGCCACTATTGCTGATGTAATCATGGCCGCCCTCGGTGCGGACCGCATCAACATTCCCCAGAATAGAGCCCTCGTTGTTCAGCCGAACAAAGGACGTGGCATAGGTCAGTTGAACCGCGTAGTCCGCAATGATATCGCCGCTGTTCAGGATATTGGCATAGACGCGGTCCGTAGAGTAAAGTCCGTTGCCCCCAAGAACCTCGCCAGAGTTGAACAGATCAACCCGCGTAGAGCTGGTGGTGCTGCTATTGTCGACACGGATCGCGGTTGAGAGGGAGGAAAGACGCCCGCTGTTCAGGATCTCGACATTTCCTGCTTCGGTTTGGGCAAAAACGCCGTGGGCATTCCCGGTGATCGTGCCGCTATTGTCGATGTCTGTGTAGCGGCGGGAAAGTTTGAGCCCGCTGTCCTGAAGCCCCTGCACAAACCCATCCTGCCCCACGGTGATGTCAAGCACGCTTGTGCCAGAGGCCATGTTCCCCAACTCGATCCCGTCATTCAAGCCCACCACAGTGCCCAGAATGGTGGTGCGCATGATGCCATCATTGCCGCCCCAAATGCCATCATCGGATGACGTCATGGTGTGGCCGGGCAGCAGGATATATTCATCCCCGTCATGCAATGCGTAGGTCGAGGTGAATGTGGGGCTGGAAACTTCGAATGCCATGGTGTTTTCGCCTTTTGAATGCTCGGGTCAAAGCTGGTTAAAAACTGGGCGCAGCCTGTGTGGTTAACGAAATTTAAACAACGGGTGCCGCTACGGAAACGGGTGCCCGACCTGTCGGAATTGACAGGGGGAGCCGGGCGGGCTTGGCGACCGGAGGGGGCAGGCGGGCAAGCCCCGCCTGACGCCCGGTTTTCAGGTCACAGCAGGAAATCCGTGGCGCTCATGCCGGTCACGCCCTGCACATCAATGCGCATGTCGCGCACGCCATCGCCATCCACGTCGATATTGATCCGCGTGTCACCACCGGTTTCCACCGTGCGGATACTGGCCACGCCGCCGCCTGCGAAACTGCCCAGCAGGTTCAGGGTGAACTGGCCCTCGACCAGATCGCGCAGGTCGATCAGGTCTTCGCCACGGTTGAAATCGCCGATGCGGTCAAAATCCAGATCGGTGCTGTCCGAGGCCGCGCCAAAGACAAACCGGTCCGCGCCCGCGCCGCCCAGTAGGGTGTCATTGCCCGCGCCGCCTTTCAGCAGATCGGCCCCGTCGCCGCCCAGCAGGCGGTCATTGTCGCCGCCGCCGCGCAGCGTGTCGTCGCCCGCATCGCCCCACAGCGTGTCCTTGCCGCTATGGCCGGACAGCAGGTCGTCGCCTTCGCCGCCATGGCCCCGGTCTCCACCGCCGCCCAGACGGATTTCATCATTGCCATCATCGCCGTGAACGGTGTCCTTGTTGCCACCGCCCGACAGGGTGTCGTCGCCACCGGCACCGCGCAGGAGGTCTTCGCCCGCAAGGCCCTGCAGCACATTGGCCCCGTCATTGCCAAAGATCTCATTGTCTCCGACGGTCCCGGTGCCGTTGAAATCGCCGCTGCCGCGCAGATACAGCCGTTCGACAAAATCGGGCAGTTCGTAATCCGCCGAGACAATCACAGTGTCCGCATCGGCCGAGACGCTTTCGATGATCAGGGTCGAGGCATCGTCAATGTAATAGGTGTCCGCGCCGATGCCGCCAAACACCACACCATCCACAACCTGACCGCCGCCGCGCCCGTCATAGGTGTCATCGCCCGCGCCCAGCGACACGGTGCCCACCAGCAAGCCGCTATTCACCACGCGATCCCCATTGATCGAGCCCTCGATCGCCACGCCATCGCTGAGGATCTCGCCGGTATTCACGATCTCGGTGCCGCTGCTATTGTCGATATGGATGCCGCGCTCGGCCTGAATGGTGCCAGAGTTCAGCACCAGCGCATTGTTTGAATTGTCCAGCCAGACGCCCGTACCTGCGCCAGTCACCTCGACCCGACCGGAATTGTAGAACCGCAGATCGTCTGAGGAAGTGAACGTCACGCCAATCGTGGTGTTGGTCGGGGTGATAAAGGCCTCGATCAGGCCGGTATTGCTCATCTGCGCATTGTCAGAGGACACAAACAGCACGCCACGCGGGCCGGACACTTCGCCATGATTGACCAGCGCCGAGGCATCGCCCCGCAGATAGACCCCATAGCTGAGATCGCCAAGACCGCGCACGGTGCCGTCCTCGCCGATCAGCACCTCGTTCACGCCATTGCCAGAGGTGTTGATG
The DNA here is from genome assembly GCA_025210265.1 of Pelagimonas sp. Taxonomy (GTDB): domain Bacteria; phylum Pseudomonadota; class Alphaproteobacteria; order Rhodobacterales; family Rhodobacteraceae; genus JAOASD01. The sequence continues at coordinate 365,431 of JAOASD010000004.1, forward strand.
GCCAGCAGGGAAATCCCGTGATTGCCCCCGACCACGGTGCCATCAATGGTCAGGTCGATATTCCAGTCATCGGTGTTGTCGACATTGGATATGGCGGAGCCGTTGGGATCAAAAATGGTCTGGCTGGCGGAAAGCCAGGCAGTGGTATGGGCGGTAAGTGTCTGTCCGATGGTGGACGAGCTGAGATTGATGACCGGCATTGTGGCATCCCCGTTTGAACTGGTTTCACTGACACGCGGGCAGTCCCAGAACACAGGGAACGGGCTGGCAAAAGCCAGCCACGCATCAGCCCCAATGCGTTGATCTGTTTAAAGGAATTACCCAAGTCGGCGGCAGGATAGCCGTGCGGTCCACAATGTCAGGTCAGGAAATCCGTGCCATCCAAGCCGGTCACACCCTGCACATCAATGCGCATGTCGCGCGATCCATCGCCATCCACGTCGATATTGATCCGCGTGTCGCCGCCGGATTCCACGGTGCGGATGCTGGCCACCCCGCCCCCGCTGAAGGCCCCCAGCAGGTTCAGCGCCAACTGGCCTTCGATCAGGGCGCTGAGGTCGATCAGGTCTTCGCCTCGGGTGAAATCGGTGATCACGTCAAATTCCAGCGACGGGCTGTCGCTGACCGCGTGAAATTCGAAACTGTCCGTGCCCGCATTGCCGGTCAGCGTGTCTTTGCCCGCGCCGCCAACCAGCGTGTCGGCCCCGTCACCGCCGCGCAGCAGGTCTTCGTCCGCGCCGCCGATCAGCCGGTCATTGCCGTCCTGACCGTCGATCAGATCCTTGCCGGACCGCCCCTCGATCGTGTCATCGCCTGTGCCGCCCTGTGCGGTGTCACCGCCTGCGCCGAGCCGGATCAGATCATCGCCGCTGCCGCCATCGACGCTGTCCTTGTTGCCGCCTGCACGGATGAAATCATCGCCCGCGCCGCCAAGGATCGTGTCATTCCCGGCGCGCCCGGACAGCACATTGTCGCCGCCATTGCCTGTGACCTCATTGGCCAGTTCATTGCCAATGCCACGCCAGTTGCCTGCGCCCAGTAGGGTGAGGTCTTCGATATGATCGTCAAGGGCGAAATCCGCTGCCGCTTCGACCCGGTCATTGCCCTGACCATTGTTTTCATTGATGTCGAGCGCGCTGCTATCGGTGATGTAGACATCATTGCCGCTGCCGCCGTTCACGCGACCATTCACCGTGCCCCCCAGCGTGTTGAACGTATCGGCCCCGGCGCCCAGTTCGACCCGGCCATTGATCACCCCGGTGTTAAAGATCGTGTCGGCCCCGGCGCCGCCAATATAGGCCTGGCTGCTGCTGAAGGGTTCGCCCCCGGTCAGGGTGCCGGTATTGATCAGCACGGTGATGCCATCCTGGGTCAGCGTGTTGTCGATGCCTTCTCCGGTGCCGGCGATGACCCCGCTATTGACGATCTCGGTCACCCCGGCATTTGAGGTCTCAAGCTGTAGCGCCGTACCGGTCGAGGTGATCGAGCCGGTGTTGATGATGTCATGCACCACCGGGATCACCGCAGCGTTGTCGGCGGTCAGGATCATCCCGCGATTGGTGCCCGAGATGCTGCCATGATTGATGATCTGCGTATCCGTGGTCACATCGGCCCGAATGCCGACCCCACCAGACAAGATCGAGCCAGTCTGGCCGATCAGCACCTCCAGCTGCGTGGCGCTGGTGGCGTCAATCCCGGTGCCAAAGGTCTGGATCGTGCCGTTGATGATAATGTCATTATCGGCGGTTGTGGTGATGGCGATGGGGGCAAAGGTCAGAATTGCGCCATCCGGCCCGATCAGCCCGCCTTCGTTCACGCCAAGGGATTGCCCGGCGACAACCGTGGTGTTGATGTTAAAAGAAGCCATGACAGTATCCTTTCCCAAATGCAAAGCCCTGCGCCATGGCGTGGCCTGATCGGTGCAGATACGGGATACGGGCGTTGGATACGGTTACGCGGCAGATCAGGGCCCCCGTCAGGCGTGGGCGGTGTTGCCTGTGATGTTAACAGCTTGGCCTTTGCGTGGGGCAGCTGTCAAAACTTTCTTTTTTCACGGGCGGCGGGGCTTGGCGTTGCACGGGGCTTGCGGCACTCTCGCCCCATGACACAGGTTTTGACAGCCGCGCAGATGCGGCGTTTCGAACAAGACGCCATGGCGGCAGGCACTGCCACTGGGGCCACATTGATGGAGCGCGCAGGGCAGGGCGTTGTGGAGGCGATCCAGAGGCGCTGGCCGCAGATGCGGGATCTGCAGAGGCGTGCGCTGATTTTATGCGGGCCGGGGAATAATGGCGGCGATGGCTTTGTGATTGCACGGCTTTTGCACGGGCTGGGCTGGCAGGTGGATCTGCGGCTGATGGGCGATCCGGCGCGCCTGCCGCCCGATGCGGCGCTGAATCATGCACGTTGGTGCGCGCTGGGCGCTGTCCTGCCCTACGCCCCCGATCTGCCCGGCTGTGGTGCGGTCGATCTGGTGGTGGATGCGCTGTTTGGCACGGGGCTGACCCGACCGGTGGCCGGGCTGGATCAGTTGGCCAGGCGGTTGGCCCAGCTCAGCGCCCCGGTGGTGGCGGTGGACATCCCGTCGGGCCTGTGCGCTGATAGCGGACGCCCGCTGGGCGCGGCCCTGCAGGCCGATCTGACCGTCAGTTTTCATAGCGCCAAGCTGGGGCATTACCTAGCAGCAGGGCCAGCCCATTGCGGTGATCTGCAGATTGCGCCCATCGGGCTGGAGGGGGCCGTGCCCGGCGCGGCAGAGCTGCTTGAACCGCCTCAAGGTCTGGACAAAGCAGGCGCTGGGCACAAGTTCAGCCACGGCCATGCGCTGGTGCTGTCCGGTGGTTCAGGTCGCAGCGGCGCGGCACGGCTGGCGGCGCGGGCGGCGCTGCGGGTCGGGGCCGGGTTGGTCACGCTGGGCGCGCCGCCCAATGCGCTGCAGGAAATCGCCTGTCAGATCACGGCGCTGATGCTGACCCGGATCGCGGATGCGCAGGGGCTAAGCGCGGCGCTGGAGGATCCGCGGCTGACGGCCCTGTGCCTTGGCCCCGGTCTGGGGTTGGAGCGCGCCCGCGATTTGGTGCCGGTTGCCCTGAAAAGCGGGCGGGCCTGTGTTCTGGACGCGGATGCGCTGAGCGCCTTTCAGGACGCGCCGGACAGTTTGTTTGGTGCGCTGCATGAGGGCTGTGTCCTGACGCCTCATTTTGGTGAATTTACGCGGTTGTTCCCGGATCTGGCTGCGGCACTGCAGGGCGAGGCACTGCGCGGTCCCGCCTATGCGCGGGTGGATGCCGTGCGGGAGGCGGCGGCGCGGGCCGGCTGTACAATCCTGCTGAAAGGCCCTGACACGGTGATCGCGGACCCGACCGGGCGCATTGCGCTGCATGGTGCGGCCTATGCGATGGCCGCGCCTTGGCTGGCCACCGCAGGGTCGGGCGATGTGTTGGCGGGGCTGATCACCGGGCTTCTCGCACGCGGACGCGGCGGGTTCGAGGCCGCCGGGCAGGGGGCCTGGCTGCATGGCGCAGCGGGACGGCACTGCGGCCCCGGTTTGATTGCCGAAGATCTGCCAGAGGCGATTCCAGCAGTTTTGCGCCCCCTGATATCAGGCGTGCGCGCGGATTGAGCGGCTTATGGGGGCGTTGCCCCCGTCCCCTTGCGGGGCCTCCCCCAGGGTATTTGTGCAGCAGAGAAGCGCGCAGCCGGGCGTTACATCTGATGGGGCTGACGCTGGGGCTCTGGCCTTGCAGTGAGAGGCGCAGAGGAGGCCAGCTCCAGCCCGTCAACATACAGAATATGCGGCGCGTCAAAGATCAGTTCGGTCATTTCGCAGGCCGCGCTGCCATCATCGCGGATGAATGTGCCATCAATCAGGCGTTTGGCTGGGATAAGGGCGCTGGACCGCCCAAAGAGTGCCTTGGCGCGCCAGTCGCGGATCAGGATCTGCTGGCTTGCAGGTAGGGTCAGGTCGCTGTTCGGGCGCATATGGCCCAGTGTGCCGGCCTGAATGTGCACCCTCGGCAGGTGACGGCGCGCGCGCCGCACCGCCTGTAGTACAGCCGTGCCACTGTCGCGTGTAATGATCCTGTCTCCGGGTGCGAGATATTCCACTGGCAGGGCCCCATCCAGGGTCAACACGGATACCCCTGGCATTAGCCCGTTGCCGCAGAACCCATGCACAAGATGGGGCGCATCAGCCAGCGCGTCTGATCTGATTCTTGCAGGGCTATCCTGCGGGGGTGTCGTCTGCGGTTTGCGTCCCATGCCAAAGCTGGTCCACATCCGCCCAAACGCGGAATTCCGTTGCATGATGCAAAGCCTGTCTGTCACTGCCGTTTTGTATTTTTCCTTATGTTACATCAAGTTTCGGTAAATGTCGCCCACGTTTTGCCTTGGTTTCGCCACGATCGCGTTGCGCGAAACAGGCAAAATTCGAATCGAATTTTTCCACTCGCAACCGGTGTCAGGCTTTGCTAGGTAGCGGGCATCGCTGTGGTTTTGACGTAAAGACACCGCGATACAGGATGCGGGTGTGGCGGAATTGGTAGACGCACCAGATTTAGGTTCTGGCGCCGCAAGGCGTGGGGGTTCAAGTCCCTCCACCCGCACCACATTGAAATTAAATGGAAATTGTGGGTGTTGTAAGCCTTGGTTGGCTGCAAATTTCTGCTACTGCTACGATTTTGCTACGAATGGCGGTCGTGGTGTAGCAGTCGTGTAGCAGGGCGGCGTGAGCCGCCCCGTAAATGCGTTAGCTGTCCAGAATCTTGAAAATGTTATGATTATCAAGATTCTTAAGCACGCTGTGCAGGTTTGAGCGTTCCATGTCCTGAATCGCTTGACCGATCCCGCTGCGTTCTAGGTCTCGCATCACCATGCCGACGCCGCTATTTTCTATCTGGCGTAGCGCTGCGCCCACACCGCTGCGCTCGAAATCTTGGATTGCGCGCATGGCAGGGCTTTCCTGAAACGCCTTGGCAACGCGGAGCGCTTCACCGATGGAGTTTCGCTGGCTTTCCATCGTGGACCTGCGGTCAACTACGCGGCGCGCCGGACGGTTGCGCTCTTCAAGGCGCTCACGCGCCTCTGCCATTCGCTCTTCCTTTTGCGTGCTCCACTTGTCATGCAAGCGTCGGCGGAAGGCTTCCAAACCTTGCTGGGGGATACCTTCACTCTTGGCGATTTGCATGATGGCGGCGTTTGCTGATTTAGCACTGTTGCGCGTCAGCGCATCCGCGATTTGATCCAGATACGGCCCATCTGGATAGGTGCTGCCCTTTGGGCGCCCACGTTTTGCCATGTCGTTTCCTTTGCTCGACTGTTTCGATGGGCCTAACTTCAGGGCAGAGCGGCCTCTTGTCAGCGAAGATAATAGTGCAGAACAAAGAAAACTGAGAGATTAATTCTGCGATCTGTGAGAAAAAATAGGAAATCGGCGCGCGGCTTTAGTGAGAATAAATGGCTGGGGCGTATTCGACGCTTCGATACAGGCAACGTCAGTAGTATTGCAGCGTCTCGCGGTTCTCCCAAGCTGCGGCGAAGTCGGGGTATCCGGTGGCAGCGTTTGTCTTGGCTTCCGTTAAGCGGTCAACGCGCCGAACCAGCCAGCCACCAGCACGCGTGGAAATCCAGCCATAGTAAATGTAGGTCGGGTCTGACTCGTCAGTTTCGTCCGGTGGCAGGGCCGTTGGACCGCTATTCGTTCCCGGCGGGCCTTGGATAACGGTCAGGTTTCGACTCATCGGCACCAATGACTGCAGCCTGTCTATGCGGCTAGCTAGCGGATTTTCTGAGGAAATTACTGCATATGTTGTGTAACGATACAGGTCGGTGAAGTCATCGGTTCTTGGGGGCGCAAACGACCACCTTGGGCGTGATGACCCTCGATCGGCATAAGAACAGATCGTGGTACGTGATTGGATGCGCAAAAGACGACGGGTACAGCTCGATCACCAAGTTCGGCCAACAGGCTTCCCGACGCGGTGGTGCCATGTGCGTGAATGATGACGGCCGTAATTTCATCCAGGGGAATGCGGCCGATTTCGATGCTATTTTCGGTGACTTTCAAAAAGCCGCGTTCGCGTGAAAGGTGACGCCCATCCACGGAAATATCAATAACACGATCCAATATACATACTCCAAATGGTTAAAAGCATGTCATATTTTCTGATTCGTGCTACTAATTTAGAATGTTGGCGGTCCGGGGTCACGAAGACGCCCAATTTCGTCGACATGAACGCGCCTGAGGCCGGATTTTACGGCGGTCGTGGCAGATAGCCGAATGTAGAGATCTTCTTTAATTTTCTTGTATCTGTCTGACGCATTCGCCTCGTTATGTGGAACCAGCTCAATTTTTCCATTTCCATCAAACTTGGCTACGGTCGCGGTCACAGCGCCGAATTTACTATCCTCAACCCGCACCATATCCATTTTGGAAAAGCGCGCGATTTTCTTAGCTGCAGGATGTGGGCGCTTTTCTACGCCGGTATGGGCTTCGTATGTTGAAATAACTTGAGCCACATATTTACCGTTTGGGAGTCGCCATATTTCATATTTGTGATTGCTGCCGCCTTGATAGGCCTTGATCGGCGCGTCATGCGGGACGGGCACACGTGCCTGATCTTGCAGCGTTATTGTGATGCGCACACGCCGCATGCCCTGATAGGGCCCGTCTTTCGCCACGAAATTGCGTAGCGCGGTCTCATAGTCTTTGCCCGTTTTGTTTTTAGTGTCGACAAAAAGGGCGTTGCGCAGGTAGGGATCGCGGACTTGCCCGCTTTTTCCCGCCTTTTCCATGAGCTGTGCAGGCTTGACGCTCAGCAAGTCCGTTCGCGCAGCAACCTGAGTGTCATTGACGATGGAGTAGACTGTCGCCTGATGCAGCTGCCCAGCCGTACTGTCGCGTCCCGTTTTGCGACCCTCGACGTCAATGCGACCGTGATCGGCGCGATGGCTGACAATGATCTTATCGAGTTGCGCGGCGATATCGGTGCGGAAATGTTCCCATGGTTCAGGTGTGTCGCGGGCGATCAATTCGGCGGATTGGCCCGCGTGTTCGCCTAGGCCCGCTGCGCGGCTGATTTTCTGCACAAGCCCATAATCCGTTGCCGCGACCACGGCTGCATCAATTGCATGATGGCGATGGTCGGTGCGGTTCTTGGCCTTTACAGCTCCGCGAGCTTTGTCACTGAGCAGCGAATTCAACCCCCAATGGCGCCGAAGCATTTCCGTCATTCGCCCGGGCACGACCCAGACATGCCCACCTCTGGTAAAAAGCGTATCGAGATACATACGGGAAATCTTGGCCAGATATTGTGTGTCGACCAACGCACGATCGAGGAAATCATTGTCGCCCTCGAATCTTGCCATTGCATCGGGACCGAAACGCCAACGCTTGTTTTCTGGCAGGTTCTTGAGGTTCGCTTCGATAGCGTCCCAATCCAGGACGCCCTTTTGGGCAGCTTCATGCGGGGCGTCATTGCTTTTGGCCCTGTTGGCCTCTTTCAAGCACAGGGTGCGGTTGGCGAAACTGTCGTCTAACGTGCGCGAGTAGGCGCGTGCGAACGGTGGGCACATGGCGCGGGTCGCTTGCGCGCTGGCGGCGCATATGCAGAAACTCGCCATAGGTTCGCGCGCCATTGGTCATCATTTCCAGATCGAGCCGCGCAGTCGCATCCTTGATTTTGCCGTGTTCGTTGTCGCCTCGGTCCGTCTTGCGATTGGATTTGAAGCCACGCCGTTGATTGAGATGAAAAAGAGCGCGCCCGAAATGAGCGAGCGGCAGGGCGCCCTCCAGGCATTGTGTTCGGAGCTCATATGGATCGAGAAGCTCCAACTTTTTTGCCTCTGTGGGGTCGGTAGGCATTAGGCCCGTGCGCGCCAATAGCTTCATCAGGGTGGCGCGGCGGCGCAAATAGTGATCACGACGGCGACGCATCGCCCGGGCAGCGCGGCGGTCAACCGCAAGAGAGGCTTGCGACTTTGGATCGCGCCCGTCAGAGAAAATCCGCCCCCCCCCCGTCAATCACCCGGACTATCCTCGCAGATGATCCTTCGCCATCCGTCTCGTAAAGCCACCAGCCAATGGAATTCGTCCCGATATCTAAACCAAGTCTCACAATACGCCTCGTCGAAATTTGGGTTAAGCTTTCATGAACTTCTGAAAACTTACAACTTGAAATTATGCGATGACGCTGCCAATATGAGCTTAGTTCAGAATTCGCGGTCGAGCCGTTAACAAGCTCGAAGTAGCACCACATTAAAACGCGTCTTACGGGGCGCGTTTTTTCTCTTGCACAGGTCTAATGCTATATTGCGTAGAAAGTTCCTATCACGCTCTATGGAGCGGACTCGGCTCGCCACAAGCGCATTATAAGACGGGACCCCGAGCTGAGGTGGCCAAGCTCTAAGGCGTTGATGTGTAGAAAGGGGCATCAACATGATAGTAGTCTAGGGTAGCCTCGACCGCCTTTGCCTCGTTCAAAGCGCAGGCCACGCCAGGTGCGCGACAATAGGTCTGCGGCCTTTTCGGCTGTTACATCGGCCACGCAAATGCGCTCTCTGATCGGCGCAGTGCCCGCGTCAGCATCGTCTGGCTTTGAGGGGGCCGTGCCACCCTCTGCCATCGCGGCTTTGGCGTCAGCCTTCCATTGCGCCAGCGAGATTGCGGCCAGCTCGCTTTCGGCCTCCCACTCTTCACGCTTGCGGCGGTATGCGTCGGACAGGTCGCGCTCAATCTCTTTCACCGGATCAAGCACCGCATCCAAGGCCGGGGATTATCGGAGCATTCATTGATCGCCGCAGCGAGCCCTTAAAACACAAATAGCGAAAGCGGCTCGAAGGGGGGGCAGGGTCAGTTTCGTGTGATTTTAACAATTCCTATCAAATGCAAGACCTTGTATTCAGTATTGGCAACACGACAATAAGTGGTACGTTCGCTGGGTATGGCACAGAGCAAAATGGCATATTTAGTACCGAAGGGAGTTTGGTAATTTACTTGGATGATGAATTTTCTGATCCCTTGGGACATTGGCGAGTTTCAGCGCAGTCCAGGCGATGAAGATGCGGGAAATGTTGAAGCTGATGACTATCGACCCGGAAGCATTCTGTACGACAATATTCACAAGCCATTGGATGACTGCTTGCGCGGACGGGGCGATCTACCGTCCAATGGCACGAAACGCTTAGGCGTTCGCGAGGGTAGACCCTACTCGATCACTGGGCAATGGGCGGGCAGTTTGGAAGGGCGCGTATATGCCAATGCTTCACGAGGCAGATACATATGATAAAGCGGATGTTCGGGATTGTTTCAGCTATTGGCTTGATGCTCTGCGTCTTCGTCGGGTTACCCGTATTGGCAGTTGTAGGGCTATATTCATTGAAATTCAGTGATTGCATTCGGCTTCCTAATGGCAGTGAAATCGGATACGAAGCTTATGTTGACCTCAGTCGTCCATATCTAATTCCTGAAGTTGTCTTAAGGGAGGAAAATGGCAATGTGATCGCAAAAGAGATTTGGCCAATTCATGCAACGGATGCTGCAACCTTGGGGACCGCTTGGTCTGATGAAGATAGCTCTAGATCAAATTTTACATTCATCTGGATGCCAGAATCGGGCGTGGTCAAGGAAACTGAAAATCCAATCCTGTATCATAGTCTGTTGCAAGGTCTAGGAGAAACCTACTTTGGGGCCTCAAAAGATATGAACGTCAATACTCTTTGGCTTTTCAAGAAACTAAAAAAGCAAGGCCGATTTAACAGCAATCATTGCAATACAAATTTTCTAACCTGGTAAATTGCTCGCCTTGTGGATCTGGATGGCTCGCTTGTTGAGGCCACGGGCGAGGTGACCGCCTACTCTGATGAAACTGCGCATTTGTTCGAACAATCCGCGACCAAGACTATTGCGTTTGAGGGGAGCAGAGTTCTCAAACAGGATGTGGAGCAAGGCTGGCAGACCTATAACTTTGAAGTTCGGTAATATCACAATTACCTCTTGGCAACCTGAAATATGAGAGAAGCCAAGGTTGTATCCCATTTGTCTTGCGTCACGCGTTGTGTGAATAAGGTCTAAAATCGCTGCCGATTTCGAGCATCAATACCCTATTTTACCTGAAACAAGCCCTTAAACCCCGACCTTTCGACTGAAAGTCATGTCCCCCTCTTTAACAGAAGGGAAGTGACCTGTGAAAACGTTGTTGAGTATCCTGTGTTTCATTGTGCTAGCGGCCTGTGGATCGACGCCCGTAAATGACCCGATCTATTTGGCGTTAAAGGCCAACCCACCTACGTCGATACCTGATCAACACCTTGAAAAGTTGCGTAGCGGCAGAGTTTCCTGTGATCGTTTCGATGAAGGTCAGGCCAACGGCTACATGACCTGCTGGTGGCCGTCGGGGAAACCAGTTCAAACTGTTGGCCTGCATTACTATCCGGGGGGTTTACAAGGTGGAATATACCCTTGCAATAGATATATCACCATTTTCAAGATGAAAGACCTCTAAAACAATACCTGTGACAAATTCCATTCTGCTCAATGCGTGTGCGGCAATTTCTCAAAAAAACGTATCTCGATCCAGATCCTAAAACAGGTGTAGATCCGGGTTCAGATGCCGTCTCTGGAGAGAATAGCTCGTCTTACGTTGAGATTTTGGAGTAAATAGACGGGCCTCTTTTTTCAGGCGCGTGCGTTTTTCAATTCCACTAACAATGAATTGGCGATTGTGCTCACAGGCGTGGAGGTATTCTCGGACTTCAACGTGTAAGAACTTACCCCGGATTCCATTGCTGACGTCGGCTTGACTTTGGCAGATCATTCAACACAAGACGCAGCCGCTCAACTCTTTATCACCCAAGCGGCTTTGACAGCGCACCAAAAGGTTGGGGTCTTTGGATCCTTCAACGCCACCTATGTTGGCCATTCACTTGGCGGGTTTTTAGCACAAACTGCCAGTGCGCATGGTCCAGAAGGCGATGTTGTGGTGTTCAATGCGCCGGGCGTTGGTGGTTTTGTCAACCTTTGATCAAAATCACCCGTTTTCCGAGGAAAACTTCACTTACGTTTATTCTGAGCCCTCAGAATGGGGATTGGTAGGTGGCGCAGCCCCCTGTCTGGCGACCTAGGCCACGTGATTGCCCGGCCAGCTTTCGCCCTGCAGCCAGACCGCTGTGGGCAGGAAATTACCCGGCTGCGCCGCCAGCGCCGCGGCGATATTGGTACGCGCCAGGCCAAGATAGCTCTGATCCGGGAAGCGGTAGTTCCAGTGGCTGGTGAAATTCGGCCCCGTCACTGCGGCCTGGACAAAATAGGGCGCAAAACCCTTATATTTTAGCGGCCAGGTGTCGCACAAGAATTCCGCCTCATGCATGGGCCAACATGCAGGCGGCCCTGGCCTAGGTTCGGCCCCGGAGGTTTCGTTTGTGTGGGGGATGTGATTTCTTTCTTACCCCCTTGTTGCGGTGCTTTTGATTGGCCAAATTGCCCTAAAAGGGAGGGGCTAGGATGCAGTTTGCCTATGTGATGGCCGAAGGGCGCGGCGACATGGATGCGCTGTTGCAAAAGGTTGCTCAGATTTTGATGGATGAGGGGGCGCGTCCTGCGGGGACGGTTCAGGTGAACACGGAAATCAGCCAAACGGATCTGTGCGATATGGATGTGCGGATATTGCCGGCGGGTCCGGTGATCCGCATTTCGCAAAGTTTAGGTGCGAATTCAAAAGGCTGCCGTCTGGACCCTGATGCGCTTGAGCAGGCTGTAGCGCAGACCCGCGCGGTGTTGGAGCGCGGGGCGGATTGTCTGATTGTGAACAAATTTGGCAAGCACGAAGCGGATGGCCGAGGGTTCCGGGATGTGATTGCAGCGGCGTTAGAGCAAGGGCTTCCGGTGCTGACAGGGCTGAATAAGCATAACATTGCTGCATTCGAAGCGTTCACAGGCGGCGCGGCCGTTGCATTGCCGCCTGATGCAGAGAAATTGGTGCAGTGGATGCGCGACGCACTTCAGGTGCAATAGCTGTAGCGAGCTTACGAGAGGCCGGTACCGGGCACCCATCGGGCGCTTTGTACCCCTATGCGATCTTGACCTGAGTGTCTTCCGATGCGGTTTCTGCTGACTCGCAGCGGAAACGTTCGACCATCATCAGCAGCCTCTGACCTTGCTCTCGCAATGCGCCATTCGCGTGATTTGTCTCCTGAAACATGGCTGCGTTTTGTTGCGTCGTGCGATCCAGCTCGCCGACAGACACATTGATTTCAGAGAGGCTTTGCCGTTGCTCTTCGGCCAACTCTGCGATTTGGCCGATTTGCGCGGTGACCTCTTCGACCGCCTGCACAATTTCGTCCAGGGCCGTGCCCGTGCGGTTCACCAGAACCACGCCCTGTTTCACCAATGCGCCGGAATTGCTGATGAGCGCGCCAATTTGGCCAGCTGCGTCGCCCGTGCGCCGCGCCAGTGCCTGCACCTCTGAGGCGACGACGGCAAAGCCGCTTCCGGCCTCGCCGGCGCGTGCGGCTTCGACCCCTGCATTGAGCGCCAAGAGGTTGGTTTGGAATGCGATTTCGTCGATCAGGCCAGTGATGCGCGCGATCTCTTCAGCGGCATCATCAATGTCAGAGATCGCTTTGACGGTTTCGGCAACCACCTCCACACCAGAGCGCGCTTTGTCGATGGCGCTGCTGCCCGCATTATTGGCCCCCTGTGCGCTGTCAGAGGTCGTGCGGACATTGCCGGTCACCTGTTCCAGTGCCGCAGCGGTTTGTTCCAGTGTGGCTGCAGAGGTTTCGGTGCGCCGAGCCAGATTATCTGCCGAATGTGAGAGTTCTTCGACGCTGCCGGAAATTGTGCCAGACACACCTGCAATGGCCGAAATGACATCTGACAGATCACTGACCGCGCCATTGAAATCGGCGACCAGCTGTTTGTATTCGTCGCTGAAAGATCCGCTGATCCGGGTGTCCAGGCGCCCTTCGGCAAGGTCGCGCAGGGCGGTTTCAAGTTTGGCGAATAATTTGGCCTGTTCTTCTTGCTGTTGTTTTTGCTGTGCTTTCAGGCTTTCCGAGGCGCGCAATTCGTCCCGGAAGCGTTCAAGCCCATCAAGCATCTGACCGATTTCCCCCTTGCGCGGAAGATCCTCAAGAGGGGTGTTGGTATCGCCAGCGGCGACCTTTTGAAACCGTTCAAGAAATTGCCCCATGGCGCGGGTCAGGCGGCTTCCGTAGCCCCAGGAAATCAGAGCAGACAGGACCAGAGCGAGACTGGCCGCGCCGATGGCCTGCAATGTCTTTTCGCGTGAAATGGCAACAAAACCAGCGCGGGGCACCAGGAGATGCGCCAGCGCAACCGGCGCACCGGAAAAGTCCCGGATGATCAGGCCGGTACTGGCATAGGCTGTTTCGTTCAGCTGTAGCTGCCCGTCCTCAAACGTGCCGTTGAGTGCGTCGCGCACGGCTTGATCGGTGAGCAGGGCCGGGCCGTCATATCCGGCGGTGATACGTGTGATTTCTGAACTTGCCTCGACTGTGGTGTCTTCGAACCCATCAATGCCGTTGCTGGGCAGAACATATACCTCCATCCGGGTGTCGCTGCCGTCCAGGATTGTATTGAGCAGATCTGCGTCAAAGCGCAGTCCGATTTCGACTGTGCCCAGATGTTCGTCATCGTCGCGCACCGGGGCAATACCCCGGATTCCCAACCCCGCGCGGCCATATTCCAGACCTGCCAGTGCAACGCTGTCCCGATTGGCCTGCACAACCATGTCGCGGAACCCGGACAGGTCATCGCCGTATTTTTCTGGCTTGTGGACCCTGAGGATCGAGATCGCCTCTGGCGTGTGGAACTGGAATTGTGCGATTCCGGTTTCGGCGGCCAACAGATCAAATTCTTTGACAAAAAGGCGATGCAGCCCCTTGGTATCGGATTTGTCCACGGCCCGCTGTACGCGGGGAATGCCCGCTACCATGCGCGCCAGTGCCAGGGCCGAGTCGACCCGCCCCTCGATCCCGCCAGCGACGCGGTTTTTGGTTTGTTCCAGTTCGCGTGCGCTGCCTTCTGCGATCAGTTTCTGCGCGCCCAGATACAAAGGTGTCGCCACAAGGGCGATGGATAGAAATGCACAGCCCAGCATGGCAAAAATGATCTTGTAACGCAGCGACATGAAACCCTCCGACAGGCACGATTTCGGTCAGCGTCGGTCAAAACACTTGCGCAACCGTGAATGCCGGTGGTGCTTCCTGCGGAAAAATCCGTAAAATCGCGCAGATCAGCCGAGCTGCTTCATGCCGCGATCAATGCCGTCCAGTGTCATCGGGACCATGCGATCCTCGAAAATCTCGCGGATCATGCCGATGGAATGGGTATAGCTCCAGTGTTGTTCCGGCACCGGATTGATCCAGAGATGATCCGGCCATTGCTGGCGCGCGCGCTGCAGCCAGGTCTGACCGGCCTCGGCGTTCCAATGTTCATTCGCCCCGCCGGGATAGGCAATTTCATAGGGGGACATGCTGGCGTCGCCAACAAAAATGCATTTGTAATCAGACCCATAGGTGTGCAGCACATCCATGGTTGCGGTTTGCGCGTCCCAGCGGCGGCGGTTGTCGCGCCAGACACCTTCATACAGGCAGTTATGGAAATAGTAATGTTCCAGATGCTTAAATTCTGCCTTTGCGGCCGAGAACAGCTCTTCGACCACTTTGATGTGATCATCCATAGAGCCGCCCACATCCAGAAACAGCAGCACCTTGACCGCGTTGCGCCGCTCGGGGCGGGTTTTGACATCCAGATACCCGTTTTCCGCAGTGGCCCGGATGGTGCCGTCCAGGTCCAGTTCGTCATCTGCGCCATCGCGCGCCCAGCGACGCAGGCGTTTCAGGGCGACCTTGATGTTGCGCGTGCCCAGTTCGACGGAATCATCCAGATTGCGAAATTCGCGTTTGTCCCAGACCTTGACCGCCCGGCGGTGGCGGCTTTTGTCCTGACCGATGCGTACGCCTTCGGGGTTATACCCATAAGCCCCAAATGGCGATGTGCCCGCCGTGCCGATCCATTTATTGCCCCCCTGATGGCGGCCCTGCTGTTCTTTCAGCCGCTCTTTCAGGGTTTCCATCAACTTATCAAAGCCACCAAGCGCCTCTATCTCGGCTTTTTCTTCGGGGCTCAGATGCTTTTCGGCCATTTTTTCCAGCCATTCGCGGGGCAGGTCCACGGCCTCCATCACCTGGTCGAAACTGATGTCCTCCAGGCCTTTGAATGTGGCGGCAAAGGCCTGATCAAAGCGGTCCAGATGGCGTTCATCCTTGACCATGGCGCTGCGGGACAGGAAATAAAATTCCTCCACCTGATATAGCGCAAGCCCCTTGGCCATGGCCTCGAGGAAGGTCAGATATTCGCGCAGGCTGACCGGCAGACCGGCTTTGCGCAGGTTTTCAAAGAAGGGCACAAACATGCGCCCAGCCTTAGGCCATGCAAGCGCGCAGGGCAAGAAACCCCAGGCGCGCAGGCTGGTTCCGTCACGTAGGATTTGGGCGCTGAGGCCGGTTTAGAAAACCAGCTTTTCCACCGCGATGGTCACAAGGAACCCAAGCAACCCAAACAGGATCGCATAAACGGTGCCATATTGCAGGATGTCCGCCAGATTGCCCTTGCGGCGCTTGGCGGTCAGCCCGCCCAGAATGGCCCCGAACAGGGCGCCCAGAACAGCGATCATAGCGCGTTATCTCTCCGAATGATCGGGCTTAGCGCGCTGATCTCTCGCAGCTTGGCGCGCACGGCCCAGTCCGAGCCAAACCCGTATCGCGCCCAGCCCAGACTGTCCAGCCGGACCTCGCGCGCCTCAGTGACGCGGCCCGCCAGATCCAAAGCCTCGGCCCGCAGCATCATCAGCGTCGCCAGCAGGGCGGCGTTTTCATGGCGCGCGGCAGTGTCCAGATGAGGGGTGACGAGATACAGCGCGTCATTGGCGCGGCCCTCGGCAATCGCATAGGCGGCCAGCTGGCTGGACACATAGGCGCGGTGCAGCGCAGTGTCCGGCGCTTGGCCGAAATACCGCTGTGCGAGCACAAAATGGTCCTGTGCGGCCCCCGGATCCATGGATTGCAGCAGGCGACCCATGGCATAATGCGAAAATCCGCGACGGTGGTCGCTCCACCCCATTGCGGTGGCGACCTGCAGGGCCTCGGTCGCGGCTTTGCGCCGCTCAGAGGATCCTGCGCCGGGGCCAAGCGCGGTTTGCACGGCGTCAATCCAGACGCGCGGCGTGCGCGACAGGCGGCGTGGGCCGATGCCCTGACCGCGCGGATTGATGCGCGCCAGAATCGCGGGCAGGCGATTTGCCACCTCGGTCCGGCTCATCCCGTTGCGCAGGCTCGGATCGTAATAGGCGCGCAGGATGGTCATGTCATGGCCGGTCAGAACCGTATGCACATTGTCGTCATTGAACACGCTGTCGGGCAGGCGATAGAGGTCATTCAACGGGCCGATGGCCTGTGCCAGCTCTTCATGCAGGCAATCACGGGATTCCTGGGGGCTGGCGTCATTGGGCAGGAAGATCGCCAGACGTTCACGCCGCTCCAGCCGGGACCAGCTGACCCGAGCCGAGCGCCGGTTGGCGGCATATTCCTGCAGGCTGCTGACATTTGGCACCACGAAACAGGCGGCCTGCGGCAGGTATTTGCGAATTTCAGCGCGGGTGACGGCCTGAATGGTGATCTGCGCGCTGGTGGCACCGGGTGCGACCATGGCAATGTCAATTCCGGCCTCTGTGCGCAGCCGGTGCAGCAGGCGGTTCAGATCTGACCCCAGCGTCGGCGGCGGAGCCCCGGTAACACCGACGCGGATCGGACCTTCGAACCGGGTGAAACGCTGTAGACCACGACCCGATTCCAACGAAAAGGCGAGATCCAGAAAATCGCGCGCCATATCTGAATTTGACGCCACCGGAGCCTGCGGGCGCGGCACCGTAAAGGCGCGCATCGGCGGCAGGGTGCTGTCCGTCAGCGCAGCTGAGGCCGCCGCGCGGGTCGGGGTGTCATTCGGGGCGACCGGCATACAGGCGCCCAGCATCAGATAGAAGGGGATCAGGAACCGACGGGCTGCGCGCATCACGACCTCTGATACTTGATGAAGGGGGTGGCGCTGCCGATACGGTCATACAGCTGGCGGGCGGTGTGGTTGAAATCCTGTGTCAGCCAGTACACCGAGGGCGCGCCATAGGCGTCCGCAGCGGCATAAACTGCCTCGATCAAGGCGCGGCCAACACCGGCCCCGCGCGCCTCAGGCGCGGTGTATAGATCCTGCAGATAGCAGACCTCTTCGATTTTCCAGCCATGGCGATGGAACAGGTAATGGGTCAGGCCCACGGGTTGACCGTCCCGTTCCGCAATCAAGCCATTGAAATCGCGTTCATCTTTGCCCAGCAGGCGGGCAAAGGTCGAGGCGTAGACCGCTTCGGGCACAGAAGTTTCATAGAAATCCAGATAGGATTTCCACAGATCGCGCCACATCACTTCGTCCTCGGCACGCAGGGCGCGCACGATGACCGTATTCTTTGGGGACACTTTAGAAGCCTGCCTGCTTGTTGTTACGGACTTTTTTAGATGTCCGATGTTTTTCTGTCCTCTGTGCGGTCACTATAGGGCAAAAGCGGGATTTGTGGACAGGAACCTGCCCCCAAAGCGAAAAAATCTGTGCCCAGATCAGGGTGCAGCTAAAAAGTTAATATTTTCGGTATTTTATATGATGCAAGGCGGCAACAGCCCCGACAGGCGGTGCCGGGTTGTTTATGGCAGGAATGGGGCAGAGCAGGGGCGCAAACGCAAAGCGCGGCCCGTGCTCTGGGCCGCGCTTGTGGCAATGTGCTAAGATTTGGATGTTCAGATTTGGATGTTCAGATTGGGCGGGGGGCTTAGCGTTGGCCGCGCCGCGCCATAAAGGCGAGCCGTTCGAACAGATGCACATCCTGTTCGTTTTTCAAAAGGGCACCGTGCAATTTGGGCAGGGCATCGGCACCGTCGCGTTTCAGATCGTCTGCGGTCAGATCCTCGGCCAGCAGCAGCTTCAGCCAGTCCAGCACTTCGGAGGTCGAGGGTTTCTTTTTCAGGCCAGGCTGTTCGCGCAGCTCGTAGAACTGAGTCAGCGCGGTGGTCAGCAGGCTTTCCTTGATGCCGGGATGGTGCACTTCGACGATGCGGCGCAGGGTCTCGGGCTCGGGGAATTTGATGTAGTGAAAGAAGCAGCGGCGCAAAAACGCGTCGGGCAGTTCTTTTTCATTGTTAGAGGTGATGATGACGATGGGGCGGTTCACCGCGCGGATCGTTTCACCGGTCTCGTAGACGTGAAACTCCATCTTATCAAGTTCTTGCAGCAGGTCGTTGGGAAATTCGATATCGGCCTTGTCGACCTCGTCGATCAGCAGGACCACCTTTTCCCCGGCCTCGAATGCCTGCCAGAGCTTGCCCTTGCGGATATAGTTTTTCACGTCATTGACGCGTTCGTCCCCCAGCTGGCTGTCGCGCAGGCGGGACACGGCATCATATTCATACAGGCCCTGCTGTGCCTTGGTCGTGGATTTCACGTTCCATTCGATCATCGGCAGGCCGAGGCTAGAGGCAACCTGACGCGCCAGTTCGGTTTTGCCTGTGCCGGGCTCGCCTTTGACCAGCAGCGGGCGTTCCAGCGTGATGGCGGCGTTGACCGCGACGGTCAGGTCATCGGTGGCGACATAGCTTTCGGTGCCATCAAAACGCATGGGCGGGATCCTCTGAAACTGGGCGGCCCGGACTGGGCGGCAGGGTCGCAGGATGGGTAAAGGTGTGCCACATGTTTTGCAAGACAACGGCCGCGTGCGGCCGCAGGGACGTCGCGGCGTGGGGCACTGGGGGCGGGGTTTTCCGCATGAGACCCCGATGCCAGACGCCTTGAGCCTAGCGAATTTCGTGGCGCGAGCGGCCATAGGGCAGGGTGATGACCCCACCGCGGCACTGCCGGGCGTCGTCTTTTGCCAGGAACAGATGGCCGGCATTGGCTGTCAGCTCGGCCTCTCCTCCCGGTGGCAGTGCCAGCATTTCCTGCGGATGGCCCGCACCGTCCAGCCAGAACAGCGTCACTGCCTGCCCCGACAGGTTCACAAAGCTGGCCTCGCCCCAATCGGTGCTGTGTGGTGAGGCCATAGCGCCCAGCACAGGGCAGGCGCGCCCCATATGCAGGCGGGCCTCCTGCGTCAGCAGCGGGGCTTGTCCGGCAGGTGAGGGCGCTGGCGGCGCTGCGGTCGTGCTGCGGGGGGCGGATCTGTGTGTTTGTCCCTGAGCATCATCGCATTGGGTGACTTTTTGGATCGCGGCGGCGCTGCCCTGCAGCCCGTGTTGGCTGTGCAGAGTGCCCAGTTGCAGCTGCATATCCTGCCCCTGTGCCAGAGCCTGAACAACGGAATGGGCGAGCGGCAGCTGTGCCTCGCCTGCGCGAATCTGGCCACGCAGATCGGCGCTGCCCGTGTCCACGCGCAGTACCAGATGAATGGGGGTGCCATCTGCACCGGCGGCACCGATCAGCAAGGCCCAGCTGCCATGCTGACGCGCCAGGCCAAAATCGCGGGCGGCCCCGGCCCGCCGCATCACGCACCCTTTGTGGTCCCCGGCGCTGCGCAGGGCGTGAACCTCCCAGCCCTGAATGCGGGCATAGGCGTGCCTCTCCAGCGCCCAAAGGGGGCTGGCAAACAGCCCTGTCAGCAGCATCAGCACGGACAGAGCGCAGCGAATCCAGTGGGGCAGGGGCATGGCAGGTCTTTCACAAACAGCGGAGCGCGAGGTCGTTTTGCGGGATCAAAGCGCAAAAACCTCAAGAAACTGCTTCCAATTTGGGCAATTCGGCGTGTTTTTCGCACTCACTTACGTAAGGTCAACTTGATGTGGCCCCCAGCCCCCCGCCGAATAGGCTGTCGCAGCCGGGGATATCTGCGTGACAACCTCTTTGGGTTGCGGTAAGCCCTGCGCCAGAGGTGCCTGATATCTGGGGAAATTTGTTATGGCGGATATTGGCAATGACGAGGGAGCGAAGATGAAAGCGGAAAGTTTTCTTCCCGATGACTATCGTCCGGCCGAAGATGAACCATTCATGAATGATCGCCAGCTGGAATATTTCCGGCGCAAACTGCTGAACTGGAAGCAAGAGCTTCTGGCGGATAGCAGGGACACGATCGAAACCTTGCAGGAAGGCACGCGGAACATTCCCGATGTGGCCGACCGTGCCAGCGAAGAAACCGACCGTGCGCTGGAACTGCGCACACGGGATCGCCAGCGCAAGCTCGTGTCCAAGATCGACTCGGCCCTGCGCCGCATCGACGAAGGCGAATATGGGTATTGTGACGTGACCGGCGAGCCGATCAGCCTGAAACGGCTGGATGCCCGCCCGATCGCCACCATGAGCCTGGAAGCACAAGAGCGCCACGAGCGCCGCGAAAAGGTGCATCGGGACGATTGACCCATTTCTGCCGGGATCTGACCCCGGCGGACCATGATGAAACAAGATGCGCCGGGGCTTTGGTTCCGGCGCATTTCTGTTCAGGACAGACGGTGGGGCAGACGGCCGGGCAAAGCCTGCGCATCTGACCATTCACAGCGGAGAACGGCACCAAAATGAGCCTGCAGGGCAAAGGCATCACCATTCTGGGCGGCGGCATTGGCGGGCTTGCCGCGGCGCTGGCATTGCGCGCGCGCGGGGCCAGTGTCCGGGTTCTGGAACAGGCCGAAGCGATCCGCGAGGTCGGTGCCGGCATTCAGATCAGCCCCAACGGGCTGCGCGTGATCGAAGCCCTGGGACTGGGGGCAGAGTTCCGCGCCCTGTCGGTGGCCGGTCAGGCGGTCAGCCTGCGCGATTACGCCCGTGGGCGCGAAGTGCTGCGGCTGGATCTGACGCGGCTGGCCTCGGGACAGGAATATCGCTTTGTGCATCGGGCGGATCTGATTGATCTGCTGGCCGGGGCCGCGCGCGCCGCCGGGGTGCGGATCCGCCTGCTGCAAAAGGCGCAGAGCGTCACCCCGGCCAGTGCCTCGCAGCCGGAGGCGGAAATCCAGCTGGCCAATGGCGATCTGGTCCGCGACGCTCTGGTGATCGGTGCGGATGGGCTGCATTCCGTATTGCGCCCGGTCCTGAATGCTGCGCGCCCCCCGTTTTTCACCGGGCAGGTGGCCTGGCGTGCGGTGGTGCCCAATACGGTCGGCCACCCGGATGCGGCCCATGTGCATATGGGGCCGGGCTGCCATCTGGTCAGCTATCCTTTGCGGGGCGGGGCTTTTGTCAATCTGGTCGCTGTGCAGGAACGCTCTGACTGGGCCGTGGAAGGCTGGAGCCACAGCGACGCGCCGGACAATCTGCGTGCGGCGTTTGCAGGCTTTGGTGGTTCTGTGCCCGAGATGCTGAACGCGGTTCAGGCGCCGGGGCTGTGGGGGTTGTTCCGGCATGAGGTCGCGCAGCACTGGCATGGGCCGGGTGTCGCGCTGCTGGGGGATGCGGCCCATCCCACCCTGCCATTTCTGGCGCAGGGGGCCAATATGGCCCTGGAAGACGCCTGGGTTCTGGCCGCTGAACTGGACAAGACCCCGGATCAGGATCAGGCGCTGACCGCCTATCAGGCTCGTCGCCGCCCGCGTGTCAGCCGCGCCATTGCCACCGCCAATGGCAATGCCTGGAAATACCATCTGCGCAATCCGCTGATCCGGGGTGTGGCCCATACGGGTCTGTCTTTGGTTGGCCGCTTTGCGCCAGACCGGATGCTGCACCAGTTCGACTGGCTCTATGATCACGATGTGACCCAGGGCTGAGCGATCCCCGCTGACACACACGACTTTGGCAGGGGGAGACAGCGGCGCGGGGCGTGCTACTCTGGCCCCATCCCGCTGCAAAAGGAGCGCCCGATGGACCCGATGAATGCGATTCCCGAAACCGCGCTGGCCTGGCATCGTGCCGGGCGCGGGGCGGCTTTGGCCACGGTGACGGGCACATGGGGATCGGCACCGCGCCGGGTGGGCAGCCAGCTGGCCATTTCCGGCGATGGCGACATCATGGGGTCGGTCTCGGGCGGCTGTGTCGAAGGCGCAGTGATCACCGAGGCGCTGGAGGCATTGGAAGACGGCCAGCCCCGGCAGCTGGAATTTGGCGTGTCCGATGATGATGCCTTTGCCGTGGGTCTGGCCTGTGGCGGCACCATCACCGTGCTGGTCGAACCTATTGGCCCGGTGCTGACCGAAACCTTGCTGGATCAGCTGTGCACCGCCCGCGCGGCGCGCCAGCCTGTTGCCTATGTCGCTGATTTGAATAACCATTCCAGGCAGGTTGTTGCGGATGGATTTGCGGATCGGTTCCGCATGGATCGTTCGGGGTTTGAAGAGGACGGGCGCTTTGTTGCCATTCACAACCCGCCTTTGCGGCTGTTGGTTGTGGGGGCGGTGCATATTGCGCAGGCGCTGCTGCCCATGGCGCGGATTGCGGGGTATGATCCTGTGGTGATCGACCCGCGTGAAGCCTTTGCCTCGCACGTGCGCTTCCCGGATACTGCGCTGTCCCATGACTGGCCGGATGAGGCGGTCACGGCGCTGGGGCTCGACAGTCGCACGGCATTGGTGCTGCTGACCCATGACCCGAAACTGGATGATCCCGCGCTGGAACAGGCGCTGCGCTCAGAGTGTTTTTACATCGGCGCGCTGGGATCGACCCGGACCCATACCAAGCGGGTTGAGCGCCTGACACAGGCCGGGTTCACCAAAGACGAGATTGCCCGGATCCACGGCCCGATCGGGTTGGATATCGGCGCGGCGGGACCGTCGGAAATCGCCGTGTCGATCATCGCGGAAATGACCCGCGTGCTGAGGACAGGCGCATGAGGTTCGGCCCAGTCCCGCTGGATCAGGCCGAAGGGCATATTCTGGCCCATTCCATTGCCCTTCCCAAAGGCCGCCTGCGCAAAGGCATGGTGCTGGATGCCCCGGCGCTGGCTGCGCTGCGCACTGCCGGACAGGATCAGGTCGTTGTGGCGCAGATTGACCCTGACGATCTGCACGAAGACCAGGCCGCCGCGCGCCTTGCCCGTGCGCTGGTGCCAGATCCTGAACGCGCCGGGCTGGTTCTGGGGCCGGAAACAACCGGGCGTGTGAATATCCACGCGGCCGCTCCTGGTGTGCTGGAAGTTCTGGCGGACCGCATTCACGCGCTGAACGCCCTGCACCCGATGATCACCGTTGCGACCCTGCCTGAATGGCAACGCTGTGCGGCGCAAAGCCTTGTCGCTACGGTGAAAATCATTTCTTACGCGGTGCCCGAAGCGGCGCTGGAAACCGCCTGTCTGGCGGGGCAGGCGGCGCTGCGTCTGCGCAAGGTCACGCGCTCCAGTGCCGATCTGATCCAGACCCGTGTGGGCGATGGGGAAAAACTGGCTGAAAAAGGTCAACAGGTCACGCAGGCGCGGCTGGACCGGCTGGGCGTTGCCCTTGGCCCGCCGGTCTTGGTGGATCACGCGGTTGCGCCTCTCGCCGCTGCGATCCGCAGCAGCCAGGCCGAGGCCGTGCTGATTCTCACGGGGTCGGCCACCTCTGATATGGCCGATGTCGCCCCCGAAGCCCTGCGCGCCGCCGGAGGCCGCGTCACCCATTTCGGGATGCCTGTCGACCCCGGTAACCTGTTGTTTTTTGGCGAACATGCAGGCCGCCCGGTGATCGGCCTGCCAGGCTGTGCCCGTGCCCCTGCGCTGAATGGGGCTGATTGGGTTCTGGAACGCCTGCTATGCGATGTGCCTGTAAGCCCTGCCGATATTGCCGGGATGGGTGTGGGCGGTCTGCTGAAGGAAATCAGCGCCCGAGGTCGCCCGCGCGAGGCCTGACATCGCAGCCCCTAGGCCGGTTTGTCCGCGATCAGATCAATCAGGGCCGAGCGGCCATGATGACCATCGCCTTCGGACAGGTCTTTTTCATAGGTCGCCAGACGCAGGATCGTCAGATCGTCAAACGCATCGCGCAGCAGTTCCGTTGAATAAAGCAGCGCAGGGTTGCCCGGACCGCCGGTTCTGTATGTCAGTTGCTCAGCGGTGTAGCCCGTCAACATCAGGCGGCCTCCGGGGGCGAGGGCTTGCTTCATGCCTGCAAAAATCGCATCGCGCAGAGGCGGGGCGGCGAATTGAATGAAACAGGCCACCACCAGATCATATTGCTGGGCGCGCCAATCCCAGTTTGCAATGTCGGCCTGTTGCAAATCCACGGTGACACCGGCCTGTTTGGCCAGACGGGCGGCTTTGGCCAGCGCCTTGGCCGAGCCATCCATCCCGGTCACGGCGCAGCCGCGCGCCTGCGCCATCCAAACGGCGTTGCGGCCTTCGCCTTCGGCAATGGACAGAACCTGCGCGCCCCGCGGGATCATCCCGGCATTGTCGGTCAGAAAGGCCGTGGGCGTGGTGCCATAGAAAAAATCGTCCCCGTCAAAGCGGGCATCCCAGTCAGCGATTCCAGACATGCGCGTACTCCTTTTCGAAATGTCATCACAGCTTGCGCAAAAAGGGCGCTGGCACTGTTTATAGATGGGCGCAGGGGCAGCCTTGGCAAGGGCCGTTGGCGGCAAAGAAAAACCCCGCCGCGCAGCCTGCGGGCGGGGTTTTGACATCGGTTGAGACAAGCGGGCGCTTATTTGGCAGCGGGCCCGATCATCATGACCATCTGGCGGCCTTCCATTTTCGGCATGTTTTCAACCTTGCCGATTTCCTTGACGTCCTCAGCCACCCGTTCCAGCAGCTCGCGGCCCAGGTTCTGGTGCGCCATTTCCCGGCCACGGAACCGCAGGGTGACTTTCACCTTGTCGCCGTTTTCCAGGAATTTGAACACGTTACGCATTTTGACGCTATAGTCATGCGTGTCGGTGTTGGGGCGGAACTTGACCTCTTTGACCTCGATGGTCTTTTGCTTTTTGCGGGCCTCGGATTCGCGCTTTTGTTGTTCGTATTTGAACTTGCCGTAATCCATGATCTTGCAGACCGGCGGATTTGCGTTGGGCGAAATTTCGACCAGGTCCAGCCCGGCCTCTTCGGCCATGGCAAGGGCGCGCGAGGGGGTGACAACCCCGACATTCTCCCCTTCGGCGCCAATCAGGCGGATTTCGGGGGCACGGATGCGGTCATTGACGCGGGGGCCAGTATCACGTTGCGGCGGCGCGTTATGCGGTCTGCGGGCTATGGGATCGCTCCTGAATTTCCATTGATAACAGGGCGGCAAGGTAAACTTGGCGCTCGGGTGATTCAAGGTGCAATTGCGCGGATCTGCGCCGATCCTGTGGGCTTTCCCCCTTGTTGTTCCCGCTCTGTGGCGGCACATCCACAGGCAGAGGCGCTTTTGACGCGCATGTCAGGCGCTATTGGAAGAAAAGGAAAGAATCATGCGGAATCTCCTCCTCCTTGTGATCGCAGGTGCAGCAGCCATTGGCGGTTATGTCTGGTATAGCGGGCAGACCCCGACCGAAGCCCTGGACACGGCCGAAGAGGTCATGGAAAGCCGGGTGGCACAGGACACAGTCGCCGAAGAGGCTATGGAAGCCGTCGAAGAAACCGTGACCGAGGCGGTTGAAGAAGCCAGCGAAGCGGCGCAAAGCGCGGGTGACGCGGTGGCCGATGCGATTGAAACCGTGACCGACGCGGCAGAAACCGCCGTCGAAGAGGGCGTCGCTGCCGCACAAGAAGCCGTGGAAACCGCAGCCGAGGCCGCGACGGATGCCGTGGCCGACGCGGTTTCCGATGTGGTCGAAGGTGCTGATGGTGTCGCAGGCGCGATCGCTGAAACCGCAGGTGAGGCTGTGCAGGCTGCTGTTGAGGGCGTGGTCGAAAACGCCAGCGGCGCAGCGGATGCGGCGGTTGAATCCGTGGCCGAAGGCGTGTCTGACGCGATGACTGCCGTGACCGGCGCAGGCGAAGAGGCCGCCGAGGCCGCGTCTGACGTTGCCAGCGACACGATGGAAAAGGTTGCGGAACCCGCAGCCGAGGCTGTTGAAGCCGCCGAAGAGGCCGCCGACGCTGCTGCTGACACTGCTGCCGAAGCGGTCGAAACCGTAGTGGAAGAAACCACAGAAGCTGCCGAAGAGGCGGCTGTCGAGGCCGCAACTGACGCTGCCGAAGATGCGGGTCTGGGCATCACCGATCTGCTGACCGTCGAAGGGTTCAATTATGACAAGGTCGCCGAGTATATCGACGGCTCGGACCTGAACCTGGTGGCCAAAACCGGCGCCAAAGCCCTGCTGGATCAAGCCAAATCCAACCCCGATGGCCTGCAGGGCATCCTGGATCAGCTGAAAGGCGCCCTGGGCCTGTAACCCAACGCCAATTCTAAGACACCCAGAAAAGGGGCCGCTTTTGCGGCCCTTTTTTATTGGGTCAGCGCCATTGGGAGTGTGAGGGCCAATTCATGGTCGCCTTGCTGGGGAAACAATGATTTATCGGGTACGCACCCCAAGCGGGCAGTGTGTTCTGAGAAAAGGAGATTTTAAATGAAGCGTTTCAGCCTGTTTTCGCTACTCGCGGTTTCATTGCTTTGGGGATGCGGCGTTGGGGACACCCGGACGGTGGTCAATGTTGGAGGGGAGGAGGTTCAGTACCGGCCCATTTCTGTGGACCAGGGCACCTCTTCCGATGGTCTTACAACGCTGCTCTTTACCTTTGGTGCCATTGACCCGACTGCAAATTACAACGGTGTGACCGACGCAGACTATGAGAGAGAGGCCAAACGCCTTGGGTTCACCGTACAATTTCTGAAGCACTATCATTACGGTGGAAATCCCTATCTTGGACCCAAAGGGGATTTGCGTACGTGCACGATTCTTGCGCAGCGGAAGGGGCTGTGTCGTGGTCCAAATAAGGTCAAATCTCTGAACGACCGTATCGCGCTTGCCAAACAAGCGTTGGAGCAGGACGACAAATGCCGTTGGACAGGGTTTAACCCGAGTTTCCACCACGTGATGGCCTATCGTGCGGGCGCTGAGGAGCATACGCTTTGGGTCAAGGCGGATTGCTAGGCTCAGGACCCATTAATTTACAACGCTCAGTTCGCCAGATTTTGTTCCAGGCTAGGCATATGCCCGCAGGAATAGTTTTCCATTTCAAGGGTATATAACGCAGGCTGGGACAAAATCCGGCGAACCCGTCATGCCAAAGGTATGCCATTTTGTTGGCACCCCTCCGGGGTGACGGGCATGGAGAAATGCACGCCCTCGTCCTTCGGACCGTGGCTTCCTTGCAAAGGCAACCAGCCTTTTCTGCGGAATCCAAACCACTGATACCGCGCGTCCGATGTGTGCTCTAACCAATGGCGCAACACATCGAACTTCCATGTTGAGCGCCGTAAATTAATGGGTCCTGAGCCTAAACCGGGATGCGGGTTGAATTGGCCTTGCGCATTGGGATCACAATGCTGGGCCTGCTGCGTTTTTGCCATTCAAAACAAAAAGGCCGGGTCAGTGCCCGGCCTTTTCTCATTCACTTAGCGATCCCTTAATCAAGGAACGCTTTTTCCACCACGTAATGCGCGGGTTTGGAATTGGCGCCTTCTTCCAACCCGTATTCCTCGAACATCTCTTTCAGTTCCAGGTTAAAGGCCAGGTTGCCGCAGATCATGGCGCGGTCGGTTTCCGCGTTCAGCGGCGGCACACCTAGCTCGGCAAAGGCTTCGCCCGATTTCATCAGGTCGGTGATGCGGCCCATTTTCGGGCTCTCTTCGCGGGTGGTGGTGGGGTAATATTTGATCTTCTTCCAGAAGCCCTCGCCGATCACTTCGTTCAGCAGCTCGTCTTCCTTGAGGCTTTCGATCAGGTCACGGCCATAGGTCAGCTCGCCCACTTCGCGGCAGGTATGGGTGATGATCACCTCGTCGTAATCCTGATAGGTCTGCGGTTCGCGCAGCAGCGACGCAAAGGGCGCAAAGCCGGTGCCGGTGGCAAAGAACCAGATCCGTTTGCCGGGCAGCAGCGCGTCATGCACCAGCGTGCCAACCGGTTTGGGACGCAGGATGATTTCATCGCCGGGCTGGATGTGCTGCAGGCGCGAGGTCAGCGGGCCGTCCTCGACCTTGATGGAATAGAATTCCATTTCCTCGTCCCAGCTGGGCGAGGCGATGGAATAGGCGCGCAGCAGGGGTTTTTCCTTGCCGGTCTTTTCGTTCATCGCCATCAGGCCGATCATTACAAACTCGCCCGAGCGGAACCGCAGGCTGGCCGGGCGCGTGCAGCGGAAGGAAAACAGACGGTCGGTGTAATGTTTCACTTCGGTCACGGTCTGCGCATCTGGCAGGGCGGGTTTCTTGGGCTCGGGGGCCTTGGTCGCGGTCACATCGGTCACGGGGGTCAACTCGGTCATTGTCTCTCTTGCCGGTCTGAATAACCGACACCTCAGATTTAGCTTTGATCTAGGTCAGGTGAAAGGCGGTTTGCTGCCGCGTCAAATTCCCCCGCAGGGGAATTTGCAAAAACCTGTCAGGTTTTTGGCGTCAGGCCTGGCCGCGCAGTCGGTTTTGATAGTCATGGGCCTGCCAGTCGGCACGGAACATCCAGTCGCTTTCGGGCTGCCGCGCGGCCAGCGCGTCGTCGATTTCCACCTCGTCAAAGCCCGCGCGCCGCGCCATGGCATATTGATCGGAAATCACGTGGCCACGGGCGCGCAGAATGCCCTGATACCCGCGCAGCCGCAGCAGCCTCGCCAGGGTAAAGCCCCGCCCATCGGCGAAGCTGGGGAAATCAATGCGGATCATTTCGACATTCTGCAGCGAGAGCGTCGCGGGATCGGTGTCAGAGGCCAGATCAAGGATCTCGCCGGTAAAGCTGTCCGCGGCAAAGCCGCTATCGGTGACGATGGGCATGTTGTTTATCCTACGGTAATCGCAGAGGTTTCGCCCGCTGCGCTGGTCTGTCTGACGGGTTTTCCATTCACAAAATGGATCCCGCATTCGGTTTTGTCCTGTCCACGCCAGCGGCCCGCACGCGGGTCTTCGCCCGGCTTGACCTTGGACGTGCAGGGCGCGCAGCCGATCGAGGGGTAGCCCTGCGCCACCAGCGGGTGCTTGGGTAGGCGGTTTTCGATCATGTAATTGCGCACATCCTCTGGCCCCCAATGGGCCAGCGGGTTGACTTTGATCCGGCCGGTCGCCTCTTCGAGTTCAAAGAACTCCATATTGGCACGGGTCGCGCTTTGATAGCGTTTGCGCCCGGTGATCCAGCCATCAAACCCGTCCAGCGCGCGTTCCAGCGGCTGGGTCTTGCGCAGATCACAGCAGCGGTCCTGATCCGACAGGCGCAGCGCACCATAAGGGTCATGCTGGTCCAGATCCGCCTGCGAGGCGCGGATGATGCGCAGATCCTGCAGGTTCAGGCGTTCGGCGATCTCTTGCTGATAGGTCAGGGTCTCGGCAAACAACAACTGCGTGTCGATGAACAACACCGGCGTTTTGCGATCCACCATGGCGACAAGGTGCAAAAGCGCCACGGATTCCGCTCCAAAGGACGACACCATGGCGATTTTGCCCGCCTCGGGATCGCGCAGCGCACCTTCCAGCACCGCTGTCGCACTGTGATGGCGATAGCGGGCGTTCAGGGCATCCACGCGGGCCTGCAAATCGACCAGATTGTCAGGCACGGCACCTGTATTGCGACCGGGAAACCCGGCAGAGATGTTGTCCATGGCTCAGGCCGCCTTTGACCGGTTTGCGGCCTCACCATAAAGCGCCTCTTTGAACGGGCCCATGCCGGTGCGGCGATAAGTTTGCAGGAAGGTTTCCTCGGGCGTTTCGCGCTGGTCCAGATAGGCCGCGACCAGACGTTCGATGGCCGGCACGATTTCATCATAGCCAAAGCCCGGCCCGGTGCGGTCGCCCACAGCGGCGGTTTCAGTGTGATCGCCGCCCAGCGTGATCTGATAGGTTTCCACGCCTGCGCGATCCAGCCCCAGAATGCCGATATGGCCCACATGGTGATGGCCGCAGGCATTGATGCAGCCCGAGATCTTCAGCTTCAGCTCGCCAATCTCATGCTCCAGCTTCAGCTCGTCAAAGCGGGTGGCGATTTTCTGCGCCACAGGGATCGAGCGCGCGGTGGCCAGCGCGCAATAATCCATGCCGGGGCAGGCGATGATGTCGGACACCAGCCCGATATTGGCGGTGGCCAGACCATGCGCCTTGAGGATCAGGTGCAGCTCCGGCAGGTCGGCTTTGTGCACATGGGGCAGGATCACGTTCTGTTCATGGCTGATGCGGATGTCATCATGGCCAAAGCGTTCCGCCAGATCCGCAATCACGCGCATCTGTTCCGAGGTCGCATCGCCCGGCGTCTGCCCATGCGCCTTGATCGAGATCTGCGCAATCGCATAGCCCGGCGCCTTGTGATCCGACAGGTTGGTATCGGCCCAGCTGCGGAACACGGGATCGTTTTCATAAGCGCGATCAAAGGCATCGGTGTCGTCGCTGCGGAAGGCAGGGGCGGCGAAATGCGCTTCGATCTCGCGCAGCATCTCCTGATCGACGCCGCCAAAGCGGGGTTTGATCTCGGCGAAACGCTCTTCGACGCGGCGCTGGATTTCCTCGATGCCATGCTCGTGCACGGTGATCTTGATCCGGGCTTTGTATTTGTTGTCGCGACGGCCCAGCAGGTTCCAGACGGAGACAACCGCCTCGGAATAAGGCAGCAGGTCTTCTTGGGGCAGGAAGGCACGCAGCACTTTGCCGACCATCGGCGTACGGCCCAGACCGCCGCCCACGATGACCTCGTAGCCCGGCTCGCCCGCCTCGTTGCGGATCATGCGGAAGGCAAGGTCATGGGCCTTGGTCACGGCGCGGTCATTGGGAGACCCGGTCACAGCGATCTTGAACTTGCGCGGCAGGAACTGAAATTCCGGGTGGTCGGTGGACCACTGGCGCAGCAATTCGGCCACAGGGCGCGGATCGGCGATTTCATCGGCAGCGGCACCGGCGAAATGATCGGCTGTCACGTTGCGGATCGTGTTGCCCGAGGTCTGGATGGCGTGCATTTCCACCTCGGCCAGCGCGTCCAGCATATCCGGCACATCCGACAGTTTCGGCCAGTTATACTGGATGTTCTGACGGGTGGTGAAATGGCCATAGCCCTTGTCCCAGCGATCCGCGATATCGGCCAGCTTGTGCATCCGGGCGCTGTTCAGCGTGCCATAGGGGATCGCGACGCGCAGCATATAGGCGTGCAGCTGCAGATACAGACCGTTCATCAGGCGCAGGGGCTTGAATTCATCCTCGGTCAGGGCGCCGCTGATGCGACGCTCTACCTGGGCACGGAACTGGCGGTTGCGTTCGGCGACGAATGCCGCGTCAAAGTCGTTGTAGCGATACATCAGCTCAGCTCCACTTGCTTGCCATGGGCGTAGTTCGAGGGGCCGGTGCGGCGGAAATCCTCGCGGAAATGGGTTGGTTCGGGGCCTGCATCCGCAGGGGCCATATCGGCCAGATAGATCCCGACGGCTTCGTGTTGGCGGGCGCTGGCCTCGACCAGGCGCAGCTGGGCATGGGCCTCGTCTTCCAGCAGTTCGGCCTCGCGCAGATCGCGGGTCCACTGGTCAGCAGAG
Organism: Pelagimonas sp.; assembly: GCA_025210265.1. Classification (GTDB taxonomy): domain Bacteria; phylum Pseudomonadota; class Alphaproteobacteria; order Rhodobacterales; family Rhodobacteraceae; genus JAOASD01. Next base: position 397,008 of record JAOASD010000004.1, read on the forward strand.
GTCAGATAGATCACGTCGCCCTCGATCAGGGCATTGGCGGTGATCACCTTGGGCGTGAACGGTTTCGGCATCAGGAGACCTCCTTATTCGGCGGCAATTTCAAAGAGTTCGTGAGTGGTGTGTTCGGGGGCGGGCAGATCCTGCGGCAGAGTGCGCGGGGTCAGACCCAAAAGCGTGATGGCCGGGCCGCTCAGCGCGGCATCGTCCAGATCAGAGGCCATATTGGCCAGGGTGCTGGCGACAATGGTCTGATCCGGGCGGCCCGCATTGGCGACAAAGGTGACGGGCGTGTCCACCGCACCGCCATGCATCAACAGACGGCCTTGCAGGAAGCGCGCGGCCTTCTTGCCCATATAGATCGCAGCGACCTGACCGGGGCGGGTCAGTGCGCGCCAATCCTGTTCGGCAAAGCCCGCCACGTCGTGGCCGGTCAGCAGGCGCAGTTCCGAGTTCCGTCCGCGCCGGGTCAGCGATTTGCCAATGGCAGCCGCAGCGGCAGAGGCAGCCGTGATGCCCGGCACCACGGCATAGTCGATGCCTGCAGCGTCCAGTACCTCGGCCTCTTCGTCGAGACGGGCAAAGACCACGGAATCGCCGCCTTTGATGCGTACAACTTGCGCGCCGGTCTGGGCGTGTTCAACCAGCAGTGCGTTGATGTCATCCTGACGGGTCGAGGGGGCAAAGCCGCGCTTGCCCACATCCACCAGCAGCGCCTCGCGCCGGGCCAGTTCCAGGATCTGTTGGGGCACCAGTGCGTCATGGATCACAACATCGGCCTCATGCAGCAGCTTGCGCGCTTTCAGGGTCAGCAATTCGGGATCGCCGGGACCAGCGCCAACAAAGGAGACAAAGCCGTCACGCTTTTCGCGGTTCAGATGCTGATCCAGCAGCCCGTCCAGCGTGTCGCGCAGGGCTGACTCGCCGCCATCCACCGCGCGGGGGGCGGCCTTGCCGTAATAGGCGGTCCAAAAATCGCGGCGCGGGCGGCCATGGGGCAGGGCCTCTGCCAGCTTGCGAAACCCTTTGGCCACGCGGGCCATCATGCCCAGCTGCGGATGCAGCCGCTCTTCGAGATCGGCCTTGATTTTGCGGGCCAGCACCGGGGCAGCGCCCTCGGTCCCGATCGCCACGGTCACCGGATCACGGTCGACAATGGCGGGGGTGATGAACTCACTGTCCTGCAGATTGTCCACGATATTGAGCAGCGCCCCGGCCTGTTTCGCCAGCGCGGCGATGTCCGCATCGCGGGTTGCGTCTTCTTCGGCGGCATAGACCAGCGCGGCGCCTTGCAGATCGGCCAGGGTCACGTCCCGCAGGGTCAGTGTCAGACGCCCCTCATCAGCCCATTTGACGATCTCGGACGCGGCCTCTTGCGCGATCACATGAATATCGGCCGTTGTCTTTAGGATCAGGCGCAGTTTGGCAATTGCGGCCTCATCACCGCCACAGACCACCACTTTCCGGTGCTCTAGCGCGAGGAAAATCGGGAAATGCTGCATCTGGCGGCCTTTCTGTTTCGGTTTGAGTTGGTGGGTATATAGGAAATTGTTCCGCATTTACGCTAGGCTCTTGCGAATATAAGGAAGAATGTTCTAAAAGTGGCCCGAAACAGGAGGTCGCTCCCTCATTCCCGCCGGGAAAGGAACAAAGATGAAGATCGACGAGACAGACCGGAAAATTCTCCGTGAATTGCAGCGCGATGCGAGCCAGAGTCTCGATGAAATCGCCCGGATCGTGGGGTCGTCCAAGACACCGGTCTGGAACCGAATCCGCAAAATGCGCGAAGGTGGCGTCATCGGGCAGCACACCGTTCTGCTGGATGCCGAGGCGCTGGGGTTTGAGGCCACGTTTTTTGTGCTGATCCGCACCTCGCAGCACGAGGCCGACTGGCAGCATAAGTTCCTGACCGCACTGCGAGAACGCCCCGAAGTGCAGGAGGCGCACAGGCTGGCAGGGGACATCGATTACATCCTCAAGGTTCGGGTGTCGAATGCGCGCGCTTATGACGTGTTCTATCAGGCTCTGATTTCCGAAGTGCGGGTGCATAACGTGACCGCGCTGCTGTCGATGGAGGAAATCAAGGCGACCACGGCGCTGCCGATCTGATCCACCGGTTCAACGGACCGCGCGGGGAATCGGGTCGCGCCGCCGCGCGTCCTGTCCTACTCTGGCGCCATGTTGGCTCGGTTCACGATACGGCGCAGCGGCGTCGCGCTGTCCTCTCTGGCGGCCATGCTGCTGCTGGTCTGGGCGGTCTGGCAATATGGGTACAGTCAGGCGCTGGGGCAGGTTGCGGCGCGGGCCGAGGCCGATCTTGACCTTGCCGCCGATCGGCTTGTGACCGAGCTGAAACGCTATCGCACCGCCGCGGTGCTGAGCGCGGATCACCCGGATCTGGCCGCGCTGCATGGTATCGATGGCGCCGAGGCCGCCCATGCGCGCCTGCTGCAGACCGTCGACAAGACCGGCGCGCTGACCGCGTTTTACGCAGATCGACAGGGCCGGGTGCTGGCCCTTGCGCGTGGCTCTGCACCGCCGGATCTGCTGGGCACGGGCTATTTCAACCGGGCTTTGCAAGGGGCACTTGGCGTGGCCCATGGCGACGATCTGGGATTTGATGGCCGCGCCTATGTCTTTGCCGCGCCGGCCTTTGGCCCGGATGGGCGGGTGCGGGGCGTGTTGGTGGTGGTCGCCAATATCGACGCGCTCGAAGAGGAATGGCGCGGTTCGACCCCGGCGGTGTTTTTCCGCGACGCGGATGGCGAGGTGTTTGTCTCCAACCGGTCCGAGCTGCTGGGCTGGCGCATGACCCGGGCGGGCTTTGGTGCGCCGGATGGGCGGCAAGTGCCTGTGACGCGCAGCCTGCGGGCCGGGCATGAGCTGTGGCAGCAAAAGCTGAGCGCCTATGTTCCTGAAATGGCGTTACATTTGCGTCGCGACCTGCCGGTGATCGGGCTGACCGGGGATGCGCTGGTGGATGTCAGTGCGGCGCGGCGGCTGGCCTTGGTGCAGGCGGCGGCGGTGATGGCGCTGTGCCTGTTCTTTGGGGCGCTGCTGTTCCTGACAGCGGAACGGCGACGTGTTCTAAGCGCGGCAAATGCGCGTCTGGAAAGCCGCGTGCGCGCCCGCACCCGCGACCTCGAAGAGGTGAACAGCGCGTTGCGCCACGAGATCACCGAGCGCGAAGAGGCCGAGGCCGCGCTGCGGCGCGCACAGGCCGATCTGGTGCAGGCCGGCAAGCTGTCGGCTCTGGGGCAGATGTCCGCTGGGATCAGCCATGAGTTGAACCAGCCGCTGATGGCCATTCGCCAATTTGCCGAAAACGGTTCTGCCTTTCTGGACCGCGAAAGGCCGGAAAAGGCTGGGCAGAATCTGGCCCGCATCGCGGATCTGGCCACGCGCGCGGCCCGGATCATCAAGAATTTGCGCGCCTTTGCCCGCAATGAATCCGAACCTATGGGCAAGGTGGATCTGGGGGCGGTTGTTGAACAGGCGGTGGAGCTGACACAGTCCCGGTTGCGCGCCGACGGGGTGCAGCTCAGCTGGCAGCGCCCGGATCATCCGGTCTGGGTGTTGGGCGGAGAAGTCCGCCTTGCACAGGTTTTTGTAAATCTTATCAACAATGCAGCGGATGCGATGCTGGGGCAGGAGGCCCGTGATATCGGCCTGTCCCTGACCGAGGGGCAGCCGATCTCATTGCAGGTGCGCGACAGCGGGCCGGGCATCGCCGACCCGGAAAAAGTGTTCGAACCGTTCTATTCCACCAAACAGGTGGGCGAAGGTATGGGGCTGGGCCTGTCGATCAGCTACGGCCTTGTACAGAGTTTCGGCGGCAATATCCGTGGCAGCAACACGGCCCGAGGCGCGGTCTTTACTGTCGAGTTGGAACCGTGGCAGGAAGCGCCTCTGCAGGGGCAAAACAGCGAAGAGGCTGCGGAATGAGTGTTGGAATTAATCGCGTTTTGGTTGTGGATGATGATTCCGCAGTGCGCGAGGCACTGGGGCAGACGCTGGAGTTGTCGGATTTTGATCCGATCACTGCGGGCAGCTTTGTCGAGGCCAAGGATTGGATCACCGCCGGGTTTGAGGGGGTGATCCTGTCTGACATTCGGATGCCTGGGCGCGATGGGTTTCACCTGTTGGAATATGCGGCGAGGCAGGACGCGGATCTGCCGGTGATCCTGCTGACCGGCGAGGGCGACATCCCCATGGCGGTGCGCGCCATGACATTGGGCGCGTTCAGTTTTTTGGAAAAACCCTGCAGCCCGGCGGATCTGATTGCCGTGGTCAACCGCGCGCTGAGCACCCGCGCGCTGGTGCTGGAAAACCGCCGTATGAAAGCGCAGCTGGAGGCAGGCGACCCCGCAGCGCGGCTGATTTTTGGGGTTTCGCCACAATCTGATGCTTTGCGTGCTCAGGTGCGCACGGCCGCGCGCGCAGGCACAGGGATGTTGGTCAGCGGGGCACCTGGGTCGGGCGTGTCCAAGGTGGCCGAGGTCGTGCATCTGTGTTCGCCCCGCGCCAAAGGCCCGTTTCGCAAACGCGCCGCCAGCGGTCTCAGCCGCGCGGAGTTCGACACGCTGTGGGAGTCCTGCACCGGCGGGACGCTGTTTCTGGATCACATCGAAGCCCTCCCGGAAGACACGCAGATGGCCTGTCTGGATGCGCTGGAACAGGGCGGCGCGGCGCTGATTGGCGGCAGCACCGAGGCGCTGGAACATGCGGTGCATGACGGGCGGCTGAGCGGGGATCTGTTTTGGCGCTTGGAGGTGTTTTCCATCCGCATCCCGTCGCTGGCCGAACGGCCAGAGGACATCCCGGTTCTGTTTCGCCATTACGTCGCCCAGGCCGCCGAGCAATCCGGGATCCAGCCACCGGAGATCTCTGAAAGCCATCTGGCGGCGCTGATGGCGCAGGATTGGCCGGGCAATGCGCGCTCGCTGATGTCGGCGGCGATGCGCTTTGTTCTGGGGATGCCGCAGGGCATGGCGGATCTGGCAGGCGGGCAGGGGGACGCGGGGCTGGGCCTTGCCGAGCAGATGGCTCAGGTGGAACGCGCCTTGCTGATTGCGGCGCTGGGGCGCCAGAATGGCCGGGCCTCTGAGGCGGCAAAGGTGCTGAAACTGCCGCGCAAGACATTTTACGACAAACTGGCCCGCTATGGCATTCGCCCCGAGGATTACAGGCGTTGATTGCGGGTCGGACGGGCCGTGATTGAGGGGCAATTATGCGCTGCGCCGAAATTCTGTGCGCTGTGAAAACTGTGCGGATTTTCGCACAAAACTGGATCTTTGCTGTGTGGGATTTCGCACAGCTTTGCGCAGGCCGGGCCCTGATCCGTAGAAAATGCCCCCGGAACCCCTTGAAAAGACGGATGGAACGCCCAATACGCCGGGCTGGCTGCGCAAAGGGTTGATCGCTTTTGCGCGGCGCGCTCTGCTGGCTGTACCGGGCGCGACCAGGAGAGGCGCGCCCAGAAACAGTTTTGTATCTGGGAGGATACCCATGAAGAAGTTTCTGCTGAGCGCCGTTGCTGCGGCCGCCCTGATGACCGGTGCCACCGCTGCACAGGCCGCCTGTGACGATGGCGAAATCGTCATCAAATTCAGCCACGTCACCAATAGCGACAAGCACCCCAAGGGGATCGCCGCCTCGCTGCTTGAACAGCGCGTGAACGAGGAAATGAACGGCAAAGCCTGCCTCGAGGTGTTCCCGAACTCGACCCTGTACAATGACAATCAGGTGCTTGAGGCAATGCTGAACGGCGACGTGCAGCTGGCTGCGCCCTCGCTGTCGAAATTCGAGCAGTTCACCAAGAAATTCCGCATCTTCGACCTGCCCTTCATGTTCAAGAACATGGATGCCGTGAACGCGTTCCAGAAAAGCGAGACCGGTCAGGCGATGAAGGAAAGCATGACCCGCCGTGGTCTGCTGGGTCTTGCCTTCTGGCACAATGGCATGAAACAGATGTCGGCGAACAAGCCGCTGATGGACCCGACCGATGCCGAGGGCCTGAAGTTCCGCGTGCAGAACTCAGAGGTGTTGAAAGCGCAGATGGCCGCTCTGGGTGGTTCGCCGCAGCCGATGGCTTTCTCTGAGGTCTATGGCGCGCTGCAGACCGGCGTTGTGGATGGGCAGGAAAACACCTGGTCCAACATCTACGGCAAGAAATTCTTTGAGGTGCAGGACGGGATTACCGAAACCAACCATGGCATCATCGACTACCTGCTGGTGACTTCGACCGATTTCTGGGACAGCCTGCCTGACGATGTGCGTGACCAGCTGGCCACCATCATTTCCGAAGTGACCGACACCCGCAACGGCGAGGCCTTTGCCGTGAACCAGGCAGCCAAGCAATCGGTGATCGAAGCCGGTGGCGAAGTGCGTCAGCTGAGCGCCGAACAGCGCGCGGCCTGGGTTGAGACCATGAAACCGGTCTGGAGCCAGTTCGAAGGCGACGTGGGTGCGGATAACATCGCCGCCGCCCAGAAGATCAACGAAATGCACTAAGCATTCCGACAGGATCTGAACCCGGCCCGCATCAAGCCTGGGCCGGGTTTTTCTTTACCTTCTCAAACCTTTGGGGGCAGGATGTCACATCATCCCGAAGACCGTTCCGCCTTTGGCATCTTTGTCGATGAGCTGGAAGAAACCTTTATCGCGATCCTGCTGGGCGCGATGACCATCGTTACCTTTCTGAACGTGATCGTACGCTATGTGTTCAACTCTGACTGGTGGCGCAGCCTTGAAGGCGTGATCGGGATCGAAGCCCCGCGCTCGATGATCTGGGCGCTGGAAACCACCACATTTCTGTTTGCGTGGCTTGTGCTGTTCGGCATCAGCTATGCGGTGAAAAAGACCGCCAATCTGGGGGTCGATGTGGTGCTGAACATGGTGTCGCCGGGCCTGCGCCGCGCGCTGGGGATCGCCGCCGCCGCGGTGTGCGTGATCTATGCGGCGCTGCTGCTGAAAGGCGCATGGGATTATTGGGCACCGTTTGCGGGCTTTGATGCAACCTCGGGGCGCTGGTTCCCGACCGGTTTTGCCAATAGCCGCGATCAGGCCTGGTACGAGGTCGACGATATCCGCATGGCCGACTGGCTGCGGTTCATCGAACCGATCTTTAACCAGGGCGAGGCCTATGAAAAGATCCCGCGCTTTATCCCGTATTTCATCCTGCCTGTGGGCGCGGCGCTGCTGCTGTTCCGCTTTTGCCAGGCATTCTGGAAAATCTGGATCGGGCAATCCGAAAGCCTGATCGTCAGCCACGAAGCCGAAGATGCGGTTGATGATGTGGCCCATCTGAACCGCGAGGACTGAGCGCATGGAAGTCGCAATTCTCTTTATCATGGTCATCGGCCTGATGTTGATCGGGGTGCCGATCGCGATCAGCCTGGGCTTTTCCTCGGTGATCTTCCTGCTGGTGCTGTCTGACACCTCGCTGGCCTCTGTCGCCCAAAGCTTTTTCCAGGCGATGGCGGGGCATTACACGCTGCTGGCGATCCCGTTCTTCATCCTGGCCTCCAGCTTTATGTCGACAGGCGGCGTGGCGCGGCGGATCATCCGGTTTTCCATCGCGATTGTGGGGCATTTCCACGGCGGTCTGGCGATTGCGGGCGTGTTCGCCTGTATGCTGTTCGCCGCGCTGTCCGGGTCGTCCCCAGCAACGGTTGTGGCGATCGGCTCGATTGTGATCGCGGGCATGCGCCAGGTCGGCTATTCCAAGGATTTCGCCGCGGGCGTCATCGCCAATGCCGGCACGCTGGGCATCCTGATCCCGCCCTCCATCGTGATGGTGGTCTATGCCTCGGCGGTTGAAGTTTCGGTCGGTCGGATGTTCCTGGCTGGCGTGATCCCGGGCCTGATGGCGGGCACCATGCTGATGATCACGATCTATGTGATCGCCCGGATGCGCAACCTGCCCAAGGGGGAATGGAAAGGCTGGGGCGAGGTGTTCTCGGCCGGGCGCGACGCGGCCTGGGGGCTGTTCCTGATCGTTATCATCCTTGGCGGGATCTATGGCGGGATCTTTACCCCGACCGAAGCCGCCGCGGTGGCAGCCGTCTATGCCTTCTTCATCGCGAATTTCATCTATCGCGACATGGGGCCGCTGGCGACCGAAGGCGAGGACCGCAACCTGACGCTGATGCGCAAACCCATCGCGCTGATCACAGCCTTCTTTCACAAAGACACCAAGAACACGCTGTTCGAGGCAGGCAAGCTGACCATCACCCTGATGTTCATCATCGCCAACGCCCTGATCCTGAAGCATGTTCTGACTGATGAGCAAATCCCACAGCAGATTGCTGGGGCGATGATCTCGGCCGGGTTTGGCGCTGTGATGTTCCTGGTGATCGTGAACGTGATCCTGCTGATCGGCGGTCAGTTCATGGAGCCCTCGGGCCTGATCGTGATCGTGGCGCCGCTGGTTTTCCCGATCGCGATCGAGCTGGGCATCGATCCGATCCATCTGGGGATCATCATGGTTGTGAACATGGAAATCGGCATGATCACCCCGCCGGTTGGCCTGAACCTGTTCGTGACCTCCGGGGTCGCGGGGATGCCGATGATGCGCGTTGTGCGCGCGGCGCTGCCCTTCCTGGCCGTGCTCTTCGTCTTCCTGATCATGGTGACTTACATCCCGTGGCTGTCGACCTACTTGCCGACAACCTTCATGGGACCGGAAATCGTGACCAAATAAGGCAGGGTGGGTTGAAAACCCACCCTACCCAAACTGGAAAAGGCGGCGCCCATAACCGGCGTCGCCTTTTTTTGTTTGTTGTAGCGCAGGGGTATTTGAGAAAGCAGAGAAGCAGGGCGCGCGCCATTGGGTTTCTTTGCTTCGAAAATACTCCCGGGGAGCGCGAGGGGCAGAGCCCCTCGTTCCTGTCGCTGTCTTAGCCGCTGGCGTTCAGGGCCTCGATGATTGGGGTGAAATCCGCTGCTTTCAGCGAAGCGCCGCCCACCAGCGCGCCGTCCACATTGGGCACGGCAAAGATCTCGGCGGCGTTGCCGGGTTTGACCGAGCCTCCGTAAAGCAGGCGGATGGCATTGCCGATTTCAGCACCAAAGCGGGTGTTAAGCTCTGCACGCAGGAAATCATGCACTTCGCCGATTTGTTCGGTGGTCGGGATTTTGCCGGTGCCGATGGCCCAGATCGGCTCATAGGCGATGACTAGGGTTTCGCCGGTTGCGCCATCGGGGGTGGATTTGTTTAGCTGTGCGGCGATCACGTCCAGCGTTTCACCGTTTTCGCGCTGCTCCAGGCTTTCGCCCAGGCACAGCACCACGGTCAGGCCAGCCTGCCAGGCGGCAGCGGTTTTTTCGCGCACCAGCGCGTCGCTTTCCTCATGATCCTGGCGGCGTTCGGAATGACCCAGGATCACATGGGTTGCGCCTGCATCTGCCAGCATGGGGGCGGAAATATCCCCGGTATGCGCGCCCGAGGCATTGGCGTGGCAATCCTGCCCGCCGATGGCGATATTGGCATCGCGACCGGCGGCGCTGGCCAGCAGCGTGGCGGGAGGGCAGATCAGCACCTCGGCTGCGCCTTTGGCGGCGTCGGCCATTGCGGCGAGTTCGCTCAGCGCCTCTTGGGTGCCATTCATTTTCCAGTTGCCGGCGGCCAGTTTGCTACGCATGTGAATCCCTTTAGACATCGCTTTTATTGGCCCGGCATGGCCTGTTTTGGCGCGTTTGGTGCGGGCGTGTGTGATGGCTTCTTGCACGGGGCGGTCCAACATGACAAGCACGGGCAACTCAGGAGACAGCTTTCCATGGCCCTTGATACTCAGATCCCGCGTTTGGACGCCAAATTGATCGCCGCGCGCGATCCCGCGACGTTGGAGGCGCTGCGGATCGGGGCAGAGCAGATCGGGTTTCTGACGGTGCATAATACCGCGATCAGTGCTGCGCGGATGCGCTTTGTGCTGGCGGCCTACCGGGCGTTTTTTGATCTGCCCGAGGCGCAGAAAGCGCAGGTCGACATGGCGCGTACCGGGTCGAACCGGGGCTGGGGCGGGTCGCAAAGCGAGCAGGTTGATCCCGAGGCCAACCCCGATTACAAACAGGTCTTTGATTGCGGCTTTGAAATCCCCGGCAGCGATCTGTCGGTTTATGCGCCCAATCTGTGGCCCGAACAGCCCGAAGGGTTCCGCACGGTGATCGAGGCCTATTACCGCGACGCGCGCGCGGTGGCGATGGATCTGCTGCGCGGGATCGCGGCGGGGATCGGCGAAGACCCGCATTTCTTTGACGACAAATTCGCGCAGCCCATGGCCTTGCTGCGGGGCAATTATTACCCGCCGCGCCCTGATTGGGCGGGCGAGAAGGATTTTGGCATTGCCGCCCACACCGATTACGGCTGTCTGACCCTGCTGGGCACCGATGGCGTGCCGGGGCTGGAGGTGCTGACCCGCGAGGATCACTGGATCCCGGTGATGGCCAAGCCCGGAGAATTTGTGATCAATTTCGGTGAGATGCTGGAAATGTGGACGGGTGGCCGGGTCAAGGCGACGCTGCATCGCGTGCGTGGATCGGCCGAGGAGCGGATCTCTGTGCCGCTGTTTTTTAATCCCGAATATGCGGCCAATGTGGCACCGGTCGGGTCGGGGCAGGTGATCCGCGCCGGAGAGCATCTGCAGAAGCGGTTCAACGAAACCTATGTGCATTTGCAGCAGGACAAGGCGGCAGAACCCGCCGAGTAAGCCGAACAGACCCCGCGCGGCGGTTACAGATGGCGCAGGGCGCGGCGGGCCAGATCACAGGCGGCTTCGGGATCGTCGAGCGCCTCGCCGGGCAGGGTCCAATAGGGCATGGCGGCGGATTTGCCGTCTTTGCGGGTATAGACCCAGCGTTCACAGCCCATCTGTTCCAGCTCGGCGATGAAGTCACCCGCGCCTTTGATCCAGATGGACCCTTCGGCCAGGACAATCGCAAAAATCGTGCCGTCGAAATACAGGCACAGCCCGCCCATCATGCGTCGCGTCGTGGTCGGGCCAAGACCTGAAAACAGGTCTTTGGCAAAGGCGATCTCTTCGGCGCTGATGCCCATAACAGGATCAGCCGTTTTGCTGATCGGCGGTCAGTTCGTCAATGTCTTTGAATTTGATCGATTCGCCGCAGCCGCAGGCCTCGGTCACATTGGGATTGCGGAACTGAAAACTCGATTCGAGCAGCGAGGTTTCATAGTCGATCTCCGTGCCGAACAGGAACATCTGCGCCATTGGCGCGATCAGCACGCGCGCGCCGTCCTGTTCCACGGTTTCATCATTCGCTTCGGGCGCGTCGACATAATCCATGGTGTATTCCATGCCCGCACATCCGCCTTTCTTGATGCCGATGCGCAGGGCATAGCGGCCCTCGCGCTCCATCAATTTGCGAATCTGGGCGACCGCCTTGGGGGTCATGGTGACGGCATTTTTGCCGGGGATGCTGAACATGGGGGCCTCTTCGCGCTGCTGCGCATAATTTAGGGGCTGGGGGCGGTGATCTCAAGCCGGGCTGGGGTGAAACAAAAAGGCAAGCCGCGGGGCCTGCCTTTGCTGTTTATTGACTGTTCACATGAACCCCAGTTCCAGCCGGGCCTCATCGGACATCATGTCCATGCCCCAGGGCGGTTCCCAGACCAGTTCGACATCGACCTGTTTGACGCCGGGCAGGGGTTCGATGGCTTCGGCCACCCAGCCGGGCATTTCACCGGCCACAGGGCAGCCCGGCGCGGTCAGGGTCATGATCACGCGGACCTCGTTCTGGTCGTTGATCTCGACCGTGTAGATCAGCCCCAGGTCATAGATATTGACCGGGATTTCAGGGTCATAGACCGTGCGGCAGGCCTCGACCACATTATCATACAGCGCGTGTTCCGTGCTGGAGGGCGCAATCAGCGGTGCGCCTTCAAGCGGCTGGCTCTGGTCGGACATCTGCGTTCCCTTTCGAATTCCTGACCGTTTATATAGAAAACGTGGGTGTCAGGGTAAAGGGGCGCGATTGCAAAAGCAGGGCGGGTTATCCGGTGCTGGTGTTGCGGAATTTGCGGCTTTGCCACAGGGGCCAGCCCATCATCTGACTGACCGTGGCGAATTTCATCCCGCGCTGGCTGAGCCCGTCAAACGTGTTGGGCATGGCGCGCACTGTGCCGCTTTGAATATCGTGGCTGAGGATGATGGAGCCGGGGCGCGATCCGTTCAGAATGCGCCGGGCGACCACGCTGGCACCGGGGCGGCGCCAGTCCTGCGGGTCGACGGACCACAGAATCGTCGGCAGGTTGCGCTGTTCGTACAGCATCAGCCGCTGACGTTTGGTGAACGACCCGTAAGGCGGGCGGAAGGTCACGGGCGGACGGCCGGTGATTTTGAAAATCGCATCAGAGGTGCGGTCGATTTCCCTAAGCACCGACGCATTCGAGCGTTTCGCCAGATTCGGGTGGCTCCAGCTGTGATTGCCGATCTCGTGGCCCTCATCTGCGATTCGACGCACGATGTCGGGCCAGGTGACCACGCGATTCCCGATCAGGTAAAAGGTCGCCCGCAGCCCGCGCGCCTTGAGCATATCCAACAGTTTGGGCGTCAGGCTGGGATGAGGGCCGTCGTCAAAGGTCATGGCGACAACAGGCGATGGGGTGCGAATGGCCATAACCGTGGCTGCGTCGCGCCGCGAGGCATCGGCAGGCAGGGCAATCAGGGGCGCGGCACTGGCGGTTCCTGGGTGACTCAGCGCAAGGGCGGCGGCCCCGGTGCAGAGAAACTCTCTGCGGGAAAAATCAAACATGATGGTCCACCCCCCTTTGGCAGACTGGAAAGACGGGCGCTGGCAGGCGCCTGGAATAGTGATTTGGTAAACAAAGCCTCTCAGCCGGTTGATGTGCAAGGTTTTTACGTCGGGATACTGCGTGGCCAGGGGGCGGCGTGTCCCTCAGGTCACGGCGAAAAACGCGGGCAAAGCCGCAAATTTTGAGGGATGAAAAAATAGATGCGATTTCCTGTCTGAAACCGCTTGACGGGGCTGGGGGCTATCCGTAAAAGCCCTCTCACACCAGCGCAGAGATGCACTGGAACAGCAGCGGGCGGTTGTAGCTCAGTTGGTTAGAGTACCGGCCTGTCACGCCGGGGGTCGCGGGTTCGAGCCCCGTCAACCGCGCCACGCTGCAGACCCTGATCGAGGGTGCCGAAAGGCAAGAGATCACGCCGAAAGGCACCATAGCCGAAAGGCCCATGCGCGGTTGTAGCTCAGTTGGTTAGAGTACCGGCCTGTCACGCCGGGGGTCGCGGGTTCGAGCCCCGTCAACCGCGCCACTTTCACAGCAAAATCAAAATGTTGCGAAACGCTTTTAAAGCGCCCCTTCGGGGGTGTTTTGCGTTTTTCTACGCGGTTTCTGTGCGCGGGGCTGGTCCGATTCTGGCGGGGCGGTGATGGGGTGTTTTCGGACTGGGGGAATTCCAGACTGTGACGGGGTGGGGCGTTGCTTTATCCCCTTTCCAGTGCCGTTACGGTGCATGTGTCACAGCGGAACTTGTCGCAGCAAAGTCGCAAAAGAAAAGAGCCCCGGCTGGGGCTCCTGTCAGTGTGTTTCGCTGTGGCGAAAGATCTAGTCGGGAAAGGCGGGGGATGCGCCTTAGCGCCCCCAGTTGCGGACGGGGCCGCAATCCATATGAACAAAATTGGATTTGGAATAGCTTCCCACGCCGCCGCCCTTGCAGGCCGTGGCTGCGCGCGCGATCTGGCCAACCGAACGGGAGGACAGGCGCAGGTCAGCGGCCTGGCCGCGCAGGTGGCGCGAGTTTTTGGCCACACCAGAGGAGCGCGAGCGCAGCATGTTGTTGGTTTTCGGGCTGCGATAGCCGGAAATCAGCATGTAGGGCTCGGTCGCGTCCATCAGGTTGTGGGCAGCGGCCATGATGTCCAGTGTGCGGGTGTCGATCTTTTTGACGTCATTCGTGCGCCAGTCGCGCATGAAATAGTTCACTTCCTTGATCGCGTCGGCGATGTAATGCCCCTCGATCCAGTAGATCATGTCGATCCGTTCGCCGGTGCGGCCGGAATACATGCGAAGGCGGCGAATGTCGCCGGCACCTTTCAGAAAGCCAGCGGCGTTGCTGTAGGTCGGAGCGGCGGCGATGCTTGTCGCTGCGAATGCACCCAGAAGGGCACGGCGCGTCATGCCGCGTGAAGTCAGTTCTGCCATATCAATAGCGCCTGTCCCGTGGTCGCTGTTACCTGTTGAATGGCGCAACGTTGTGCGCCCTGCCATCTCTCCCCAGATGCAAATCCCGTATGACACGAATCAGCGCGTACAGAAAGGGCGTTTTAAATCGAATTGGAAGGATCAAGGGGGAATTGGCAGATTCCTGCTCAATATTGATATAACTGTGGCGGGAATGTGCCTCTTGTCACTTCTGCAACGATTTGGGTCGATCATCCCCGCTTGGCGCAAATGTGAGTGGACAGGCGCAGGCCATTGTTTACACACTGTTTTGAAGTTTTGGGCAAGGCGCAAGCCGGTAAAAGACGGTGCCAGTAAGAGGATTTGACATGAAATTGAAAATGACACGCCCTGCGCCGCGCCCGATGCGTCAGCTGCTGGCCGCCGGTGTGATTGCCGCAACCCTGCCGGTGCTGATGGCCTCTCAGTCCCACGCGCAGGAGGCGTTTTCTTTCAAAGTGACCGCCTACAAACAGGCGGTGGCCGAATCTGTGGGCGAGGATGCGGGCGCGGCCGCCTTCTATCGCGCGCGGGGATTCGCGCCGATCTGGACTGGTGCGACGGATGCGGATCGCGCGCGCCGCGCGGCGCTGTTTGATGCGTTCAAGGTGGCCGGTATCCACGGTCTTCCGACAGGGCGGTACAATACAGAGGCGCTGATGGCGCGGTTGGCCACGGCCACAACCGGGCGCGAGCGCGGACTGCTTGAGGTCGAAATGACCCAGACCTATCTGCAATTCGCCCATGATCTGCAATCCGGTGTGCTGGAACCGGGCAAGGTGGTTGGCGGCATCAAGCGGAAGCCGCCGCGCCGCGATGCGCAGGCTCTGTTGGATGGGCTGCTTGCTGAGGATCCGCAGGCCCATTTCCGCAATCTCGCCCCGCGCACACCTGAATATACTCGCCTGCTGCGCAACAAGCTGCTGCTGGAACGTCAGATTGCGCGCGGCGGTTGGGGCGCGCGTGTCCCGGCGAGTAAACTGTCACCCGGCGATCGCGGCAATGCGGTGGTTGCGCTGCGTGATCGTCTGACGGCCATGGGCTATCTTGCGCCGTCGCTCAGCCGCAGCTTTGACAGCCGGATGCAGGCTGCAGTGCAGGAATTTCAGGAGGATATGGGGCTGGAGGCCGATGGCGTCGCGGGCAGCAGCACGCTGAGCGCATTGAACACCGCCCCCGAAGAGCGCCTGAAATCCATCCTTGTCGCCATGGAGCGTGAACGCTGGATGAACCTGCCTGAAGGGCGCGGCAAGCGTCACGTTCTGGTCAATCTGGTGGATTACCACGCGCAGGTGATCGACGATGAAAAGCTGACCTATGAAACGCGCTCGGTCATTGGCCATCAGGATCTGGACCGCCGCACACCGGAATTTTCCGATGTGATGGAGCATATGGTCATCAACCCGTCCTGGTATGTGCCGCGCTCGATTATCGTGAATGAATATCTGCCCTTGCTGCGCAACAATCCCGGCGCTGTGGGCCATCTGCAGATCACCGATGCGCGGGGGCGTGTTGTGGGGCGCGGGCAGAGCTTTGCCAAATATTCCGCGCGCACCTTCCCCTATAACATGCGCCAGCCTCCGGGCCCGCGCAACGCGCTGGGGTCGGTGAAATTCATGTTCCCGAACAAGTATAACATCTATCTGCATGACACCCCGTCGCAGCACCTGTTTTCGCGCGAGGTCCGCACCTTCAGCCATGGCTGCATCCGCCTGGATGACCCGCATGATTTTGCCTATGCGCTGCTGGCCGTGCAGCAGGATGACCCGGTCAACTACTTCCAGCGGATCTATAAATCCGGCCAGGAAACCAAGGTTGTGCTCGATCAGCCCGTGCCGGTGCATCTGATCTATCGCACCGCGTTCACCAGCGCCAAAGGCCAGATGAATTATCGCAATGATGTCTATCAGCGCGACCGCCGCATCTGGAATGCGCTGGCCAATGCAGGGGTGGCGCTGCGCGTAGGGGGCAGCTAGGCTCAGGACCCATTCATTTGGGGCACTCAGCAAGGAAGTTCGATGTGTTGCGCCATTGGTTCGAGCACGCATCGGACGCGCGGTATCAGTGGTTTGGATTTCGCAGAAAAGGCTTGCTGCCTTTGCAAGGAAGCCACGGTCCGAAGGACGAGAGCGTGCATTTCTCCATGCCGTTTAGGGTTCGCCGGATTTGGTCCCAGCCTGCGTTATATGCCCTGGAAATAGAAACCTATTCCTGCGGGCAGATGCCTGGCCTGGAACAAAATCTGGCGAACTGAGCGTTGCAAATGAATGGGACCTGAGCCTAAACCTCACGGGCGCCTCTGATTTCGGCGCGGCGAAGCGTCAGGAGAGACCATGCCCAGCACCATTTCCGAGATCGCCGCTGCCCTTGGCCTAAGTGCCGAGGGCGACGGATCCATCGCCATATCTTCTGTGGCGGAACCGGCGTCTGCGGGGCCGGATCAGCTGGCACTGGCGATGAAACCGGAATTTGCGCAGACTCTGGGGCAGGGGCAGGCCCGTGCCGCGATGCTGTGGCAAGGGGCCGATTGGCAGGGCTATGGGCTGCAGGCCGCGATCCTTGCGCCGCGCCCGCGCTTTGCCATGTCGGGCCTGTCGGCGATGATGGATGCGGGGCAGGGATACGCGCCGGGGATCCATCCCAGCGCCGTGATCGACCCCAGCGCGCATCTTGGCGACGGTGTCAGCGTCGGCCCGCTTTCGGTGATCGGGCCAGAGGCGGTGATTGGCGCGGGCAGCGTGATTGGGCCCCAGGCGCAGATCGGTTGGCAGGTCTCTTTGGGTGAAAACAGCCTGATTCATGGGGGGGTGCGCATCGGCGCGCGGGTCCGCATCGGCGCGCGGTTCATTGCGCAACCCGGTGCTGTGATCGGCGCGGATGGGTTCTCATTCGTGACGCCGGAACCTTCGGGTGTGGAAAAAGCGCGCGCCTCGCTGGGTGCCGAAGGCACCGAAAAAACCCAAGTCTGGGCGCGCATCCATTCGCTGGGTGCGGTCAGCATCGGTGATGATGTGGAACTGGGGGCCAATAGCTGCATCGACCGGGGCACCGTGCGCGACACGCAAATCGGCAATGGGGTCAAATTCGATAACCTCGTGCAGATCGGCCATAATGTTGTGATCGAGGATCACGCGTTGATCTGCGCACAGGTCGGCATTGCCGGATCCTCGCGCATCGGCACGGGTGCTGTGATTGGCGGCCAGTCCGGCGTCAGCGACAATATCACCGTGGGGGCTCGTGCAATCCTTGGCGGTGCCACTGTCGCCCTGTCCAATGTGCCCGCAGGCCGCGTCATGCTGGGCTATCCGGCGATGAAAATGGACACCCATGTGGAAAGCTACAAAGGCCTGCGCCGCCTGCCGCGCCTGTTCCGTGAGGTCGCGGAGTTGAAGAAAGCGGTTTCCAAGCTGGGGACAAGCGACTAAATCAACGCCAGAGTTTCAGACAGGATCGGACCCATGAGCGTCAAGGATAAAGTCATTGAAATCATCGCCGAGCAGGCCATGCTCGAGCCGTCCGATGTCAGCATGGACAGCACCCCCGAAGATCTGGGCATCGACAGCCTGGGTCTGGTGGAAGCGATCTTTGCCATCGAAGAGAGCTTTGACATCTCGATCCCGTTCAACGCCAATGACCCCAGCGAAAGCGATTTCGACATCTCTTCGGTGGCGAACATCATCGCGGGCATTGACGCGCTGATCGCTGAAAAGGGCTGAGCTATGCACAGGGTTGTGATCACCGGCGCGGGGACGATCAACCCGCTGGGTCAGGATGTGCCCACCACATTTGACGCCATGCGCGAAGGGCGCTGTGGCATTGGTCCGCTGGAATTTCGCGATGTGGACCGGCTGGCGGTCAAGATCGGCGCGCAGGTCAAAGGCTATGATGCCGAAGCGGTGTTTAATCGCCAGCAGCTGGCACTGTATGATCGGTTCACCCAGTTTGCGCTGATCGCCGCGCGGCAGGCGCTGGTCCAGTCTGGGCTGACCTTTTCGGGCGATCTGGCGAATAAATCCGGCGTTGTGCTGGGCACGTCTGGCGGCGGTCTGACCACGCAGGACGACAATTACCGCGCGGTCTATGAGGAAGGGAAGAACCGGGTTCACCCCTTTGTCGTGCCCAAGCTGATGAACAACGCCGCGGCCAGCCATGTGAGCATGGAGTTCAACCTCAAAGGGCCCAGCTTTACGGTTGCGACCGCCTGTGCCAGCTCCAACCACGCCATGGGGCAGGCGTTCCAGATGATCCGCACGGGCCTGTGTACCGCGATGATCACCGGCGGCTCGGAATCCATGCTGTGCTTTGGCGGGGTGAAGGCCTGGGAAGGGCTGCGCGTGATGTCCAAAGACGCTTGCCGCCCGTTCTCGGCCACCCGCAACGGCATGGTGCAGGGCGAAGGCGCCGGGGTGTTCGTGTTCGAGGAATATGAACATGCCAAGGCGCGCGGCGCCGAAATCCTGTGCGAAGTTCTGGGCTTTGCCATGACCTCGGATGCGGCCGATATCGTGATGCCGTCCAAACAGGGCGCGGCGCGGGCCATTTCCGGCGCGCTGAGCGACGGTGGCATAGCCAAAGAGCGCGTGGGCTATATCAACGCCCATGGCACCGGCACGGCGGCAAACGACAAAACCGAAAGCGCGGCTGTGGCGGATGTGTTCGGCACCCATGCGGATCAGCTGATGATTTCCTCGACCAAGTCGATGCATGGCCACCTGATTGGCGGCACCGGCGCGGTAGAGCTTCTGGCCTGTATCATGGCGCTGCGCGAGGGCGTGATTGCCCCGACAATCGGCTATGAAGAGCCCGACCCGGAATGCGCGCTGGACGTGGTCCCGAACGAGGCGCGCGAGGCCGAGGTTGATGTGGTCCTGTCCAACGCCTTTGCCTTTGGTGGGCTGAATGCGGTTCTGGCACTGGGCCGCGCCTGACATTTCTCGCGGCCCGTGACCTAAATGGGCGCTGCGCGCACAGGTTTACTCAGCCTGTCGGCTTCGCGGATTGGGGGCGCTGCCCCCACGCCTGCGGCGTTCCCCCGGAGGTATTTTAACCAAGAAGAAAGGCGGAAGGGGTGCCTGGCTTCTTCTTGGTTAAAATACCTCCTGGGAGCGCGAGGGGCAGAGCCCCTCGTTTTTGCATCCCTCGATTCCGGTGGGTCAGTAGCCGCGCCAGATCCAACCACCGCCAAAGATACGGCTGCTATCAGGATCGTAAAAGACACAGGCTTGTCCGGGGCTGACTCCTTCTTCGGGGGTCAGCAGTTCGACCTCTGCGGTTGTGTCGCTGAGCGGGCGAATAATGGCCTCGCGCGGGGGGCGGGTGGAACGCACCTTGACCGACAGATGCCACTCTTTCTGAGACGTAAACGGTTCGTCGCCCAGCCAGTTGATTTCGCGCACGGGGATGGTGCGGGTGGCCAGCATCTCTTTGGGGCCGACCACGACCTGTTTGCTGTCCACGTCGAGGCGCACAACATAGAGCGGTTCTGACAGACCACCGATTCCCAACCCCCGGCGCTGGCCGATCGTGTAGTGAATCACCCCTTTATGCGTGCCCAGAACGCGGCCATCCGCATGAACGATGTCACCTGGTTCGGCGGCTCCGGGGCGCAATTTTTCGATCACACCGGCGTAGTTTCCGTCCGGCACGAAACAAATATCCTGGCTGTCGGGCTTGTCCGCCACGGCCAGCCCGTATTTTGCCGCCAGCTCGCGAGTCGCGTCTTTGGAGGGCAGATGCCCCAGAGGGAATCGCAGGAAATCGAGCTGTTCGGGGGTGGTTGAGAACAGGAAATAGCTTTGGTCGCGGGTCGAATCGGTGGCCGAATGCAGCTCGGCCCCGTTTATGCCGATCTTCCTCTGGATGTAATGGCCGGTCGCCATACAGTCGGCTTCAAGATCCTTGGCGGTCTCCAGCAGATCCTTGAATTTCACCCGTTCATTGCAGCGAATACAGGGGACAGGGGTGGCCCCGCCCAGGTAACTTTCGGCAAATTCCTCGATCACGGCTTCTTGGAAGATGTTTTCATAATCAAGCACATAGTGGGGGAAGTTCATTTCCTCAGCCACCCGGCGCGCGTCATGAATGTCGATGCCCGCACAGCAGGCGCCCTTTTTGGCCAGCGCGGCCCCATGATCATAAAGCTGCAGCGTCACGCCGATCACGTCATAGCCCTCTTCCTTTAGTTGCGCGGCCACAACCGAACTGTCGACGCCGCCGGACATGGCAACGACAACGCGCGTTTCAGAAGGCGGTTTGGGCAGGCCCAGCGAATTTAGCGGGCTCTTATCAAGGGGCATGGGTCAACTCCGTGGGGATTGAAGGGAAATATAGGAAAATCCGAACTACTCTCAAGAGGCGCTTTTAGCCGGCGTTAAACCCCTCATGGCTTGATAGCGGGCAACCGAATGAGGGGATGTTAGGCATGTATCTCAAAAAGATCGACGGCCCACGGGCTGTCAAACTGCCCGATGGCACAATGATGACCCGCGCGGATCTGCCGCCGCCTGAAACCCGGCGCTGGGTGGCGTCACGTAAGGCCGCGGTTGTAAAGGCGGTGGAATGCGGGCTAATCACCACAGATCAGGCTATGGATCGCTACGGCCTCAGTTCTGAGGAATTGATGGCCTGGGTGCGCGCTGCGTCCCGCCATGGGGAGGACGCGCTAAAGGTCACGCGGGTTCAGAAATACCGCCAGCCCTAAAAAGTGCGGCAACCTTGGGTTGCAAATTGTGATTTGTACGAAAAGGGAAAATTATGGTAATCAGGCATTAACTATTATCCGACAGGGTATCGCCAGCCCTGAGTGAAATTTGGAGATACCGATGCGCATTCTTTTGGTTGAAGACGATCCCACGACGTCGAAAAGCATCGAATTGATGCTGTCCCATGCCAACCTGAATGTCTACGCGACCGATCTTGGCGAAGAGGGGATCGACCTTGCCAAGCTGTATGACTACGATCTGATCCTGCTGGATCTGAACCTGCCCGACATCAACGGCCATGAGGTGCTGCGCCAATTGCGTGTGGCCCGTATCGAAACCCCGATCCTGATCCTGTCAGGCGAGGACGATACACAAAGCAAAATCAAGGGCTTCGGTTTCGGCGCAGATGATTACATGACCAAACCCTTCCACCGTGACGAACTGATCGCCCGGATTCATGCGATCATTCGGCGGTCCAAAGGGCACTCGCAATCGGTGATCCGCACGGGTAAGATTTCGGTCAATCTGGATGCCAAAACTGTCGAAGTGGCAGGCAAGCCCGTGCACCTGACCGGCAAGGAATATCAGATGCTGGAACTTCTTTCTTTGCGTAAGGGGACGACCCTGACCAAAGAAATGTTCCTTAACCATCTCTATGGCGGAATGGATGAACCCGAGCTGAAAATCATCGACGTGTTCATCTGTAAACTGCGTAAGAAACTGTCCGAAGCAACAGGCGATGACAATTACATCGAAACGGTCTGGGGCCGTGGATATGTGCTGCGCGACCCCGAACCCAGCCAGGATGAACCAAAGCGGCTTGCTGCAAACGGCTAAGCTCTGGACCTTGCCCTGCTTTGACGCCTATCTCTGGGTATCAAAGACTAGCCACTGAGGGCAAAGGGCATGACCACGCAAATTGCCGATATGACTGAAGATGAGGCTCGAGAAGAATTTTTCGAGCTTCAAACGCTGCTATGGGCCGCCAACAGAGAGTATCATACTCGAGATAACCCAACAATTTCAGATGTGGAGTATGATTGGGCTAAACGCCGCTATCTGGCGCTAGTAGACGCATTTCCTAAATTTGAAAAAGCAGCAACGCAGCTAACTGCTATCGGTGCGCCTGTTGCTGAGGGCTTTGGCAAAGTACAACATGCGCAACGCATGATGTCCTTATCCAATGCGTTCGATGATGCGGATGTGCAGGATTTTGACACATCCGCGCGGCGTTTTCTCGGCCTGTCTGAGGACGCTCCCCTGGCATTTACCGCAGAACCCAAAATTGACGGGCTTTCCCTGTCGCTGCGATATGAAGACGGGCAGTTGGTGCAGGCTGCCACCCGTGGAGATGGCAGCGAAGGCGAAAACGTCACCGCGAATGCTTTAACCATTTCCGACATCCCCCAGACCCTGATCAACGCCCCCGAAATTCTGGAAGTGCGTGGCGAAGTCTATATGAGCCACGAGGAGTTTGAGGCCCTGAACGCGCGGCATTCCGCGCGCGGTGGCAAGGTCTTCGCAAACCCGCGCAATGCGGCAGCCGGTAGCCTAAGGCAATTGGACGCCGAAGTGACTCGCGCGCGCCCCCTGCGCTTTTTTGCATATGCCTGGGGGGAACTCAGCGCCCGGCTTGCAGATACGCAAATCGGTGCAATCCAGAGGTTGCAGAGTTTTGGGTTTCAGACCAACCCTTTGACAAAAAAGTGCGAAACCCCTGCGGAGTTGATCGCCATATATCGGGATATTGAGGCACAGCGCGCCACCCTCGGCTACGATATTGATGGCGTCGTCTACAAAGTGAACGATCTGGCCTATCAGGCGCGCATGGGGTTTCGCTCAACCACCCCGCGTTGGGCCATTGCGCATAAGTTTCCTGCAGAAACCGCCTGGACCCGGCTGGAGGGAATCGACATTCAGGTTGGCCGCACCGGGGCGCTTTCTCCGGTTGCGCGCCTGCACCCTGTGACGGTCGGCGGCGTGGTGGTGTCCAACGCCACGCTCCACAACGAAGATTATATCGCCGGGCGTGATTCCAAGGGCGACACCATCCGCGAGGGCAAAGACATTCGGGTCGGGGACTGGGTCCAAGTATACCGTGCCGGGGATGTTATCCCCAAAATCGCGGATCTCGATCTGGCCAAACGCCCGCAGGACGCGCAAATTTTTGCGTTCCCAAAAATTTGCCCTGAATGTGGATCCGATGCCATCCGCGAAGAGGGCGATGCCGTGCGTCGCTGTTCCGGCGGTGTGATCTGTCCGGCACAAGCCGTTGAAAAACTAAAGCACTTTGTCAGTCGCGGCGCGTTCGACATTGATGGCCTGGGGGCCAAGCAGATCGAAATGTTCTACGCGGATCCGGTGCTTCCCATCCGCGAACCCGCCGATATTTTCACTTTGCAGGCGCGCGATGTGACCAATCTGGCTAAGCTCAAAAATCGCGATGGCTGGGGTGACAAATCCGCCAAAAAGCTGTTTGAGGCGATCGAGCAGCGCAGGCATATCCCGCTTGGCAAACTGATTTTTGCCCTAGGTATTCGTCATGTGGGCGAAAGCGCCTCAAACCTGCTTGCACGGCATTACGGGAGCTGGCGCGCGTTCGAAGATGCCATGGTTGCGGCCGCCCCCCAAGAGGGGCAGGCGTGGGAGGATCTTCTGGACATTGACGGTGTCGGACAGGTTATGGCGCAATCTCTGGTTGCTGCGATGAACCAGCAGGCCGAACGCGCCTCCATCGACCGTCTGGTGCAGCACTTGCAGCCACAGGATGCCGAACAGATCGACACTGCGAACAGCCCCGTGGCTGGAAAAACCGTGGTTTTCACCGGAACCCTTGAGAAAATGAGCAGGTCTGAAGCGAAGGCCAGGGCCGAAACACTTGGTGCCAAGGTGTCGGGCTCTGTATCCAAAAAAACCGATATCGTGATTGTGGGGCCGGGCGCGGGCAGCAAGGAAAAAAAGGCCCGAGAGCTCGGCCTGACCGTTCTGGATGAAGACGCCTGGCTGGCGTTGATCGCCCCATGACAGGGCGCCCCGAATCCCTGTTCGGGCTGTTTTCTGCTGTGACAGGTTTGGCGGGAATCGGCCCTAAATCGGCTGCGTCTTTGGCACAGGTCGATATCGAAACCCCGCGTGACCTATTGTTTACATTGCCATATTCGGTTGTGGACCGGCGGTTGCGCAGCAGTGTGCAGGGGGCCGAGCTGCCCGGTATTGTGACGCTGCGCGTGACTGTGGCCAACCATATCCCATCGCGCAAAAAAGGTGGGCCGTATCGGATCGAGGTCGATGATGCCTCGACACGTCTGCAACTGGTGTTCTTTCATGCGCGGGGCGATTATTTGCAGCGCATCCTGCCAGAGGGAGCCGTGCGCATCGTGTCGGGCCGGGTCGAATTGTTCGACGGAATTGCGCAGATGGTTCATCCCGATCACGTGCTGAGCGAGGCGGATATAGACAGCTTGCCTGAATTTGAGCCGGTCTATCCACTGACAGCGGGCATCACGCAAAAAACCATGGCCAAGGCGCAGGCCGATGCGTTGACTAGGGTGCCCGAATTGGCGGAATGGATCGACCCAGGGTTGAAAGTAGAGCAGGGCTGGGACAGTTGGGCAGACGCGATGCGGGCGGCCCATGCGCCTAACGGGCAGTCTGCCCTGGCCCCAACCGATCCGACCCGCAGCCGTCTGGCCTATGATGAATTGCTGGCGCATCAGTTAACTCTTGCGCTGGCGCGGGCCAATCGACAGGCGGGTGCGGGGCAAAGCAGCCAGGGCAGTGGGCAGCTGCGCGCGCGGGTTCTGAAGGCGTTGCCTTACCGTCCGACCAACGCTCAGCATCGCGCGATGGAAGAAATCGCCGCGGACATGGCCCGGCCTCAACGTATGAACCGCCTGCTGCAGGGGGATGTCGGGGCGGGAAAAACGCTGGTCGCTTTTATGGCGCTGCTTATTGCGGTCGAATCGGGGGGGCAGGGCGTTATGATGGCGCCGACGGAAATCCTGGCGCGACAACATTTGGAAAGCCTGCAGCCTTTGGCTGAAAGCGCCGGTGTCGTGGTCGAAATCTTGACAGGTCGGGACAAAACAGCAGAGCGCGCCGCCAAATTGCAGGCGCTGCAATCCGGGGCGATCCAGATTTTGGTGGGTACTCATGCTGTGTTCCAAAAGGACGTGCAATTTGCGGATCTGCGGTTGGCGATTGTGGATGAACAGCACCGGTTTGGGGTGCGCCAGCGGCTAGAACTGGGCCGCAAAGGTCGCCTTGCGGATACGCTCGTCATGACTGCGACGCCGATTCCGCGGTCGCTTGCGCTGGCGCAATATGGGGATTTGGATGTCTCTGTGCTGGATGAAAAGCCGCCGGGGCGCAAACCGGTGACAACCGCTTTGGTTGGAACGGATCGCTTGGAAGAGGTGACTGCGCATTTGCGCCGCGCGATTTCCGAGGGGCGTCAGGCCTATTGGGTCTGCCCATTGGTCGAGGATTCAGAGGTTTCTGATCTGGTCTCCGCCGAGGCCCGGTTTAAATTTTTGCGCGCGGCGCTGGGGGATGGGGCCGTTGGGCTGGTGCATGGGCAGATGCCGCCAGAGGAAAAAGACGCCGCCATGGCCCGGTTTGTTGCTGGCGAAACAGGAGTTTTGGTGGCAACGACCGTGATCGAGGTCGGCGTGAACGTGCCTAACGCCTCTATCATGGTGATCGAGCGGGCAGAGAGCTTTGGCCTGGCGCAGCTGCATCAGCTGCGGGGCCGGGTGGGGCGGGGCGAGGCGCAGTCGACCTGCCTGTTGATGTACCAATCGCCCCTGTCTGAAACGGGGCGGCGGCGCTTGACCACGCTGCGCGAGACCGAAGACGGGTTTCGGATTTCCGAAGTAGATCTGGAAATGCGCGGTGCCGGGGATCTGATCGGTACGGCACAATCGGGTCTGCCCAAGTTCCGAATCGCGGATCTGGAACGGCAGAGCGGTTTGATGGCAGTGGCGCAGAGCGACGCCCGTACGCTGTTGGAAAAAGACCCAGATCTAAGCAGCCCTCGAGGCCAGGCAGCCCGAACATTGTTGTGGTTGATGCGGCAGGACGAGGCCATCCGGTTGATCGGCGTGGGTTGATCATATCAACCATCTGATAACGTACGTTTTTATTGGTTGGCCGCGATGTATCGCGGGACACGACTGTGCCGCAAAAGAAAACGCGCGCGCCGGGGAAGGGGCGCGCGCGTTCAGGGATGCGCAGGGGGAAGTCTGGCATCGCCACATTTGGAGCCATACCGGGGGGAAGACCGGCAAGACCCAATTGGAAAAAGGGAAGCCTGTGCGAGAGGCGTTTTCCAATTTGTTCTCAAATGTTCTCATAAAGTTCTTTACATGCGGTTAATGGTGTGAGAACAAATAAGCAACAAATTGAGGTAAGGGAGAGCAAAAATGATCAGATCCGTTCAGACCGTCCTGACACGCAGAGATTCAGGTCTTTGGCAGGATGCGCTTGGCATGGTTGCGCTTTCGATCATTTTGTTCGGGGTTCTACACCTGCCCGGACCGTTCTAAGCCTTTTGTCGGGGGCTTGCCCCGAACATGATTTCTGCCTGCGTTTTCAAACCCGGATCTGTTGTCCTGTCTTCCTGTCCCGACAGGGCGCATTTATCCCCACCGGTCCCTCTGCCTGAGGCTGGTTTGATCCACTGGTTCCTGTGAACGCGTCACTTGCCGCCGCCTCATGTCCCGAGTGCGGCGGTTTTTTCTATCCGCATTTTGTGTTCAGAATTTATAGGCCAGACGCAATCCGCCCCAATGGCGGCCCTGTACCGTGATCGGGGCAGAGAGGTCTTTCATCATAACGAATGTGCCGCCGCCCATATCCCGACGATAGACCTGCAGCAGGAAAGGTTTTTGATTGCGCCCGGATTTCAGGCCCACCCGGTCGTCGAAAATCCGACGATTGCGGCAGTTTCCCGCGTTCCAAACCGGATCATCGCTGAGCGGCTGCGAGAATTTCAGATTATGCGTGGGCAGATAGCCGTTGCGATCCACCGCTGCGCAGAACACGATCCGAGGGTCCATGTCCAGAACCGGTTCCTGAATCGGGGGCAAAATCGCGTCTGTCAGGGTGGTAAACGCGGTCGTCACCTGTTCCGGTGCGCTGCCCGGTACGGGCTGATATTGGGTGTCAAACATCTGCTCCAGCGTGAGCGCCCGGCCCTGGATCGCGGTTTCAAAGGCCTGCATCACCTGTCCAGCCAGATCCTGAACCCATGTGATCATGCGCCCATCTTCGCCGCTGCCGCCCAGGGCGACGGCGTTTTGTAAAATCGCCTCGGATGTATCGACGAGTTTGTCGCATCGCTGATGTGCCTCGTCGACACCGGCAGCAACATCATTGACAGAGCGCGTTAACGTGCCGATGGCAGGGGCCACGGCCTCGACCGCGGTTTGCGCGCGGGTCGAGGCCTGGCTGAGGTCATGGGCGTTTTGGCCCAGGTTGGCGACGCGTTGTTCTATATCTTTCAGGGCCTCATCGGTGCGGGCGCTGTTGTTCAGAACCGTTTCGGCACTGCGTGCGTTGGCGTCTGCGCCCTGGTGCAGCGCCTGCATCCATTCTGCCAGCTGTTTCACGGTGGCCGAAATGCGGTCGGCTGCGCCGGATGTCTTCTGGCTGAGTTCGTTGACCGCGTCCGCAACGATGGAAAACCCTTTCCCGGCCTGTCCGGCGCGGGCCGCTTCGATTTTGGCATTCACTGCCAACAGTTTGACCTGCCAGGAAATATCCGAAATCTGAGAGTTGGATTGCTGGACGGCGCGCAGCATCTCTTCGACCTCGGGGCCCTGGGCGTGGACTTTGTGCACCCAACTGGCCAGTCCCTGTGATTCCAGCCCGGAATCGGCAATGAACCCGGTAGAGGCCCGCACACGGTCCAGCGCGTGATCCGCGCATTGGGCAATGTCGGCCACCGCATCGCGCATTCGGGCACTGGCCTGGGACAGTTCCTCGGTATTTTGTTGGATATGCTGGAGATCCGCGCTTTGCTGCTGACAGCGCGCGTCGAGATCCTGAAGAAACCCGCCGATATCCACGGTTTCCCGCCCCAGCCCGGTGGCATCGCGAGTCAGCGCGGCAAGAGGGTCGTTATGATCGACGTGTTTCAGAGATGTGTCATGCTGCATATCAGGCCCCGGATGATCAGACCGCAGCAGCCTAACACCTAGACCCCAACAGATGATTAAGCGCGAAACGCCTTATTTCAGGCGCTGTCGGCGGTCTCTAGCTGGTCCAGCGCCTCGCAGGCGGCCTCGATCGCCAGCAGGATCGAGGCATGGCGGTTTTTATAGGCGCTGGCGGGGCGCAGCACTTCGAACCCCTCAAACGGGGCCGGGGGTGTGGGGCCGTCCTCGCGCAGAAGCGCCCGCAGCCCATCGCGGCCCGCGCGGATTTGCGGGGCAGAGCATCCGATAATCGCGCCGCCCACAATGGACGCGGCGGCCTGTCCCAGCGCGCAGGCTTTGACATCCTGACCAAAGGCGCTGACCACGCCATTTTCCACTGCCAGATCCACGGTCACGGTTGACCCGCATAGGGGCGAGCGTTTCTTGACGCTGGCCTGTGGCGCCGGCAGCCGGGTATTGTTCGGAATGTCAGCGGCCAGTTCCAGAATGCGCCCGGAATACAGCTTGATCAGATCGGTTTCGGCCATGACCGCTTTCCCTTTGCTTTGGTCCGCCATAGATAGGCGCTGCGCGCAGACAATCAAATCGGTTTTTTCAGGAAGGATCCAGCCATGACGTTCGACGCTTCGACCTTGGTCTATGACGCAAAGGGGCTGATCCCCTGTATCGCCCAGGCTGAGGGTACGGATGAGGTGTTGATGGTGGCCTGGATGAACCAGGAAGCGGTAGAGCGCACTTTACAGACCCGCCGCGTGACCTATTGGTCGCGCTCGCGCCAGAGCTTTTGGATCAAGGGGGAAAGTTCCGGCCATACGCAGGAACTGGTGGATCTGCGGGTGGACTGCGACCGCGACTGCCTGCTGGCTGTGGTGCGTCAGGAAGGCCCGGCCTGTCATACCAACCGGCGCAGTTGTTTTTACACCTCGGTGATGGATGGCGAGGAAAAGGAGCTGATGCAGCCCCTGAAACTGGCCAAGGCTTATAAGGCAGAACAGTAAGGGGCGTTGCCCCTTCTTGGCCTTCGGCCAATTCATCCCCAGGGTATTTTTAAAGCAAAGAAGCCCAAATCGCTCTGTGCGTCTTCCTCTGAAATACCTCAGCGGGGCTTTTGCGCGAGGGGGCCGCGCCTGCATTGGGTGCGCGGCGTCCGATCTATGCGATCGTTAGGCCGACCATGGTGCGAATATCTTGCGGTGACAGCCCGTCTTCGCGGTATTTGGCAATGGCGCGGGCGTCGTCGCGTTTGGCCAGGCGTTTTCCCTGATCATCGCGGATCAGGCGGTGGTGGTGATAGATGGGCGCGGGCAGGGACAGTTCTGCCAGCAGGAAACGCTGGATATAGGTTGCCTCAAACAGGTCGGCGCCGCGGATCACATGGGTCACGCCTGTTGCATGATCATCAAGGATGACGGCAAGGTGATAAGAGGCGGCCATGCCGGGGCGGGCAATGACAGGGTCGCCCACGTGGGTTGTCATGAAGTCGCGCGTAACCTTATGTGATCCGGCATGGTCCGGGCCGGTTTCGACAAAGCTGGGGGTGCCCTGCGCTGTGGCCTTGCCCAGATCAAAGCGCAGCGCGTCGCTGGGCAGGCGTTCCTGCCATCTGCGCCCGCGACAGGTGCCGGGATAGATCAGACCGTCGGGGCCAAAGCGGGGTACGCCCTCTTGCGGCGCGTCGGCGGCGGCCTCGATATCGCGGCGCTTGCAGCGGCAGGGATAGACCGCGCCGCTTTGCGCCAGTTGATCAATCACCGCGCGGTAGTCGTCGAAATGATCGGATTGGCGGCGCACAGGGCCGTCCCAGGTGATGCCTAGCCAGCTCAGATCCTCATAAATCTGGTCTTCCCAATGGGGACGCGCGCGGGATTGGTCCAGATCGTCGATGCGCAGCAGGAATTGCCCACCGACCGCGCGGGCCATGTCATAGGCCAGCAGTGCCGAATAGGCGTGGCCCAGATGCAGCGGGCCCGTGGGCGAGGGGGCAAAGCGGGTGATCACAGGCGGCGCACCACCAGCACGTCAGATCCCATATTCTCGGCCTCCAGATGCGGGCCATGTTCGCGAAAGATTACCTCGGCGCGTCCGGCCTGTAGATGGGTCTGCAGCTGAGCCTCATAGCTGCCTGCTGCAAGGGTGGGGTCGTTGAAGGACATGGCCAGCAGATCGCCGGCCCCCAGCGCATTGATCAGGATGTCCATAGTGTCGGGCGGCGCAGCGCCAAGGCTGATCACCCCGGCGGCGACAATGGCGCGGTATTGACCGGGTGTGGCCTGCACTGCGCCGGGGGAGCCGGGGAACAGCGCGTCATAGATGCCTTTGGCCTTTGCCTGTTCCAGCATAGCGGGGGTGATGTCCGTGCCATGCAGGGGGGCAATGCCCTCGGCCCGCAGAGCCAGCCCGGACATGCCCGTGCCACAGCCGAAATCCAGCACCGGGGCGGCGCGCATTGGCAGCAGCGGGGCCAGAGCCTGCGCGATGCGGCGCGGGCTTTGATAGCCATGGGCGGTCAACTCGGCATCGTAACTGGCCGCCCAGTCGGTATAGAGCCTGCGCGTTTCTTCGACCGGGCGCGTGGTCCAGAGGTTAGGCGTGTCCAGCCCGTCGGCTTTCTTATCAGGGTCGCTCATGGGATCAGACTGGCGCGCCGCACCTGCCCCGGTCAAGCGCCTGTTTGCGCGCGCAGCCAGTCGCCCCAGACCTGCTTGGCGCGGTCTGTGTAGGCTTTGTAGCGATCCTTGCGCCCGCGTCGCCCGCCTTTCAGCCCGTCCACCGGGCGGAACAGGCCGAAATTCACGTTCATCGGCTGGAAGGTCTTGGCCTCGGCCCCGCCGGTGATGTGATGGATCAGCGCACCATGGGCGCTGTCCTGCGGCACGTCGGGCAGGGGCGCGCCAGTGATCTCGGCCGCGGCCATGCGCCCGGCCAACAGCCCCATGGCGGCGCTTTCCACATAGCCCTCAACCCCCGTCACCTGACCGGCAAAGCGGATATTGGGCCGCGCCCGCAGCCGCATCTGAGTGTCCAGCAGGGTCGGTGAATTCAGAAAGGTGTTGCGATGGATCCCGCCCAGCCGGGCAAAGCTGGCCTCTTGCAGGCCCGGAATCATGCGGAACACGTCGCTTTGTGCACCGTATTTCATCTTGGTCTGGAACCCGACGATATTATAGAGCGTCCCCAGCGCATTGTCCCGGCGCAGCTGCACCACGGCCCAGGCCTTGGTTTCCGGGTCATGCGGGTTGGTCAGACCGACCGGCTTCATCGGGCCATGGCGCAGGGTTTCGCGCCCACGCTCGGCCATGACTTCGATCGGCAGGCAGCCGTCAAAATAGGTCGCGGTCTCGCCCTCGTGGAACTCGGTCTTATCCGCCGCCAGCAGCGCGTCGATAAACGCCTCGTACTGGTCCCTGGTCATGGGGCAGTTGATATAGGCTTTCTGCTCTTCCTCGCTCTCACCCTTGTCATAGCGCGACTGACGCCAGGCCAGATCCATGTCGATGCTGTCTGCATAGACAATCGGCGCGATGGCATCGAAAAAGGCCAGCCGGTCGCTGCCGGTGATGTCCTGAATGGCCTTGCCAAGCGCGGGGGAAGTCAGCGGCCCGGTGGCAAAAATCCACTGGCCCTGATCGGGCAGCTCAGTCACCTCTTCGAGCGAGAGGCTGATATTCGGGTGACTGGTCAGGCGCTGGGTGATGGCCTGGGAAAACGCCTCGCGGTCCACGGCCAGCGCACCGCCCGCAGGCAGACGATGATCATAGGCGGTGGACATGATCAACCCGTTCGCCTGCAACATTTCCCAATGCAACAGCCCCACAGCATTCTGTTCGCTGTCGTCAGAGCGGAAAGAGTTGGAACACACCATTTCCCCCAGATCGCCGGTCTGATGAGCAAAGGTTTCCACCTTTGGACGCATTTCATGCAGCACAACTTTGATGCCCGCATTGGCCGCCTGCCAGGCCGCCTCGGAGCCAGCCATGCCGCCCCCAACGATATGAAGATCCTGTGTCATGGGGCGGATGTAGAGAAGGGGGGGGGAGGTGGCAAGGGGGGCAGTTGAGCTGGTGGCAGGTGTCGGTGTGATAAGCGGGGTGAACAGATTCTAAGGCGAAGGGATGGAACGAGCCCGAAATGCAGAATTCTTCAAAGCGATCCAATGTGAGGAGCCAAGCCTTGGATATAACGCTCTAGTGAATGATCTGAAATTTGTCATTCAAACAACTTGAAAATAGTATACTAGTTACTAAGTATGGCGGAGGTGGAAATAAGGAGACGCAGAATGGAAGTTTTGATGCTCAACACCAGCGATGATCCAAAGCATTTGCTCAAACAGGGGTACAGTGGCAGCTGGTCCTTGAAGGCCACGCGGGCAATTGCATGTGACTATGTCGTGATCTGCCAACTGGGAACCGGAAAAGCTGTATTGGTGGCCGAATTGGGGGGGATCATGAAGGCCGGAAATCGAAGGTTTGATGTGCATTTTGGAGAGGCGGCATTGGTTGAGTACCAAGACATTTGGACGCGAAAGTCTAAGAACCCGGTGGGCTATATCGATGTTTCCGAGCTGCCATTTGACCCAAGAAAAACCGAGTTTGGCAACAGGTCAGATCATCGCCCGCAGGTCTAATTCCACCCCTGAAAGTAATTGAAAGGAGAATCTAAATGGGAAAAGCACTACATGTAATTTGCCGAGCTCGAACCGGTGGCAAACGCGGTCGCGAAGGCGTTGAATTGTTGGATAACAAGCGGATGCTCTTCACAAGCGATGCTTGGGTGAAAAATGGCTGGACACCAGAGACAATCGTGGGCGCGATGCTCTATATGCACCAAGCCCAAAACACACCAAGCGAGTTTGGCGGTGAAATATTGGCGTGCGACCTGATTTCACCGAAGTCTTCAGGTCAACCAAATGATCGATATCGGTTTACATTCAAATCAATGCACGAAGGCCGTGGTGTCGAGTGGCGCGGCAACATAGGGCCGACTGAACAGGGAGGGCTCGTCGAGGTTTGAGCCGACTGTTAAGACTGCGCCCACATCCTTGGTATGGGGGCGCTCATTCAAATGACCATTTGGCTTTGATTTGCGAGGGCTGATCAAGGAGATCTAGGTCGTCTACGTTGCCGCCCCCGAAGCCAGACTTTAGAACTGCTGCAGCGAAAACCCGCTTCGTCCGCATATTGGACGGTAAGGAGTGGTCGCAGCAAAGGTCATTTTTCACAACGCCACTATACGCAACCCTCACATCCCGCTTCAGGACCCCGCCAATCACCCCCAATCCGGCTTCCGCTTTTCCAGAAACGCCGTGATGCCTTCTTCGGTGTCGCGCCATAGCATGTTCTGGGCCATGACCTCTCCGGTATAGGCATAGGCCTCGTCCAGACCCATTGTGATCTGTTCGTAAAACGCTTCTTTGCCGATTTTCACCGCAGCCCCCAGTTTGCCGGCCACGGTTCGGGCCAGCTCGCGGGTGGCGCTGTCCAGATCGTCATGGGGGACGGCGCGGTTGATCAGGCCCATGGCCTCGGCCTCATTCGTGCCGATAAAGCCGCCTGTGGTCAGCATCTCAAAGGCTTTCTTGCGCGGGATGTTGCGCGACAGGGCCACCATCGGGGTGGAGCAGAACAGGCCGATATTCACCCCGTTCACGCCAAAGCGCGTGCCCTCGGCGGCCACGGCCATGTCACAGCTGGCCACCATCTGACAGCCCGCCGCCGTGGCGATGCCATGCACCTGCGCGATCACCGGCTGGGGCAGGCGGGTCAGCCCGGTCATGACCCCGGCGCAGCGGGCAAACAGATCCCGGAAATAGGCCGCGCCCTTGTCCTCGGACTGCCGCCCGGCCTGCATCTGTTTCAGATCATGCCCCGCGCAGAACGCCTTGCCCGCGCCGGACAGAATCACAACCCGTGTGTCTCGATCCTGCGACAGGGCATCAATCTGGTCCTGCAGCGCGGCCAGCATTTCCTCGGACAGGGCGTTCAAGCGCTCCGGCGCGTTCATATGCAGATGCGCGATGCCATCTTTGTCGTGACGTTCCAGAATTCCCATCTTGCCCTCCTCGTGATGCGGGGCCAGCCTAGCGAGGCGGCATCAGGGAGGAAAGCATGCAAATCGTGATCGGTGCAGAGGAAATGATGGGGTTCCTGTCAGAGGTGTTCCCGCAGGTGGACGGCATGTTCGGGATCGACCGTCTGGACGAAGAGGTGCTGGTGATGCGTCTCTATACCAATGATCGCCACCTGCGCCCCGGAGGCACCGTGTCGGGGCCGGCCATGTTCTCGCTTGCCGATGTCGCAGCCTATGTCGCAACCATGAGCCGGATTGGCCGCGAGGCGCTGGCCGTGACCACCCATTGCAGCATCGACTTCATGCGCAAACCGGAGGCGGGCAAAGATGTGCTGGCCGAGGCGCGGGTGCTGAAAATGGGCAAGGCGCTGAGCGTGACCGACGTGCTGTTATACAGCGAAGGATCCCGCGATCCGGTCGCCCATGCCTCGCTGACCTATTCGATCCCGCCAAAATGATAAAAAGGGGGCGCTGCCCCCTCTGGCCTTTGGCCATTCACCCCCGGAGGTATTTGACCCAAGAAGAAACGAAGAGCGGCGGCCCTGTTTCTTCTTGGTCTAAATACTCAAATAACGGCGCAGCCGTTCAGGGCATCAGTTTCAGAACATAGCCCGGCAGAGCAAAGGCGCCTTTATGTACCTCGGGGGTGTAGTAATCCGGGGTCAATTTGGCGGCGGCAAAGCGGGTTTGCAGCTCTTCGACTGTGACGTGGCGGGCATCGCCATCGGTGCCCCAGCCAAAGGCCATGGGGCCGCCCGCATAGGTCGGGATCGTCGCCATATAGCAGGTCGCATCCGCGAACAGCGCCTGAAAGGCCCGCATCGTGTTGGTCAGCTCATCCCCCTGCATGAAGGGCACGCCGTTCTGGGTGACCAGAATGCCGCCTTCGGTCAGGGCGCGTTTGGCGTGGCCGTAGAACGTGTCGGTGAACAGGACTTCGCCGGGGCCGATCGGATCCGTGCTGTCGACGATGATCACGTCGAACTTGTCGGCGGTCTCTTTCATAAAGAGCGCGCCGTCATTGATCACCAGGTTCAGGCGCGGATCGTCAAAGGCCCCTTGGGACAGTTCGGGCAGGAATCCCTTGGAAAATTCCACCACGCCCGCGTCGATTTCGACCATGGTGACATGTTTGACGCTGGCATGTTTCAGCACTTCGCGCGCCATGCCGCCATCACCGCCGCCGATGATCAGCACGCGTTCCGCCGCGCCATGGGCCAGGATCGGCACATGGGTCAGCATCTCGTGATAGATGAAATTGTCGCCCTCGGTGGTTTGCACCACGTCATCCAGCGTCAGGATGCGGCCGAACCGGTCATTGCGAATGACGCGCAGGCGCTGATGGTCGGTGTTGCTGTCATAGAGCACCTCTTCGACCTTCAGGCTTTGGCCATAATCGGGGTGCAGGGGTTCGCGGACCCACTCGGAGGTGCTCATGCGGCCACCTCTGCGGTGATCAGGCCTTCGCCGCGGCGCAGGGATTTGGTACGCACATCCTGTGTGCCAAAGGCCTCTTTCAGTACATCGACCGCCAGCCAGGGTTTAGCATCGCCGCACATGAACACGTCAAACGCGCCATAGCCGATTTCCGGCCAAGTATGGACCGAGATATGGCTTTCGCTGAGCACGGCCACGCCGCTCACGCCCTGGGGGCTGAACTTATGCGTGTGGATATGCAGCAGGGTTGCGCCGCAGACCTCGATGATCTTGCGAAACGCGGCCTGGATGCGGTTTTCATCATCCAGACCATGGCCGTTCACCACTTCGATGATGACATGATTGCCTGCATAGATGCTGTCGCCTTCGCGGATGAAATGATCGTGGCGATCATCGTCCAGCACTTCGGGTACATGTTGCAAGGCTGCCTCGGACAGGCCGCGATCGGCGACATGTGTCGGGCAAATAGGATCATTGGCGGGGGAAACCCCCTTGTTGTCTTCCTCTTGGGCGCCTGTCTCCAGACCGTACCCCAGTTGGAAGAGGTTGGCGTCGCTCATGACACTCCCCTTCGTTACCAGCAGTTCGTTCCAGTCGGTCCCTTAGCGCCCCCCGAAAGACATCAGGTTGGGATCGGTCCCGAAAGTGAGGGCGCACCTAAGGCCCATGCGCGAGTCGATCAAGGGGTTTCTTTGCACATGCAGAAGAAAGTTTTCAGGCGTGGTGAACAGGCTGTGCCAGTGGAAATAAAACGAGCGAAAATAGATCGGCGCAGAAATATACTTGCGCATAACAAAAAGGGGCGCGGACAGGCCGCGCCCAGTCAGAAGAGGTCTGGCAAGAAGCAGGGATCACCCTTGCCAGAACTTCCGGCGTGCCTCCCGAAGGGCGACACCCCGTTCCAGCCCCACGTCCCTCAGCAGATGGTCATCCAGCTGTGCCAGCGCGCGGCGGGTTCGGCGGCGCTGCGACCATTTTGCAGAGGTGACCGCAACACGCAGGGCAAATGTGGCCACCAGCGGAAGCGGGTTGGCCGTTTCGAGATAGGACAATGCGTCACGCGTTGCGATATGTGTCATGGGGAAGCTCCTGTAATTGTATTGACACAAAGTTGGTTTGTTCGGTATATGTTGCGTACAATATTGCGACATGAAAAGTCGAGGCAAACATTGTGATGGATACAATTTCACATCTTTATGGGGCGCAGCCCGCAGGGCCCAAATATCGTGCGGTGTCTGGTGCATTGCGGCAGGCGATTGAACAGGGTGTGTTGGCCGTGGGTGACAGGCTGCCTCCGGTGCGGGAACTGGCCTGGCAGTTGCAGATCACACCGGGGACGGTGGCGCGCGCCTATACAATCCTGACCGATGAGGGGGTGCTGCGCGCCGAGGTGGGGCGCGGCACGTTTGTTGCCCCCAAACCCCGCGTCGAGGATGATCGCGATATGCGATGGGCGCGGCACCATGTTGCAGAAGATACCGATCTTGTTAGCCTTTTCGCCCCAAAACTGCCCGATTGCGGGCAGGTTGACATGATCCGGGACATCTTTGCCCAGATGGGGGATCGCCCTGCCAAAGAGCTGTTGAACTATCCCAATCGCAAGGGGTTTGCCCCGGCGCGCAAGGCCGCGCTGCGCTGGCTGTCAGGCACACGGCTGGGCCCGGTCAGCGAAGAGGATGCGGTGCTGACCCATGGCAGTCAGAACGGGGTCATGCTGATCCTGCAGACCGTGCTGCGGGGCGCGCGCCCTGTGGTGCTGGTCGAGGAACTGTCTTACCCCGGATTTCGCCGTGCGGCCCATTTGATGCGGGCGGAAATTGTGTCTGTTCCGATGGATTGTGGGGGAATCATCCCCGAGGCGCTGGACAAGATCACCGAAAAACACGGGGCACAGATCCTTTGTACCAGTCCCGAGGTGCACAATCCCACCGGGATTGTGACAAGTGACGCCCGCAGGCGCGAGATCGCCGCGGTGGCGCAGGCGCGCGGGCTGCATGTTCTGGAGGATGATTGCTATCGGCTGGGCAATACGACTGGGCAGACCTACCGGGAATTGCTGCCGGATCTGGGGTGGCATGTGTCGTCCTTTTCCAAGGTGCTGACACCGGCCCTGCGCGTGGGCTTTGCCGTTGCGCCCAAACGCCATGCGCTGGCGTTGCGCCGGGCGGCGGAATACGGATTTTTTGGTCTGGCCCAACCGCTTGCCGTGATGATCGAGGAATTGATGGCGCGCCCGGAATGCTTCACGATCATGGATGCGGTGCGCGCGGAAATGGCGCGCTATGTGCGCGCGGCGGTCAATGCGCTGGGGGGGTTTGATCTGACCTGGCACGAAGAGGTGCCGTTCCTGTGGCTGCGACTGCCCGAGGGCTGGCGGGCCAGCGCCTTTGTTCAGGCGGCCGAGGCCGAAGGGGTACAATTGCGCGCGGCAGAGGAATTTGTACCCCGTGATGGCTTTGCCCCTCATGCGGTGCGGCTTGCGATCAATGCGCAGGTCAGCCTGCCCAGTTTCGAGGCCGCCATGGCGCGCCTGCGCGCTCTGCTGGACAGCCCACCCGAAGGTATCGCGGTCTGACCGCTCTTGTTACGCTGTAGAATTGGAAATCCCATGTTTCGTTATCCTGACCAACTGCAGGGCCCGACCCTGACGCTGACCCCCTTACAAGAGGCAGACCGCGCAGGGTTGCGCGCCGCTGCTTCTGATCCGCAGATCTGGGCGGGGCACCCGGCCAAGACGCGCCACTTGCCCGAGGTCTTTGCCCCGTATTTCGACACGCTTCTGTCTGCGGGCGGCACTCTGATTGCGCGGAATCATGCAGGGGTGGCTGTTGGCTGCTCCCGGTTTTACCAGCCACCCCAGGCGCCAGACCAGATCGCCATCGGCTATACGTTTCTGGTGCGCGCCCTTTGGGGCGGTGCGGCGAATGCGGAAATGAAACAGCTGATGCTGAGCTGGGCCTTT
Source organism: Pelagimonas sp. (assembly GCA_025210265.1). Lineage (GTDB taxonomy): Bacteria > Pseudomonadota > Alphaproteobacteria > Rhodobacterales > Rhodobacteraceae > JAOASD01. The sequence continues at coordinate 435,534 of JAOASD010000004.1, forward strand.
GAACAGGTCGATCAGGTCTGGCTTCATATTGATCCCAGCAATCTGCGCTCGCAGCGGGCCACGGCCAAGATCGGGGCCGCCTTTGTCGAGGAGGGGCCTTTGGTCATGGCGGGCAAACATGGGGTCTGGCAATCCTGGTGCCTGACTCGGTCGCAGTGGGAAAATGGGCCCCTGAAAGTGGGGTAAATTGATACCATAATTGTAAGATATTGAAATAATTAAGTTATTGTGATATTTATGCCGTTGACTGTGTTTTCTGTAGGTTTATAACCCCGCCATCGGATTTGAGGTCGCGCGTTTCGCGCTGCGGCCCCTCTCAATCGAACGGATATGAAAATGAAAACCTTCTCTGCGACTCCGGCAGATATCGAGAAGAAGTGGATCGTGGTCGACGCTGAGGGCGTTGTCCTGGGTCGTCTTGCCTCGATCATCGCCATGCGTCTGCGCGGCAAGCACAAGCCGTCCTTCACCCCCAACATGGATTGCGGTGACAACGTGATCGTCATCAACGCTGACAAGGTCCAGATGACCGGCAACAAGCGTGACGAACATTTCTACTGGCACACCGGTCACCCCGGTGGCATCAAGTCCCGCACCAAACAACAGATCCTGGAAGGCAAGCACCCCGAGCGTGTCGTCATTCAGGCCGTCAAGCGTATGCTGCCGGGCAACCGCCTGGCCCGTGTCCAGATGACCAACCTGCGCGTCTATGCCGGTGCCGAGCACCCGCATGAGGCACAGTCGCCGGAAGTCCTGGACGTTAAGTCGATGAACAAGAAAAACACCCGGGTGTAATCATGGCTGATCAGATCAATTCTCTGGAAGAGCTGGGCACCGCCGCTGGTGTCGAAACCGTCGAGCTGGAAATGGCCGCCCCGCGCGAGCCCGTCCGCGACGAGCTGGGCCGCTCCTACGCGACCGGCAAGCGTAAAGACGCCGTTGCCCGCGTCTGGATCAAGCCGGGCTCCGGCAAGATTGTCGTGAACGGCAAGGAAATGAACGTGTATTTTGCACGTCCGGTTCTGCAGCTGATCGTGCGTCAGCCCTTCGGCATCGCCGGTGTCGAAGATCAGTTCGACGTCTACGCAACCGTCAAAGGCGGTGGCCTGTCCGGTCAGGCCGGCGCGGTCAAGCACGGCATCTCCAAGGCGCTGCAGCTGTACGATCCCTCGCTGCGTGGTGCTCTGAAAGCTGCTGGCTTCCTGACCCGCGATAGCCGTGTTGTTGAACGTAAGAAGTTCGGTAAGCGCAAAGCCCGCCGTTCGTTCCAGTTCTCGAAACGCTGATACGCTTTCATATTTTTATTGGACAAGGCCGCATTTTGCGGCCTTGTTTCTTTTTTACCGGGTGACATTGGTATAGGATGTGTCGGTAGCAGTCACTGGAGGCCAAAATGACGCGTGGAGTTGTTTTCATCACAGCAGGTGAAACCTATACGCTTGATGCGTGTGATGCTGCACGCAGCGTTCGTGAGATGTGTCCAGGTTTGGAAATCGACCTTTTTACGGATTTGCCAGACATCGTGCCGCAGGGCGTTTTTGATCAGCTGCATAAAATTGACAATCCGCACCGACGTTCAAAAGTGGATTGCCTGCCGCTAAGCCGGTTCGAAGAGACACTGTATCTGGACAGCGATATTCGTGTGGTGGCGGATCTGTCCAGTATGTTCGATATCCTCAAAAGATTTGATTTTGCGGCTGCTCACGCTCATGCACGGAATAGAAGCCAGACAAATGCGGTATGGCGGCATGAAATTCCCGATGCCTTCCCACAGTTGAACGGTGGGGTTTTGCTTTTTAGGAAAAACGCGGGTGTCATGAAATTGCTGGCGGATTGGTCTGCCTCTTTCTCTGAGGCGGGATTTGCCAAGGATCAGGTGACGCTGCGCGAGCTCGTTTGGCTCAGCGATTTACGCATTTTCATCCTGACGCCAGAATATAACATCCGATATGCTAAATATTTGAAAGTATGGGATAAATCCGAAGCGGTCCCCAAAATTCTTCATTTTAAAAAGTTCAACTCCGCAGCCCAAGGCGCAGGCTCTCGTAAGCGGTCGTTGTTGTCACGTGTTTTCGGTTGATCTATGCCGATTTGCTCTTCGCCGAATGCCGTTATTTTCTTTGCCCATATCCCCAAAACCGGAGGGTCCAGCGTCGAGGCATATCTGCGACAAAAGGGACAGGTTTCGCTTTTTGGAGAGCCAAAAATTGGCGGGGTGCATCAACAGCATCTCAGTCGTGATGTGATCGCGGGGTTGCCGGATCTCCCAGATTTTGATTGTTCTTTTGCCGTTTTACGTGACCCTGTTTCTCGTTTGGTGAGTGAATTTCTTTGGCGGTCTGATCCCTTGAAACCTTTGCAAAAAATTGCGCGTTTCCGGGAAAAGGAGGTTGTGCGCAGGATAAAGGTGGACGGCGTAAAGCGGTCTCTTACCTTTTCTGAATGGGTGCCATTGTGTTTTGAAGAAACACGGAAAAACCCAAATCACCGCGACAATCACATGCGCCCACAAATTGATTTTCTTGCATCGGGTGATCGTCTGTTTTCTTTTGAACGCGGCTTAGAGGGCGTATTTCAGTGGCTTGATGAGATCACGCAAACATCTGCATCTTCCCGCGGGGAAAGACTAAAGGCGTCAGGCGGCAGTAAGCCCCATGTGTCAGGCGAAATTCGCGAATTGATCGAATCTTATTACGACAATGATCTCAGGCTGTGTGCCGAAGTGGCGCAGGGCCGCAGGGTGTTGTGATATATTCATGGATTCAAACCCATTGATTGATAGAAACGGCGCCAACGCTGTATTTGAGCCTGTTCGCCGTATCGTTCAATTGCGGCCTGCCTCAATTGCTCTGCTGGATGGTTCTGGGGGGATTGCATCACAGCCTTCATCGCATTTGCGAAGGAGACGCTGTTGTTGCGGGGGGTGATATATCCCAGTTTCTTTTCAGTGATAATTTCCTTTGGGCCATTAGTATCAGTACTGACGACAGGGCGTCCTGCAGCAAGGGCCTCTACAACAGGTAAGCCGAAGGTTTCAAAGTCGCTCGTGAGGCAGCAGCAATCAACTGCGTGGGCTAAATGGCGAATATCCTCGCGTGATACATTGCCAAGCAGGTGGATTCTATCAGCGAATGGCAGCTGGTTTATCATCGACTTGCTTTTTTCTGGAATGGGGCCCGCGATGAAAAGGACTGAATTTGAGCTTGCCTGCGCGACGTTTCCAAACGCGTCAAGCAGCAGATCCAGTCTCTTTATCGACCTCCAGTTGGTCCAGGCGCCGAATGCAAATTTGTCCCCTTTTAAATGCTGGAATTTATTTGAATGGGGAGGGGGTGATTTTTCAAAATCGTCCGGTACTGGGTTTGGTATAAAGTGACGGTTTTCTAGCTTTAGCTCCAAGCGGTCTTCGATGTCGTTGAGTGTTTGCTCGGAAACTGCGGCTACCGCGCAAGTATTTGAAAAATAATATTTTAATTCTTTTGTATTGAGGTCGAGGTCGGCGCGGCTATATGTCGTTAGATGTTCCCAGGATGCATAGGGCTTTTTCAGGCCTTTGCCTATTTTCCGTGCGAGTATTCCGCTTTGTGGCGCACTTTGCAGGCCGCAGACGGCTGTGACGCCATTAGCTTTGCTAAGGCGTATTAATTGTCTAGTGATTTTCCATTCGGATAGTTTTGTATTTTCCACCCATTTTGCGGGTTTTTTAATTGAGGTGTTGAGATAATTCAGCCCATCGAGCCTGTCCAGGGTAGGGGCATCGCAGCCAAGACCTCCTGTAATTGAGAAAAGCATTATATTGGCATTTAGCTCAAGGTGGTGCCGTATGGCGACTGGGAAAAGGCCAGCTTTACGGCGATCCGATGTCGGAGCGTCTTTCGTGATGAGAAGGATTGTGTCTTGCATCGGAATCTCATTTAATCTTGTTAAGATTACCTATCACTATCAAGCAATCCAAGTCCACGCAGATACACCCCGATTCCGCTTTCCAGTAGATCTTCGGGCGGAAAGGGGGATTGTGTGCCTGGGGAATTGCGCGCGAATAGTTCCACGACCCCATGGCTCAGCGCCCAGATATGGGCCGAGAACATGGCCGCAGGCGGGCGTTTTTCCGGTGGGATATGCTGGGACAGCTCTTCCGCCGCCTTTTCCAGCACCCCACGCGCGCGGGCCGACACAGACGCCAGTTCGGGTGAATGGTTCACGCTGATCCCGCTTTCGAACATGGCGATGTAATGGCCCGGATGGCGGCGGGCAAAGGCCAGATAGGCGCGGCCCGTGGCCTCGAACGCCGCCAGGGCCGAGGGCTGGCCGCTTTGATAGGCATATTCCATCACATCGGCAAAGATTTCATAGCCTTGCCGCGCGGCCTCGGCGATCAGATCCTCGCGCCCGGAAAAATGTCGATAGACCGCAGCAGGGGTGACGCCCGCCTGTTTTGCAGCCTCCGATAGGGTGAACCCGGTCGGGCCTTTGGCTTCGATCAGCACCAGCGCGGAATCGACCAGGGCCTGACGCAGATTGCCGTGATGATAACCGCGTTTCTTAGGCATTCTGTCCGTCAGTCCAAAGATCCGGCCCGCCGCAGATCGTCGAATCCAGCGGGCCAATCGCCTGCGCATCCTTGCGATCATAGGGCAGGGCGCTCAGCACATGGCGGATGGCGGCCAGGCGCGCGCGTTTCTTGTCATCTGTGCGCAAAACGGTCCAGGGCGCGGCGTCGCTATGGCTGCGCTGCAGGGTCTCGCGGATCGCATCGGAATAGGCATCCCAGCGGCTTAGTCCTTTGACGTCGATCGAGGACAGCTTCCACTGTTTCAACGGATCGCCCTCGCGCGCGAGAAAGCGGCGCAGTTGTTCAGCGCGCCCGACATTCAGCCAGAATTTGAACAGATAGATCCCCTCATCCACCAGCATACGTTCAAAATCAGGCACTTGGCCAAAGAAATGTGCGCGCTGCTGCGGCGTGCAAAAGCCAAAAACATGTTCGACCACAGCACGATTATACCAGGAGCGATCAAAGAACACGATTTCACCGGCCGCGGGCAGATGGTCGATATAGCGCTGGAAATACCACTGCGTCGCCTCGGTATCCGAGGGTTTGGACAGGGCCACAACGCGCGCGCCGCGCGGGTTCAGGTTTTCGCGGAACCGCTTGATCGTGCCGCCTTTACCCGCCGCATCGCGCCCTTCGAACACACAGATCACCCGCGCGCCCGTTTCGCGCGCCCAGGCCTGCATCTTGACCAGCTCGATCTGCAGTGCGGCCATCTCTCGCTCATAGGCCTTGCGCTTCATCTCGCGGCGATAGGGATAGCTGGCGGACAGGATGTCATCCTTATCCGCCTGCGCGATGGCGCTGCGGATCTCCTCGGGGGCGCTTGATGCGTAAAACGCGCTGATCGCGCCATCAAAGGGCAGGTCGGGGGCGGGGGTGCTCATATTATGTGCCTCACATGCGGTCTTGATAATATGGCGGCCCCGCCCTCCAATGTTAAGGGCTTTCACGCCTGGATCAACGCTGTCGCGCGGTCCAATCCGTTGCGTCATTGCCAATCAGCGCCCGATCAAACGGCGTGGTCTGATAGATCTGGTTCACCCAATTGCCGTACAGAAGATGCGCATGGCTGCGCCACCGGTTCTGCGGATCGCGGCTGGGATCATCCTCGGGATAATAATTGGCAGGCACATTGATCGGCGTGCCCGCAGCCACATCGCGATCATATTCTTCCTTCAACGTGCCGCTGTCATATTCCAGATGGTTAAAGATATAGAGCGCCCGATGCGCGGGATCTTCCACCAGACAAGGGCCGGTTTCGATGCTGTCGATCAGGATCGGCAGCCCGGCGGCCTCGATTTCATTCCGGCGCAATTCTGTCCAGCGCGACACCGGGATCACCATGTCATCCGAGAATCCGCGCAGATAGGGCGAGGCCGGCGCATGGTTGCGGTGACGCACACAGCCAAAGGCCTTGTGATCCAGCATATGCTTGGGCACATCATGGAAATAATGGATCATCGCCATGCCGCCCCAGCACACGCCAAAGGTGGAATGCACATGGGTCTGGGTCCAGTTGAACACGCGGGTCAGCTCTTCCCAATAGGTCACCTCCTCAAAGGGCAGGTGTTCAATCGGGGCGCCGGTGATGATCAGCCCGTCAAATTTCTCGCCCGAGGCCTCGACCTCGTCAAAGGGGCGATAAAACGCAGCCATATGCTCGGCGGCGGTGTTGCGGGTGCGATGCTCGCTCATGCGGATCAGGGAAAATTCGATCTGCAACGGCGTCGCGCCAATCAGGCGCGCAAACTGGTTCTCGGTCTGGATCTTTTTCGGCATCAGGTTCAGCAACCCGATACGCAAGGGGCGAATATCCTGCCGCGACGCCGCCCCTTCGGACATGACCATCACGCCTTCGTTCGTGAGAACGTCAAAGGCAGGCAGGTCCGAGGGCAGTTTGATGGGCATTTCTTCGCTCCGTTTGAAAGTAAGCCCCTCAGATAAGTCATGCCGGGCCGGGGCACAAGCGCCGTGCAATGACAGGGTCGTGTGGTTTCTTCTTGGCGAAAATACCTCCGGGGGTGCGGGGGCTGGCCCCCGCCGGTGGACCCTTATTTCTGGCCGATCGCGGCGGCAATCACCGCCTCGAAATCGCTGGCATCGCGGACCGTGGCCATATCCGAGGCCTCAACCGTCACACCCCAGTTCTGCGCCATGGCCGCATAGATCGGCTGGCGATGATCCAGCGCCTGCGCATAGGTCCAGCGAATGAAATCATCCGGGTTCACCTCGGCCTCGGCGCAACCTTTCATGTCCAGATAGGCGCGCCAGCTGCGGGTCAGGAAATCCGGGCGATAGGCCATGGGTTTGGGGTCACGGTCAAACCGGCGCACCAGCTCTTCGGTATGGGCGTCGCTGCCCTTGATCCAGACCATCTGCGCAACCGAGGATAGGGCGTTCAGGATCGGATCCTGCGCATCACCCGGATCCACCCATTCGCAGATGCTGCCGCCGGTGTCGCAGATGAAATGCGGATAGCCATACAGATCCTTGGCGCGGGAAATGAAATAGTCGGTGTCCAGCAGGGCCTGGCGCTCGGCGCGTTCAAACTGGGCCTGACGGCGCATATATTCGCCCATCTCCAGCCCGCCGGCCTGCGGATTGCCCGGTTTGCCAAGATAGGTCGACATGGGGGTCAGGTTGTCAAAGGTGATGTTCGATCCGATATAGATCGAATCCGACATCAGCAGATCGCGCAGAAACGGCACTTTCATCGCCTCGCGCTTGGCATTGTCGGCGATATATTCGCCCATATAGCGCGTGCCGATGCGGTAATCGACGCTGTAATGGAACCAGTCTCCGCTGTCGCGCAAGAGGTTGGACACGTGGGTCTTGCCCAGCCCCGACATGGCAAACAACACCACCCGCTTTTCCTGGGCGCTTTGCCAGCTTGCAGCATCCGCGTAACGCATCTTTTGTCCTCCTGCTCGGTCCCCGTTTGCGGGGCTCAGCATGGATTACGCGCGGCGCCGTAGCAGGGTCAAGGCCCGGCCATCGGTGATCACCAATCCCAGCGCCAAAAGCGCCAGCCCGGCCAGCTCTGCGCTGCTTAAGGTTTCGTTTCGCACCCATGCGCCCAGCACAATGGCCACAGGCGGGATGATCAGTGTGACCAGCATCAGATTGCCCGCGCCCGCCATGGCCAGCACCCGATAATACAGCAGATAGGCCAGCGCCGTGGCGACCACCGCGTAATACAGAACAGCGGCCCAAGCCTGCAGGGGCAAATCCAGCGGCGGCGGGCCTTCGACCCACAGCATCGGTGGTAGGATCAGCAGGGTCGACATGCCAAGCATCCCAGCCGCAGCCGTGACCGGTGGCAGATGTGACAGCCGCTTGCGCGCTACGATTCCTGCGCAAGCATAGGATAATGTTCCAACTAAAACAGAAATTTGCGGCAAGGAGTTTATGTTTAACATTAACAGGGATTCAGGCCCGATGATCACCACAACCCCGGCAAAGCCCGCCGCCACACCCACGCCGCGGCGCCGGTTCAGGGGCTCATCCGCAAAGGCCAACGCCGCCAGAGCCACGCCAAACAGCGCCGTGCTGGCGTTCAGGATCGCGGTCAGGCCCGAGGCAATATGCAGCTGCGCCCAGGCCATCAGTGAAAAGGGCAGCACGTTATTCAGCGCCCCCATCACCGCCAACCACCCCCAGTCGCGCCAGCCCAGTCGAACCCACCCGCGCCGCAGCCAGATCACCAGCCACAGTAAACAGGCCGCCAACCCGGTGCGCAGAAACACGGATTGCAGCGGGGCCAGAAAGTCCAGCGCCACCCGCACCGCCAGAAAAATCCCGCCCCAGATCACGCCCAAAAGGCACAATTCGCCCCAGGCGCGGGCAGAGATCGAAGCGGATACGCGTTGCTGTGTCATGCCTCTGATCCTGTAGCTCGGCCCTTATTGCGACGATCCGAAACCTGCGCATTTTGGGGACAGGACATGAAAAAACCGCCCAGGCGCAGGGCCAGGCGGTTTTCTGTTTGATATGTGTCAGGCTCAGAAGCTGGCAGTATAAGAAATGCCGACGCCAATGGCCGAGTTGCCTTCGAATTGCACGCCCGAGGCGTCTTCGGCGTCGCCCAGGCTGACATATTCGATCCCGGCGCGCAGCTTGTGCTTGCCTTCGGTATATTGTCCGCCCAGCCCGATCGACAGGCGGCCATCCGTGGGGGCCAGACGGGACACAGGATCGCCATGCGATGCTTCATATGTGACCTGTGCAAAGCCGGACAGTTTTTCGTTGAACTGGCGGCCCACACCCAGGCGGTAGGTCATGACATCGTTGTCAAATCCGGTGATCGCATCGCCAGTGACGGATTCATAACCGGGGGTGCGGACCTCCCACTTGGACCATTCGGTCCATTTGATGCCACCAAAGACCAGCGTGCCCGCTGCCACGCCGGTCTGGAAATCCAGGGCGACGCTCTGGGGCATTTCCACCTCGGTTTCGCTATCTGCCGGAATGCCAAGCGCAGCCAGGTTTTCTGTGGTGTCAAACTTATGCGTGATCGAGCTTTCCCAGGTCAGCGCGACCCGCAGCGCGATGTCGGGGATTTCATAGGCGGCCCCCAGAACCAGGCCCCAGTCGCCGGTGCGCGCGCCATTGACAGAATAATCAAACGCCCCTGCAGCGGCGGATTGGGTCAGTCCAAACACTGCATTTGTGCGCGTCACCTCTGCCAGTTGAGCGGCAATGGCCCCATGCTGTGCGGTGCCGGGCGTGGCCCCCGCCAGCTGGGTCTGCAGATCGGATTGGGCTGCGTTCAGGAATTGCGCTGTTCCTGCGCCGTCCAGCTGTGCCCCGGCCTGTTCTGATGCGCCCGCAACAATGCTGCGCTGGATACCACCGCGGATCAATTGATCGGGCAGCAGCAGGCTGGCTTTGCTCGACACATAGCGCGCGCCGCCATAGACCGATACCCGGTCGCTGAGGCTGTAACGCAGCATCAAAGCGGTCTGGTTGGAGCGCCAGTCAGCGGTCAGTCGGTTGTAAAACCCCTGCGTATATGTGGCACCGGCCCCGTAGGGATTATTGTTATAGATGCCAAAAGACAGTTTTTCATTCAGGTCGTTTTTGTAGGCAACCCCGAACGCGCCAAAGCTATGTGCCATATTGCCGGTGCTGTCCTCGCCACCGCCAGCGGCGGTCAGGGCATCGGTATATTTGCCGGACACTTTGGGTGTCACGATGGCATGGCTTAGGTTCAGATGCGTGCCGCTTTGAAACAGCAGGCCGTAGTCATTGCTGGAGCGTTCGATCCCTCCAGCATGTGCGCCAGCCGCCGCAACTGTCAAAGCCAGCGCCCCATAAATCGTATTTTTCATGTGTTTTCCCTCATCCCTTTTTGGGAGCCTCCTGCGGTCAAGGGTATTGCGCGCTTTTGTCGCCGGTCAATCTTTAACCCTACGTCATTGCCTGAGGCTCCGACGTGGCGTCACGTTTTTGTAACACCGAGGGGGTTTCGTGTTTCATGTAATATATTCAAGTAGTTGGCCGTGAAAATCACAACAGCACCAAGCAAGGTCAACGGGTCCACGGGTTCGCGATACAGCAGCATTCCCACCAGGGCGATGACTGGCAAACGGGCAAAGTCGATGGGGATGATGACCGTGGCGGGGGCCAGGGACAGGGCTTTGGTCAGGCAGAAATGGGCCAGCAACCCGCACAGGGCGATGACCCCGACACTGGGCAGGGCACTGGCCGAAGGCAGGGTGATGTCGCCATCCCAGCCCGCGCAGATCAGTCCCAGAACACCCTGAATGACCGTCAGCCAGAACAGGATGCTTGTGATGCTTTCGCTGCGGGTGAGTTTCCGGGTAAAGACCGCCGACCCGGCAAAGCCGATCGCGGCCAGGGCAGCGGCAATCACACCGGCATTCAGGCTTTGCGCATCCGGGCGCGTGACGATCAGGATGCCGACAAACCCGGCCAGGGCAGCCGCCACGCGGTTCAGGGTCAGCCGCTCGCCCAGCACCAGAGGGCTGAGCAGCACAACCCAAAGCGGCATGGTGAATTCCAGCGCAAAAACCTGCGCCAGCGGGATCACCGTCACGGCGTAAAACCACAGGTTCTGCCCGGTGAAATGTGACAGGTTGCGCATCAGATGCAGGTCCATGCGCTGCAGTCTGATTTCGGCCAGCCGCCCGGCCAGCCCTGCGATCAGCACCACAACGGCAAAGCCGATGATCGACCGAAACAGCATAATTTCAAATGTGTCCAGTTCAGATCCGGCGTGCCGCCCGGCGACGGCCATGGCGGAAAAGGCGGTGATGGTTCCGGTCATCCAGAGACCGGCGCGCAGGGTCGGGTGCATGGGCGCTCGCTTGTCTGAGATGCGGCGCGCCTGGTTGCGCCCCATGTTACAGGCTTGGTTACAAGCCTTGGCAAAAGCCGGGGTGTTTGGCAATGGCGTTGGTCGCGATCCGGCTCAGCGCAGCATGGCTTGTGTGTCCTGTGCGCTGTGGGTCTGGGGGGATGCGCTGTCCTGCAATGCGACAGTGTCCCAGCTTGCGCCGTGCCTGTGCTGGCCGCGTGGGATGGCAGGGAACCGGATCGACAGCCATATATCGCAGGCGGCTATCAGCAATGCAGGCCAGCCGGGCGCTGCGATGTATAGCGGTCGCCAACTGGGGGCAAAGCTCTTTTTAAAGCGGGTCAACCCGTGGCTGTGCCGGTCAAACCGTGCGAGCCGGGGATGGGGTAGGGCGGCCAGGCAGACTTCGTGATAGCCCTTTGTTTTTGCGTGTTCAATCATGGTCAGAACCAGCATCTGCATCGTCCCCGCAGGGGCATCGCAGCGTTGCCGCATCAGATCCAGGCTGAGCGCGCCGCCGCCTTCGACCCCGGTGGCAAAGGCGATGGGCTGGCCGTCCAGATAGGCCGCAAAAATGGGTTTGTCTGCCAGAAAATCGGGGCAAAACCGCCCCATGGTCAGCCCACGTTCGCCGCCATTGCGACTGGCCCAGGCGGCATTGACTTCGGCCAGGGTTTTCCAGTCGGGGCTGTGCAGGTGACGGGTTTCAACCCCGGCGCTTTGGGCTTTGCGCAGGGCGCGGCGCAGCTGACGGCGCGCCGATCCCTGCAGTGCAAAGTCCTGCGGGTCGATTACGGCCTCTTGCGCCAATGGGGCCACTGTCCAGCCTGTCTGACGCAGCGCCACCGCATCGCGCCCGGCGATTTTATACAGGCAAGCCACCCGGTTCTGGCCAAGGGCCTGACGGCGCAGCGCAGGCAGCAAGGCAGGCAGCGGCCCGTGGGTCGGCCCCAGAAACAGCGTCAGGCTTTGCGGGTTGCGCAGCAGGCAGGCCTCGGCCCCGGCGACGCGCAGGGCCTCGGCATCGGCTTGCGCAGCGATGGCATGTTCCGCGCGCGGCCCCTGCAGGGGGGCGGGGGCGCTTGCCCGTGCGCCGCGCGGACAAGGTGCCGCGATCAACGCATATCCCGCCCCGATCAGGCAGGGCAGCGCGTAATAGACCGCGCGATAGGCAATCAGCGTGGCGGCCAGATCCGCTGCAGCCATCTGTGGCAGCAGCGTCGCCAGGCAGAGCTCAAACGGGCCGACACCGCCGGGTGTGCCGCCCATCAACCCCGCGCCAAGCGCCAGCATATAGGCGGCGATCAGGGGTAAGAAAGGCACCACAACCCCTTCGGGCAGCAGGAAATACAGCGCCAGCCCGGCGAAAACCATGTCGATCAGGCACAGCGCCACCAACCGCAAAGCCGCAGGCAGGCTGGGCAGGGTCACCTGCGCGACCCCCAAATTCAAGCGTGGGTAGCGCAGCAAAACCGCGCAGAACAGGATCAGAGCGAGCGGCAGCAGGACCAACCCGGCCCAGCCGAAACCGCCCAGCATAGGCAGGGCCAGCGTTGCCGCCAGCAGCGCCCAGGCCGCCAGAAACGTCAGTGTGACAAAGGCCGTCAGCTGCACCACGCGTTTGTGGCCCAGCCCCGGCATCAGCCGCCAGCGCACCGCGGCCCCAACGGCAGGCCCCATGCCGATCACCTGACCCAGCGCAATCGCTGACGCCCCGGCGGCGCGGGCGCGATCGGGCGCGGTATCCGTACCAAAATGACGATGCGCGATCAGATCATATTGCGCGAGGGCCCAGAAACTGCCCGCCGTGGCCAATAGCGCCATAGCCCAATGCGCAGGCGAGATCGAGCTGAGGGCGCCCCAGACCACCTGCCAGTCCAGATCCCCGCCCTTGCGCCACAGCACAAACAGGCAGGCCGCGCCAAACAATAACGGTAGCAGGCGTTTGAGCCGCGCAGCGCGCGACAGGATCTGGCGTGTCTCACTCATCTGTGGCGGAGATCTTTCAGTTAAAATGCGTCGCGGCAGGCTACCCGGTTTCTCACTGCTCAGGGGTTAATGTTCTCAATTGCCATGAAATTCCCCATGCGCGGCAAAACCGGCGAAGACTGGTTGCCAGCACAGGCAAGGGCCGGGTGTGAAAAAGGCGCGGCCCGGCGGGGTCGCGCCTTGAAATATCAGTGCCAGGCTGTTGCCTTTCCAGCGAAACGCCCGCCTGGCCGGTCCTTTAGACCTCGTTCATCAGCTGCGCTTTGGCGTCGATCAGCAGCGCGCCGCGCTTGGCGCGGATCTCGTCTGCGCTGGCTTTGCCATCCAGATCGCCGGCGACCTTGCGCACCACGTCTTCGTGGCCGGCCTCTTCGAAATCGGCCTTGATCACCTCGACCGCGTAGGCCTCGGCATCATCGCCGCTTTTGCCCAGCAGCTCTGCGGCCCACAGGCCCAGCAGTTTGTTGGCGCGGGCTTCGGCCTTGAATTTCATTTCTTCGTCATGGGCGAACTTGTTTTCGAAGGCGCTTTCGCGTTCGTCGAAAGTGGTCATCAGGCAGGCTCCCTGCTGCAAGGTTGACATTTGATCTTGGTATGACGCGCTCGCGCGCGTGTTGCAAGAGTATGCACACCCCCTGCGGCACCTTGCAGCGCCGCTTGCGACAGGCGCGCCCTTGCAGTAAGAGAGCGCCACACACATGCACCCGCATGTTCCCGGTTTCTACCGCGCGCGCTGATCAGGCGCGCGTTTCCCGTTTCACGAAAGGCCCAGCATGGCACGGCGCAAGAAAATCTACGAAGGCAAGGCCAAGATCATCTATGAAGGCCCGGAGCCAGGCACCATCGTTCAGTATTTCAAGGATGATGCCACCGCCTTTAACGCCGAAAAGAAGGACGTGATCGAAGGCAAGGGCGTGCTGAACAACCGCCTGTCCGAATTTTTCATGATGGGTCTGAACAATGTTGGCGTGCCGACCCATTTCCTGAAGCGGCTGAATATGCGCGAACAGCTGTGCCGCTCCTGCGAGATCATCCCGCTTGAGATCATCGTGCGCAACTATGCCGCCGGGTCCATGTCCAAGCGCCTGGGGATCGAAGAAGGCACCCAGCTGCCGCGCCCGATCGTCGAATATTGCTATAAGGATGACAAGCTGGGCGATCCGCTTGTGTCCGAGGAACATATCGCCGCCTTTGGCTGGGCCAGCCAGCATGACATGGATGACATCGTGGCGCTGGCGCTGCGGGTGAATGATTTTATGTCCGGCATCATGTTCGGGGTCGGCATCAAGCTGATCGACTTTAAGATCGAAATCGGCCGCGTCTATGATGGCGATTTCCAGCGCCTTGTGGTGGCGGATGAAATCAGCCCCGACAGCTGCCGCCTGTGGGACATCGAAACCGGCGAAAAGCTGGACAAAGACGTGTTCCGCCGCGATCTGGGCAATCTGGCCGATGCCTATACCGAGGTCGCGCGCCGTCTGGGCGTCATGCCCAAACAGGCGCCGCAGCCGACCAAACCGACTCTGATCAACTGATCGGTTCTGCAGGGCGTGCCGATGGCGCGGCCTGTTTTTTGCATATGCGGTGTGACCTTGGGGAAGGTCCGCCGCGGGTTGGACCGTTCCGGGCGCGGGCAGCGACGATTTCGTCCTTGCAATTTGCCCTGTGATACGGTTCCTGCCGCCTCAAACGGCCGCCTCTGCGCGGCCCGCATCAAAGCCGCGCTGCGGCAGAGCTCTGAAAAGGAACGGGACATGAAAGTTCGGGTTGACGTGATGCTGAAGCAAGGGGTTCTGGACCCGCAGGGCGAAGCGGTTCGCCACGCGCTTGGCGCGCTCGGCTTTGATGGCGTGTCCGGTGTGCGCCAGGGCAAGGTGATCGAACTGGACCTGGCCGATGGCACCTCTGAGGACAGCGTGCGCGACATGTGCGAAAAGCTGCTCGCCAACACCGTGATCGAAAGCTACAGCATCACCACGCTGTAAGACCGGGATGCGGGGCGCGGGCCGTATGCGGCGCGCCTTGCCAGACCGCTTAGAAAGGACATCGCCATGAAAGCCGCTGTCATCGTTTTCCCCGGCTCCAACTGCGACCGCGACATGGTCCGCGCCTTTGATCAGGCCGGGCTGCAGGTCGAAACGGTCTGGCACAAGGACACCGCGCTGCCCGAAGGCGTGGATATTGTCGGCATCCCCGGCGGGTTCTCCTTTGGGGATTACCTGCGCTGTGGCGCCATCGCCGCCAATGCGCCGATCTGTCAGGAAGTGGTGCGCCACGCCGAGCGCGGGGGTTATGTTCTGGGGGTCTGCAATGGCTTTCAGGTGCTGACCGAAACCGGCCTGCTGCCCGGCGCGCTGCTGCGCAATGCCGGTTTGAAATATATTTGCCGCACGGTCGGCCTGTCGGTGGCAACCACCAACAGCGCCTATACCGCCGCCTATCAGCAGGGCGAAGAGATCGGCGTGCCGATTGCCCATCATGACGGCAATTATTTCGCCGATGATGCGACGCTGGACGCGCTGGAAGGCGCGGATCGCGTGGCGTTTCGCTACACCGCCAACCCGAACGGGTCGGCACGGGATATTGCGGGGATCCTGTCGGAAAACCGCCGGGTGCTTGGCATGATGCCGCATCCCGAACGTGCGTCGGAATCCGCTCATGGCAACAGCGATGGTGCGCGCCTTTTCGCCCATCTGACCACGGCCCTGACCGAGGCGTGACTTGAGCGCAGACGGGCAGGGGCCTATCCTGCCCGGCATGGCAAACACCTCGCGCCCAAAGTCGACCACACATACCCGCCCCATCCGGGGGGCGCGCCGCCTGCTTGGCAGACGCCGCTCTGGCCCACTCAGCTGGCGGGTGCGGGTGGCGCTGTTGGTGCTGGTGATCGCCGCGGCGGCGACGGTCTGGGTGACCAACCGGCTGCTGACCGATCGGTTTACAGAAACCACGCGCAACCGCGCGGAGCTGCGTCTGGCGCTGTATTCCGGCAACCTGATTTCGGAACTGCGCCGCAACGCGATTGTGCCGCAACTTCTGGCCCGTGATGCGGCGCTGATTGGCGCGCTGAACGCGGCAGAATATTCGCAAAGCTCGCAGCGGCTGATTTCCTTTGTCGATGAAATCGGCGCGGCCTCGCTGATGCTGCTGGACGCAGATGGGCGCACGGTGGCCGCCACGGATCGCAATCGCCTGGGGGAATTGCACCGCAATCAGCCCTATTTTGTTGACGCTCAGCGCGCCTCGACCACGGTGTTTTCCGTGATCCGGCGGGAAAGCGGCGGCTATCAATTCGCCTATTCCCGCGCGATGAAAAGCCAGAATGACCAGGTTGGCGTGATTGTGGTCGAGGTCGATCTGGCCAAGTTCGAGCGCGCCTGGGCCGGCATCACTGATGCGGTCATGGTCACCGACTCTGAGGGCACGATCATCCTGGCCACCGAACCCCGCTGGCGCGGCCTGACCTCGGAAACAGCGCTGGAACGCCAGCCCGCCGATGGGGCGATCGAACGCGCGATCCGGGTGACAACCGACTGGACCGCCCAGCAGGCCGATGCCTATCTGGCGGGCGAGGCGGTGATGCGCATTGATGGCCGCATCCCGTTTCGCGGCTGGACCCTGACGACCTTTACCACCTATGCCAGCGTGCGCGAGCGGGTGAATGCGGTTCTGGCACTTGAGATCATGGGCTTTGCCCTTTTGGCGGCGCTGGCCTTTTATGCGCTGTCGCGCAAAACCGCCCTGCGCATGGCGCTGTTTCAGCGTGAATCGGTTGAGCTTCGCGCGCTAAATGCCCGTTTACAGGCAGAAATTTCCGAACGTGAAAAGGTGCAGAAAAACCTCGCCGTGGCCGAGCAAAGCCTTGCGCAAAGCTCCAAACTGGCCGCGCTTGGCGAAATGTCCGCCGCCGTCAGTCACGAGCTGAACCAACCGCTCGCAGCGATGAAAACCTATCTGGCGGGCGCGCGCCTGCTGATCCGGCGCAATCGCCCCGAAGAGGCCCTTTCTGCCTTTCAACGCATTGATGGGCTGATCGAACGCATGGGCGCCATCACCCGCCAGCTGAAATCCTATGCGCGCAAAGGGCAGGAAAGTTTCAGCCCGGTGAATATGGCGGATGCACTGGCGTCGTCCCTGTCGATGATGGAACCCCAGCTGAAATCGCGTCGGGTGAAAATCAGCAGGATCCTGCCGGATGACCCGGTTCGGGTCATGGGCGACCGGATGCGCATCGAACAGGTGCTGGTCAACCTCTTGCGCAATGCGCTGGACGCCACCAAATCCGTGGATGACCCGCAGGTGGAAATCATCTTGGCTGCGGGGGAAACCGCCACGCTCAGCGTGCGCGACAATGGCCATGGGATCGAAGAGCTGGATGCGCTGTTCGAACCTTTCTACACCACCAAGCAACCGGGCGATGGTGTGGGGCTGGGGCTGGCGATCTCGTCCGGGATCGTGGCTGAACTTGGCGGGCGGCTGACTGCCCGCAACGGGGAACGCGGCGGTGCCGTGTTCGAAATGCAGCTGCCGGTGCTGAACGAACGCACCGAGGCGGCAGAGTAAGAAAGTAGGGCAGATATGGCCACGGCAATGAAAATCGCCATCGTCGATGACGAAAAGGACATGCGGCAATCCATCAGCCAATGGCTGGCGCTTTCGGGCTATGACACCGAAACCTATGCCAGCGCCGAGGAAGCCCTGGGCGCGGTCGGCCCGGACTATCCCGGCATCGTGATTTCCGACATCAAGATGCCCGGCATGGATGGCATCCAGCTGCTGCGCAAACTGATGGGCGCGGACAGCGCGCTGCCGGTCATCATGATCACCGGCCATGGCGATGTGCCCATCGCGGTCGAGGCCATGCGCATCGGTGCCTTTGATTTCCTGGAAAAACCCTTCAACCCGGACCGCATGTCGGAACTGGCGAAAAAGGCCACCAATGCGCGCCGCCTGACGCTGGACAACCGCGCCCTGCGCCGCGAACTGGCGGGTGGTGAACAGATCATGCGCAAGCTGATCGGCGCCAGCCCGGTGATGGAACGCCTGCGCGAAGACATCCTGGATCTGGGGCAGGCCGATGGCCATGTGCTGATCGAAGGCGAAACCGGCACCGGCAAAACCCTGGTCGCACACGCCCTGCACGCGGTCGGTGCGCGGGCGGGCAAGAAATTTGTGCTGGTCTCCTGCGCCGCGCTGGACGAAGACGCGCTGATGCAGCGCCTCTTTGGCCCGATGCAGCCCGAAGAGTCCCGCCTCCCCGCCATCGAAGAGGCGCGCGGCGGCACGCTGGTTCTGGAAGACATCGAAGCCCTGTCCGACGCGGCACAGGCCCGCCTGCTCTCGGTTCTGGACGAACAGGGCACCCCGCCCGAAACCCGCGTCATCGCGATCTGCAACCTGCAGGACGAGGGTCGCACCTGCGAAAGCACCATGCGCCCGGATCTGTATTACCGACTGGCCTCGCTGAAAATCGTCGTGCCACCGCTGCGCGCACGCGGCGAAGACATCCTGACCCTCTTCGCCCGCCTCTCGGAACAATATGCCGAGGAATATGGTTGCCCGGCGCCCAAAGTCTCGGCACAAGAGGCGGCGCAGCTGCTTCAGGCCCCGTGGCCCGGCAATGTGCGTCAGCTGATCAACCTGGCAGAACGCGCCGTGCTGCAATCGCGCCGGGGGCAGGGCACCATCGCCTCCCTCCTGATGAGCGATCACGACCAGATGCAGCCGGTCATGACCACCGAAGGCAAGCCGCTGAAAGAATATGTCGAAGCCTTTGAACGCATGTTGATCGACAACACCATGCGCCGCCACAAGGGCTCGATCTCGGCGGTGATGGAAGAACTCTGCCTGCCGCGCCGCACTCTGAATGAGAAAATGGCCAAATACGGGCTCGCCCGCGCGGATTACCTGTAACCGCGCCCGGCTTCTTCTTGGGTAAAATACCTCTGGGGTGAATGGCCAAAGGCCAGAGGGGCAACGCCCCCTGACTCCGCCTCAAACACTCCCCACCCTCAAAACCAAAAACGCCCGGCCAAAAGACCGGGCGTTTTCTATTCCAATGCCGTTTGGCTTGGTGCCGCTCTGCTTAGTGCAGCAGGCGGCCCATGGCAGCGGCCACATCGGCCATACGTGCCGAGAAACCCCACTCGTTGTCATACCATGCCAGCACACGCACCAGACGGCCGCCGGTCACTTTGGTCTGGTCCGGCGCAAAGATGGAGCTTTCGGTGGTGTGGTTGAAGTCGATGGAGACCTTGGGCTCTTCGTCATACCCCAGAACCATGCCCATATGGCCGTTCGCGGCTTCGGCGACCACTTCGTTTACATCGGCCACGGTCACGTCCTTCTTGGCGTAGAAGGTCAGGTCCACGGCAGAGACATTCGGGGTCGGGACGCGCACGGCAGAACCGTCCAGCTTGCCCTTCAGGTTCGGCAGAACCTCACCCAGCGCCTTGGCAGCCCCGGTGGAGGTCGGGATCATCGCCATGGCGGCAGCACGGGCGCGATACAGATCCTTGTGGCGGCGGTCCAGGGTCGGCTGGTCGCCGGTATAGGCGTGGATCGTGGTCATGATGCCGGATTCAATGCCGATGGCTTCGTCCAGAACCTTGGCCAGCGGTGCCAGGCAGTTGGTGGTGCACGACCCGTTGGAGATCATCACATCGCCTTTTTCAAGGTCGCGGTGGTTCACGCCGTAAACGATGGTTTTCTGCACGTTCTTGGCCGGGGCCGAGATCAGGACCGACTTGGCACCGCGCCCCAGATGGGCATTGGCCTTTTCGCCGTCATTGAATTTGCCGGTGCATTCCAGAACAACGTCGCAGCCACTCCAGTCCAGATCGTTCACGTCATAGGACGACATCACGTCGATCGGGCCACGGCCCAGATCCATGGTGTTTTCGCCGACTTTCACGTCACCAGCGAAACGGCCATGCACGCTGTCATAGCGCAGCAGGTGCGCATGGGTTTCCAGCGGGCCGGGGGCGTTCAGCTTGACAACCTGCACGTCATTGCGCGCGCTCTCGGCGATATGAGCAAGGGTGCAGCGGCCGATGCGGCCAAATCCGTTGATGCCAACTGTGACGGTCATGCGCGTGTCTCCGGCTGAATAGGTTTGGCTGGGGTATAGGGGGGCATGGGGGCCGTGCAAAGTGAATAATTGTTACAGGACAGTCTGTTAGCGATAAAGCGCGCGGTTCTTTGCCTTTGTGCCGCCTTCATGCGGAATGCTTGCGCTAACGGTGATGGCCGCGCCAGACAGGGCAGGGACCACATGCGACGGGTTTGCGATAACATCCGACCGAGGGCGGTTCTGGCAACAGAATCGGCAAATTCCCCGCTCTGGGACGTTGCGCTTTGGCGCGGCGCAGGTAATCTGCGCGCTCAGGATTTGTGAGGGTAGCATGAGCGGACTTCTGGCTTTGTTGGATGATGTGGCGGCGATCGCCAAGATCGCGGCGACCTCGGTCGATGATATCGGCGCGGCGGCGATGAAAGCCGGATCCAAGACCGCAGGTGTGGTGATCGATGATGCGGCGGTGACGCCGAAATACGTGCAGGGGTTTGAACCGGCGCGTGAGTTGCCGATCATCTGGCGCATCGCGCGGGGCTCGCTGATCAACAAGCTGGTCTTCCTGATGCCCGCCGCCCTGCTGATGGCGGCGTTTGCGCCCTGGCTGGTCTGGCCCTTGCTGATCCTTGGCGGCTGTTACCTGTGTTTTGAGGGCGCGGAAAAGATTGTGCATGTGCTGATGCCGCATGATGATCATTCCGGCGGACCCGATGGCAGCCACGATGTGGGCGACCCCAAACATCTCGAAGAGCAGAAAGTCGCGGGCGCGATCAAGACCGATTTTATCCTCTCGGCCGAGATCATGGTGATCTCGCTCTCCGCCATCGAGGCACCGAATTTCTACATGCAGGCGGCGACGCTGGCGGTGGTGGCGGTGATGATCACCGCGGTGGTCTATGGCGCTGTGGCGGTGATCGTAAAGATGGATGATGTCGGCCTGTGGATGAGCCGCAAAGGCCAGGGGCTGGTCGCCGCACTGGGGCGGGCCATCGTGAAATTCATGCCCTGGCTGCTGCGCGCCCTGACCGTGATCGGCACGGCGGCAATGCTTTGGGTCGGCGGATCCATCATCGTGCATTCGCTGCATGAAATGGGCTGGCACCTGCCCGAAGAGTTCATCAAAGGCATCGCAGCCAATTATGGCAACCAAGACCCGCTGCTGGAATGGGGTATCATCGCCGCCATCGACTTTGTGCTGGGCTTTGTGGCCGGCCTGATCTTGATCCCGGTCGGGGTCAAAGTCGTCGCCCCGCTTTGGGGCACGCTGTTCGGCGACAAGAAAGAGGGCGCACATTAAGCGCCCTTCGCGGTTATGTAGAATGGCCCGCTGAGTGTCTGCTAAGCGGGACGAAGTGAGCTTTTGCTGCAACTGCGTGAAGGTCCGCTTTTACGAAGTCGGCTTGATTACATAACACCCGCCATGAGAAAAATAAAATTTAAATATTTCAGCTGCTTAAATGTTTTTACGCGTGATAAATCGGAGCTTTTAGCATTTCATAAGTCTTTCGCATACGTGTCGTAGATACCTTTAAAGAACTCCAACTTGTCGCCAGACATCTGCTCCATGTGCAGAGAAAGTCTAAGAGAAATTTGGCCGGATTTAATTTTATTCACATCGCCAATACCAGCCGCATGGGATGACCAGTCTGTTGTTAAAACAGTAAAAGTGAAGCTAATCGGGTCCTTATCAAACAAGCTAGCAAGTGGCCCAAAGGTTAGTATTCCCTTTGCGCTGCTCGCCTTCCGTTCTTGCTTAGCAATCCACTTCAACACATCAATGTCCTCTTGAGTGAGGGTTAGTGTAAGCTTCCTTTCTTCGTCCTCTTGCTTTGGGTTGCGTACGATTGAGCTACCACCACCCAAGTCACCTCGCTTTCCTGCTAGGTCATTCTGCCTGCGCATCTCGTTTGCTATCCCAGAGCCATCGATGACCATCCCCGGAGGTCGAGAGCCAGTGATCGTAACTGTTTCATCTGGAATAAAGAATCCGCTTGGATTTGAGTTTTCGCCAGGAAACACCCCTCTATCACGTGGGAATTCAACTGTGCGGTCATCAAAATCTCTTGCGTGCCCTGTCGAAGCAAGAAACCCACTTAGAGCGACTATAAGAACCCCACCATTGAGAAATGATTTTGACATCTTTGAAACTCCTACATTTTTAGGTGGCGATGCTTCTTATATATCGACCAAATGAAGTATTGATATGGTAACGGATGCCAACCGATACAATGCGAGCGTTTGGTGATGGCATGGCTTTCTGACATCTGACGATATCTGCGTTCCTAAATCGGTAGTTTTGCAAACTTCTGATCAAGAAAGCGTGGACAAGTGCTTGGCCCTTCCAAAATCTCATGCCAAAACCAAGCATGTTCTGGTAGGTTTTGGTGGCCTCACCAAGACCGGACCTTCGCTGTGCCGCAGCAACTTGGTGACTTTGGGCTCGTTGCAGACATTGCCCTTTGGGAACAGCCGGGTGGGCTAAGCCACAAACAAAAAAGGCCGGGGAAATCCCCGGCCTTGGTTTGTTTTCGTGCCTCAGGCTCAGCCCAGCAGGGCGCGGACCTTGTCGGCGACATTGGCGGCGGTGATGCCGAATTTTTCGTACAGCACTTCGGCGGGGGCAGAGGCCCCAAAACCGGTCATGCCGACAAAATCGGCCTTGGCTTCGCGGCCACGTTCGCCCAGCAGCCAGCGGTCCCAGCCGCCCGCGCGCACGGCGGCTTCGACACCGACGCGAACCGGACCAGCGGGCAGAACCCGGCGGCGATAGCTTTCGTCCTGTGCGGCGAACAGTTCCATGCTGGGCATGGAGACAACGCGCACGCCGATGCCTTCGGCCTGCAGGGCGTCGCGGGCCTCCATGGCGATGGCGACCTCGGACCCGGTGGCGATCAGGATTGCCTGACGCTTGCCCTCGGCCTCGGCCAGCACATAGGCGCCTTTCTCGGTCAGGTTGGCGTTCTTGTGCTCGGTGCGCAGGGTCGGCAGGCCCTGACGGGTCAACGACATGACCGAGGGGGTGCCGGTCTGGCGCAGGGCGACTTCCCAGGCTTCGGCGGTTTCCACCGCGTCCGCGGGGCGGAAGACCAGCGTGTTCGGGGTCGCGCGCGAGATGGCCAGATGTTCCACCGGCTGGTGGGTCGGGCCGTCTTCGCCCAGGCCGATGCTGTCATGGGTCATGACAAAGACGGTCGGGGTTTTCATCAGCGCGGCCAGGCGCATCGCCGGGCGGGCATAATCGGTGAAGGCCATGAAGGTGCCGCCATAGGGGCGCACGCCGCCATGCAGCGCCATGCCGTTCATCGCTGCGGCCATGCCGTGTTCGCGGATGCCCCAATAGACATAGCGGCCCTTGCGGTTATCGGTGTCAAACGCGCCCATATCGCCGGTCAGCGTGTTGTTCGACCCGGTCAGGTCGGCCGAGCCGCCGCAGGTTTCGGGCATGATCGGGTTGATCACCGACAGGGCCATTTCGCTGGCCTTGCGGGTGGCGACCTTGGGCTGCTCTTCCGAGACCTGCTTTTTCAGGGCTTTGACCACGGCGGACAGTTTCTTGGGCGCTTCGCCATCCATCACGCGGGCGAATTCTTTCTGACGCTGGGTCGAGGCCTCTTCCAGACGGGCTTCCCATTCGCCACGCGCCTCGGCGCCCTGTGCGCCAACGGCGCGCCACCAGTCCAGCACATCGCCGGGGATCTCGAACGGGGCGGACTCCCAGCCCCAGACGGATTTGGCCGCATCATTCTGGTCGCCATTGGTCAGCGCGCCGTGCCCTTTGGAGGTATCCTGCGCGGCGTGGCCAATTGCGATATGGGTTTTGCAGGCGATCATCGAAGGCTTGCCCGCTTTCTTCGCGGCCACGATGGCGGCGTCGATTTCGTCGGGGTTGTGACCGTCGATTTCCTGCACATGCCAGCCCGACGCCTTGAAACGCTGCACCTGGTCAGTGCGATCAGACAGGGAGACCTTGCCATCAATGGTGATGTCATTGTTGTCCCAGAATACGATCAGCTTTGACAGCTCGTAGCGCCCGGCAAGGCCGATGGCCTCCTGGCTGATGCCTTCCATCAGACAGCCATCGCCTGCGATGACATAGGTGTGGTGATCGACCAGCTTTTTGCTGAACCGCCCGCGCAGCATTTCTTCGGCCATGGCGAAACCCACGGCGGTGGAAATGCCCTGACCCAGCGGGCCGGTGGTGGTTTCGACACCTTTCAACAAGAAGTTTTCCGGGTGGCCGGCGGTCTTGGCGCCCCACTGGCGGAAATTGCGGATCTCGTCCATCGGGACTTCGGGGTCGCCCGCCAGATGCAGCAGCGCGTAAATCAGCATCGAGCCATGGCCCGCCGACAGGATGAACCGGTCGCGGTCATGCCAGTCAGGGCGCGTGGCGTCATATTTCAGGTGGTTGCCAAAGAGCACGGTTGCCACGTCGGCCATGCCGATCGGCATACCGGAATGGCCGGAATTGGCATTGGCCACGGCGTCCAGCGCCAGCGCGCGGATGGCAGTGGCGCGCATCCAGTGATCGG
Organism: Pelagimonas sp.; assembly: GCA_025210265.1. GTDB lineage: Bacteria > Pseudomonadota > Alphaproteobacteria > Rhodobacterales > Rhodobacteraceae > JAOASD01. The sequence continues at coordinate 460,001 of JAOASD010000004.1, forward strand.
GATGGCTGTTGCGAAGCTCTTGGATATCCACGTCGGTCTTCCTTGATGGCTAAGTGTTGGCGCATGTTAGCGGTTGCGCGCGTCAATACCAGCGTTACGGCAGAGATCAAGCATTGCCAATGCAGCCGGTGTGATCCAGCATGAAGAGCGTCGTGCAAATGCTTGAAACACAAGGGGGCGCAATTTCTGCGTGCAGTTGCTAAACTTGGCGCATTCCCCGCACAGGCGATTCGCCTGAACAGGGCGGGCAGGGCCATGATCGCGGTAACGGGCTGTTCAGCGCGGCGATCAGGGCGCATAGACGAAACAGGAATGACATCGCTCCGGGCCGCGCGCAGCAAGACGCGCATCGGGGCTGCAAAGGCAAACGAAGGCAAGAGGCCAGCAGATGAGCCAGACAGAGGAATTGCAGGCGCGCGTGGCGCGGGCGCTGGATCGGATCGCCACAGGGCTGGACAGTTGGGAACCGGCGCATGTCGCCGCCGAACTGGCCGCCGCCCGCGCCGAGACAGAGCGCGCGCTGGACAGCGCCGAAGAGGCCCGCCAAGAGGCCATCACCCTGCGGGGCGAGCTGGAGGCGCTGCAAAACGCCCCAGCACCAGATCCCGAACCCGCTGAGGATCCGGCAGAGCTGGCCGAACTGCGCAGCGCCCTCGAAGATGAGCGCATGGCCGGGGCGCAAATGGCGGAACGGCTGCGGCTGCTGGAAACCCGCGCGGGCAGCGACACCGCTGAGCTGCGCGACCAGCTGTCCGCGCAGCGCGAAGCCAGCGGTCTGCTCGAGGAAGAAATCCGCCGGGTCACGGCGGTTAACGAATCTCTGCGCGCCACGGTCGAAGGGCTGCGCAAAGCCAATGCCGAAGGTGTGGGCGACCCGCATCTGATCAACAACGTCATGCTGGAAGAGCTGGAGGCGCTGCGTGCCGCGCGCTCTGCGGAACGTGCGGAAACAGAGGCGGTGCTATCGCTGATGACCCCGCTGCTGGCGCAGGCCACAGGCCAGGACGTGCCCAATACTGCCCCGGCTCCGATTGAGGAGGATACCTGATGTCGCAACAGATCGAAGTATCGATTTCCATCGGCGGCCGCTCTTTCGAAGTGGCCTGCCAGGAGGGGGAAGAACAGTTCCTGATCTCCGCCGCCACGCTGCTGGATAACGAGGCACAGGTGCTGGTCAGCCAGATTGGCCGGATGCCGGAAACGCGGCTGCTGCTGATGTCGGGGCTGATGCTGGCGGATAAAACCGTGGGGCTGGAGGAAAGGCTGCGCGCGGCAGAGGACCGTATCGGTGATCTGCAGACCCAGCTGCGCGCGCTGCAAGATGCGCCACCGCCCGAACCGGAACGGGTCGAGGTGCCGGTGATCCCGGCAGATGTGACCGACGCGCTGGCCGAAATGGCCGCCCGCGCCGAGGCGCTGGCCGAAACCGTCGAGGAAAAGACCCGCGGGTCGTGATGGGCGCGGGCAAAAAGCCGCTGGCTTTTTGATTGGCAGCAGCCACGAAAGACACGGGAGAGACAAAGAAAAACCCCCTCAGCCATAGGCGAGGGGGTTTTTTGTTTCTGTCCGCTCTCGTCATGCGCGCAAAAAAGGCTTGGCCTTTTTTACCGGCGCCCGTGGGTGGCGCTGCGCTCAGGAGGCGTTGGCTTCGCGGATCTTGTCAGCGGCGTCTTTGTCGAACCCGATGCCGTTTTCTTCCAGCAGCGTGTCCAGTTCGCCCGACAGGGTCATTTCCGTGATGATGTCGCAGCCGCCGACAAACTCGCCTTTGACATAAAGCTGCGGGATGGTCGGCCAGTCGGAGTAATCCTTGATGCCCTGACGGATCGCGTCATCCGCCAGCACATTCACATCGGCAAAATCGACGCCCATATAGTTGAGCACCCCGGCCACGCGGCTGGAAAAGCCGCATTGCGGCATGGATTTGGTGCCTTTCATATACAGCACCACGTCATTGGCTTTGATCGTTTCGTCGATCTGGGTTTTGGCGTCGCTCATTTTTTCGCGTTCCTGGGTATGAAGTGTTTCGCATAGGCCTGAGGGTCGCGCGGTACGGTCCATGTGGCCGTCTGTCCGCCCCCCACGCCGGATGTGTATTCCGAATGCAGCTCGATCTCGCCTTCGCCGGGCTCTGCGCCGCGTGCACCGGGGTTCTGCCGCTGCATCACCACCGCAAGGATAGCCGTGACCAGAGCGATCAGAACAACCAGCACCACGATGACGATGGGCAGATCCACAGGCTTAGTCCGGGGCCCGTGTGGTCAGCGCAAGGGCGTGCAGATCGCCATTGGCACCGTCCATCTTGCCCTTCAGCGCCGCATAAACCGCGCGCTGCTGTTGCACCCGGTTCTGGCCGCGAAAGGATTCGTCGACCACTTCGGCGGCATAGTGATTGCCGTCCCCGGCCAGGTCGGTGATGGTGATCTGCGCCTGGGGAAAGCTGTCGCGGATCAGGGCTTCGATCTCCTGGGCTTGCATGGCCATGTTAGGGGCACTCCGGCAATTGTTCGTCTTGGTCAGGGAAATCTAGTGCGCGGGGGCAGGGGGCGCAAGCAGGTCAGGGCAAACAGGGACGATCCGGTCAGAGCCGCACCGTCCTGTCACCCCATATTCAGCGGCGTGTGCTGCGCTGGTTGCGCGCGCCTTTGACGCGAATGGTGCGAATGCCGGCCAGCTCATTGTCGGTCAGCCAGATCGCCGTCGTCACTGTGCGGGACCGTGCCGTTCCGGTCGCACCGGGCTGCTGATAGGCGCGCAGATCATAGGTCAGCGTGGTTGCATCGCTTTCCTCGTCAACCTTGACAAGGCGCAGCTCGAACGGGCCCTGACGATCCGCAACACCGGTGGCGCGGATGATGGCCCCGCCGGGGCGGCGCTCCACCAGCAGCGCGCTGACCTCACCAATCAACCCGCCGCCATAGGCTGCTTCGCCCTCAGAGCGGAAAATGCTGTCACGGCGGCGCGGGATCAGCGGGTTCACATCTTCCTGAACCGTGGCCACCGGCTCGGATTTCGAGCGCCCGAACCAGTTGAACGGGTTCAATGCGCTGTCACGCACGGTGCCGCAGCCCGAAAGAACCAATGCCGAAAGAACCAGTATCTTGATCTTCATCGAAGCCGCCTCAAATCTCACTGCCTCCGAGTTAGCGCAATTGAACCGACTTGAAAAGCGCCAAGCACTGGACCTTTGGCCCCAGCTTGCCTAACTGAACCCCACCCGCAGCAAGACAAAGGGCAGCGCATCATGGCACAGGCCGCTTTCGAAGAGATTGTCGAAGATTTCGAATTCCTGGAGGACTGGGAAGACCGCTATCGCATGGTGATCGACATGGGCAAAGCCATGCCCGATCTGCCCGATGCGCTGAAAGTCCCCGCCACGAAAGTCGAGGGCTGTGCGAGCCAGGTCTGGCTGCACCCCCAGATCGAAAACGGCGTGTTCCGCTTTCAGGGGGAAAGCGATGCGATGATCGTACGGGGGCTGATCGCGCTGCTGCTGAAACTCTATGACGGGCTGCCGCTGGCAGAGGTCGGCAAGGTCGACGCGCGGGTAGAACTGGGCCGCCTTGGCCTGCATGACCACCTGTCCGCACAGCGTTCAAACGGCCTGCGCGCCATGATCGAGCGCATCCGCGAACAGGCCGCCGCCGCGCTTGCCTGACCCAAGGAACCCCATTACGCGCTACCGCGCAGCATATTCCGCCCTTGGCGAGGTGATACACCTCAGAGCGTCCCCCCTGTAGCCAATCGGGCTTTGGGGTATTTTTGAAGCAGAGAAACGAAAAGGGGCGCCCGGTTCATGCCGCGCGCCCTGCTTCTTTGCTTTTTTAAATACTCCTGGGGGAGTCCCGTAGGGACGGGGGCAACGCCCCCAGCCCGGTTTTAGCTGCCCACAGCATCCAGCACACGCGCCCAGCTGCGGATGCCTTTGCGGAAACTTTCGAGGTCGTATTTTTCGTTGGGCGAGTGGATCTGGTCGTCATCCTTTGCCCAGCCCACCAGCATCGTGTCCATTTCCAGAATGGATTTGAAATGGCCCGCCACCGGGATTGACCCGCCGCAGCCTGCAAACACGGCGTCATGGCCCCATTCCGCGCCCAGCACTGCGCGGGATTGTTCAAAGGCCGGGTGGGTGGTGTTCATCAGCCCTGCCTTGGACGCGCCATGGCCGGTGAACTCTACCGTGACATCGGCGGGCAGTTGCGCCTGCACCCATGCACGGAAGTTTTCGCGGATAGCATGGGGATCCTGATGACCCACAAGGCGGAAGCTGACCTTGGCATGGGCCTCGGCGGGCAGCACTGTTTTGAACCCGTCGCCGGTATAACCGCCCCAGATGCCATTGATTTCTGCGGTGGGGCGCGACCAGATCATTTCCAGTGCGCTGCGGTCCTGTTCGCCCGCCGGGGTGTTCAGGCCGACATCGCCGAGAAAGGTGGCGTGGTCAAACTCCAACGCCTTCCACTGCTTTGCCAGTTCCGGCGAGAGTTCCGGCACGCCGTCATAAAAGCCCGGCACCTGGATGCGGCCTTGATCGTCATGCAGATTGCCCAGAATGCGCGTCAGCACTCGGATCGGGTTGATCGAGGCGCCGCCATACATGCCGGAATGCAGGTCTTTGTCCGGGCCTTTCAGCACCAGTTCTTCGCCCAGAAGGCCGCGCAGCTGGGTGATGATTGCGGGCACGCGGCTTTCAAACAGGCCGGTGTCGCAGATCAGGGCCAGGTCGGCCTGCATCAGCTCTTTGTGTTCCTCAAGGAAGGGGATCAGCGAGGGCGAGCCGGATTCCTCTTCGCCCTCAAAGAAGAAGGTGATCTTGCAGGGCAGGCGGCCATGTTCAGCGATCCAGGCGCGGCAGGCCTCGATAAAGGTCATCAGCTGGCCTTTGTCATCCGACGATCCGCGCGCGCGGATCACCGTGCCGCCTGCGGTGTCTTCCAGTGCCGGATCAAACGGGTCGCGGTCCCACAGATCCAGCGGGTCCACCGGCTGCACATCATAATGGCCGTAAAACAGCAGATGCGGCGCATCTGCATCGCCGCCATCAATATGGCCCAGCACCATCGGGTGGCCGGGGGTCGGGCGTTTGCCGACCTCGACACCGATGCTTTGCAGATCCTTGACCAGCCAGTCCGCGGCGCGGTCACAATCGGCGGCATAGGCCGGGTCGGTGGAAATCGAGGGGATTCGCAGCAGGTCGAACAGGCGGTCCGTGGCCGCCTCCAGATCGGAATCGATGCGGGAAAGCACGGGGTCGAGTGTCATGGGGTCTCAATTCTGGCTGAGTCTCAGGTGCGGCAGACCGTAGCAGAGGCACCTGCCGTGTCCAGCAATGTGCGGCACCCCGCTGCAAAGGGTCTGTCCGGGCGGGGCCTTTGTGGCATTTGAAGGAATGATGTTTCCGATAGGCGACTTTTTCACCGGCGGGTCGTTTTCGGACAGGCCTGACACGCAGTTTTGACTTGATACAGGTCAAAGATGCGACCACAAGTCCGGGCCTAGACGGTAGACAGACCGACGCGCGGCCTTTAACTATTCATAAAATTGAATGCGGATGCATGTATTTGCCAACCGCATACGGTCGCGACAGCCTGTGCCCAAAGCCTTTGCAAGGGCGGCCAACCAAGTAAGGAGGAGCCGGTGGACTACACCGCGAAACTCGACATTGCCCTGAACCGCCTCCACGAAGAGGGACGGTACCGCACCTTTATCGACATCGAGCGTAAGAAGGGCCAGTTCCCTCATGCGACATGGCGCAAAGACGATGGCACCGAACGGCCGATCACGGTTTGGTGTGGCAATGATTACCTTGGCATGGGCCAGCACCCGGTTGTTCTGAACGCCATGCATGAGGCGATTGATGCCACCGGCGCGGGGTCGGGCGGGACACGCAATATTTCCGGCACCACAGTCTATCACAACCAGCTGGAGGCCGAGCTGGCCGATCTGCATGGCAAAGAGGCCGCGCTGCTGTTCACCAGCGCCTATATCGCCAATGACGCCACGCTGAGCACGCTGCCGAAACTTTTCCCCGGTCTGATCATCTATTCGGACGAACTGAACCATGCTTCGATGATCGAAGGGGTGCGCCGCAATGGCGGGGCCAAGCGGATTTTCCGCCACAATGACGTGGCCCATCTGCGCGAATTGCTAGAGGCTGACGACCCGACCGCGCCCAAGCTGATCGCCTTTGAATCGGTCTATTCCATGGATGGCGATTTTGGTCCGATCGAAGCGATCTGCGACCTGGCCGATGAATTTGGCGCGCTGACCTATATCGACGAAGTGCACGCGGTGGGCATGTATGGTCCGCGCGGGGCAGGGATCTGCGAACGTGACCGCCTGATGCACCGTCTGGACATCATCAACGGCACACTGGCCAAGGCCTATGGTGTGATGGGGGGCTATATCGCGGCCAGCGCCAAGATGTGCGATGCCATCCGCTCCTATGCGCCCGGCTTTATCTTTTCTACCTCGCTGGCACCGGCGCTTGCGGCTGGGGCCTGTGCGTCGGTTGCCTTCCTCAAGACATCCGAGGGGCAGAAGCTGCGCGACCTGCATCAGGAACGCGCCAAAATCCTGAAGACCCGCCTGAAAGGCATGGGCCTGCCGCTGATTGATCACGGCAGTCACATCGTGCCGGTCATTGTCGGCGATCCTGTGCATACCAAACAGCTGTCGGATATGTTGCTGGATGGCTATGGCATTTACGTGCAGCCGATCAATTTCCCGACCGTGCCACGCGGCACAGAGCGGCTGCGCTTTACCCCCTCGCCGGTGCATGGCCCGCTGGAAATGGAAACATTGATTCGCGCCATGGATGAACTTTGGAGCCACTGTGCGCTGAATCGTGCCGAAATGGCGGGGTAAGCAAGGGAAAACCTGTTAAATCCACTGGCCTGTGGTAACATTGCACTCACGAGGGGGTCACACGAATCGTGATCCCGATGCAGGGGCAGGGCAATTGGCCGGGCGAGCAGCCCGCACAGACATATGCGCGACGGGACCGGGTGGGGATGCCAGGGACAAGGGTTCGGACAGGAACCAGCGCATCTGCTGTTAGGCCATTTGCAACAGAGACAGGATGGGGCAGGCCGAATGATCGGGCGGATTTCCCAAAATCTGAGCAGGGTCACAAAGCGATCCGGCAACAAGGACACAGAGGCGCAGGCCGCGCCTCAGGGCTTTGACGACTACGCGCTCCGACTTGGCGACATGATGCGCGGTGAACGCGCGACCATGGGCAAATCCCTGCTGGATGTGCAGCGCGAATTGCGCATCAAGGCCAGCTATATCGCCGCCATCGAAAATTCTGACCCCTCTGCGTTTGACACGCCCGGTTTCATCGCCGGTTATGTGCGGTCCTATGCGCGTTATCTGGGGATGGACCCGGATGAGGCCTTTGCCCATTTCTGCGCCGAGAGCGGCTTTGCCGTGGCCCATGGCATGTCTGAACAGGCCTCGTCTCTGCGTAAAAAAGATATGGGCGACAGTGTGTTGTCCCGCGCGCGTGACCCGCTGGCCGATCCGAATATTCCCTTTGCCCCCTCTGGCGACAGTTTCCTGTCGCGGATCGAACCGGCGGCGGTGGGCTCGACCCTTGTGCTGCTGGCGCTGATCGGCGGCATTGGCTATGGCGGCTGGTCCGTTCTGCAAGAGGTGCAGCGCGTACAGCTGGCCCCGGTGGAACAGACCCCGGTTGTGCTAAGCGAGCTGGACCCGCTGGATGCGGCCAGTGCCCCCTCGACGGAGGTGCCCGCGCAGGCGGCAGGGGTGTTCACCCCGCCGCGCAGCGATGCGTTTGACCGTCTGTATCGCCCGCAGGCGCTGGATGTGCCGGTGCTGGTGGCGCGCGATGCGCCGATTTCCACGCTGGACCCCAATGCGGTTGGCGTCTTTGCCGATGCGTCGCGGACCCAGCTGCCGCGCCTGCAGGACAGCGCGCCGCAATTTGCCGCCACAGACAGCCTGCCTGCGATCCAGGCCATCGAGGGTGTGATGGTTGTGGCCGCGCGACCCTCCTGGGTGCGGGTGCAGGATAATGCGGGCAATGTGCTGCATTCGGGCATTATGAATGCGGGCGAAACCTATCTGGTGCCCGCCACGGCCGCTGAGCCGGAAATCAAGATCGGTGAATCCAGCGCGGTATATTTCGCGGTGAATGGCAACCTGATTGGCCCGGCCGGGCCGCGCGGCACCTTGACCGAGGATCTGTCTCTGGACGGTCCGCTGCTGGTCGCGGGCTACGGCCCCGCCGATCCCGATGCGGATCGCGCGATTGCACCGATCATGGCGCGCCTGTCCGAAGGGGCCTTGCCCCTGCCGGTTGCCGCGCCGACTCAGATTGCCGAGGCCCCGACAGCCCCGGCACCGCAGCCGCGCGTGCTGGTGGACAGCGCGCCGGGCGTGACGATCATTGCGTCGCGTCAGGCCTGGGTCCGGGTCAAATCGGCCTCGGGGGCGACCCTGTTTGAAAAGATCATGGAACGCGGCGACACTTACGAAGTACCGCAGACCGCCAAGGCCCCGACCGTGCGTACCGGTGATGCGGGCGCGGTGTATTTTGCTGTGAATGGAACGACTTACGGGCCTTACGGCAATAGCGGTGCCATCGCGGACAATCTGGCCCTGTCGGTCGACAATGTGACCGCCAAGATGAAAGTCACGGATCTGTCGCGCAACCAGACCATCGCCAAGCTGGTGGCTGAACTGAACGCAGGTCGCTGAGGTTGAGACCTGCCTTTGCTGCGGCACACCGGGCTTTGCGAAATGTCGCGCTGGTCGGCGTGAATAGCAGTTTCCACTCTGACGTGCAGGGCTTAGAATGGCTCTTGAAAAGCAGGGCGGACAGCGTATCTGCCTCAGCATCGCATTCAGCTTTCGGATAAAGCCATGAGCCACAATCCCGTCCGCCCCTGGCGCAATATCGACCGCCGCCAATCGCGTCAGATCATGGTGGGCAATGTGCCCGTGGGCGGCGGTGCGCCGATCAGCGTACAGACCATGACCAACACGGTCACGACCGACATCAAAGGCACGATTGCGCAGGTGCAGGCCGCGGCCGAGGCCGGGGCGGATATTGTCCGGGTCTCTGTGCCCGATCAGGACTCAGCCAAGGCGCTCAAGGAAATTGTCGCTGAAAGCCCGGTGCCCATCGTCGCTGACATCCATTTTCATTACAAACGCGGGATCGAAGCCGCCGAGGCAGGCGCCGCCTGTCTGCGCATCAATCCCGGCAATATCGGCAGCCCGGACCGCGTGCGCGAGGTCATTCAGGCCGCGCGCGATCACAATTGTTCGATCCGTATCGGGGTCAATGCGGGCAGCCTGGAAAAGCACCTGCTGGACAAATATGGCGAACCTTGCCCTGACGCGATGGTCGAAAGCGGGATGGATCACATCCGCATCCTGCAGGACAATGATTTCCACGAATTCAAGATCAGCGTGAAGGCGTCAGACGTGTTCATGTCCGCCGCCGCCTATCAGATGCTGGCCGAGGCCACCGATGCACCGATCCATCTGGGCATCACCGAGGCCGGCGGCCTGATGTCCGGCACCGTGAAATCCGCCATTGGTCTGGGCCAGCTGCTGTGGATGGGCATTGGCGACACGATGCGCGTCAGCCTGTCTGCCGATCCGGTGGAAGAGGTCAAGATGGGCTTTGAGATCCTCAAATCTTTGGGCCTGCGCCATCGCGGCGTGAACATCATTTCCTGCCCCAGCTGCGCGCGTCAGGGGTTTGACGTGATCAAAACCGTGGAAACGCTGGAAAAGCGGCTGGAGCATATCAAAACCCCCATGAGCCTGTCGATCATCGGCTGTGTTGTGAATGGTCCGGGCGAGGCATTGATGACCGATGTGGGCTTTACCGGCGGTGGCGCGGGCAGCGGTATGGTCTATCTGGCAGGCAAGGCCAGCCACAAGATGAACAATGACCAGATGGTCGATCACATCGTCGCAGAGGTCGAAAAACGCGCCGAGGCGATCGAGGCCGAAACCGCAAGCGACGCCGCAGAATAATCACAGAATAAACGCGGCGTCAGGGCGCAGCTGTCAGGTACCGATCCAGAACAAAGACCGGGATGTCGCCTCGGATCATGCGGTCGGGCATGACATAAGACGGCAGCAGATCCAGACCAAGCTGGTCCATCAGCGCGGCGTTTTCAGCCGTGCCCGTGTCAATCACATTGGCGCGCAGGCCCAGCCGGGTCGCCAGGGTGTCCAGCTCTTGCAGCGCATCCGCGCAGGCGGTGCAATCAGGGCCGGTGAACAGGGTGATCGCAGCCGTTTCATGTTGTCCGCCGTCTGACGGCCCGACAAAGGGGCGATCCGCCCCAAAGAGCGGAAAGAACACGGCCCCAATCCGCGCCAGATCATTATTGATGTCCTGCTGATAGGCGGGATCTGCGACCTGATAATCAGGAGTGGGGCCGCTGCGCAGCGCGTCGAGGCGATCTTGAAACGCCCCCTGCTGTTGCGCGTGGGCAGGGCCAAGCGCGCAGATCACGCCCAGCCCCACCAGTTTCCACAGGGTCACGCCTTATTGCCCGGCGCGCAGCTGCGCCACGATCTGCTGCATCCCGTCCAGCGGCACATAGCCACGGATCATCTGGCTGCCCATGACAAAGCTGGGTGTGCCGTTGATCTGCAGGCGCTGCGCCAGCGCGCGGGTTTCAGCGATGCGGCGGGCGACCTCGTCGCTGTTCATTTCCGCGATGATCGCGTCTGCATCCAGCCCCAGCGTCTTGGCCAGACGCGACAAGGCCCGCTCATTGGGGGCGCCATCCAGCGCGATCAGCGCGTCATGCACCTGTTTATAGGCGTCATCCCCGGCGACAATCTGCGTGGCGATGGCAAATTGCGACGACACCAGCGAGGCGTCGCCCAGGATGGGGTATTCTTTCATCACCACACGGATATTGCCGTCACTTTCCAGCAGGGCTTCGACTTCGGGATAGGCTTTGCGGCAATAGCCACAGCGGTAATCGACAAATTCCACGATGGTGATGTCGCCCTCGGGATTGCCGCCCTGCCAGCTGAACCCGTCATCATAAAGCGCGCTGGCATTGGTCGCGACCAGATCCTGATCCGCATTGGCCTGCGCCTGCGCATCGCGCTGTTCCAAAACGGCCACGGCCTCCATGATGACCTGAGGGTTGGTCAGAAGATACTCCCGCACCTGCGCGCCAAAGGCGGCCTGTTCTTCGGCGCTCATGTTTGTCAGGTCAAAGGCCTGAGCCTGCCCGCCCAGAGACAGGGCAAGCGCAAGGGCAGAGGCGGCGAGGGGGCGAAACGGCTGGGTCAACATAAGGATCCTTGGTTGGCTGGGAGAATGAAGAAAAACGGGTCAGCGGCGGCGCGCCTGTTTGGCAGCGGCCAGAACATCCTGCGCCCGCTGCCAGGGGCCAGAGCCGCGGGGCAACTGCCCGGCGGCGCGCTTGGCGTGCAGTTCGGCATCTTTCAGGCGACCGGTCAGGGCATAGCGTTCCGCCGTCACCAGCGAGGCCATGCCGGGCCGCTTGGTGCGGGCATAGGCCACGGCCAGATCGCGCAGCAGGCGGGCATCGGAAAAATCGCGCGCGCGCGCCTGTTCCAGAACTTTCAGCGCCTGCGAAAACTGTCCCTGCGCCAGCAGCGCGCGCCCATAGCCCGCCAGGATCAGAGGTTCACGCGGGGCCATATTGGCGGCGCTGCGATAGGTTTGAACGGCGGCGGCAAAGCGGCGGCTTTCCAGCTGGATCTGGCCTTTCAGTTCCAGCAGGAACGGGTCTTTGGGGCGCTGCGCCAGCGCGGTATTGATCGCTTTCAGCGCCTTGTCGGTTTGGGACTGGCGGTGATGGGCGGCGGCCTCGCGCATCAGGGCGATGTCTTCGGTCGGGCTGTCTTTGGCGCGGCGCAGGGTCCAGCTGGGGGCGCGTTTGAACGCGGTCAGCTTGCCCTTCATTCTTGCGTACCAGTAAGCGGCCTGCGGATCGGGGTCGGCTTTTTGCTTGCCCACCAGCCCACGCAGGGCGCGCAGGCGGTCGCGCGACAGCGGATGGCTGCGCGTGTAGGGATCCTGGCGCTGCACGGCCAGGGCTTCTTGGCCGCGGAACAGATCCTGCACCTCAAGCGCGCCACGCGGGTCGATCCCGGCGCGGATCAGATAGCGCACCGAGGAAATATCCGCCGCGCTTTCTTCGGCGCGGGTATGGGACAGAAACAGCCGCGCGGCCGAAGAACTGGTGCCCAGGGCGATCCCCCCCGCAACCTGCCCATTGCCCGAGGCCGCCCCCGCCGCAGCCGCAAGAATCATCCCCAGCCCGCTGGCGGTGCGCGCCGTGCGCAGGTTTGACAGGCGGCGCGCGATATGGCCCCCGGCGATATGCGCGGCCTCATGGGCGATCACGGCCTGCAGCTGCGCCGCGTTTTCCAGCTTCATGATCAGGCCGGAATGGATGAAAATATGCCGGTGATCGGCGACAAAGGCATTCAGCGACGGATCGTCAATCAGGATGATGCGGATCTGATTGGGGCTGAGCCCGGCAGCTGTCAGCACCGGCGCGGCCAGCTTGCGCAGCCCATATTCAATATCCGCATCGCGCAGCAGGGTGATGTTGGCACGCGCAGGCGCAGCAGCGATCAGCAGCGTCACGCAGAGCAGCACGCCCAGCACGGCCCGCGCAGCGGATCTGAGATTGAACAGGGAAGATGTTGAAAGGGTCATTGACCGGGCCTTTTGTCACTCATACTCCTGCGGGCACGCGTGCGTCGCACAGCATCCATCCCCGGCAAAGTAGAGAGAGTGGCATGAGAAATTCAACCCGTGGTGAGGTCGATCCCTTTATCGTGATGGATGTAATGGAGCGCGCGCGCGCTGCAGAGGCCGCAGGCCGCCATATTATTCACATGGAAGTGGGTCAGCCCGGCACGGCCGCCCCTGCCGCCGCACGTGATGCGCTGACCCGTGTGATGCAGGATGATTCCCTTGGCTACACCGTGGCGCTGGGGCTGCCCGCGCTGCGCGCCCGCATCGCAAAGCTTTATGGCGATTGGTATAATGTCGATCTGGACCCGGCCCGCGTGGTGGTGACACCGGGCAGCTCGGGGGCTTTTCTACTGGCGTTTTCGGCGCTGTTTGATGCGGGGGATCGCATTGCCATTGGCGCGCCCGGCTACCCGTCTTATCGCCAGATCATGCGCGCCATGAACCTGACCCCGGTCGAGATCGAAACCAAGGCGGAAAACCGCCTGCAGCTGGTGCCGGACGATCTGAAGGGCGTCGATATGCAGGGCGTGATGGTTGCCAGCCCGGCAAACCCGTCCGGCACAATGCTGGATCAGCCTGCTTTGGGGGCGCTGATTGAGGCGGCGCAGGAAAAGGGCGCAAGTTTCCTGTCGGATGAGATCTATCACGGCATTCAATATGAACAGCCCGCCGTCACCGCGCTGCAGATCAGCGACGATGTCTGTGTGATCAACTCGTTTTCGAAATATTTCTCCATGACCGGCTGGCGGGTTGGCTGGATGGTGCTGCCGGAACAGAATGTGCGTCAGGTCGAACGGCTGGCGCAGAACATGTTCATCTGCGCGCCCCATGCCAGCCAGGTTGCCGCGCTGGCGGCGCTGGATGGCGGTGCCGAACTAGAGGCCAATATGGAGGTTTACCGCGCCAATCGCGCCCTGATGCTGGAAGGCCTGCCGCGCGCCGGGTTTGACCGGATCGCACCGCCTGATGGCGCGTTTTACGTCTATGCGGATGTCAGCCATCTGACCGAGGACAGCCGTGCCTTTGCCGCCGAGATCCTTGAACAGGCCGGGGTCGCCGTGACGCCGGGGCTGGATTTCGATCCGGCACGCGGCGCTGGCACGTTGCGCTTTTCCTATGCCCGCGCAACGGCGGATATTGAGGAAGGTCTGGCGCGGCTGGAGCAGTTCATGCGCGCGCGCGGCCATATCGCCTGAGCTTGATCGCAGGGGCTGGGTGGCGCTAGTCTGAGGCAAAAGGACATGAGGCAGATGGGCAAATGGACGTCTTTCTTGGCGGCGGCGCTGATTGCGCTGACCCCGGTTGCGGGTGCGGCGCAGGACCGGTCCGGCCTTGCGCGCTTTGTCGGTGGGGCGATCACGGACCGGACCTTTGGCGGCACGGATCTGGAACTGACACTGTCGCAGGGCGTGCCCTGGCGCGTCTTTACGCTGGATGGGCCGCCGCGCCTTGTGGTTGATTTCCGCGAGGTCGACTGGCGCGGGGCGGATGCCACAGCCATGGATCAGTCCGAGGCGATCACCGGTCTGCGCATGGGCCCGCTGCAGCCCGGTTGGTCACGTCTGGTGGCGGAGCTCTCTGGCCCCATGGCTGTCAAACAGGCCGGTCTGACGCTGGAAGAGACCGGTGAGGCGAGCCTTAAGATCGCGCTGCAAGGCGCTGATCAGGATGATTTTTCAAAGAGTGTTGGGGCAGGGAGCAGCAACTGGACTGCCGAGGCCAGCCTGACCCAGACCCTGCCAGAGCCTAAAGGCGATGGCCCGCTGCTGATCATGCTGGATCCCGGCCATGGCGGGATTGATCCCGGCGCAGAACGCGGCGGTGTGCGCGAATCCGACCTTGTGCTGCTCTTCGCCCGCGAACTGTCTGAGGTGCTGCTGCGCACCGGCCAGTACCGCGTGATCCTGACACGGGATGCGGATGTGTTTGTCTCGCTTGAAGGGCGCGTCGCTGCCGCCCATCAGGCGGAGGCCGATCTGTTCATTTCCCTGCACGCGGATGCGATTGAAAAGGGCATCGCCCATGGCGCGGCGGTCTATACTCTGGCTGAAGAGGCATCAGACGCGGCGTCCGCGGCGCTGGCCGAACGGCACAATCGCAGCGATCTTCTGTCGGGGCTGGATCTGTCGGGGTCAGACGATCGCGTGGCCAAGGTTCTGCTGGATCTGGCGCGGCTGGACACGACACCACGCAGTCAGGCGCTGGCGGCCTATGTGGTGGGCGGAATCGAAACCACGCTGGGGCATGTGCACAAAGATCCGCTGCGCTCTGCCGGGTTTTCGGTGCTGAAGGCCGCCGACATCCCGTCCATCCTGATTGAACTTGGCTTTCTGTCCACACAAACCGATCTGCGCAAACTGCAGGATCCGGTCTGGCGCGCGGGCATGGCGGCGGGGATCCGCGACGGGATCGACGCCTGGGCACAGGAAGACGCGGCGCTGAAACCGCTGCGCTTTCAATAAGCCGAGAGATACGGGGAAGCGGCTGGGCGGTTTCCCGCGCTGATGTGTTTTGACCCCCGCCAAAACCCGGTATAATGGAACAGCATTGGCAACAGGGCATCAGCCACTGGGCAAAGGGGCGCGCGCGTGACCAGGTTCATCTTTTCTTTCTTTGGCGGGATCTTCTCTGTCATCACTTTGGGCGCGATGATGGTTGCGCTGGTGATTGGGGCGGTGTTCTGGATGTATGGCCGCGACCTGCCCAGCCATGAAAGCCTGGCGCAATACACGCCGCCGACCATCAGCCGGATCTATTCGACCGAAGGTCAGGTGATCGACGAATTTGCCCAGCAGCGCCGCCTGTTCACCCCGGCTGCGGAAATTCCCGTTCTGGTCAAACAGGCGTTTATCAGCGCCGAGGACAAGAATTTCTATACCCATCAGGGCTATGACCTGCGCGGCATCGCCGCCGCCGCCGTGCAGGCGGTGCAATCGCGCGGGCGCGATGTGCGTGGGGCTTCGACCATCACCCAGCAGGTGATGAAGAACTTCCTGCTGTCGGGCGACCGCCGGGCAGAGCGCAAGATCAAGGAAATCATCCTGGCCAGCCGCGTGGAAAGCGCGATGAACAAAGAAAAGATCCTTGAGCTGTATCTGAACGAGATCTTTCTGGGCCAGAATTCCTATGG
Organism: Pelagimonas sp.; assembly: GCA_025210265.1. Taxonomy (GTDB): domain Bacteria; phylum Pseudomonadota; class Alphaproteobacteria; order Rhodobacterales; family Rhodobacteraceae; genus JAOASD01. The sequence continues at coordinate 475,876 of JAOASD010000004.1, forward strand.
TGTGACCGCCGCCGCCCAGACCTATTTCAACAAGACCCTGTCTGAACTGACCCCGCATGAGGCCGCGACACTGGCCTCCATGCCCAAGGCGCCCTCGGATTATCACCCGGTACGCCGTAAGGACCGCGTGACCAGCCGCCGGAACTTTGTCCTCAAAGAGATGATGGAAAACGGCTATATCACCGCCGAGGTCTATGAGCATGAGGTCGTACAACCGCTACGCTCGGTCCAGAATGGTGATTTTGCGCCTTATGCGCGCTCGCTGCCGCCGCGGGATTATTTCACCGACGAAATCCGCCGCCAGCTGAGCCGCGATTTCGGGGAAGAGCAGTTCTTTTCCGGCGGCTATTCCGTGCGCGCCACGATCGACCCGGATATGCAGACCGAGGCCGCGCGCTCGCTGCGCATCGCGCTTGAGGATTACGACCGCAGCCTGGGCAGGTGGCGCGGCACCGGCAAAACAATCCCCGAGGATCAGCTGACCAGCGAAGAGGCCTGGCGCGACGCGCTGTCCGATGTCCGCGTGGCGCGGGATGTGGATCTGATCCACCCGTGGCATGTGGCCGTGGTGCTGTCCGTGCGCGAGAACTCTCTGCTGGTCGGGATCGAAGACGTGGCCAGCGATGATCCGCGCGGCAACACCGTCCCGCGCGCCGATACCTCGTGGTTCAAAGGCAACCTGTTCGACAATTTCAAACCCGGCGATGTGATCCATCTGCGCGAATATCAAGAGGGCGGCACGTTCCAACGCTGGTCCTTACGTCAGGTGCCCAAGGTGCAGGGCGGGTTTATGGCGATGGACGTGAATACCGGGCGGGTGATCGCCATGCAGGGCGGCTTTTCCTACCAGAATTCGGTGTTCAACCGCGCCACGCAGGCGCTGCGCCAGCCCGGCTCCAGCTTCAAACCCTTTGTCTATGCCTCGGCGCTGGACAGCGGCTATACCCCCGCGACCATCGTTGTGGACGCGCCGATTGAAATCAACACACCGCAGGGCGTGTGGCGGCCCAAAAACGCATCGAACAAATTCTATGGCCCGACGCCGCTGCGTACCGGGATCGAACAGTCGCGGAACCTGATGACCATCCGACTGGCGCAGGAGGTCGGCATGGATGTCGTTGCTGACTACGCTGAAAAATTCGGTGTTTACAACAATATGCGCCACGTGCTGGCCAATGCGCTGGGGGCAGAGGAAACCACGCTGTTCCGCACCGTCGCGGCCTATGCCATGTTCGCCAATGGCGGCGAGCGGGTCGAACCGACGCTGGTCGACCGGGTGCAGGACCGCTATGGCAACACGATCTATTCGCATGATGCGGCCGAAGGAAACCGCCGGGTCTGTGTCGATTGTGACGACCCGCAGCTGGCGCCGGGCCGCAGCCCCCGCATTGTCAATGACCGTGAACGGGTGATGAATGCGGTGACCGCCTATCAGCTGACCTCGATGATGAAGGGCGTTGTGGATCGCGGCACCGCGCGCAAAACCGTCAAGCTCCCCGTGCCCACCGCAGGCAAGACCGGTACCACCAATGACGCCAAGGATGTCTGGTTTGTCGGTTTTACCTCCAACATCGTGGCGGGCTGCTATATCGGGTTTGACACGCCGAAATCGCTGGGGCGCGGTGCGTCCGGCGGCGGGTTCTGCGGACCGGTCTTTACCCGGTTCATGCAGAAGGCGGTCAAGAAATACGGCGGCGGCGCGTTCCGCGTGCCCGCTGAATGCCAGTTCATCAAGATCGACCGCTTTTCCGGCGCGCGTCTGGGCGACAGTGCCTCGGGCGACAATGTGGTGTCGGAATGTTTCCGCGAGGGCGAAGAGCCGATCTTTGGCATCCAGTTCGACGGTGGTTTTGCCATGTCGGGCAGCTTTGACCTGATCAATCCGGGCACCGGCACCGCCGCCAAAGAGGTCACGACCTCGACCGGGCGCAAGGCGGTTGTGGGGCCAAAGGCGGGCTTTGGCACGCTGTCCTCGGGCGGGTTGTACTAAGCTGCTCCTGATGCGCTCCGGCGCCGATCCGAGCGAAGGCGCAATCGCGCCGCCCGGTGGGGGCGGATCGGCGCGGGCATTGGTCATGCGCGTGCCATCTTGCCCCCTTCCCATCCCCTTGCTATCACGCGGCACCTGAGGATTTGGAAACGGAACGCCCCCATGCGCGCAGAAGCACAGAACAATGTCGAGAAGATCCGCAAGTCTCTTGACCTCTTGCAGCAGCGGCTGGGCGAAGAGGCCGGTTTCAAGCTGGAAGAATTTAACGCCCGTGTCGAAGATCCCAACCTGTGGGACGACCCGGCCGCCGCCCAGAAACTGATGCGCGAGCGCCAGCAGCTGGTCGATGCGATCGAAACCAAGGATGGCATCGCGCAGGAGCTTGAGGACAATATCGAGCTGATCGAGCTGGGCGAAATGGAAGAGGACGACGAGGTCGTCGCCGAGGCCGAGGCCGCGCTGGCCGCTCTGGTGGAAAAATCCGCCAAGAAAGAGCTTGAGGCGCTGCTGGACGGCGAAAGCGACGGCAATGACAGTTTCCTCGAAATCAAATCCGGGGCCGGCGGCACCGAGGCCTGCGACTGGGCGTCGATGCTGGCGCGCATGTATGTCCGCTGGGCGGAAAAGCGCGGGTTCGAGGTCGAGCTGCAGGAAGAACAGCCCGGCACCGAGGCGGGCATCAAATCCGTCACCTATCAGATCAAAGGCAAAAACGCCTATGGCTGGTTGAAATCCGAAAGCGGCACCCACCGTCTGGTGCGGATCTCGCCCTTTGGCAAAGGCACGCGGGAAACCAGCTTTGCCGCTGTGGGTGCCTATCCGGTGATCGACGACAATATCGAGATCGAGGTGAACCCGGCCGATATTCGCATCGATACGTTCCGCAGCTCGGGCGCGGGTGGTCAGCACGTGAACACCACGGACTCGGCTGTGCGGATCACCCACCACCCGACCGGGATCGTTGTGACATCGTCGGAAAAATCCCAGCACCAGAACCGCGACATTGCCATGAAGGCCCTGAAATCGCGGCTTTATCAGATGGAGCTGGACCGCCGCAATGCCGAGGTCAACGCCCTGCACGAAGCCAAGGGCGACGCGGGCTGGGGCAACCAGATCCGGTCTTATGTGTTGCAGCCCTATCAGATGGTGAAAGACCTGCGCACCAATCACGAAACCGCCGATACCTCGGGTGTGCTGGATGGCGATCTGGATCCGTTTATGGAGGCCACGCTGGCCCTGCAGGTCGCAGGCAAAAGCCGCGCAGAAGCCTCTGCCGAGGATTGAGGCCCACGCGCATTGCGCCGCTGACAGTTGATCTGACCTGAAATTGTGAAGCCCGCCACACCCCGTGGTGGGCTTTATTCGTTGAAAAACGGGCGCATCAGCGCCTATTGTTTTTGACAGTTCATTTATTTTTTCGGGAGGGCGCGGCATGGCCACGATCAATTACACAGCGACGCTAGATGGTGTCACCGATTTCCTTGACGAAGATGGCAATACTGAAGATTGGGGCGGAGGCGGCTATATTGGTTTTCTGAATTTCCACGACGGTGGCAGCGGCAATACTCTTAATGCAACGCTGAACCTGACCGGTACGAACTGGGATATGAACGCCTTGCGGTTTAGCGGCGGGGGCACGACCAATGTCACCATCACGGATCTGGATTCCGGAAGCGGGCGGCGGATCGACTATATTCGTCTGGGCGACACCTCGGTTGTCACGCTGGACAGCACGAGGGTGAAATATATCGAAGGTCGGGATGGTCCCGGCAGCTCGCATGACATCACGCTGGGCTCGGCCAGCACACGTTCGATTGACTTGTTTTCGGAACAGACCCGCGTGACGACTGGTACGGGTTGGGTCGGTAATATCAATACCGGCGATGGCGAAGACACGGTGACCACCAATGGCGATGTTGGCCGGATTGGTCTTGGGAACGGCGATGACCGCATCTATGTGGATTCCGACAATGTGGATTTTGCGGATCTTGGGCGTGGGGATGACCGTCTGATTGTGCGCAATGATGGGCGGGTCGGCTCGGCCAATCTGTGGGATGGCGACAATCTGGTGATCGCGCGCCATGATGCGCGTATCGATTTCGTGAAAATCAGCAATTCGACCAATGACGTTCAGGTCCGCAATGACGCGGCGATCTATGCGATGGATCTGTACAACTCGACCAACATGATCACGCTGTACAACAATGGGCGCATCAATGCGCTGAAGATGGATGACAGCACCAACATGCTGACCAGCGCGGATGGGTTTCTGGAATCCATCGCAGCCTATAACAGCACCAATACCTTTACCATTGGTGCGGGCGGCGCGGGTCAGATCCATCTGGCGGGCAATATGGGGCAGATGCAGACGATCAATGCGATCGGCTATATCGACCAGCTGCAAGTGTTTGGCAATCTTGTCAGCAACATGAGTTTTGGGGACAGTGGTAGCGGGCGTGTGCGGCTTGGCGATGGCAATGACACAGTTGCAACCGGCACCGGCCATGTAGAGTTCTTGACCACCCGAGATGGGGATGACGACATTTCCATCGGAACCGGCGGGGCCAACACGGTGCGCACCGGTGATGGCAATGACACGGTCGGCACCGATGGCTGGGTCGAGCTGATCAGCACCGGCGATGGCAATGACCATGTGACCATCGGCAGTGCGGGCTCGGGCCATGTGCGCACAGGCGATGGCGATGATACCGTGGTGCTGCACGAGTTCGACAATTGGTATTACGGCGTCACCATCAGCATGAGCGGCGGGTTCGACACGCTGGATTTCAGCAATTTTTCAGTCGGTGTGACCTTTACCCTGGACAGTATCGGGATCTGGCAGAACCCCGGCGCGCCGGGCGGCGATATTGATCTGGAGGCCACGGGCTTTGTCAGTGAAACCGGGATTGACGCGCTGATCGGCACCGATCACGCCGATGCGCTGACCGGTGATCACAATGGCAACCTGCTGGAAGGCGGCAAGGGCAATGATGCGCTGAACGGTCTGGATGGCGACGACACGCTGGATGGCGGCACGGCCAATGACACGGTCTATGGCGGCGATGGCCATGACGAGATCTTTGGCGATGGCGGCAAGGACCGTCTGTTTGGCGGCACCGGTGACGACACGATCACAGGCGGGCGCGGCGATGACCGTATGAAAGGCAATGGCGGGGAGGATGTCTTTGTCTTTGGGGCCAATGCCGGCACCGACCGGATCGAGTCCTTTCAGGACGGGCAAGACCTGCTGGAGATCGCCGATCACGCGGGCGGCTTTGGTAGCCTGACGATCACTGACACCGGCAAGCACATCAATATCGACCATGATGGTGGCCGGATCATCCTGCTGCAGATGAGCGGCACGGTGCTGACCGCCGATGATTTCAACTTTGTCTGAGACCGGGCAGGGCTGAACATGACCGGGGCAGGGCGACAGAGCTGCCCCGATCGCTGTCTGGCCCACAGCCACAGGATGGCGGCACGGCAGGCAGAGCACAGATCTGCGCAAAGCGCGCGCAAAACTGACCACCCCAGAGGCGGGGCCGAGGAGGGCAACACATGACGACTTTGAACGGTACGACGGATGTCACGGATGATGCCCTGAACACGATTTCGTGGAATGCCGGGCTGATCGAGGGGCTGGTCCTGACCGATGGCGTGATCAACATGTCCAGCGGGCCCTGGCAGATCCATGCGCTGTTCATCCGGGGCGACACGTCGACCGGATCGACCACGATGGAGGACAATGACAGCGCCGCCCCGCGCCTGATCGGGACGCTGGGCGTATCGACTGCCAGCTTTTCCATGAGTCTGACCACCACGCAGATCGACAATATGACGTCGAATGCCAGCACCAATACGATCACCACCGGCAGCGCCGAGGTGAACAGCATGAACCTGCATAACGGGGCTGCCACCAACACCGTGACCATTGGCACCGGCGGCGTCCGGTCGTTCAGCGCCGAGGGCGACACGAGCCTGACCCTGAATGGTCAGACCTCGCTGGTGGATCTGGGCGCGGGCGACGATCAGGTGAGCGTCACGCCGGGCATCAGTGTCTCGTTCATCGAGGCGGGCGCAGGCAATGACACGGTCAGCGTGCATGAAGGCGGCGTTGGCGGGCTGGATTTTGGCGGCGGCAATGATCGCGCCAACCTGTCGGGCAATTCCGTTGTGTTCCTTATGGGATCGGAAAACACGGGCGCGCTGGATCTGAACATGTCGGACAATGCGCGGGTGCATTCCATGCGTCTGGGCGGCACGAATTTCGACTTTGACCTGACCGGCAATGCCCGGATCGAGAACATCCGGGATGGCGGTTTCGGCACCCATGATCTGCGTCTGGAAGACAGCGCCCGCATTGATCTGTATCGCGGCTATGGCAGCGACGGGACCTTCACCGCGATTGAGCAATCCCGCTTTGGCGCGATTTTCTTTGGCGAGGGCGACGGCACCTTTACCTTTGAGGATGACGCGCGGATCAATGTGCTGGATCTCTATGACGGCACCTTTACCGTCAGCCTGGAGGACGGGCGTCTGGGCACGCTGCGCGCAGGCATGGCCGATGTGACCCTGACCCTGGGCAATGGCGGCGCAGGTACGCTGGAAACCGGGGATGGGGTGGATAACATCACCACGGGCGCTGGCTATGTCGATTATATCGCGACCATGGGCGGCAATGACAGCGTGACCCTAGGCAGCGGCGGCGCTGGCGTGGTGCGTCTGGGGCTGCAGAATGATGTGCTGGACGGGAGGGCCTCTGACATCGGGCTGGAGGCCAATGGCGGCAAGGGTCACGATACGATGCGCGGCTCGGATTATGAAGATTACCTTGTCGGCTTTACCGGTAATGACTGGATCTATGGCGAAGATGGCGACGACCTGATCCTTGGCGGTGGCGGTAAGGACAAGCTGTTCGGCGGCACCGGCAATGATACGATCCTGGGTGGCACCGGCAATGACCGTCTGAAAGGCAATGGCGGCAATGACGTGTTCATCTTTGAGGCGGGCGCCGGCACCGACAAGATCGAGAATTTCCAGGACGGCGCTGACCTGCTGGTGATCAATGATCACGTGGGGGGCTTTGGCACGCTCAGCTTTACCGACACGGGCACCCATCTGCATATCGACCATGATGGCGGACGGATCACCCTGCTGCAGATGAGCGGCACAGTGCTGACCGAGGCGGATTTTGTCTTTGGCTAAGGTCTGAGGCGGACATAGCGAAAAGGGCGGCCCCAAACCGCCCTTTTTCTGTGCGATATTGCGAACAAAGAGGGAGCGTAATGTGTTGAGATAAAACACAAATTTTATAGGGAATCATGTTATGACGGGGCTGCGCCGGGTGGGCGCGTTTCGTGATTTTCGGGGGGTCTTCGTCGGTTTAGGAGACTTCTGAATGGCTCATTTTGATTATGCACTTACGCTGGATGGCGCGCGGCGCGTGGTGACCCCATCCGGTGAACGACTGGATTGGAGCAGCGGCTGGCTTGGCTATGTGGATCTGAGCCCCCATGGCAGCACAGACACGCTGAACGCGCAGCTGGCACTGAGTGGCAGCGACTGGAGCATCGGCTATTTGCGGGTGATCGCGCCGGACGGGGCCGAGGCGCAGATCAGCGATCTGGATGCGCAGACAGGCCGCGCCATCACACTGTTGGACCTGCCCAGCCGCGCCACGCTGGATCTGCAAAGCACGCGTGTCGATCACATCCGCGGCAGTGGCGACATGAGCGGTGGCTATGACCTGCAGCTGGCGGCGCAGAACATTCAAAGCGTGACGCTGTTTGGCGGTTCGGCACGGGTGGCCAATAGCGGTGGGTTTATCGGCACGGTCGAGACCGGCGCAGGCGATGACACGGTCAGCGCCCTGGGCGATCTGGGGCGGGTCTCGCTGGGGGCGGGCGCGGACCGGGCCTATCTGCAGGGCGATTGGGTGGCACAGCTGGATATGGGCGCGGGCCATGACCGCCTGGTGCTGCGCGGATCGGGTGGCATTGGCACCGTGACCATGGGCAGCGGCAATGACCGGGTGGTGCTGCGCAACAGCAGTGACATCGGGTCATTGGCGTTTGGCAGTGGCAGCGCCGAGGTCGAACTGCGTCAGAATACCCGCGTCGCCCAGCTCAGCGCCGAGGGCGCGGATCTGGATCTGACCCTGTTCAGCACTGCGTCTATGGGCAATCTGACCCTCAGCAACAGTCAGGCCAGTGTTTTGACCACGCAGGGGCGGATCCAGTCGATTGATGGCTGGAACAGCGCGCTGGATCTGCAGATTGGCAATGGCGGGGTCGGTCAGATCAGCCTGTCCAGCGACCAAGACATGACCCAGCGCATCACCGCTTTGGGCGGCATCGGTCAGTTGCAGATCGAGGGGGCGCAGGCCACGGCGCTGGATCTGCAGGCCGCTGCGGGCGCGCTGCGGTTGGGCGAAGGCGATGACACCCTGTCGGCCAGCTCTGCGGGGGCTGAGCTGATCTCGACCCGTGGTGGCGATGATCAGATCACCCTGGCGGGCTGTGCGGGCGTTCTGCGCAGCGGCGCGGGGAATGACACGGTGGAAACCGGCGATTGGGTGGCGCTGCTGGCCACTGGCGCGGGGGATGATCTAGTGATCGCAGGCGCACAGGGCATGGGGCAGATCCGGCTGGGCGAGGGCGATGATGTGCTGCGCCTGCAGATGTTTGACCGGCCCGATGCGCAGATCCAGGCGCTGGGTGGTCTGGGCACGGATCTGGTGGATTTCTCGCTGTTTGCCACCGGGATTGACCTAGAGCTGCGCGATGATGGTGGGTTTACCCGCCCGCTGGGGGAAGACACCGCGCAGTTGTCTCTGACCGGGTTCGAGTCGGTTCTGGGCAGCACACACGAGGATCGCATCACCGGCTCTGGCAATCGCGCCGAGCATATCGACGGAGGCGACGGGCATGACACGCTGGACGGGGCCGGCGGGGCCGACACGCTGCTGGGCGGGCGCGGGCGCGATGTGATCTATGTCGCGACGGGCAATGATCTGGTGGATGGCGGATCCGGGGCCGATCTGATCGTTGATTACGGCTCTGACGCGCTGATCCTGGGCGGTGCTGGGGCCGACACGATCGAGGTCGGCAGCGGCGCGCCGCATATTGTTGCGGGCGCGGGGGATGATCTGATTGATGCCGGGCGCCTTGGCACTGTGACGCTGGAATTTGGCGCCAATGCCGGCCGTGACCGGATCCGCAATTTCGAGGAGGATCTGATCCGGCTGACCGCCCATCAGGGGGGCTTTGACAGTTTGCATATCGTGCAGGTCGATACGGATCTGCGCATCCGTCATGATGGCGGCACGATCACGCTGCTGGATGCGGCGGATCTGGTTCTGAGCGCCGATGATTTCCTTTTTGCCTGACCGGATCTGACCTGGCCGGATCTGTCAGTCTCTGACGGTATTTGGCGGGGCCGGGGCTGCGGCGCGCTGTCCGTTGACGCCCCGGCGAGGCTGGTCTTAACTGGCGTCAGGAAGCGCGCGGGCTCGTGTGATTTTGGAGGAGGTCTCATGCCCGATATACCACAGAAAGGCGTGCCTGATCTGGGCACCGTCACGATGGATATGTTGGCACAAGCCCTGCGGCGGGGCGCGCGCGATCTGCGTCGTGCGCCGGGCTTTGCCATTCTGTTTGCCGGGGTTTACGTGCTGGGGGGCTGGTTCATGACCTGGCTGACCTGGATCACCGGTCAAAGCTATTGGCTGGTTTTTGCCGCCATCGGATTTCCGCTGATCGGGCCTTTTGCGGCGGTCGGCTTTTATGATGTGTCACGGCGGCTAGAGCAGGGCAGGGCGCTGGACTGGATGCAGGTCAGTTCGGTGATCTGGCGGCAATCTGCGCGGCAGCTGCCCTCGATCAGCGCGATTATCATCGTCGTGTTTCTGTTCTGGTTTTTTCTGGCGCATATGATTTTCGCCCTGTTTCTGGGCCTGTCGACCATGACCAATATTTCCAGCAGCTATGAGGTTTATTTCAGCGCAAACGGGCTGATGATGCTGGGGATGGGCACGGCGGTTGGGGCGGGGTTTTCGATCCTGCTTTATATGATCACGGTGTTGTCCCTGCCGCTGTTGCTGGATCGCGAGGTCGATTTTGTCACCGCCATGATCACCTCGTTCCGCTATGTGGCGGATCATAAAGTGCCGATGTTCCTTTGGGCGGGGTTTGTGGCGGTGGTGACGCTGGTGTCGATGCTGCCCGGTTTTCTGGGGCTTTTGATCACCCTGCCGCTGTTTGGTCACGCGACCTGGCATCTGTATGACATGCTGGCCTATGGGCCAGAGCGCGGGGCGTCAGAGGACACAGCCCAAACCGTCTGAAAAGATGACAGGATGGGCCGTGCGGTGGGTATGCGGCTGCCTGAGCCGAGCGGCGCGGGGTTATTCCTCGCGCCCGCTGTCTTTTAGTCGCTGATGCAGCATGGCTGCGCGCGGATCCCCTGCCTCAAGCGCAAAAACATAGGCATGTGTCAGGTAGAACCCCGCCGCAACGGGGTCATTTGCCTGATCCGCAGCGGCGGAATAAAGCGCAATCAGCGCCTGCTGATCACCGCTGTCATGCGCCGCCAGCAAGGCCTGATCCAGATCCTGCACCGGGGTTACTCGGCGGCTTGCAGGGTGCTGCGCCGCTCTGACAGACGGTCCGCTGCCCAGTGGTGGAAGCAATGGGTCGGGCCATCCATGGCGGGGCTGAAACGACCGCCATCAAACCCCGGCGCGTTGCGCCCTTTCTGCATCCCTTCGACGACAAAGATGTCCTCTTCGAACACGGTTTTCCACAGCGCGGCGTTCTGCGCGCGCAGGGTTTCGTCCGTTTCCGGCGTTGCATAATACAGGTGCACCTGTTCCTGAGTCGCGCCCTGTCCCTGAGGCACCAGCACAATGGCAAAGGCGTGGTCGCGATGGGTGCCCAGCAGCACATTGGGATAGATCGCCAGATATTCCGCCGCACTGTCCCATTTGTCCGACAGATCGGCAAAATCGGGAAAGAACGCGCCATCCTCGCCTTTGAGCTGACGATAGACCAGCGTGCCCTGACCAGAATAGGTGCCGGGTTCTTCGATATTATAGTGATCTTCCAGCCGCGAATAGCTGTTCAGGCCGGGGTGAACCCAGGGCAGGTGGTAGCTTTCACAGTAGTTTTCCACCGCCAGTTTCCAGTTGCAGTTCACATCCAGATTGAACCGGCTGTTGGCCCCGCCGTGATAGAGCGGCTGTTCAAATTCCGCCCAGCGGGAAATGGCGGGGGCCATGGCCTCGGCAAAGTCCGGTGCCGTGCCGGACACATTGATCCAGACGACATCGCGCCAGATATGGCTGCGCACCTCGACCAGACCCAGCGTGGCGCGGTCGATCGAGTCATGGGTGTTCTGGCCGGGGCCGCCCACATGTGGAGTGCTGACCAGCCGGCCATCGGTGCCATAGCACCAGGAATGATAGGGGCAGCGGATCGCGCCTTCGATCTTGCGGGGTTCTTCGACCAGGATCATGCCACGATGGCGGCAGATATTCTGAAAGACGCGCACGGTGTTATCCTTGCTGCGCACCAGCAGCAAAGGCATCCCCAGGAACGTCACCGGCTTGGCATCCCCGATTTCCGGCACATCTGATGCCACGGCAAGGCCAGCCCACTGGTCAAACAGCAGCGCGTCGCGCTCTTCCTCATGGGTTTTGGGGTCAGTGTAATGGGCGTTGGGCAACCCATTGGCCTGGGTGACATCGCGGCGGACGCTGTCCAGCGCGTGAGCGTTCGACGGCATGGCGGCTCTCCTCGGTTTGAAATCTGCAGGGAAAATCCCGCAGCAAGAATGCGCGCGCCATTTTGGCTTCACATGCAGGATCGCGACATATACTGCCGCAGATCGACCAAATTTTCGCAGGGGAGGAAAAATCCAGCGGCCCGCCGATGTGAATATCAGGCGGGCCGCACGGGGATCGGTTGAGCGATCAGTTGAAAGGTTCGTCCACTTTCAACATGTTTTTCAGATAGGGTAGGATGTCGTCTTCGGTGCAGAATCCGGTCTGACGCGCGGCAGCCAGAACTTTGCCCGTGTCGCGGCCCAGATATTCAAACACCTGCCGCTCGACCCGTTTGCCTGCCAGGTTTTCGCGCACGGTGCGGGTGATGTAGCCGGTCCAGAAATTGTTTTCAAAGGTCGGTACCCGCGCCAGATAGCTGAACGAGGCACTGCTGGCCCCCTTGCGCGATGCCAGCAGGGCCAGCCCGTCAGATTGCGGCAGAATCACACCACGGAATTCCCGCTGGGACGGTCTGGTGTCCAGCCCCTGTTCCCGCAGGGCCTGCTTGGCCTCAAAGCCGCGGGTAAATGTGTGCCCATCCTCGCGAAAGCAATAGATCAGCCCCTGCACAAACTGATCCTCATGGATAAAGCTGCGCCGGATGAAGCGATAAAACCCGTTTGGAAAATCTTCCTCAGGGACTGTGTCGGTTACATGGCCGACGAACTCTTCGATAAAGGGGTGGTTGAACGGGCCGGTCTGCACGTCAGGGATGTTTTCCACCGGCTCCAGCAGGATCCGGGCGTCCACCTTAAAGAAAGAGCAAATCCGGTGCAGCACGTCAGGGCGCGGAAAGCTCTCGCCCGCCAGATAGCGATTATACTGCGTCCGGTTGATCCCCAATTCCCGACACAAGGCCGAAATTGAGACAGAGCTTTGCGACAGCTGGCGCAGATTAGCACCAAGCATACTGCGCAATTCGGCCGGGGTGGGGCGTCTTGTGGTCATGTTGTTCGTATCCGCAGGCATGTATACCTCGCGCTATAAGTGCATGTTGCGACACAAGGACAGCCTATTCGGAAGACTGGCACGTTTTTGTGTCATGGGTGACGTTTATTCGCGTCAGTGGTGACGCAATTTAGCGACCAAATTGACCTGTCACGACACAAAAATCAAGCGCCCGACGCTGGAAAAATCGTGTCGTTTTTTGGGGCTTTCCTGCACCCTTAACTCGAAAGTAACCAAAGGGTTCACCATGAAAGAGCGCATGTACGGAGTGGTTTTGTGGGCGGATGCCAGCGACAACAAGGCGGTCATCTGGTGCGAAGATCACGGAAATCTCGCCTATTACTCCGCCTCTGAGCATACCGCTCATCAAGGGGTTGAGTTAGACGCAGGCGATCTGATCCAGTTTGATCTGCGCGAAGGTCGGGATTTCCGCAGTGCGCGCAATCTGGAACGGGTCGATGTTGGCTATGCCAAAGGTCTGCCGGATCGGCTGCGCCGGCCACCCGTTATGCGCGAGCCAGGCAATGTCGTGACCTTCCCAACGGCGCGCGCCTCCTGATCCAGCTCCTCACCGGGGGACGCAGCGTTTGGGGCGCTGTGCCCGCCTGCGCAACGCGATCAGGATATATCAGGCCAGCCTGTCATGGCTGTGCAGGTCAGGCCCACCACTCACGTGACCTACTGCATGAAAAAGGCCCCGTGCGCGATCTGCGCCGGGGCCCTTTTTATAAACACTATTTTTGCACCAAGGCGGCGGTTAAATCCCGCGCGCCAGAGCCGCGACACCGGTGCGCGCAATCTCTTCCAATCCCAGCGGGCGCATCAGATCGGCAAACGCGTCGATCTTGTCCGGCGTCCCGGTGATCTGAAAGACAAAGCTCTCCAGCGTGGAATCCACCACATGCGCGCGGAAAATATCCGCCAGGCGCAGGGCTTCGACCCGCTTGTCCCCCTGGCCGGACACTTTGATCAGCGCCAGCTCGCGCTCGACCGAGGCGCCTTCAACCGTCAGGTCATGCACATCATGCACAGGCACAATCCGCCCCAGCTGCGCCTTGATCTGTTCAATCACCTGCGGCGTGCCGGTGGTGACAATGGTGATCCGGCTCAGGCGGCCCTCGTGATCCACCTCGGCGACCGTCAGGCTTTCTATATTGTACCCCCGGCCGGAAAACAGACCGATCACACGGGCCAGCACACCGGGTTCATTTTCGACCAGTACCGCAATCGTGTGGGTTTCCTGCACATCCGAAAAATTGGGCCGTAGGTTATAGGCCGAATGCTTGGACGAGCCTTTCTTGATCTTCAGAGCGGACATTGTTGTCTCCCTTGTTCCGGGTCACCGGAGAGCTGTGCTTCTTCTCTTTGAAAATACTCCCGAGGGATGCGGGGGGCAGCGCCCCCTGCGGGGAGTACAGGTGCAGGGCAGACAGCCCCGCGGGGAGTGGGGGTGCGGGGGCGCAGCCCCCGCCGGTCGG
>JAOASD010000005.1 GCA_025210265.1 Pelagimonas sp.
AAAATTTTTCAAATATGTTATGCTGACCCCCGGCAAATTATTAAGCCCTAAATTCTACTACACCCCTTTCCCCCCCCCCCCCCGCATTCTACGAAAGGTGTCTCCCATCCAGTCGATTACCGCAGCAACGTTGGGCGAACCGGTTCTGCGATAAGTTGGAAGAGCATCAACCTCAACACCTAGGTTATCCGCCAGATTTGAGAAGACCGCACTCGCAAGCAAGAGGGATCTCTCGAAGAACGGAAAGAAATGCGTGTAGAACTCTTTACAAGCTCCATCCGTCTTGCGGTCTTCAAGATCGACGTATGAGGTGTGCAAAGAGCCAGCGTAGCCTGAAATGTAGCCAAATCCGCCATTTCGAAGCTTGTCAAAAACACTTTCAGGATACTTGGCGACGGCCTCGGAGAAGGTCAAAACTGTATAGTCTTCAGGAGTAAAGCAATTATTCTTCACATCAGTCAAAACGCTCTTCTCGCGGTACTGAAAGCCAGTATTCATGAGGCTTACCATCTTATCCTTCTCCGGTACGTTGGTGTAAATCGTACCGTGAAAACATCTTTTCTTCCGCGCTAACTCCTCGGCCAACTCAAAGCCTAGTACAGTAGATGCGTTTGGATCATCCTCCAATGGGATATTTTGGTCCAGACTAATCAAGTGATAAAGGAATTTATCGCTTAATTCTGTAGCGGCAATTTTGCTCCCGGCCCGAACTATTTTACAATCAGCACCAACATCCACGCTCGCATTTATGAAACCTCCCGTTATTTCATCAAGTTCGACATTGGTGTCCTCGACTAAAAGGATTCTTATAAACTTCACTCTTCCACCTTCTCAATCTCGATCATGAACGATGCTCCTGCTCCTTCGTGTCGTACGTTCCTTGAAATGGAAATGCCGGTCCTACGGCCTAGCAACCTTGCAATAATCAAACCCGTGCCCGAGCCACCTGAAGAAGAATAATGACTAAAAATCTTATCGCCAACACTCGACGGAATACCTCGCCCAGTGTCCCAATAAATCAAGTTCCCCTCCAAATCCCCACTGAGATGTACGTCAAAGTCTCGACCTCCATGCTCAATTGAATTCCCTATCAGAATCGAAAGAATTGTCTTCAACTTGAGCTTTTCGCAATTTATCATTATCGATTGCTCAACTGGTCGCAATGTAGCGTTGATATCGTCTAAGAAAATCTGGTATGCCTCAATCAATTCATTCCATACTTCACTTGCGTCAAAATCCTCTCTGACTTCATCGCTTGACAAGACCGCCTTGCCTATCTCTGAGTTGAGTTGACTAAGCGCTGCTTTCTTTTTGATCCTTGCAATTCTCGACGCGAACCCAATGTTGCCCCCCGCTACATCCTCCAACTCTCTTACTATACCTGCAGAGATCTTTTTTTGAGAATGCATAAGCAACGAATACATAGCGAAGAGCTGCTTTTCATACTGTTCAATTCGCCCATAGGGTTGCATCCTATTAAGGAATCGTGATGATCCAAGATAGGAAACAAACTCTGCAAAAGTCTCTACTACAGAGCGATAGCCCCTGGTGAATGGGGCTGGGTTCTCAAACAATAAGCAAAGAGCGACTATGGATCCCCGGGGTGAGAAAACCTTTATCACCATCTGCGACAAGGTCGCCTGTCCCCTGGGCCGAATACCAACAGTCACGTCCGCTTGGGGAATGGCATTTATGTTATCAGTAAAGTACACGGTTTCACCATCCCTTGCTCGCAGGCATCGATGGAGAAAGGCATCACTTCCAGCTTCCTTAAGCGCTGTTTTCCAGATTTCCTCACCGTCGTATGGGTCGTCAGATTTTCCTAAGAACTCACGTGCGTCAGAGATACCGTCAGACGACCAGCTTTGGATCGACCAATCGTCCACATTCTCTAGATCATCAATATCCTTTATCTCCACAAAAAGAACATTGGAAAATCGACAAAAATCATACAGCATTGACACGCATGTTTGGAGTACGGCCCCAGAGTCCAGCATTCGCGCGTGATGACCAGAAACCAAATCGGCGGATAGAATGGAGAACTGGTGCAGGAAGCTCTCACTTCTTCTGCGAAACAGAATAGACGCAAGCAATCCAGAGAACTGCAACGCTATGGCTTCTGAGAAACTATCGAACTTACTAGGTATTGAAGACTCGAAGTTCAGCGCGCCAAGAACAGCACCATCGTAACTGAGTGGTACAACTAGGCTCGCAGGCAAGGACTGTTCCGCTGTCTTGAGCGTACCTGCGTTTTCCTTGTAGACGTCTGCGTGACGAATGGGCCGTCGCCCCAAAACCGCTCGAGCAATAGTAGAATCAGGGTTGTTCACATTGATTATTGATGCGGCCGAAGCTTCCTTTTCCGTACAATTTCCGAGCAAGCCTCCTACCCGCTTCAAGTTACCTGTGCCACCATCATAGACGCGAAAACTCGACTTACAGAATTCGTCGTCAAACCTTCTGGGATTTATCGTTCGATGGAGAAAGGGCAAAACTCTTTCCGACATCTCTTCCACAGTTTCTGCTTCCCGCGCAGCGTCGATCGCCTGCAATAATTCATTCTGAAATACCTGCTTCGCTTCTGACACCATGAGTGTCTGAACGTGCACAATGAGTTGCTGTAGCTGACGCTCGTCGTCCTCGGTAAACTCCTCCTTGTCATTATCTCGATAGATTGAAAAAAGGCCCGTTAAATCATCGTTATCGGCTCGCATTACCACTGCAAGAGCGTGTTTTCCTTCCAAAACCGGGAATGCACCGCATTTTGCAAGAGGTATCGAGTTTTCCCGCACGGATCGCGCACGACGTGGCTCTCCCGCAATAGAGTGATTTTCAAGGGCACTACTCAGGAACCCAGGCAACCTACCTAACAATAAGCACTCTTTGCCTTCATATTTATCATCCATGGCAATCGCACAAAGCCGACCGCCTTCTCTCTTTCGCAAATACCACCCACTAATACCATGATACCGACTTAGGTAGTTACCAAGACGCTCTGCCACGGTTTTTGAAGTGGCTCCGGCCGCCTCCAAAGCAGTAACGATTTCATCATGGCAATCTGCCCAGAACTTCCTGCGCATAGCATCCTTTAGTTCTGGCAACGCAGCAAACATTTGCGTCAAAGCATAGTCATGGGACTGCATTTTCTTGAATTTGAGAAGCAACTTGATATGCGGATTTCTCCTAGCCTTATCCTTTTGATTGGAGTACTGCGCGGTAAGAATACAAAGAGGCTGATAACGGAATTCTTCGGTTTCATGGATTAAATTCGCCAGGTCAAATCCTGTTTGATTATCCATTTTCAAATCGGCGTCTAGGAAGATTGCATCGAACGGATCTTGCTGACGTAACCAGTCAATAAAAGCATCAAAATTACCTTGGTCGCTCTTGTCAGCGTGCCACAAGGAAGCCGAAAAGGTCTCATGGTCTTGATCATTTGCGCCCTGGACAAGCGCAAAGTTCTCAATGTGATTTCGTATCACATCGCTTGAGTCGTCAACGATGAGAAACCTTGGTCCTTTTGTTCCAACAGTCCGGATGAAGCCGTGGGGTAGCGCGTTCATCTTGTCATCTTTAATGGAGTTCTTGGAGTCGTCTCCGTTTTCAAAGTCAAACAAGTTTTCCCAGGTCGCGTTCTTTTCACTCATTACGAAGCGCTCCGATCTCGTTCTCCATCAAATCCGAACTGTGACTAGCCACCTGTGGAAACAAAAAAGAAAACACCACATTTAGGTCTTCCATAGATGCACGATCATTAACTAAGGTGAATTCACCACCCAAAAAATTCGCCACAAGACGACATATGTATAGTCCTTGGCCGTGACCGACGCCCCGAGCCTTAGTTGTTATACCTTTCTGAAAAAGCGTATGCCGTATTTCTAATGGAACTTCGGGTCCATTGTTGCCGATCATAACCTCTACGTTTCCGCTTTGGTCTACGTGAGCCGTTGCCCTGATAGTCCACCCTTCTTCCTGTTCGGCGGTAGCGCTTATTGCATCGATCGCATTAGATACGACGTTTAGCATTACGTGTTCGACCATCGTTGTATCGGTCTCGATAAACACGTCTCCAACGCCTTCGTAATCGAAAAAGATCGACTTGTTCTCAAGTTTATAGTCATAAAGGACTTCTATTTCTTCGAATAGGTCAACCAAGAGCATTCGATTGAGCTTGCTTCTTCTCTCAATATTCGAGAAGGCCTCGGTAGAGCGTTGTGCTTTGACTGTGGCAGCTTTCAATCGAACAAGTTCGTCGCGAACGTCGATAAAGTCTGCTGGATCGGCATCCAATTCCTGCCCCAGCGCTACAAGCTTTCGCCCTAACCTAACCCGTATATCGCCAATAATACCCAATTGATTGGTTATTTCGTGATTGATCGCTTGTGGGGCCAGCTCCATGATGAGATTTCGGCGTTGTGCCGCAACTTGTTCTGCCAATGTCCCAAGCTGAAAGTCAATTACAGAATAAAGTGATGGAAGCGCCTCGATTATTTGCCATTCCGCGATCGCGCCACGAGGGAATTGATATTCAAATGCAACACTACGCGCTCGATACATAAATACAATCACGGACCGCGGCTCAGATTTAGTACTTTTGGGCAACGGCATTAGACATAGCCAAAATGCACTATTTCCAATTAGCTCTCTGAAGTCGTCATTGTAAATTCCAAGATTGTCTGCGCCTGGGTGAATCAACATGAATTCGATTGGGGGGCCGTTGTCGGCCGTCGCCTCTAAAAGAGTCCCAAGCTCATGTCTTCTGGAGTTGATGCCAGTATGAAAATTCTTTATCTGGTGATTGTGTGCGCCTACTATATTCTGAACTCTCACTTCGTCGATCTTGCCATCGAATACCATGAACTGGAGCTCGAACGCGTAGTCAGCGACCAAGCTTTGCTCATTTTTGCGAAGAACATCAAAAAGTTGTTTCAACAGTTTTGGCTTCGATACCGAGCTTCGGATTAGCTCAAGCATTCTTACGAGAGTTCTGTCAAAAAAAGACTTGTTCGAGCGATTTGGTGGCGCTTTCGATTTCGTATCAAAGTATGGGGTTAATCGTTCGTGGATTCTATTGATGGCTAACTGAAAGTCCTGCTCCGTACTGAGCAAGGACACGGAACGGTTCAATTCACGCACGAGTGTTTTTCGCTGTGTGTCTGAGTCCGTTGAGTCCATCAAGCCGTCCTATGATCGCGAGCGTGGTTAGTTTGCCTCCAACTGTGCAAGATGTACACTTGGAATTTTCGGTCTACGATTGGCTTGTCTGAGCGGGACCGTCCGCTTTTTGGTCTCACGAGAAAGATGCTTTTTCAGCTGGAAATACTGCGCGATGTCAAGATCTTGCATCCTGCTCACGGCACGATAAGGCGTACCGCGCCCTACTTGTATCGACCCAGCGGATTCTGCTCAGGTTAGGCTGCTAATTTGAATGCGTCTGCTGGCGTTTGCATGGCAAGCGCCTGATGCGGGCGCCGATGATTGTAGAACTGGATCCAGTCACTGATGGCGCGGCTGGCATGAGAGATGCTCTCGAAACGCTGCCGATGCACGCACCGCTCTTTCAGAGACCGGATTAAGCGCTCCATCATTCCGTTCTGCTGGGGACAGTGCGGTGTGATGAACTCTTGGCGTAGTCCGTAGCTTCGAACGAGCGCCGTGTATTTGCGAGAGGTAAAGACCAGGCCGTTGTCGCTGCGCAGCAGGAACGGCTCCTCCACACGGCCCAGCGTAGAGGTTGGTCAGAGTGCGTTTTTTGAGCTCATTCGCCGTATTCTCGTTTTTGGGGACGATATGGTCCGGGAACCCCGGGAGCACCTCTGGGACTCGGTCGATCAGCTCAGGTGGGTTCAACCAGTTTTCGCGGAGCCCATTGAGTTCTATAGCGGCTCGTTCGATCCTTTCGGCGTGGTCATTGTCGGCTAGTTTGGTCTTTGGCGTATCAGGCGTCAGCCCCGCCGGGAACGGAAACGTCAGATAGACATATGAAGCGTTGTAGCGCCGTTGATTGCCCGCTCCGATCCTGTTTCCAAAGTAGGTGCACCAACACTCATGAAAGGTGCTCTGCAAAATTCCAAACCCAATCATTCCCGTGAAGGGAAAGGCATACAGGCTTTTGTCCGGGATCGAAGATGAGGGAAATAGCCTAAAAACCCTGTGCTCTGTGGTTTCAGCCGTCGCAACGTACTCGCTGACAGACCGTAGGGCGGCCCTCATATCGGGCCGGGGTCTATGTGGCTCCCACCAAGAGGAATTTTGGCTCGGCGTTGACTCTCGATACTCCGGAAATCTCACTAGATCGCCGTTTCTGAAAGGATCATAGTCCTGAACTGACAAATGCTCGTAAGGCTGTTCAAAAGCGCTCGCCTGCCTTTGTACTCCCAAGCAAAGCAATCCTTTCGCCACACGTCAGCCCAGCCTTCGCCACCTGAGGTCTTCGACGCGCCTTTCTCGAAGGTGAACCATTCACCCTTTGGGTCAGCCGTGGTCGGCTGTTCAATTTCCAGAAGGCGGCAAAGGTCGTTGAAATGCGACTGTGAGGCCGAGCGTTCCTTTAGCTCGACCGCTTTCCAATTTTGGATAAATTCTTGCGGTGTCAATTTTGTACCCTATCACGTGCAGGGCACACCTTGCGGCAAGGTAGCGTGGTCTTGCTAGGCTCGACACGGTTGTGCTCTGTCCCCTTATCTTCCTGTCGGTCTATAGGATGGATGCACACACCGCCAGATTCGTGTTCCGCTTGAGGGGGTTAACTGTTCGCCTGAAACGTGCAAAGCTCGGTCAAAGGGCATCGGATGTCGTGCGACTCAAAATGCCTGATTTCTAATTTGACCTGCGGCTTGTGTGCATTTCACTTGAAGGTGGCCCGGGAGTGTTGAAAGTCGGTTTAAAAATGACGAAGCGAAAGAAGAAACCATCCCTGCAATTGCCGCATGTGCTTGTTGAGGCAATCAAGGATCACAGGGCGGTTATAGTGTTCGGCGCAGGTGCATCAAAGGAGTGTATTAATTCGGCGGGCTCCAAGCCAAACTGGATGCACGCGTAAAGCCGCAGCTTCTTCGGGGCTTGGCAAGTCATTGCCTTCATACTCTTCCGAAAGCGTTTCCATTACGGTGGAAATCTCCGCTTCTGATGGGTGAAGTTCTGCGCAGACGACCGTGCTTTCTTCTCCGTCAACCGCAACCTCTTGCGCCAGAAGGGCATGGGTAGGGCAGCAGCATGCTGCTGCACCAGAAATCATTACATTGCGGCGCGAAAATGGTGGCAAAGTCATTCTTGGTCTCCTAGAACCTGATTTTCAATAAAAGTTTATGCTCATCGAAGGTGCGGATTGGTCCAGTTGCCGTGCCCCAAAGACGCCGTAGAGTTAGCAAGTTGCTTTTTGT
The DNA here is from genome assembly GCA_025210265.1 of Pelagimonas sp. GTDB lineage: Bacteria > Pseudomonadota > Alphaproteobacteria > Rhodobacterales > Rhodobacteraceae > JAOASD01. The sequence continues at coordinate 7,383 of JAOASD010000005.1, forward strand.
TCCTTTTTCATCCCTAGCATGACGCAAACGAGCTTCGAACGGCAGATCGTTCTGTCCTGCTAATTTTGATCGGGTCTCAATATGCCCACAGTAACAACGTCGCCGTTCGGTAAGGTCAATGTGCGCTGTCCAACGGGTATCTCTACAGGGTCAGACAATCCACCCGCGGTGCCATCATCCAAAATTGCCTTGCACACTTTGGTTCCAATTTGATCATCTCCTGAAAAGGCGGTTGCGAATTTTCCTAAATCTGTCTCTTTGACAAGAACATCAATTATGCCGCAAGAAATGCGAGCACCTTTGACTACATTGGGATCAACACATCCAACCGCAGTGCTTAGTACGATGAGCGCGAAAAATGGCTTACTTAAAAACATGTAGTTCCCCGTTGCAGAATTTATTTTCTTGATAATGCAACCTAAAGAGTTGACTAAAAACATATGGAATTATTCGATCGTAGTAATAATCGTCGTCGATCCCCAGCAGAACCCACGTTTTGGTTATCGCAAGTTAAGAAATTTTTCAACTATGAGACAATGCAAAGCATCCTTGTCGTAAACGAATTCGTCTCCAGACGCTCCGTGCAGGATCACTAAGGTGCAATTTAGACTCACCGCTGACATTGGCCGCGCCACGCTTGAACGACTGCTGTTACGAGACTTATCTTCGGTCGCTCTCCCGGCTATATCGCCATAATACAGCTGGACCCGCTCCAAGAGGTGCCCAATGGTGCCACCCACGATCAAACGGATAACCCAACTGAATGATGCATTTCGGAAGGGCGATCCCAGCGTTCCAGGGCAACGGTTTGTCACTGCTGGGGTAATCCATCTGCTCAAACAACTGGATATCCCCGTTGAACAGCTGGTCCAAAGGGTGGCTGAGTTCGATGATTGCACCGAGCACAACGACCCACATGACGAGCATGACTTCGGAGCGTTTGAGTTCCACGGGCACCCAACCCCTGATGCCGTTGCAGGGATAATGTGTTAACGTTCCCGCACGTCGATTTTTTGCGGACATATTTGAGGAGCATAGTCGTGGGGTTGAAGGTCACCACATTTAATGTCGAATGGATGGTTTCGTTTTTCAATGGAGATTGGAACCAATGGGATGGGACTATCGTTGATAGCTTTCCCGGAAAGAAACTTGGTTCAATCAATCTTGCACCAATCCCTGACGTGCCAGCAGTGTGCCGACGTATAGCAAATGTGATCCAAGCAGTTGATCCGGATATCCTGGCGTTGCAGGAGGGACCTCCTCGTGAAGAACAAATGCAGCTATTCGTGGACACGTTTCTTGGCGGAGAATACACGATTTTCGGCTCAAACCGTCAGTGGCAGCGGAATTATGCACTGGTCAAAAACAACCTGGCGCAACACTGCAGAGCTGAAGATTGGGACGACGATCAGTTCAAGAGCAATTGGAAGAACACTCCGTATCATCCTTGGGGTACCATCAAGCTTGAAGATCGTAAGGTTCATGACTTCCACCGTCTCCCGTTGGTTCTCCATGTCACGCCACCAGGGCAAGCAAACTCGCTGGAAATGGTCGTGGTCCACACCAAGTCCAAGTTTTCAAAACTCAAAAATCCGCAACAGTGGGAAGAGCGAGAAACTGCCGCTGTCAAAGATGCGTTATTGGTACGCGCAAAGCTGTCAGCTGAAATGAAGATGTTGCGGCAATATTTCGTAAAGCGTCTGTCGCAGGTTGGAGACGATCATGCTTTCATGATCTTGGGTGACTTCAACGACGGGCCGCTAGCTGAAGAAATGGAGCGTGAGTTTTTAATCCATAACATCATTGATGAGGTTGTTGGTTCCATTATGGAACCGAAAGCCGTTTTGACCCACGGTATGACGCCAGATGTTATCGCTAGTTCGGCGACAACTCGTTTTCGCAACCCGATGAAAAACGGTACCCTTACTGAGGAGCTCATTGATCACATTGTAGTTTCGAACGGTCTACTAAACGGAACAAGCAGTTTCCAATTTGATCAATCAAGTTGTGTGGTGAACAAAGCTGAATTTGAAGCTGAGAACGAAGAAACTGAACAGCATGAAGAACGACAGTTGCGACCTTCGGATCACCTGCCAGTTTCCGCTCTGATTGATTTCTGAGTTGCATGAATGAGAATGAGATGGCGACTACGAGCAACGATATTGGAAACGCGGCGACGAAGAACTGCGGTGCTTGCCAAGAGCGAATTCACCTAAATGCCTCTCTTTGTCCAAGCTGTGGGACGAGGCAAGGGAAGCTGTCGAGGCGGTTCTTTCGCGCCGTGACTGTGTTAGGCGCATTGGCGACCGTGTTATCGGTGATTTCTGCTGGTGTTGCGCTAGCACCTCAGGCGTACTCTTTCGTTTGGCCCAATCCACGACCAAACATTTTCGAGATGAACTTCGACACTAGGGACCTGAATACGCGGCAATTCGGAGTATTTGACCTGTACAATGGAGGCAACAGAGACGTTTTTGCCACAAAATTAGTCTTGGAGCCTCAAGGAGAGCTTTTTGAGAACCTGGGAGACGTGGAGATATCGATTTATGAAACTATCCCAGCTGGGACCGCTGTCGAGCATCGTATCGCGCTAATTTCTTCAGCAAACCCAACGCCAAAGCGTGCAAGACTTCTAATTGAGGATCAGTACGAAAATCTTCGCGCGTATCTGATCGAGCGAGGTTCTTTCCGAAGAGATTGCTTCGCCTTGCTTCCAATGAATGCCTCAAAGATGCTTCGAGCACCTGAAGGCCGCCGATTTCGCCATGACATAGCAAGCACTACTATGAGTACTTACCTAACTGTTCGAGATGATCGTGACTTGGATGCAGTCCCCGTGCAGGATTTTCATGTTGAAGCGGCTGTCTACTTCAACGAACTCTGCATCGCTGAAATTGGTGGGCGTGAAGTTTTTGTGGCTGCAATATCAGGCGAGTAGCATTTGCAAGATTGATCTTTATTGTATCGACCGTTACGCGCCTGTCAGCTCTGATCGTCCCGCAGCACCTTTCCCAATTTCAACAGCAAATTCAGCTGCCGATCATCCATCTGGGCAATCATGGTGTTCAACTGCATGAGCAGCCGCTGGCGGGCATCCGTTAGGTTCTCTTCGTCAACATCGAAGAACTCCCGCATGGGCAGACCCAGCGCGATGGCAATATCATAGAGTGTTGAAAAGTTGGGCGCAGTTTTCCCGCGCTCGATGTTGGAAATAGTCTCGAACGCCTTGTCTATGGCTTCCGCCAGCTGAGCCTGTGTGAGGCCCTTTTGTTGCCGTGCTGCTTTCACGCGCAACCCGATGTTTTGCTTCAACTGCTTGCTCATAACACAACTTATAAAGCCGTGTAAGGTTCTTGCCCATGTAATGGAGTTTCGCTTACTGCTTATGAAGTCGGCTCTTAGAGCCGACTTCATAAGCCAAGCACGGCTCCAAACATCAGAAGGGCACAGAAATGAGAACTTACAAAGCACGCGTGAAGATCGGCGGTGGCTCTGAAGAAGTAACCGTCCAAGCGGATAGCGAGTTGCAAGCCACCAGGATGTTGGAAGCGCAATATGGCAAAGGTTGCGTCGTCAGCGGCCCATTAGAAATCCGCTGAATGGCCATCGTCATTGGCCTCGTCGTTGCGCTGATCCTGCTGTTAACTTTCAATCTGTTGGGTGCAGCCGCAGCGTGAATGGAGACAGCTCGCGGCTCGGGCTAACCGCTTTCCGAGGTTTTGCCTCACACCCCGCCGACCGAAAATCGCCCGTCACATCCGGCGCATGCTTCGCCTCGCCCCACCTCATGGCCCCGGCTCCGGCAGATCAAAACTGGCTGAAATAACGCTTGGCTCGTCTTCTTCCTCCGCCGCACGCTCTCGCTCCGCGATCTCATCAAGCCTGTGGATAACTTCCGGCTCAGCCTTGAGGATATCCGACCATTCCTCTAACTCTTGAAGGATACGAACGGTGAATTCGGGTTCTAGGTTCCTCCTCTCCGGTGCACCATTTGTCCAAAATAAAAACGGATATCCGCCCCTAAAGGCTTGATTCCATTAGATGCAGTGTAATCCCGCGTTCAGCTGGAATCGGCTAGTCTGGACAAATTCTGGACGAGGGATTCCCGTCTCATGTGGGGTACGCATCTCAAACAGAAGGGTCGCTGGTGGCACTATTATCGCGCGGTGCCGCGAGAATTTCACGATGTCGAACGCAAGCGTCTAATCAGCTTCGCCCTGAAGACCGGCGATTTTGTTGAAGCTCGCCGTAGGGCGGCAGAGATTTCTGCTCAGATTGAGCAAGACTGGAGGGACACCAAAGCGCGAGGTGTCTCGCTTTGTGCGCAGGATGCGGCGGAACGGTATCGGGCTGCATGCCAGGCCCAGCGAAACGCAGGGTTTGAGCCACGCACCGCAATAGACCTTTCGGATGCAGAATTGCTCGACCGCCTTCGCGTCCTGATCAACGGCCACGAAACGACACCCGAACAAAAAGCCGTGCTTGGGCTGATCGAAGAACTGAATTTCTCCCTTGGCGATGCCTTCGACCGATTCTGGGATTATATCAAAGATGAATGGACCCTACTTATGATAGGGAAATCATGACCGAATTCGATCTGAACAAAATCCCCTACTTGATGCAGTTTCAGAATGCCAAAGGCGACACCGTTGCCGGAGACGTGGATCCCGAAAAAATGCGCACTGACTTCGAACAGCAAGGAATCCTTGTCAACGGCGAGGTAAACTGGACGCGGTTTGAGGCCATGGTCACGGCCAATCGGGAAAACACCTACACCGCCGCTGAAGATTTTTATGCTTCATCCAAATGATGAAAAAGAAACGGTTTCGAACTCTGGTTGAACGCGCCATCATGCCCGACACAAAGACCAAACACCGCATCCTCGCATCCGACGCAGAAACCCAGCAACGGATTATGCCAGTATAGGAGAAAATGGACGCCCAGCAGACCAGCATCTTTCGCCGCGCCTTGGAACGCGCTGCCTATGCGGTAGAGAATGCGCTTGTCAGTCTCGGGAAGCGCAACTGAACAAGTCGCAACAGGCTCGATTGGCAGAGGTTTCAGCAATGAACGGTTACAGTGAACCAGCGTCGCGCCACCAAAATCAAAGGTGATTTCTTTGCCTTGTCGCCTGAGTTTGGGCAAAATACTCCTTGATGGTAACACGACTTGGCGACGGCGTAGCCGGTATTTGGAAAACAGTCACCGGCGAAATCCGCATCAACTTTCGAAAAGGTGATAAAGGGTGCCCTTTGGATGATCTCCTGCCGCAATATGCGAAAGGTGACGGGGTCGCTGGGTTTCCATTGGCCGGGTACTTTGATTATGCCGAGCTGTGGTTGAACACGGCGGAACAGAACCGCCAGCAACAAGCCCGCCTTGAAAAGCTGAACCTGCCCACGGGGCATTCGGCAAAGCTTCCGCCAATGCCCATTGATATTCTGGCATACGGTCTGACAACCGCAGGCGAAATTGACTATCAACGAATAACGGATCTGTTCTGCGTCATCGCGATCCTCTGGGACGATGGGAACCCGACACCTCCGATTGCAAACCTCTTGCATCCGCTATGGCAGTCCAACGACTACCGCCCACATGAAATCGCTGCGATTTTGATGTTCACGAGCCGCGCACAGGAAAATGGCGGGCTGGCCGAGACGCAACCTGTTCTCCAAACAGCATTGTCGGTTCGCAAGATTTGATAAGTTCGAACCAGAAAGGCCAGAGGTGACGTTCGTCGTCGAACCCGCGCTGTTTTCCAGAACTGGAGAATGGTTGGCAAGGACATGAGCCGGTCCATACGCAAATGGGCTTGTTCTTCTGTTAGATCAATCCAACTACCACCATTCCTGGGGATCGCTTTCATACGTTCTAACGAGACTCCCTTGAGATTTGGGCAGGTGTGCATCTCATCCTTTTGGGATGTGGCCCCAGCCTGAAGTGCCGGGAGGTGGCCAATAGCATCACGAACTGTACGGTGCTTATTGACCCTTGGCAGTTCCAGGTGAAAGGTTCCATTGAGCTTTGCAACAATCAATGATCGTATTCGGCTTTGAGGAAGACCAAACTCCTTCAGGTCATGGATCTCGGCGAACACATCGTAGCCCAATTGCGCAAGACGCTCATGCAAGGCTTGGAAATGGTGTTTATGTCGCCCACGTAGCAGTTCCTTCACATTCTCGATAACTACGTATTTTGGTCTCCACGCTTCCGCGAAGTCTGCGGCACGTTCAACCAGCTGATTCCTGCGGTCGTCCTTTATGTGATTCCTGGACTGCTTTTGGCTGAAGCCTGTGCAGGGGGCACATGAGATTAGCACATCCACATCCGACGCGGTGAAGCCAAAGTGAGATGCGACCTCGTCAGGCGTCGTGATGGCCAGGTCCGCTGACATTGGGCGAAGACCCAAGTTCCGCTCGTATGTGTCATTGCAGAAGGTTGCACCTATACCATGGCTGGGCTTTGCGACCTCTAGATCCACTGCGCCAATCGTCTGAAAACTTCCTTGGCGGATGAAGCCAGAAGACATGCCTCCGCCGCAAGAGAAGAGGTCTACAAATTTCAGTTTAGGGGGCACGCTAAGCTCCTTGACCTCTACATCTTGTATTTCGACTGATCGAATACACCGCAGTATCATGATGCATTCGAGTTGGGAATGCACCATTGGGTTCGGTGACTATCCAGGGATTTTTGCTCGGACGATATTGTCTGAGGCGAGAGCCAAACCAGATTTTTGAGTTTTGGGAAACGATACCGCTTCCTGACCCCTTAAATTTAAATCTCTATAAATCAATAACTTGAGTGAAATCCAGCCTCGAAGAAAAGCTAGCGCAGTTGGCGACAACCTTAGCACAGCGTACGGATGGCATCGTTTATCTTCCACTGTATCGACGGCTGGAAGAGGAGCTCGCCAGAGGTGAAGGTGGTCAAAAGCTCGAACGGCTTCGAACCGCTGCCGCCTTCCTGCCCCTTGATCATCCCGATGATTTGCGCCTAGGTAAAACAGCGCTTTCGCATTTGTTTGCTCCTTTAAAACTTTGAGCACCTCAACATCAGAACGAGGGACGTTTCGGGGGGGGGGGCAGGTCAGCAGGCAAATCGGAACGGCACCTATTCAGAGCACTCCTGCGGGCCTGCATCCGATCGGACATAAGGGAACCACAACCGGATGGTCGTACCGCGGCCAGGTTGGGCGCGGCAAAAGAATGCACCGTGAAGGGAATGCGCGCGTGCTTTGATATTGTTCAGACCCTTTCCCCTCGTCACCTGATCAACGTCGAAGCCATCTCCATTGTCGGCGACAAAGGTGCAGATGCCTTCGACACCGTTATGCGCACTTTCATAGCAACCAATTCGCATCTCGGTCGCATTTGAATGGGCAAGAATATTGCTGATCGCCTCGTTATGGATGCGCAAGACATGTAATGCATTGGTTGCGTCAAGCCATGGCAGAGGTCTGCAATCTTCAACCTCCCATTTGCAGGTGATGCCGGCATCAGCCAGGTCTCGGGCCATGCGGTGGCGCAGATTGCCGATCAGCGCGACCAGGTCACCCTCTATCGGTTCAAGGGAATCCACCGTGAGTTTGAGATCCCCCAGGGCCCGCTTTAAAACGTCGATTGTCGTGTCGGATTGATCTTGCTGTCGGGCCACCGCCAACGCGGTGGTCAGATTGGACCCGATGCCGTCGTGCATCTCTTGCATCAAGCGGGCGCGTTCGCTGGTCAAAGCCTGATCCACCAGCAGTTCGCGCCGCATCGCCTCACTTGCCATAAGTTCAGCCCGCGTGTCTGCGACGCTTTTCTCAAGCACCAATTTCGATCTTCCCAAATCTTCGAATGCCTCAAGAACCCGTTTGCCAAAAGACACCAGAAAAACTCCGATATAGATTGGACCACAAAAGACAGCATAATAGGTCGCATGGCCGTCGCCACCATGACGCCAAAGCATCACGACGTCATGAATGCTGGCTAACGGCAACAAGAGCAGGCCAAAACCAAGTGCCCCGCGTTCAAGGCTGCGATGACGGTACATGTCAAAGGACGCGACAACCGCAAGGATGCATAGGACCACCGTGGTCGCCATATACACGTAGCTGCTGCTCAGCGCAAAAGTGACCTTGGTATAGGTGACGGCTGCGCCCAACAGGAACATGCCCGCAATGATCCAGTTGCGATACGGGAATTTAATGTAGCAAAGGTAAAACGCGGCAGTCGCTGCCATCGCGAAATAAGTGGAATGAACAGACACAATTGCGTGCAGCGAGTAGTTATAAGGGATTGCATCGGAATAGTATTGATGGTTGCGCACAAACCAAAGGGCACCCGAGATTGAGAGCCACAGCAATTCCATTTCGTCCTTGCGCGCGAACCAAATTGCCAACACCAAACAAGACACCACAAGCATCGCAAAACTTGCGGCGATGGGGGCTGTCATGTGCCAGAAATAGCGGGTGTTGTAATGCGTCACCAAGGTGCTGTTCGACCCGATCAGCACCCGCCCAATTCCAACCGATTTCCGGGAAAACGAATGGACCAGAATTTCGTTCAGACCAGCTGTGAGAATGCTGTCGGACACGGGGATCAGGAAGGGACGATACCAAGGGTTCATCTGGTCGCTGGTGACGGCATAGTTCCGAAAAACCTCGGTTCCATTGACCGAGACAGAGAAATTGCCACGCATCCCGATGACGTAAATTGCCGTCGGGCCAGGGCCAATATCTGCCCGCTCGACATAAAAGCGGCCACCCATCGTATGGTAATCACCAGGACGCTGCCCTGCCCTGTTGTCATGGTTCATGTTGGGATTGGTGCCAGGTTCCCACTGGGTCAAGGGCAGGTCAATGCCGGCCGTGATCACGTAGTCTCCGTCCAGAAACTCGATCACGTCTCCGGTTGAAAACGCGGGGATCTCGGTGCGGCTGGCAGATTGCGCCAGGGCGATGCTCACCCACCAAACACTCAGGCCAAGAAAGAGCAAAGTTGTTTTCATGCTGGTTCCAGCGCCCGCGCTAACGATTTGGCAGCAACCCTTTGGAAGCCGCCTCGAAAAGGGCCTCCGTGCGGCTGTTCACTTCGAGTTTGCGATAGATGCTCTTGATATGCGTGCCGACCGTATTGCTGGAAATCTTCAACACACCTGCACAATCGGAATTTGACAAGCCGCGCGACAAAAGGTTCAGGACTTCGTATTCCCGTTCCGTCAAGGGGGCCGCCAATGGGGGCGTGTCGCCGGGCCTGTCAGGCGGGATCTGTTTCAGCAATTGGCGCGCAATAATCGGGCTGATAGGTGAGCCGCCCTTACGAATGTTACGAATGGCCTCGATACAGTCTTCGATCCGCTCATCCTTGAGCAGATATCCACGCGCCCCGGCCCGCACGGCATTCAGTACGTTCTTTTGATTGGCGAACATGGTGATCACGAGGATGTCGGTGTCGCGCCCGGTTTGTGCCTCTTGCCGGATCAGATCAATGCCGCTGCCATCGGGCAGGCCAAGATCACACAGCAGCACGTCATATCCCCCAGTATCAATCATTCTTAATGCTGAGGCCACATTATCAACCTGGCTCGCCAGACGCATATCACCGCTGGCGTCAATGGCATCGCACAGGATGCCACGCATGACGGGATCGTCTTCTATGACAGCCACACGGATCATCAAAACTCCTTCTTGATGTTCAGCACCCTACCGATCCGGTGCCTGAATGTCCTGTCCAAACAGTCCGCACATCCAAAACTTGGAAACGCATCATTGCCAAACATCCGATCTGCGGATGGGGGTGATGGCGCCCAATAATAGTCCAACCGATACAGGGATTGTGGCGGTCTCGCATCACCTTTTCAGGTGATAGGCGGGGGTCCAGTTACCCATTACCCAACTCCTCGAACATATGCGCGATGGGCTTGCCTCGCGCAACATCACAGGGATGGCCACGGAAAGGCGCGCATTTCGCTTTGTCCGTCCGTCCGCTTGGAAAACGCCAGTTATTGGGGCGCGAAGGAGAAAAGACATGACAACGACCACACCATCCGCCATCACCAATTTTCGGATTGTCAATGTCACAGCGTCCAATGCGCGCGCTGTAGAAAGCACCTTGCTGGGCGATGGCACGTATATCATCGTCTATTCGGTCAGTGACGGCGCAACCGGTTCGACCCTTATGGCCCGGCATGTGGATGAGGTCGGCAATACGATTGGCGGCGAAATCACGCTGGCCACAAGCGCATCGGGCAGCGCGATCGACTTCTTCCTCACGGCGCTTGAAAACAACCAGATCGCGCTGGCCTTCGAAGATGGCGGCGAGATCGAGCTTCGAGCCTTTACAATTGCCGACGGCGTTGCCACGTCAGACCCTGCCCTGTCGCAAAGTTTCGTGACTGCAGGTGCTGCGCTGCGGGAACCCAGATTGGCGGGCGACAGCCTTGGCAACCTGACCCTGCACGTCACGGAAACGGTCGGTAGCACCGTCACCATCGTTGAACATCGCGACGTCACGGGGGGCGTCTTTACCGCGACAAGCGACATCTTTGCGACCAGCGGTCAATCTGATGCCCATCTTGTCAGCGCCCGATTGGCAAATGGCAACACCGTCGTCGTTCTTGACGATGACGGAGATGGCGGAAGCAATACCTGGGATGTCGTGATCACCGCAGCTGATGGAAGTGTTGTACGCAGCTTTACACATAGTACAGACGGCGCGCGCGGGTCCGACCCGGATGTCACAGCCCTTGCCAATGGGGGGTTCGTGATCGCATTCCGCAACGCCGACAGCGATGATGACATTTACACGCGCATCTACACTGCGGATGGTGTGGCAGTCGGTGGGTTTCGCGCTGTCCTTGAAACCGGGAACGCGACGGACCGGAACTTTGACCCGCAGGTGATTGGCCTGCCCACCGGCGGGTATGTGATCGTCTATGTTGATGATCGCGAAGATGGGCTGCAAATGCGGCGCTACGACGATAACGGCGTCACCATAGGCCGTGAAATCGAGATCCTGCAGGGCGCGACCTTCTCCGAAGTCTCTCTCACACTTCTGGAGGACGGGCTGTTTGCCGTTACGGCAACCGATGGAAATGGCAACGTCTTCAGCGCGACCCGTGCGTTCGAGTCCGACAGGATTTTCGAAGGGTCAGACGGGGGCGACACGTTCAACGGCACGGCTGGCGACGATCTGCTGATTGCCTCTACCGGCAATGACGACATCAATGGGCGTAGCGGCGTGGACACGATTTCCTTTGCTGCCATTGCGGGGGGCGTGGATGCTGACCTGTCTGCGGGCAGCGCAACAGGGTTGGACGCGGGTGTTCTGGGCAGCGATGTTTACACGAATTTCGAAAACATCATCGGGTCGGCGTTTGGCGACCGTCTGTCCGGCGATGACGGCGCAAACACCATTCAGGGCGCTGACGGGGATGATGTGATCAATGGCCGGGGCGGCGCTGACAGTATCGAAGGCGGCGCGGGCAATGACCTGATTGATGGGGGTGCCGGTTCGGATACGCTGGCTGGTGGTGCGGGCAGTGACACGCTCAGCTATTTTGGAAATGTTGTTTTCGGGATTGCGGCCAATCTCTCCACCGGCCAGGCCAATGCTGCCGGAGACGAAGTCGATGTCTTTACAGGATTTGAAAACCTCCGGGGCAGCACACTGGAGGACGGTCTGATCGGTGATGATCAGGCCAACGTGATCGAAGGCGCAGGCGGCGATGACGCAATCAGCGGCGGTGCTGGCAATGATACGATTTTTGCCGGCCTTGCTGATGGCAGTCTGGAATCTGTGACCGCTGGCCTTACCCTCATATTCGGCGAAGAGGGCAACGATTCAATCACAGGTGGCGGGAACGACGACCATCTGGACGGCGGTGAAGGCAACGACATCATCCATGGCGAGGATGGTGATGACATGATTATCGGCGGCAGCGCCGCTTTCGCCGATCTTGCGCAGGACGATGATGATCTTTTGAACGGCGGCGAAGGCCTGGACACCATCAAAGGCGGCAATGGCGACGACACGATCCATGGTGATGCAGGTGACGATGACCTTGCCGGGGAACGCGGCGATGACCTGATCAGCGGTGGCCTTGGCAATGACAGTGCCTCTGGCGGGGAAGGCCGTGACACGCTTGACGGTGATGACGGCAATGACGTCCTTGCAGGCGATGCCGATGACGACGTTTTGCGGGGCGGTGCCGGACAAGACACGCTCAACGGCGACAGTGGCGATGACATGCTTTCCGGGGATGACGGGAACGACATCGTTTTGGGCGGATCCGGGGATGATACGCTGTTTGGCAATGCTGGCGATGACGACCTGCTTGGCGGATCCGGCAACGATTCTCTCGTCGCAACGGATGACGGGAACAACACGGTGTCCGGCGGCAACGGCAATGACACGATCCTTGGCGGCAGCGGACAAAGCGACCTCTCCGGTGGGACCGGCGATGACAGCGTGACGGGCGGTGTCGGCGATGAACAGATCTTTGGTGGCAGCGGGAACGACATGCTCAGCGGTGGCGGCGGTGCCGACTCCATACAGGGGGAGACCGGCGATGATACCATTGACGGCGGGGTCGGAGATGATGACATTTCCGGTGGCGACGGCGCTGACAGTGTAGATGGCGGCGATGGTCAGGACAGTCTTGACGGCAACGACGGCGATGACCTGGTGCTTGGGGGCGCAGGCAACGACACTCTTGACGGGAGTGCGGGCGAGGACACGCTGATCGGCGGTCTGGGGGCGGATGCGCTGAACGGGGGGTCCGGTGTCGATATGGCCGATTATTCCGGGTCCGCTGCGGGCATCACGATCCACTTGGGCAACGTCACGGCCAGTGTCGGCGGCGAGGCGCAGGGCGACATCTTCAGCTTTGTCGAAAACGTGGTCGGCACTGGGTCCAATGACAACATCACCGGTGATGTGGCCCGCAACGCACTGAGCGGCGGCGATGGGAACGACGCACTTGATGGGGGCGCAAATGACGACACGCTGAACGGCGAAGATGGCGATGACCTGCTGACAGGCGGGGCCGGGTCGGACACCCTGAACGGGGGCGACGGGGTCGATACGGCCCGCTTTGGCAACACGTTCGACAGCTACAACTTTGAGCTGGATGTTCAGGGAAACCTGCTGGTCAGCAATGCCAGCGGTGATACGGATACGCTCGACAATATCGAGTTCCTCGAATTTGTGGACGGAACATTCGCAGCCAACGAGGTGTTGAGCAATGCGCCGACCAATGGCGATGATGATCTGAGCGGGACAGAGGACGCCGATGTAATCGACGCGCTTGCAGGCGATGATACGGTCTTTGGCGGTGCCGGTGACGACCTGCTGCGCGGCCGTGAAGGGAATGACGCATTGAGCGGGGGCACCGGCGCGGACACGCTTGCGGGCAATGACGGCGACGACACGATCCAGGGAGGCGACGATGCCGACCGCATAACTGGCGGCAACGGTGCGGATGAGCTGCGCGGCGATGACGGCGCTGACACGCTCGTAGGTGGCAACGGTGACGACGAAATGCGCGGCGGCAATGGCGATGACGCACTGTCCGGTGACAGCGGTGCGGACCTGATCTTTGGCAACGCGGGCGATGATATTGTAACCGGCGGCGCGGGCGACGATCAGATGTCTGGCGGCACGGGCGCGGACAACCTGCGCGGCGGTGGTGACAACGACGTCATCCGCGGTGGAAACGGGGCCGACACGATAACCGGAGGCTCTGGTGACGATACACTGTCTGGCAATAATGGCGATGATCATATCAGCGGTGGTGCAGGCGCAGACCGCATGATCGCGGGCACCGGAACGGATATTCTGACCGGCGGCGCAGGTGCGGATACATTCGTCTGGACCAACGCCAACCAAAGCATCCACCGCGCGGACCGGGACACCATCACCGATTTCGAGCACGGGATCGACCAGATCGACCTGTCGGGGCTGGCCGACGGGCTGAATTTCGTCGGCGCGACATTTACCGGTGCTGCGGGCGAGGTGCGCTATAACGATACCATTGGGCGACTTTATGTCGATCTGGACGGTGACCGGGCCTCGGACTTTTCGATAGACATCAACGGCGCGCCCATCATTGATGGCAGCGACCTGATTTTGTAGGACGTCACACGACCTGTATCTTTGCAGAAGGTCGGCAGCACAGCTGACGGCCTTCTTCTGTTATCTGCTGTCATGAGAGTGAAACGGCGGGCAGGTCAGTGGTGATCTCGTCAGATGAGAGTGCGCAGTCCAGCGATCAGGGCATTGAGATTCCTCTTGGCAACACCCTTCGCGGCCTCCTGCCCTACGACGATCGGTTCCCCGCACTTGATCCGCCCCACAGTGCAGAATCTCACCTCAGTGTGTGAATGATGACCGCTCCGCTATTTTGCTGAGTTCAACGAAAAGCCCATTATGTTGAGTGGCGAGGTATTTTGAGACTTCGTCGTTTCGGACCAATCGTGCGACAAAACTCCTCGCGAGAACCAGATCCATGTGATCGCTGCCAAAACGGTCTTCGACCAAACGAACCTGTTTATCGAGGTTGGAAGCTTCTCGCTCCATAAGCCCAAGCTGTTCTTTCGAAACGCCCAGCTTTCGTTTGGGCTTGGCCTGGTCCTTGAGCTGGTCATCGGGGGTCGCGACCAAAATCGACTTCACATAGGTCACAGTAAAATTGTTCATCGCGACCATAAGCTGAGCCGCCTCAAACTGGCGCATGGGTTTCATCTTTCTCAACAAGCGAAATCCAGTGACGGCGACTTGCTTGTCCTTCAACAATTCCGCCACCTCCGGCGAAATCCCGTCCAATAGTCGCGTTTTCTCCTTCAAGGTCGCAATGTTGATGTTCAAAGCCTTAGCCAGGCGTTCTTCGGGCACCCCTTTGTCGAGGGCGCGCAAAATCATCTTATGTTCCTGGATTGTCGCGAGACGACTGATCCGTCGGTTGTAGGTGAACGCTTCGTCATCGGTGGAAATGATGCATTTTGTCTGGGGCACGCTTTGATCTTGCAACACTGCAAGCCGCATGTGCCCGTCCAACAGTATGTAGTGATCTCCACCTGCAGATGGACGGCTCACGACAAGCGGTTCCACAAGACCGATTTCGCGGATTGACGATGAAATGCGCTGGTATTTGACGGTTTTCTTAGTCTGCGGAGGGACAACATATAGCGGCGCGATTTTGTCGAGGCGAATGGTTACAAGATCCCTTTCGAAGGCTTGGACAACGCGCATTCTTTTGCTCTTAAAGCTCATATATGGGCTCCTTCTGCCCTCGCGATCTTGTCGGCGATGACTTGCGGGACATCCGTCAGACCTTCCGCACGCAGCAGGTTCACAAAGTTGGCGTCAGCCAGCAGCGTCTTAAATGACTGGGATAAGAACGAGATTTCGTTCTGAATGGCGTCCGCCTTTCGTATGAGGTTTCTCTTTCTCTCCACGTCATTCTGATACGTACGCAACAGCGCCTCGACCGACATTGTTTGGGATGTGGGCCTGGGACTTCGCCCCCTGCCCTTTCCGTGGACACGACGCGCCTCAACCAACCGTCTGGCGGCGATCAAACGGGCTCCGCGAAGATGACCGTCCTCATACGCTTTCCGCAATACAGCTTGGACACCAACGTCATCGGCTTCGGCGATTTCAACGGCGATGCTGATCGGTATTTTGCCACTTTCAGTCGCACGAAGCAGCCTATGTTCGCCCTCTTCAATCAGCTTGATCACGCCAGACACGTATTTCTTGGAGAGCTGTGTTTTGCTGGCAATGTCTGGGATGGAATAGCCATTTTCCTTTAGGCGTTTGACATCACGCAGCAGGTCCAATGAGTGATGCTGCCGTCGGGCGATGTTTTCAACGAGGCTCATGACAAGGCAGTCTTCTCGGCTGGCGCTGATGACGATGGCCGGAATCTCAGATTGGCCAAGCGCCTTAAAGGCTTCCAGGCGACCCTGCCCGCAAACCAGCTCATAATGCGCTCCGCCATCTGCAGGATCATTGCGCTCGGCAACGGTGATCGGGCGTTTGAGGCCGATGGCTTTTATGTTGCTTGTGATCTCTTCAAATATCTTTGGATTTCGTTCTCTGGGATTCAGAACAGTGATGGCGTCAACCGGTACGAGTCTTGCGTGTTCAAGGTGTTTGGGGTCCATCAGGCGACGTCCTTTAATGGCGTACGAGCTGTCATCACAAAGAAGGCGTGCAGGTCCACATGGCGATATGCATCCAACGACACGCCATTGTTCTCGGCCAGGTTCAGCTTGGTTTCACGCATATCGACGGTGGGAAGAATGTAGTAATCAAGCGGGGCATCGTTGCTTTGGTTCATGCGCACGACGATGGTGAGATCGGGCAGTTGACCAACTCCCAGCCTTAGCTTCCAACGCAGAGAGCCGGCGGTCGTTTGCTGGCATCGTGCCACTACGATTGAGGCCGTAAATTCGTTATTGATGACAAGGCGATCCATACCTTGGCTGTCATCAATGTGTCCGCCAGCCTCTACAATGCCCCGCGTAACAGAGTCGACGATGCGCGCGTGCAGCGCGCGCAGTCTTTTGTTGATCTTGATGTAGCGGTAGTCCCGTGCGGGGGTGTATCCAACCAGTTGATAGGCCCGCAGCAGGCTGCCAAACCGGGATTGATACGCGCTGCTGGATGGCAAATCCTGGGTTTCATTGATGATGACACCCGACAGAAATCCATTGGATTGTAAGGCCTTGCGAAGCCCGTCCAGCATTTCCTGGTCGGTCAGTTTTTGCGACCTTGCGGCGATGATTTCTGCGGCGGTTTCAAACTGCGGGATAGGAACAATGGCATCAAAGACGCCTACGGCACGCACCCACTGTTCTGGCAGATTTCGGACATGGTTTTGTTTGAGCTTGAAAGAGTTTCGGTTCCAGACGTTGTTGCCGATGTATTTTTCATTGGTCAAAATCTGACGCAGGACACCAGTGGACCAGCGCCGCCCCAAATCCGTCACGACCCCTTGTTTGTTCAATATGGCGCAGATTTCCGCTTCAGACTTTCTGTCAGTGACGAATAACTCAAAAATCTGCCTGACGATCGCCACTTCGTCTGGTGGGCCGGGAACTAAGATAACCCGATCCGTCTGAATGCTTTTGTGCTCGCCACGATCCAAAAGCCCTTTCTGCACGCCGTCTTCGTCCACCAGCATTCTGCGAAGCCCAAAGCCTGGGGCGCCCCCTTGGCGAAAGCCCAGCTCAATGAGGCGCGCCTGGCCCGCAAAGACCTTTTTCGAAAGTTCCCGACTATACTCACCGGCCATGGTGCGGTTGCGCGTTTTGGCCAACGTGGACAGCAAGCGGCGATCGTTCTCAAACTGTTCAGCGCAGTATTCCACGGCGATGCCAGCCTTGCGGCAAAGGAATTCATAATATGCGCTTTCATCCGCATCCTGAAAACGGCCCCAGCGACTTACGTCGTAAACCAGCACTGTTTGATAGTTTGTTTCACCGTGCTGGATGTCTCGTAACATGTCCGAAAGCCCATCACGGCCTTGAATGCGGAGACCACTTTTCCCGGCATCGGAATAGGTGCGGACAATCTTGTACCCGCGTTCGTCCGCGTATTTTGCAATCGCTGCCGACTGGTTTTCGGTCGAGTAGCGTTGATGCTCAGTGGACATACGCACGTATTGCGCTGCCTTTCTGACAGTTTTTTCGGTCTCAATTGCGCTTTGAACTGCCAATGTTTTCAGATTCCTGATTTTGCAGCGCCGGCCAGCATCAGGCATCTGCGATTCTGCCTCCGACGTTACCTGAAGGGAGGCAGAAACATGTTGCATAAGAAGGGCAAGGTTTTTCAAAACTGCTCAGACGAGAGTTTTTTGGACCTAGGTTTCCGACCGGCCTTAGCAAAAACACTGAAGGAAGAGCTTGGCGGAACCAATCAGGCCGCAAAGTCGATTATGAAATGGGCCGACGTTTCAGAGCGAACCGCAAAGAACTGGATTGCTGGCACGCATAGCCCCAGCGGTGAGCACTTGATCGACCTCATGCGGCATTCCGATGCGGTTCTGGCGGTTGTGTTGACCATCGCTGGCCGTCAAGGAACGCTAAATTCGATAGGCGTTGAACTGCTCAAGGAACAGCTGCGCGAAATGCTGATCGGTTTGGATAGCTTGTCAGTCGCGTGCGACTAAATTTATGCCCGTCGAAAGCGTGACATTATCACGTTGCAGGTATGCAGAATACACCAATCACTGAAATTGCAAAATGGCATTGAGGTGAGGTCAGCACGACTCAACATCTTTAAGATCTTCCGTCAAAACGCACCCGATAGGAATGTAATACCTTCGCGCTCAAGTACACCGCTTGCGCCTTGATTTTTACGGAGCCGTTTGAGCGGATCAAGTTGATCGTGCAATAACGCTTGCACAGCCTCTCTCGGTACAACCGTGCCGACATTGGCTCTAAAGAAGTCCGCTTGCCGTCCCGCTTTGGCGCATCCGGCGGGCCCTGTGAGGCCCTGCCGTTTGTCGTCGGCCTCCTGACCTCACAGCCAGAATTGCGCCTGGATTGTTGCGGCGCGCAGGCCGTCCGGGGTTTTCACATGCAGCTGTGTGCCGGCATCCCAATGCCCCGCATCGACCATGCCAATCGCAACATTGGTCTGGAAGTCCGGCGACCAGACCGCCGAGGTGATCTGACCCACGGGCTGCTCCCCGACAAAAAGCGGCCAGGGCGCGCGTGCAGGGGCCAACGCCGCCCCAGACACCGCGATTGGCCGGATCTGGCGCGCGATGCCATTGGTCTTTTCGGTCTCAAGCGCAGTGCGCCCGACAAAGTCATGATCGGCATTTTTGCCCATGAATTTGCCCAACCCGCATTCCAGCGGGGTGTTTTCCAATGTCATGTCATTGCCATAGCTTAACAGCCCGCCTTCGATCCGTTCGATCAGATTTGGACAGCCCGCGCGCACGTCCAGATCGGCTCCGGCTTCGAACAACGCGTCCCACAATGGCATCCCATGGGCGCTGTCCTCGACATAGATTTCAAACCCGCCCTGCCGCGAATACCCCGAGCGCGCGACGATAAAGCTGGTGTCGCCAAACGCCATCCGGCGATAGCGGAAAAAGCCGATCTTGCGGACCTCTTCGCCAAACAGACGCGCCATCAGCGTCTCGGCCTTTGGCCCCTGCACCGCCAGCGGTGAAACATCCGGTTCGAACACCGCCACATCCAGCCCAGCGCCCTGTGCCAAGCCTTTGATCCAGAACAGAAGATCGCTGTCAGCAATGGAAATCCACCAGCGTGTGTCTGACAGTTGCAGGGCCACCGGATCGTTCAGCATTCCGCCGTTTTCATCGGTGATCGGCACGTAGAAACATTGATCCGCTTTGATCTGGGACAGATCCCGCGGTGTCAGCATTTGCATCAGGCGGGTGGCATCCGGGCCGTTCAGTTCGACCTGGCGTTCCACCGCCACATCCCAGACCTGCACATGGGTCTTGAGGTGGCGGTAATCTTCTTCCATAGTATCGAACACGGCGGGCAGCAGCATCCGGTTGTAGACTGTATAGGCTTTGACCCCGGCCGCTTCGACCCCTGCTGTAAAGGGGGTTTGGCGCAGACGGCGCGATATGGCGATGTAGTGATTCATATGTGTCCTCCCGCGCGCACGCTAGGACAAAATGTCGCACTCCGCCAAGGGGAAATGCTGGCCAGCTGTGCTTTTGCGCCCTGCCCCTGCGCGCCACCCCCTGCCCTGATCATGCGCCTGAACATGTGACTGCCGCGCCCTCAGCCCCGATCCCATAGGTCTCTGCCTTCATGCCACTGAGGCCACGCCTGTTCGCCAGTCGCTTTAGATCATGTCGCTTTCCGCAAACATGTTTCGCGATTTTGCAGGAATTGAGCCGTTTTCACGCAGAGAATGGTCTCAAAGGAGACCTGCCATGAATGCTCAAACCCCGCGCCGCAGCCGCGCAGGCGGACGCACCGCCCGCCGCACCCTGCGCAGCACGCCCGATTTCGACATGCTGCCCGGCCTGACCAACAAGCTGCCGCTGACCGAAGTGATGGATCCCGAGCAGGTCGAAAAGATCGACAATGCCTCGATGGATATCCTCGAAAATGTCGGGGTGCAGTTCCGCGATGAGATCGCGCTGGAAGACTGGAAACGCGCAGGTGCCAAGGTCGAGGGCGAAATGGTCTATCTGGATCGCGGGCTGGTGCGCGACCTGATCCGCACTATCCCCTCGGATTTCACCTATCACGCCCGCAACCCCAAGAATAACGTGCGGCTGGGCGGGCGGCATTCGGTCTTTGTGCCGATGACCGGCGCGCCCTTCCTGCGCGATCTGGACGATGTGCGGCGCAATCCGACGCTGGACGATCTGGCGATGTTCCACAAGCTGAGCCACATGTCGCCCGCGCTGCATTCCAGTGCGCATCACATTGTCGAACCCTATGATCACCCGATCAGCCAGCGCCATCTGCGCATCACCTATTCGTCGATGAAACATTCGGACAAGATGTTCATGGGCATGACCACCTCGCCCAAGAATGCCGAAGATGTCATGGATATGTGCGCCATCCTGTTTGGCGAAAAGTTCCTGGAAACCCACCCCGTCACCACCGGCAATTGCAACGGCAACAGCCCGCTGGTCTGGGATGAAACCATGCTGGGGGCCATGCGCGCCTTTTGCAAACGCAAGCAGCCGGTGCTGTGCTCACCCTTTGTTCTGGGCGGTGCCAACACCCCCGCCAGCGTGCCCGCCACTGTGGCGCAGCTGAATGCCGAGGCGCTGAGCGCGCTGGCCTATACGCAGGTGATCCGGCGCGGCGCGCCCGCGATTTACGGCCATTACCTCTCCACCGTCAGCATGAAATCCGGCGCGCCCATGGCGGGCACCCCTGAAATCAGCCTGATGAACTTTATGATCGGCCAGATGGCGCGGTATTATGGTGTGCCGTGGCGCACGTCGAACACGCTGGGCGGGGCCAAGACCTTTGACGCGCAGGCGGGCTATGAAAGCGCCACAACTCTGCAGGCGGTGGTCCATGCGGGGGCCAACTATATCTGGCACTCCGCAGGCTGGAACGAGGCGGGCATGCATTGTTCCGTCGCAAAGTTCATCGTTGATGCGGAACAATGCGCCATGGCCTATCGCATGGCCGAAGGTCCGAAATGGGACGGGTTCGATGACGCCATCGCCGCCGTGTCGGATGTGGGTCCGGGCGGGCATTATCTGGGCCATCCTCACACGCAGGAAAATTTCCAGACCGCCTATTTCATGCCGGAACTGTTCGACAATAACTCGATCGAGCAATGGACCGCCGAGGGTGAAAAGGAAATCACCCAGCGCGCGCTGGAACGCGCCCGCAAGCTGCTGGGGGAATATCAGGAACCCAAGTTGGACGAGGCCAAAAACGAAGAGCTGCTGGACTATATCGCCCGCCGCGAACGGGAAATCCCCGCCTCGGACGAGCTGAACCAGGACTACTGACCATGCGGATCCGCGAAATCCACATCTACCAGCACGACTTGCCGGTGAAAAACGGCCCTTACACCATGGCCAATGCCGAGGTCTGGGCGCTGGACAGCACGCTGGTGCGGCTGGTGGCCGAGGACGGCACCGAGGGCTGGGGCGAAACCTGTCCTGTCGGTCCCACCTATGCCGAGGCCCATGCGGGCGGCGCGCGTGCGGCGCTGATCGCCATGGGGCCGGGGCTGATCGGGGCAGAGGCCCTGCCCCTCACCCTGATGCGGCGCATGAACGGCCTGCTGACCGGGCATAACTATGCCAAGGCGGCAATCGACATTGCGGCGCATGACCTGATGGGCAAACATCTGGGGGTCAGCGTTGCGGATCTGCTGGGGGGCGCGGTCACGGATCGCGTGCCCTCTTACTACGCCACCGGGGTCGGCGCGCCGGGTGACATTGCCCGGCTGGCGGCGGACAAGCTGGCCGAGGGCTATCCAAGGCTGCAGATCAAGGTTGGCGGCCGCCCGGTCGAGATCGACATCGAAACCATCCGCAAGGTCTGGGAGGTCGTGCGCGGCAGCGGGATGAAGCTGGCCGTGGATGGCAACCGGGGCTGGACCACCCGCGACGCGCTGCGTGTCAGCCGCGAATGCCCCGACATCCCCTTCATCATGGAACAGCCCTGCAACACCATCGAGGATCTGGCCAAGATCCGGCCTCAGGTCAGCCATGGCATTTACATGGATGAAAACAGCGTCGATCTGAACACGGTGATCAGCGCCGCCGGGACCGGCCTGGTGGACGGGTTCGGGATGAAGGTCACGCGGATCGGCGGGCTGCAGAACATGCGCGCCTTTCGCGACATCTGCGAGGCGCGCAACCTGCCCCACACCTGCGATGACAGCTGGGGCGGGGACATCATCGCCGCCGCCTGCACCCAGATCGGCGCCACGATCCGCCCCGATCTGTGCGAGGGCGTCTGGCTCGCCGCGCCTTATATCGACGGCCATTACGACCCGCGCGGCGGGGTGGCAATCACGGACGGCCATATCGCGCGACCCACGGGTCCGGGTCTGGGCGTGACCCCGGAGGCTGCCCTCTTTGGTGCGCCGGTCCAGTCATTTGGAGGATAAGACAGTTATGGAATTTACCGGGAAACGCGCGCTTGTCACTGGCGCGGCGGGCGGCATCGGGGTTGAAATCTGCCGCAAGCTGCGGGCGGAGGGTGCCTTGGTCGCAGTGGCGGACCGGGATACCTCCTCGCTGCAGGCCGAGGCCCATCTGCCCGGCGATCTGCTGGACGGGGACTATTGCGATACCCTGCCCTCTCGCGCGGCCGAGGCACTGGGCGGGTTGGACATCATCATCAACAATGCGGGCGTCATCACCCGTGGCACGGTGAGCGAAACCAGCGATGCGGATTGGGCCCTGTCCATGGGCGTCAATGTCGAAGCGCCGTTTCGCATCTGCCGCGCGGCGATCCCTTTGCTTGCAGCGCGCGGTGGCGGGGCGATTGTGAACACCGCGTCCTGCTGGGGCGGCAAGGCGCCGGGGCCGAACCATGCGCTTTATTGCATGACCAAGGCGGCGATTGCCCAGCTGACCCAATGTATGGGCATGGATCACGCCCATCAGGGGATCCGCGTCAATGCGGTCTGCCCCAATGAGGTGAACACGCCCATGCTGCGCTCGGGCTTTGAAAAGCGCGGCTTTGACCCAGATACGGCGGTGGCCGAGCTGGGCAAATCCGTGCCGCTGGGCCGGATCGCCGAACCTGCGGATATCGCCGATGTGGTGCTGTTCCTTGCCTCGGATGCGGCGCGCTACATGTGCGGGGCGCTGGTCGAGGTGAATGGCGGGAAACCGGTGTCATGACCCGGTTTGACGGACAGGTTGCGTTGGTCACGGGCGGGCGCTCGGGCATTGGGCAGGCGATTGCGACCCGGCTGGCGCAGGAAGGCGCGCGGGTCTTGACCGCCCAGCGCGGCACGGATGACCAATTCGAAGGCCTCAGCGCCGATTTTTGCGATCCCGACAGCCCGGCGCAGGTGATCGAGGCAGTCAAAGCCCGTGCCGGGCGGCTGGATGTGCTGGTCAACAATGCTGGCATGATGCAGGAATCCCGGATCGAGGACATGTCGCCCGAGGATTGGCAGCGCAGTCTGACAGTGAACCTGACCGCGCCTTTCCTGATGATCCGCGCGGCGCTTCCCCTGCTGCGTGCAGCGCGGGGGAACATCGTCAATGTCGGATCCATCGAAGGGCTGGGGGCCAATCCGGGCCATGCCGCCTATTGCGCCAGCAAGGCCGGGCTGCACGGGCTGACCCGCGCTGTGGCAGTGGATCACGGGGCCGAAGGCATTCGCTGCAACGCCGTGGCGCCGGGATGGATCGACACAGATCTGAATCTGGATTTTATCGAAAACATGCCCGACCCGCAGGCGTTCCGCCGCGACATTGGACGCATTCATCCCGTGGCCCGCACGGGCGCGCCCGAAGAAGTCGCCGCGCTTGTGGCCTTTCTGGCAGCCCGTGAATCGGGTTTTGTCACCGGGCAGGTCTACACGGTCGATGGCGGCCGCATGGCCAAGCTGAGCCTGCCCTGAAAGCAATCGCAAGCGGCCTCGCCCAACGCCGCAACGCATCCAGACAGACCAGACCGCGCGGGGGGAGGCGCTTATTCCTCCCCCGCGCGATGCTCTTTCCAGCGCAGCACCGCATTGGCACCGATCTGTTGAAAGGGCTGCGGCGGCAGGCGTTTGGGCTGTGCCTCGGTCGCGAAATACCGGGTCACATCCGACGTCACACCGCAGGCCATTTCCGCAGCCGCCATGCCAGTCAGCGTCCCGCGCGCGGTGCCCAGCCCGTTCTGCACACAGGCTGAAAACACACCCTGATCCACTTCCCGCGTCACAGACACGCCGTTTAAGGACAGACAAAGATGCCCAGCCCAGACATGGTCCATCTTCATGCCTGCCAGCTGGGGAAAACGCGTGTCGAATTTCTGCTGCATCACGCGGGCGGCGCGGGTCACATCCCCTGCGCTGGCCTGCATTCCTGGGCGCAGCGCGGCACAGGTGCGAGTGATCACCCGGTTGCCCCCCTGCCCCGTATCAATCCGACGCATGGTTGTCCCCATCGGGTCCGAGGGCGTCACGCCCCAGCGGCTTTGCCCGCCCAGCTTTTCCAGCGCGTCACTGTCCAGTTCCGGTGTCATGGAGGCAAAGAGGAAAAGCTGCATCAGGCGGCCACGCGCGACCCCGAAACTTTCCAGATGGCCATTATTGGCAAGGATGATCTGCGCGCAGGACACGCGCCCCTGCGGGGTTGTGACCTGCCAATCGCTGCCAGCCCGCGCAAACCCCGTGGCCGGGCTGTTTTCATAGACCGATACGCCAGCGCGGCGCAGGCCCAGCGCCAGCCCACGAATATAGCCCGCAGGTTGCAGCATCACCGTCCCCGGCGTGAAAAGCCCGCTGGTGTAATGCGCGCTGCCGGTCAGATCGCGCATCTGCTGTGCGTCCAGCATTTCGCTGGGTTCGTTCAACTGGTTCAGATGCTGGGCAAAGGACCGATTATGCGCGTCGGCCACCTCGGACACAGCCCCGTTCACCTTGCCCACCGGGTCAAAATAATCGCGTGGAATGTCAAAGCCTTCCACCGCCGCGCGGCCAAACGCCTGCGCCTGTCGGTTCAGGGCGATCAGGCTGCGATCATCGCCTGCACCTGCGTAATCCTCGGACGCCAGATCATGCGGGATGTCGATCATAAAGCCGGAATTGCGCCCCGATGCCCCCTCGGCCAGCGCGCCGGCTTCTAGCACAACAATGCGCGCATCGGGGCGCAGCTGATGCAGGCGCAGCGCGGCAGAGAGCCCGGCGAACCCGGCCCCGATCACGGTGACATCGGCGGTGACGGTGCCCTCCAGCGCCGCCTCGGGGGTATAGGGGCCGAGGATCTCGGCCCAGGCTGCCCGCCCGCGATGGGCAGGCAGGCGTTTTGCGCGGTACTGGCTCAATCCACCGCCTCATCCGCGTCATCGGACAGGTCCAGCCAGATGGTTTTCAGCTGGGTATACTGGTCATGCGCGTGCAGGCCATTGTCGCGCCCGCCAAAGCCGGATTGTTTGAACCCGCCAAAGGGCGTGGTGATGTCGCCTTCGCCAAAGCTGTTCACCGTGACCGTCCCCGCCCGCAGCTGGCGCGCCCCGCGAATGGCGCGTTTTGCATTCGCGGTGAAGAGCGAGGCACACAGCCCGTATTCGGTGTCATTGGCGATCTGGATCGCTTCGTCAAAGCCGGATACTTCGATCACGGTCAGCACCGGGCCAAAGATTTCCTCGCGCGCCAAAACCGCAGTGTTATCCGCAACTTCGACCACAGTGGCCTCGACAAACCCATCGCTGGCCTTGCCACCGATCACCACATTTTCCGCCTGTTCAAGATAGGAACAGACCTTGTTGTAATGTCCCTCGCTGACCAGCGCCCCCATGCGGGTTTCGGGATCCAGCGGTGCGCCGATATTCCATTGCTTTGCGTGATGCGCAATGCGCGCAAGCAGGTCGGCCTTGACCGCCTTATGGACAATCAGACGGGACGAGGCCGAGCAGTTCTCGCCCATATTCCAGAACGCCCCATTGACCAGATGCTGCGCCACACGATCCAGATTTTCCGCGTCGTCCATGACGATGGCCGGGTTCTTACCGCCCATTTCCAGCACCACCTCTTTGGCATTGCTGTCCGCGGCATAGGACAGGAATTTCTTGCCGGTCACGGTGGAGCCGGTGAAGGACACCATATCGACATCCATGTGGCGGCCAATCGGTTCGCCAACCTCACCGCCCCCGCCGGGCACGATGTTCAGCACACCTGCAGGCACGCCCGCCTCCATCGCCAATTCGGCCACGCGCAGCGCGGTCAGCGTGGTTTCCTTGGCCGGTTTGATCACCAGAGAACAGCCCGCCGCCAGCGCCGGGCCGATTTTCCAGGCCAGCATCAGCAAAGGGAAGTTCCAGGGCAGGACCAGACCCACCACGCCAATCGGTTCGCGCACAACCATGGCGATGTGATCATCGCTGGCCGGGGACACCTGATCATAGATCTTGTCGATCGCCTCGGCGTGCCATTTCAGGCAATGGATGGTTTCGGGCACATCCACGGTTTCGCAATCATAGATTGTCTTGCCACTGTCGAGGCTTTCCATCACCGCCAGTTCGCGCGCATTGCGGGTCATCAGCTTGCACAGGCGGATCAGAACGTCTTTGCGCTCGGACGGGTGCAGGCGGGACCAGCGGCCATCCTCAAACGCGTCGCGCGCCTTTTCCACGGCAAAATCAACATCATCGCTGTTGCAGGCCGCAATATCGGTCAGCTTGTCCCCCGTGGCGGGGTTCACCGTTTCAAACGTCGCGCCCGAGATCGCAGGGCGGAAACTGCCGTCGATAAAGGCCCCGTTGGGCAGATCCAGACCGGCGGCGATGGAATTGTATTCATCCTGAGTGAGCAATGTCATGTCTTAACCCTCTGCCACGATATCGGCGATCTTGCGCTTGAGCACGCGCGTGACCTGTTCCAGCGCGCGCTTGTCATCCTTGTTCAGCCCTTTCAGCGGGGCGCGCATCGCGCCTGCCTCGATGCCATTCATGGTGACGCCATGTTTGATGGTCTGGATGAACTTGCCGCCCTGCTCCAGCACCCGCATCAGGGGCATCATGGCAGACATGATGCGGCGGCCCTTGTCAAAATTTCCCTCGACCGCGCAGGCCTGATACAGCGCAACATGTTCGTCAGGCAGGAAGTTCGAGCCGCCACAGACCCAGAACCGCGATCCCCAGGCAAAGAATTCCAGCGCCTGATCATCCATGCCACAGCCCAGCTGGATATGCGGATAGTCCCGCGCCAGCAGATGCACCCGATTGATATCGCCGGAACTTTCCTTGATGCCGCAGAAATTGCGCGAGCGCCCGACCCGATCCAGGAACTCTTCGCCCATCATCGTGCCGGTGCGGTGCGGATAATTATACAGCATCACCGGCAGATCCGCGGCCTTGTCGATCGCCAGCGCGTTCAGCGCGTTTTCGCGGTCGGTGGGCACGCTGTAGGGCGGGCTGGCCAGCAGGATGGCTTCGGCCCCCAGATGTGCCGCACCTTCGGCCAGCGCGATGGAATCCTGGGTCAGCATGGCGCCCGTCCCCACCACCAGCGGCAATTTGCTGTGGTCGCGGGTGAATTTGGCCAGTTCCAGACGTTCGCTGACGGTCTGGGCATAGTTTTCGCCGGTGGAGCCGCCCGAGATCAGCCCATGCACGCCATGGGCCTCAAGATAGGCGATCACCTCGGCCAGCGCGTCCCAATTGGGCGTGCCGTCCTCGTGATACGGGGTCACGACGGGGGTATAGACCCCCTCGAACTGAAAGCGTGGTGTCATAAGCATCTCAGGCTGTTGAGGTTGCAGGAAAAGTGCCAAGGGGCATGTCCAGCCCGGTTGGCATCACGAAAAGCTCGATCTGGTCGCGCGAGAGGGTCCAGTGATCCTCGGCCAGCTGCGCGGCCTGCTGTTCATCGCCGGCCTCGATGGCGGCGATGATCTGGTCATGCTGCTGGCTGGCAATGGCCAGCGTGTCCTTCATCGCCGCAAGGTTGGGGCGGTAGAATGTCATGCCAATGCGGGCATGGTCGATCAGCAGGCGCTGAAACGAGGGCAGCAGATAGACATTGGCCGCCATCTCGCCGGTGATGTCATGGAACAGGTTATTGGCCTGGGCGCGCTCGCTGGCCGATCCCGATGCCAGCGCGGCCTTGAAGTCATCCTGCGCCGCCTTCAGCGCGGCGATCTGATCCGGCGTGGCATTGCGCGCGGCCAACCGCATAACAGCCCCGTAAATCATTGGTGCAGCAAGGAAAAAGTCGCGCAGCGTGGTGTAGGACAATTCCGACACCCGCGCCCCGCGATTGGCGCGCAAATCCAGATAGCCCGCCCCGGCCAGCTCGCGAAACACCTCACGCAACGGCGTGCGCGACAGGCCAAACGCCTCTGACAACGCGGCCTCGTCCAGGTCTTCGCCAGGGCGCAGCTGCAGGGTCAGGATCGCCGCCTTGAGATGATCCTCAAGGGCTGTGCGGCGGTGTTTGGATGAATCGGCCATGATGGCTCCTTTGGCGGGCATCGTCGATTCTGTGCATAACCTGAAAATACACATTGTGTACACAGTCAATTTTCAACATACTCCCCCAATCGCCATCCGGGCCATTCCCGCCAAACCAAAAAGGACCCCAGCGTGGACAGACCGCAGCATTTCGTGATCATTCTGGTCGAGGAATTCTCGCATATTGCTTTTTCCTGCGCGGTCGAACCGCTGCGCATCGCTAATCTTGCCAGCGGAAAAGAGCTTTACTCATGGTCACTTGCCTCTGAAGACGGCACACAGGCTGTCTGTTCCAATGGCACCGTGTCGCTGGTGGATCACGGGCTGGACGACCTGCCCCGCTGCGATCAGATTTTCCTGCTGTCCGGCATCAATATGAAGAATCACGTGACTCGTCCGATCCTGGCCTGCCTGCGGCGGGCGCGGTCGCGCGGCACAAATATCGGCGCGCTGTGTTCCGGTGCCTGGCTGCTGGCCAGCGCCGGGTTTCTGGATGGGATGAAAACCTCAATCCATTGGGAATATCACGATGCATTTGCCGAGGAATTTCCCGACGTGCCGCTGGTGCGCAATGTTTTCGTTGCCGACGAAAAACACATGACCGCCTCGGGCGGGACCGCCACCGCCGACCTGATGCTGCACCTGATCGAACGCGACCACGGTCACGATCTGTCAGTCGCCGTCGCCGACAAAATGGTGTATAATGCCGTGCGCAACGCCACCGCCGAACAGCGCGTGTCGCTGCAATCGCGCAATGGGATGCGCAACGCCCATATGGTGCGGGCGATCCAGCGTATGCAGGCGGCGATTTCCGAACCGGTCTCGCCGTCGCTGATCGCCGAGGAAATCGGCATTTCCACCCGCCAGCTGGAACGCCTGTTCGGCAAATATCTGAACACCTCGCCCAAGCGGTTCTATATGGAGATGCGGTTGGAACGGGCGCGTAACCTATTGGTGCAGACAGAGAATTCCGTGACCGAGGTCGCCCTGGCCTGTGGGTTCGAAAGCGCCGGGCATTTTTCCCGCGTCTATCGCAGCTGCTTTGGCATCACCCCCAATAGTCAGCGCAACAGGATCGACTAGGCCCAGGCTATCTGGCCCCCCGCTCCTGCCCTCGCCCAATCGCTGGCCGCCCCCGCCCAACCGCCGCACGGCGCAGCATCCAATCCCGCACCAGCAGCGCGTTTTCAGACAGATCGCGCGATTTCGACCACACCAGATAAAACCCTTTGCCGGTATCCCAGCTCCAATCCTTTTTCGCCGCCAGCAGCCCCTGATCGACCAACGCATCGGTCAGGTGCCGCCAGCCAAAGGCAAACCCCTCCCCCGCCATGGCCGCGTGCAACACCAGCGCATAGTCATTAAAGCGCAACCCCCCTTCGGGCCGCGCCCCCGGCAAGCCAAAATGAGCAAACCAGGATCGCCAATCCGGGCGCGACCGAACCGGTTCCTCCAGATGGATCAGGCGCTGGTGCAGCAGCCCCGGCAGGTTACGCAGCGTCACCGCCGAGGCCATGACACGCGGCGCGGCCACCGGGCAGATCCGCTCGGGTGCGATCAGGGCGGCGTGACACCCCTGCCAGCTGCCACTGCCATGGCGGATGGCCAGGCTGATCCCTTCACGGTCAATATCCGGGTCACGGTCAGAGCTTTGCAATCGCAGGTCCACACCGGGATGGCGGCTTTGAAATTCGGCCAGGCGCGGCATCATCCAATAGGTGTTGAACGCCGTAGAGGCGCTGAGCGTGACATAATCCTGGCGTTGGGTTTGGCGAATCTGATGGCAGACACGTTCCAGCGATTCAAAACTGCGTGTCAGCTCCGCATATAGCGTTTCACCGGCATTGGTCAGTTCGATCGCCCGATGCTGGCGCAAAAACAAAGGCACCCCAAGCGCCTGTTCTAATTGCTTAATCGTGGCGCTCACGGCGGGTTGCTGCACGTTCAATTCGCCCGCAGCACGGGTGAACGACCCGGTGCGTGCGGCGGCTTCGAAAACCGCGATATGGCGCGGTGAGGCCAGGATATTCCAAAGTGGATGCATCATTTCAGATTATCCAAAACATTGCTTTTTTCAAGCGTCACAACCCGGATCGCGCCCCCTAAGATCCGCATCAAAGCAGAGAGACGAAAGGGCCAGACATGGCACGCAGAGCAACCTCACGGCGTCGCAGCGGGCAATCGGCGGCGGATCAGCGGACCGCGTCATCGGGGCCGGCCTATATCCGACGCGCCCTGCCATTTTTCGATCCGCTGGACGAAGAACAGCTGACCAAACTGGAAGCCCAGGTCGACTGGCTGATCCAGGATGTCGGCATTGCCTTTCGTGACGATCCCGAGGCGCTGGCCCTGTGGAAGCGCGAGGGCGCAACCATTGACGGTGACACCGTGCGCGCCGATGCGTCCTGGATCCGCGCGCTGTGCGCCAAGGCTCCCAGCCAGTTCACCCAGCTGGCCCGCAACCCTGCGCGCTCGGTCGTGATTGGCGGTGAAAACCAGGTTTTTGCCCCGATCTATGGCGCGCCTTTTGTGCGCGATCTGGAGGGCGGGCGGCGCTATGGCGACATGGCCGCGTTCCGCGATCTGGTGCGGCTGACCTATATGCTGCCCGGCCTGCATCATGGCGGCTTTGTCACCTGCGAGCCCTGCGATGTGCCGGTCAGCAAACGCCATCTGGACATGCTGTTTGCCCATATGACCCTGTCGGACAAACCCCATCTGGGCGCGATCACCGAAATGAGCCGCGCGCAGGACAGCGTCGACATGGCCGAAATCGTGTTTGGTGCCGATGTGATGGCGGAAAACTGCGTGATCATGGGCAATGTGAACACCAATTCTCCGCTTTTGGTGGACAAGGTCGTGACGGAATCCGCGCGGGTCTATTGCGGGCGCGGTCAGGGGCTGGTCGTGGTGCCCTTTATCCTGTCCGGGGCCATGGGGCCGGTCAGCACCGCCGCCAGCGTCGCCCAAGCCATGGCCGAGGCGATGATGGTCTGCGCCTACACCCAGCTGATCCGCCCCGGCGCGCCGTTTGTGCTGGGCAATTTCCTATCCTCTATGTCGCTGAAATCCGGCGCGCCGACCTTTGGGATGCCGGAGCCGGTGATGTCCAACTATGCGATTGGCCAGCTGGCGCGCCGCGCCGGGCTGCCGCTGCGCTGTGGCGGCTCGCTGACGGCCTCAAAGGTCGAGGATGCGCAGGCCGCCTATGAAAGCGCGGACAGTATGCATTCGACCATGCTGGCAGGGGCGAATTTTGTGCTGCATTCTGCGGGCTGGCTAGAAGGCGGGCTGTGCACCGGGTTTGAAAAGCTGGTGATGGATGCGGACCGGCTGGGCAGCTATGTGAAACTGCTGCATCAGGGGCTGGACTGTAGCGACGACGCGCTGGCCCGCGACGCCTATGGCGAGGTCGATCCGGGCGGGCATTTCCTTGGCTCGGCGCATACGATGCGGCATTATCAGGATGCGTTTTACGAACCGGCCCTGTCCGACAGTGAAAATGTCGAAAGCTGGGAAGAGGCCGGATCGCAGGACATGCGCGCGCGGGCGCATACGCGCTGGAAGGCCATGCTGGCCGACTACCAGCAGCCCGAAATGGACCCGGCCACGCACGAGGCCCTGACCGCCTATGTCGCCAAGCGCAAAGAAGAGCTGCCCGATGCCTGGTACTAGGCGCAACGCACAGATCCCCCCTTTCCCACACAGCCAGGCCACATGCATCGCCTGCGCAGCACACCGACCCTATATTGACCTGAGGAACCTCCATGCCTGAGATCCAAAAAGAAGCCCCAACCGGCGGCAAACCCCTGCCCTCCCATGCCAAAGTTGTCGTGATCGGCGGCGGCGTTGTTGGCTGTTCGATCCTGTTCCACCTTGCCAAATTCGGCTGGAAAGACGCTGTCCTGCTGGAGCGGGACGAATTGACATCGGGCTCCAGCTGGCACGCCGCTGGGCAGATCCACACCATCAGCTCGGACCCGAATATTTCGCGCCTGCAGAGCTATACAATTGATCTGTATAAGGAAATCGAGGAAACCTCGGGCCATAGTGTCGGGTTGCACATCACCGGAGGTTTCTATGCGGCCTCGACCAAGGAGTGGTATGACTACCTGAAACGCGAGCGGTCCAAAGCGCGCTATATGGGGCTGCATCAGGAATTTATCTCACCCCAGGAACTGGCCGAGCGCCACCCGCTGATCGACCCGAAACATTATCACGCCGCTCTGTGGGACGAACAGGATGGCGATGTGGATCCGTCTGGCGCGACCTATGCCTTTGCCAAATCCGCCCGCCACCACGGCGCGCAATATTTCACCCATTGCGGCGTGACAGCCATGTCCCAGCGCCCCGATGGCAGCTGGGATCTGACCACACCCAAAGGGGTGATCAATGCCGAACATGTGGTCAATTGCGGCGGTCTCTGGGCGCGCGAGGTCGGCCATATGTCGGGCATCCACCTGCCCGTTCAACCGATGGAGCATCACTATCTGATCACCGAAGCGATCCCGGAAATCGCAGAGCGCATGACCAGCATGGGCGAGGCAGGTCGCCTGCCCGCGGGCATCGACTATGAGGCCAACATCTATTTCCGGCAGGAACGTCAGGGGATGCTGCTGGGCACCTATGAGCCCAAATCGACCCCGTGGAAGGTCGAAGGCACGCCTTGGGATTTTGGCCACGAATTGCTGCAGCCCGATCTGGATCGCATCGCGGATCGGCTGGAAATGTCCTTTGACCGCATCCCCGCCATCGGCAATGCGGGCATCAAGGACATGATCAACGGGCCGTTCACCTTTGGCCCCGATGGCAACCCGATGATCGGCCCGGTGCCGGGCATGAAAAATTACTGGGTCGCGGTGGGCGTCATGGCGGGCTTTTGCCAGGGCGGCGGCGTTGGCCTGACCATGGCGGAATGGATGATCGATGGCGAGCCCTCGATTGATGTCTGGGCCATGGATGTGGCGCGGTTCGGCGAATTTGCCACCCCCGACTGGGGCACGATCAAATCGTCGGAAAATTATGAACGCCGCTTTGTGATGACCTTCCCCAATGAAACCCTGCCCAAGGGGCGGCTGCAAAAGACCACCGCACTGCATGACCGGCTGGTCGCAAAAGGCGCTGTGATGGATCAGGGCTTTGGCCTGGAAAACGCGCAGTGGTTTGCCGATGGCCCCGAGGACGCCCACGAAGACCCAACCTTCGAACGCAACCGGTCGTTTGACTATGTCGCGCGCGAGGTCAAAACCGTGCAAGAGGCCGTGGGCGGCATCGAGATCGCCAATTTCGCCAAGCACGAATTTAAGGGCCCCGGCGCCCGCGCCTATCTGGACCGCGTGCTGGCGGGTTATGTGCCCAAACCCGGCCGCCTGACCCTGACCCCGATGCTGACGGAAAAGGGCCGCCTGTACGGCGATCTGACCGTCGCCTGCCTGAGCGAAGACCATTTCATGCTGTTCGGATCCGGTGCCATGCAAGAGGCCCATCGCCGCTGGTTTGAACAGGATCTGCCGGCGGATGTGACCTATGCCAATGTCAGCGATGACTGGCACGGGATCGCCCTGTCGGGGCCAAAATCGCGCGACCTTCTGGCCCGGATCACCCGCGAGGATGTCAGCGCCGAGGCGTTCAAATTCCGCGACCTGCGCCAAAGCTTTGTCGGCGGTGTGCCGGTGATCCTGAACCGGATCAGCTTTAGCGGCGAGCTGGGCTATGAAATCTACTGCAAACCGCAATACCTGCTGCGTCTGGCACAGTCGATCGAAGAGGCCGGTGCCGATCTGGGCTATCGCTGGTATGGCGCGCGGGCGCTGATGTCGCTGCGTCTGGAAAAGGGCTGGGGCGTCTGGACCACGGATTTCCGCCCCGATTTCAACGCGGTGGAAAGCGGCATGGATGCGTTCATCAACTGGAAGAAGGACTTTGTCGGCAAAGACGCCACACTGAAATTCCGCGAGGAGGGTGTGCAACAAAAACTGGTGACATTGACCATCGACGTCGAAGGTATTGATGTCAGCAATGACGAAGCGATCCTGAAAGATGGCGACGCGGTGGGGTACGTCAGCTCCGGCGGTTATGGCCACCGGGTCGGGGCGTCCATGGCCATGGGCTATGCCTCGGCCAAACATGCCGCGCCGGGCACAAAGCTGCAGGTTGAAATCCTGGGCGAATTTTATGACGCCGAGGTGCTGGGCGCACCGGCCTATGACGCCAATGGGGCCAATATGCGCGCCTGACCGCGCACCGGGTGGGGCGTCACGCGCGCCCTGCCCTTTCCCGTGAACGAATTTGCTTTTCAGCGGGCCATTTTTGCAGATATGCCTGTGGTGAAAGAATGTTTCCGAGGCGACAGATGCATTACCTGATCCTTGCCGTGGCCGTTCTGGCCGAAACCATCGGCACCACGGCGCTGCAGGCCAGCCAGTCCTTCACCAAACCGCTGCCCTCGATCATCGTGGTGGTGGCCTATGCGGCGGCGTTCTACCTGCTGGGCATGGCATTGAAGTTCTTTCCCGTCGGCATCGCCTATGCGATCTGGTCCGGGCTGGGCATCGTGTTGATCGCGGTGATCGGGCTGGTGGTGTTCGGCCAGCGTCTGGACTGGCCTGCGGTGCTGGGCATGGCGATGATCCTGGCCGGGATCCTCGTGATCAACCTGTTCTCGAAATCCAGCCTGCATTAACCACGTTTTCGGGCATCCCGCCCCTATTTTGCGGGCAATTTAGCGCAGAGGCACAACAGCACTGGCCTTTCACGGCACTTCCCTATAGGCGACCCGCTATAGGATTCCCCGAACAGGCGAGACATCATGGATCTGCGCAATATCGCAATCATCGCGCACGTCGACCACGGCAAAACGACCCTGGTGGACGAGCTTCTGAAACAATCCGGCGCCTTCCGCGCCAATCAGGCCGTGGCGGAACGCGCCATGGACAGCAACGACCTCGAGCGCGAGCGCGGCATCACCATCTTTGCCAAGCCCACCTCGGTCGAGTGGAAAAACACCCGTATCAACATCGTGGACACGCCCGGCCACGCCGATTTCGGCGGCGAAGTGGAACGCATCCTGTCGATGGTGGACGGTGTTGTTCTGCTGGTCGACGCAGCCGAAGGCCCGATGCCCCAGACCAAATTCGTGACCTCCAAGGCGCTGGCCCTGGGTCTGCGCCCGATCGTGGTGGTGAACAAGGTCGACAAACCCGATGGCGAACCGGACCGCGCGCTGGACGAGGTGTTTGACCTGTTCTCGTCGCTGGACGCGGATGAGGATCAGCTGGACTTCCCGCATATGTATGCGTCGGGCCGCTCTGGCTGGGCCGATCACGAGTTGGACGGCCCGCGCAAGGATCTGTCGGCGCTGTTCGACCTGATCGTCAACCACGTGCCTGCCCCCAAGCAGCTGGCGCATGAGGGCGAAGATTTCCGTATGCTGGCGACCACGCTGGGCGCGGATGCCTTTGTGGGCCGCACCCTGACCGGCCGCGTTGAAAGCGGCAAGATCAAGGTCGGCGCTTCGGTGCAGGCAATCAGCCGCATCGGTCAAAAGATCGAAAACTTCCGCGTCACCAAAATCCAGGCCTTCCGTGGTCTGCAGATGCAGGACATCGAAGAGGCCACCGCAGGGGACATCGTCACTCTGGCCGGCATGTCCAAGGCCACCGTGGCCGACACAATCTGCGCGCTGGCCGTGGACGAACCGCTGGACGCCCAGCCGATCGACCCGCCGACCATCACCGTGACATTTGGCATCAATGACAGCCCGCTGGCGGGCCGCGACGGCAAAAAGGTGCAGTCTCGCGTGATCCGCGACCGCCTGTACAAAGAGGCCGAAAGCAACGTCGCGATCAAGATCGAGGACACGCCGGGTGGGGAGGCATTCGAAGTGTCTGGCCGTGGCGAATTGCAGATGGGCGTTCTGATTGAAAACATGCGCCGCGAGGGGTTCGAACTGTCGATCTCGCGTCCGCAGGTGATCATGAAAGAAGAAGACGGCCAGCTGATGGAGCCGGTCGAAGAAGCCACGATCGACGTGGATGACGAATATTCCGGTGCGGTGATCGAAAAGCTGACCGGCACCCGCAAGGGTGAGCTGGTCGAGATGCGCCAGAATGGCGGCAAAACCCGCATCGTGGCCCATGTGCCCTCGCGCGGGCTGATCGGCTATCACGGTGAATTCCTGACCGACACCCGCGGCACTGGCGTTCTGAACCGCGTGTTCCACGGCTGGACCGCACATAAAGGCCCGATTCCGGGCCGTCGCGCCGGGGTTCTGATCTCGATGGAAAATGGCGAGGCCGTGGCCTATGCGCTGTGGAACCTGGAAGATCGCGGCAAAATGATGATCGGTGCGCAGGCCCCTGTCTATCAGGGCATGATCATTGGCGAGCATAGCCGTGAAAACGATCTGGAAGTGAACCCGCTGAAAGGCAAGAAACTGACCAACGTACGTGCTTCGGGCACGGACGAGGCGGTGCGCCTGACCACGCCCATGACCCTGAGCCTGGAAGAAGCGATTGCCTATATCAATGATGACGAGCTGGTGGAGGTCACGCCCAACGCGGTGCGCCTGCGCAAGCGTTACCTGGATCCGCATGAGCGCAAGCGCATGGCGAAGTCGAACGGTTAAGACGCGTCAGTTTTGACAAATGAGAGGCGGTGGGGTGATGATCCTGCCGCCTTTTCTTTTGTAATGGAGGTGTGAGGGGGCGCTGCCCCCGCCGCCTTTGGCGGCTCCCCCGGAGGTATTTTCGCCAAGAAGAAGACCAGGGCGCGCGCATAAAAAAAGGCGATGGTCGCTGGGATCCATCGCCTTTTTGTTTTGAGTTTTCGCAGGGTCAGGCGCCGCTGCATTCCGCGCTGAAGGTCGACCCACCGTCGGCGGTACGCGCGAGGTCGATTTTGACGATGCGCTCTTTGGGGCGGTCACAGACGACACCAAAGGCATTGTTGCGCAGCTCTTCTTCGGTCCAGGCGGGGCCGGCGGTGCCGGTCACCATATTGCCGTCGCGCTTGATTGTGGCTTTGCTGCCTTCGACCCGGTTTGACGTTCCTTCACCGCCGGACATGCAGCCTGCAAGCGCCGCGAACAGGGCAAGAAAGACTATTTTCTTCATAGGATCTGGTCCTTAAATACGGGGTTACTCGGTGATCTCGACGATCACCAGATCGCGTTCAGACGCGCCGCGCGCGTGGTCCAACGCCTCTTGATATTCTGCGGAGTGATAGCAGGTTTCCGCCGCCTCGACCGAGGGGAAGCGCGCCACGACATTGCGGGCGCGGTCCGTGCCTTCGAGTTGGACATAGCGGCCACCGCGGGCGATAAACTCACCGCCATGGGCGGCGATGGCCGGGCCGGCGAGCTTGGCATAGCGGCCATAGGCGTCGGCATCGGTCACGGTGACATGGGCGATCCAAAGTGCGGGCATAGTGAATTATCCTTTGATCACGGTGCGGGCGGCGTCGATGGCAGCATCGGCGTTGGCCACATCCTTGCCACCGCCCTGCGCCATGTCAGGACGGCCACCGCCGCCTTTGCCGCCCAGTTCGACCACAGCGGCCTTGACCAGATCGACCGCCGACAGGGTGCCCTTCAGATCATCGGTCACGCCAGCGGCCACGGCCGCTTTGCCACCCGCATCGGCGATCAGCAGCACCGCGCCGGATCCCAGGCGGGATTTATGCTCGTCAATCAGCGGGGGCAGATCTTTGCCTGTCACGCCGCTCAGCACCTGTGCGTGGAATTTCACGCCATTGACCTCTTCGGCCTCGGGCGCACCGCCGCCCTGTGCGCCTCCGGCCATGGCCAGTTCGCGGCGCAGGGTTGCGACCTCGTTTTCCAGTTTCTTGCGCTCGTCCAGCAGGGCGCGCACGCGTTCGGGCACCTCAGCGGGCTGGGCTTTCAACACGCCTGCGACCTCAGCCAGGCGCTGATCCTGCCCGGCCAGATAGTCCATGGCGGCCTGACCGGTCAGGGCCTCGATCCGGCGCACCCCGGCGCTGGAGGCGCTATCGCCCAGCGTCACAAAGGCACCGATGTCACCGGTCTGGCGCACATGCGTGCCGCCACACAGTTCCAGCGAATAGGTGCTGCCATCAGTGCCCTTGCCCGAACCGGCCTGCTGGCCCATGGACACCACGCGCACCTCATCCCCGTATTTTTCACCAAACAGCGCCTGCGCGCCAAGGCCGCGGGCGTCATCCGGCGTCATGATGCGGGTCGTCACCGCCGAGTTCTGGCGGATATAGGCGTTCACATCGCGTTCAACCTGCGCCAGCTCGTCCATGCTGAGCGCCTTGTTATGGCTAAAGTCGAAACGCAGGCGATCGGGTGCATTCAGCGAGCCACGCTGCGCCACGTGATCCCCCAGTGCTTCGCGCAGGGCTTCGTGCAGCAGGTGCGTGGCCGAGTGATTGGCGCGGATCGCGCTGCGGCGGTTGTGATCGACTTCTAGTTCGACCGGGTCGCCTGCAGAAATCGTGCCGCGTTCGACCAGAACCTTGTGGGCAAACACCTTGCCATCGGCGAATTTCTTGGTGTCTTCGACCTTGGCCACGTCGTCGCGGTTATCAAGGCGGCGGATCACGCCGCAATCGCCGACCTGCCCCCCGGATTCACCGTAAAACGGCGTCTGGTTGGTCACGATCCAGCCGGACTGGCCCTCACTCAGCGTGTCAGTGCGGGCACCATCGACCACCAGCGCAGCAATCTGGCCTTCGGCTTTTTCCGTGTCATAGCCCAGGAAATCGGTGGCACCGGCGCCATCCAGAATGTCGAACCAGACAGCATTGTCCGCCGCCTCGCCCGAGCCGGACCAGGCCGCGCGGGCCTTGGCTTTCTGCGCTTCCATGGCCGCGTCAAACCCGTCCACATCGACCTCGCGGCCCTTTTCGCGCAGAGCGTCCTGCGTCAGGTCCAGCGGGAAACCATAGGTGTCATACAGTTTGAAGGCCGCCTCACCGGGCAGCGATGCGCCCTCGGCAAGGCCGTCCAGCTCGTCATCCAGCAGTTTCAGACCGCGATCCAGGGTCTGTTTGAACCGGGTTTCTTCGGTCTGCAGGGTCTCTTCGATCAGGGCCTGCGCCTGGCCCAGTTCAGGATAGGCCGCACCCATCTGGCGCACCAGCGCGGGTACGAGGCTGTGCATGACCGGATCCTTCGCCCCCAGAAGATGCGCGTGGCGCATGGCCCGGCGCATGATGCGGCGCAGCACATAACCGCGCCCGTCATTGGACGGCATCACCCCATCCGCAATCAGGAAAGAGGTCGAGCGCAGGTGATCCGCGATCACGCGGTGATGCACGTTCTTGTCGCCATAAGGGTCGACATTGGTGGCATCGGCGCTGGCTTCGATCAGGGATTTGAACAGGTCGGTGTCATAATTGTCATGGCTGCCCTGCAGCAGCGCACCGATCCGTTCCAGCCCCATGCCGGTGTCGATCGACTGCATGTCCAGCGCCCGCATCGACCCGTCTTCGAACTGTTCGTTCTGCATGAAAACGACGTTCCAGATTTCGATGAACCGGTCGCCATCTTCTTCGGGTGAACCCGGAGGGCCGCCCCAGATGTGATCGCCATGATCATAGAAAATCTCGGTGCAGGGGCCGCAGGGACCGGTCGGGCCCATCTGCCAGAAGTTATCCGAGGTCGCGATACGGATGATCCGGTCTTCGGGCACGCCGACCTTTTTCCAGATCTCGAACGCCTCGTCATCGGTGTGATAAACCGTGGTGTACAGCTTTTCCTTGGGGATGCCGAATTCCTTGGTGATCAGCTCCCATGCAAAGGGGATCGCTTCGTGTTTGAAGTAATCGCCAAAGCTGAAATTCCCCAGCATTTCAAAGAAGGTATGGTGGCGCGCGGTATAGCCCACATTGTCCAGATCGTTGTGCTTGCCCCCGGCGCGCACGCATTTCTGGCTGGTGGTGGCGCGCTTGTAATCACGGGTTTCGACCCCGGTGAACAGGTTCTTGAACTGCACCATGCCCGAGTTGACGAACATCAGCGTCGGATCGTTGCGCGGAACCAGCGGGCTGGAGGCGACCACCTCATGCCCCTGCTTCTCGAAATAGTTCAGAAAGGTAGAGCGGATGTCGTTCAGCGATGCCATTTTCTCAGACCGTCTTGGGAAATTTCCCGAGATTTACCCGCCCCCAAGCGCGCTGTCCATGGGGCTTGCGGCCTCAGGTTCGAGCTCAGGCTCAGGCGATCCGTTTTTCAAAGAAATGTTCCGCATAGGGGTTGTCATTGTAGCGGTCGATTTCGCGCCAGCCCGCGCGGCGATACATCTCTAGCGCGGCGGTCAGACGACCATTGGTGTCCAGCTGCAAGGTGGTCATGTTTAGCGCGCGGGCGTGGTCTTCGATCTCTTGCATCAGGCGCTTGGCCAGGCCAAGACCGCGCGCGGCGGGCGACACCCAAAGGCGTTTGACCTCGCCCAGCCCAGCCCCCTGCCCTTTCAGCGCGCAGCACCCGATGGGCAACCCGTCCGACAGGGCCAGCAAAAACACGCCTTTGGGGGCCCGCAGGCTGTCGGCCTCGGGATCGCCCGAGGCAGCTGTGTCAAATCTGGTCTCGAATATCTCTGAAATTTCATCAACATAGGATTGCACGCAGGCCATCACGCGCGGATCTTCGGGATCGGCGATCACGACTTTGATCGCATCCCGCCCCAGAACCGTCGCCACCAGATCCATCGCCGCCAACAGCCGGGCGCGGTCGGGGTAGCCCTGCAAGATCTCGCTGGCGGCTGCGTCGGACAGATCCTCATAGGTCTGAAACTCGGCCTGCCCCTGTCGCGTCAGCGACAACCGACGCCGCCGCGCGTCCTTTTCATCTGGGGTGGTCTGGATCATCCCCTCGCCCTCAAGCCCGCGCAGCAGGCGGCTCATCTGACCGGAATCGAGGCCCAGATAGGTGCGCAGCTCCGCCACATCTGATCGGCCATGGCCAATGGCGTTCAACACCCGAGCCGGGCCAAGTGGACGGCCCAGCCCAAGAAACGAGTCATCCAACGCGCCCGACCAGGTTGTCAGGGCGCGGCTCAGACGGCGAAGGCGGTATTCATCGGAAAGGATCATTTAGCTAACATAGGTCAGGTAAATTCACTTCCGCAAGATATTAACTGATATTTGTCAGGCAATTTTGCGCCACAAAAGAAAGGGCACCCAAAGGTGCCCGATCAGATCAATCCTCGACCATATCCGGGTCGTCGCGCTCCATGTCAAAATCCAGACCATGCGCCGCGCGGATCTTATCCTCAATATCCGTGGCAATGCCGGTATTTTCACGCAGGTAATTTTTGGCGTTTTCACGCCCCTGTCCAATCCGTTCATCACCGTAGCTGTACCAGGCACCGGATTTTTCAACCACGCCAGCCTTGACCCCAAGGTCCAGAAGCTCGCCGGTTTTCGAGATCCCCTCGCCATACATGATGTCGAATTCCACCTGTTTGAACGGCGGTGCGACTTTGTTCTTAACCACTTTGACGCGGGTGGCGTTGCCGACAACCTCGTCCCGGTCTTTGATCGCACCAATACGGCGGATGTCCAGACGCACAGAACTGTAGAATTTCAGCGCGTTACCGCCGGTGGTGGTTTCTGGGCTGCCGAACATCACACCGATCTTCATGCGGATTTGGTTGATGAAAATCACCATGCAGTTGGACCGGCTGATCGAAGCGGTCAGCTTGCGCATCGCCTGGCTCATCAGACGGGCGTGCACGCCGACGCTGCTGTCGCCCATATCGCCTTCGAGTTCGGATTTCGGCGTCAGCGCGGCGACCGAGTCAACCACCACAAGGCTGACCGCGCCGGAGCGCACCAGCGTATCGGTGATTTCCAGCGCCTGCTCACCGGTGTCGGGCTGACTGATCAACAGTTCGTCCAGATCCACGCCCAGCTTGCGCGCATATTGCGGGTCCAGCGCGTGTTCCGCGTCGACAAAGGCACACACGCCGCCTTTTTTCTGCTCTTCCGCCACGCAATGCAGCGTCAACGTGGTCTTGCCCGAGCTTTCCGGCCCGTAAATTTCAACGATCCGCCCTTTGGGCAGACCACCAATGCCAAGGGCGATATCCAGGCCCAGCGACCCGGTCGAGGTCGCCTCGATTTCCTGGATGGCGTTTTCGTCACCCAGTTTCATGATCGAGCCTTTGCCAAATTGGCGTTCGATCTGTGCGAGGGCGCTGTCCAACGCCTTCTGTTTGTCCGCTTTGCGCTTATTGTCCATCGTCAGAAGGTCTGCTGTTGCCATGTCTTCCGTCCTTATTTCACACGCCGGGCGGCGCGGCAATCGCTGCTTTTGTTCGCCTCTTGTTCTCAAATTTTATGAGATCAAAACGAGAACAATTCAAGACAAATCTTTCCTTTCCCAGAATGACGCAGGATGGTTAAAGAGAGGTTGATAGTGAGCGGAGAGCAAGATGCTGGTGTTTTGGAAACAAAGATTGGTGTTTCTGGCAGTGCCAAAAACCGGGACATCCGCCTGGGAAACCGCGCTGGCCCCCCATGCATCCATGGTCATCACGGATCCGCCTGAACTGAAACACGCACCCGTCTATCGCTACAACCGCTTTATTCGCCCTATGCACGAAAAAATGGGGGCGGATCATATGGATATTCTGGCGGTGATCCGCGAACCGATTGATTGGCTGGGTTCCTGGTATCGGTATCGCCAACGTGCCTTTCTGGAAGGCCGCCCGACCTCGACCCGCGGGATGAGCTTCGACGATTTTTGCCAGGATTACGCTAAAGGCGACCGCCCCCCCTATGCAAATGTGGGCAGCCAGGCGAAATTTGTAGAACCCCGCCCCAATGGTGTGCAGGTCACACATCTGTTCAAATATGAAAATCAGGCAGGGTTGCGTGATTTCCTGCAAGAGCGCCTGGAGGTGCCATTGGAAACGGCGCGAGAGAACGTGTCTCCGCGCCGTGTCATGGGGCTGTCCGAGCAAACAGAGGCCAAGCTGCGCCGCAAATGTGCCGCAGATTTCGAGATCTGGGAAAAGGCGCACTGACCTTTCCCCCTCCCCGCCTTCAGTGCAGCTGTTCGTGTACGGTGTTTGTCAAATCGTTCAGCGAGAAAGGCTTAGGCAGGAAAACCGAATTTGGGATTTCCTCCTGCCCTTCGCCAAAGGCATCTTCTGCATAGCCGGATACGAACACAACACTCACATCTGGACGTTGTTTACGTGCCTCCCGCACCCAGCTGGGTCCATCCATGCCAGGCATCACCACATCCGTGACAAAAATATCCACCGCAAGAGTGTCATCCTCAAGCGTTGCCAGCGCCTCTTCGGCGGTTTCGGCCTCGATCACAGTGTAGCCACGCAGCCGCAACGCCCGCGCAGCAAAGGCGCGCACCGGAGCCTCGTCCTCGACCAGCAACACAACACCGGATCCTTTTTCAGCCAGTTTGCGCACCTCGGTTTCTTTCTGAACCGGCTGTTCATCGGGCTGCACCTCATGGGCAGGCACCAGCAAGGTAAAGCTCGTGCCTTGCCCAACGACGCTGTCGACGAAAATGAACCCGCCTGTCTGTTTCACGATACCATAGACCGTGGACAGGCCCAGCCCCGTACCCTCGCCAGGGCGCTTGGTGGTAAAGAAAGGTTCGAACACTTTTTGCAATTTGTCTTTGGGAATGCCGACCCCCTGGTCGTTGACCCGCACCGAAACATAGGTTCCCGGCGGGACAACTGCGCGATCCCGCTGCAGAGGGTCACGCAGGACGCGGCGCTCTGTCTCGATCACGATATCGCCCCCATCGGGCATCGCGTCGCGGGCATTCACCACCAGATTCATCATCACCTGCTCCAACTGCCGCCGATCCACCCGCACAGAGGGTAAAACCGGGTCATGCCGCAGTGTCAGGCTGACTTTTTCCCCAACCAAGCGGTTCAGCAAATGCGTCAGGTCAGAGAGAGAATCGCGCATATCCAACACTTCAGGGCGCAGATTTTGTTTGCGCGAGAAAGCCAGAAGCTGACCCACCAATGCAGCGGCACGGTTGGCGTTCTGGTTGATCTGCACAAGGTCACCGTAATCGGGGTCGCCCTGATCATGGCGCAGCAGCATCAGGTCGCAATGACCCGAAATCGCTGTCAACAAGTTGTTGAAATCATGAGCAACACCGCCGGCCAGCTGGCCGATTGCCTGCATTTTCTGGCTTTGCACGAACTGCGCCTCAAGCGTTTTCAGTTCTGTCGCGTCATTCAACACCGCGATCAAAGCTG
This sequence comes from Pelagimonas sp., assembly GCA_025210265.1. GTDB lineage: Bacteria > Pseudomonadota > Alphaproteobacteria > Rhodobacterales > Rhodobacteraceae > JAOASD01. Next base: position 52,206 of record JAOASD010000005.1, read on the forward strand.
CACGCCCATCCTCAACCACACGGTTCAACGTGACCTGGACAAAAACCTCGCGGTCGACCCGCGTGAGGCGCAAAAATTCTGAACGGTGCTGGTCGCGCCCCTCAACCGCTTCTTGCAACCAATCGGACAGGGCGCGCCCCAAACCAACCATATGTTCCGCAAGATTGCCTGCGGGGCCGTCCCCCAAATCCAACATGCGTCGGGCCTCGGGGTTGGCGCGCAGCACCGCCCCATCCGGTGCCACTTTGATCAGCGGCACGGGCAACGTGTCAAACGTCCCGGTCGGGTCTATAGCCTCTGTCGTGACCTCAGCCTCTCCAAGTTCAGACAAAGACAATTCCACCCGACCCGCACCAATTTCCGCTGTGTGCACCAACATACGTTGTGCCCCGTCGGCGGTCAGCAATTTGTGAATACCACCGGGCCGAAGGGGCAGATCCTCGACAATTTCGCTAAGCCGCTTTGCGCGCCGTCCGACAAGCGCCCGTGCCGGAGCATTCATAAACAGGATCGCCCCGTTGCGCCCGAGGGAAATCAGCGGGGTATCCGCCCGCGACACGATTCCCTGCTGCGCAGCATTGGGTTCAAACCGCCACATCACCATGGTGCCAAAAAGCACACGCACATAGATGCGGAACCCCTCGGAATGGCTGGTGATGTCCTCCATCGCGGCACCGTTCGACCCGGCCTTGTGCTGCAGCCGGTACAGGATCCCCTCGGCGCTGGCGAACACCTCGTTCAAAATCGCAGAAAGCGGCACGCCGGGATCGGTGGCGAAACGATTGCGGGCGGTCAGGTTCGCCTCGATCAAGCGGCCATCCAGATCGGTCAGGAAACAATAGGCCGGATCACCCTCGACCAATTCACCCAGCAGCGCGGTTTTGCGTTTCAGCCGGTACCCGTTGAACAGGCTGATGGACAGCCAGCCCAGCCCAATACTGCCGAATGTGCCGGTTGCGGCCAGCAGCCCAATATGGACCAGCCCGTCGCGCAAAATGAAACTGCCAATAAATGCCGCGAGCCCAAGCCCAAGCATAAGAAAGGCCGCCATGCGCGGCGAAAGCAGTTGAAGCCGGTTGATGTCAGTATGCATAGCGGCGTGCAATCTTCAGCCCCACGAGATTCGTACACATGTGTTCTCGCAGGCGAGCATTAATCGGCAGTTAACCGAAGCCGCTCTTTGCGAGTTTCTCGCATAAGTTGTGAAACAAAGATTAGGGCTTCGTCAAGCACGCAACGAAAAAGCCATCTCCGCCATCCGAGGGCAGGAATTGCCGGGACGGGCCGCGCTGCCAGTCAGGATTGGCCTGAACAAAGCGTGCGATCTGGTCCTGATTTTCCTCGCTCAGAACAGAGCAGGTCGCATAGGCAAGCACCCCGCCAGACGCCACCAGACCCGCGCAATCCCGAATGATTTGTGATTGAATATCAGTAAGTTCTGTCAGTCTTTCCGGTGTGATACGCCATTTCCCTTCGGGCGCGCGCCGCCAGGATCCGCTGCCCGAACAGGGCGCATCAGCAAGCACCAGATCATAGCCCCCAGACCCGGCTTTATGCGGGCGCGTGGCCACACCGGCGCGGGCCGCACGCGGAGGAATATCGCGCATCCGACGTGCATCAATATCATGCACTGCGACCGGACCACCGCCCAGACGCGCGCCCAAGGCCAGCGTCTTGCCGCCTCCCCCGGCGCAATAATCCAGCACCCGCTGACCAGGCGTCAGCGGCAAAAGATCGACCACCGCCTGGCTGGCGGCGTCTTGCAACTCGACCAGACCGTCTTTGAAAGCCGCGCTTTGGGCGATGCGGCGCGCACCTTCGGTGACACGCAAAGCGGTGGGGCTCAGGTCATGGGGCTCGGCCAGAATGCCATCTGGCTCCAGTGCCTTACGCGCACCCTCTAGATCAGACTTCAGCGTATTGACCCGCAGGAACACATCAGCGCGACGGCGTTGCGCCAGCGCGGTGTCCGCTGCCATATCGCCCAGACTGTCGCGGAAACGATCGCATAGCCAATCCGGCAGATCCCAGTGGTCATTTTCGGACAGCACACCGCCTTGCCTATCTGCGTCCGTCAGCGCAGAAGGCCCGTGACGACTGTCATCAAACAGCGCCTCCAAATCCGCGCCCTGATCGCGCAGCAGGCCGATCATGCGGGCGCGGCCTATCTCTCCGCCCCCCAGAACCGCTGAAGACCGCCAGCAGCGCAGCGCATCAAACACGTGATCGCGGATCGCAGCGCGGTCCTTGGACCCGGCAAAACGCGATTGGCGCGCCCAATTGGTCAGGGCGCGCTCGGCGGGATCACCGGCACGGATCCGGTCGAGGATCTCGATCGCAGTCTGGACGCGGGCGGCGGGGGTCATGCCACCACCCCTGAATGGCGCGCCACCGGATCAGCCGATCCGGTAGTTGGGCGCTTCGCGGGTGATCTGAACGTCATGCACATGGCTTTCCTTCAGACCCGCGCCGGTGATTTTTACGAAATTGCAGTTCTTGCGCATCTCGTCCACCGTGGCGCAGCCGGTATAGCCCATGGCCGCGCGCAGACCGCCGACCAGCTGGTGCACAACCGTGCCAGCGGGGCCTTTATAGGGCACCTGACCTTCGATCCCTTCGGGGACCAGCTTGTCGCTGGCGGCATCCTTCTGGAAATAGCGATCAGCCGAGCCGCGCGCCATGGCGCCGAGGCTGCCCATGCCGCGATAGGCCTTGAAGGACCGGCCCTGATACAGGATCACCTCACCCGGAGATTCATCGGTGCCCGCAATCATGCTGCCGACCATGGCGCAGGAGGCACCCGCCGCAATCGCCTTGGCAAAATCGCCCGAGAATTTGATGCCCCCATCGGCAATTACCGGCACATCCTGCGCCGCGCGGGCACAATCCATGATCGCCGTCAGCTGAGGAACACCCACCCCGGCCACCATCCGCGTGGTGCAAATCGAGCCCGGACCAATGCCGACCTTGACCGCATCCGCACCGGCATCAATCAGCGCGCGCGTGGCGTCATAGGTGGCCACATTGCCCGCGATGACCTGTACATCGCTGGACAGCGCCTTCACCCGGCGCACCGCGTCCAGAACACCGGCAGAATGGCCATGGGCCGTGTCGACCACAACAATATCCACACCGGAATCAATCAGCATTTCCGAGCGTTCAAACCCGCTATCGCCCACCGAGGACGCCGCCGCGACGCGCAGCCGGCCCAGCTCGTCCTTGCAGGCGGTGGGGTTAACAACGGCGGTTTCGGTGTCTTTCAGGGTCAGCAGACCCGTCAGCTTGCCCTCTGCATCGGTGATCAGCAGCTTTTCGATGCGGCGCGCCTTCATCAGCGAAATCGCCTCTTCGCGGTCCGCAGGTTCCTGCAGGATCGCAAGATTGTCCGAGGTCATCATGACGCTGACCGGGGTGTCATCGCTTTGGGCAAAGCGCATGTCGCGATTGGTCACGATGCCGACCACGCGGTGCTGATCATCCACCACCGGGAAACCGGTAAAGCGGTAACGTTCGGTCAGCGCCTTGGCATCGGCCAGGGTCTGATTGGCGGTCAGGGTGACGGGGTTATAAACGATGCCGCTTTCAAAGCGTTTGACCCGGCGCACTTCGCGGGCCTGATCCTCGGGGTTGAGGTTCTTGTGGATCACCCCCATGCCCCCGGCCTGCGCCATGGTGATCGCCATGCGCGATTCCGTGACCGTGTCCATGGCAGAGGACAAAAGCGGGATATTAAGGTCGATGGAGCGCGTCACCCGCGTGCGTGTATCAGCGGTGTTGGGCAACACGCTGGACGCGGCGGGAACAAGCAGAACGTCATCGAAGGTCAGTGCCTCGCGAATCTCCATGGGGGTGCTCCTGGACATATATCGGTTGGCACGTCCCTATTGCATGGGCTGCAGGGCTTGGAAAGGCCAAAAGCGCGCAGACAGCCCTGCGGGGCCGGGTATTTGCGCTGGAGTATTTTCAAAGCAGAGAAGCCAGGGGCGCGCATCACAGAGGGGCATCTTTTTGCCACCCCAAAATTCCGCTGCGGTTTCGCCCTTGCCGTAACCTGCCTGTCACGGTTTTCTGGCATAGAGCAGCCAAACACATGACAGGAAACATCCAATGGCCCTGCCCCTTTCCGGGATCACCGTTCTTGATCTGACCCATGTTCTGGCGGGTCCGTTCTGCACCATGACGCTGGCCGATATGGGCGCCGATGTGATCAAGGTCGAGCGTCCGGGCGCAGGCGACGACACCCGCGCCTTTCCCCCGTTCAAAGACGGAAAATCCGCCTATTTTGCCACGATCAACCACGGTAAGAAATCCATCGCTCTGGATCTGCGCGGGTCTGAGGATCGCGCCATTTTTGACGCGCTTCTGGAGCGCGCCGACCTGATTGTCGAAAATTACCGTCCCGGCGTGATGGAGCGGCTGGGCTATGGGTGGGACGACCTTCATGCGCGCTTTCCCCGGCTGATTTACGGCGCGGTCTCGGGCTTTGGCCATAGCGGCCCGGATGCCAAGCGCCCGGCCTATGACATGGTGGTGCAGGCGCGCGGAGGTGTGATGTCGATCACCGGCGAAAAGGACCGCGAGCCCGTGCGGGTCGGGGCCTCCATCGGGGATATTGTCGCCGGGATGTTTCTGGCGCAGGGATTGCTAGCGGCACTTTATGATCGGGAAAAGACCGGCAAGGGGCGCAAGATTGACGTGGCCATGCTGGACAGCCAGTTGGCCATCCTGGAACATGCGGTGGCGCTGACTTCGGTCACTGGCAAGGCGCCGGGGCCATCCGGGGCGCGGCATCCCTCGATCACCCCGTTTGAAACCTTTCACGCCAGTGACGGGCTGTTCGTGATTGCCGCGGGCAATGACAAGCTGTTTGAAAAGCTCTGCATCACGCTAGAGCTGCCCTTGTCGGGCGATGCGCGCTTTGCCACCAACCCGGCGCGCTGCGAAAATGCGCGGCTGTTAAAACGGTTGATCGAGGCGGTGACGCTGGACAACACCCGCGCCTACTGGATTGCGAAACTAACCGCGGCGGGCATTCCCACAGGCCCAATCCAAAGCGTTGATCAGGCGATGAAAGACCCGCAGCTTCTGGCACGCAATATGGTTGTGGATGTTTTGGACAAGAACGGGCGCGCGGCTTACAAGGCGGCGGGCAATCCGATCAAGATGAGCGACGCGCCCGATCCCGTAACCCGCCCCCAGGCCCCGGATCTGGACGGCAATCGCGGGGAAATCCTGCGCTGGCTGGCGCAGAGCACAACCGAAGTCTGAGCCCCCCGACACTCCTGCAAAGGCCGCGCACTGGGTCGCAGAAAAGCGGCCACGTGCCGGTGTTGGGATGGAAAGTGACGCTGGGCGGCTTTCCAATCGCTGCGCCTTCTCTATGTTTCGTGGGAAATAGCGCGCCAGGGAACCAAGACAGCCATGAGTAACGACCCTCTCGTCATCTTCACCCCATCAGGTAAACGCGGCCGTTTTCCGGTCGGCACGCCCGTTCTTACTGCGGCCCGGCAGCTGGGCGTGGATCTGGATTCGGTCTGCGGCGGGCGGGGGATCTGCTCCAAATGCCAGATCACGCCCTCCTTTGGGGATTTCCCCAAACATGGGGTCACGGTGGCCGAAGACGCCCTGTCGGAATGGAACAAGGTCGAACAACGCTATGACGACAAGCGCGGGCTGAAACCCGGTCGGCGACTGGGCTGTCAGGCGACGGTTCAGGGCGATATCGTGATCGACGTACCGCCCGAAAGCCAGGTCCACCGGCAGGTTGTGCGCAAGGCGGCCTCGGCCCGTGTGATCGAAATGGATCCGGCCACGCGGCTCTATTATGTCGAGGTCGAAGAGCCCGACATGCACGACCCCACAGGCGATCTGGAACGTCTGGGCGCGGCGCTTAAATCCCAGTGGGACATCCAAGCGATCACTGCGGACTTCCCGGTTCTGTCCGCTCTGCAAACCGTTCTGCGCAAAGGCAAATGGACCGCCACCGTCGCGTTGCATGACGCGGGTACGGGGGCCGTGCCGCATGTTCTCGCTGTCTGGCCGGGGCTGCATGAGGCCGGCCTGTACGGGCTGGCCATCGACCTTGGCTCGACCACCATTGCGGCGCATCTGACCGATCTGGATACCGGCGAGGTCAAGGCATCGTCCGGGATCATGAACCCCCAGATCCGCTTTGGCGAAGACCTGATGAGCCGGGTGTCCTATTCGATGATGAACCCCGGCGGCGCGGTGGAAATGACCAATGCCGTGCGCGAGGCGCTGGACCAGCTGACCACTGACATCGCCAAAGAGGCCGGGATCGACACGTCGCTGATCCTGGAAACAGTGTTTGTCTGCAACCCGGTGATGCACCACCTGCTGCTGGGGATCGACCCGGTTGAGCTGGGCCAGGCGCCCTTTGCGCTGGCCACATCCGATGCGGTCAACCTGTCTGCGGCGGAGCTGGGCCTGCGCGCCCTGCCCGCCTCTGCCCGAATCCACGTTCTACCCTGCATCGCAGGCCATGTGGGGGCCGATGCCGCCGCCGTAGCCCTGTCCGAAGAGCCCGGCAAATCCGAAGATCTGGCCCTGATCGTCGATGTTGGCACCAATGCGGAAATCCTGCTGGGCGATACCAGCCGCGTGCTGGCCTGTTCCTCGCCCACCGGCCCCGCCTTTGAAGGCGCGCAGATCAGTTCAGGCCAGCGCGCCGCCCCCGGCGCGATCGAGGCAATTCGCATTGATCCCACCACCAAAGAGCCGCGCTTTCGCGTCATTGGATGCGAAAAATGGTCGGACGAAGACGGCTTTGCCGAGGAAACCGCACAAAGCGGCATCACCGGGATCTGCGGATCCGGCATCATCGAAGCCGTGGCCGAAATGCGCATTGCCGGCCTGCTGGATCCCTCCGGCCTGATCGGATCGGCGGAGCAAACCGGCACCCCGCGCTGCGAACCCGAGGGCCGCACCAACGCCTATGTCATCCATGACGGCACCGCCGATGGCGGCCCCCGCATCACTGTGACCCAAGGCGATATCCGCGCGATTCAGCTTGCCAAATCAGCCCTTTATGCCGGGGCGCGCCTGCTGATGGATGTGCGTGAAACCGAAACCGTAGACCGCGTTGTTCTGGCTGGGGCCTTTGGCGCGCATATCTCGCCCATGCACGCCATGGTGCTGGGCATGATCCCGGACGTGCCGCTGGACAAGGTCACCTCTGCCGGGAACGCAGCAGGCACCGGGGCGCGGATTGCCCTGTGCAACCGCGGCGCGCGTCAGGAAATCGCCAAGACCGTGCGCGAGATCACCAAGGTCGAAACCGCGATCGAACCGAAATTCCAGGAACATTTTGTCAATGCCAACGCGATCCCACATGCGACGGATCCGTTCCCGGAACTCAGCCAGATCGTGACCCTGCCGCAGGTGAATTTCAACACTGGCGGGGGCGATCAATCCGGCGGGCGCCGTCGCCGTCGACGGGGGTGATTGCCCGCGATATGGGCCGCAAACCAGCCCCTTGCGACAGGCACCGGGCCTGTGCTTCTTCTTGGTGCAAATACTCAACTGGCCCCGCTTGCGGGGCCTTTTATACGTTTGGACAAAGGCGCCCCTCACGCGCAATCCGGGCTTGACGACTCAGGGTGTGCCTCATAGACCGATCCCTGCTGAGCGGGTATGGTGAAAAGGTATCACACGAGCTTCCCAAGCTCTGGTTACGGGTTCGATTCCCGTTACCCGCTCCAGATTTTCCGCACAATCTACCCTTTACCGTCCCGGCTGCTGCGTCGACAGCAACAGGGAGGTTTCCGATGTCATGACCCCCTCCAGCTGGCGGATCCGATTCAGAACCCTATCCAGCGACTCAAGATTGGCAGTGCCCAATTCGGCAATGACATCCCAGCGGCCATTTGTGGCGTGCAATGCGCGAATTTCCGGCAAGCCGAGGATCTGGCGTTTGATCCGTTCAGACCCGCGCCCCTCAATACCGATCATCATCAAGGCCCGCACCGCATCCGCGGTCACGTCTTGCTTTAGCACCACAGAAAACCCGACGATCACCCCAGCCGCCCGCAACCGCTGCAGCCGCGCGCGCACCGTGGTGCGTGACAGACCCAGCGTCACCGCCAGATCGGAAATCGCCGCACGGGCATCATGGCGCAAAGCTGCGATCAGCTGGTGATCTTTTTCATCCAAATCGGCCAATTTGATCTCCGTTTTGCAAAATCTTCTTCCGATATTGCCAGTTTGACCCCTATTTTCCCACCCGTTTCGCAGGCAGGGTCGCGGTTGCAGGACAGGCTGTTGCAGGACAGGCCGGAAAAGGACAGGCGCGATGCCCAAAGACATTTTGCTGATCGGAGCACCGCTGGATTGCGGCAAAGAAAGGCGCGGCTGCCTGATGGGGCCAGATGCCTTTCGCACCGCCGGGCTGCCACGCGCCCTGCGTGACCTGGGACACAGGGTGCGCGATCTGGGCAATGTCGCACCGGATCAAAATGATCTGCCCCCGCGCGACGGGCTGAAACACCTGCCCGAGACTGTCGGCTGGACCACCGCCCTGTCGCGCCATGCGTCAAAGGCCATGGAGCAGGGATTGCCGATCTTTATGGGCGGCGACCATGCGCTGTCGCTGGGCACTGTACATGGGGTTGCGGCCCATGCAGCGAAACAAGGCCGCCCGCTTTTTGTGCTGTGGCTGGACGCGCATACGGATTTTCACACGCTGGACAGCACCGATAGCGGTAATCTGCACGGCACCCCGCTGGGCTATGTCACCGGGCGCGCTGGGTTCGATGGCTTTCCGCCTGTACCCACCCCTGTGCCGCTGCAGAACCTGTGCATCATCGGGTTGCGCTCGGTCGATCATGCAGAACGCACGGCGCTGGAAACCACCCCGGTCCGCCGCCATGACATGCGCCAGATTGACGAACACGGGATCGCCGCCCTGCTGGACCCTTTCTTAAGTGATGTGGCGGCGCAAAACGGGCTGCTGCATGTCTCGCTGGATGTGGATTTTCTGGATCCTGCGGTCGCCCCGGCGGTTGGCACCACGGTCCCCGGCGGCGCAACCGTGCGCGAAGCCCATCTGGTCATGGAAATGCTGCATGACAGCGGGTTGATGACCTCGCTGGATCTGGTTGAACTGAACCCGATGCTGGATGAGCGCGGCCGCACCGCGGAACTGATGACCGACCTTGCCGCCTCTGCCCTGGGGCGTCAGGTCTTTGACCGACCGACACGGGGGTTCTGATGTCGCTTGCACCGTCTGACAAGGCTCTTGTGCCCTTTGTATCCGTCGATCACATGATGCAGCTGGTGCATCGGATCGGCGTAAAATCCATGATCCAGGGCATTGCCGCCAATATCGAGGATGATTTCCGCCGCTGGGACAGGTTCGACAAAACCCCGCGCGTGGCGGCCCATTCCCCGGTGGGTGTGATCGAACTGATGCCCACCGCCGATGATGCGCTGTATGCGTTCAAATATGTGAACGGCCACCCCAAGAACACGCGCGAAGGGCTGCAGACCGTGACCGCCTTTGGCCTGCTGGCGGATGTGGCCACGGGCTATCCCGTGCTGCTATCGGAAATGACCCTGCTGACGGCGCTGCGCACCGCGGCCATGTCGGCGCTGGCCGCCAAATATCTGGCCCCGGCAAACGCCACAACCATGGCGATGATTGGCAATGGCGCACAGTCGGAATTTCAGTGCCTTGCCATGCAGGCCATGCTGGGGATCCGCGAAATCCGCCTGTTCGACAGTGATCCTGCCGCCACTGCCAAATGCGCTGCGAACCTTGCGCAAAGCGGCCTGACCATCATCCGCTGTGCCTCACCCGAAGAGGCGATTCAGGGCGCGCAGATCCTGACCACCTGCACCGCCGATAAGAAAAACGCCACTATTCTCAGCGACAATATGGTCGGCGCAGGTGTGCATGTGAACGCGATCGGCGGTGATTGCCCCGGCAAGACAGAACTGGCCGAGGCAATCCTGCACCGCGCTGATATCTTTGTGGAATATCCGCCCCAGACCCGTGTCGAGGGCGAGATTCAACAAGTGGCACAGGACCATCCGGTGACCGAGCTGTGGCGCGTGATCACGGGACAGACCCAGGGCCGGCGCGATGCAGCACAGATCACCCTGTTCGACAGTGTGGGCTTTGCCATCGAGGATTTCAGCGCCCTGCGCTATGTGCATGAAAAAGTGCACGAAACCGGGCTGTGCCATGATCTGGACCTGCTGGCCGACCCCGATGATCCGCGCGATCTGTTCGGGATGCTGATGCGCGCCGCGCCAGTGTAAGGCAAAGCGGCGACAGGAAGGGGTGACAGGGGCGCTGTGCTTTGGGATAAGGGCTCAGCAAAACTGGAGTATCCCCGTGACCAACCGCCTGGCTCTTATCCTTGGCCTGTTTTTAAGCGCCGCACTGATCGTGGATGTTTTGCTGTTTGGCCAGGACCATCTGCTGTTTCTGGGGAAAAAACTGTTTGATCTGATAGAGTGGCTCGCCTTCTGGCGGTGATTTAGCCCCAGTCTAACCAGTCCAAAGGGAAGGCCAGCCAAGCATTGGCAACCGCCTCACACCGCATGGTGCGCGCTTTCAATGCCGGGAAACCCAGTGTGAGACAAGGCTGTCGCCGCCCCCTGCGGGCAGCATATGACACAGGCACCACGGATATGATCGACACCGCCCAGGCCATAGGCCAGCCAGTGTGGCACATCAGTCCGGCGTCACCGCCCCTTTCGCCGCCTTATAGGCAGAGGCCGCCTGCGCTGTCGCAGCAGGAATACGCGTCCCCATCTGCGATGGCAGCATCTGCGCATTGACCGGAACAGGCGGTGGCGGCACCGCCTTATGTTTGGCATTTATAACTGTCGTCGCTTCCTGCACCTGTGCCGCCCCCCGGCCCGGCAGTCGCGTGATGGGAAGCGCCGTGGAATATCCAATATCCATGACACTCTCCGTTCCCTCAGAACGCGGCGCAGCCGATGCGCCAGAAACGCTCTGACGCAAGCAACTTATGCTCTGTTGGTTAAAAAGAGGTTAGCGGTGCAAAAGCCCCCGCCTGCCAGGCTACAGCCCCAGCTTGACCTTCAGCGCGTCATGCACCGGCGGCGTGACGAATTTCGACACATCCCCGCCAAGACGGGCGATTTCCTTCACCAGTTTAGAGGCAATCGCCTGATGCCGCGCCTCGGCCATCAGAAACACGGTTTCAACCGAGCTGTCCAGCGAGCGGTTCATGCCAACCATCTGATATTCATACTCAAAATCCGCAACCGCCCGCAATCCGCGCACAATCAGACTGGCCCCGACATCATGGGCGCAATGGATCAAAAGATTTTCAAACGGGTGAACGACGATCTCTGTCCCGGTCTGTTCCGACAGCTCAGCGCATTCTGCTTCGATCATGGCAACGCGCTGCTCTAGATCGAATAAGGGCCCTTTGTCACGGTTGATCGCAACACCGATCACAAGCCGGTCCACCAGCACCGCGGCCCGCCGAATAATGTCGATATGACCCAGCGTGATCGGGTCGAAAGTGCCGGGATACAGGGCTACGCGCATCTTTGATCTCTCTTTCCTGAGTGCCGCACACGCAACAATAGTGCGAATCATTTTGCAAGTGCGAAATGATCCTGCGCGCAGCCATGTCGCACCGGGGCGGCCCCTGTCAATCCTGACCGCCCGCCAACGCCCGACACAAAGAGGCGCTTAGAACCCCATGATCATGTTTTCCAGCGCGTCCTTTTCCATCGCCAGATGTTTCAACTGCGCTTTGACCACATCGCCCAGCGTGATCAGACCAACCAGTTCGCCCTCTTCGACCACGGGCATGTGGCGGAACCGCCCCTCAGTCATGCGCGCCAGCACATCGGACGCCGTATCGCTGCGTGTGCAGGTGACCAGTTTGCGGGTCATGTAGGTTTCGACCGGATCATTCAGACAGCCCGATCCATGACCGGCCAATTCCCGCACGATGTCCCGCTCTGACAGGATCCCGTCTGCTTTGCGCCCATCAGCGGAAATCACCAGCGTCCCGATCCGCTTTTCCGCCAGGATCGCGGCGGCATCGGCGATCTTCATGCTGGGCGGCACGGTTTCGACCCCCTGAGAGCCTTTGTTTTTCAGAATGTTCTGGACCTGCATCTCGGACCTCCTCCTAATTGCTTGCTGTGCATGTTGGCGCGCAAGGCCAGCGTCCCCGCCCCGCGCCAGAGTGTCAAGTCACGGATTAACCGCAGCGGCCTGTTCCTCCAGCCGCAGCAATTCGGCGCGCATCCCATCCTGCAGCAATTGCGCCAGACGGTTCAGCCGTTCCAAACGGCGATCTGCGGCGTGGCGCACCAGATAGAAACTGCGGGTCAGGCTGACCTGATCACGCAGCACATGGCGCAGATCCGGTGCCGCGGGCATGGCGAAATCATGCACAACCCCCAGCGCCGCGCCAATCCGCAGCCAGTGGAACTGGACCGAAACCGAGTTCGACGCCAGCGGCACGCGCTCCAGCCCCAGATCGGCGAGGTAGTCCAGTTCCTTGTCAAAAATCATGTCAGGGATATAGCCGGTGATGCGGTGGCCGCGCAGATCCTCAAGGCAGGTGATGTCGCCATGCCGCGCCAGATAGGCCTCGCTGGCGGCAAGATGCAGGTGATAATCCGACACTTTCTGCACCAAGAGCCGCCCGGCGCTGGGGGGCGACACGGTGATCGCCAGATCAACCTCGCGGCGCGACAGGTTCATCACGCGGGGCAGCGCGACAATCTGAAGATCCAGATCCGGGTTGGCATCGGAAATCTGCGCGCAGACCTGCGGCAGCAGGAAATTGGCGCTGCCATCGGGCGCGCCGATGCGGATCTGCCCGGACAGCCCTTCAGAGTGGCCGCGCACCGCCTCGGCGGCAAGGGAAAAGGCCTGCTCGGCGGCTTCGGCGTGATCGACCAGCCGCGCGCCCGCTTCGGTCAGGCCATAGCCCTGCGGGCTTTTGGCGAACAGCGCCGCGCCCAAGCCCTGCTCTAGCCGCGCAACCCGCCGCCCCACGGTTGCGGGATCCATGCGCAACACACGCCCCGCCGCAGACAGGCTTTCACCGCGCACAACGGCAAGGAAAATCCGCAAATCATCCCAGCTTTCGGCCATCTCCCCTCCGCTTGCTTTGCATTTTCGCAAATCATCTTTGCTGAATTTCATCTGTTTTCGGCATTTTTGCAAGGCTAGCCTGCCCCCAACCCACTGAGGAGGATTCCATGACCGAACTGACCCACTGGATCGACGGCGCCCATGTCAAAGGCACCTCGGGCCGTTTCACCGATGTGTTCAACCCCGCCACCGGCGAAGTGCAGGCGCGTGTGCCGCTGGCCACCGTCGAAGAGCTGAACGACGCGGTTGCCCGCGCCGCCGAGGCACAGAAAGCCTGGGGGGCGACCAACCCCCAGCGCCGCGCCCGCGTGATGATGAAATTCGGCGCCCTGATCAACGAACACATGGACGAGTTGGCCGAGCTGGTCAGCCGCGAGCACGGCAAGACCCTGCCCGATGGTCGTGGCGACGTTCAGCGTGGTCTGGAAGTGGTCGAAGTCTGCATGGGCGGCCCTGCCCTGCTCAAAGGCGAGTTTATGGATAATGGCGGCCCCGGCATCGACCTGTACGCCATGCGCCAGCCGCTGGGCGTGGTTGCCGGCATCACGCCGTTCAACTTCCCGGCGATGATCCCGCTGTGGAAAATGGCACCCGCCCTGACCTGCGGCAACGCCATGATCCTGAAACCGTCTGAACGCTGCCCCTCGACCTCGCTGCGTCTGGCCGAACTGCTGAAAGAAGCGGGCCTGCCCGATGGCGTGCTGCAGGTTGTGAACGGTGACAAGGATGTGGTGGACGCGATCCTCGACAATGAAACCGTGCAGGGTGTGGGCTTTGTCGGCTCGACCCCGATCGCGCAGTATATCTATTCCCGCGCAGCGGCGAATGGCAAACGCGCCCAGTGTTTCGGCGGTGCCAAGAACCACATGATCATCATGCCCGACGCGGATCTGGACAAGGCTGCCGACGCGCTGGTCGGGGCCGGTTTCGGCGCGGCTGGCGAACGCTGCATGGCGATTTCCGTGGCTGTGCCCGTGGGCAAGGAAACCGCTGACGCGCTGGTGGAACGCCTGATCCCCCGCATCGAAAAGCTGAAAGTCGGCCCCTACACTGCCGGCGACGACGTGGATTACGGCCCCGTCATCACCTCGGCCGCCAAAGAGCGTATCAACGGTCTGGTTAATTCCGGCGTGGAACAGGGGGCTGATCTGCTGGTCGATGGCCGCGATTTCAGCCTGCAGGGTTATGAAGAGGGATTCTTTGTGGGTCCGTCCTTCTTTGACAATGTCACCCCTGACATGGACATCTACAAAGAAGAGATCTTTGGCCCGGTTCTGAGCCAGGTCCGCACCGAGAGCTACGAAGAGGCGCTCAAGCTGACCATGGACAATGAATATGGCAATGGTACCGCGATCTTTACCGCCGATGGCGACACCGCGCGTGACTTTGCGCATCGCGTGAATGTGGGCATGGTTGGCATCAACTTCCCGATCCCGGTGCCGCTCAGCTACTTCACCTTTGGCGGCTGGAAGAAATCCGCCTTTGGCGATCTGAACCAGTACGGCCCGGATGCATTCCGTTTCTACACCAAGACCAAGACCGTCACGGCGCGCTGGTTCTCGGGCATCAAGGATGGCAGCCAGTTCAACTTTAAGGCGATGGACTGATCTAACCGGGTCCAACCGGATCTGACCCGATCACCTGAACCGCCCCCGGCCCTGGCTGCGGGGCGGTTTTCTTTTGGCCGGGCTTTACCCCCAGGCCCCCTGATATTCCAGCACGGGTTTCTCATTGCCCCCGGCGCAAAAATCCCACCAAATAGGACACGCGCGGGGAAGATGGGGGACATCATGCAAGAGCCGGCCTTTACGCTGGGGATCGAAGAGGAATACCTGCTGGTCGACAGGGACAGCCACGCCCTGGCCGAAGCGCCCGATGCGCTGATGCAGGACTGCATTGCCGAGTTGGAAGGCCAGGTCAGCCCCGAATTTCTGCAATGCCAGATCGAGATCGGCACCAAGCCCTGCGCCGATATTTCCAGCGCGCGCGATGATCTGAAACGCCTGCGCGCGGCGGTGTCGCGCAACGCGGCAAAACACGGGCTGACGCCGATTGCCGCCTCTTGCCATCCCTTTGCCGACTGGAAGACCCAAAGCCACACGGACAAGCAGCGCTATAATGAACTCAGCCGCGATCTGGGCGGCGTGGTGCGCCGAATGCTGATCTGCGGGATGCATGTGCATGTGGGGCTGACTGACGACCCGATGCGCGCGGATCTGATGCGACAGGCCAGCTATTTCCTGCCGCATCTTTTGGCGCTGTCGACCTCGTCGCCCTTCTGGCAGGGCGAAGATACCGGGCTGGCCAGCTATCGGATTTCGGTGTTCGACAACCTGCCCCGCACGGGCCTGCCGCCGCAATTTTCCAACTGGCAGGATTATGAGCGTTCCGTCCAGATCCTGACGGATCTGGGGGTGATCGAGGATAGCAGCCGGATCTGGTGGGACATGCGGCCCTCGGCGCGGTTTCCGACGCTGGAGACCCGGATAATGGATGTGCAGCCCCGGCTGGAACACACGCTGACCCTTGCCGCGCTGACCCAATGCCTGATGCGGATGCTGTGGCGGCTGCGCGTGCGCAACCAGCGTTGGCGGATCTATGATCATTTCCTGATCGGCGAGAACCGCTGGCGGGCGCAACGCTATGGCGTGACCGAGGGGTTGATTGATTTTGGCGCTGCGCAGATCGTGCCTTTTGCCGATCTGGTGGAGGAACTTCTGGAGCTTTTGAGCGAAGATGCCGAGGCTTTGGGCTGTGTCTCTGAGCTGACCCGCGCGCGTGAAATCGTGGCGCAGGGCACCTCGGCCAGCCGTCAACGGGCAGTGCATTCGGCGGCATCGGGGGATGGCGAGGCCAGGATGCATGCGGTGGTGCAGCATCTGATCGACGAATACCATCAGGATCTATAGCGCAGAGGGGGCTCTGCCCCCGCCGCCTTTGGCGGCTCCCCCGGAGGTATTTTCGCCAAGAAGAAACAGGGGCGGGATCTCGGGATGGCGGGCGGGGCGATGTTCCCGCAGGGGACGAGCGGCGTCGGCCTCCCTTGGCATGGCGCGCGCCAACGGATATGGCACAGGCAGATTACGGGACGGATCGACATGAAAACGGCCATTGCCACCTCGGATTACTTTGTGATGGGGGAAACCTTCATCAACCGCCATATCGCCCATCTGTTTGGGGGTGACACGGCGGTGATCTGCGGGCGGCATAATGGTGAAGATCCTCATGGCAAGCCGCTTTTTGTGCGCCGCGCGCCGCTGAGCCCGCTGGACCGTCTGCGCGCACCGTTTTCTGCTGCTTATGGCGCGCTGGCCCATGGCACCTCGCGCCTGCCTTTTGGTGACAACCGCGCCCGGTTGGCTCAGTTCCTGCGCGATCAGGGCGTGCAGGTCATTCTGGCGGAATTTGGCACGCAGGCGTTGGTTCTGGCCAAACTGGGCAATGATCTGGGCATTCCGGTGTTTACCTATTGGCGCGGCACGGATGCCTCGGCGGCGCTGCGGTCGAAACAGCGAGTGCGGTCTTATCGTTTGATGATGCCCCGGCTGGCGGGCATGTTTTCTGTCAGTCAGTTTCTGCTCGACAATCTGGCCCTGCACGGGGTGCGTCATGACAATGCCCATGTGGTGCCGTCAGGTGTCGATGTGCGCCGGTTCACCCCTGCTGAAAAGCGCCCCGGCTCTTTTCTGGCGGTTGGGCGCATGGTCGAAAAGAAGGCCCCGCAGGTCACGTTGCGCGCCTTTGCCGCCGCCGCCAAAGGGCGCGAGGCGCATCTGACCTTTATCGGCGACGGGCCATTGTTGCAGCACTGCAAGGACATGGCCCGCGATCTGGGGGTGGCCGAGCAGATCACCTTTACCGGCGCCCTGCCGCATGAAGAGGTGCGCCAGCATCTGACCGGCACCGAGGTGTTTCTACAGCATTCCGTCACCGCCAAGAACGGCAATACCGAAGGCCTGCCCACCGCGATCCAAGAGGCGCTGGCCTGCGGCTGCATCACCCTGTCCACGCGCCATGCGGGCATTCCCGAGGCGGTGGATCACGGGGTGAATGGGCTTTTGGTCGAGGAATGGGACGAGGCAGAGTTTGGTGCCAAAATCGGCGAGATCCTGGATATGGACGATCGCAGCGCCATGACCCGCGCCGCCCGTGCCACCGCCGAGGCCAAGTTCGACAATGACATCGGCCTGGCCCGTGTCGAACAGGTGATCCGCGACACGCTGGGCCGGCTTTGACCTGCCCTGCTGCGGCATTTAAGCAAAGTTAGCGCAAAAATTTCCACCTGGAACCTGCATTTTCGCAAAACTATCTTGCGCGGCCTCCCCTTGCGTCAGCGCCGCCCATCCGGCACAATCTGAACAAGCGTTCAATTTCACTGTCGCGCCCACAGGCGTGACCCGCCAGGGAGGGGCCGGACCATGGATTTCGCACTTACCGAGGAACAAAGCGCCATTTTTGACATGGCCTATGCCTTTGGCCAGGAGCATATCGCGCCTTTTGCCCGCGACTGGGAAGAGGCCGGCACCATCCCCAAGGATCTGTGGCCCAAACTGGCCGAGCTGGGTTTTGGCGGGCTGTATGTGTCCGATGAATACGGCGGCACCGGGCTGACGCGGCTGGATGCGGCGCTGGTGTTTGAGGCGCTGGCCATGGCCTGCCCGGCGGTCGGGTCTTTCCTGTCGATCCACAATATGTGTGGCGGCATGATCGACAAATTCGGGTCGGAAGAGACCAAGCAGAAATGGCTGCCCGCCCTGTGCAGCATGGAAAAGGTGTTTTCCTACTGCCTGACCGAACCGGGCTCTGGTTCGGATGCGGCGGCCCTGCGCACCCGCGCGGAAAAGACCAATGACAGCTATGTGCTGAATGGGACCAAGGCGTTTATCTCGGGCGGGGGCTATTCCGACGCCTATATCGTGATGTGCCGCACCGGCGAGGACGGGCCCAAGGGCATTTCGACCGTGGTGGTCGAAGACGGCGCTCCGGGGCTGAGCTTTGGCGCGAATGAGCAAAAGATGGGCTGGAAGGCCCAGCCGACCAGCCAGGTGCAGTTTGACGACTGCGCCGTGCCGCTGGAAAACCGGATCGGTGAGGAAGGCCGCGGGTTCAGCTATGCCATGGCCGGTCTGGACGGTGGACGCCTGAACATCTCTGCCGGGGCTCTGGGGGGGGCGCAGAACGCGCTGGACCTGACCCTGCAATACATGTCCGAACGCAAGGCCTTTGGCAAAAGCATCGACCAGTTCCAGGCGCTGCAATTCCGTCTGGCGGAATATGAGACCAAGCTGCAGGCGGCACGCACCTTCCTGCGTCAGGCCGCGTGGAAGCTGGACAATGGCGCGCCTGATGCGACCAAATTCTGCGCTATGGCCAAGCTGATGGTGACGGATGTGTCCTCGGAAGTGGCCAATGGCTGCCTGCAACTGCATGGCGGCTATGGCTATCTGGCGGATTACGGGATCGAAAAGATCGTGCGCGACCTGCGCGTGCACCAGATCCTGGAAGGCACGAACGAGATCATGCGCCTGATCGTGGCGCGTCAGTTGATCGCATCGTGACATCGGCCCCAGGCGGCCAAATTTCTTGAAAGAAATTTGCAAAACCCTTTCAAAGGGTTTTGCCCCACGCAGGACCAGAGCATGAGCGATATCGACATCCGCAAGGAAGGCCGCGCAGGCCGCATCACCCTGAACCGCCCCAAGGCGCTGAACGCGCTGACCTACCCCATGTGCCTGGCCATCGAGGCCGCTTTGGAAGACTGGCGCGAGGATGATGATGTGGCGCTGGTGCTGATTGATGCCAGCGGGGACAAGGCGTTTTGCGCCGGCGGCGACATTGCCGATCTGTACCAGACCGGCACCTCGGGCGATTTCGACTATGGCCGCCGGTTCTGGCGCGATGAGTACCGGCTGAATGCCAAGCTGGACGAATATGGCAAACCGGTTGTCAGCTTTCTGCAGGGCTTTGTCATGGGCGGCGGTGTTGGCGTGGGCTGTCATGGCTCGCACCGCATTGTCGGCGAAAGCGCCCAGATCGCCATGCCCGAATGTGGCATTGGGCTGGTGCCCGATGTGGGCGGGTCCATGCTGCTGGCACGCGCGCCCGGGCGGCTGGGCGAATATCTGGGGCTGACCGCCGCGCGTATGGGGCCGGGCTGCGCCATCCATGTGGGCTTTGCCGATCATTTTATCCCGCTTGAGGGCTGGGACGCGCTGAAGGCGCAGTTGGTGGACACCGGCGACGCGGCGCTGGTCGTACAGGCGGCGACAGATGCCCCCGAAAGCCCCCTCGCCGCCAGTCAGGCCGAGATCGACGCGCTGTTTGCGGGCGAAGGCCTGAACGATATTCTGAACCTGCTGGACCGCTCTGACAGCGAGATCGCCGCCAAGGCGCGCAAGGCGCTGGGCCGCAATTCCCCGCTTGCCATGGCAACCGCGCTGGAGATGATCCACCGCCTGCGCATTGCCAGCGACCTGACCATCCGCAAGGCGCTGGAGCTGGAATACCGCGTCAGCTACCGGGTGATGGAGCATGGCGACTTTCTCGAAGGAATCCGCGCGGCCATTATCGACAAAGACAAATCGCCGAACTGGCGCCACGCGATTGACGCCGTCCCGGCTGTGGATGTGTCACGGATGCTGGCCCCGCTGGGCAAAGACGGGTTGGACCTGAGGGAGAAGGACAAAGCCATGAAGATCGGATTTATCGGGCTGGGCAATATGGGCGGGCCGATGGCCGCCAACCTCGCCAAGGCGGGCCATCAGGTGCAGGGCTTTGACGTGGCCGGTGTGGCGATTGAGGGCGTGAACGCAGTCGACAGTGCCGCCGCTGCAGCGCAGGGGGCCGAGGTGGTCATCACCATGCTGCCCAATGGCGACATCCTGCGCAGCGTCGCCGCCGACATCATCCCCGAAATGAGCAAAGGCGCGGTTCTGCTGGATTGCTCCACTGTGGATGTGGCCTCGGCCCGCGCGGTGGCGGGGCTGGCCGATCAGGCGGGGCTTTCGGCGCTGGACGCGCCTGTGTCCGGCGGGGTTGGCGGCGCGGCCGGTGGGACGCTGACCTTTATGGTCGGCGGTTCCGACACCGCCTTTGCCACGGCCAAGCCGCTGTTTGACATCATGGGCCAGAAGGCCGTGCATTGTGGCGAGGCCGGCAATGGTCAGGCCGCCAAGATCTGTAACAACATGATCCTCGGCGTCACTATGATCGCCACCTGCGAGGCCTTTGCCCTTGCGGACAAGCTGGGCCTGTCGCGCCAGTCCATGTTTGACGTGGTCAGCACCAGCTCGGGCTATAGCTGGACCATGAATGCCTATTGCCCGGCCCCCGGTGTTGGCCCGCAATCGCCTGCGGACAATGACTATACGCCCGGTTTCGCTGCTGAACTGATGCTGAAAGACCTGCGCCTGTCGCAACAGGCCGCCGAAGCCGCCGATGCCGACACCCCCATGGGCGAGGCCGCCATGGCGCTGTACACCCAGTTTGTCGAAAACGAAGGCGGTCTGGGACGCGACTTCAGCGCCATGCTGCCGCGGTTTGAAAAACGCGGGCGCGACTGACCTCAGCGCAGAACGAAACGATCTGGAAACCGCCCCAAGGGGCGGTTTTTTTGTGCGGTACTGCCCCAATACCAACAGGATGATCACGCCACCGTGACCCGTGGCGGTTTTTGATCGAAATCATATTCTAAAAATGATATATAGGTTTCAAACGATATGAGTCTCAAAACCGCGAAGGAATACTCAGATGTTCGCTAAGAATATGGGTCAGACAGACCGCCTTATCCGCGCCATTGTCGGCGCGCTGCTTGTGGTGGCGTTTTTCATGATGTCGGGCACACTGGCCTGGATCCTGGGGGCTGTGGGTGTGGTGCTGCTGGCCACCGCCGCCATGGGATCCTGCCCGCCCTATGCCCTGCTGGGCATCAACACCTGCAAGGTGAAATCGCAATAAGCGACCAAAATGAAAGGGCGGCGGGATCATCCCACCGCCCTTTTCTAAGGCCCTGTTTCTGACGATCTATTCCGCTGCGGCCTGCGTCATGCCCAAAAGCGGTGCCAGATAGCGCCCAGTATGCGAGCGCGGCTCTTTCGCGACCTTTTCCGGTGTCCCGGCAGCGACGATTTCACCGCCGCCATCGCCGCCTTCTGGCCCGATGTCAATGATCCAGTCGGCGGTTTTGATCACGTCCAGATTGTGTTCGATCACCACAACGGAATTGCCCTGCTCCACCAGTTCATGCAGCACTTCCAACAGTTTGCGCACATCTTCGAAATGCAACCCGGTGGTCGGTTCGTCCAAAATATACAATGTGCGCCCGGTGGATCGCTTGGCCAGTTCCTTGGACAGTTTCACGCGCTGCGCCTCGCCGCCCGACAGGGTTGTCGCCTGCTGGCCCACCTTGATATAGCCCAGCCCCACGCGCATCAGCGCGGTCATCTTGTCCCGGATGCTGGGCACCGCGCGGAAAAATTCCTCGGCATCTTCCACGGTCATATCCAGCACATCCGCGATGCTTTTGCCTTTGAACAGGATCTCCAGCGTTTCGCGGTTATAGCGCGCGCCTTTGCAGGTTTCGCAGGTGACATAGACATCGGGCAGAAAGTGCATCTCGATCTTGATCACACCATCGCCCTGACAGGCCTCGCAGCGCCCGCCCTTGACGTTGAAGCTAAAGCGACCGGGTTTGTAGCCCCGCGCTTTGGCCTCGGGCAGACCGGCGAACCAGTCGCGGATCGGCGTGAAGGCCCCCGTATAGGTCGCAGGGTTCGAGCGCGGTGTGCGGCCGATGGGGCGCTGGTCAATGTCGATCACCTTGTCCAGATGTTCGAGCCCCTTGATGGTTTCGCAGGGTGCCGGGGTCTGCCGCGCACCGTTCAGCGCCATCGAGGCGGTCTTGAACAGGGTTTCAATCGTCAGGGTCGATTTACCCCCACCGGACACGCCGGTCACGCAGACAAATTTGCCCAGCGGAAATTCGGCTGTGACCTCTTTGAGGTTGTTGCCCGTGGCCTTGACCACCTTGATTTTCTTGCCGTTGCCCTTGCGCCGCTTGTCCGGCACCGCGATTTCACGGGTGCCTGACAGGTATTGCCCGGTCAGGCTGGCGGGATCCTCGGCCACGACCTCGGGCGTGCCGCAGGACACGACCTGCCCGCCATGCACACCGGCCCCCGGACCGATGTCGAACACGTAATCGGCCTGGCGGATCATGTCCTCGTCATGTTCGACCACAATCACCGTATTGCCTTGATCGCGCAGGGATTTCAGCGTGCCGATCAGGCGATCATTGTCGCGTTGATGCAGCCCGATGCTGGGTTCGTCCAGCACATACAACACCCCCGTCAGACCCGAGCCGATCTGGCTGGCCAGCCGGATCCGCTGGCTTTCACCACCCGACAGCGTGCCCGCATTGCGCGACAGCGTCAGATAATCCAGCCCGACATTGTTGAGGAAGCCCAGCCGCTCGGCGATTTCCTTGATGATGGCGCGGGCGATTTCCTGTTTCTGCGGCGTCAGGTGGTCGTTGATCGAATTGATCCAGGCCAGCGCCTCGCGGATCGACATCTGAACCACCTGACCAACATGCAGCTTGTCCGCGCCCAGCTTGACCGCCAGCGCCTCTTCGCGCAGGCGATAGCCGCCACAGGCCCCGCAGGAACGGTTGTTCTGATAGCGTTCAAATTCTTCGCGGATCCAGTTGGAATCGGTCTCGCGGTAACGACGCTCCATATTGGGGATCACGCCTTCGAACACGCGCTCGACCTGATAAACACGCCCGCCCTCGTCATAGCGGAACATGATTTCCTCATCGCCGGATCCGTACAGGAACACCTGATGCACATGGGCCGGCAGGTCTTTCCAGCGCGCGTTTTTGTCAAATTCGTAATGTTTGGCGATGGCGTCGATGGTCTGCAGGAAATAGGGCGATTTGCCCTTGCGCCACGGTGCCAGCGCCCCGTCTGAAATTTTCAGTGTGGCGTCCGGCACCACCAGCCGTTCGTCAAAGAACAGCTCCACCCCCAGCCCGTCGCATTCCGGGCAGGCCCCAAAGGGCGCGTTAAAGGAAAACAGCCGCGGTTCGATCTCGGGGATGGTGAAGCCACTGACCGGGCAGGCAAAATTTTCGCTGAAAGTATGACGTTCCGGCTCGCCCTCACGCGGGGCGGTTTCCAGGATCGCGATCCCGTCAGCCAGATCCAGCGCGGTGCGGAAACTGTCGGCCAGCCGGGTCTCCATGCCTTCGCGCACCACGATCCGGTCAACCACAACGTCGATGTCATGGCGAAATTTCTTGTCCAGCGTGGGCGGCGTGTCGAGCTCATAAAACTCGCCATCGACCTTCACCCGCTGAAAGCCCTGCTTACGCAGCTCCAGGAACTCTTTCTTATATTCGCCTTTGCGGTCGCGCACGATTGGGGCGAGCAGATAACCCCGT
The DNA here is from genome assembly GCA_025210265.1 of Pelagimonas sp. GTDB lineage: Bacteria > Pseudomonadota > Alphaproteobacteria > Rhodobacterales > Rhodobacteraceae > JAOASD01. The sequence goes on from JAOASD010000005.1 coordinate 75,767, forward strand.
GTGCCGTCCTCCATCGCCATGACACGGTCGACCATATCCTGCACCTGCTGCGCCTCGATCGGCTGGCCGGTGGCGGGGGAATACGGCGTGCCAACCCGCGCGAATAGCAGGCGCAGATAGTCATAAATTTCCGTCACCGTACCCACGGTCGACCGCGGGTTTTTCGAGGTCGTCTTTTGCTCGATGGAAATTGCCGGAGACAGGCCCGCAATGTGATCCACATCGGGCTTTTCCATCATGTCCAGGAACTGGCGCGCATAGGCCGACAGGCTTTCCACATAGCGGCGCTGGCCCTCGGCATAGATCGTGTCAAAGGCCAGGCTGGATTTACCCGAACCAGACAGGCCGGTGATCACCACCAGCTCGTCACGTGGAATATCCACGTCGATGGATTTCAGATTGTGTTCGCGCGCACCGCGGACTTCGATCTGCTTCAGTTCCGGCATCAGGCCCCCCGGAGTTAACGGACTCCTCACAGATAGGGGAAAGCCGCCGCGCCGCCAATCGAAAATTAAGAACATTGAGCGAACATTCACATCAAGTCTTTACATTCTATATTTGGAATATAAATTATCAGGAACAGAACGGAGACACAGATGTTTGCATTCCTGTCCAAAACCCCCGGCCTCAGCGCCGCCGAGGCAGTTCAGCGCAGTGCCGAAGGCGCGGTTATCGTCATTGATATCCGCGATCCCGGCGAAATCGCCATGACCGGCAAAGCCAAAGGCGCGCTGGAAATCCCCAGCGCCGCCCTGTCCATGCGCGCCGACCCGCGCAGCGCCGAATGCCTGCCGGAACTCAAATCCGGCAAACCCATCGCCGTCTATTGTGCCTCAGGCGCGCGGTCTTCCATGGCCAAGATGATGCTGAAACGCATGGGCCACGCCGACGTCCACAATATCGGCGGGCTGCATCACTGGCAAAACGCAGGCGGGCAGATCACGCGCTAGACCGCTGCTTCTTTGCTTGCAAAATACCCTGGGGGTGCGGGGGCGACGCCCCCGCGCGGATCGCGCGCGCATCAGCGATACAGCAGCGACACACCATCAGCGAACAGATGCACCTTATCCGGCACCGCAGCCAAGCGCAGCACCGCGCCCTTTTGGTCGCGCCAAACACCGGGACGCTTGACCACCACCGGCTCCGCCCCTTCACTTTGGGCAACATATAACAACGTGACCTCGCCCAGGGCTTCTGTATGGGTGACGGTGCCCTCAAAGAAACCGGACTCGTCTGGAACAAAATCCTCGGGGCGCACACCGATCAACACAGGCTGCCCCAGATCCGCGTCCGTGCTGGGATAGTCAGACAGCTGCTCTCGCCCTCCCTCCAACTGCACACGGGTCTGCGCGCCGGTGGCGATCACCTCGCCGGGCAACAGGTTCATCGCGGGCGATCCGATAAACTGCGCCACAAATGTAGTGCGCGGGCGGTCATACAGCTCCAGCGGGGTGCCGACCTGGGCAATTTCACCCTCTGCCAGCACCACGATGCGGTCGGCCAGGGTCATGGCCTCGACCTGATCATGGGTGACAAAGATCATGGTGCGGTCAGGCATCTGTTCCTTGAGCCGCGCGATCTCGATCCGGGTCGCCACGCGCAGCGCCGCATCCAGATTGGAAAGCGGTTCGTCAAACAGATAGATTTTGGGGTCGCGCACAATCGCCCGGCCAATTGCCACGCGCTGGCGCTGCCCGCCCGACAGCGCCTTTGGCAAGCGATCCAGAAAGGGGTCCAGCTGCAGCATCTTGGCGGCGCGGGACACTGCCGTATCAATTTCAGCCGCGCTTTTCTTGGCCAGTTTCAGCGCAAACCCCATATTTTCGCGCACGGTCATATGCGGATACAAAGCATAGTTTTGGAACACCATGGCGATGTCCCGCTGCGCGGGCGGCATGTCATTCACCCGCTGCCCGTCGATTTCCAGCACCCCGCTGGAGATCTGTTCCAGCCCCGCAATCATGCGCAGCAGGGTCGACTTGCCACAGCCCGACGGGCCGACAAAAACGACCAGCTCGCCCGGCGCGATCTCAAGGCTGATGTCGCGCAGAACGCTGCGCCCTTCATCGTATCTTTTTTCCAGATGTCTGAGCGTCAGCGCCGCCATGTTCCCCCCACTGCCTTGCGCTATCTGTGTCACGGCCTGCGCCGCTTGCCAAGCTCTGCGCCCCTGCCCGCCAGCGCCTATTTCACAGACCCGGCCAACAAGCCCCGTACAAGATATTTCTGCATGGTAAAGAACACCACCAGCGGCAGGATCATCGACACAAAGGCCGCCGCCGCCAAAAGCCCCCAATCCCCGCCATATGTGCCCAGCATCTCGACAATCTGATGGGTCATCACCGTGGTCTGGCCGCTGGCGTCAATCAAAAAGACTTTGGCCACCAGCAGGTCATTCCACGTCCACAGGAACTGAAAAATCGCAAAAGACGCCAGCGCCGGAAAGCTGAGCGGCAGCACAATCCGGGTAAAGATCTGAAATTCGCTGGCACCATCAATGCGGGCGTTTTCGATGATCTCACGCGGCAAGCCTGCCATGTAATTGCGCAGCAGATAGATCGCCAAAGGCAGGCCAAACCCCGTATGGGCCAGCCAGATGCCCAGATAACCTTTGCCAATCCCGATCCCCAGATGCAGTTTCAGCAGCGGGATCAGCGCCAGATGCAGCGGCACCACCAGCAGGCCGACAACACAGGCCAGAACCAGCGCCCGCCCCGGAAAGACCATCCAGGCCAGCGCATAGGCGGCAAACGCGGCCAGCGCGATGGGCAGGATCGTCGCTGGAATGGTCACGCTGAGCGTATTAAAAAACGCTCTGGCCAGCGTGTTGGTCGCGCTGCCGGAAAACAGAACCCGGCGATAATTGTCGAATGTGAACTGGGGCGGGATCAGGGCGGTGACAAACACGCGCGCCCCGCGCTTGCCGGCCCTATCCTCGGTATGTTCATAGCGATAATCGCCATTGGCCTGCAGGGTGATCGCACCGCCCTTGCGCAGCTGAGAGGTCGCGCCGGGCGCAAATGCCCCGATCTCACGCGACGAGGTGCCAAAGGCGCGGATCTTGGCCACGGGGACATCATTCTGGGCAAACAGGTTGCCTGTGATCACAAAAAGATCGCCTTCGCGGATCTGCATATCTGCTTGGGTGCGCAGCTGCAGCACCTGTTCACTGGGAAACAGCGCCTTCCACCAGCCGGTGCTGGCGATCTGATCCACATGCCGCAGGGACGACACCAGCAGACCCAGGCTTGGCACCAGCCACAGCGCCACCAGCAGCACGGTTGACACCTGCACAACCCAGTTCAGGACAGATTTGCTGCGCCTCATCACCGCCCCTCGCGCCGCGTCTGACGCAGGTTCCAGATCAGAATAGGCGTGACCAGCAACATAATCACCATCGCGGCAGCCGATCCAACGCCCCAATCCATCGCCCGAAACAGCCTGTCATACATGTAATTCGCCAGAACCTGCGTTTCCCATTGGCCGTTGGTCATGGCGAACACGATGTCGAACACCTTCAACACCCCCAGCGTGATCGCGGTCCAGACCACCAGGATTGTCGATTTGATCTGCGGCACCTTGATGTGGAAAAAGATCTGGAGCGGGCTGGCCCCGTCGAGGGTCGCCGCCTCGACCGTTTCTTCGGGGACAGCGCGCAGGGCCGCGCTGAGGATCATCATGGCAAAGCCCGTCTGGGTCCAGATCAGCACCACCATCAGCAGAAAATTGTTCCAGACCGGCACCGTCAGCCAGTGCTGCGGATCCTGACCTGACAGCCAGACATATATCGCATTCAGCAGGCCGATCTGTTCGGCACCGGCGGGGCGCGCGTCATAGACCAGCTTCCAGATCACCGCCGCGCCGACAAAAGAAATCGCCATGGGCATAAAGATCAGCGCCTTGGCGATATTCCCCCAGCGCAGCCGGTCGGTCAGCTGCGCCGCCAGCAGGCCCATCCCGGTCGAGACCGCAGGCACCACGATCAACCACAGCATCGTGTTGCGCAGGGCCTCGTGAAATTTGGGATCGCCCAGCATGGTTTTATAATTCTTCAGGCCGACAAACCCCGCGCCCGGTGCCGTCCCCATCACCGACAGGCGCGCGGTTTCGACAACCGGATAGGCCAGATACAGGCCCAGAACCGCCAGGGCCGGCAGCAGGAACAGCCAGGGCCGGATCAGGTTGGCCCGATTGATATTGCGTCCGGCATTGGGCCCGCGCGGTGGGCACAGCACCTGATCCAACAGGGTATTGGACAGGCGGTAATAGGCCAGACATCCGCCCAGCCCAACCGCAACTGTCGCCAATCCCATCAGCGCCGGATCCATCTCCGCCCCTATCTGCGCCGCCTTATTTCAGCGCCTGCCAGCTGTCCTGAACGTCACTGGCCACATCCAGAGCAGGCTTGCCCCCGACATAATCCACCATGCCCGTCCAGAAACTGCCAGCCCCCACGCCGCCCGGCATCAGATCAGAGGCATCAAACCGAAAACTGGTCGCGCCCAGCAGAATGTCGTTCATCTTTCTCAGGGTCGGATCGCTGAACATCTCCGGGTCCACCCCTTTATGCGGCGTCAGAAAGCCCTTCTGCGCCATCCAGGCTTCGTGCGCTTCGGTGGTTTGCAGAAAGGCGATGAAGGCATGGGCGGCGGGGCTGTCATCGGTGATCGTCCAAACCGTACCGGCCCCCAGAACCGGGCTGCCCAGATCCTGATCCGCAAAGGGCGGGAAATAAAAGAAATCCGCATCCGCGCCGACCTCTGTCCCCTCTGGAAAGAAACTGGGGATAAAGCTGGCCTGGCGATGCAGATAACAGTGCGGCGGGGCTGCAAACAGACCCTTGGGGCTGTCGCGGAAATCCGTCGCGGCCACAGCCTGCGCGCCCCCGGCCACATAGGAATCGTTGCGGGCAAAATGGCCAAACGCCTCAATCGCGGCCACGATGCGTGGGTCATCAAACGGGATCTCATTCGTGACCCAGGCGTCATAGACCACTGGCGGCTGCGTGCGCAGCAGCAGATCTTCGACCCAGTCGGTTGCAGGCCAGCCCGTCGCCCCGCCAGAGCCCAGCCCAATGCACCAGGGCGTTTCGCCATCGGCGACGATCTGATCACTCAGCGCCTTCAGCTCTTCGATCGAACGCGGCACCTCATAGCCCGCATCCTCGAAATTTTCAGGCACATACCAGACCAGCGATTTCAGATCGACCTTGTAGAAAAACCCAAACAGCTGATCCGCCCCCTCAGCATCCGCATAGGTGCCCAGATCGACCCAGCTTTGCCCGGCGGCGTAATTGTCGCGGATCCAGTCGGCGGTGCCCGCGGCCAGCGGTGTCAGTGCGCCGCGCGCCGCCATGTTTGCCGCCAGACCGGGCTGGGGAAAGGCGGCAATACCGGGCGGGCTGCCCGCAGTGACATCCACCACGATCTGCTGTTCAAAACTGTCCGACCCGGCATAGTGGACCTCTAGCCCGGACTGGGCGCGAAACAGGTCCAGCACCTTTTGAACCTGCACCTCATCCGGGCCAAGCCAGGGGCCCAGAATGGTCAGATCCGCCGCCTCGGCCCCGCCTGCGCCAAGCGCCACCAGCGCAAGCGCGCTCTGGACATTCCGGGTCATCCCGCGTTTCATGGCGTTCTCTCCTTTGACCATCCGGGATCCGATTTGGGGGATCCACAATCGCGGTATGGGCTTAGCCAAACCGCTTTGGCTGGACTGTGGGCAGAAACGACAACCCTGTCAATCTCGGTCGGAATGAAACAAGCCAGGCCGCTGGTGCCCCACGTCACATGCCGCACAACCTTTACAAATTCAAAACGGTTTGGCTCTATCAAACCATGAATCTGAAACAGCTCTCTCAGCATCTTGGCCTGTCGCAAACCACCGTCAGCCGCGCCCTGAACGGCTATCCCGAGGTCAGCGAAACCACCCGAGACCGCGTTCAACGGGCCGCGCACGCGCTGAATTACAGCCCCAATGCCCGTGCCAAAAGCCTGGCCACCGGGCGCAGCCATGCCATCGGCCATGTGCTGCCTGTGTCAGACCAACATGAAATGGTGAACCCGATCTTTGGCGATTTCATTGCCGGGGCCGGGGCAACCTATGCCCGAGAGGGCTATGAAATCGTGATCACACTGATCGAGGATCGCAAAGAAAAAGACGCCTATCGCGCGATCCGGGCCCGTGGCTCTGTGGATGGGATCATCGTGCATGGCCCGCGCATGGCCGATGACCGGATTGCGCTGCTGACCCAGCTGGGGCTGCCCTTTGTTGTGCATGGCCGGGCCTCGGACATCGACAGCCCTTATTCGTGGCTGGACATCAATAACGGGCGCGCCTTTCAACGGGCGACAGAGTTTCTGCTGGATCTGGGCCACCGGCGCATTGCGCTGCTGAACGGGCGGGAAAGCATGGATTTCGCCCATCGCCGCCGGGACGGATATGAAACCGCCTTGCGCGCGCGGGGCGTATCCCCCGATCCCGGCCTGATGCGGTCCGAGGAAATGACCGAGATCTACGGCTATCGTGCCGCGCATGACATGCTGCAACGCGCCCAGGCCCCCACGGCGCTTCTGGTGTCTTCGATGATCATCGCCATTGGTGTGCGCCGGGCCGTGCAGGATCTGGGGCTTGAGATGGGGCGCGATGTGTCTGTGATCACCCATGATGACGATCTCAGCTATCTGAAAAACGGAGAGGATGTGCCGCTTTTCACGGCCACGCGGTCTTCGGTTCATGCGGCCGGGGCGCAGGCCGCCGAGATGCTGCTGCAGCTGATCCAGTCCCCGGCCAGCGCGCCGCTGACCAAACTGATCGAGGCAGAGCTGATCATCGGGCGCTCGACCGGGCCAGCGCGGTGAACGGCTTGCCCTTTGACTTTGCCGCCCGTGGCCCCAGCTCCCCCTGCCAGACGTTGCCTTTTGCTTTGCGCCCCCAAGGATCGTGACATGACCGACACTACAGAACAGTCCCCGCTGGTTGTCACCGCCGATATTGGCGGCACCAATACGCGGGTCGCGCTGGCACGGGGCAGCGCAGTGCTGGCAGACACCGTGCGGCGCTATCGCAATGCCGATCACGATGGGTTTGACCCGATCCTGCGGGATTTTATCGCTCAAAGCGCCCCGGTCTCAGCACAGCCACAGGGGATCTGTGTCGATATTGCCGGGCCTGTGCAGGGGCGCATCGGGCGGTTGACCAATCGCGGCTGGCAGGTCGATGCGGATGAAATCGGGGCGATGATCGGCGCGCAGACCGCGACCGTGATCAATGACATGCAGGCACAGGGTTTTGCCCTGGCGCATCTGCCCGATCATGCGGTGATGCCACTGGTTCCCGGCCCGACCGCCCCCGCCGGTGCCACGCGGCTGGTGGTCAATGTGGGCACCGGCCTGAATGCAGCGCCGGTTTACCAGATTGCGGGGCGCAGCCATGTTCCGCCGACCGAAGCCGGGCACATCACCCTATCCGTGCAATCCCCCACAGAGCTGCGCCTGTTCGATCACATCGCCGCACAGCATGGCACACCGGGGTTAGAGGATGTCCTGTCCGGGCGTGGATTTGAACGCATCCATGCGTTTTTATGCGCCGAGGCCGGCCCGACGCACAGCCCCCTGCCCGCCCCCGAACTCATGGCCGCGCTACAGGCAGGCGATCCGCTGGCCCAGCAGGCGGGCCGCCTGTTCACCCGCTTTATGGGACGGTTTGCCGGGGATCTGGCGCTCAGCACACTGCCCTTTGGCGGGGTCTATCTGGTCGGCGGAGTGGTCAATCATTTTGCCCCACATCTGGCGGATCTGGGCTTTGCCCAGGCCTTTGCCGACAAGGGGCGGTTTTCAAACTACATGGCACAGTTCCCCGTCTATGTGGTGCGCGACGACCATGCTGCCCTGATCGGCGGCGCTGCGCATCTGACAGAGGTCATGCAGCCAGAGCGCGCAAGCCATGCGCCAGACGCATAACGCCAAGGCAGCCGCACAAAGCCCGCCCGCACCGCTTGAGCTTTGCCAGCACCGGCGCTAGCCCTTTGGAAAACAGCCCCTTAGCCGGACCAGCCTATGACCCAGACACTGCGCGCCATCCTGTTGATGATCCTATCCATGGCGCTGCTGGCGGCATCGGATGCGTTTTTGAAACTGGCCAGCTCTGGCGCACCGCTGGGACAGGTCATGTTCCTGGTCAGCTTTGGTGGCACGTTGATTTTCTGGCTGCTGGCGCGACTGCAAAAGGTGCGTATCCTCAGCCGTGACGCTCTGCATCCCATGGTTTTGCTGCGCTCGGGTATCGAAATCATTGCTGCCATCGGGATTGTTGTCGGGGTGGCCAACGTGTCCTTGCCGGTCTTTGCTGCGATTATGCAGGCCGGGCCGCTGCTGGTGACGCTGGGGGCTGCGCTGTTTCTGGGGGAAAGCGTGGGGTGGCGGCGCTGGATCGCCGTGCTGGTGGGCATGGTCGGCATGTTGATCGTGATCCGCCCCTTTGGCACCGGCTTTACCGGGTGGGAGCTGTTCGCCGTGATTGGCATCTGCGGCCTGTCGGCCCGTGATCTGGTCACGCGACTGGTACCGCAACACCTGGCCACTGTGGCGATTTCGGCCTGGGGCTTTGCTGCGACCATCCCGACGGGCATCCTGTTCTGGATCCTGTCGGACCGCCCTGCGGCCAGTGACCTGCCCACGCTTGCGCTGATTGGCGGCGCGGTCCTGTCCACATCAGCGGGCTATCTGGCCGTGACGGCCGCGATGCGGCTGGCCCCGGCCTCGACCGTGTCGCCCTATCGCTATGCGCGGCTGATCTTTGCCACCGGGTTGGGCATCGCGGTGTTTTCAGACTGGCCCGATGGCTGGACCCTAATCGGCAGCGCGCTGATTCTGGGCGCCGGGCTGTTCAGCTTTCTGCGCGAGGCCCAGCTGGCCCGCCAGACACGCGGCCGCGCCGGATAGGCGCGCGCAATGTTTCAGACAGGTTAGCGCAAAACGGTAGCGCCCCCAGCGCGACAGGCGCAGCGCAGCAATGCAACAGCGACATGTTAGCGGTATCGTTCACGTTTACATTTCCGCCTGCGCTGCTATGAAACCTGCAAATTTCCTTGGTTGAGAGATCCAATCCGATGAGCATCATCATTGATATCCACGCCCGCGAGATCCTGGACAGCCGTGGCAACCCCACGGTCGAGGTCGACGTGACCCTGGAAGACGGCACCATGGGCCGCGCCGCCGTGCCTTCGGGGGCGTCGACCGGTGCCTATGAGGCAGTGGAAAAGCGCGACGGCGACAAATCCCGCTACATGGGCAAAGGCGTGCAAGAGGCCGTGGCCGCCGTGAACGGTGAAATCGCCGAAGCCATTGTCGGCTTTGACGCCACCGATCAGGTTGGCATCGACCTGACCATGATCGAACTGGACGGCACCGACAACAAAGGCCGCCTGGGCGCCAACGCCATTCTGGGTGTCTCCATGGCTGTGGCCAAGGCCGCTGCCGATTTCTCGGGCCAGCCGCTGTTCCGTTATGTGGGCGGCACCTCGGCCCGCGTTCTGCCGGTGCCGATGATGAACATCATCAATGGCGGCGAACATGCCGACAACCCGATCGACATTCAGGAATTCATGATCATGCCGGTCGCAGCGGAGAACATCCGCGAAGCGGTCCGCATGGGTTCTGAGGTGTTCCACACCCTGAAAAAAGAGCTGTCCGCCGCAGGCCTGTCCACCGGCATCGGCGACGAAGGTGGCTTTGCTCCCAATATCGCATCGACCCGCGAAGCCCTGGATTTCATTCTGAAGTCGATCGAAAAAGCAGGCTACACGCCGGGCAAAGACATCTATCTGGCCCTCGATTGCGCCGCGACCGAATATTACAAAGACGGCAAATACGAGCTGTCCGGCGAAGGCAAATCCCTGACATCCGAAGAAAACGTCGCCTATCTGCAGGCGCTGTGTGACGACTACCCGATCATCTCGATCGAAGACGGCATGTCCGAAGATGACTGGGACGGCTGGGTCGCCCTGACCAAAGCCATCGGTGACAAGGTGCAGCTGGTGGGGGATGATCTGTTCGTGACCAACCCGGCGCGTCTGGCCATGGGCATCGAAAAGGGGGCTGCGAACTCCATGCTGGTCAAGGTGAACCAGATCGGGTCGCTGACCGAAACCCTGCAGGCGGTCGAAGACGCGCACCGCGCGCGCATGACCAACGTGATGTCGCACCGCTCGGGCGAAACCGAGGACGCCACCATTGCCGACCTCGCCGTGGCCACCAATTGCGGCCAGATCAAAACCGGGTCGCTGGCGCGCTCGGACCGGTTGGCCAAATACAACCAGCTGATCCGCATCGAGGAAATGCTGGGCGAAACTGCTCAATATGCGGGCCGCTCGATCCTGAAGTGATCAGGACCAGCCGGGCGCGGAGGTCACCGCATGACATCCGCCCCGGCCTTTTCCTAAAATGACAAGTGAACAGCCCAGTGTCATCGGGCTGTTTCCGTTATGAGTGTATCCTGTTCCCTCCGCACTGGTTCCGCATGAACCCCCTGCCCAAAGGCATAGGGTGCGCTGGTGACCCGGCGGATTTATGGTTTAATGCCTGTGGTTATTGAGGCTGATTTCATGGCGAATACGCCGCTTGATATGCGTTTGGCACGTATGCGCCGTGCCGAATACGCTTCTGTTGCAGAAGTGGTCGCCAGATATGTCATGATCACACTGGCAACGGCTGCGTTGTTCCTGTCGCAGATGGATGTGACCTATCTTTTGTGGTTCGTCACATATATCGGGGCCGAGGCCTTTCTGGCTGCGCTGCTGTTTGACCGCCTGCCCGTGAAACGCCGTTTGCAATGGTCGATGGCGCTGCTGTTCTACAACATAAACGCGTTGCTTTTCGGGCTGCTGCCGGTGTTCCTGATCGCCAGCTTTGAACCCGCCCAGGTGGTGTTTGGCGTGGTCGCCCTGATCGGCCTGCTGATCTACACAATGCAAAGCCCCGATCCAGACAGGGCAATCCGCCTGTCCTATATGGGGCAGTTCTGCGCGCTGATGCTTGCGGTGGTGATGGTGGTCCTGCCGCATATGCAGACCCCGTCCGAAATCGTGATGGTGCTGTTCGCAGCCGCCAGCCTGACCCTGTATTTCTGCCTTGCCGTCGCCAATCAACGCCGGATGTTAAGCGAGCTGGACGATGTGCGCGACCGCTATGCCCGCAGCCAGAAAGCCCGCGCTTTAACCCAGTTTGTGGGCGGTGTGGCCCATGATTTCAACAACCTCCTGACAGTGATCAGCGGCAACCTGGAATTGCATGACACGCTGGACACGCCTGCGGAAAAAACCGCCGCCCTGCAGGACGCCCGCGCCGCAGCCGGGCGGGCCGCTGTCACCGTGCGCCAGCTTTTGGCGACCAGCGGCCGCGCCCGCCTGCGCCCGCAAACTCAGGACGAAGCCCAGCTGTTTGACACCTTGGTCCCGCTGCTGGGACAAGTTTTGGAACCGGGGATCAAGGTACAGGCCCAGCCTGGTGCGGCTGCGTTGCAGTTCCGCGTGGATCCCGACATGCTGGAAACCATGGTTGTGCAGCTGTGCCTGAACGCCCAGGATGCGATGGGCGGCAAGGGTGTGATTGCCCTGCGTGGCACCCGCACCGAAGAGATCATCCCAGCCCCGATCCTGCCACCAGAAGCGCAGCCGCCTTACTTTGCCCTGACCATTGCCGATAGCGGCCCTGGCGTCGATCCTGGAATGCTGTCCATGCTGTCAGAGCCCTTTTACACCACAAAACCAGTCGGGGCTGGGCCGGGACTGGGCCTGTCAGCGGTGCAGGGCTTTGCCCGCCAGTCCGGCGGCGCGCTGGGGCTGTCCAACCGGGCATCGGGCGGTTTGGCTGTTACGATTTTCCTGCCAGCACAGGATATGGGGACCGAGGGTCAGGAGCCGGTTTCGGGTTCCTGATAAACCCCCTGCTCTTTCAGCGCGTCCACGACCTCTTTGGGCATGTAGGTTTCGTCATGCTTGGCCAGGATCTCGGTTGCCTCGAACACCCCATTCACCAGACGGCCAGTGCCGACCATGCCCTGATTTTCCTCAAACAGGTCAGGCAGCACACCGGTAAATGTCACCGGGATCGTCGCCCCGCCATCGGTCACGCGAAAGCGGATCTGCTCGCCCACACCGCGCTCAAGCGAGCCCTCTTCGACCAGCCCGCCAATACGGAACAGTTCCGTCGGGGATGGCGGTGCCTCGGCAACCTCGGAGGGGGAGCGGAAAAAGTTGATCCCGTCTTTCATCGCATAGCCGATCAGCGCGGTCGACAAGGTCAGCGCCACCGCCGCAACAGCAACAATCTGAATGCGGCGTTTCTTTTTCAGCGATTTCAGGGCCATGGGATCACCTAGGTCTTGTCCGGTTACGACAGAGTTAATAGCAGATGCAAGCATGGCAAGCACCTGTCCTTGATGTCGCGCAAGAAACAGGGCGGTGGGTTGAAAACCCACCCTACCCTTACAGCGAAAACCCCGCGATCAGGGGAAGCAGGGTGCCAGCATCAGCCCGGCGGTTTCCTCTTCGCCCAGCATCAGGTTCGCATTCTGCACGGCCTGACCCGAGCTGCCCTTGGTCAGGTTGTCCAGCGCCGCCACCACGATGGTCCGCCCCGAAATCCGGTCCGACGCCACGCCGATATGGCAGAAATTCGACCCGCGCACGTGATGGGTGCTGGGGGTTTCGCCCATGGGCAGTACCTCGACAAAGGGTTCGTCTGCATAGGCGGCGTTCAGGGTGGCCAACACCTCATCCGCCACGCCTTTGACATAGCAGGTCGCCAGAATGCCCCGGTTGAACGGGCCCAGATGCGGGGTGAACTGGATCTTGACCTCGCGCCCGGCAATGGCGCTAAATTCCTGATCGAACTCGCCCAGATGCCTGTGCGTGCTGCCCACAGCATAGGCATTGGTGCCCTCGGACAGCTCTGCATGGAGCAGGTTTTCCTTAAGACTGCGCCCCGCGCCGGACACGCCGCATTGCAGGTCCAGAATGATGTCATCCAGATCAATCACATTCGCAGCAATCAGCGGGCGCAGGATGAACTGGCCGGTCGCCGCGTTACAGCCTGTTCCGGCCACAAGCCGCGCCTGCGCGATCTGCTCACGGTAGAATTCGGTCAAGCCGTAAACCGCCTCGCCCTGCATTTCGACCGCGCTATGGGGATTGCCATACCATTTTTCGTATTCCGCCGGGTCACGCAGCCGGAAATCCGCGGACAGATCGACGATCTTGACCGATTTGGGCAGTTTGGAAATCACTTCCTGACTGGTTTTATGCGGTAGAGCGCAGAAACACAGGTCGATCTGGTCAAAGTCGATCTGTTCCCATGTCACCAGATCCGGCAGATCCAGATGGCGCAGATGCGGGAACACTTTGGCCATGCTCATGCCGGCCTTGGAATTGGCGGCCAGAGCCTTGATTTCAAACGAAGGATGGGTGGCGATCAGCCGAACAAGTTCAGCCCCGGTATAGCCGGAGGCGCCGATGATGGCGATAGAATGGGTCATGTCTTTGGTCCGTCGATATGCGGTGAAAAAATCAGGTCAGGCTTGGGTGAAACTGATTTTTCGTCGCAGGAACTGGGTGGCGTGGCGCGAGACCTTTTCAGGATCGCCCGTGGTCAGGAAACCGCTTTCAGTGCCCGTGCCAATCATGGCCGGATGGCGTTTCAGGTAATCCGCCAGCGAATCCGCGACCAGGTTGGCCTGGCTGTAGACCTTGACGTTTGCGCCCAGCGCATCCTGAAAGATGTCCTGCATCAGCGGATAGTGCGTGCAACCAAGGATTGCGGCCTCGGGGTCGGGCATCTTGCGCAGCAAAGCATCCACATGAGAGCGCACCAGCGCCTCGGCCAGGATCATGTCGCCGTCTTCGATCGCGTCGACCAGACCACCGCAGGCCTGCGCCTCCACATCCACGCCAATGGCGCGGAAGGCCAGTTCGCGCTGGAACGCCCGGCTGCGCACGGTGGCGGGGGTGGCAAACAGCGCCACATGTTCCACGGCGACCTCGCGCGGCGGAGAATTGTCGCCCCATTGCCGTTCGGTCATGGCCTCGATCAAGGGCACAAACACGCCAAGCACACGCTTATCCGTGGGGATCCAGCTTTCCTGCATCCGCCGCAGCGCCGCCGCCGAGGCGGTGTTGCAGGCGAGGATCACAAGGTCGCAGCCCTCGTCCCACAGCCGTTCAACGGCCTTGCAGGTCAGGTTGTAAACATCATCCGCGTCGCGCACGCCGTAAGGCGCGTGGGAATTGTCGCCGAAATAGACAAAAGGCACCTCAGGCAGGCCCTTGCTCACGGCGTCCAGAACGGTCAACCCGCCCAGACCGGAATCAAAAATGCCGACTGCCATGGCGCAGCCCTCCCTGCCCTTTTACGTCACACCGCGCTTAGTAGATGCGCTTGGCCGGGGCCTCGCCGCTGCGGTGCTTTTCCTCGAACTCGAACCCGTAATCATAGGATTTCAACGGAGTCGGTGACAGGTCATACGTGGCTTTGCGCAAGAAATCCATAAGGCCGCGCGCGTCTTTTGCCTCTGCGTCGATCTGCGCGCGGGGGATGGGCGTGCCGATGGCGACGCGCACCGGCGTATCCACCCGTTTGCGGAATTCCTTGATCAGCAGGCCCATGCGCAGGGTGTAGTGCAGATGGCTGGCCAGCTGGAACAGGCGCGATGTATGGCCGTCAAAGTAAATCGGCACGACCTGCGCATCGGATTTGGAGATCATGCGCGCGGTAAAAGTGCGCCAGCCCGGATCCATGGGTTGCCCAAAGGGGCGTTCAGCAGTGGCAACAGTGCCGCCCGGAAAAATCCCGATGCAACCGCCCTGCCCCAGATAGGTCAGCGCCTCTTTGCGGGTGGCGAGGTTCTGCTGCACCGCCTCGCGGGTTTCGTCGAAATTGACCGGCAGGATCACCTTGTCCAGCTCTTCGGCCTTGCGAAACACCTTGTGGGCAAGGATGCGGAAATCGCCGCGCACGACCGACAGGATATGGCCCAGCATCATCCCGTCCAGAATGCCATAGGGGTGGTTGGCGATGGCGATCACCGGGCCGTCGCGCGGGATATTGTCCAGCGAACCGCCGACCACCTCCAGCCCCAGACCATAGCGTTCGACCATGACCTCCCAGAAATCGCGGCCCTGCGCGACCTCCTGTTCATAACCTTCGGCGCGGCGGATCAGTCCCAGCCGCCCGGTGGCGTTCTCCATCAGGCGGATCATCGCCCGCCCGCCTTTGGTCGAGGCGGAATAGGCGTAGGAAATATCGCGGGCGACCTGTCGCTGGCTGGGCATGTCGGGGTCCTTTTATGCGGGCCTCTTGTGGATCCCTATGTAGCAACAGGGCACACAGGTTGCGAGAGCCTGTCACAGACCCGTCAAGATTTCATGACAGGGTGCCATGACAAGGCGACAGGCCCCCGCCCGCAATATGCTCCTTATTCTGCCGCTTGTGCCATGGTCTGCGGCCCGTCGCGCAAGGTTGCGATCAGGGTTTCACGGGTCTTTTCCGCCTTGGCCACGGCCTCTTCCTTGACCGGGCCAAAGCCGCGGATCTCGTCCGGCAGGCGGGCCAGCGCGATCAGCGCATCGCGGTCAACCTCATCCGCTTTGGGTAGCCAGGCGCGCATATCGGCCTCATATTGGCGGATCAGAGCGCGCTCCATTTTGCGTTCCGCCGTGCGGCCAAAGGGATCAAACGGCGTGCCGCGCAATCCCTTAAGCCGCGCCAGCAGGCGGAAGCCCCGCAACATCCCCGCGCCATAGGTCTTTTTCACCGGGCGCCCGTCCGGGCCGATCTTGGACAGCATCGGCGGGGCGAGGTGGAATTTGGGGATAAAGTCACCGTCAAACTGGTCGCGGGCCTTGTCCATCGTTTGCAGATGCAGCCGGGCGACCTCGTATTCGTCCTTGTAGGACAACAGCTTATGATAGCCATGGGCGACGGCGGCGCGCAGATCCTCATCCGCGATCCCATCGACCAGCTTGCGATAGCGTTTGGCCAACCGCTTGCCCTGATAGGCCACCAGATGCTGGGCGCGATGCTCGATCTGCTGCGCCACACTCAGCGGTTTGGCGGGCTCGGCACTGGCCGTCATGGCCTGCGCCTCGTCACGATACAGCATCGCCCAGCGCCCGATTTCAAAGGCGCGCTGGTTGCGCTCTACCGCCGCGCCGTTCAGATCAATCGCGTCATGGATCGCCTGATGAGACAGCGGCACCAGCCCCTGCTGCCAGGCCGCGCCCAGCAGCATCATGTTCGAGAAAATCGAATCCCCCAGCACCGCCCGCGCCAGTTCCGAGGCATCAAACAACGCCAGCCGGTCCTGCAAGCGCGCCTGCAACGCCAGTTCCAGCCGCTCGGCCGGCAGTTGGAAGCCCCGGTCGCGGGTAAATTCGCCGGTCATGGTGCGGTGATTGTTGACCACTGCCGCGCTGTTGCCCGTGGTCAGCAGACCCAGCGTCTTGGACCCGGCAGAGACCACAAGATCGCCGCCAATCAGCGTGTGGGCCTCGCCCGTGGCGACACGCACGGCGGCGATGTCGTCGGGCTGATTGGCCAGACGCAGATGGATATGCACAGCCCCGCCCTTTTGCGCCAGCCCGGCCATTTCCATCATGCCTGCACCTTTGCCGTCGATCTGCGCCGCCTGCGCCAGCACCGCGCCGATGGTCACAACCCCGGTGCCGCCGACCCCGGTGATCACCACGTTATGGGTGCCGTTGATTTCGGGCAGCTGTGGCTGGGGCATGTCCGGCAGATCCAGCGCCTTGGTCGCGGCTTTTTTCACCTGCGCGCCTTCCAGCGTCACAAAGGAGGGGCAGAACCCTTTGAGGCAGGAAAAATCCTTGTTGCAGCTGGATTGATCAATCGCCCGCTTGCGGCCCAGTGGCGTGTCCACTGGGACAATCGAGACACAGTTCGACTGCACCCCGCAATCGCCGCAGCCCTCGCAAATGTCGGTGTTGATGAACACGCGCTGATCGGGGTCGGGGAAGTTGCCGCGCTTGCGCCGTCGCCGCTTTTCCGCCGCGCAGGTCTGAATATAAAGCAGGACCGACACGCCCTGATGCTGGGACAGATCGCGCTGGACCGTGGCCAGATCGTCGCGCTCATGCAGGGTGGCGCCAGAGGGGAAACCTGCCAGATCGACCTCTTCCTTTTCGTCATAGACCACGGCAAGGCGTTTCACCCCCATGGCGGTGACCTCGGCGGCAATCTGATAGGGAGACAGCCCGCCCTCATTGGGTTGACCGCCGGTCATGGCCACCGCGTCATTATAGAGGATCTTGTAGGTGATGGGCGTGTTGTCCAGCAGCGCGGCGCGGATCGCCTGCACACCGGAGTGGTTATAGGTGCCATCACCCAGGTTCTGGAACACGTGGTCGCGGTTGGAAAACGGCGCTTCGCCGATCCAGTTCGCGCCCTCGCCGCCCATATGGGTAAAGCCGCTGGTCTCGCGGTCCATCCACTGCACCATGTAGTGACAGCCGATCCCGGCATAGGCGCGGCTGCCCTCGGGCACCTTGGTTGAGCTGTTATGCGGGCAGCCCGAGCAGAACCAGGGGGTGCGCAGGGCGATGTCCTCGGCATTGTCGGCGCGGGTGGCCTCTTCGACGCGGGACAGGCCGGCTTTGATCGCCTCAGTCCCGCGGCCCTCTTCGATCAGGATCTCGCCCAGCTTGCGGGCAATCCAGATTGGGTCCAGCGCGCCGCGTGTGGGGAACAGTTCCTCGCGCCCCATGGCCCCTGCGCCGCCCTTGTACCAACCGTAAACCCGCCGCCCGCGCCGGTCGTCAAAGATCGCCTCTTTGACCTGCACCTCGATCAGCTTGCGCTTTTCTTCAACGATCACAATCAGATCCAGCCCTTCGGCCCAATCGTGAAAGCCCTGCATATCCAGCGGAAAGACCTGACCGACCTTGTAGGTCGTGATGCCCAGCCGGGTGGCTTCATCCTCGTCGATCCCCAGCAGGTTCATGGCATGGAGCAGATCCAGCCAGTTCTTGCCCGCCGCGACAAATCCGATCTTGGCCCCCGGTTGACCCCAGATCCGTTTGTCCATGCGGTTGGCGCGCGAAAACGCCTCGGCGGCAAAGCGTTTATGGTCGATCATGCGCGCTTCTTGTGCGTGGGGCGTGTCAGCCAGGCGGATGTTCAGCCCGCCCTCGGGCATGTCGAATTCGGGCAGGACCAGCTGCATCCGATCCGGGCGGCCATCCACAACGGCGGTGGCCTCGATCGTGTCCTTCATGGTTTTCAGACCGACCCAAAGCCCGGAAAAGCGCGACAAGGCCCAGCCGTAAATCCCGTAATCCAGCACTTCCTGCACGCCAGCGGGTGAAACAATCGGCATATAGGCGTCGATCAGCGCCCATTCCGATTGATGCAGAACCGTGCTGCTTTCGCCGGTGTGATCATCGCCCATGGCAACCAGCACCCCGCCATGCTGCGAACTGCCCGCCATATTGGCGTGGCGGAACACATCGCCGGTGCGATCCACCCCCGGCCCCTTGCCATACCAAAGCCCGAACACCCCGTCATGAGTGCCTTCGCCGCGCAGTTCGGCCTGTTGTGCGCCCCACAGCGCCGTGGCCGCGAGGTCTTCGTTCAGACCTTCGCGAAACAGGATGTCGGATTGGGTCAGATGGCGTTCGGCCCGGCGCATCTGCAGATCCACCGCCCCCAGCGGCGATCCGCGATAGCCTGTCACATACCCCGCCGTGTTCAGCCCCGCCGCGCGGTCCCGCGCCTTTTGCATCAGCATCAGCCGCACCAGAGCCTGCGTGCCATTCAGCAGCACATGGTCCTTGGTCAGATCGAAACGGTCGCTCAGTGTGATACCTGGCTTGGTCATCGGCGCCTCCCAACGCGGTGTCATGAACCAATATAGCGCGATATTAGGTCATGATTACTGACCTGAATAGGGAAATTCCGCCTATTTTTCACCGCTTACCCAAAAGAGACATTAAATTAATGGAATCTATCATGTAGACAGATACCGCTAGCAACAAAGATGCCGTTATGGACTGGGACAAGCTTCGAATATTTCATGCGGTTGCCGATGCAGGCAGCCTGACCCACGCGGGGGACACGCTACATCTGTCGCAATCGGCAGTGTCGCGACAGGTGCGCGCGCTGGAAGAATCGCTGAACACCACCCTGTTTCACCGCCACGCGCGCGGACTGATTCTGACCGAACAGGGCGAATTGCTGTTTGATGCGACGCAGGCGATGCTGAAACGCATCGACACCGCCACCGCGCGCATTCGCGACAGCGAAGAGGAAGTGTTTGGTAAATTGCGGGTCACAACCACGCAGGGCTTTGGCGCGCTCTGGCTCGCACCGCGCCTGACCAAGCTGTATCAGAACTACCCCGATCTGAATATCGACCTGATGCTGGAGGAACGGGTTCTGGACCTGCCCATGCGCGAAGCCGATGTGGCCATCCGCATGAAAGAACCCAGCCAGGCGGATCTGGTGCGCAAACGCCTGATGTCGATCCGAATGCGGCTCTATGCAACGCCGGAATATCTGGCATCGCATGGCACCCCCACATCGCTCAGCGATCTGTCCGGGCACCGCCTGATCTGCCAGAACACCAGCGCCGCCCAGGTCAATGCGGGGATGCAGCTGGTGCAGGAACTGCTGACCTATGACATCGAAACCACATTGACCGTAAACAATTATTTCGGTGTGCTGCAGGCGGTTCTGTCCAATCTGGGGATCGGGGTTCTGCCCGATTACATCATCGAGGATTTCCCCCATGTGGTCCGCGTCCTGCCAGAGCTGGAAAGCAACGAGGTGCCGGTGTTCCTGGCCTATCCCGAAGAGCTGCGCCATTCGCGCCGCGTCATGGTGTTCCGCGATTTTGTTCAGGAGGAGATCATCGCGCATAGGCGATCACGCCGCGCCATGGGCACGGATTGACCCAGTCAAGGGGGCGGCTGCGCCAGCTTTTTGATCAAATCAGGTCTGTGGTATGCATATCACGCATGGCGGCAATGCTGCAGCTGCGACATCATAAGTCTTGATTGAATCATTCTTGATGCAATATTTGGCACATGGACGATGAAACGCCCCTTGGCGCATCATCTTCATACCTCCCTGTTGGACTTCGGCCGAGCTTTGTGCTCGGCCTTTTTTTCTGCCTACTGGTCAGGCAGCGGGCTTTGGCCTATGTCCTGATCATGGACCCGACACCGCCTTCTTTTGCGCAACAGGATGCTGCGCCGGACAGCCCCGGTTCAGACCGCAGGGCGGCGGCGCGCTGGCGGCGCATGATCTGGGTCGGGTTCGGAGGTCTGTGCCTTGCGCTTGGCGTGATCGGAATTGTGCTGCCCGTGCTGCCCACAACGCCCTTTGTGCTGCTCGCCGCGTTTGCCTTTGGCAAAGGGTCGCCACGGCTGCGGCGCTGGCTAGAGGACAACCCGCGCTTTGGCCCAGCCATCCGCAACTGGGAACGCAGCGGGGCCATTGCCCCCCGCCACAAACGCGCAGCCGTTGGCACCATGAGCGTGGTTTTCGCCCTCAGCCTGATCCTGTCCCTGCCCCCCATGGTTTTGATCATCCAGGGCGTGTGTATGGGCGGGGCCGCCTGTTACGTGATGTCACGGCCCAGCAACTGACCCTTTTTGCTTTTGCATCACCGACCGCTTGCGTAGCCTGAACGCATTCGCCCAGATTGCCAAACCGGAGCCCTCATCATGTCACGTTCCCTGTCCTGCCAATGCGGCACGATGCGCTGGTCCATCGCACAGGACGCCCCCGGCAGCCATGTGATGTGCTACTGCGCCGATTGCCAAAGCCATGCGCGCCATCTGGGCCGCACCGATATGCTGGATCAGGGCGGCAGCGATATTTTCCAGACCATCCCCAGCGCCTTTCGCATTGATGCCGGGCAGGAGCATCTGGCCATGCAGCGGCTTGGCCCGCGCGGCATGTATCGCTGGTATGCGGGCTGCTGCAACACGCCCATCGCCAACACGCTGAACAAGAACACCCTGCCCTTTGTCGGCGCGGTGCTGCCGCCGGGCGCGCAGGGCTTTGGCAAGATCACCGCCATCGCCAATACCGAAGCCGCCCCAGTCAAGATCCGCCAACGCGGGCTGTTTGGCGCGGTCTGGTCCCTGCTGACCCGCGCGCTCATGGCGAAACTGCGTGGCCAGACCGCCTCGCCCTTTTTCAACGCCGAGGGCGGGCCGGTGATCGAGGGCCGCGTTTTGACCAAAGAAGAGCGCAAAGCCGCACGGCCCTAAACCCCCTTCCCACTGCGCCTCCCTTGGCGTAAAGAGCGCCCCAAAGCGCACCATGGGGGAATTCCGGCATGACCGATCCGGTAATCAATGACGAGCTGATCGAAGCCCACGGCATCAAGCCAGACGAATATGCCGAGATCCTGCGGATCCTGAACCGGGAGCCCACCTTTACCGAGCTGGGTATCTTTTCGGCCATGTGGAACGAACATTGTTCCTACAAGTCCTCCAAGATCCATCTGAAGAAACTGCCGACCACCGGCCCGCAGGTCATCTGCGGCCCCGGCGAAAATGCCGGTGTGGTCGATATTGGTGACGGTCAGGCCGTGGTCTTCAAGATGGAAAGCCACAACCACCCGTCTTATATCGAGCCTTATCAAGGGGCTGCCACCGGTGTGGGCGGCATTCTGCGCGATGTCTTCACCATGGGCGCGCGCCCCGTGGCGGCGATGAACGCGCTGTCCTTTGGTGAAAAAGACCACCCCAAGACCCGCCAGCTGGTGCATGGCGTCGTCGAAGGTGTGGGCGGCTACGGCAACTGTTTCGGCGTCCCCACCGTGGGCGGCGAGGTCCGGTTTGACCCGGCCTATAACGGCAACTGCCTTGTGAACGCCTTTGCCGCCGGTCTCGCCGATGCGGACAAGATCTTTTATTCCGCCGCCAGTGGTGTGGGCCGTCCGGTTGTTTACCTGGGTGCCAAAACCGGTCGCGACGGCGTCGGCGGGGCCACCATGGCCAGCGCCGAGTTCGACGAATCGATTGAGGAAAAGCGCCCCACCGTTCAGGTCGGCGACCCCTTCACCGAAAAACGCCTGATGGAAGCCACGCTGGAGCTGATGCAGACCGGTGCTGTGATCTCGATCCAGGATATGGGCGCGGCGGGCCTGACCTGCTCGGCCGTGGAAATGGGCGACAAGGGCGAGCTGGGCGTGCGGCTGGATCTGGAAAACGTGCCGCAGCGCGAAGAGAACATGACAGCCTATGAAATGATGCTGTCGGAATCTCAGGAGCGCATGTTGATGGTTCTGGACCCCGCCAAAGAGGACGCCGCCCGCGCGGTGTTCGAAAAATGGGATCTGGATTTCGCCATTGTCGGCGAAACCATCGCAGAAGACCGCTTTCTGATCATGCATAACGGCGAAGTCAAAGCCGACATGCCCCTGTCCAAACTGTCCTCCAGCGCGCCGGAATATGACCGCCCGTGGGAACCCACCCCCGCCGCCACCCCGTTGGAAGACGTGCCGCAGATCGACCCGATCGACGCGCTCAAGGCGCTGATTGGCTCGACCAACTATGCCTCGCGCGAATGGGTCTATGAACAATATGACAGCCAGGTCATGGCCGACACGATGCGTATTCCCGGCTTTGGTGCCGGTGTCATCCGTGTGGCAGGCACAGACAAGAAACTGGCCTTCACCAGCGACGTGACCCCGCGCTACGTCAAGGCCAACCCGGTCGAGGGCGGCAAACAGGCCGTGGCCGAAGCGTACCGCAACCTCTGTGCCTCAGGCGCGAAACCGCTGGCCACCACCGACAACCTGAATTTCGGCAACCCCGAAAAGCCCGAAATCATGGGCCAGTTTGTCGGCGCGCTGGACGGGATCGGCCAGGCCTGCGAGGCGCTGGACATGCCGATCGTCTCGGGCAACGTGTCGCTATATAATGAAACCGACGGTCAGGCGATCCTGCCCACCCCGACCATCGGCGCGGTGGGTCTGATTGCCGCGGATGAGGAACCGATCCTCGATCTGGCACGCGATGGCCATGTCGCCCTGCTGGTCGGCGAGGCCGGCACCCATCTGGGTCAATCCGCCCTGCTGGCCGAGGTGTTCAACCGTATCGAGGGCGACGCCCCCGCCGTGGATCTGACCGCCGAGCGCCGCAATGGCGAGTTCATCCGCGCCAATCGCGAGATGATCAAATGCTGCTCGGATCTGGCCGATGGCGGCCTTGCGCTGGCCGCGTTCGAAATGGCCGAAGCCTCAGGCGTGGGCGTCCAGCTGGACAGCGACGACACAGCCACCCTGTTTGGCGAAGATCAGGCCCGCTATCTGGTGGCCTGCAACTTTGACCAGGCCGAGGCGCTGATGATCGCCGCAGGTCAGGCCGGTGTGCCGATCACCACTGTTGGCCGTTTCACCGGCGACAGCGTGAAAATGGGCGGTTCTGAGGCAGCACTGAGCGACCTCGCCGCGCTGTATCGCGGTGCCTTCGCAGGCCACTTCGCCTAAACTGCTGCAAAACCAGTTCCAATCGGGCCGCGCCACACACAGCGCGGCCCGTTTTGGTTTGGATTCCCCTCTGCGCCAAACCGCTCCCCTGCCTTTCGTAGTTAACAACGGTGAAAGACGGGGCTTTTGACAGGACAGCACCCAGAATGGAGAGCTGTGGCTGGCGATCTTTTCGCTACGCAAAAAGACACCTTTGCCACCAACGGCGAAAGACGGGGCTTTCGCCGTTAGCTTGCTTTGGTGAGCCTTGAAGCCCCTAAACGCGCCGCAGGCGCGCAAATCGTGCGGGCGCAGCCCGTGCGAAAAACCTCCTGCCACCCTCCCCAACCAAATCCCGATATTGCCGATCCCCCGCCCCAGCCCCATATTCAAATCATGTTGAAATTCGCGCCTATCCTGCTCGCCATCCTCTACGGCTTTGTCAGCTACCGCTTTTCCGCCTGGCGGACCAAACAGGAGCTGAACGCCAAATCTACCGAGCTTGCCGACGGGGATCTGAAAAAACTGACTGACCGCATGGCGGCCTCGCTCGATCTGCCGCGCATCCGGGTGCATATCTACGAGATCGAGCCGGTGAACGGGCTGGCCGCGCCGGATGGGCGGATTTTCATCACCCGCGGTTTCTTTGCCCGCTACCGCGCGGGGGAAGTCACCGCCGAGGAAATGGCCAGCGTGATCGCGCATGAGCTAGGCCATGTGGCGCTGGGGCATTCGCGCCGCCGGATGATTGATTTTTCAGGACAAAACGCGCTGCGCACCGCGCTTGCCATGGTGCTCAGCCGCTTTCTGCCCGGCATCGGTGCGATGGTTGCCAATGCACTGACCTCGCTTCTGGCCGCGCGGCTGTCGCGCTCGGATGAATATGAGGCGGATGAATATGCCGCCGCCCTGCTGACCAAGGCCGGCATCGGGATCGGGCCTCAAATTTCGCTGTTTCACAAGCTCGACGCGCTGACCGAAGCACGCAAAGGCGCCGCCCCCGCCTGGCTGATGTCGCATCCCAAAACCGAAGACCGCATCAAGGCGCTTGAGGCGCTGGATGCAAAATGGGCCAGGGGTTAAGCGATCACCTCAAATTCCGCAGACGCCACGTCCTGCCCGTTGACCTGGATCACCATGGAATGCGGGCCGGGATGCCAGGTAAAGGTCGTGGCGTTGCCCTTCAGGTGATGGCGTTTTTCCAACACCAGCGCCTGTCCCGGTTCCAGATTGGCTGTCTTGAGCTTGAACACCTTCTCCGCCGCACCGCCGGGACGGTGAAAGCGCAGGCGATAATCGACCATAACCGGCAGCGCCGCTGCGCTGCGTAGATTGACTGCGATACTCAGATGATCGCCAATCCGCACCGGATCCGGCTGCAGCGTCAACGCGGCCTCAACCGCCCCGGCGCGATAACCCAGCAAATCCAGCGCCCCGCGCTCGCCCCGTTTCACGGCGGTGCGCAGAGCGTGGCGGGTTAGCCAGGCCAGTTCCTTATCGGCCTGCGCCCCCTGATCCGCCCAACCGCGCAGACGGGCGACGACCTCATCCGGCATGACTTTGGACAGGTCATTCATGTGATTGGCGACCGAGCGCGTCACATAGCGCGTCGGATCCGCGTGTAGCCGATCGAGGAACCGCAAGGGCACCGCCGGATCCAACGTGATATTGCGCGCCCAGGGCAGACGCGGGCGTGTCCCCTCGGACACCAGCCTGCGCACGTGGTAATTGTCGTCCTCGGCCCAGCGATCGAGCCGGGCCAGCGTGTCCTCGGGCCAGCGGTTCAGAAAAGGGCGAATGTAGAATTCCATCGAAAAGCGTTGGGTGGAGGCGTGCAGCAGATCCAGCGCCCTGTCATGGTGCTCCTCCAGCCCATGACGCACCGCAAGAATGCCCGGAACCGCGTGGATAAAGCGCCCGAAATCGTCGTCACGCAGCGACGGATCAAGGCGCGGAGGCATCGCGGCCTCCAACGCCTCGGCCATTTCGGGGAAGGCGCGGGGCAGATAGGGCTCAAGGCAATCGGCGATCCAGTCGAGCCGCTCCAACAGCCCGCGATCCGGGAACCCCGCCAGAACATCGCGTTGGAACCGGGCTGCATCAAAGCCCGGCAGCACGGAATGCTCACGCGCCAGATCCGCGATGCTGTCTGCGTTAAACAGCTGGTCGGCGAGGGAAAACCCAGCACCACCGCCTTTGCCATCAGGGCCCCGCGCCATGGATCATACCCCCGGCATGACAGGGGCGACCAAATCGCGCCCCCGCGATTTGCAAAAATCTTGGTAGATTTTTGCCCCCCGCTCACATCGTGGCATTGGTCGCCCCACCATCCAACAGGATGTTCTGACCAATGATAAAGCCCGCATGTTGCGAGCACAGGAACGCGCAGGTCTGGCCAAATTCTGCCGCTGTGCCATAGCGACGCGCGGGGATGGTCGCCTCGCGCTGCGCCTTGGCGTCCTCCATGGAAATGCCCTGCGCCTGCGCCACGCCGCCATCCAGAGACACGGCGCGATCCGTGGCGTGAATGCCCGGCTGCAGGTTGTTCACCACCACCCCATGCGGCGCCACCTGCCGCGCGGTGCCCGCCACATAGCCGGTCAGCCCGGTGCGCGCCGCATTGGACAGGCCCAGCTGCGGGATCGGCGCCTTGACCGATTGCGAGGTGATATTGACCACGCGCCCCCAGCCCCGGTCGATCATGCCCGGCATCAGCGCGCTCATCAGGGCGATCGGCGTCAGCATGTTCGCGTCCAGCGCGCCGATGAAATCCTCCCGGTACCAATCGCTCCACAGTCCCGGAGGCGGGCCACCCGCATTGGTCACCAAAATGTCCACCGCGCCTGCGGCCTCCAGAACCTCGGCCCGACCGGCCTCGGACACGATATCCGCCGCAACAGTCGTCACCGACACGTCAAAACGGGCGCGAATATCTGCGGCAGCGGCTTCCAACGCCTCAGCGCCGCGCGCATTCATCACCAGATCGACGCCCGCCTCTGCCAGCGCCTCGGCGCAGCCGCGCCCCAAACCTTTGCTCGACGCGCAGACCAGCGCGCGTTTCCCTGCGATTCCCAGATCCATTGCGACCTCCTGTTTGACCGTCCAAAATGGCCGGATGCGGGGCTATAAGATGCCACATTCCCCTTGTAGACAATGGGCCAAAGACGGAATTTCCAATGCAGCCGCCGCACCGCTTTACCGGCCACCAGCTGCCACAGGTCATCATGACGCGTAACGACACATATCACCCCGGCCAGAGCCTTGACGTTTTCCGCGCCGATCACCTGCGCGTGGCCAATGGGGCCAATCTGGGCGATGCATTGGGCGTTGCTGATGATATGCTGCGCGACGATATTTACCGCCTCAGCCCACTGGCGCGGTTGGAACGCCTGTCGATCCGCCCCGCCCCGGCTTCGCCCTTTCACATCGCTGGCGCGTCCGAAACCGGGCAGCCCGGCGCGGCGCTGCATCTGGATTGCTGCGTCACCTTCATGTCGGGAACCGGTGAAACAACCGAATGCCTTGTTCTGGTGGAACTGGACGACACAGGCTGCATTGCGCAGATCTATGCCCTGCCCCTTGGCACGCTGGAACCGCGCGTGGATTACGCGCTGGTCGGCATTCACCGCGACACCGCCCTGCAACGCTTTGCCCAGATCGCCTGTGTCAGCTTTGCCGCCGGCACCCATATCACCCTCGCCAGTGGTGCCCAGCGCCCGGTCGAAGACCTGCGCCCCGGAGACCGCATCCTAACCCGCGATGACGGCCCGCAGGAGCTGCGCTGGATCGGCCATCACACCACCCGCGCCGTCGGTCATTTCGCGCCGGTTCTGATCCGCGCAGGCACGCTGAACAATGAAAACGATCTACTGGTCAGCCCGGATTTCCGCCTGTTCATCTATCAACGCCGCGACACGCTGGGCGCAGGCCGCCCCGAACTGCTGGTGCGCGCGCGCCATCTGGTGAATGGCGACACAATCCGCCGGGTCGAAGGCGGGTTTGTCGACTATCACCAGATGCTGTTTGACAGCCACCAGATCATCTATGCCGAGGGCATCGCTGCGGAATCCCTGCTGGTCGACACCCGAACCAGCGCCATCCTGCCCGACGATCTCCAAGACCATCTAAGCCAGCTAATCCCCGGCCACAGGCGCAGCGACCACACCGATCTGGAGGTGCAGGAAACCCTGCTGTCGCGCCCCAACACCGCTGAACTGCTGCGCCGGTCCTCGATTGGTTAGGCTCAGGACTCATTAATTTACGGCGCTCAGCATGGAAAAATGCGCGGTATCAGTGGTTTGGGTTCTGCAGAAAAGGCTGATTGCCTTTGCAAGGGATCCACGCCGCTGAGAGCGTGCATTTCTCCATGCCCGTCACCCCGAAGGGGTGCCTCAAAATTGGCATGCCTTTGGCATGACGGGTTCGCCGGGCCGTCGGGAAAACAGTCCCCCAGACTGTTTTCTGATCCTCCTTGCTGCCCCAGCCTGCGTTATATACCCTTGAAATAGAAAACTATTCCTGCGGACAGATGCCTGGCCTGAAACAAAATCCGGCGAACTGAGCGTTGAAAATTAATGGGGCCTGAGCCTAACTTGACGCGACCTGGCGTCTATGCTGCTGTCCCCTCAAGGTGATTTTGAGGGCCGCATGGCAAATCCACAGCATATTGAATGGTTGAAAGAAGGCGTCAAAGCATGGAATGCGCGCCGGAAACGGGATGATTTTATCCCGGATTTTGAGGGGTTTTATTTCAACCGTATATTCCCCCCTAAAAGTATAAGGCAACCACTCCAAGATTTCGCTCCAAATTTTTCCAATGCAAACATGCGAAATGCTGAAGGCATAGGATTAGTCTTCATCGAAGCCGACTTCACCGGAGCCGATTTAAGGCACGCTGATTTCGCGTCTTCAAATTTTTCCGATGCGAATTTTTCAGACTGTATTCTGACAGATGCGCGTTTTGAATATGCGGATTTTAGAGGGGCAAAGTTCAACGCGGCCCGCGCCGCTGGAGCAAACTTCGACAATGCAAATCTGAACCGCGCCGATTTCAGAGGAGCAGATCTACGTCGCGCCCGCCTGAAGGGAACGCAGAAATACAACACCGATGTGTCTGGTGTAGATCTGACCCAAACCCTTGGGATAGAAAAAAAATACTACACCCGGATGTTTGGGGACCGGCACACAAAGCTCCCCGACAGGCTTCCTTTTCCGCCCGAATGGGACAGGGATGGGCGCGACATCCTGCCCTCTGACCAACCAGACCACAGCGAAACGCCCACGCCGCTAAACGCCCCCTTGGTCAAGGCCAGTGCGGTGGATTTTGCCATAACCGAAACCGGTGCAGAGGCCGTTCCGCCGGAGGGGCAGGATCTGCGCGACTATCCGTTTTCAGGGGATTGCCTACAACGGGCCTCGGCGCTGTCCCAAGGGGCGCGCGACATTGCCAGCTCCATTTCCAATAAGCTGGGTGAGGACACCCGCGCGGATTTGATCCGATATGCCGATCACCTTGACCACAGCGAAGACGGCAATCCCCATCGTCTGGTGTCATTGGCCGTGGGCATTCGCGCCGATGTCGAAGATCCGTTTATGGAAGACGCCCTTGGTCGGCGGCTCAACAACAAGCTCTCTCATTTTCTGGAACAGCATGATGCGTTTCTGTCCTGCTGCCTGCCGCTGACGGCAGAGGCCGTGGCGACAAAGGCAGACACAGTGCCCAGTCGGGATGTCAGCAAAGAAGAAGTCACCGAGATTCTGGATCGGCTGGAGGCCGCCATCACCCGAGCCGAGGCGGCGACAGAGTCTGTCTCTCAGGTGCTGTCAGGCATGCGCGCGCATGATGATGCGTTGAACAATCTGGCGATCAAGGCCTTCAGCGATCATGACATTGCGAAATTGCGCAAGGCTGTGCAGCGCGAAACTGTCGAGATCGGCACGATCACCAGTCGGCTGTATTGGCGCGCGCAACAGGTCGTGTCCCGCACACGGGACCATGCCGGGGATCTTGCCATTGCAGGAACCCTGACTGGCAAGACAGCACCGGACATGGCGCAGGCGATCATGACTCAGTTGGATCCGTTGATGAGACTGCTGCAAGAGCTGCTGACCGCCCTGCCCCCGATCTAAACGCACGTTGCCCCCGCCCCCGTTTCGCGCTAACCGGGCGGCATGAGTCAGAACCGCCCTGAATTGCCCGCTGAAATCGCCCGCCGCCGCACCTTTGCGATCATTTCGCACCCGGATGCGGGCAAGACGACGCTGACGGAAAAATTCCTCCTTTATGGGGGTGCGATCCAGATGGCGGGACAGGTGCGCGCCAAGGGCGAAGCGCGGCGCACGCGCTCAGACTTTATGAAGATGGAGCAGGATCGCGGGATCTCGGTTTCGGCCTCCGCCATGAGCTTTGATTTTGCCTGCCGCGACACCTCGTTCCGCTTTAACCTTGTGGACACGCCCGGCCACAGCGATTTCTCCGAAGACACGTATCGCACGCTGACTGCGGTGGATGCGGCGGTGATGGTGATCGACGGGGCGAAGGGTGTGGAAAGCCAGACCCGCAAGCTGTTCGAGGTCTGCCGCCTGCGCGATCTGCCGATCCTGACCTTCTGCAACAAGATGGACCGCGAGGCGCGCGACACGTTCGAAATCATCGACGAGATCCAGGAAAACCTGGCCATCGACGTGACCCCGGCCAGCTGGCCGATTGGCATGGGCCGGGATTTCCAGGGCTGCTACGACATGCTGAACGACCGGCTGGAGCTGATGGACCGCGCCGACCGCAATGTCGTGGCCGAAAGCATCTCGATCAAGGGTCTGGACGATCCTGAGCTGGAAAAGCACATCCCCGAGGCGCTGCTGGAACAGCTGCGCGAAGAGGTCGAGATGGCGCGCGAATTGCTGCCCAAGCTGGACCCGCAATCGGTGCTTGAGGGGCATATGACCCCGATCTGGTTTGGCTCTGCGATCAATTCCTTTGGTGTGCGCGAGCTGATGGATGGCATCAGCACCTTTGGCCCCGAACCTCAGATCCAAAGCGCCAGCCCGCGCGAAATCGCACCCGAGGAAAAGAAGGTCGCCGGGTTCGTGTTCAAGGTGCAGGCCAATATGGACCCCAAGCACCGCGACCGCGTGGCGTTTCTGCGCATGGCTTCGGGCCATTTCAAGCGCGGTATGAAACTGACCCATGTGCGCACCAAGAAACCCATGGCGATTTCCAACCCTGTGCTGTTCCTCGCGTCCGACCGGGAACTGGCCGAAGAGGCCTGGGCCGGTGACATCATCGGCATCCCCAACCACGGCCAGCTGCGCATTGGTGACACCCTGACCGAGGGCGAGGCGCTGAAGGTCACGGGCATCCCCTCCTTCGCGCCGGAACTGTTGCAGAATGTGCGCGCAGGCGACCCGATGAAGGCCAAACATCTGGAAAAGGCGCTGATGCAGTTTGCCGAGGAAGGCGCGGCGAAAGTGTTCAAACCGATGATCGGTTCGGGCTTTATCGTCGGTGTTGTGGGCGCACTGCAATTCGAGGTTCTGGGCAGCCGGATCGAGCTGGAATACGGCCTGCCGGTGCGGTTCGAAGCCTCGCAATTCACCTCGGCCCGCTG
Organism: Pelagimonas sp.; assembly: GCA_025210265.1. Lineage (GTDB taxonomy): Bacteria > Pseudomonadota > Alphaproteobacteria > Rhodobacterales > Rhodobacteraceae > JAOASD01. The sequence continues at coordinate 106,870 of JAOASD010000005.1, forward strand.
GGTCAGCGGCGACAAGCTGGCAGTGGACAAGTTCGTGAACGCGAACAAGCAGCATATCAGCTATGACAATGACGGCGACGTGGTCTACCTGACCCGCCTGCAATGGGACATCGACCGGGTCGAACGCGACTATCCCGACGTCAAACTCTCCGCGACAAAAGAGATGTTGGTGGTTTAATCGCGCGCAGGCGCGATTAAACCGGGTTGTCAGATCGCGTCCCAGCGCGATCTGAACGGTGGCAAGGGTGTCTTTTTGCAAAGCAAAAAGATCACCAGCCACACCTCTCCATTCTGGACGCCCCCTCTCCACCGGCCCCCAAAACGCGCCCCGCGCGTTTTCCCCAAACAACAAAAAGCCCCCGCGCATCATGCGCAGGGGCAACACTCATCCCGTCAGAACAGCTCTCACTCGGCAGGCACTTCGGCGGCGTCGCGCGCCCCTGTCAGGGTCTCCGGCAGCACAAAGGCCACAAGGACAAAGACCGCGCCAAGGGCGATGCCCAGCAGATCACCGGAGATCGCAAAAACCCCGTCGAACTTGCTGCCCGGCACGCTGCCAAGGGTGACCTTGCCGCCCGCCAGCTTGGCCAGCAGGCCGCTGGCCTTCCAGCTGGGATAGGTCGCCATATAGGCCGCAGCGCCCAGCAACCCGCCTGCAATAAAGAACAGCGCGTCGCGGCGACCGCTGGCGGCGGCACAAACCCCGGTGCCAGGGCAGAACCCCGACGCGGCCCAGCCTGCGCCCAGCATCAGCCCGCCAATGAACACGCCGATATAGGCGGATTTCACGCTCATATGCGCCACATCCACAAAGCCCAGCATCTGGCCGCCAAACATCAGGATCGACCCGGTGCCGATGGCTAGAAGGATGGTCTTCATCAGCCTGATCCGACGCAGGGTCAGCATCCCGGTGATAACGCTGGGATTGGTGGCACCGATGCGGTCCAGAACGGCCCCGAAGGCGGCACCAATCGCGATGGCAAGAAGGATCTGCATGGTCTTACCCTTTCCGATAGATCAGCATGGCAGTGGGAATGGCGGCGGCAAAGGCCCCCGCAGCAAAGATATAGCCCGACAGCGCCGTCTGCATCATGCCCGACATCATGTGGCCCGAGGTACAGCCCCCCGCCAGTCGTGCGCCGTACAGCACGATGAACCCGCCCAGAAAGGCGACCGCATAGCGTTTCATCGGCGTGTCGCCATAATTGTCCGACCAGATCTTTGGCAGGCGCCCATCGCCCACACCGCCGCGCAGAAAGGCCGATACAGCCGCGCCCACAGCCATGGCGATCACAAAGACAAAGCTGTAATTCAGCGGGTTCGAGGCGTTTTTCGCATATTTCCCGTTCGACTTGGCCATATAGGCATTGGTCGATGTATAGCCCTCTTCGGTCTGGGTGATGAAATCGGGGGTCACCGCATCGGCCACGATCCCGTCAAGGATCACAAATTGCGTCGATACCCCGATCGGTTTGACCAGCAGCACCGCCGCGAAAAAGACGAGCCCCAGAAGCAGCCCGCCCAGTCTCCAGTCCAGAGTCATGGTGACTCCTCCTATTTAGATATTCTAAATTTCGAATATCATTGGAATTTTCTGGTCGGTTTGACCTGCATCAAAAAGATGCGGTTTTTGGAATGTTTCGCAAAACGCTGGAAAAGCGTTTGAGGGGCGCTGCCCCCGCCGCTGCGCGGCTCCCCAGGAGTATTTTCAAAGAGAAGAAGGGAAGGTCAGAGCAGCGCCATCAGGCGGGCTTTTTCGCCCAGATCATCGGGGCGGGAAATCGCATGGGCGAGGTCTTCGAGGGATTGGATCGAATGGCCAGCGCGAAAGCTGTGCACATGGGGCAGCATGGCGCGGATGCCGCGCGCTTTGGGCGCGAACCCGTCCCAGCGCAGCAGCGGGTTCAGCCAGATCAGGCGGCGCGAAGACAGGTGCAGCCGCTGCATTTCCTTTTCCAGCGCGTCGGGGTCATCGCGGTCCAGCCCGTCGGTGATCAGCAGCACGACCGCCCCCTGCCCCATCACCCGGCGCGACCAGTCGCGGTTGAAGGCGTGCAGGCATTGGCCGATCCGGGTGCCGCCCTCCCAATCCTGCGCTTCGGCCCCGGCGGCCTTTAGCGCGGCATCCACATCGCGGGTCGCCAGATGGCGGGTGATATTGGTCAAGCGGGTACCAAAGGTGAAGGCGTGGACCTTGGCCCAGCCCTGCCCTTTTTCATTAGCGACCGCGTGCAGGAAATGCAGCACCATGCGGGAATATTGGCTCATGGAGCCGGAAATATCGCAGAGCACCACAAGGTTGGGCCAGCGGGGGCGTTGGCGGGCGCGCTTGATCTCGCGCAGCTCGCCACCATAGCGCAGGGCGCTGCGGATGGTTTTGCTGCGATCCAGCCTGTGCCCCAGCGGCGCGGCTTGTAGGCGGCGCGACTGGATCGGTTTCACCGGCAGTGTCAGCTGGGCAATCATGCGCTTGGCGCGGGCGATTTCCTCGACCGACATTTGTTCGAAATCGAGGCTGCGCAGTTTTTCCTCGGCCGACATGGTGAGGGAGGCGTCGATTTCGATCTGGGTGGTGTCTTCTTGGGCCTGTTCTTCTTCGGGGACGTCTGGCAGCTGATCGCCCAGCAGCGCCTGAGCGGCGCGTTTTTCGGCGGCGGCGGCGCTGCGGTCTTCCTGCACACCGCGGATGGCGGGCAGCATCATGGACATCATATGTTCCAGGAACCGCGGGTCACGCCAGTAAAGCCGAAAGACCTGCGCAAAGATCGTGCGATGTTCGGGCCGGTTCACAAAACAGGCATGGAGGGTCCAGTAGAAATCCATCCGATCGGTGAAGCCCGCCGCCTCGACCGCGCGCACCGCGTCAATCACCCGGCCCGGACCAACCGGCAGCCCGGCACGGCGCAGAGCGCGGGCAAAATGGATGATATTCTGAGCGAGGCGCGGGTTTTCCGGCAGGTCGATCGGCAGGTATTCAGGCATGGGGTGTTCCACTGCACATGGTTTTCAGGGGGCGTTGCCCTCCGGCCCTGACGGGCCTCCCCCCGAGTATTTTGACCAAGAAGAAACCCCGAGGCATCACGCGGCTTCGATGGCGGTTTTGGCCTCGTCCAAGATGCGTTTGGCCTCAGACCCTTGGATTTTGGCGATGTCATCCTGGTATTTAAGGATCGCGCCCAGCGTGTCGCTGACCACCTCGGGCGAGAGGTCGATCACATCCAGCGCCAGCAGGCATTTGGCCCAGTCGATGGTTTCCGCCACGCCGGGTTTCTTAAAGATGTCTTCGGTGCGCAGAGATTGCACAAAGGCGACGATCTGGCGGGACAGGGTTTCGGACACCTCGGGGGCGCGGGCGTGGAGGATCTCCAGCTCGCGGTCGAATTGCGGGTAATCGACCCAGTGATAGAGGCAGCGGCGCTTCAGCGCGTCATGCACTTCGCGCGTGCGGTTGGAAGTGAGGATAACGATGGGCGGTTCGGGCGCTTTGATCGTGCCGATTTCGGGGATTGTGACCTGAAAATCCGACAGCGCTTCGAGCAGGAAGGCCTCGAACGGTTCATCGGTACGGTCCAACTCATCAATCAGCAGGATCGGGGCACCGTTTTCATCGGGACGCATGGCCTGCAGCAGCGGGCGTTCGATCAGGAAATCCTTGCTGAACAGTTCTGCGTTCAGGGCGCTGCGATCTGCGCCGCCTTGCGCTTCGGCAGTGCGGATGGCGATCATCTGCGCCGGAAAGTTCCATTCATAGACGGCGGACCCCGCATCCAGCCCCTCGTAACATTGCAGGCGGATCAGGCGGCGGCCCAGCATGGCGGACAGGGCTTTGGCGATCTCGGTCTTGCCGACACCGGCCTCGCCTTCAAGAAACAGGGGGCGGCCCAGTTTCAACGACAGAAAAGCGACGGTGGCCAGGGCCCGCCCGCAGACATAGCCGGTTTCGTCCAAACCGTGTTGCAGCGCGTCAATCGAGCTGGGAATGTGCATATGGCTTTCTCCTTGCTCTGGTTTGGTGCCTTGTGGTCTGGGTGCGGTCAATAGCCCCTAAGTCGCAGTTGGCGGACAATTCCTGCGGCCACGTTGACCTTGGGGCGGCGAATTGTCATGATTCGTCAACCAATATGCGGGACAGAGAACTGCCCCCAACAGGACGAGCAGAATGTCCCTGAGCAAAGCGGAGGCGTGGATATGCGCATAACCGCAGTGACCTGTGTAAAGAATGAAGGCCCGTTCCTGCTGGAATGGATTGCCTTCAATCGGTTGTTGGGTGTCACGGATTTGCTATTTTATTCCAATGATTGCAGTGATGGGACCGATCTGTTGCTGGATGCGCTGGCGGCGCGTGGCGGGGTGGTGCATCTGCCCAACCCGGCGCAGGGGCGCAATTACCAGATGGAGGCGCTGAAACATGCCTCAAAACTGGATCTGGTGCGAAACGCCGATTGGGTCTGGATCGCCGATGTGGACGAGTTTCTGAACATCCATGTGGGCGATCACAGGATCCCGGATTTGATCCAGGCCTGTGGCGACCCAAAGGCGATTTCCGTGACATTTCAGTTCTTTGCCAATCACGGGGTGGAGGCGTTTACCGACGCGCCGGTGATTGGCCAATTCCTGCACAGCCACAATCCCGATCTGTGGTGTGATCAGACCGCGATCGAGGTCAAAACCCTGATCCGGCAGGATTTTCCGCTGCGGTATTACGGTGCCCATCGTCCGTTTTTTCGCGACAGCCTGGCCGAGGAACAGCGCCCCCTGTGGACCGATGGGTCGGGGCGCAAGGTGCCGCATAGGTTCCACATTGCGGCGAGCCAGAAGCGCATCCGCAAATTCCCCGCCAAGGGCGCGCGCGATTTTGCCACGCTGAACCATTACGCGCTGCGCTCGCTCGACAGCTATCTGGTCAAGAATGACCGCGGCGATGTGAACCGCGAGAACCGCGCCTTTGACGACACCTATTGGCGCGAACGCAATGACAGCGCACTGCGCGACGACAGCATCCTGCGCTATCTGCCTTCGCTGAAAAATGCCCTGGCGGATCTGAAGGATGACCCGGAAATCGCCCGCCTGCACGCGCTATGTGTGGCGCGGCACGAGGCGCGGCGCGATGCGCTGCTGCAGCAACCCGCCTATCAGGAAATGCGCGACCATCTGCGCGCCCTGCCCCCCTATCCTCCGGGCGAGTCAGAGCTGATGGCAGAGCTGGGGGTGCTGGCCTGATGCGCGGTGTGAAACTGGTCAATCTGGGCCTGCCGAAATCCGGCACGACGACTCTGGCCACCGCGCTGGAGGCCGCAGGCTGGCGCGCGGCGGATCACAAGGTGCGCCGGATCTACACGCGCGAACCGGGCCTTGGCGGCACCTTCATCGCGCGGCAGATGTATCTGGGCTATTTCGCCAGCGGCGATCCGTTCCAGAACATTGATTTCTATGATGCTTTGACCGAAATCAGCGTCTTGAAGGGCGAGGCCAGCCTGTGGCCGCAATGCGATTATGCCCTGCTGAAAGCGATGCGGCTTGCCCGGCCCAAAATGCTGTTTGTCGCCACATGGCGGCCCGCTGCAGACATCGCAAAATCCATGCGACGCTGGAACAATCTGGGCGAAGACCGCCTGCCCGCGGGCACCATCCCCGGCCTGCCCCACGGGTTTGGCCATGAGGATCACGAATTGATCCGCTGGATCGAGGGCCATTACGCCATGCTGCGCGATGTGTTTGGCGATGATCCGCGCTATCTGGAACTGCCCATGGCCGACAAAGACGCGCGTGACCGGCTGGCCGCACATATCGGGCGCGATCTGCCCTGGTGGGGGCGGGCCAATGCGAACCCCGACCGGCTGCCCCGTGAAGAAAAGGCAAACTGATGCGGATTTTGCTGCATATCGGCCCCGATGGCGCGGGCGCGGATCGGTTTCAGCGCATTCTGGCCGACAAACGCGGCGCGCTGGCCGATCAGGGCGTTCTGTATGCGCGCAGCCCCGGCGGGCGCAATCACACGCGGCTGTTCATGTCGGTGACCGACCCCGCGCGCATCGACAGCCTGCGCCACAATCGCGGCTATGGTCCCGCCGCTGCACAGGCCCGCCTGTTTGAGGATACGCGCAGCGCGCTGGCCCGCGAGATCGACAAGGAAAAGCCCGAGCTGCTGGTGCTTTCGGCGCATCAGCTGGGCACTTCGCTGGTAGCCAAAGGCGAATATCAGCGGCTGCACGCGTTGCTGTCAGAATTTTCCAGAGACATCAGCATCCTGGCTCATCTGGACGACCCGGCCCGTATGTTGGCGCGGCGCTACGGGACGCAGGTTTTGGAGGGGCGGATGCGGCCGCTTTCGCTGGAACTGGGGCTGCTGGACAAGGGCAATTTCCGCGCCGCTGCGCTGGGATCCTGGCCCCGTGGGCTGCCGGATCGCGGGCTGTTCCCCGAAACACAGGGTGCCTGTTTCTGGCTGGACTTCAAACAGATGCAGGCCGCTTGGGACGGCATTTTTGGCACTGGCACCATGCGGTTTCACGATCTCGACCTTGCCGGTCTTTATTCCCAGAACGGCGCGGAACTGGTGCGTATGGCGCTGGGGCTGGACGGCCAGATCGGCAAATCAGACGCCGAGGATCTACCGCAGCAGCCCTCTGCCCTGTGGATGAGCCGCGCGCGGCGCATGAATGACGTGCTTTTGCGCTATCTGGGGCGGCGCGAGGCGGTGCTGCCGCGCCCGCTTTGGCGGCGTCTGCTGGGCGAAATCCGCCTGACTGGCGATCCTGTTGCGCCAGGCAGCCTGCACCGCCTGTCACAGCATTTCCAAAACGATATCAACGACCTGATCGCAGAACACCCCGGCCTGACGCGGGAGGCAATGGCCCCCGACACGCCGCTGGAAGACTGGCAGGAACCGGCCCCCCAAGGCGGGTTTCGTGCCACCCAGTACCTGCTGGCCAATGAATGGCGCATCAAACAGGCCACGCGCGAGGCGAAAAAAGCCGCCGAGGCCGCGCCCGAGGGCGATCTGGACGCCGCGCTTAGCCCGCAGGCGCAGGATCTGCTGCCGCCTCTGGCCAAGCAGAATTTCCAACGCCTGCAAGGGTCGATCTTTGCGCCGCATAACCGGCTGGGCCGGGTGAATGAATCAGAACTGGCCGCCGCCTACCCCGCCGCCCCGCCGCGCATTCTGCCCAAGGGCCGCTCTGGCCGCGTCATCGTCGCCTGCATGAAGAACGAGGCGCCCTATATTCTGGAATGGGTCGCCTATCACCGCGCCATCGGGGTGGATCATTTCCTGATCTACACCAATGGCTGCGAAGACGGCACAACGGAAATTCTGGATCGTTTGCAGGCGCTTGGCGTGCTGCAACACCGCGACAACAACAATTGGTCCGGCAATTCCCCCCAGCAGCACGCCCTCAACAACGCCCTGCGCGAAGAGGTGGTGATCAATGCCGATTGGTTGATCCATATCGACGTGGATGAGTTCATGAATATCCGCTGCGGCAATGGCACGCTGGACGATTTCTTTGCCGCCGCGCCCGATGCCACCAATGTCGCCATGACCTGGCGACTGTTTGGTCACAATGGGATTGCCCGGCTGGACGACCAGCTGGTGATCGACCAGTTCGACGCTTGCGCGCCAAAATACTGTCCCAAACCTCACACGGTCTGGGGGTTCAAAACCATGTTCCGCAATATTGGTGCCTATGGAAAAATGTCCTGCCACCGGCCCAACAAGCTGGTCGACGGCTTTGAGGATCGCGTCAGATGGGTCAATGGATCGGGGCAGGACATGACCGGCGAGGCGATCAAGAATGGCTGGCGAAACTCAAAGAAAACAATTGGCTACGACCTGATCCAGCTGAACCACTACGCGCTGCGCAGCGCCGAAAGCTTCCTGATCAAACGCCAGCGTGGCCGCGCTCTGCATGTGGATCGCAATATCGGGCTGAACTATTGGGTGCGCATGGATTGGTGCGATCACCGCGACATTACGATCAAACGCAATGTCCCCCGCGTCAATGCCGAGCTGGCCCAGCTGAAATCCGATCCCGAGCTGGCGAAATGGCATCAAAAAGGGCTGGACTGGCACCGCGCCAAGGCCGATGAACTGCACGCCAACCCAGAATTCGAAGAGCTGTATCAGCGCGCGCTGACCATGAAACTGACAGAGACAGAGCGGGTCGCCTATGCGTTGGCCCTGGATATGGAGAGTTGAACATGCCGGATCAGACAGCGCCAAACCCCCAATCCGAAGACGCCGCGCGGGATCTGGCCCGCCGCATTCAGGCCGCGCAGACGCCCGATGCAAAACAACCCCGCCCGTTCATTCGCTCGCGCGGGTTGAAAATCCCCAAACATCCGCAGCTGACCACCGGCCGGATCCGCGGCGATCTGCGCAATGGCACTTATGAGCGCAAGGAATGCGATGCCGTCATGCGCGTGGTGCGCGAAGGGGATCGGGTGCTCGAACTTGGCGGCGGCATTGGCTATATGTCCACGCTGCTCTCGGTCAAGAAAAAGGTCGCCAAGGTTGTGACCTATGAGGCAAATCCCAGCCTGATCCCCTTTATCACCAAGGTGCATTGCGCCAATGGCGTGGCGAATGTGGATCTGCGCAACGCGCTGCTGACCCCTGCGGGCGGCGCCCCGGTGCCGTTTCACATCCGCGAAAACTTCCTTGCCTCTTCAATGGATTACGACGCCGAACCCGATACGGTTGTCGACACAGTGTCGATTGATCAGCACGCGATTGCCCCGGTGATCGACGATCTGACCCCCGATATTCTGGTCTGCGACATCGAGGGGGCCGAGTCCGATCTGCTGCCCGCCGGCGACTGGTCGGGCCTGCGCGCCGCCATCATCGAGCTGCACCCGCAATGGATCGGCCCCAGCGGCGTGCGCGCGGTGTTTGACGCCATGCATCGCGGCGGGCTGACCTATTTCCCAAAGGCGTCTGAGGGCAAGGTCGTCACCTTTCGCCGTGCCTGGTAAACCATGACCATCACCGCCGTTCTTTGCGTCCGAAACGAAGGTGCCTTTCTGCTGGATTGGCTCGCCCACCATCGCGCCTGCGGGGTGGATCACGTTGTTGCCCTGTCCAATGAGTGCGACGATGGCACGGATCAGATGCTGGACCGGCTGGCCGAGCTGGGCGGGCTGACGCATATCCGCAATGATGGCCCATATGAGGGCGCGGGTGTGCAGTTCACCGGGCTGAAATTGGCGGATCGCTGCGCCGCCGTGCAGAATGCCGACTGGCTGCTGGCGCTGGATATCGACGAATTTGTCAATGTGCATGTGGGCGACCGGACCCTGCCCGCGCTGATCAGTGCCCTGCCCGAGGCCACGGCCATCACGCTGACCTGGCGGCTGTTTGGCAATGGCGGCGTGGCACAATATCAGGATGTGCCGCTGACCCGGCAATTCACCATGGCCGCGCCTGCGGTGATGCACTGGCCCTGGCGCGCCTCGATGTTCAAGACGCTGTATCGCAATGACGGGATCTATGGAAAGCTGGGCGTGCACCGCCCGCGCTCGCCCGACAAAGGGCGGCTGCCGCAGGCGCAATGGTTTGATGGCGAAGGCCGTGCGCTTGGGGACAGCTTTCTGACGCAAAAGGTGTTTTCGCCCTATGGTCGGTCGAACTATGCGCTGGCGCAGCTGAATCACTACCCGCTGGGGGCGATGGAAAGCTATATCCTCAAGGCCGATCGCGGGCGCGCAGTACATGCCGACGACGTGCTGGGCATGGATTACTGGGTCGAGCGCAATTGGTGCGTGGAAGAGGACAAATCCATCCTCGCCCTTGCGGACCGGGCCGCCGAACACCGCGCGGGTTTTGCCAAAGACCGGGCGCTGGCCCATCTGCACCAGCAGGCCGTGAACTGGCGGCGCGACCGCTTTGTCTCCCTAATGCAGGAAGAGCCCAACCGCGCGTTGTTTTCCCGCCTGTTGATGACGCCCCCCTCGCGCCCGATCAGCAAAGGCGCGGCGCAGTTTCTGACGCAATTTGCCCTGTCCAAAGGCAAATCAGACGGCTGACCCGCAGGATTGCCGCGTCTTTTACACAATTTGGCCTGAAATCGCGGCTATTCTGGCGAACAAACCCGCATTCCGACCTGCGTCTGGATGCGACGCCGTAATGAGGACCGCAGCACATGGCCGCCAGTAGCAACAGTTTCCCCCCCGATATGACGGGCTTTAAACGCGGCGATTGGCTGATGGAGCTGCGCCGCCTGGGCGAAGAGCGCGGCTTTGCCGAACCGCTGGGCCGCAAACATGCCGGGATCTGCGTTGAAGAGGGTGACACCCTGCTGGTCAGTTTCGAAACCATGCCGGGGATCGAGGCGCTGTCGCCCACCCGCACGCCATTTGGCTTTGACATGGTGGCGCAGCGCGGCTGGTCCAACCTTGCGGTGCTGTCCCATGGCGATACCTGGTTCCGCGACCCCAAAGTCTATGAATTCTTTGACCAGCTGCAAGATGATGGTTTCTTTGACGAATTTGACAATGTGGTGTTTTACGGCGCAGGCCCCTGCGGCTATGCGGCGGCGGCCTATTCGGTCGCGGCCCCCGGCGCGCGGGTGCTGATGCTGCAACCGCAGGCGACGCTGGATCCCCGTGTGACGGAATGGGATGACCGGTTTTCCGAACATCGCCGCATGGATTTCACCAGCCGCTATGGCTATGCGCCCGATATGCTGGATGCGGCACAGCGCGCCTATGTGCTTTATGATCCGTATGAACATCTGGATGCGATGCATTCCGCTCTGTTCGGGCGTCCCAATGTGACGCGCTATCGCCTGCCCTTTATGGGGGGCGCGCTGCAAAGCGATCTGATGATGCTGGATGTTCTGCCATCGATTCTGGCCGGGGTGGCCGAGGATACGCTGGAGCCCGTCCAATTTGCGCAGCTGCTGCGCGCGCGCCGGGAACACCCGCCCTATTTGCGCAAATTGCTGGCCCGCCTGGACGGGCAGGACCGCCCCCAACTGGCGCATATGCTGTGCAAAAACGTGGTCAGCCGCATGAACGCCCCACGCTTCCGCCGTCGCCTGACCCAGTTGGAGGCACAGGCCGAACAGGGCAAAGACTAACCACGCACTGGCGCCCGCGCGCGCCCCGTGCTAACCGGCCCGCATGGACCGTTTGACCCTGCGCCGCCCCGATGATTGGCACCTGCATCTGCGCGATGGCGAGATGCTGCGTGCCGTGACCCCCGAAACCGCCCGCCATTTTGGCCGCGCGATCATCATGCCCAACCTTGTGCCCCCTGTCGTGCGCGGCGCCGAGGCTGCTGCGTACCGCGATCGCATTCTGGCCGCGATTCCTGAGAGCGCGGATTTCAAACCGCTGATGACGCTGTACCTGACCGAAGATACCGATCCCGCGGATCTGGTGGCGGCGCATCGCGACGGGATCATCACCGCGGTGAAGCTGTATCCTGCGGGGGCGACGACGAACTCCGCCTCTGGTGTGCGCAATTTCGACAAGGTGCGCCCGGTGCTTGAGGCCATGGCAGAAGCGGGCATTCCCCTGTGCACCCATGGCGAAGTGGTTGATTCCCATGTGGATATTTTCGACCGCGAAGCCGTGTTCATCGACACGGTTCTGGACCCGCTGCGCCGGAATACTCCGGGTCTGCGTGTGGTGATGGAACATATCACCACCTCGCAGGGCGTGGATTACGCGCGCTCGGGCGGCGAGGATCTGGGCGCGACGATCACCACCCATCACCTTGTGATCAACCGTAACGCCATTCTGGTGGGCGGGATCAAGCCGCATTATTACTGCCTGCCCGTGGCCAAGCGCGAAGAGCACCGGCTGGCGCTGCGCGAGGCGGCGACTTCGGGCGATGCCTGTTTCTTCCTTGGCACCGATTCGGCGCCGCATCTGGATCACCTGAAGGAAAACGCCTGCGGCTGTGCCGGGTGTTTCACCGCCACCAACACCATGTCGATTCTGGCCGAAGTGTTCGAACAGGATGGCGCGCTGGACAAGCTGGAGGGCTTTGCCAGCCTGAACGGCCCGCGTTTCTACCGCCTGCCGCCGAACGAGTCGCAGATCGTGCTGGAAAAAGGCGCGCCTGTGGACTACCCCGCGCATATCGACACGGTCGAAGGCCCGGTGACGGTGTTTGACCCGATGATGCCGCTGCACTGGCGGGTTGTCGAGTAAGGGGGCTCTGCCCCCGTCCCTTCGGGACTCCCCCGGAGGTATTTGGACCAAGAAGAAACAGGGGCCGCGCGCCCTGCCGATGATCAGACAAGGATGCTGCCCATGATCCCCTCGACCTATCCCACCGCCGAAGAAATGGCCCGCCTGACCGCGCGCATGTTGTGGGAAATCGAGGCGGTGAATTTCATGCAGGACGAGCCGTTCAAGCTGGCCTCCGGGCAGCTGTCGCCGGTTTACATTGACTGCCGCAAGCTGATCTCTTTCCCGCGGATCCGCTCGACCCTGATGGATTTTCTGACGGTCACGGTGATGCGCAATGCCGGGTTCGAGGCGTTCGACAATATCGCGGGCGGCGAAACTGCGGGCATTCCGTTTTCGGCGTTGGTGGCTGAGCGTATGGGCCTGCCCATGACCTATGTGCGCAAAAAGCCCAAGGGTTATGGCAAGAACGCGCGTATTGAGGGTGCCATGAGCGAAGGGCAGCGCGTGCTGTTGGTCGAGGATCTGACAACGGACGGCGGCAGCAAGCTGTCCTTTGTTGATGCGATCCGCGAGACCGGTGCGGAATGCGCGCATACTGCCGTGATTTTCTATTACGGCATCTTCCCTGAGACGATCAAAACCCTGGGCGATCATGGTGTGTCGCTGCATCATCTGTGCACCTGGTGGGAAGTTCTGGCCGAAGCGCCTGAAAAACATGCAGGTGTGCTGGGCGAAGTGGAAGCCTTTCTTAAGGATCCGCATGGCTGGCGGGCTGCGCGCGCTGTGTAAGCCAAGGCGCGCCCTTCCCAATCAACAAAATATTGACGGCGCGCCTGTTGGCGCGCCAATATCTTGTGGGCATGGCGCAACTGGACGGCCTGGGATTTATCCCTGCCTTATCCCCAGAAATATACATTTTGCGCAGCCCGCACCGGGTTTGTTAAGACACGCGCCAAGGCAGGCGGGGGACATCAGATGAATGAAGTGACGACAATCAATCCAACCGGTGTCCAGGTCGAAGCGGCCGAAACCATGCCGCATTCCATCGAGGCCGAGCAGCAGCTGCTGGGCGCGATCCTGACCAATAACGATGTGTTTGACCGGGTGGCCTCGACCATCACTGCCGATCATTTCTTTGACCCTGTGCACAAGCGGATTTATGAAATCGCCGCCGCGCGCATTGCCAAGAACAACCTTGCCAGCCCCGTCACGCTCAAGGCGTTTATGGAGGATGACGAGGGCCTGAAGGAACTGGGTGGCCCGGCCTATCTGGCGCGTCTGGCGGCCAGCGCGGTCAGCAGCTTTGCGGTGCGCGATTATGCCCAGATGATCTATGATCTGGCGGTGCGGCGCGATCTGATTTCGCTGGGGCGCAACATTGCGGACAAGGCGGCCAAGGTCGATGTTGCCTCCGAACCGCGTGAACAGATCGTCGAGGCGGAGCAGGCGCTGTATAAGCTGGCCGAACAGGGGCAAACTGAAAGCGGGTTTCAGTCCTTCCTCAAGGCCGTGACCGAGGCCGTGAATGTCGCCAATGCCGCCTATCAGCGCGAAGGTGGGCTGGCCGGGGTGTCTACCGGTCTGATTGATATGGATAAAAAGCTGGGCGGCTTGCACAAATCCGACTTGCTGATCCTGGCCGGTCGTCCGTCGATGGGGAAGACCTCGCTGGCGACCAACCTCGCCTTCAACATCGCCAAAGCCTATAAAAAGGGCGAGATGCCGGATGGGTCTGTGGGCGCGCTTGAGGGCGGCGTTGTGGGTTTTTTCAGCCTGGAAATGAGCGCCGAACAGCTGGCCGGGCGGATCCTGGCCGAGGCGTCGGAGATCTCCAGCCACAAGATCCGTCAGGGGGATATGGACGAGGGCGAGTTCCGCCGGTTTGTCGAAGCGGCAAAGGAGCTGGAGGCCTGCCCGCTGTTTATCGACGACACGCCTGCCCTGCCGATCAGCCAGGTTGCAGCACGCTCGCGGCGCCTGAAACGGACCCACGGGCTGGATCTGATCATCGTCGACTATCTGCAGCTGTTGCGCGGCACCGCCGACAACCGGGTGCAGGAAATCGCGGAAATTTCGATGGGCCTGAAGGCCATCGCCAAGGAACTGAACATCCCTGTGATCGCCCTGTCCCAGCTGTCGCGTCAGGTCGAAAGCCGGGACGACAAGCGGCCCCAGCTGTCGGACCTGCGAGAATCGGGCTCGATCGAGCAGGATGCCGACGTGGTTATGTTCGTGTTCCGCGAGGAATATTACGCGGAGCGGGAAAAGCCGTCTGACGACCGTCTGGACGAAATGGCCGCCTGGCAGGAGCGCATGAGCCGCCTGCATGGCAAGGCCGAAGTGATCATTGGCAAGCAACGTCACGGCCCGATTGGCACTGTCGAGCTGAGCTTTGAAAGCCAGTTCACCCGCTTTGGCAACCTTGTCAAACCGTGGCAGCAGGGCGCTGACGAAGAGTTTTAACGGGACCGCTGCGAAAGGCGAAAATGTTCGATTTGTGAAATTAAATCACGTTAAACGAACCAAATGCCGGACGGGCGTCCCAGCCCTCCGGGTCGCCGCTCAGCGCCTTTGCCGCCTTGATACATCCCGCGTGGGTGACGACCAACGCCCCTTTGGGCGTGGTCTCTATCGCGGTCTGAATACGGGTTGCGAGCTGATCTACGCTCTCGCCGCCATGACCGTTAAAATGGTGAAAATCCTCGGCCCAGGCGTCAAGTTCATGGCGGGGGATGTCGCCCCACGGGACACCCTCCCAATTCCCAAAATCCATTTCTTTCCAGTGATCTGAAACGGATAGTTCAAGCGATGCATGAACTGAAATACGTTCTGCGAGAATACGGCATCGTGACAGCGGAGAGCACAGAACAGACGTGACCTGTGGTAATGACTGCAGCACCTGTTGCAGCTCCTCTTCGAATGTGTCGGCCAGGGCAAGATCGGTCATGCCGTAGCACAGGCCTGCGGCGTCGGCAGGGGTGGTGTGGCGCAGCAAAATCATAGCCACAGCGCCACTGCCAGCAAAACACCCAATTCTCCCATTTGTTCAACTGCTCCCAATATATCGCCAGTGTATCCGCCCAGCTTTTGTAACGCGTAATAGCGCATTCCCTGCGCCAACAGCACCGCGCCGGAAAACGCCGCCAATGCCGCGCCCAGCCCCAGCGACACCACCAACAGGATCAGCGCCAGAACCGAGGTTGCCAGCGCCACGCGATAGCCATCGCGGGTCATGCGCGGAATGGCGAATTTCATCCCGGAGGATCGTGCATAGCGCGTGGTCGCGATCACATGCACCGCCGCCATGCGGCCCAGAACATGGGTTGCGATCAGGGCCATCGCGCCCTGCCAAACGCTGAGCTCTGCCAACAGGCTGACCTTGAGCCCAATCATCAAGACCAGCGCCAGCGCCCCGTAACTGCCCACCCGCGAATCCCGCATGATTTCCAGCGCCCGGTCCCGCGACGCCCCTCCGACCAACCCGTCGGCGGCATCTGCCAGACCGTCTTCGTGAAAGGCGCCGGTCAGGATCACGGTTGTCGCAACCGCCAGCAATGCCGCGGGAAGCGAGGACAGGCCGATAGAGGCCAGCACATAGACCAGCGCGCCCAAGCCCCCGACAACGGCCCCCACCAGCGGGTAATATTTCGCCGCGCGCAGGGCCAGATCATCGGAATAAGGCAGATCCCACCGGATCGGCAGCCGCGTCATAAACTGCAGCGCCAGACCGAACAGCTGCAGTTCCAGTTTCAGATCTTCGCGCATTGCGCCCCCTGCCCTTTGCCGCGCCATGCGGATCGTGCCGATAGCTAGCGCGCGACACGCGTTCGGACAAGCGACAGCACAGGCTTTCCGCCCGATGCCCCGCATTTCCCCTTGACCCCAGACGCCCACCTGCAAAAAAGCCCTATGGCACAGGCAAAACTTACCATTGATCTTGCGGCCCTGCGCGCGAATTGGCGCGCCCTCGCCGCCAAAAGCCACAGCGAAACCGGCGCGGTTGTGAAGGCCGACGGCTATGGGCTGGGCGCAAATCAGGTTGCTCTGGCGCTGGCCGATGAAGGCGCGCGGCGCTTTTTTGTTGCCAGCTGCGAAGAGGGCGCATCGCTGCGGGATGCCTTGGGATCTGGCCCCGAAATCAACGTGTTTTCCGGCCATATGGACGGCGACACGGCGCTGATCCGCGATGCACAGCTGACGCCGATGATCAATTCCATCGACCAGATGCTGCGCCAGGTCGAGGCCCTGCCCGGCGCGCCCTTTGGCGTCCAGCTTGATAGCGGCATGAACCGTCTGGGAATGGAGCCCGCCGAATGGGGGGCCCTGCGCGACATTGCGCTGGCGCAGAACCCAACCCTGATCATGAGCCACCTGGCCTGCGCGGATGAGCCAGACCACCCGATGAATGCCCAACAATTGCAGGCGTTCCACGAGATGACCGATGGGATCGACGCGCCGCGCTCGCTCTCGGCGACCGGGGGGATCCTGCTGGGTGCGGATTATCATTTTGACGTCACGCGCCCCGGTGTGGGGCTGTATGGCGGTTTGCCTTTTGAGGACGCCAAGCCGGTGGTGACGCTGGATATTCCGGTGATCCAGATCCGCGAGGTCGCGCCCGGCGAATCCGTCGGATACGGCAACAATTTCATCGCCCAGAGCCCGACCCGTGTGGCCACCATCGCGGCAGGCTACGCCGATGGGGTGATCCGCGCCATGGGGCCGCAGGCGCAGCTGTGGTCTGAGGACACGCGCTGCAAGGTGCTGGGGCGGATTTCCATGGATATGATCGCCGTCGATGTCAGCGCGCTGAATGGCGATCCTGCCTCTCTGACGTTGCTGGGCCATATGCAATCGGTGGATGTCGTTGCGGATTGGGCCGGGACCATCGGCTATGAAATCCTGACCTCGCTGGGCCATCGCTATGACCGGACCTACCTGACATGAGCCCGTTTGCCATTCTGGGCAGGCTGGGCGCGGCGGTTCTGGGCGCGCTGGCGGCCATGGGGAGGGTGGCGATCTTTGCGGCCTCCGGGGTCAGCCATGTGCTGCGCCCGCCCTTTTACGGGCGCGAATTTCTGACGGCGCTGTTACAGATCGGCTGGCTGTCGCTGCCCGTGGTCGGGCTGACCGCGATTTTCACCGGCGGGGCGCTGGCGCTGCAGATCTATGCGGGCGGCGCGCGCTTCAACGCCGAAGCGGTGGTGCCCCAGATCGTCGCCATTGGCATGGTGCGCGAATTGGGGCCGGTTCTGGTGGGGCTGATGATCGCGGCGCGGGTGACATCGTCGATTGCCGCAGAAATCGCCACGATGAAAGTGACCGAGCAGATCGACGCGCTGGTCACCCTATCGACCCATCCGATGAAATACCTCGCCGCGCCGCGCATTCTGGCCGCGCTGTTGGTGGTGCCCGTGCTGGTGGGCGTGGGCGATGTGATCGGCATTCTGGGAGGTTACGTGGTGGCCACCGGGTCGCTGGGGTTCAACGCCGCGGCCTATCTGAAAAACACGGTCGATTTCCTGGAACCGCTGGATGTGATTTCCTCGCTGATCAAAGGCGGCGTGTTCGGTGCCATCGCCGCGGTGATGGGCTGCTATTTCGGAATGAATTCCGGGCGCGGCGCGCAGGGCGTGGGCCGGGCGACCAAATCCTCGGTCGAGGCGGCGGCGGTGCTGATCCTCGCGGCGAATTTCCTGCTGACCGGGGCGTTTTTCTCGCTATGAGCCCGCAGCGCGTGACAGAACAGGGCCCGGAGGGCACAAGATGATCCAGCTCGACAAGGTGCATAAGACCTTTGGTGAAAACCGCGTGCTGCGCGGTGTGGACCTGACTATCGACAGCGGCACGTCGATGGTGATCATCGGCGGGTCGGGTACCGGGAAATCTGTGCTGCTGAAATCCGTGCTGGGGCTTGTTACCCCCGTTTCCGGGCTGATCACGCTGGACGGGCAGGATGTCAGCAAAGCCGAGCGCGACGCCTTTCTGGCCCGGTTCGGCATGTTGTTTCAGGGCGCGGCGCTGTTTGACAGCCTGACGGTCTGGCAGAATGTCGCCTTTCGCCTGCTGCGCGGCAGTCTGAAACGCCCCAAATCCGAAGCCCGCGACATCGCTATAGAAAAGCTGCGCCGGGTGGGGTTAAAACCCGATGTGGCGGATCGCTTCCCGGCGGAACTGTCCGGCGGGATGCAAAAGCGCGTCGGCCTGGCCCGCGCCATCGCCGCCGAGCCCGAGATCATCTTTTTTGACGAACCGACCACCGGGCTGGATCCGATCATGTCCGGGGTGATCAACGATCTGATCCGCGAAATCGTGACCGAGATGGGCGCCACCGCCATGACCATCACCCATGACATGAGCAGCGTGCGCGCCATCGCGGACAATGTCGCCATGTTGCATGACGGGCTGATCCAATGGACCGGAGCAGTGGCGGATATGGATCACAGCGGCGATCCTTATCTGGATCAATTCATCGCGGGCCGCGCCACCGGCCCGATCGAGGCCGTGCGCTGATGCTGTTCCAGCCCGATCCGGTTCTGGTGAACGTGCTTTATTTCAAAACCTATGCCTATCCGCTGCTGCTGGCGCTGCTGGCGGCGGCGCGGGTCGTCGTAGGCCCCGGACTGGCGCGCTGGCCTGCGCTGATTGCGCTGGCGCTGGCAAGCGGCGCGCTGTTCACGGCACTCGCCCCGGCGCTGGGTCAGGGCGACAGCGCGCTGTATCGACAGCTTGCCCGGATCACCGCCGGGGCAGGTAGCCTCACCGCGCTGATTGTCCCATCGGTGATCTTCCTGATCTCGTCCCTGATCCCGCGCGCCCGCTGGCGCTGGCTTGACTGGACGCATCTGGGGCTTTTTGTCAGCCTGCTGGGAATTTGGCACTGGTTTGGTTGATCTTGCCGCCCGCCCTGCCCATCTGCCCCTCATGCGCTGGCTGAACCTTGCCCTGTTCCTGATATACCCGCTGTCCTGGTTCGCCCCTTTGATGCGCGCCGGGCTGCTGCCCTTTTTCGGCCTGTCCGAAATCAGCGTGATCTCGGGTCTGCAAAGCCTCTGGTCCAGCGACATCTTCCTTGCCCTTCTGGTCACGCTCTTCGCGCTGGTGGCGCCGATGCTGAAAACCGGCGGGCTGGCGCTGATCCAGTTCGGCTGGCTGGATCGCCGCGCCCTTGGCCCGGTCAACCTGCTGGGCAAGCTCGCCATGGCGGATATTTTCCTGATCGCGGTCTATATCACTCTGGCCAAGGGGATCGGCGCAGGCCGGATCGAGAGTGCCTGGGGGCTGTATCTGTTCAGCGCCTGCATTCTGACCTCAATCGCGCTTGGCATGATCGAAAGCCGTCGGGCCACCGCCTGAAACGGGATTGGCCGCGCGCGGTTTCACAGGCATAAAGGCGCAAAACAGCCCGAGCAGGTATCCCACATGGCCAAAGCCCCCCTGAATTTCATCTGCCAGTCCTGCGGGGCCAGTTTTTCGAAATGGTCGGGGCGCTGCGATGGCTGCGGCGAATGGAACACCATTATCGAGGAAAAGCCCCTGTCCACCGGGCCGGGCAAGAAAGGCATCAAGGCGCGCGGCAAAGGCATGGTGCTGACCGATCTTGCCACCAAAGAAGCCCCGCCCCCGCGCACCGCCAGCGGGCTGGAAGAGCTGGACCGCGTGCTGGGCGGTGGCCTTGTACCCGCCAGCGCGGTGCTGGTGGGCGGCGATCCCGGCATCGGCAAATCCACGCTTTTGCTGCAGGCGGCGGCGTCTTTTGCCCGTTCCGGCCTCAAGGTCATCTATGTCAGCGGCGAAGAGGCGAGCGCCCAGGTCCGGCTGCGCGCCCAGCGCCTGGGGCTGGAGGGGGCGTCGGTGCAACTGGCCGCCGAAACCAGCCTGCGCGACATCCTCACCACACTGGACGAGGAACGCCCGGACCTGGCCATTGTCGATTCGATCCAGACCATGTGGTCGGACACCGTGGACAGCGCGCCCGGATCGGTCAGCCAGGTCCGCGCCGCCGCGCATGAGCTGACCACCTTTGCCAAAAGCCGCGGCAGCGCGGTGATCATGGTCGGCCATGTCACCAAGGAAGGCCAGATCGCCGGCCCCCGCGTGGTCGAACATATGGTCGACACGGTGCTCTATTTCGAAGGCGAGCGCGGCCATCAGTTCCGCATCCTGCGCAGCGTGAAAAACCGCTTTGGCCCCGCCGACGAGATCGGCGTGTTCGAAATGACCGGCGCGGGGCTGTCCGAGGTCGCCAACCCCTCGGCCCTGTTCCTGTCCGAACGCGGCAAACCGGCACCGGGATCGGTGGTGTTTTCCGGCATCGAGGGCACACGCCCGGTGCTGGTCGAGCTGCAGGCGCTGGTCGCCCCCTCGCCGCATTCACAGCCGCGCCGCTCGGTCGTGGGCTGGGATGGGTCGCGTCTGGCGATGATCCTCGCGGTGCTCGAATCGCGCTGTGGCATCCCCTTTGCCGGGCTGGATGTCTATCTGAACGTGGCGGGTGGCATGAAAATCAGCGAACCCGCCGCCGATCTGGCTGTCGCTGCCGCGCTGCTTTCGGCGCGCGAAGACGCAGCCCTGCCGCCCGAAACCGTGGTTTTCGGCGAAATCAGCCTGTCCGGCGCGTTACGCCCGGTCGGCCAGAGTGAAAACAGGTTGAAAGAAGCGCAAAAACTTGGTTTCTCCACGGCGATCCTGCCAACGGGGGGCAAGGCCGGGTCGACCGGTGGCATGACGCTGACCCGCATGGGGGATCTGGCGTCTTTCGTCGGCGAAGTGTTCGGCGCGGGCTGACCCGCGCGGGTGATCAGGACAGGCAAACGCGCAAAAAGCGCGGCCAGGGACAGCGAAGGGACATCAGATGGAAGGCTTTACAGTGGTCGACGGCGCGGTTGCCGTCATCATCGTGCTCTCGGCGCTTTTGGCCTATTCGCGCGGATTGGTGCGCGAGGCGATGGCCATTGCCGGCTGGGTGGCTGCGGCGATTCTGTCCTTTATCTTTGCCCCGCAGGCTCAGCCGCTGGTCAAGGAAGTCCCCGTTGTGGGCGAATTCCTGTCTGACAGCTGTGAATTGTCGATCATCGCGGCCTTTGCGGCGGTGTTCACCGTGGCGCTGGTTGTGACATCGCTGTTCACGCCGCTGTTTTCTTCGCTGATCCAACGCTCGGCCCTTGGGGGGCTGGATCAGGCGCTGGGGTTTTTCTTTGGCGTGGCGCGCGGTGTGCTGCTGGTGGCGATCGGGTTCTTTGTTTATGCCACCGTGATCACCGCGCAGGACATTCCCATGGTGGATGATTCACGCAGCGCGGCGGTGTTCTCGCGCTTTACCGACCGGATCGAAGAGCAAAACCCCGAGCAGGCGCTGGGGTGGATCACCGCACAATATGAACAGCTGGTTGGGGCCTGTGATGCCCCAGCAACCGGCAACTGATCGCAGGGGACGCGCAAATTTCCTGAGGGAAATTTGTGATCCGCCCGCGCAGTCTGTCCCGGCATCATGTCCGGCAAAATTTTCCTGGGAAAACTTATGCCGTCTCTCTGCGTTGGGCTGCCCCGTCGGGCGCTGCAACAGCGAATTGCCCCAGCATCGTTCGGATCTCACCCGTCACATCCTGCAGGCGTTCTGACGCCTCAGAGCTCAGCCGCGCCTGAGACTCCGTGCGTTTCACGGTTTCATCCAGGCCGGACAGGATGTCGTCAATCGTCGTGCTGGCCCCGGTCAGGGCCGTGACCTGGCCACTGGCGATATCGGCCACGCCGCCAATGCCACCTGCGGCCCCGTCCAGTTCACCGACCAGATCCTGCAGGCAGTGGTCCCCCTGCTCGACCCCGCTGACCACGGCGCTGACCTGATCGGTCAGGCCCGCGATATGTTCCGCGATTTCGCGAGAGGCCTCTGCCGCGCGCTGTGCCAGCCCGCGAATCTCGGCTGCCACAACAGAAAACCCGGCCCCTGCGGGACCAGCGCGGGCGGCTTCGATCCCGGCATTCAGCGCCAACAGAGATGTTTGAAAGGACACGCTGTCAATCAGCCTGTTCACCTCGACCATGCGCGAGGCCTGGTCATGCATGGCCTGTGCAGCACGCGCGGCCTGCGCCATTTCGGCACTGCCGGTCCGCGCCATATCCAGCCCTTTTTGCAGATCGGCCTGGTTGCTGCGGATGTTTTCGGCCAGTTGTGTCAATGTCTCACCGGCAAAGCGCACGGTCTCGGTCGCGTCTTGGCAGCCCTCAATCGAGCGCCGGGTCGCATCGGCGCTGTGACGTGTGCGCAGGACGGATTCGCGCGCGTCATCATTCAGGTAATCCAGTGTCGACAGCGTGCGCCCGAATGCGGTTTCCAGCGCCGCCAGTGCCGAATTGAAGGTCTGTGCGATCTGTGATGCATCCGCATCCTGTGCGACCCCATCAGGCAGGGTGATCCGCGTGTCCAGACGCCCCTCGCCCAGAATGCGCAGTGCCTCGCGCAGGTGATCCGCGGATGTCTTGCGCGCGGTCGCATCGCGCGCAAGCAACATGATCCGGCGACATCTGCCATCTTCGTCATAAACAGGTGCGAAATTGGCAAACAGCCAGAGTTCCCTGTGATCCGCCGTCAAAACCGGCACCAGACCGGAATAATCCTGCCCCGCACCGACAATCTGCCACAGGTCCGCCCCCGGCGCATCCCGACCGCCGCGCAGTTGCAGCACCGGCTGATCGCGCCCGGTCAGCTCTGCCAGCGCATAGCCCGTCAGCTCCAGAAAATTGTCATTGGCCCAGTTGATCAGCCCCTGCGGGTCAAATTCCACCCGCGCCATACTGCTGTCGATCATCCGCATGATCGCGGCAAAATTCTGCGGTCCGTCCCGCATAGGTTGTTTTTGTGCTGATTTGCGACCGAACATGGCACCCTCATTCCTCTACCGAGGCCAGTGTTAAGGCCAATTCCTTGCCAAGTGGTTGTGATCGGACAACGCATCGCAAAAGGAATGTGATCGTTTCGTGACATACGCCGCGCCAGCCTTTATGTGAAAGCCAAGCCAAACTGACAGGATTCGGAGCCGCCCTTGTCCGAGCTGAAACAGCCACCCGCCCATCCCTTTGACGACGACAAACTAAAGGAGGAGTGCGGGATCTTCGGCGTCGTCGGCGTTGCCGATGCTGCCAACTTTGTGGCCCTTGGCCTTCATGCGCTGCAGCATCGCGGCCAGGAGGCGGGCGGGATCGTTGCCCATCACCCCGAAAGCGGGTTCAACTCTGCGCGCCGCTTTGGCTATGTGCGTGATAATTTCACCAAGCAGTCACTGATGGAAACCCTGCCCGGAGCCCTGTCTATCGGACATGTGCGCTATTCCACCGCCGGGTCCAAAGGGCAGACGGCGATCCGCGACGTCCAGCCCTTCTTTGGGGAATTTTCCATGGGCGGTGCTGCCATTGCCCATAACGGCAATATCACCAATGCCGACGCCCTGCGCCGCGAACTGATCGAGCGCGGCTCGATCTTTCAAAGCAGTTCGGACAGTGAATGCATCATTCACCTGATGGCGCGGTCCCTGCAACGCGACATTCCCAGCCGGGTCGAAGACGCCCTGCGCCGGGTCGAAGGGGCGTTTTCCGTGGTCGCCATGACCCGGACCAAACTGATCGGTGTGCGCGATCCGCTGGGTGTGCGTCCGCTGGTGCTGGGCAAGGTCGGCGACAATGGTTGGGCGCTGAGCTCGGAAACCTGTGCGCTGGACATCATCGGTGCCGAATTTGTCCGCGAAATCGAGCCCGGCGAAATGGTGGTGATCACCGCGGAAAACGGTGTCGAAAGCCACCACCCGTTCCGCCCGGCCCAATCGCGATTCTGCATCTTTGAACATGTCTATTTCTCGCGCCCGGACAGCATCATCAGCGGCCAGTCGGTCTATGAAACCCGTCGTCAGATCGGGGTGGAGCTGGCCCGTGAATCCGCGGTCGAGGCCGATCTGGTCTGCCCCGTGCCCGACAGCGGCACCCCCGCTGCCATCGGATTTGCCGCTGAGTCCGGCATTCCCTTTGGCCTGGGCATCACCCGCAACCAATATATGGGCCGGACCTTCATCGAACCCACCGAGCAGATCCGCAACATGGGTGTGCGCCTGAAACTGAACGTGAACCGCGCCCTGATCCGGGACAAACGCGTGGTGCTGGTGGATGATTCCGTTGTGCGCGGCACCACCTCGCGCAAGATCAAGGAAATGATCCTGGATGCCGGTGCCAAAGAGGTGCATTTCCGCATTGCATCGCCCCCCACCGCCTGGCCCTGCTTCTACGGGGTCGACACGCCCGAGCGCGAAAAGCTGTTGGCCGCGACCATGTCCGAAGAACAGATGCGCGATCATCTGGGCGTGGATTCGCTAAAATTCATCTCGCTGGATGGGCTGTACCGCGCCGTGGGCGAGGCCGAGGGCCGCAACGCCGCCTGCCCGCAATATTGCGATGCCTGTTTCTCGGGCGAATATCCGGTGGAACCGGCGGATATGCTGCAGAAAGGCTTTAAGATGAAGGCGGCCGAGTGAGCCTTCTGGCGCTGGATGCCCGCTGGCGGCGTCTGCATGATGAAAACCGGACCTGCCCCTGCTGCGGCATGGGCTTCTCCAGGATTTTCGACATTGGCTTTGATCATCCGGTGATGTGGCCGCATGGCGCGCGCGAAAATGCGACCAATGTGGTTAATGGCGACGACATCCTGACTGCCGATCTGTGCCGGCTGGGCGAAGACAGGTTCATCCGCTGCACCCTGCCCCTGGCGATCCGGGGCAGCGACGAGCAGTTCCAGTTCGGTGTCTGGGGATCCATCCAGCCCGACAAAATCCACGACTATATCGACGCCTCGGAACAGAACGATCCGTCCCTGTTTCAGGGCGGTTTTTCCTGGCTGTGCAATGAGCTGCCGCTGTTTGACAGCGCAGAGCCGATCGCCTGCGACATGCGCCCGGACCCCGATCCCAGACTGCGCCCCGCGCTGTTTGCACAGGACGGCCCGCTGGCCGAAGCGCAGGAAAACGGCATCAGCTTTGACATGCTTTTGGACATTTACGCCGCCTGCGGACAGGATATCCGCCCGCATCTGGCGCAGGATTGAAACATTCCTCACGGCCCCGCCGCTGTTAATCACATGAAAGCGAAAGGGGTTACGCAGCGGCCCGTCAGACGCCATCTTGAGTGCAACACAGCAACACGCACATCAGGAGCCACGATCATGCCGACCCTTTCCCGCCGTCACCTGCTGGGCCTTGGCCTCGCCGCCCCCGCCCTGCTGCTGGCCACCAAACCCGCCCTGGCGCGCGAACCCGAAACCTATAATGAGGGCGGCATCGCCATCGACGGGTCGGACGCTGTGGCCTATTTCGACAAAAAAGGCCCGGTCAAAGGCAAAGCCGCCCATAGCGTTGACTGGAACGGCGCGACCTGGCGCTTTGCCAGCGCGGAAAACGCCGCCAAGTTCCAGGCCAATCCCACCGCCTATGCGCCGGTCTTTGGCGGGTATTGCGCCTACGCCGCCTCGCTGGGCTATCTGGCCCCGACCCAGCCCGAAGCCTGGACGATCTATGAGGGCAAACTGTACCTGAATGCCAATCTGCGCGCCCGCGAGCTGTGGCTGAAAGACGTGCCCGGCAATATCGCCAAGGGGCTGAACAACTGGCCCGGCATCCTCGGCTGATCCCTCCCTCAGTCGATCAATGGCCCCGTGCGGTTTCCTCCCCCGCGCGGGGTTTCTTCTTGGCGAAAATACTCACAATGCTTGGCTGCGACACGCGCCCCGCTTGACCTTGGCGCGCAACCGATCCAAACCCGGCACATGACAAAACTTGCCCTCATCACCGGCGCGTCGCGTGGCCTTGGGTTCGCCCTGGCCGAGGCGCTTGCCCCCGAGTATCACATCGTCGCTGTCGCCCGCACCGTGGGCGGGCTGGAGGATCTGGATGACCGGATCAAGGCCAAGGGCGGCGAGGCCACGCTGGCCCCGATGGACATCACCAATCGCGACGCCATGGCCCATCTGTGTCGGTCGATCCATGACCGCTGGGGCGCTGTCGCGCTGTGGGCGCATACGGCGGTTCATGCTGCGCCCCTGACCCCTGTGCATCACATGGATCCCAAGGACTGGCAGAAAAGCCTGTCCACAAATGTGGATGCCATGGGCCACATGATCCCTTTTATCGCGCCTTTGCTGGGCGCTGCGGGTCAGGCGCTGTTCTTTGACGACCCGCATGGGGGCGAAAAATTCTACGGCCATTACGGCACGACCAAGGCGGCACAGATCGCGCTGGTGCGCAGCTGGCAGGCGGAAACCGCCAAGATCGGCCCGCAGGTGCATGTGCTGGAACCCGCGCCGCTGGCCACCGCCAACCGCGCCCGGTTCCATCCCGGCGAAGATCGCAGCGGTCTGGCCACCCCTCAGGCCGAGGCCGAGCGCCTGCTGGGCGCGCTCTCTCTGCGCTGAGCCACGCCCCTTAACGGGGGCATGAGTATTTTTGCCAAGAAGAAACAGGGGCGCGGGAAACCGGGCCCTGTCTTGCGCCCTTGCTTGCCCCGTGCCGGGCTTTGGCCTAGGGAGGGGAAAAGCAATTGGCGGGCCACTCTTATGCGCATTCTCATCACCAATGACGACGGTATCAACGCTCCAGGCCTGAAGGTTCTGGAACGCATCGCCACCGAGCTGGCCGGACCCGAGGGCGAGGTCTGGACCGTGGCCCCCGCCTTTGAGCAATCCGGCGTTGGCCATTGCATTTCCTACACCCATCCGACGATGATTTCCCAGATGGGCCCGCGCCGCTATGCCGCCGAGGGCAGCCCCGCCGATTGCGTCATGGCCGGGGTGCATGACGTGCTGAAGGACACGCCGCCGGATCTGGTTCTGTCGGGCGTGAACCGGGGCAATAATTCTGCGGAAAATGCACTGTATTCCGGCACCTTGGGTGCCGCGATGGAGGCCGCGCTTCAGGGGCTGCCCGCCATTGCCATGTCGCAATATTACGGGCCGGACAATGTGGATGCCAAAGATCCGTTTGAGGCCGCAGGCGCTTTTGGCGTGGATGTGGTGCGCCGCATCCTGAGCGCCGATTTCAAAAGTGACTCGCCCTATGGTCTGTTCTGGAACGTGAATTTCCCCCCGGTTCTGGCCGCAGATGTCAAAGGTCTGCGACTGACGGCCCAGGGGCTGCGCGTTGGCACCTGTTTTTCGGTCGAACCGCATAACGCGCCGTCTGGGCGGCGGTTCCTGTGGGCCAAGGGCGGCAATCAGCGCATCGCCACCCTGCCCGGCACCGATGCTGCTATGAACCTTGAGGGCTATGTGTCTGTCACGCCGATGCGCGCGGATCTGACCGCGCATGACGCCCTGGCCGCGCTGAAAGACAGCTTTGCATGACATTTGACGCCGAAGCCAAGATGCAGTTCCTGTTTGCGTTGCGCTCCAAAGGCGTGACGGACACGGCTGTGCTGGAGGCCATGGAAAAGGTCGACCGCGCGCTGTTTGTACAGGGCTATTTCTCGGATCGGGCCTATGAGGACATGCCGCTGCCCATCGCCTGCGGCCAGACCATTTCCCAGCCCTCGGTGGTTGGGATGATGACGCAGGCGCTGAAACTGGGGCCGCGCGACAAGGTGCTGGAGGTCGGCACCGGATCGGGCTATCAGGCGGTGATCCTCAGCCAGCTGGCGCGGCGGGTCTACACCGTGGACCGCCACCGCCGCCTTGTGCAAAGCGCGCGCGGCATTTTTGATGCGCTGAACATCCCCAATATCACGGCCTTTGCCGCCGATGGATCGCATGGATTGCCCGATCAGGCCCCGTTTGATCGCATTCTCGTGACCGCCGCGGCCGAAGACCCGCCCGGCCCGCTCTTGGCCCAGCTTAAGATTGGCGGTATTATGGTTGTGCCTGTGGGCCAGTCCGATGCGGTGCAGCGGCTGATCCGGGTGAGGCGACACGAAACCGGGCTGGATTACGAAGAGCTGCGCCCGGTGCGCTTTGTGCCGCTGGTCGAAGGTCTGGGGAAAGAGTGACCCTGTAAACGGCAACAAAATGTCCACGCCAGACATCCCGGAGAACAAGGGATGCCGCGCATGAGGAAGACGAGTGAGGACCCCAAGATGCACATGCCCTCTGTGAAGGTCACGGTTTCTGCGCTGGCCCTGGTCAGCCTGCTAAGCGCCTGCCAGTCGCCGATGGATTTTGATCTGCGCGGCAAGATTGGCGGCAAGGTCGATACATCCGAAGCGGCGCTGAAAGCCACGGAAAACCGCCCCGAGCCCGATGCACGCGGTGTGCTGTCCTATCCCAATTATCAGGTCGCGGTGGCGCGGCGCGGTGACACTGTGGCTTCGGTCGCGGCGCGGCTGGGGCTGCCCGCCGAGGAGCTGGCGCGCTATAATGGCGTGAAACCCAATGACCCGCTGCGCCGGGGCGAGCTGATGGCGCTGCCGCGTCGGGTGCAGGAAAGTTCGGGCCCGATCCGACCGGCGGAAACGGTGGATGTGGCGACCCTGGCTGGCAATGCGATTGACCGCGCCGATGACACCCGTCCGGCCCGTCAGATCGACGCGCCCAGCGGGGTGGAGCCGACCCGCCACCGGGTCGCGCGCGGCGAAACCGCCTTTACCATTGCACGGCTGTATCAGGTCACGCCGCGCTCGCTGGCGGAATGGAACGGGCTGGATGCGAAATTCAGCCTGCGCGAAGGGCAATATCTGCTGATCCCGACCACCAAACAGGCGGCGCGCCCGGCCCCGGTTGTCGAGGAAACACCGCTGCCCGGTGCGGGATCTCCGACGCCCACGCCCCCCTCGGCAGCGACCCCCTTACCGCAGGAAGTCACCCCAGCCGTAGGCAGCAAGCCTGAGGTTTCAGAAAAGCCGGTGGCGGATATTGGTCAGGATCAGACGGCTGCGCCCGATGCCGCGATGCTGATGCCAGTTCAGGGGCGGATCATCCGCGACTATGCCAAGGGCCGGAACGAGGGTATCGACATTGCCGCATCCGCAGGTACGCCGGTCAAGGCGGCGGCGGCGGGCAAGGTTGCGTCGATCTCGACGACAGCGGAAGGGGTGAAATTCCTGCTGATCCGCCACCCTGACGATCTGATCACGGTCTACACCCATCTGGACGGGATCACGGTGAAAAAGGGGGCGTCCGTCAGCCGCGGGCAGACATTGGGCAAAGTCCAATCAGGCGACCCGGCCTTTTTGCATTTTGAAGTGCGTAAGGGCTTCGACAGCACCGACCCGATGTCTTATCTGCAGTGATGGGCTGAAAGGTTTCGCCGCGCTGACGCGCGGCGATCCGTTGGGGGGCGCTGCCCCCCAAACCCCCCGGAGTATTTTTCCAAAGAGAAGAAGAGCAGGCGCGTGTGTGTTTAGCGGATCGCGACGCCTTTGCGACCCGCCAGATCGGTGAAGAACTGCCAGGCGACCCGGCCCGAGCGGGCGCCCCGCGTGGCCTGCCACTCGATCGCTTCCGCGCGTAGGTCATCATCGCTGATCTCGACCCCGTGGCGGTCGCAATAGCCCCGGATCATGTCCAGATATTCGTCCTGCGAACAGGGGTGGAAGCCCAGCCAGAGGCCGAAGCGATCGGACAGGGAGACCTTTTCTTCGGTCGCCTCGGACGGGTTGATCGCGCTGGCGCGTTCGTTTTCGATCATGTCCCGCGGCATCAGGTGGCGGCGGTTCGAGGTGGCGTAGAACACCACATTGTCTGGCCGCCCTTCGACGCCCCCATCCAGCACCGCCTTCAGGCTTTTGTAATGCTGGTCATCATGGCTGAAAGACAGGTCATCGCAGAACAGCACAAAGCGTTTGTCGGACCCGCGCAGGATATTCAGCAGACGTGCCACAGAGGGCAGGTCTTCGCGTTGCAGCTCGACCAGTTTGAGGTCATGGCCTTTGGCCACACAGGCGGCATGGACCGCCTTGACCACGCTGGATTTCCCCATGCCCCGCGCGCCCCAAAGCAGGGCATTGTTGGCCGGCAGGCCCGAGGCAAATTGCAGCGTGTTCTGCAGCAGCGTGTCGCGCGCCCGGTCGATGCCGATCAGCAGGTCCAGATCGACCCGCGCGATCTGGGGCACCGGGGCCAGATGATCCGGGGAAACATGCCAGACAAAGGCCTCTGCCGCGTCGAAATCCGGGGCCTTCATGGGAGCCGGCGCCAGACGTTCCAGCGCCGCCGCAATCCGTTCCAACTCGCTCACTTCGACGCGTCCTCGTCAAATTCCTTGAGCATCGGATCGTTTTCGGTGTCGGGCTCTTCCTCGAACCAGAGACCTTGCTCGCGCAGCTCTTTTTCGCGCTTTTTCTCGACACGACCAACCAGGAAGATCGACACTTCGTAAAGACCATAGACCACGGTGAAGAGGATCAGCTGGGTGATCACATCCGGCGGGGTCACAACCGCCGCCAGCACCAGAATGGCCACCATGGCGTATTTGCGCACATTGCCCAGACCCTCGGCGCTGACCAGCCCGGCCTTGCCCATCAGGGTCAGCAGCACGGGCAGCTGGAAGCACAGGCCAAAGGCCATGATGAAGACCAGCGAGGTCTGCAGGCTTTCATTCACCTTGCCAAAGAAAGTGATCTTCAACCCCGAATCCGTTTCCGGCCCCACCGCCACGGTTTCGGCCACATCGACAGAGCCGGACAGCAGGTTGGCAAAGACCGACGGCGCGTCGGTAAAGCCCAGGAAAAACGCCATGGCAAGCGGGGTCACCACAAAATGCGCAAAAGTCGCGCCCAGCAAGAACATCACCGGAGAGGCAATGACAAAGGGCAAAAACGCATTCTTTTCAGACTTGTACAGACCAGGCGCAATGAACCGCCACAGCTGGAACGCAATCACCGGGAAAGCAATGCCAAAACCAAACACCAGACCGATGCGGAACAGCACAAACAGGTATTCCTGCGGGCTGGTATATTGCAGAGTCGGAGCCGGGTCGCCCAGCGCGCGCAGTGTTTCCTCGATCGGGATCAGCAGGAACCGCAACACATGTTCGGCCAGAAAATCCCCCTGCAGGGGGATGAACATCACACAGATCCCGACAAACAGCGCCAGAACCGACCGGATCAGCCGCGTGCGCAGCTCGGCCAGATGTTCGATCAGCGGGGCGGTGCTGTCATCCATCTCTTCTTCACGGGAATCGCTCATGCATCGCCCTCGGGTTTAGCGGTGTCTTTGGGCGCATCAGCATCGGCCACCAGCTTTTTCTCAAGCTCTTCAGCCTTTTCCAGCGCCTCCTGTGCCTCGCGCGCCTTG
Organism: Pelagimonas sp.; assembly: GCA_025210265.1. GTDB lineage: Bacteria > Pseudomonadota > Alphaproteobacteria > Rhodobacterales > Rhodobacteraceae > JAOASD01. The sequence continues at coordinate 138,263 of JAOASD010000005.1, forward strand.
CGCTCGGCGGCCATACGGGCGGCATTGGCTTCGATCTTGCGGCGGGCCTCTTCGCGCTCTGCCGACAGCTTGCCGGTCTCGCTGTTGGGATCCAGCCCCTCGGTCATGGATTTGGCGGCGTCCTTGACCCCGTCCATCGCCGTGCCCACCGGGTTGGTGGCGGCTTTGAAGGTCTTCTGCACATCCGCAACCCCGGCCTGATCGGCGGCGTCATTCATCGCGCGGCTGAATTCACGCGCCATTCCGCGCGCCTTACCCATGAACCGCCCCGCATTTCGGAACAGCACAGGCAGATCCTTGGGGCCGACCACGATCAACGCGACCACCCCGATCACCAGCAATTCGGCAAAGCCCAGATCGAACATCAGAGCTTAGACCTTGTCTTTTTCGTCCGCGGGGGTCACGTCCTTGGCCTCTTCGGCGGCCTGGTCTTCCAGCTCTTGTTTGCCCTCATCAACGCCCTTCTTGAACGCGGTGATGCCCTTGCCCACTTCGCCCATCAGAGACGAAATCTTGCCACGGCCAAACAGCACCAGCACAACAACAGCGATCAGCAGAAGGCCCGGCAGGCCAATGTTTCCGATACCCATAAGGTCTCTCCTTGTCGGCGCGCCGCCTGGGACGCGCGATATGAATGTCACTTTGGATATGTAATGGCGCGGTCAAAGATCGAAAAGCGGCAAAACAGCCCGGCGCAGGATTGTTTTTGTCATGAGCTTGTCAGTTGTCAGGATTATGTCAGTATACACCCCTCAAAGAGGAAACGATGACCCGAAAATCCCGCCTATACGCCCTGATGGACCGCCTGCGCGACGGAGAATTGCACACAGCCGAGGCCATGGCGCAGGATCTGGGCGTGTCGGTGCGCACGATCTATCGCGATATGGAAACCCTCGCCGCCTCCGGTGTGCCGGTCGAAGGCGCGCGGGGCTATGGCTACACCGCCCGCGCCGCCATCACCCTGCCGCCGCTGAACCTGACACAGGCAGAACTGGATGCGCTACACTTGGCTCTCGCCACGCTGGGCGCGGCAGACCTGCCCGAACAAGCGCAGGCCGCACAAAGCCTCTCAGCCAAGATCGAAGCTGTCTTGCCCCAGGAAACCGGCCCCGCCCCCGCGCCCTTTGGCTTTGCCACCGACGCCTTTGCCGAGGCGGCCAAAGGCTTTGCCCATATGCCAAAAATCCGCGCCGCCATCCGCGCGCGCCAGCGTCTTCGCCTCACGATCGAGAACAAAACCCACGACCTGCGCCCGCTGAAACTCGACTATTGGGGCCGGGTCTGGACCTGCCGCGCCTGGTCGGAAACGACCAACAGCTTCCTCAGCTTCCCTCTGGAACAAATCACCACACTCACCGCCCTGCCCGGCCTCTTCGTGGACGAGCCGGGCAAAACCCTCGCCGATGCACCAACCGGTTTTGCCTCGGAGCCGCCCGTCACCTGAACCCGCACGGGACGGCCCAGACCAGAGGCACAAGCAGAATCGCCGAGGGGCCCCATGAAATGGGGAGACGGCTATTGTGCTTGTGACGCTGGGCGGGGGCGGCCAGAAAGGGAGCAGGTGAGGGGAGGATCAGAGACAAAACCAGCGTTTTGCCTTGGTGAGCCCAGATCCAACACCCCTTGTTCTTATCCCCCGAACTCTTCCCGCCAAACGAAAACGGGATGGCAAGGCCGTCACCTCACCATCCCGCAATCATCAAAGCGCCCGGTAGGGCACATCAGGGCCCCGCAAGGGGCCCCTCAGACGCCCACCTTACAGCGACGCCTGATAGATCTTGTCGATATTGCTGCCCAGCAGCGCGTTGAATGCCGCCTCGTCCTGCTTCTTGGACAGACCTTCGGCCAGCGCGCGGCTAAAGCTTGCGATCATCTTGGGCTGACGGGACAGCCGGTCACAGGCCTCGTCGGTGGAATAGCCACCGGACAGGGCCACAACACGCACCACGCGGGGGTGATCGGCCAGTTCGTCATACAGGCCGTCCTGCGACGGGATGGTCAGCTTCAGCATGACATTCTCGTTCTCACCCAGCGCGTTCAGACCCTTGAGGATCTCGGCTTTCACCATGTCCTCGGCCTCGGCCTTGGTTGCAGAGTTGATGTCGACCTCGGGTTCCAGAATCGGGACCAGACCACAGGACACCACGGTCTTGCCGACCTCGAATTGCTGCGCAACCACAGCGGCGATGCCCTCGGCATTCGCCTCATGGATAACCGAGCGTTCCTTGGTGCCAAAGATGCCGAATTCACGCGCCTCGGCCAGAGTCTCCTCCAGGCCCGGAATCGGCTTCATCATCTGAACGCCGTTTTCCTTGTCCGCCAGACCTTTGTCGATCTTCAGGAAAGGCACGATGCCGTGATCTTCCCACAGGGCCTTGGCCACGGGCTTGCCCGACAGATCGCCGCGCATGGTGCGGTCAAACAGAATCGCGCCCAGCACTTTGTCCTTGGAGAAATCCGGCGCCAGGATGATGCGGCTGCGCATGGCGTGGATTTCTGCGAACATCGCCTCTTCGCCATCATATTCGGATTCTTCCACCCCATATTGGAGCAGAGCCTTGGGCGTGGAGCCCCCCGACTGGTCCAGCGCGGCGATAAAGCCCTTGCCCTCACCCATCTGGGTCAGCTGCTGTTCAAAGATCCCGTCCGTCTGCGACATGTCATCCTCATGGAATAAAGCAATTTGCGCTTTCCATAACGCGCACCCTGCGCCGTGGATAGTGCCCCCGTTCGTTTTATCGCTAACGAAATTCGGATTCAGGTGGAACTGACAGGGTGGAGCCCTAAGCTGCCTAAAGGCTGGGACGCTGCTCGACCCGCAGCCAGATCCCATCGCGCGCTCGCACGGTCAGATGGGCCTCGGGAACGGGGATTTTGCCGGGCACCGGGGACACGCGCAGATCGCGCAGCAGATGGGCCAGCAGCAAAACGCCCTCGACCATGGCAAAGCCCGCCCCCGTGCAAACCCGCGGCCCGGCGGAAAAGGGCATATAGGCGTCGCGGGCGCAGGTCTTGCCATTTTCGCTCTGCCAGCGGGTCGGGTCGAACCCGTCGGGATTATCCCACAGACGTTCATGCCGGTGCAGATGCCAGGGCGACAGAACAACCTGCGCGCCTTTTGGGATGTTCCGGTCGCGGAAATTTTCCGGGCAGGCCGCTTCGCGCACCATCATCGGCACTGGCGGATAGAGGCGCAGCGCCTCGCGGAACACATCGCGGGTGACGCGCAATTTTGAAATCTCGGCGAAATCGCCGGTCAGGGATTGGCCTTCTTGCGCGATGCGCTCCTGCCAGTCGGGATGCGTGGCCAGCAGATACAGCGCCCAGGCCAGGGCCGAGGCGCTGGTTTCATGACCGGCGAGGAAAAAGATCGCGACCTGATCGACCATTTCCTCGGCGCTGAACCGGTCGCCGGTTTGCGGGTCGCGCGTGGTCATGATCTTGGTCGCCAGATCATCGGGCGCCGTGCCGGCGGTGATCTCACCCGCGCGGCGCTGGCAGAGCTCGGATATCAGGGCGCGGATGCGTTTCGCCGTGCGCTTGGTTTCCGCCCGGAAAAAACGCGGCATCCAGCGCGGCACCGGGACAAAAGCGGCAAGGTTCAGGATCGGCTGGCTGCGCTGATAGGCGCGGAATTCATGAAACACCGCCTGCGCCATCTCGTCCTCGATCGGGATGGAAAACAGCGTGCGAAAGATCACATCGGCGGCGGCATGGCTGGTCAGCTCTTCGATCTCGACCTCTTGCCCAACCTGTGCGCTCAGGCGCGCCTGCGCCGCCACGCTGGCCGCCCACATGGCCGGAAAGGTTTCGCGCAGCCGCCCGCCCTCAAACGCGGGGTCGATGATGCGCCGCTGCCGCTGCCATTCCGCACCATTGGTGACAAAGACAGACCGCCCCAGCAGGGGCCGCAGCCCTTCTGTAATGCGCCCGGATTTGGGGAAATCCAGCGGGCGGTCTTTCAGCACGGTTTTGACCAGATCGGGCTGGTTCATCAGGTAAGATCGGAAAAAGGGCGTGCGAAATTCGGCCATCCAGGCGCGGTACAGCTTGGCCGGTTGCGCCGACAAAATGTCCTGCCGGAACAGTTTCACATAGCGCCAAAGCGAGGTTTTGGCAGGCCGCGCTGCCGGTTTTGGGGGCTGGGCGTTCATTCCGTCATGCTCGTGAATTTGGACACGGCATGGTCGATCCGGCTGGCCGAGGGCGGGCGGTTTTCATAGCGCGTGGCCAGCGACACAGGCCCGGCGGTGATCTGGAAATAGTCATAATCGCGCGGCGCATCAAAGGCGCAGAGATACTGAAAATGCAGGCGGAAAAAGCGCCAGCGCAGTTCCTTCCAGCGCGCGGGGCTGAGCGATTTTGTGAATTGCGCCGAAAAGACCAGCGGCCAGCGTTTGTTTTCCGGCGCAACCCCGCTGACGCTGACCGGATCGCACAGCGCAAAGGCGCAGCCATCGCCCGGCGCAGTGACATCGACCCAGGCCAGTTCATCGCGCGCCGACAGGTAATGCAGATCCGCCCGCAGACGATGCGCGTCACGCAGGAACGAAACCATGGGCACAACCTGCCCCAGGCTGAGAAACGCCAGTTTCGGGCCATCCACAGGCACCTGCCCCTTGCGGATCAAATCAGCCAGGATCGACACAGACAGATGCGCGCCAGAGCTGTGCCCGACCACCAGAACCTCGTCCACATCACCGCGCAGCGCCTCGGCGATCAGGGCGCGGAATTCGGCCATGCGCGCCTCCAGCTCGGGTGGGTTGGCACCGCGATAGCGCGCGGAATAGGCGTAGTCATGCATCAGGTAATAGGCGAACAGCTTGGCATCCTTGCGCTTGAACCACGCCAGCAGGCCATAGGCTCCGGCCAGCCCCGCGAGCGCGCCCAATATCTGCGCCGCCCCACCGATCCAGGGCGCGGCAAGGCCGCTGAACCGGAACAGAATCCATCCCGCCAGCAGCGCCAGCCCCAGCTGCGCCAATAGCATTCCAATCGGGTACAGCGCCGCGATCACCGGCCCTTTGCGCAGGCGCATCAGGCGGAACAGCGCGCCGGTGGCGATATATTCCCAGGCAGTGCGGACCAGCTGTGCATAGGTCGCGGGGATCGAGTTAGACATGCTGTCGCGCACGATGTCGGACCAGACCAGCACGTCGATATCGGCGCTGGTGGTCTGCCCGTCGATCCTGCTGTCCACATGCCAGCCATAGGGGCCTTTGGTCTGTTTGGGTTTCAGCGCGATCTCATAGCCCGAGATCCCGGCCTGCGCGGCGCTTTCCTTGCGATAAAGTTCGCGATAGCGGCGCGGGTGGATCGGGTCATAGCCGGGGATGTAAAACACCCGGCGGGTTTTGATCTGCTGCTCTGTGGCCATGGTTTCAGGTCTGGCACTGGTTAAGGTGATCTGACCCTAGCGCGACAATCCGGCGGTGATAAGGCCCTGCGACGGCGCAAGGGGGGCTTTGCCCCCGCCCCTGCGGGGCTCCCCCAGGGGTATTTTTAAAGCAAAGAAGCCTGAGGGTCAGCCCAAGGTGGCCAGCGCGGGGAAAGTTTCCAGCAGCCAGAAGCTCATGGCGGAAAAGCCGCCGGTCAGCATCAAAAGGCCGATGGTCCAGAGGAGCAGGCCCATGGCGCGCTCGATCTGTTCCATATGGCGCTTCATCCAGTTCATCGCCCCGGTGAGGCGGGGCAGGAAGGCGGCGACCAGCAGGAAGGGAATGCCAAGCCCAGCCGCGTAGACCGCTAGCAATGTGGTGCCGCGCACAACCGATCCCTCGGAGGCGGCGAGGTTCAGGATCGCCCCCAGCTGCGGGCCGATGCAGGGCGTCCAGCCAAAGGCGAAGGCCAGCCCCAGCACATAGGCACCAAAGGCGCTGCCGCCGCGATCACCTGCATCCAGGCGGGCCTCGCGATCAAGGAACGCGATCCGGTAGACCCCGACAAAATGTGCGCCAAAGACCATAACGATGATCCCTGCCGCCGTGTTGAACACGTCCTGATATTGCAGGAACATCAACCCCGCCGCCGAAGCCGCAAAGCCCAGCAGAAGGAACACGGTCGACAGGCCCAGCACAAAGAAAAGCGCGGTCAGCAGGACTTTGGCCCGCCCTTGCGAGGCGTTCAGATCGCCCATGGACACGCCGCTCATATAGGCGAGATAGGGTGGCACCACGGGCAGCACACAGGGCGACAGGAACGACACGATCCCCGCGACCAGCGCGATCATCATGGCGGGCAGCAGGGCTGCGTCAAAGATCTCGAATCCGAACATGGGTTCGACATAGGCCAGTTTCGCCCTGCCGTCACCCGCGCAGGCGGTCACATCCTTGTGGACCTCTGTGTCATTGGGACTTAGATCAGAGATATGGAGACAATTATAGACCTTGATGCCACTGGGCTGCTGTGCCCCCTGCCCGTTCTCAAAGCGCGCAAGCGGCTGTTGTCGCTGGAGTCAGGCACGGTTTTGCGGCTGCGCACCGATGATCCGGCGGCGGTGATCGACGTGCCGCATTTCTGCAATGAATCCGGGCATGAACTGTTGTCCCAGGCCGAGGATGGCGCGGAGATGGTCTGGGAAATCCGACGCGGGTAAGCGTGCGCGCTGGCAATCAAGCTGGGGTTTTCAACAATGGCTCTAGCGGATCGGAAATAAAAAAGGCGGACCCACGGGCCCGCCTTTTTCTTTTGCATGTTACCGGATCAGCGGTTCAGGGACCACCAGCCGCGGCGTTTGGGTTTGTCTGCCTCATCCGCAGTTGCAACTGGGGCCGGCTCTGCAGCCGGAGCAGCGGCGACCGGTTCGGGTGCCTCGGCTTCGGCGCTTTCGGCACCGGCCTCGACCGTGCCAACCACCTCGGCGATCACCTCGGATGCCTTGCGGCGGGTGCGGCGCGGTTTGGCCGGGGCCTCCTCTGCCGGATCCGATGTGGCCTCCACCTCCAGTTCAGGCGCAGGTTCGGTCTCTGGGGCGGCCTCGGCTGCGGGCGCCTCTGCGGGGGCAGCTTCTAGGCTGTCCTGAGCCGGGGTTTCGGCCTCAACCACAGCGACCTCTGTCACCTCAGGGGCGTCGACTGTGACCTCTGCCGTCGGAGTATCGGCGGGCGCGGGTTCTGCCTCGGCATCCGCTGTCTCGGGCTGGGCCTCGGAGGCCTCTGCCGCGACGGCTTCCTCTGCCACCGGCTCGGATTTCTTCGAGCGGGACCGCGAGCGAGAGCGCGAACGCGAGCGGGATTTCGGCTTTTCTGCCGGTTTCTCGGCCTCTTCGCTTGCCGCCTCTGCGTCAGTCTCAGACACAGCCTCAGCACTCACATCGGCCTCGCCCTCGACACTGTCCTGCACCTCGGGTTGCTCGCTGCCCTCTTCGCCCTTGGATTTCGAGCGACGACGACGGCGACGACGGCGTTTCTTGGGCTTGCCCTCTTCGCCGGTCTCATTTCCGGTTTCGGGCTTCTCCGCCTCGGTTTCCTCGATGATCTCGGCGTCTTCGATTTCGGCTGCGGCCTCGTCGATTTCCTCCATCAAAGAGGTGTCCACGGACACGACCGGCGCGGTGACTTCGGGCACGTTGCGGGTCGCAGTCTTGAACTTTTCAAGCGTGAAATCCGGGGCAACCAGATGCACATCGGCCTCGATCCGCACGGACATGCCATAGCGCGATTCGATCTGGGCGATATGTTCGCGCTTCTGGTTCATCAGATAGTTGGCGATGGAAACCGGGCATTTCACCAGCACCTCGCGCGAGCGGCGGCGGGTGCCTTCTTCCTCGATCTGACGCAGCACCTGCAGGGCCATATTGTCGTCCGAGCGGATCAGGCCGGTGCCATGGCAATGCGGGCAGGGCTGGGTCGTGGCCTCGATCATGCCGGGGCGCAGACGCTGGCGCGACATTTCCATCAGACCAAAGCCCGAGATCCGGCCCACCTGAATGCGCGCGCGGTCGGTTTTCAGCTTGTCCTTGATACGCTTTTCGACGGCGGCGTTGTTCTTGCGCTCGTCCATGTCGATAAAGTCGATCACGATCAGACCGGCCAGGTCGCGCAGGCGCAGCTGGCGGGCCACTTCCTCGGCCGCCTCAAGGTTGGTCTTGAGCGCGGTTTCCTCGATCGAGCCCTCTTTGGTGGCGCGGCCAGAGTTCACGTCGATCGCCACCAGCGCCTCGGTCACGCCGATCACGATGTAACCACCGGATTTCAGCTGGACGGTCGGGTTGAACATGCCCCCCAGATAGCTTTCGACCTGATAACGCGCGAAAAGCGGCAGGGTTTCCTGATAGTTGCGCACGTTTTTCGCGTGGGACGGCATGATCATTTTCATGAAGTCCTTGGCGATGCGATAGCCGCGCTCGCCTTCGACCAGAACCTCGTCGATCTCGCGATTATAGAGGTCGCGGATCGAGCGTTTGATCAGGTCGCCCTCTTCATAGATCTTGGCGGGCGCGATGGATTGCAGCGTCAGGGCGCGGATCTGCTCCCACAGGCGCTGCAGATATTCGTAATCGCGCTTGATCTCGGATTTGGTGCGTTTCGCGCCAGCGGTCCGAATGATAAGGCCCGCGCCCTTGGGCACGTCGATGCTGGTCGCGATTTCCTTGAGCTTGGAACGGTCGGACGCATTGGTGATCTTGCGCGAAATGCCACCACCGCGGGCAGTGTTGGGCATCAGCACACAGTAGCGCCCGGCCAGCGACAGGTAGGTGGTCAGAGCAGCGCCTTTGTTGCCGCGCTCTTCTTTGACGACCTGCACCAGCATGATCTGGCGGACTTTGATGACCTCTTGGATCTTGTATTTGCGCGGGCGCGGCTTGCGACGCGGGCGGATGTCTTCCTGCGTGTCATCATCGGCCACCGATTCGATGGATTCGTCGCGCGCGGTCGCGTCAGAGGATTTTGCCTCGGTCTCGGCGTCGGTCTCGTCCTCGTCGCTGTCATCTTCTGATGCGGTGTCTGCGTCGGATTCGGCGGCGTCCGTGCTGTCAGCGGCGGTTTCTTCAGCCTCGGCAGGCGCGGCGTCTTCAGCCGGGGTTTCGGCCTGTTCCGGGGCTGCCTCTGCGGCGGGCGCATCAGAGACGGTCTCTGCTTTGGCTTCTTCAGCTGCGGGCTCTGCCGGGGTTTCTGCTTCGGCGGGTTCTGCCGCCTCCTGCTCTGGCGCTTCCTCGCTCACAGTCTCAGCCGCGGCCTCGACACTGTCCTCGCTGGGGGCGGGTTCGGCCGGGTCGGCATGGACCACGGGGTCATCATCCGCACCGATGGATTCGGCTTTGGTGATCACGGGTTTGCTGGGCGTGTCCTCGGCGCTGTCTGCCTCGGCGACCTCTTCGGTCTCCTCTGTGGCAGCCTCTTCTATGGCCTCTGCATCAGCCACTTCGGCGGTGTCGACCGGAGCAGTTTCTGCCACGGTGTCAGCCTCAGATTCGACCACTGCTTCCGCTTCTGCGGCAGGCTCTGCTGCCTCGTCAGCCGCAGCCTCTTCGACCGGTGCCTCAGCGACATCTGTTTCGGACGCGGCGTCAGCCACGGCCTCAGCCGGCTCTGCCTCGGCCAGAACGTCTGCGCCCTCGGGTTCATCAACCGGAGTCGCGCTGACCGTGTCCATGGGGGACAGGCCTTCGCCCGGCGCGCCGCTGTCCAGATCGTCGCCCTCATCCCCAAGGTCGATGGTTTCCATCCCACTGATTTCGCGGGGTGCCTCGGACGGGCTGGGGGTCTCGGCCTTGGGGGTCTCCTTGGCCTCTGTCTTGGCCTCGCCGCCCTTGGAGCCGCGCGAACGCGAGCGCGACCGGGACCGCGAACGCGACCGGCTGGAGCGGGGTTTTTCTTTTTCGTCGTCTTCGTCAGCAGCGGCAAGCGCGGCTTCTTCTTCCATCAGGGCCTGACGGTCGGCAACGGGGATCTGGTAATAATCCGGGTGGATTTCAGAGAAGGCGAGGAAGCCGTGACGGTTTCCGCCGTAATCCACAAAGGCCGCCTGCAGCGAGGGTTCGACCCGCGTGACCTTTGCCAGATAAATATTGCCAGCTAGCTGGCGCTTGTTCTCTGATTCAAAATCGAATTCCTCGACCTTGTTTCCGTCCACCACCACAACGCGGGTCTCTTCCGCGTGGGTGGCATCGATGAGCATTTTCTTTGCCATGTTATCCGTTTGCACGGGGGCTCCTGCCCTGGACCAGGTGGACCAAGGGTAAAGAATGGAGGGATGCCGTGACTTGTCTGGGCGAAAAGCTGCGCGCAGGCGTGGCGGGGCCGGTTGGCCCCTGCCGCTTGCCTCAATGTCGTCGCGCGCTTCATCGCGTTTCTTCTCCGACGCGCTCGCGGTCAGGACCGGAGGCGCCCATTCAGATCCCGTCGCTTGTGGCGGTCCGGGCGTAGTAAATTGGCCTTGTGGGCCAGATCGGCCTGACACGGATCGCGGTGTTTGCCGGTCGATGGGTGTCAGCGAAACTCTCGGGCGGCGCGCACTGTGGCGGCAGCCTACCCTTCAACATAGGGTGAGGGGATGGGGAAATACAATGGGCAATCGTTGCGCCTGAAGGAGAATCGCACAAGTTTTCCACAGGCGCGGGCAAATCCTTAACAAAGGATTTACAAATGCCGCTGGCGGCATTTGACCGCCAGCGGTGAGGGCTCAGCCATCCAATGCGCGCAGGCGCTTGATCAGGCTGGAGGTATCCCAGCGCCCGCCGCCCAGTTTCTGCACATCTTTATAGAACTGATCGACCAGCGCCGTGACCGGCAGGCTGGCCCCGGTGTCATCGGCCGTTTTCAGGCAGATACCCAGATCCTTGCGCATCCAGTCCACCGCAAACCCGTGCTCGAAATGATCGTCCAGCATGGTTTCGTAGCGATTCACCATCTGCCAGCTGCCAGCGGCCCCGCCGCCGATCACCTCGACCACGGCGCGCCCGTCCAGCCCGGCTTTTTCGGCGAAATGCAGACCTTCGGACAGGCCCTGCACCAGCCCCGCAATACAGATCTGGTTGACCATCTTACACAGCTGCCCCGCGCCGCTGTCGCCAATGCGTTTGCACAGCTTGGCATAGGCGTTCATCACCGGTTCGGCCCGGTCATAGACCGCCTGATCGCCACCACACATGATCACCAGCTGGCCATTCTCGGCCCCTGCCTGACCGCCCGACACGGGCGCGTCGACAAAGGCCACGCCTTTGCCCGCCGCCACCTCGGACAGCTCGCGCGTGACCTGCGCCGACACTGTGGTGTGGTCCACAAACACCGCGCCCTCGGCCATACTGGCAAAGGCGCCGTCCTCGCCCAGACAGACCGAGCGTAAATCGTCATCATTGCCCACACAGGCCATGACAAAATCCGCGCCCTCGGCGGCTGCGCGCGGGGTCGCAGCCCAGGCGCCGCCATGCTCTGCTGCCCAGGCCTCGGCCTTGGCGGTTGTGCGGTTATAAACCGTGACCTCGTGCCCGGCCTTCACCAGATGGCCCGCCATCGGATAGCCCATCACGCCCAGACCCAGAAAAACCACCTTTGCCATGTCCTGTCCCTTTTGCTGTTGGATGCGCCGCATCCACCCTCATCCCCCTGCCCCTTGGCAATGCGTGCCCGGCAGGCTAAGCCCTAGCTCTGTTAGCGCAAGATGAGGGCGAGTGAAATGGCGCTTGTGTTCCGTTGGTTGATGAGGCTCGTCTCGGCCTGCATCCTACTGGCCGTATTGGGTGCCGGGCTGGTCTATTACCTCGCCTCGCGCTCGCTGCCCGATTACGACAAGTCCCTGACCGTGTCGCAGATCACGGCGGATGTGGAAATCATCCGCGACAATTCCGGGGTGCCGCATATCATGGCGCTGTCTGATCGCGACGCGTTCTTTGGCCTGGGCTATGCCCATGCGCAGGACCGGCTGTGGCAGATGGTGATCCTGCGGCGCACGGCGCAGGGGCGGCTCTCGGAACTGTTTGGCACGCGCACCGTAGAGATCGACACGCTGATGCGGCGGCTGGATGTCTATCCACTGTCGGTGCAATCGGTGCAGCATCAGGATCCTGCCACGCTCGACGCGCTTGAGGCCTATGCCGCCGGGGTCAATGCCCGCATCGCCGAGATCAATGACCGCGGGCTGGGGCGCGGCGCGCCTGAATTTTTCCAGTTCAACGCACCGTTTTCGCCGTGGAAGCCCGCGGATTCCATCGCGCTGATCAAGATCATGGCCTTTCAGCTGTCCGGCCAGAAGGATGACGAAGTCCTGCGCGCCCGGACCTCGCTGCAGATCCCCGATGCCGCGCGGCTGGCCGATATTCTGCCTGACATGCCCGGCACCGGCGTCGCCGCTCTGCCCGATTATGCCAGCCTGATCCCCGGCACCCTGCCCGCCCAGCCATCTGGACAGCCGCGCCAGAGCAAACTGGCCGAACTGTTCATGCCCAAGCGTGGCCTCTCCGGGGCCTCCAACGCCTGGGCCGCCGCGCCGGATCGCAGCGCCGGGCGCGGCACGCTTTTGGCCAATGACCCGCATCTGGGTTTCAGCGCGCCGGCAGTCTGGTATCTGGCGCGGCTGCAGCTGAACAGCGGCGGAGTGATCGGGGCGTCGATCCCCGGCATTCCGGCGCTGATGGTGGGCCGCAATGAAAGCCTCGCCTGGGGGCTGACCTCGTCTTATCTGGATGATCAGGATCTTTATATCGAAGAGCTGAACCCCGAGAACCCGGAACAATACCGCACACCTGAAGGGTTCAAACCCTTCAAGACCCGAAAATCCATCATCAATATCAAAGGCGAAGCGCCCGTCACCGTAACGCTGCGATGGACAGAGAATGGCCCGATCCTGCCGCGCGCCCTGTTTGATCTGAACACGATCACCCCGCCGGGGCATGTGGTTTCGATGGCCTGGACCGGGCTGTCGGCGCGCGACACTTCAATGAGCGCGGCGATCAACCTGATGATGGCGCAGGACGTGCCCGCCGCAATTGCTGCGGCCAAAGATTACATCGCCCCGTCCCAGAACCTGACCCTGATTGACCGCGACCAGATCGGCCTGAAACTGGTCGGCGCCATGCCTGCCCGCGACGCGGCCCATCAAAGCCAGGGCCGTCTGCCCAGCCCCGGCTGGATCGTGCAGAACCGCTGGCAGGGGATGCTGCCCTATGCGCAGAACCCGGCCTTTGTGAACCCGGCGGGCGGCATTGTCGGCAATACCAATAACAAACTGATCGACCGGCCTTTTCCCGACCATGTCAGCTTTGACTGGGGGGATAGCCAGCGGGTGCAACGCTGGCAGGGGCTGATGCAGGGGCGGCAGGTCCATACCCGCGACAGCTTTGTCGAGGCGCAGCTGGACACCGTGTCGCCCGCCGCGCGCACCCTGCTGCCGCTGATCGGGCGCGACCTGTGGTTCACCGGCGAAGCCGCCCCCGAAGGCACGCCCGAACGCCGCCGTCAGCGTGCGCTGGATCTGCTGGCCAACTGGAATGGCGAGATGAACGAACATCTGCCCGAGCCTCTGATCTACGCCGCCTGGACCCGCGCCCTGCAGGATCGCCTGATCCGCGACGATCTGGGGCCGCTGGCGGATGAGTTCCGCCATGTGGAGCCGCTATTCATCGAACGGGTCTATCGCAATGTGAATGGCGCGGCGGTGTGGTGTGACATCCTGCGCTCTGCCCCACGTGAAACCTGCAGCGACATTGCCCGGCTGGCGCTGGACGATGCGCTGGTCTGGATCGACGAACGCTATGGCAGCAATCTGGAAAGCCTGCGCTGGGGCGATGCCCATGTGGCCACCCATGACCACCCGGTTCTGGGCAAGGTTCCGGTGCTGCGCTATTTCGTGAACATCCGCCAAAGCACCTCTGGCGGGGATCAGACCCTGATGCGCGGGCGCATGGCTGGCGACGGGGCCAACCCTTATCGTAATGTGCATGGGGCGGCCTATCGCGGGGTCTATGATCTGGGCGACCCGGACAGCTCGGTCTTTGTCATTTCCACCGGACAAAGCGGCCATTTCCTGTCGCGCCATTATGACGATCTGGGCCAGCTGTGGCGACGTGGCGAATATATCCCCATGTCGCTGGATGCGGATCTGGCGCGGGCGGCTGCGGTCGGGATCACACGGTTGATGAAACCATAACCGGCGCAGGCGGTGGGTTATAAACCCACCCTACCCATGCGATTTGCCGTAGGGTGGGTTTTCAACCCACCAGCCCCACCAGTCCCGGTCAGAGGCTTTCGAATTTGGCGCGCTCTGCCGCGCTCCAGCACACGGTCAGCTCAAACCCGTCTTCGGTCTGCGCTTCGCTTTGCACCAGCCCTTTTTCGAACAACCAGGCGCGCTGACGCCCTTTGTCATAAGGCAGGATCAACGCCTCTTCGCGCCGCTCTGCGCCAAGGGCCTGCGTGACGTGATCGAGGAATTCCTCCAGCCCTGCGCCCGTCAGCGCGGAGGTGGCAAAGATCTGGTCCTCGCGCGTGGCGCGCAGCACCGTGGCGGCGCGCTCTTCCTCGTCAAGCTGGTCGATCTTGTTCCACAGGGTGATCTGTGGCGTGGCTTCATCCACCCCCAGCGAGGACAGGATGGCCTCCACATCCTGCGCCTGTTCCGCGGTTTCGGGATGCGAAATATCACGCACATGCACGATCACATCCGCGGCCAGAACTTCTTCCAGTGTGGCGCGGAAGGCGGCGACCAGTTCGGTCGGCAGATCGGAAATGAACCCCACCGTGTCCGACAGGATCACCTCTGCCCCGGTGGGCAGTTTGACCTGCCGCATGGTCGGATCCAGCGTGGCAAACAGCATGTCCTTGGCCATCACCTCGGCCCCGGTCAAGCGGTTGAACAGGGTGGATTTTCCGGCGTTGGTATAGCCCACCAGCGCGACGATGGGGAACGGCACCTTGGCGCGGGCCTTGCGATGCAATTCGCGGGTTTTCACAACCTTATCCAGCTGGCGGCGCAGGCGCACCAGCTGTTCGTCAATCGCGCGGCGGTCTGCCTCGATCTGGGTTTCGCCGGGACCGCCAACAAAGCCCAGGCCCCCACGCTGGCGTTCCAGGTGTGTCCAGGCGCGCACAAGGCGCGTGCGCTGATAGGACAGCGCGGCCATTTCGACCTGCAGCACCCCTTCGCGCGTGGCGGCGCGGTCGCTGAAAATTTCCAGGATCAGCCCGGTCCGGTCCAGAAGTTTGACCTTCCACTTCTTTTCCAGATTGCGTTGCTGCACCGGCGTCACCGGGCCGTCGACCAGCACCAGTTCCACCTCTTCGGCCTTGAGCCGCGCGCCCAGTTCCTCGATCTTGCCCGACCCGAACAGCGCCCCGGCATGAGGGCGCGGCAACGGCACAACTTCGGCC
Source organism: Pelagimonas sp. (assembly GCA_025210265.1). GTDB lineage: Bacteria > Pseudomonadota > Alphaproteobacteria > Rhodobacterales > Rhodobacteraceae > JAOASD01. Next base: position 153,568 of record JAOASD010000005.1, read on the forward strand.
CCGGCAACGGACAGGTCCGGCAGGGCACGCGCCAGCGATACGGCCTCTTCCAAAGCCATCGCCGCATCACGCCGATCCGGCGCGGACTTGATATCGGGATGCAGAACCCAGGCGCGGGTCACATGCGTGTCATGGCTTCTCAAGAAGCGTCTTCACCATCATAAAGGTTGATCGGCTGCGACGGCATGATCGTGCTGATCGCATGTTTGTAAACCAGCTGCGACTGGCCATCGCGGCGCAGCAGCACGCAGAAATTGTCAAACCAGGTGATCACACCCTGCAATTTCACGCCGTTGATCAGGAAAACCGTCACCGGCACTTTGGTTTTGCGGACGTGGTTCAGAAATGCGTCCTGCAGGTTCTGTCTGTCAGAAGCCATTGACTTGCCTTTATTCTTGTTCCGCGCCGCCCTCGGCACACCCCTATTCATCCGAGTATGTCCTGCGCCGCGCCGAGTTACCAGCGCAAAAATTTACCCAATCTCAGGGAAACCCTGCGCCCGATCGCCGCCTTTGGCCCTGTGATCCTAGTCGCGCCACAATTCCGGGCTGATCATGACGATGATCGCCAGCAGTTCCAGCCGCCCCAAAACCATCACCCCGCTCAGCATCAATTTCACCCAGCCGGGCTGGGCAATCAGATCCGGCGGCACATCCGAGGCATGAACAATCAAAGGTCCGGTATTGGCCAGCGCCGCCACGGTCAGCACCAGCGCCTGTTCAAATTCCAGCCCGGCCAGCCCCAGCGCCATGGACACCAGTGCCAGCGTCACAGCGAACATCATAAAAAACACCCAGGCGATAAACGCCCCTTCCCGGCGGATCCGACGGCTGACCGGGCCCGCCCGCCCGACAGAACTGGGATGGATCAGGCGCTCGACCTCGCGCTGACCATTCAGATACAGTGCATAAACGCGCAGCAATTTGACCCCGCCGGCGGTTGTGGCCACCCCGCCGCCAACCATGGCCAACCCCATCAGGATAATGCCCGGCGTCGGCAGGCCCGACCAATCCTGTGCCGCCTGCCAGTCGGCGCTGAGAAACCCGGTGGTGGACAGAAAAGACAGCGCCGTGAACAGCGCCCCCCAGGCCGCGCGCAGCCCGACCAGCAGGTTTTGCTCTTCTCCGACCTCATAGGCACCAACCCATTGACGCAGAAACAAAAGCAAAGGCACAGCGATGATCACACCCAAGCCCAGCCGAAATTCAGGATCCAGCAACAGCCCCGCCCGCAGCCCCTGCCCCGTATCCCCGGAAAAGGTCAGCCGCGACAAGGCAAAGAACAGGAAACAGAACAGGATCATCTCGCCACCCAGCCCGCTGGCGCTGTCTTCCAACCCGCCCAACGAGGTGATCCCCGACGTCGCCATGACCGACATCGCATGGATCAGCGCCACCAGCGGAGTTTCCCCCGCGATCAGCAGCAACACAGACAGGGCCAGCGTCAGCCCGCCATAAATCGGTGTCAGAACCTGCGCACTGCGGATCAGCCGCTGTGCCGGATCCGCAGTGCCACTGCGCGATGCGCCCTGCCCGCTGCTGTGCCCCGGCGCGCCGCTGGCGGTCACTTCGAACCCGCCCAGCGCCAGCGGGGCCAGCACCGCCGCCGCCGCGATCCACATGGCCAGCCCGCCCATCCAACCCACTTGCGCGCGCCACAGATGCTCGGGCGCGGACAGGCGCGCATGATCAAACAGCGTGGCCCCGGTGGTGGTCAGGCAGGACACCATTTCAAAATAAGCCGACAGGTAGGATGTTGTGCGCACAGCCTCATAAAAGGGCAGCGCCAGAAACACCGGCAAAAACACAAAGCCCCCCAAAAGGGCCAGCAACTGCCGCAGCGCGCTGCGATTGTGGTCCCGGTTGGCCAGCGCCAACGCCACAAAGCTGGTGCCGATCAGCCCAATCAGCGCCGAATAGAAAAACGCCCGCGCGTCGTGAAATTCCTCCAGAACCAGCGCATAGATCGCCGGGGCCAGCATCGCCACCGATGCGCCCCCCATCAGCAGCAGAAACAGCGGCAGTCTGGACAGAAACACCTTCATCGGTCAGAAAAAATCAATCGAGACCTGCAGCAGGCGTTCCACCTCTGGCACGTCTTTGCTAAGCGCAAACAGCACGATCAGATCCCCCGCATCCAGACGCAGCCCGCCCTTGGGCTTGAGCACCTGATCACCTTTGCGCACCGCCCCAACCAGCACACCTTCGGGGAACTCAATATCGCGGATCGCGCGCCCGGCCATGGAAGAGGTCGATAGAACCTCGGCCTGAATCACCTCAGCCTCGGCATCGCCAATGGAATAGACCGATTGCACCCGGCCATGGCGGATATGGCGCAGGATCGAACTGACCGTGGTGGCGCGCGGGTTGATATAGGCGTCGATGCCCAGCGGGTCCATCAGCTCGATCATGGTCGGGTCATTGACCAGCGCCATGGTCATCGGGCACCCCGCCGCCTTGGCCCGCACCGCCGCCAGCATGTTCACCTTGTCGTCATCGGTCACGCACAGCACCGCATCCGAGCGTTCAATCCCCGCCTCAGCCAGCAGCGCCGCATCCAACCCATCGCCGTGCAAAACGATGGTGCGCTCCAGCCCCTCTGCCGCTTTTTCGGCGATGGTGCGGTCGCGTTCAATCATCTTGACGCGCACCCGGTCGCGCCCACTTTCCAGCTGACGCGCCACCGTCAATCCGACATTGCCGCCGCCGACAACCACGACGCGCTCTTGCTTGTGGTTGGATTTGCCGAAAATCTCCAGCGTGCGCGCCACATCATCACGATGCACCACCACATAGCAGCTGTCCCCGACAAACAGCTGATCGCCTGCCTCTGGCGCAAACAAAGACCCATCCCGGCGCACCCCCACAACGATCGAGCGCAACGTGGAAAACAGATCAGTCAACTGGCGCAGCGGGGTGTTCACCACCGGGCATTCTTCGTCGATGGTCAGCCCCATCAGATGGGCTTCGCCATCCAGAAAGGTCTCGGTGTCAAACGCAGCAGGGGCCGACAGACGGCGCAGCGCGGCCTCGGCCACCTCGCGTTCGGGGCTGATCACAACGTCAATCGGCAGATGGTCCCGACGATACAGATCCGAATAAATCGCCGTCAGATAGCTTTGAGACCGCAACCGCGCGATCTTGCGCGGCACGGCAAACACCGAATGGGCCACCTGACAGGTGACCATGTTGACCTCGTCAGAATAGGTCGCAGCGATCACCATTTCCGCATCGCGCGCGCCCGCCTTTTCCAGAATGTCAGGATAAGAGGCGAACCCAGACACCCCCTGAACATCCAGCGTATCCGTGGCACGGCGCACCAGCTCGGGGTCATTATCGACCACCGTCACATCGTTGCGCTCACCAGAAAGATGCCGCGCGATCTGCCAACCAACCTGCCCGGCGCCGCAAATAATGACCTTCATGGCCCTGCCCCCAATGCATCAGACCCCCGGTCTGGCACGGGCGCGCGCGCCGGTCAACGCCCACCGATGCTTTGCTCTGGAGCCGCCCCTCGCCTGTGACCGGAAAGAGCCGCCGGGACCGGCTTTGCAAGGCCAATCGACGCGGGGCCCCGCCAAAGGTGGGGAGACGTCTATTTGACTTGCAAAGACGGGCACGGGGGATCAGGGCACAGATCAGGCGTGGGGCAAAACCAGAGCTTTGCTTTGGTGAGCCCTGAAGCAGACCTTCCCCAAAAGCAAACCTTCCCCAAACCCTCCCCATAAACAAAGCGCGGGCCGCAGGCCCGCGCGGATCGTCCCGGCGCAGCCGGGGCGAAACCCTGTCCCAGGTGCCACACTCACCGCACCTACTGCTCCTCCCGCGCCGCACGCCGAGCCCGTTTCCAGGCAAAGACCTCCTGCCGCGCCACCCAGTCATAGCGCGTATCCTGCGCCACCAATCCAAAATACAGCCGCCCATAACCGCGCCGCCAGGGGTCCAGCACGATCCCATCGCGCATCCCACGCCCCGGCGCAGACACAATCAGCGTCGAATGCTCGATCAACAGATTATCGTGATTGGCAATCGCCCGGTGCCAGTCCAGCGTCTGAAACTGCTCTGCCTGCATCCGCGCCTGCAGATCATCGGCCCAGTCATGACACAGGCCGCGCGGGCGCGTGCCGTTATTGACCTTGATATTATGCACCAACGGGCCGTCAGTGACATCCCATTCCGCAGCCCAGCGCAGCGGTTCAACCACAGCGATCCGGGCCACACGCGCGGCCTCTGCCCGGTCGACCTCGGGACCAAGCGCGGCAATCAACCGGCTCAGCGCCGCGATCTGGACCTCTTGCTCAGACGGGCCACCGGGCCGCCCCGGTTCGGCGCAGCCCGCCAGAACCGCCCCCAGCCCCAGCAGCACAAAGCGCCGGTTCATCCCCTCATGAGGCTTTCTCAACCGCCTCATCCTCGACCCGCGCCACACGCGCCCCGGCCTTCTGCGAGGTCACAACCCCCAGCGACTTCAGCTTGCGATGCAGGGCAGACCGCTCCATCCCGACAAAAGAGGCCGTGCGCGAAATATTCCCGCCAAACCGGTTGATCTGAGTCAGCAGATATTCGCGTTCAAACGCCTCGCGCGCCTCGCGTAGCGGCAGGGTGGCCAAAGTGCCCGACAGCACCACCCGGTCTTCCTCGTCGCCCGACGCGCCGCTATCCTGCGGCAATTCCCGCGCCTCGATCACACCGGTCCCGTCGCCCAGGATCAGCACGCGCTCTACCAGGTTTTTCAACTGGCGCACATTGCCCGGCCAGATCATCGTCTGCATCAAGGCCACTGCCTCATCCGAGAAATCGCGCTGCGGCAGGCCCTGGCTTTGGTTGCATTCATCGACAAAATGCGCGGCCAGCACCGGAATATCCTCGCGCCGCTCGGACAGCGATGGCACCGCGATCGGCACCACGTTCAGCCGGTGATACAGTTCCTCGCGGAACCGGCCCGCGGCGATTTCGTCCTGCAGATCCCGATTGGTCGAAGAAATCACCCGCAGATCGACCCGCACCTTATCCGCCCCGCCAACACGGGTGAATTGCTGATCCACCAGCACGCGCAGGATCTTGGACTGGGTGCCCGCAGGCATATCCGCGACCTCGTCAAAATAGATCACACCGCCATTGGCCTGTTCCAGCAGGCCCGGTTCGACCCCAGACTGCGCGGTCTCGCGGCCAAATAGCAGAACTTCGGTCATATCCGGTTCGATACCCGCACAATTCACCGTCACAAACGGTGCCTGCGCCCGGTTGGAATGCGCGTGAATATAGCGCGCGGCCACGTCCTTGCCCGCCCCGGCCGGGCCGGTCAGCATCACGCGACCATTGGATTTTGTGACCTTGTCCAGCTGCGCAATCAACGTGCGGAACCCGGCGCTGTCACCGATCATCTCGGTCGTTTTGGTGTCACCGCGCTTAAGCTGGCTGTTCTCGCGCCGCAGCTGCGAGGTTTCCATGGCGCGCCTAATCACCACCAGCAACTGGTCAATATTAAAGGGCTTTTCGATGAAATCATACGCCCCCTGCTTGATCGCGGCCACAGCAATTTCGATATTGCCATGGCCCGAAATGATCACCACCGGCACCTCGGGATTGTCCCGTTTCACAGCCTTCAGGATGTCGATCCCATCCATCTTGCTGTCTTTGAGCCAAATATCGAGGATCAGCAGCGCCGGGGCTTCGCGCGTGATTTCCGCCATCGCATCATTGCTGTTGCCAGCCAGCCGCGTGGTAAAGCCCTCGTCCTCGAGGATGTCCCCGATCAACTCGCGAATATCACGTTCGTCATCAACGATCAGAATATCGCTCATGCCCTGTTCTCCCTGGTCAATCCGTTCATCTGCTCAAACCTCCTGCACCTTTTCCACCCCGGCCCCAGCCGTCGGGCTGAGCGGCAGGGTCACAACCGCCATCGCGCCCGCATGGGCCTCTGGCGCAAATTTTTCAGCATCTTCCAGCGACAGCGTGCCGCCATGCTCTTCGATGATCTTTTTCACGATCGGCAAGCCCAGCCCGGTGCCGCTGTCACGGGTGGTGACGTAGGGCTCGAACAGGCGGGCGCGGTCTTCGGGCAGACCGATGCCATTGTCCATGATACGGATCCGGGCGGTGCCCTCATCCGTCAGCGCCAGCGAGACGCGGATTTCCGGGGCGAACCCCTCGGGCGCGCCTTTTTCTGTCAGGCTTTCAATCGCTTCGCCTGCGTTTTTGATCAGGTTGGTCAGGGCCTGACCGATCATGGTCGCGTCCAGTTCCGCGGGCATCGCGCTGCCCGGCAGATCGGTGACAAAGCGCACATCCGGCTGGCCGGTTTCCTGCAGCAGCACCGCGCCGCGCAGCAGATCGCCCAGATCTTCGGGCTTGCGCTCGGGTTCCGGCATCCGCGCGAATTTCGAGAACTCGTCAACGATGCGGCGCAGATCGCCGGTCTGGCGCACGATCACGCCGGTCATGTCGGTCAGTTTCTGCGCGTCGCCTTCCTCAAGCTGACGGGCGAATTTGCGCTGGATGCGCTCGGCCGACAGCTGGATCGGGGTCAGCGGGTTTTTGATCTCATGGGCGATGCGGCGGGCCACGTCGCCCCAGGCGGCCATGCGCTGCGCGCTGACCAGAGTGGTCACATCGTCAAAGGCAACCACATATCCCTCAAGGCTGCCATCCTCGCGCCGCCGCGTAGACAGGCGCACCAGCAGATGTTCCAGCATCCCCTCGCGGCTGACCTTGATTTCTTCCTGCACGACCTCGCGCGCCTCGTTGACCATCCGGTCAAACAACGCGCCAAATTCGGGCACAGCCACGGAAATCGGATCGCTGCGATGGGTTTCATGCCAGCCCAGCAGCCGTTCCGCCGAGCGGTTCACAAAGGTCACCTTGCCCTCGGTATCCAGCCCAACAACCCCCGAGGTCACCGACCCCAGAACCGAGTCAAACAACCGCTGGCGGCGTTCAATCTGGCGGGTGTTGTCCAGCAGGGTTTCGCGCTGGCCTTTCAACTGCCGGGTCATCTGGTTGAAATAGCGCCCGAGCATGGCGATTTCGTCATCGCCCTCTTCCTCGGTGACCTGCACATCCAGATCCCCGGCACCGACCATCTGCGCCGCACCCGCAAGACGCCCCACCGGGCGGCTGAGGCGTTCGGCAAACCAGAGACCCGCAAAGGTCGCCGCCAAAATCAACAGCAGCGCAAAGCCAAGATAAAGCAGCGCAAAATCGAACAGGCGGCGGCCGCGCTCGGTTTCCTGCTGCTGGTAAAACCGCGCAGTTTCCTGGGTTTCATCCAGCAGGGTCAGCAGGCGGCCATCCACCTCGCGGCTGATATAAAGATAGCTGTCGGCAAACGTGGTCAGCGGAATCAGCGCGCGCAATTCGTTGCGCTCCCAATCGGGGATCAAAACCGGCGTACCGGCCTCAGCCGCGCTAAAATCCACCGCAGAAGGTCTAATGTAATCAAATAGATACGACCCTTCGCCGCGGGCCTGCAATTCCCCGTCCGATCCAATCACAAAGGCTTCGGACAGGCCGCGCTGGATCTGCGCCTGCCCATCCGCCAGCAATTCGCGCAGCGACAGGCTGGGGTTCAGCAGCAGCAAGCGGCGGCTTTGGTTCAGAAAGCTGGCCAGCGACTCGCTGTCCTGCGCCATGCCCGCGCGCTGATCTTCTTCATAGGCCTCAGCCGCGGCAAGGGAGGCCCCCACCACGTTCTGCACCCGGCTAGAAAACCAGGTTTCAAGGCCGATATTGATGGTGATCACCGCAAACACCGCCACAGTGATCGCAGGCAGCAGTGCCATCAGCGCAAAGGCCCCGGTCAGGCGCAAATGCAGGCGCGACCCCGCCGATTGCGCGCGCCGCGCCGACACCATGCGCACCACGCGGCCCAGCACCAGCGCCGCCAGCAGCAGAACATAGACAAGATCCGCCAGAAAGATCAGCCGCAGGCCCATCTGTGTCCCGCGCCCACTGTCCAGCGGGCCGAGCACAAGGAATGTCGCCACTGCCAGAAGAGGCCCCAGCGCCACCAGCGTCAGGGTCATGGCGTTTTGCACGCTGCGCCGCCTGCGCAGCCGCATCATCCGCGCCCATATCCCGTTGGCACCGCTGCGCGCGATGCCTCCGCCCGGAACAGACCGTGTTCCTGTGGCCACAGCCAACCCTCACAAATTCATGCTGCAGGTTGTGTGCCACACCTGCAACGACCGCCATATTTCGTGGTCTTTCCCCAAATCACCCAAGATGATGGCAGGGGTGCCACAGTTATGTGGCCCTTTTACATCAATTTGCGACGCCGTGTCACGCGAATATCCAGATCGGTGATCTTCTTACGCAGAGTATTGCGGTTGATTCCCAAAAGATCGGCACATTTTGCCTGATTCCCACCGGTTGCCTCCAGGGCGATCTCGATCAGCGGGGCTTCGACTTCGCGCAGGATCCGCCCATACAGGCCCGGAGGCGGCAGCATCGCGCCATGCAGGTCGAAATAGCGCCGCAGATGGCGCGCGACCGAGGCCCCCAGCTTGTCGCTTTCCCCGCCCTGCAGGATCGGCCCGGTGGCGGGTTGATTGCCCAGCACGGCCTCGACCTCGGCACGGGTGATTTCTTCGGCGCGGCTGGTCAGGGACAGACGGCGCAGCGCGTTTTCCAGCTGGCGCACATTGCCGGGCCAGGAATAGACGCGCAGCAATTCGGCAGCCTCGTCAGACAGCCAGCGGCGCGGCGCACCTTCGCGTTCGCTGCGGGCCAGGAAATGATCGGTCAGCAGGGCGATGTCTTCGACCCGCTCGCGCAGCGAGGGCACGGCAATCGCCGCGCCATCCAGCCGGTAAAACAGATCCTGGCGCACCTTGCCCTGATCCATCAGCTGTTCCGGCGCATATTGCGACGTTGCCATAAAGCGGGGCGCGTGATCGCCGGGGCTGTCCATCATGCGGACAATCCGAGCCTGCACCTCGTCGCTGACATCCGCGATTTCGTCGATCAAAAGCGTGCCGCCGCGCACCCGAGCCAACACCCGCGCGGGCCCTTCCAGATCGGCCAGATCCCCCCCAGTCACCGTGACAAAGGGCATGTTGCGCCGGTCGGAAAAGTCGTGGATCGCCCGCGCGATCAGGCTTTTGCCCGTGCCGGATTCCCCGGTGATCAGCACCGGCAGATCCGTGTTCATCACCCGCGCCACCAAACGGTACAGAGCCTGCATCGCCGGGGTTTTCCCAACCAAGGGCAATTCTTCGGGCGCATCGGCCCCAATGGCGGGCGTGTCCGGCGCGCGGGTCGGACGCCGGTTTTCCAGCGCCTTGGCCGTGCGCTTCATCAGATCGGGCAGGTCAAACGGTTTGGGCAGGTAATCATAGGCCTCGGCCTCGGCGGCCTGAATGGCGGTCATGATCGTATTCTGCGCGCTGATCACGATGACAGGCAGTTCCGGGCGTTCCTGCGAGATCTTGGGCAGCATTTCCAGCCCGTTGCCATCGGGCATGACCACATCGCTGATCACCACGTCGCCTTTGCCTTCGCCCACCCAGCGCATCAGGGTGGTCAGGCTGGACGTGGCGTGGACCTTGCACCCGGCCCGCGTCAGCGCCTGCGTCAGAACGGTGCGGATCGTGCGGTCATCATCAGCAACAAGGATCGTGCCATCCATGGCGGGAACTCCTTTTGATCGTTAGATCGGTTTCAACATCTGCCCCGCGCCGGTGTCGCGTGGCAAAGAAATGCGGAACACAGTGCGGCCGGGCACACTGTCCACAGAAATCCAGCCATCCAGATCAGAGATGATCTTGCTGACCAGCGCCAACCCCAGCCCGGTGCCGTTTTCCCGACCCGAGACAAAGGGGTCAAAGATATCGCCTTTGATGTCTTCGGGCAGGCCCGGCCCATCATCAACGATCTCGATCTGCAGGGGCAGCGACTGGCCCGCCCCATCGGCGCGGCGCAAACGGAAGCTGTGTTCGTAATAGGTGCGCAGACGGATCGTCCCGCCCGCAATCGGGTCGGCCGCCTCAGACGCGTTTTTCAACAGGTTCAGGACCACCTGCAGCAACTGATCCGGGTCACCCAGCGCCATCGGCAGCGATGGGTCATATTCCTCGACAATCCGCATATGCGCCCCAACCCCCAACAGGGTCGAGCGCCGCGCCCGGTCCAGCACATCATGCAGATTGACCGGCTGGCGTTCCGGGGCCGAAAGATTGCCGAACTGTTCCACCTGCTCCAGCAGTTTGACGATGCGCCGGGTTTCCTCGACGATCAGATCGGTAAATTCCAGATCCTCCGGGGACAGGCTCATGGACAGCAGTTGCGCGGCCCCGGTGATCCCCGCCAGCGGGTTCTTGATTTCATGGGCCAGCATTTCGGCCATGCCAATGGCGGATTTGGCGGCGGATTTCACGCTGTGGCTTTGGGTCATGCGCCCGGCCAGCTCACGCGGGGAAATCAGCATGATCATCCAGCCAGGACGTCCCTGCAGCGGCGCGATCTGCAGGTTGCAGACCAGCGGCGCGCGCGATCCCGTCCCCACATCCACATCATTCACAAAGAGCGGAGTGCCCTGTTCGCGCGCCCGCGCCAGGCTGGCCTCCAGCGGGTCATCCACAGCCAGCCTGTCCCAGATCGGCTGCCCCCGCAGCCATTTGGCCGAATTGTTCAAAAACCCTTCGGCGGCGGGGTTCAGATCGCCAATCCGTTCTTCCGGGTCGATCAGCAAAGCCGGCACCGGCAACGAAGACCAGATGCTCATATCCAGATCATCGTTCATGCCACATCTCCCTCGGGCTGGGGACGTTCCGACAGGGCCTCTGGCAAAAGAGAGAGCACCCTGGCCGGGTCTTTTTCAGTGAGGATCGCCTGGCGCAGCACCGCAGGCGTCAGGGCCCGATCCATGTACCACCCCAGATGTTTGCGCGCGACGCGGTTGCCCAACGTGGTGCCGTAAAACGCCAGCATGGCTTCGTAATGGGCGCAGACCATATCGGCCAGAGCAGAGCCCGTGGGGATCTGCGGCGCAGATGCGCCATATAAATCCGCGGCGATCTGTGCCAGCCGCCAGGGCGCGCCCTGCGCCCCGCGCCCGACCATCACGCCCTGCGCGCCGGACTGGTCCAACGCCCTGCGCGCGCTGCTGCTGTCCACGATGTCTCCATTCGCCACAACCGGGATCGACACGGCGTCACAGACATTGCGGATCGCCCCCCAATCCGCGCGCCCCTTATAGAACTGCGCCCGCGTGCGACCATGGATCACCACCATGCGCACCCCGGCCTGTTCCGCCCGTGCCGCCAGATCGGCGGCATTCAGGCAGGTATCGTCCCAGCCCAGCCGGGTTTTCAGCGTCACCGGCACCTTGACCGCCGCCACGACGGCCTCGATCAGGCGCAGCGCGTGATCCGGCACCTGCATCAGCGCCGAGCCCGACCAGCCCCCGGTAACCTTTTTCGCCGGGCAGCCCATGTTGATGTCGATCACCCGCGCGCCCAGGCTTTCGACCATGCGGGCGGCTTCGGCCATGGGGCCGGGTTCGCGCCCCGCAATCTGGACGCTGGTGTTTTCCACATGCATCCCCAGCTCGGCCTTTTCACGGGTGCCGGGGCGCGCGGTCAGAAATTCGCCGCTGGCGATCATTTCCGACACCACCTGCCCTGCCCCAAAAGAGCTGACCAGATTGCGAAACGGCAAATCGGTGATTCCCGCCAGCGGTGCCAGCAGAACCGGAGGGTTAATGACATGTTGTCCGAGACTCAGGCTCAAACGCTTATTCCTTGTGCAGTTGATACTGGCGTAGCAATCGCCCAATCGGGCATCAATCTTTCCGACCCATTTTGCAGGTGCAGAAAAGTCAACTGCACAAAAAATAGGCACGCCCCAAGGAACGCCCTGCCACATTGCACGTCACGCGCGCAAGCCCTAGGAAAGAAGCGCCCGCCACGCAGGCGCGGCGTCAACAGAGAGCGCACCGAATGAGCACAGCCGCCGTGATCGTTGCCGCAGGGCGTGGCCGCCGCGCCGGAGGCCCGCTGCCAAAGCAATGGCAGACCCTGCTGGGCGAACCGGTTGCCCGCCACAGTTTGCGCGCCTTTGCCCATCTGGATCAGGTGGTTATGGTGATCCACCCCGATGATAGCGATCTGGCCAAAGCCGCCGCCGCCGGGATGAATGTCACCTTTGTGCATGGCGCTGACAGCCGCGCGGGATCGGTGCGCGCCGGGCTGGCCGCGCTGGCCGATAGCCCCTCCCGCCCGGATAAGGTGCTGATCCATGATGTGGCCCGCGCCACCACCCCGCGCCGGGTGATCGACGATGTTGTGGCGGCGCTGGACAGCGCACGGGGCGCGGCCCCTGCCCTGCCCGTGACGGATGCGCTGTGGACCGGGGCGCAGGGCCGTGTCACCGGCACACAGGACCGCGACGGCCTGTTTCGCGCCCAGACTCCGCAGGGCTTTCGCTTTGACGCGATCTGGTCGGCGCATCTGGATTTCCCCCGCGACGCTGCTGATGACGTGGAAATCGCGCGGCTGGTCGGGCTGGACGTTGCAATCGTTCCGGGCGATGAGGCAAACCTGAAAATCACCGCGCCCGAGGATTTCGCTCGGGCCGAGACACTGCTGCAGGAGCGCGCAAAAATGGATATCCGATTGGGCAATGGCTATGACGTACATGCCTTTGAGCCGGGCAATGCGGTGATCCTGTGCGGCGTGGAAATCCCCCATGACCGCAAGTTGAAAGGCCATTCCGATGCGGATGTCGGGATGCACGCCCTGACCGATGCGATTTACGGCGCGCTGGCCGAGGGCGATATTGGCCGCCACTTCCCACCCAGCGATCCGCAGTGGAAAGGTGCCGCGTCCGAGATCTTTCTGCGCCATGCCGCCGAGCTGGCCCGCGCGCGCGGCTTTGCCATTTCCAATGTCGATGTCACCCTGATCTGCGAACGCCCCAAGGTCGGCCCCCATGCGGGCGCGATGATGCAGGCACTGGCCGAAATCATGGGGATCGACGCGGACCGGGTTTCGGTCAAGGCGACCACATCCGAACGGCTGGGCTTTACGGGCCGCGAAGAGGGCATTGCCTCTATCGCAACGGCCACTCTGGTAAAGGTGTAAGCCATGCTGAAACTTGTCGCGTCTTTCTTTGGCTCTGGCTATCTGCGCCCGGCGCCGGGCACCTGGGGGTCGCTGGCCGCCCTGCCCGCCGCCTATCTGATCCATGTGATCGGGGGCTTTCCCCTGCTGATCGTCGCCACGGGGCTGGTCTTTGCCCTGGGCTGGTACGCCACAGCCGAGGTCACGCGCGGACAAACCGATCACGACCCGTCCTGGATTGTGATCGACGAGGTGGCCGGCATGTGGATCGCCCTGTTCCCTGTGTCCTATGGCGCGGGCATGATGGGGATCGAAGTCACGCGGCTTTGGCCCGGCTGGGTCGCGGGGTTCCTGTTCTTCCGCCTGTTCGACATCACCAAACCCTGGATCATCGGCAAGGCCGACCGCATGGGCACCGCGCTGGGTGTGATGCTGGATGATGTGTTTGCCGGGGTGTTTGCGGCGCTGTGCAGCATCGCGCTGGCCGCGCTTTATCACGGGTGGTTCATGTGAGCGCGCTGGCAGAACAAATCCTGCAGCGCGCCAAGGCGCTTGGCTGGACCGTGACCTGTGCCGAAAGCTGCACCGGCGGCAAGGTTGCTGCCGCGCTCACCGATATTGCGGGCAGCTCGGCAATCTTTCAGCACGGCTTTGTCACCTATGCCAATGAGGCCAAGGCCGAGATGCTGGGTGTGCGGCCCGACACGCTCGCCCGCCATGGCGCGGTGTCCGAAGAGGTCGCCCGCGAAATGGCACAGGGGGCCATGCAGGCAGCCAACGCCCAGATCGCCGTGGCCATCAGCGGCATCGCAGGCCCCGGCGGGTCAGAGCACAAACCCGAAGGCCGGGTCTGCTATGCGCTGGCCGCGCCGACAGGTATAATCAGCGAAACCGTGGAACATGGCGCATTGGGCCGCGCCCAGGTCCGCGCCGCCGCAACAGAACACGCGCTGCGCCTGATCCGGGGCGCATTGAACAGCACCAGCTGAAAAAAGATGCCCCCAGAACACGCGTGATGCCTTAAAATTAAGCGATATGATAACGCCTTAATTTTAGGATTAATCACACCTCAGCGACTAATTTTTAAGCAATAACCAAACTGCCTTCATTTTCCGCAGCCTCAATTTCAATTGCTTCTTTTTTCCGCAGATGAATCCCGGTTTGACCAGCGTCAACGGATCGGAAATCGGAAGGAACGGGACAATGAACGGAGCGGATACCGCCTGGATCATCGTGGCAACAGCATTGGTGCTGTTCATGACTTTGCCGGGGCTGGCGCTGTTTTACGGCGGGCTGGTGCGGGCGCGAAATGTGCTGAGCGTGTTTATGCACTGCTATGCGATTGCCTGTTTGATGAGCGTATTGTGGCTGGCCTTTGGCTATTCCATCGCCTTTGGCAGCGGCACAAGCGGGTTTTGGGGCGGTCTGGACAAGGCCTTCCTGAGCGGCGTCACAGCGGACAGCCTGTCTGGCACCCTGCCCGAAGTGCTGTTCTTTGCCTTTCAGATGACCTTTGCCATCATCACCCCGGCGCTGATCGTGGGGGCCTATGTGGAACGCGTGGGCTTTGGCTTTGTCATGGTGTTTTCGGGGCTGTGGATGCTGCTGTGCTATGCGCCGGTGGTGCATTGGATCTGGGGCGGCGGGTTCCTGGCCGATGGCGGGATCTTTGGTGATACTGGGGTAAAGGATTTTGCTGGCGGTATCGTGGTGCATGAAACTGCGGGTCTGGCCGCGTTGATCATCGCCATGTTCCTGGGACCGCGCAAAAACCAGACCACCCCGCCGCATAATCCCGGCTATGTCATGATTGGTGCCGCGATGCTGTGGGTTGGTTGGTTCGGCTTTAACGGCGGGTCGCAGCTGGCTGCCGATGGCGGTGCTGCACTGGCGCTGACCGTAACGCATATTTCTGCTGCAACCGCGTCGCTGACCTGGGCGCTGTGGGAAAAGATCAAGTTCGGCAAGGCCTCGCTGGTGGGTCTGGTGACGGGCACGATTGCGGGCCTGGCGTCGATCACCCCGGCTTCGGGCTTTGTCGGCCCGATCGAGGCGCTGATCATCGGGGCCGTGGCCGGTGTGCTATGTCAGGAAGCCGTCAACCTAATCCGCAACACGCTGAAGATCGACGACACGCTGGATGTGTTCGCGGTACATGGTGTGGGCGGCATCTTTGGCACCATCATGATCGCGGTCTTTGCCTCGCTGGGATTTGAGACCGGCGGGTCGTGGGCGGCGCAGCTGGGTGGTCTGGCGATCGTCGGGATCTTCACTACAGTGGTGACAGTTGTTCTGATCTATGTGGTCAAGGCGATCACCCCACTGCGAGTGGATGCCGAGACAGAGGTGAACGGTCTGGACATCACGGTGCATGGTGAGCGCGCCTATGATCACAACAGCTGATCTTTGGTTGTGATTGACAGAGAGCGGGCCCTTTGGGGCCCGTTTTTTATTGGTTTCGGATCGCTGGCGCGATCCGACAGATCGGGGGAGGCACTGCCTCCCCCGGACCCCCTCCGGAGGTATTTTTACCAAGAAGAAGATGTAGGGTGGGTTTTCAACCCACCGTGCCTAGATCTGGGTAATGAGCGCGGCGAGGTCGTTGGTCTCAATAGCCTGCCAGATCTTTTGCGCTTTACCTTTGCCGATCAGGCTGCACGCCTTTGCCTGCAGGCGGGTCTGACGGGTTGCCAGCGGCATGGGTGTGTTGAGGTCATATGTGGCTTCGACCCAGTGGCCGTTAATTTTCAGGCGCAGATTGGCCGCGGTTTCGGGTAGGTTTTCAGAGCCTGTGACGGTGACCTTGTCGCGCAGCGCGGTGATTTTCGGATCCTGACAGAGCGCATCTGAATAGGTGTTCAGCGCGGCGGTGTCATGGCCAAGCAGGCTGAGCGCGCTTACCATGCGGTAGGAAAATTTGGCCTCTAGCCCCGTTTGGGGCGCGGGTTGGTTGCAGACGGTCAGCCAGCGCGGATGGGTGGTGATGTCTACCGCTTCTATCGCGTCAGGGTCTATCGGTTTCAGGCTCGAGAGCGCCTCGAGCGTGGCATGCAGACCGTGGCAGCAGGCGTGGAATTTGTGGCTGATCTGGGTGAACAGGAAACCCGGCGCGTCGCTATCTGCGCCATCCGCGTGATGGGTGGCGAAAAAGCCATTCTGCCCCTCCAGCGCGTCGGGGTTGGATTGGAAACCACGCGCGGCGAGCAAGGCGGCCTCGACCCCGGCAGAGGCGGCGAGACCCGCATTATAGGGTTTGCCCATGCTGCCGAATTGCGATTTGAGCCCGGCGGCGCGGGTGCTGACCAGACCGATGGCGTGGCCCATCTGGCTGTCGCTGAGCTGTAGCAGAAGGCCTGCGGCAATCGTCGCGCCAAACGCGCCTGCGGTCGCCGTCTGGTGATAGCCGATCTGGTAATGCCCACGCCCAAGGCGGATGCCGATGCGAATCGAGGCTTCGACCCCGGCGAGGCTGGCGCGCAGAAAGGCGTCAAAGGGGATATCCTGCGCCTCGGCCACGGCCAGCGCGGCGGGCAGCACGGCCACGGAGGGGTGGCCGATATGGGCGAAATGGGTGTCGTCGTAATCCAGCGCGTGGGATGTCGCGCCATTCACAAGCGCGGCAG
Source organism: Pelagimonas sp. (assembly GCA_025210265.1). Classification (GTDB taxonomy): domain Bacteria; phylum Pseudomonadota; class Alphaproteobacteria; order Rhodobacterales; family Rhodobacteraceae; genus JAOASD01. The sequence continues at coordinate 170,254 of JAOASD010000005.1, forward strand.
CGCGCATCGGGGCGCGGCCTTTGCCCAACAGGCTGGCTTGTGGCGCGCCGCCCTCGTCTAGCGCCATGTCACGGCAGATCTGCGCCACGGGTTCCTGCGCGCCCGCAATGCCGCAGGCCATCCAATCCAGCAGGCTGAGCCGCATCATCTGCAGCGCCTCTGGTGTGGGCTCTGCCAATGCGGGTTGCAGCCAGCGGGAGTGGATCAGGTCAGCCATGCAATTCCTTTGCGCGCTCTTCAAAGGCGCGGACAATGCGTTGCATCGCCTCGAAAAAGAACATGCCCGCCGCCTTTTGCAGGATCACGTTCTTGAATTCGAAATCCACATGGAAGGAGACGTTGCAGCCGCCTTCGGCCGCGTCTTCGAACTGCCATTTGGAGATCAGATGTTTGAACGGTCCGTCCAGATATTCGGTGTCGATCCGGCGATCCCCGGGCCACAGGGTCACGCGCGAGCCGAATCTTTCACGGAAAACCTTAAAGCTGATCACCAGATCGGCCAGCATGACCTGATGGTCGCCCTTGTCCTCGGTCGAGCGGATGCGCGCGGCGGCGGTCCAGGGCAGGAATTTCGGATAGCTGCCCACATCCCCCACCAGATCATACATCTGCTGGGCGCTATATGGCAGGTGCCGGGTTTCGGAATGGGTCGGCATGTCGCCCCCTTGCCTAAGTGACAATGGCGCGTCATGTCGTATGTTTGGAAGGGAAATTCAAGGGAATCCCGATGACACAGCGTCCTTATGTCGTAGATCAGATGATTTCGGCCAAAACCATCGCCGCGCGGATCGAGGATCTGGCGCGCGAGATCGAAACCGAATTTGCCAGCGTGGACAAGCTGGTGGTGGTTGGGCTCTTAAGGGGGTCTTTTGTGTTTATCGCCGATCTGGTGCGCGAGCTGAACCTGGATGTGGAGGTCGACTTTCTGGAGGCCTCGTCTTACGGCAACGCCACGGAATCCTCGCGCGAGGTGCGAATCCTCAAAGATCTGCGCGGCGGGATCGAGGGGCGCGATGTGCTGGTGGTCGAGGATATCGTCGATACCGGCCACACGATGAAGCATGTTCTGGGGCTGCTGAATGCGCGCAAACCGCATAAGCTGCGCTCGATCGCGCTGCTGGACAAACCATCCCGGCGCGAGGCGGATGTGCGGGCGGATTGGACCGGGTTCGAGATCCCCGATGAGTTTGTGGTCGGCTACGGCATTGATTTTGCACAGCACAATCGCAACCTGCCCTTTATCGGCAAGGTTCGATTTACTGAGGACTGAGATCCGGGACTGGCGAAAATCAGCTTTGGCTGATTTTGCCCGCAGCGCGGCGATCCGCCGTGCTACCTCAATTTAGAACGCCGTCGCCTGCCCCAAGTGGGACGGGTGCAAGATCAGCCTTTGCTGATCTTGGCCTGACGCGCCGCGCGCAGGCGGGCAAAATCGTCGCCCGCGTGGTAGGACGAGCGTGTCAGCGGGGTCGCCGACACCATCAGGAATCCTTTGCCATAGGCGGATTTTTCGTAACCTGCGAATTCTTCGGGCGTCACAAAACGATCCACCTTGTGGTGTTTCGGTGTCGGCTGCAGATACTGACCAATAGTCAAAAAATCCACATCCGCCGCGCGCATGTCATCCATGACCTGCAGCACCTGCGGGCGGTCTTCGCCCAGGCCAACCATGATACCGGATTTGGTAAAGATCGAGGGATCCAGTTCCTTGACCCGCTGCAGCAGGCGCAGCGAGTGGAAATAGCGGGCGCCGGGGCGCACGGTCAGATACAGGCCCGGCACGGTTTCAAGGTTGTGGTTGAACACATCCGGGCGGGCCTCGACCACGGTTTCCAGCGCGCTGTCATCGCATTTCAGAAAATCCGGGGTCAGGATTTCGATCGTGGTCTTGGGCGAGCGGTGACGCACGGCGCGGATGGTCTGGGCGAAATGCTCGGCCCCGCCATCTTCCAGATCGTCGCGGTCGACGCTGGTGATCACAACATGGTTCAGGCCCAGTTTCTGCACCGCATCGGCCACGCGCCCCGGTTCGAACACATCCAGCGTATCGGGCCGGCCTGTGGCCACGTTGCAGAAGGTACAGCCGCGGGTGCAGATCTCGCCCATGATCATCATGGTGGCGTGGCCCTGATTCCAGCATTCACCGGCATTGGGGCAGCCCGCCTCTTCGCAGACCGTCACCAGGTTATGTTCCCGCATGATGCGGCGGGTGTCATTATACCCCTCGCCGCCCGGCGCACGCACCCGGATCCAATCCGGTTTCTTGGGCTGGGCATTGTCGGGACGGTGGGCTTTTTCGGGGTGGCGCTCTGACGGAATTTTGAGATCACGCATGGATTTTTCCCCGAGAGAAGTTGCTGCGCCTCCTCTACTACAGCATTTGCAGGGGGTGTTACCAGTACCGCTTGGACTGAACTCCAGGTGGCGCATCCCCAAGTTGACCAGTACCCCCTGCACCCAAAGCCTTGATTTCACAGGGTAGGACGCCAGTTCACCGCTGTGACATCATGCAAAATACGCAGGGCAGATCTGCGTCAATGCGCCCTGAAACACGGCACATCTGCGCAAGTTTGTCCCCAGATCGCAGTGTCAGCCCAGCAAATCGCCCCCGCTCGCGGCGCGCTCTTCGTAATGGCGGCGCAGGCGTTGCAGCGCGATACGCAGCACAACTTTGCCCGAACGGGCCGACCAGCCCAGAGATTTTTCGGTGGTTTCCAGCCCTTCAAGGTAGCAGCAGCAGCGCAGCGCCACATCGCCCAGGCCGGGCCCCAGATCGCGCAAGGCAGCCTCTAGCCGGGTGCGGGCAGACTGGCTGCCAGGGGTCGCTTTGGCATCTGTGCTAGGCCCGGCGCTGAGGAACTGATCCCAATTCTGCACGCTGCCCGGATCCATCTGTGCCAGTTCGAAATCCTCGCGCAGCCGTTCACCCGCCGACACCAGCACATCGCTGAGAAAGGGCACGCCCTCTTTGTCGCGGCGGCGCGCCAGCGCGGTCAGCGGGCTTTCGACCAGCGTATAGCGCCCTTTGCGCGCGCGGGGATCGCGGTCGATTTCCTCCAGCGCCTCGCTGGCTGCGCGCCCGGTGTCAAAGCCCGCCTGCGCCTCGGCAAAGCCGCGTATGCGGGTTTCTTCCTCTGCCACCAGCTTGCCCAGCGCGGCGCGCCCGGCCGCGGTGATGCGATAGCGCGAAATCCGCCCCGGTGCATCGCAGGAAATCCAGTCCTTCAGCGCCATGGCCTGCGCGATGGTCGAATCCACCACCGCCGTGCGGGCGCTGCCACCCTCGCCGGTGTCGCGCACCACCACGGCCTTGTCCATTTCAGCGGCCACCGCCAGCACCGCACCGGTTTCGCACAGCCGCCGCAGAACCCGGCGCGATTCGCGCGCAAGGGTGGTTTCATCCGGCGTTGCCGGGAATTCAATATGTGCCGTCATCGACTCTCTGTCCCTTTCAGAGTGTAACGTCCGATATGACGCTGCCTGTTTCCCCAAATGTTTCAGGGCTGCATCAATAAGTGGATCGTCCCGTCGGGTTTCGATTCGACGCACCTGGCGCAAAACGGTAGACGCGTGACAGCCGGCATGGCGCGCCAAGGCGCGGATGGACTGTCCCTGTTCTGTATGCGCGAGGTAGACCCGCGCCGCGTCCGGGACCCATTTGGGTAGCCGGGCGCTCTGTTTGCCTGAGCTGGCTTCGATCATCGGTCCCTTCCCCTGGACGTCAAGATATCCACACAATTATCCCCATGGATGAGTCGCAACCTAGGCGTGTGCTGGTTACTCCAAAGTTAAAATTGCGGACAAGCATGAGAATTTGCTGAATTTTCTAAACAGGGCCGTAACCCAACGCGCGCAGCGAACGATGCCCACGCAACGCCCCCCAACCTTGTGGGATTGTGTCTGCGGGGAATCACTGTGCGAAAGGAAACCCAAAATGAAGGATGTACTTGGACTGCTCAATGATCTGCGCCGCCCGCGCCTGTTGATCCGCGCCGCTCGTATCGGGGCGCAGGACTATCGCCGCGATGCGCAGCTGCATCGCCTGCTGGGCTATGGCGGGCTGCCGCGCCACGGCGCTGCGCTGATGCGGCTGATGGAACTGGAAGGCGAACAGAATGAGCGCCGCAAAAGCGCCGATGCGGGTTATAGCGTCGCCCGCCATGTGGAGTTGCTGGTCGCGATGATGGGCGAAGCCCGCCTGCTGCGCGAAACCCGCGCCGCCCGTGCCTGATCCCGCTGGCCCGCCCTTGGGGAAGCGGTTCGGGCCGACGCATCAGACAAAGAAAAAGGGGCGGTCGCGCCGCCCCCTTCTGATCCGATTGCCCTGAAAATCAGGTAAAGCTGTCGGGCATACTGGCCTTTTTCTCGGCCACATAGGCGGACAGGGCCTCGTTGATTGCGGGGTCCATGGCCGGTTGCTGATAGTTGTCCAGCAGCGTCTTGACCCGTGCGGTCGCCAGAGTCGAGGTGTCGCGCGCGCCCTCTTCGGACCAGGTCTCAAAGGTCTTGTTGTCCAGCAGGTCAGAGCGCCAGAACGCGTCCTTAAAGTTCTTGTGGGTGTGTGCACAGTCGAAATAGTTGTTCCCGTCGGGGCCAACTTCGCGCAGTGCATCCATCGCCTGGGCGTTTTCGTCCATGGCAATGCCCTGCGCCATCTTGTGCAGCGTGCCCAGCTGATCCGCATCCATGACGAATTTTTCGAAGGACGCGACCAGACCGCCTTCCAGCCAGCCGCAGGAATGCAGCATAAAGTTCACACCGGCCAGCAGGCCCATGTTCAGCGAGTTCGCGGTTTCATAACCGGCCTGCGCATCGGGCAGTTTCGACCCGGTGAACGACCCGGCAGAACGATAAGGCAGGCCCAGACGGCGGGCCAGCTGACCCACGCCATAGGTGACCTGGCTGGCTTCGGGGGTGCCAAAGGTCGGTGCGCCCGACCCCATGTCGATCGAGCTGACAAACGCGCCCATAATCACCGGCGCGCCTTTGCGCACCAGCTGGGAATAGGCGATGCCCGCCAGAACTTCGGCCAGAACCTGTGTCAGAGTGCCCGCCACACTGACCGGTGCCATGGCACCGCCCACGATAAAGGGCGACACGATGCAGGCCTGATTGTTCTGCGCATAGACCTCAAGCGCGCCCATCATCACATCGTCGAAGGTCATCGGCGAGTTGATGTTGACCAGCGAGGTCATCACGGTGTTTTCCTGCACGAAATCCTTACCGAACAGGATGCCCGCCATATCGACGCTGTCCTGTGCACGGCTGGGATCGGTGACCGAGCCCATGAACGGTTTGTCCGACAGGGTCATGTGGGCGTGCAGCATGTCCAGGTGACGCTTGTTCACAGGCACATCGGTCGGTTCGCAAACGGTGCCGCCGGAATGGTGCAGCCATTTGGACATATAGCCCAGCTTCACGAAGTTGCGGAAATCTTCCATCGTGGCGTAGCGACGGCCACCGGCGGCATCGCGCACAAAGGGAGGGCCGTAAATCGGGGCCAGAACCAGATTGCGCCCGCCGATTTCCACGCTGCGCTCGGGGTTGCGCGCGTGCTGGGTAAAGCTGGAGGGCGCGGTCTTGATCAGTTCGCGCGCCAGGCCACGGGGGATGCGCACACGTTCATCACGGACATCGGCACCGGCGTCTTTCCAGCGGGCAAGCGCGCCGGGGTTGTTCACGAAGTTGACGCCGACCTCTTCCAGCAGGGTCTCGGCGTTATATTCGATGATTTCCAGCGCCTCGTCATTCAGCAGCTCGAAATTGGGGATGTTGCGCGTGATGTATTTCGCGGTGTCAACGCTGACCGCGGTGCGTGCTGCGCGACGGGCTGCGCCGCCGCCGCCCCGCTTGCGTGCTCTCTCTGCCATGAGTGATGCCCTCCTGAAGGGAAATTTCGAGATATTCCATCCGTGTTAGCCCGGCATATAGCCAATCTGCCTCTGGGATGCGGCGCTTAAGGGGGGAAAACGACATTTCCAAACCAAAAGCGATATCTCTGCCACGCTGACGGCCTGCCATGCGGTCGGTCTTTGCTTTGACCCGGCCCGGCGCTTGGGGCACTCTGACCGTCCTGAGGGAGAGACAGGGCAGGAGGAACCGCACATCATGAGCAGCCAGACAGTCAGGCAGATCAACACCGACCGCAATGACCTGACCGCCGCCGAAATCGGCGCGGTGGCGCATTTATACCGTGGCGAGGTCTATCGCAGCACGATCTGGCGCACCCGGCTGGACACCACGACCAACTGGGCTGTGGTCACGCTGGGGGTGGCGCTGTCGATCAGCTTTGCCTCGCCCGATGCGTCGCCTTTGCCGCTGGTGCTGGTGGGGGTGCTGATCATCCTGTTTCTCATGCTGGAGGCCCGGCGCTATCGCTATTTCAATGTCTGGCGCGCCCGCGCCCGCTGGCTGGAAACCCATTTCTACGCCCCCATGCTGTATGATGGTGATCTGCACCTAGAGGAAAACTGGCAGAAGGTGCTGGCCGAGGACTACATGCACCCGACCTATCACATCGGCACCCTGACCGCGATGGGCCGACGCATCCGGCGCAACTATCTGTGGATTCTGCTGATTCAGACCCTGGCCTTTGCCGGCAAGATCGCCGTGCACCCCTTTCCCGTCACCAGCTGGGAACTGGCCACGATGCGTGCCGATATTGGCCCCCTGCCCGGCGAGGCGGTGATCGGGTTTGGCATCCTCTATATCGTCGTCTGGAGCGGGCTGGCCTATTGGTCCTGGCGCAATGACGTCACGCGGGCGCAGGCGCGCGGCGCGGAAAAATCAAACAGTATGGGCTAGGCTCAGGGCCCACTAATTTACGGCGCTCAGCATGGAAAAATACACGGTATCAGTGGTTTGGGTTCCGCAGACAAGGCTGGTTGCCTTTGCAAGGGATCCACACCGCTGAGAGCGTGCATTTCTCCATGCCCGTCACCCCGAAGGCGTGCCACGAAACTGTCCCAAAGGGGTGCCAATAAAATGACATGCCTTTGGCATAGCGGGTTTGCCGGATTTTGCCCCAGCCTGCGTTATATGCCCTGGAAATAGAAAACTATTCCTGTGGGCATATGCCTGGTCTGGAGCAAAATCTGGCAAACTGAGCGTTGCAAATTAATGGGTCCTGAGCCTGGACTCAGGCGCATTCGCCGCCCAAGGCGCAAGAACAGGCTTGCATCACCGCCCGCCCCTGCATAATTGAGCGCATGACACAAGCCTCCCATGACCGCCTTCTGATCATCGACTTCGGATCCCAGGTGACGCAGCTGATCGCGCGTCGTCTGCGCGAGCTGAGCGTCTATTGCGAAATCCACCCCTATCAGACCGTCACGATGGAGATGGTCCGCGAGATGGCGCCCAAGGCGATCATCTTTTCCGGCGGCCCCGACAGCGTGACCCGCGAGGGCAGCCCGCGCGCCCCGCAGGAGATCTTTGACTTCGGTGTGCCGATCCTTGGCATCTGCTATGGCCAGCAGGTCATGATGCACCAGCTGGGCGGCAAGGTCGAAAGCGGCCATGGCACCGCCGAGTTCGGCCGCGCCTTTGTCACCCCGAAAAACAGCCTGGATATTCTGGATGGCTGGTTCTCTGAGGGCGATGAACAGGTCTGGATGAGCCATGGCGACCATGTCAGCGAGATCGCTCCGGGCTTTGAGGTGTTCGGCACCTCGCCCAACGCGCCCTATGCCATCACCGCCGACACCAGCCGCCATTTCTATGCGGTACAGTTCCACCCCGAGGTGCACCACACCCCGCGCGGCGCGAAACTGTATGAAAACTTTGTCAACCTGGCCGGGTTCAAAGGCGACTGGACCATGGGTGCCTATCGCGAAGAGGCCATCGCCCGCATCCGCGAACAGGTGGGCGACAAGCAGGTGATCTGCGGCCTGTCCGGCGGCGTTGACAGCTCGGTCACCGCGATCCTGCTGCACGAGGCGATCGGCGACCAGCTGACCTGCGTCTTTGTCGATCACGGTCTGCTGCGCAAGGACGAGGCCACCGAAGTGGTCAAGATGTTCCGCGACAATTACAACATCCAGCTGATCCACGCCGATGAATCCGAACTGTTCTTGGGCGAGCTGGACGGCCAGAGCGACCCGGAAACCAAGCGCAAGATCATCGGCAAGCTGTTCATCGACGTGTTCCAGAAACACGCCAATGAAATCGAAGGCGCGGAATTCCTGGCGCAGGGCACTTTGTACCCGGATGTGATCGAATCGGTGTCCTTCAGCGGTGGCCCCTCGGTCACGATCAAATCGCACCACAATGTCGGCGGCCTGCCGGAAAAGATGGGCCTGAAACTGGTCGAACCGCTGCGCGAGCTGTTCAAGGACGAGGTCCGCGCGCTGGGGCGCGAGTTGGGCCTGCCTGACAGCTTTATCGGCCGTCACCCCTTCCCTGGACCGGGTCTGGCGATCCGCTGCCCCGGCGAGATCACCCGCGACAAGCTGGAGATCCTGCGCGAAGCGGACGCGGTCTATATCGACCAGATCCGCAAGCACGGTCTTTATGATGAAATCTGGCAGGCCTATGTCGCCATTCTGCCGGTGCGCACTGTTGGCGTGATGGGCGATGGCCGCACCTATGATTACGCCTGCGCGCTCCGCGCCGTGACCTCGGTGGATGGCATGACTGCGGATTATTACCCGTTCACCCATGAATTTCTGGGCGAAACCGCCACCCGGATCATCAATGAAATCAAGGGCATCAACCGCGTGACCTATGATATCACCTCGAAACCTCCGGGCACGATTGAGTGGGAATAACCCGGTCTTCCATGGTTGCATGCGCCCTTATGATTTTGGGCGCATGCGGCCCCGACATGGACTTTTTGATAGATTTTCTGCCCCCCGGCGTTCAGCCCATTGAAACGCTTTCGAAACGCGCCCGGCTTTTTGATTGCCAGCAGGCGACATTTCGGATCCAGCCACCAGACCCCCAGATAACATCCGACTGGGAGCGGCTGGCCACCCCCTATTCTTCGAGCTTTCTGCGCTGCCTCACAAAGGAAGAGCTGGCCAGCTGGGCTGACGGCATACGCGCGCAACAGGTTCGCCGACGCGTGATAAACGAGCGCGGGTATGACGTGCATTATTGGCATGACAGCGGACGTGACATGCTGTTGATTATGTTGCTGGAAACCTAGGATCAGGCCCCAATCTTGCTATCGGTGGTGCCGTGAGTAGAACGGGCAGGCGCATCGCCCCGCAGCCCCGTCTGACCCTGATGCAATAAGGACGCCCGATGCCCGAACTTACCCTGACCGGTACGCTCACCTGCCCTTTTGAACGGCTGGACACTGTGCGTGCGGCCTTGAAAACCCATATCGCCCTGACGCACGCCGAACCCGGCTGCCTGCAATTTGACGTGACCGAAGACCCGGAACAGCCCGGCCTGTTCCACGTGTCGGAAACCTTTGTGGATCGCGCCGCATTCGACGCCCATCAAGCCCGCGCGCAAGCCTCGGCCTGGGCAGATGCCAGCGCCGGTTTGCCGCGCGACTATGTCATCCGCGAAACCGACCCCTTGAAGGATGGCTCATAAAGATGATGCAGATTATGAATTTGCCTCCTTGTGCAAAGCGTGACACACCCGGTGCACTTCCAAATGAGGCGAAACATGTCGAACGCTCTTACCGATCTTCTGTCTGAAAAAGGCTGGCTGCTGGCCGATGGTGCCACGGGCACGAACCTGTTCAACATGGGGCTGCAATCCGGCGATGCGCCGGAATTTTGGAACCAGGACGAACCGGACAAGATCCGCGCCCTGTATCGCGGCGCAGTCGAGGCCGGGTCGGATCTGTTCCTGACCAACAGCTTTGGGGCCAATGCCTCGCGTCTGAAACTGCATGATGCAGGCCACCGCGCCTATGAGTTTTCCAAACTCTCGGCTGAGCTGGGCCGCGAAGTGGCCGATGCGGCCGGGCGCAAGATAATTGTGGCCGGGTCCGTGGGGCCGACCGGTGAAATCATGGGCGATGCGGGCACGCTGTCCCATGAAAGCGCCGTTGAGATGTTCGAAGAAACCGCGCGCGGGCTGATGGATGGCGGTGCCGATGTGCTCTGGGTCGAAACCATCTCTGCCCCAGAAGAGTTTCGCGCCGCCGCCGAAGCCTTTGGCAATATCAACGCCCCCTGGTGCGGCACCATGAGCTTTGACACCGCCGGGCGCACGATGATGGGCGTGACCTCTGCCGATCTGGTTAAACTGGTCGAGGATCTGCCGAACAAACCGCTGGCCTTTGGGGCCAATTGCGGTGTCGGTGCGTCTGACCTGCTGCGCACGGTTCTGGGCTTTTCCGCCTCGGGCACCGAACGCCCGATCATCGCCAAAGGCAATGCGGGCATCCCGAAATACCACGACGGCCATATCCATTATGACGGTACGCCGGAACTGATGGGCGACTACGCTGTGATGGCGCGCAACAGCGGGGCCAGCATCATTGGCGGCTGCTGCGGGACCATGCCCGAACATCTGCGCGCCATGCGCAAGGCCCTGGAAGAAACCGCCCCCGGTCCCCGCCCCGCACTGGAGCAGATCGCCGAGGCGCTTGGCGGGTTTTCCTCGGAAAGCGACGGCACCGATGGCAGCGGGCCCAAGCGCGAACGGCGTAGCCGCCGCCGCGCCTGACCGGGCTTACCACCTTTTAACCAAATTGCGGCAGGCTGAGCGGCATGACCCTCGACCTGCCGCCTATCTCGCCAGATCTCTGGCTGCAGCGCGCCTTTTCGGCGCGGGCGGCGCTGTCTGGCGGTGTGATCAGACGGCAATCGCGCGATATTGACCGGATCGTCGGGCGCGCACGGTTTTTACATGAACTGGAAAGGCGCGGATTTCATGCGGTGGAGAACGGCGGGCAGACCGTCATATTCTGCAATAGTGACCCCGTCCGCATTCTGCGCTGACCTGGCGACGCGGGCCAAATTCCTGTCCAGGAATTTGCAATTTCCGCTGGCGGAAATTCACCGCCTAGAACAGCTGCAGCTGATCCCCGGCCTGCGGCGGCACCCAGAACAGATCACAGCGCAGCGGCGCACTGTGCGCGTTCAGCCCCAGCGACCGGCGCGCCCGCTCGAAACGCTGCGCGATAATCTGGGCATAGGCCCCGCTGCCACGCATCCGGCGGTGCCATTTGGCGCTGTACAGCGCCCCATCATGCATGATGCGCAGGTGGTTCAACACACGGTCCGCTCGGTCCGGGTAATGGGCGCGCAGCCAGTCCTCCCACAGCCCGGCCACCTCTCGTGGCAGGCGCAACATGATCCAGCTGGCCGCGTCTGCGCCCGCATCGCGCCCGGCTTCAAGAATGGCCTCCAATTCGTGATCGCTCAGCGCCGGCACCAGAGGGGAGGCCATGATCCGCACCGGGATTCCCGCTGCGCTCAGCCGTTGAATTGTAGCCAGGCGGCGGGCCGGGGCGGGCACGCGCGGCTCCATCCGGCGCGACAGAATCGGGTCCAGTGTGGTCACGGAAATCCCAACCCGCACCAGCCCCTGCCCGGCCATCTCTGCCAGCAGATCCAAATCCCGTTCAATCAGGCTGCCCTTGGTCACAATCGCCACCGGATGGCGAAAATCGCGCAGCACCTCAAGGCAGGCGCGCATGATGCCGCGATCCCGTTCGATCGGCTGATACGGGTCCGTATTCGTCCCGATCGCCAGTGGCGCAACGCCATATCCAGGTCGCCGCAATTCCTGCGCCAGCACAGCGGGCAGGTCTGGGCGCGCGATCAGCTTCGTTTCGAAATCCAGCCCCGGCGACAGGCCCAGCCAGGCATGTGTCGGACGCGCAAAGCAGTAAATGCAGCCATGTTCACAGCCCCGATACGGGTTGATCGACCGGTCGAACGGCAAATCCGGCGACTGCTGCCAGGTGATCGCGCTGCGTGGCGTTTCTTCGCGCACTTCGGTGCGCAGCACGGGCAGCGGCTCTTCCAGATCCCAGCCATCATGCGCATCGACACGCCGCAGGCGTTCATAGCGCCCGGCGTCACGGCTCAGCGCGCCGCGGCCGGGGCGTTGCTCTTTGGGGATGGGGCGATCGGCGTCAGGCATGACCCGAATTTAGAACGAAATGAGAACATTCTCAAGATCCCTACCGCTGGCAGGCTGCTGAACTGCGGCCCTGTCGGAACCACACGCTTCTGCGTCGCAATCCGCCAATTGCGACGGCTCGGAAAACTTCAATAGTCTGTAAGATACCCAGTCCTGCCCCTCTTGGCAGGCCTCAGCAAGGATAAGCGCCATGGCCGAAGAAGAAGAAGACATCATCCTGTCCGAACTCGACGACGACGAACTTGTCGAACAGATGTATGATGACCTTTACGATGGTCTCAAAGAAGAAATCGAAGAAGGCACCAACATCCTGATCGAGCGGGGCTGGGCGCCGTATGACGTTCTGACCAAGGCTCTGGTCGGCGGCATGACCGTGGTTGGCGCTGACTTCCGCGATGGCATCCTGTTCGTTCCCGAAGTTCTGCTGGCCGCAAACGCGATGAAAGCAGGCATGGCGATCCTCAAGCCCCTGCTGGCCGAAACCGGCGCACCCCGCATGGGCAAAATGGTGATCGGCACCGTCAAAGGCGACATTCACGACATCGGCAAAAATCTGGTTTCCATGATGATGGAAGGCGCAGGTTTCGAAGTGGTCGACATCGGCATCAACAACCCGGTCGAAAACTATGTCGAAGCTCTGAAAGAAGAAGAGCCCGACATCCTCGGCATGTCCGCTCTGCTGACCACCACCATGCCCTATATGAAGGTCGTGATCGACACGATGGTCGAAATGGGCATCCGCGACGATTATGTGGTTCTGGTTGGCGGCGCTCCGCTGAACGAAGAATTCGGCAAAGCCATTGGCGCAGACGGCTATTGCCGTGACGCCGCTGTGGCCGTGGAAACCGCCAAGGAATACATGGCGCGCAAGCATAACGAGCTGGCCGCAGGCTAAGCCCATATGTCATAGGCGGGATCCCCGCCAAGCATATCCCTAAAGGCCCCTTTTTCGTGAAGGGGCCTTTTTCTTTAACCGAATCTGCCCCATATTAAGGACAGAAGAGGAGAACGGTTTGCCTGTCACATCTCTGGCCATGCTCTTGATCATTGTCATCGCTGCTGCGGCGCTGACGGTCTGGGCCATGACTGCCTGGGGTGTGTTGACCGTCTTGCCCCTGCTTTTGTGCCTTGCATTGATCGCCAGATGGGCGCTGGCACATGTTCCCAATGACGACACCCACGCCTGACACACCTGCTTCTGCACGCCGCCGTTCGGGCGGACGCCGCCGTCGTGTGGCTGACACACCGCCTGCATCCACGTCCTCCAATCCGCTGACTGCTGACAGGTTGACCCGCGATGGGTTGGCCCCCAAAGGGGCAGGCCGTGTATTGCTGCTGGCTTGCGGGGCTCTGGCGCGGGAAATTCTGGCGCTGAAGGACAGCAATGGCTGGGATCACATGGATCTGGCCTGCTTGCCCGCGATCCTGCACAACCACCCTGAAAAGATCACCGATGCCGTGAGCGAGGCCGTCGCCAAACACCGCCTGTCTTATGATCAGATCTTTGTCGTTTACGCAGATTGCGGCACCGGCGGCTTACTGGAAGCCGCTTGCAAAGAGCTGGGGGTCGAGATGATCGCTGGCCCGCATTGCTATGCCTTTTTCGACGGGTTGGAGCGGTTTGAGGCCCGCGGCGAAGCCACGGCCTTTTACCTCACCGATTTTCTGGTGCGGCAGTTCGATGCCTTTGTCTGGAAACCGCTGGGGCTGGACCGCTATCCTGACCTGCGCGACATGTATTTCAGCAATTACGAAACGCTGGTCTACCTGGCCCAGACAGACGACCCTGTGCTATCCGACAAGGCCCGCGAGCAGGCCGCGCGGCTGGGCCTGGCTTATGAGCGTCGCGATACCGGCTATGGCGGATTGGCCACGGCGCTGTCCGGCTGGGCGGACGCCAGCAAACCAGCGCCCGAATAGCTCGGGATTTCAGCCCGCCGCTGAGGGGATCAGCCGCCCTGCCCCTCCAGCAGCACGGTCGAGACCGGCACCAGCGCGACAGAGGCCGCGCGGTCCTGCAATCCCCACAGAACCAGCGCCGAAATCGTGTCGGCGCGCAACCGGCCCAGCATGATCACCGCGCCCTCTTGTCGGGCACGGAACGCGGCCTGATCCAGAAAGCGGCGGATCACCACCGTATCCTGCCCCTGCCCGTCAAAATCGCGGAACACCGTGGCCGAGGCCACTCCGGCCTTGGCCGCCAGCTGCTGCGCCGTATTCAACCCTTTGGGCTGCATCACCAGCCCATGGCCGGTTTCGGCCAGCACTGCGGTGACTTGATCCGACACGGCGCGGCTGCCCTGCAAGCCAGTCAACGGACCGCCCAGAACCGCCACGGCCTCGGGCACCGAATCAATCACGGCGGGCAGCAGGGTCTCCACATCGCTGGCCGTCGCGCCCGAGGGCAGATCCGCCAGCGCCAGCACGTCATAGCCCAGCGCACGATAGGCCCGCGCAGCAGCCGCCGCATCCGGGTGGTCCGGGCTGATCGCAAAGCTGAGCGGGAACGGGAAAGGATCCAGCGCCTGCGGCCCCAGCGGGCCAGTGCCGTCATCAATCAGCACAACCGCCATGCGCGGCAGATCTGCCGCCACATCCGGTCTGTCCGCGGCAAAGCGTTGCAGCGGGCTGTCGGATTTCCCGGCCATGGGGGCGGGTGCATCAGGCGCAGTGTCTGCGCCAATGCTGGGCAGACGCCCCTGCGGCACAGCGGGCGCGCGTTCGGTCAGCGTGCCTGCGGGTGTGCCGATGGCCACGCGGGTCGGGCTTTCTTCTGCGTCGCTGATATTATCGGTGATTTCGGGCAGCACCGGGGCGGGGGTCGGAGTCTCAGATGAGGTCGGTGTCTCAGCGGAGGCGGGTGCCTCAACGGGCTCTGGCTGCTCTGCGAGCGCAGCCGCCGGAACTTGATCAGGAGCGGGAGCGGTTTCGACAACCGGCGAGGCGGGGCCAGTTTCTTCTGCCAGGCTGTCCTGCGCCATCTCCGGTTCAGCGGGCAGCAAGGCGCTGTCTTCCAGCGGCAAAGGCGGCAGCGGCGGCTGCGCCGGGTTGGTGGAAATGGACAGCTCGTCCTCAGGCACGGACACATCGGGGATCTGCGCCTGCGCCGTGGGCAGAACCGGTGCATCGGTGTTGACGGCGACCTGAGCGCCCTGCCCTTCGGGGCTGGCTTCGGGCGCCGTGGGCTCCGCGCCCAATTGCGGCACGGCAAGCGGCGCGGTATCCGCCCCGACATCCGCAGGTGCGGCAGGTTGATCCGGCTGCGGCGCGGGTTGATCCGGCAAAGCCACGCCCTGTTCCGCCTGCGGACGGCGACCGGGTTTAGCCGGTTCGGCCATGGCAACAGCTTCGTCAGCGGGCTCGGCCGCCATGTCATCAGCCGGGGCAGGATCGGTGACAGGTGTGAGATCGGGCGTTGAAACCGTGTCTGCCTGTGCGGCGGTCTCTGGCTCGGTCTTGGTCGGTTCGGCTGTCGGCACTGTCTGTGCCACCACATCCGGCGACCGCGCGGCAGGCGTTTCCGGCATCCCCACCATCAACGACAGACCACCCGCGCCCAAGCCCGCCACAACGGTGCCCATCAACGCCCCTGCCAGTAATCCCCGTGCCATGGCTGCCCTGCCCTTTCGCTGCGGTCACGCGCTGCATCAGCACGCCCTGATATGCCTCACCTGCACAAATCGACATCCGGGGTGGGGCTGTTCTTTGGCCGCCCTTGACGTCCCCCGACCTGCCTGCGCATGTATACCGCCAAAGCTATACCGCGATTGGGCCCATGCCCGCCAGCCCTTCCGAGGACAACATGCTGCTGCTGATCGACAACTATGACAGTTTTACCTACAACCTCGTCCATTATCTGGGCGAATTGGGCGCCGATGTGCAGGTGCATCGCAATGATGCGCTGAACGTACAAGAAGCCATGGCGCTGAAGCCCGAGGCCATCCTGCTCAGCCCCGGCCCCTGTGACCCGGATCAGGCGGGCATCTGTCTGGCCCTGACCGAGGCCGCCGCTGAAACGCGCACCCCCTTGATGGGGGTCTGCCTGGGGCATCAGACCATCGGTCAGGCGTTTGGCGGCACGGTCGTGCGCCATTCGGAAATCGTGCATGGTAAGATGGGTGAAATCCACCACAAGGGCAAAGGTGTGTTTGCCGGGCTGCCCTCGCCGCTGCAGGCCACGCGCTATCATTCGCTGGTGGTGCGCCGTGATGACCTGCCCGAGGCGCTGGAAATCACTGCCGAGCTGCCCGACGGCACGATCATGGGGCTGCGCCACCGCGAGCTGCCCATCGAGGGCGTGCAGTTCCACCCGGAATCGATCCGCTCTGAACATGGTCATGCCATGCTGCAGAACTTCCTGGATATGGCCAAGATGAAGGTGTCCGCATGAGCGACCTGATCAAACCGCTGATCGGCGCTGCTGCTGATCGCCCGCTGACCCGCGCCGAGGCCGAAACCGCCTTTGGCGAGCTGTTCGAAGGCAATGCCAGCCCGGCCCAGATCGCAGGCCTGCTTATGGCGCTGCGCACGCGCGGCGAAACCGTGGATGAATATTCCGCCGCCGCCAGCGTCATGCGCGCCAAATGCAACAAGGTCAGCGCCCCCGCAGGTGCCATGGACATTGTCGGCACCGGCGGCGATGGCAAAGGCACGCTGAATATTTCCACCGCCACTGCCTTTGTCGTGGCGGGCGCAGGTGTGACTGTGGCCAAACATGGCAACCGCAATCTCAGCTCCAAATCCGGGGCGGCGGATGCGCTGGGTCAGATGGGCATCAATGTGATGATCGGGGCCGAAGCGGTTGAAAAGGCGCTGGAAAGCGTCGGCATCTGTTTCATGATGGCCCCCATGCATCACCCGGCAATGAAACATGTCATGCCAGTGCGGATGGATCTGGGCACGCGCACGATTTTCAACATTCTCGGGCCGCTGACCAACCCGGCAGGCGTCAAACGCCAACTAACCGGTGCCTTTACCCGCGATCTGATCCGCCCTATGGCCGAGACGCTGGGCCAGCTGGGGTCCGAGCGCGCCTGGCTGGTGCATGGCTCGGACGGCACGGATGAGCTGGCGATTTCCGGTATCAGCTGGGTCGCCGCGCTGGAAGAAGACGGCAGCATCCGCGAGGTCGAGCTGCATCCCGAAGATGCGGGCCTGCCCGTGCACCCGTTCGAAGACATCCTTGGCGGATCGCCCGAGGAAAATGGCAAGGCATTTGCTGCCCTGCTGGACGGGGCGCAGAATGCCTATCGCGATGCGGTTCTGCTGAACAGTGCTGCGGCGCTGGTTGTGGCGGGCAAGGCAGACGCGCTAAAGCAAGGCGTTGAAATGGCGCGCGACAGCATCGACAGCGGTGCCGCCAAAGGCAAGGTTCAGGCGCTGGCCAAGGCCACGCAGGCGGCCTCCTGACGCGCCATGCCCCTGACGCCCCCGTCTGACTGGGCGCATCTGCCCTTTTTCACGCAGGATCTGCCCCGCATCCAGCACGCCCTGGATGCGGAGGACCGCGTGATCCTGCCCCCCGAGGATCAGGTTTTTGCCGCGCTCACCGCCTGCGCGCCAGACCAGACCCGCGTCGTGATCCTGGGTCAGGATCCCTATCCCACACCCGGCCACGCCCATGGGCTGTCCTTTTCCGTCGCCCCGGATGTGCGCCCGCTGCCGCGCTCTTTGACCAATATTTACAAAGAGATGCAGGATGATCTGGGCGCAATCCCTGAAAATGGCGACCTGCGGTTCTGGGCCGCGCAGGGCGTGCTGCTCCTGAACACCGCGCTGACCGTTCCGGCGGGTGCCGCCAATGCGCATAAGAACCTTGGCTGGTCGAAACTGACCGCGCAGGTCATGGCCAGCCTGTCTGATCGCCCACGCGCCTTTATCCTGTGGGGCAATCACGCGCAGGGCTTTGCCAAACATATCGCGCCGCCCGCCCAGGGCAGCCATCTGATGATTGAAACCGCCCATCCCTCTCCGCTTTCCGCGCGCCGGGGCTTTTTCGGCTCCCGCCCCTTTTCCAAGGTCAATGCGTGGCTTAAAGCCAATGGGGACACGCCGATAGACTGGACAACGCCATGACGACGACCATCCTGGACAAGATCAAAGCCTACAAGCTGGAGGAAGTGGCCGCAGACAAAGCCGCCAAACCGCTGGAGGCCGTGGAGGCAGAAGCGCGCGAGGCCGCCCCACTGCGCCCCTTTGGTCAGCGTTTGATGGAGGCCGCGGCGACGGGCTATGGCCTGATCAGCGAGGTCAAAAAGGCCTCTCCCTCCAAAGGGTTGATCCGCGCGGATTTCGAACCCGCCAAGCTGGCCAAAGCCTATGAGGATGGCGGCGCGACCTGCCTGTCGGTGCTGACCGACACCCCCAGCTTTCAGGGCGCCAAGGAATTTCTGGTCGCGGCCCGCGCTGCGACCAACATGCCCGCCCTGCGCAAGGATTTCATGTATGACACCTATCAGGTGGCCGAGGCCCGCGCGTTAAACGCCGACTGCATCCTGATCATCATGGCCAGCGTGTCCGATGCGCAGGCCGCCGAGCTGGAAGACGCGGCCTTCAGCTGGGGCATGGATGCGCTGATCGAGGTGCATGACGCAGCGGAACTAGAGCGCGCGCTGAGGCTGAAATCCAAGCTGATCGGCGTGAATAACCGCAATCTCAAGACCTTTGAAACCTCGCTCGACACCACGCGCGAGCTGTCCAAGGGCCTGCCGGATGGGCGCTTCCTGATCTCTGAATCCGGCCTCAATAGCCCGGCGGATCTGGCGGATATGGCCGGCTTTGGCGCGCGCGCCTTCCTGATCGGCGAAAGCCTGATGCGTCAGGAGGATGTGACCTCTGCCACGCAAACCCTGCTGGCCAACCCGGTCCCCGCGCAGGTGCAGGCATGAGCGGCCTGTCCCATTTTGACGCCGAGGGCAACGCCCATATGGTCGATGTCTCGGACAAGGCGGTGACCTCGCGCATCGCCACGGCCACCGGTTGGGTCCGCATGGCGCCCGAAACCTTTGCCCTGATCTCTGAGGGCCGCGCCAAGAAAGGCGATGTGATCGGTGTCGCCCGGCTGGCCGGCATCATGGGCGCAAAAAAGACGCCCGAACTGATCCCGCTCTGCCATCCGCTGCCGATCACCAAAGTCACGGTGGACCTGACCGCCGACCCGGACCTGCCCGGCCTGCGCATCACCGGCACCGTCAAAACCACCGGCCAGACCGGCGTGGAAATGGAGGCGTTGACCGCAGTATCCACCGCCGCGCTGACCGTCTATGACATGGTAAAAGCCGTTGATAAGGCGATGGAAATCGGTGGAATTCACGTCACCCTGAAAGACGGCGGCAAATCCGGGCGGTACGAGTCAGAATGATCCCCGTCGCAGAGGCCCTTGACCGGCTGTTCGCCCTCACCACCCCCTGCGGCATCGAAGAGGTTCCTTTGCAGGAGGCATCAGGCCGTGTGCTGGCCGCGCCCTTGCGCAGCAGCCGTGCGCAGCCACCTTTTCCGGCCTCCGCCATGGATGGCTATGCGGTGGTTTCGGGCAAACCCGGCGACATGTTCCGCGTGATCGGGGAAAGCGCGGCGGGCCATCGCTTTGATGGCTCTGTCGGCGCGGGCGAGGCTGTGCGCATCTTTACCGGCGCTCCGGTGCCTGCGGGCGCAACCCGCATCATCATCCAAGAGGACGTGATCCGCGACGGCGATCAAATCACCCTGCGCGATCAACTGGATAGCAGCACCTACATCCGCCCTGCCGGCACGGATTTCGGCCCTGACAGCGAGATCCCCGCCCCGCGCCTCCTTGGCCCCAATGACATCGCTCTGATGGCTGCGATGAACATCGCCCGCGTGCCCGTGCGCCGCCGCCCCATCGTGGCGCTGATCTCGACCGGAGACGAACTCGTCATGCCCGGCGAGCAGCCCGGCCCGGATCAAATTATCGTCTCCAACACCTTTGGCCTGCACGCCCTGCTGCGCGATCTGGGGGCGGAACCGCGCCTGCTGCCCATCGCGCGCGACAATGTGGACAGTCTGCGCATTGTGTTTGGGCTGGTCGAGGATGCCGATCTGGTGATCACCATCGGCGGTGCCTCTGTCGGGGATCATGACCTGGTGGCTGATGTGGCTGCCGAGCTGGGCATGGAGCAGAGCTTTCACAAGGTGGCCATGCGTCCGGGCAAACCGCTGATGTCGGGGCGCATGGGGTCGGCCATGATGATGGGACTGCCGGGCAATCCCGTGTCGGCCATGGTCTGCGGCCATGTCTTTGTTGCGCCGGTGATCCGCGCGATGCTGGGGCTGGGTGCGGCGGCGATGCCCACAATGCAGGTGCCGCTGGCGGCCCCGGTGGGTGCCAATGGTCCGCGCGAACATTATATGCGCGCGGTACTGGGGCCTGATGGGCTGGTGGCGGCGGAACGTCAGGATTCCAGCTTGCTGAGTGTGCTGGGCGCGGCCAATGCGCTGCTGATCCGACCACCCCATGATCCGGCCCGCGAGACCGGGGAAATCATGCGCTATCTGCCCCTATAAGGGCAAAATCCCCTCAGCTCCCCTTTCCGCGTTAGCGAAAATTTAACTCACCTTGCCCCAAACTGCCCCTGTTCAAAGCAGATGGCGGACAAGCGCGTTGACACAAAACGGGAACATGCGTAGAACAAAAGTTAACAACCTCTCGGGATGGGGCGAACGGCTATGCTGACCAAAAAACAACTCGACCTGCTGGATTTCATCAACAAGCGCATGGCGCGCGATGGTGTCCCCCCCAGTTTTGACGAGATGAAGGACGCGTTGAACCTGCGCTCCAAATCCGGCATCCACCGCCTGATCACGGCGCTGGAGGAACGTGGCTTTATCCGTCGGCTGGCCCACCGCGCCCGCGCTATTGAAATCGTGAAACTGCCCGAAAGCCTGGGTGGCCCGCCGCAGGCTGCTGGTTCTGGCTTTTCGCCCCGTGTGATTGATGGCGACCGTCCGAATGACCCCGCGCAACCTGCCAATGCGCAAAGCGTGTCGGGCAATGTGATGACCGAACTGCCCCTGATGGGCCGCATCGCCGCCGGTGTCCCGATTGAGGCGATCAATGACGCGCCCCCCGCCGTGGCGGTGCCGGGCAATATGATCAGCGGATCGGGCGCGCATTACGCGCTGGAGGTCAAGGGCGACTCCATGATCAACGCGGGCATCAATGATGGCGATGTGGTGATCATTCAGGAATCCAGCAGTGCGCAAGAGGGCGACATCGTGGTCGCTCAGGTCGAAGGGTACGAAGCCACGCTGAAACGGTTTTACCGCCGGGGCGAAATGATCGTGCTCGAAGCCGCGAACCCGGCTTATGAGGCGCGCGTGCTGCCCAAAGGCTCCGTTTCGGTTCAGGGCCGTCTGGTCGGGCTGATCCGCACCTATTGATCCGCCCCCCGGTTCAAGACAAAAAACCACCGCCCCGCGGTGGTTTTTCTCATTCAGCCCCCGGCTTTTTGCCAATCCAGCCATAGCCGCCTTCCGGCATGGTCTGCTGCACTTTGAAACACCACCCCATCCGGCCCAATCCGCCCGGCAAGCGCCCCGGTCTGGAGCAGAGAGTCAGAATCGACGATCAGACAGGGGCCAGCAGGCGCGGCCGGTGTGCTGGACACAATAATCTGATCCTTGCTGCATTCGACAAATCCACGCGCAGCGCGTTTTCCCTGCAGATGCACCAGCTCATAACGCCCTAGATCCGCCCGCAAAATCCGTTCCCCTGCCTCTCTCGGCCAAAGCGCAGCGGCGCTTTCCTGCCCCCCTGCCTGGCCGTCATTTTCCAACCAATTGCGCGCTACAAAGCCAGAACCAGACGCACGAGACAGCGCCCGGCCTTGCTCTGTCATCACCCCCACCAGCGCGCCTGTGTCCGAAATCAACAGATCCGGGCGCTCGGCCCCCGACCACATCACCACGGCCACAACCATCGGTGCCAGCCCGATCAACCGGCCTCGCCCGCGCCAAAGGCACAGGATCAGCGCGCCAAACGCCATGATCGGCAGGACCATTGCGCCCGGTGACACAACAGGCCGCGTCGCCCCTGGCCACTCTGCCACGCTTTGCGCAACAAACAGGATCCAGTCCAACCCCAGCCCCATCACCATCAGCGGCACCCAGTCCAACCCAAACGGCAGCAACAGCGCCGCCAGCACCGCCATCGGCACCACCAACAGACCCATCACCGGGACCGAGACCAGATTGGCCAGCAATCCAAACTGCGCCACTTGATTGAAATGCGCCATGCCCACCGGCGCTGTGGCCGCCCCCGCCACTGCCGAGGAAATCACCAGCGACAGGACCGGCCCCAGCCAGCGCGGCAGGCGGCGCGGTGTTTCCGCCCGTGACCACAACTCAAACACCGCGACCAGCGCCGTTGTCGCGGCAAAGGACATCTGGAATCCTGGGCTCAGCAAGGCCTCGGGCCACAGGGTCAACACGATCAGCGCCGCCATGGCCACGGCCCGCAGGCTCAATGCGCGGCGGTTCAACATCAAGGCGCAAAGCGCCACCGCCGCCATAATAAACGCCCGGATCGTGGCAACATTGCCCCCGGACAAAAGCAGGTAGAAAAACGCCGCCAGCAGGGCGACCGCTGCAGCCAGTTTCTTGACTGGCCAGTGAAAGCGCGGGCGGCGGAACGCCAAAAGGGACAGGCGCGCAGCAGCAAAAACGAAGCCCGCCAAAAGCCCCATATGCAACCCGGAAATCGCCAAAAGATGCGCCAGATTGGTGTCTCTTAACGCCTGCAGCGTACCCTGCCCCATGCCAGAGCGATCCCCGGTCATGACTGCGGCAGCAAAGGCTCCGGCCTCGCCAGGCAGTCGGGTCTGCACGCGGGCGGAAAGCCACATGCGCGCTTTGAACAGGATCTGCCCGCTTCCCGGATCTTCGAGCAAAAGCAAGGGGGTGCGGGTATAACCCACCGCGCCCAGCTTGCGAAACCAGGCGTGGCGGCGAAAATCAAACCCGCCGGGTTCGACGGCCCCGCCGGGCGCCGACAGATGGCCGGTCAGGATCACCAGCGCGCCGGGTTCTGGCGTGGCAAAGCCCTGCGCGCCATGCAAAGACACCCGCACCCGATGCGGCGTTTCACCAGGGTCCATGCGCTCCAGCACCACATGATCCAGCGTCAGGCGCAGCGCGTCCGAGGCGGATCGGTCGATGCGCACCACGCGCCCCTCGATCGGGCCATAATAGCGGAAATCCAGCACCGGCCCCGCCACCAGATGCGTGCGCGCCCCCGCCAGCGCAAACCCGCAGGACACCAGCGCCACCGCCGCGATTACAGGCCCCATCACCGCATCCCAGCGCGCCTGCTGCCACAACATCACCAGCCCGCAGACCCAGGCCAGCCCCAGGGCAAAGCGCGGCGGTTCTGCGGGCAGCATGAAATACAGCCCGATCCCTAGCGCCAACAGCACCGGGGACCATGGAAAGAGGAAACCGCGCTGCGCGAGGATCACGCTTTGCGGCCAGTGAAACAGGCGCGCCATGCTTGCCCCGCGTCTTGGGGGGGATTAAGGAACGGCTAACGCTAGCCCAGCCACCGTTATGAAAAGGTTAACCAACATGACCGACGTCGTGACCCGCTTTGCCCCCTCGCCCACCGGCTACCTGCATATTGGCGGGGCGCGCACGGCCCTGTTCAACTGGCTTTACGCCCGCGGTCGTGGCGGCAAGTTCCTGCTGCGCATCGAGGACACCGACCGCGCCCGGTCCACCCCCGAAGCCACCGCCGCCATCCTGCAGGGCATGGACTGGCTGGGTCTGGACCATGACGGCGAAGTGATCAGCCAGTTTGAACGCGCCGACCGCCACCGCGCCGTCGCGCTGGAGCTGCTGGAAAAAGGCGCGGCCTACAAATGCTTTAGCACGCAGGAGGAGATCGAATCCTTCCGCGAAGCGGCCCGCGCCGAAAAACGCTCTACCCTGTTCCAAAGCCCGTGGCGCGACGCAGATCCAGCCTCGCATCCCGATGCACCCTATGTGATCCGCCTGAAATCCGCGCAGGAGGGTGAAACCGTCATTCAGGACGAGGTGCAGGGCAACGTGACCATCCGCAACGACCAGCTGGACGATATGATCCTGCTGCGCAGCGACGGCACGCCGGTCTATATGCTGGCTGTGGTGGTGGATGATTTTGACATGGGCGTGACCCATGTGATCCGCGGCGATGATCACCTGAACAATGCTGCGCGCCAGATGGGGATCTACACTGCTATGGGCTGGCCGCTGCCGGTCTATGCCCATATCCCTCTGATCCACGGCCCCGATGGCAAGAAACTGTCCAAGCGCCACGGTGCGCTGGGGGTCGAGGAATATCAGGCCATGGGCTACCCGGCGGCGGGGATGCGCAATTATCTGGCCCGTCTGGGCTGGAGCCATGGCGATGACGAATTCTTTACCGATGCGCAGGCAAAAGACTGGTTCAACCTTGAGGGAATCGGCAAATCGCCCGCGCGGTTCGATTTCAAGAAACTGGAAAACCTCTGCGGCCAGCATATCGCCGCAGGAGAGGATGCTGCGCTGCTGCACGAACTGGACGCCTATCTGACAGCTTCTGGTGGCACTGCCTTGACCGAAGGGCAGCGCGACGGCCTGTCGCGGGGCATGTACTGTCTGAAGGATCGGGCAAAGACATTCCCTGAACTCCTTGCAAAGGCTCACTTTATCATGACCTCTCGCCCGATTGAGGTCGAAGATAAGGCGAAAAAGAACCTGGATGATGTATCCCGTGGTATACTGACTGCGTTGACGCCGCAGCTGCAAAATGTTAGCTGGAACCGAGAGGATCTGGAGGCGGCCCTGAACCGCTTTGCCGAAGATCGGGGGAGCAAGTTCGGAAAACTGGCCGCACCGCTGCGCGCGGCCCTGTCCGGTCGGGCCGCAACCCCCAGTGTCTTCGACATGATGCTCGTTCTTGGGCGCGAGGAAAGCCTTGCGCGGCTCCAAGACGCCGGTCAGGGGGACTAAAAGGGCGGATTTCAGCCCCGTTCCCAGACAGGACACAGAACTGAAAGGCAAGGGGCACCCGGCCCCTGCCCCACCGATAAAGGAAGGGACGACAAACATGGCTGAGACCACCAGGAAAGCAACTCTGACCATTGATGGGCAGAGCTATGATTTGCCGATGCATTCGCCAACCGCCGGGCCCGATGTGCTCGATATTCGCAAGCTCTATGCCGAGGCGGGCGTTTTCACCTACGATCCGGGCTTTACCTCGACAGCAAGCTGCGACAGCACGATCACCTTTATCGACGGGGGCAAAGGCGAGCTGCTGCATCGCGGCTATCCGATCGACCAACTGGCCGGCAAATCGCATTACCTCGAGGTCTGCTACCTGCTGCTGTACGGGGAACTGCCGACCGCGGCTGATCTGGAGCATTTCGAAAGCACGATCACACGCCACACCATGATCCACGAGCAGATGCACAACTTCTTCCGTGGTTTCCGCCGCGATGCGCATCCGATGGCGACCATGGTGGGTGTGGTTGGTGCCATGTCGGCCTTTTACCACGACAGCACCGACATTTCCGATCCGCGTCAGCGCGAAGTGGCGTCCCATCGCCTGATCGCCAAGATGCCGACCATCGCCGCCATGGCGTATAAGTATCACATCGGTCAGCCCTTTGTGTATCCGCGCAACGATCTGGATTACGCGGCGAACTTCCTGCACATGTGCTTTGCCGTTCCGGCCGAAGAATATGTGGTGGATCCGATCCTGGCCCGCGCCATGGACCGTATCTTTACGCTTCATGCGGATCACGAACAGAACGCGTCGACCTCGACCGTGCGTCTGGCGTCGTCTTCGGGTGCAAACCCGTTTGCCTGTATCGCCGCCGGCATTGCCTGCCTGTGGGGGCCGTCCCACGGTGGCGCAAACCAGGCCTGCCTGGAAATGCTGAAAGAAATCGGCACCCCGGATCGCATCCCGGAATTTATCGCCCGCGCCAAGGACAAGAACGACCCGTTCCGTCTGATGGGCTTTGGCCACCGCGTCTATAAAAACTTTGACCCGCGCGCGACCGTGATGAAGCAGTCCGCCGACGAAGTGCTGGACCTGCTGGGCGTCGAAAACAACCCGATCCTGGCAACCGCCAAGGCGCTGGAAGAGGCCGCGCTGGCCGACCCCTATTTCGCGGACAAAAAGCTGTTCCCGAATGTGGACTTCTACTCGGGCATCATCCTCGAGGCGATGGGCTTCCCGACTTCGATGTTCACCCCGATCTTTGCGCTGAGCCGCACCGTGGGTTGGATTTCGCAGTGGAAAGAGCAGCTGGAAGATCCGGGCCACAAGATCGGTCGCCCGCGTCAGCTGTATCTTGGCTCGACCGAGCGCGATTACGTGGATATCGAATCCCGCTAAGCGCGCGTCAGGCGTATAAAAACAGGCCCGGTTCCTTTGGGGGAACCGGGCCTTTCTTTTTGTATTTCAGAATGTTCAGACTGATCTGACTGGGGCAATTTGACTAGCCCAATTTGTCTGGCCTAGCTGACTGGCCTGCGTCCTGTCAGCGCCCTTCGAATTTGGGGCTGCGTTTTTCTGCAAAGGCCACAACACCTTCGCGGAAATCACGGGTCTTGCCGCATTGCCCCTGCAGCTGTGCTTCGAGGGTCAGCTGCGCCTCAAGATCGTTTTCAAACGCGCCGCGCAGGGCCTGTTTGACATGCGCATAGGCCTGGGTCGGGCCCTGGGCCAGCTGGCTGGCGCGGGCGGCAACGGTGCTGGCAAATTCTGCATCTGGCACGGCCTCCCAGATCATGCCCCATTCATCCGCCTGCTGCGCACTGATTTTATCGGCAAACAGCGCCGCGCCCATGGCCTTGGCCAGACCCATCTGGCGCGGCAGCGCCCAGGTGCCGCCCGCATCCGGGATCAGGCCAATCCGGGTGAAGGCCTGCATGAAAAAGGCGCTTTGCGTGGCGATCACCACATCCGCAGCCAGTGCCAGATTGGCCCCAGCCCCTGCGGCGGCACCGTTTACGGCCGCAATCGTCGGTACCGGGCTTTCGGTGATGGCATGCAGCATGGGCACATATTCATCGCGCAGCACGCGCTCCAGATCCAGGCTGGCGGCGCTGGAGCCGTCGCCCAGATCCTGCCCCGAGCAAAAGGCCCGCCCCACGCCTGTCAGCACGATCACCCGCGCCTCAAAGCCCGCGGTTTTAACCGCATCGGTGATTTCCGCCCGCATCCGCGCGTTCAGCGCATTCATCACATCCCCACGGTTGAGGGTGATTGTGGCGATCTGGTCTTTGACCTCGTAGAGGATCGTATCGTAAAGCATGGCGCTTCCTCGTCTTGCCGTGATGGCATCAAAAGCCTTTCGCGCCGGAAAGGCAAAGGCAAACGCCGCGTCATGCGGCATATCTGCGCGCTGATACACTCGGGGCTTTAGCGGCGACTGTGCAGGTTGGGTTTCGCTGCCTACGGCAGCGATCCGCGCGCGCCGGCTGGCGCGCGTTGGGGGCTCTGCCCCACAGGCCTGCGGCCTGTCCCCCGGAGTATTTTGCCAAAGAGAAGAAAAGGCCGGCTTAGCGGTTCAGAATTTCTTCGAGCCGTTTGCGTTCTGCGTCAGTCAGGCCGGTTTCTGTGGGCGCCGGGGCGCTGGCCCGCCGACGGATATACCCAAAGCCGAGGCCCGCCGCGATCAGGAACAGGGTCGGCCCGGTGGCCCAAAGCACCCAGTTCCATCCCCCCGTGGTCGGTTGCAGCAGAACAAATTCACCATAGCGGTCCACCACAAAGTCCAGCACTTCGTCATCTGTGTCACCGGCGGTTATACGTTCGCGCACAAGGATCCGCAGGTCACGCGCCAGCGAAGCGTTTGATTCGTCGATGCTTTCATTCTGGCAGACAAGGCAGCGCAGACCGGCGGAAATGTCGCGGGCGCGGGATTCTTGCGCGGGATCGGGCAACATTTCATCCGGCTCCACCGCCTGCGCCGGAGACAGCATCAGCGACAGCCCGAGGGCCAGGATCAGGCGTTTCATTCTGCGGGCACTCCCTTTGGGGTGGCTTTGCGCGCGCCAGCAGCAACGCGGTAGCGCCGGTCGCTGAGGCTGAGCAGACCGCCAAGCGACATGAGGATACAGCCTGCCCAGATCCAGTTGGCCAGCGGTTTGATATAGGTGCGCACAACCCATCCGCCATCGGCCTGACGATCGCCAATCACAACATAGACATCGCGCAGGAAACGATAGTCGATGGCGGCTTCGGTCGTGGGCATCCGGGCCACGGGATAGTTGCGTTTTTCAGGCTGCAGTAGCGCGATTTCCCGACCATTGCGGGCAAGGATCACCTGTCCCTGCGTGGCGATATAGTTCGGCCCCTGCACGTCACGCACATCTGTCAGGGTGATGTCGAACCCGCCGACCTGATAGGTGGCATTCAGTTGTGTGACACGGATGTCTTCCTGTTCCCAGGCCATCAGACCTGCGATACCAAGCATGGTGATGCCCAGCCCGCCATGGGCCACGGCCTTGCCCCAATCGGCACGCGGCAGGCGGAACAGGCGTTTCAGATCACGGTTGCGGCCAGTGCGGGCCAGCAGGTCCATCGCCGCCCCCGCCACCAGCCAGGTGCCAAGGAAAACCCCCACCGGACCCAGCAGAGTGCGGCCCGATTGCATCGCCCAGACCAACCCAGCCAATGCCACCGCCAGCCCCAGCGCGGGCAGCAGGCTGCGCATCACGCGCCCCGCATTGCCGCGCTTCCAGGCCAGCATGGAGCCCAGCGGCAAGAGCAGCCCCAGAACCACCATGAATGGCGGGAAAGCCATGTTGAAAAACGGCGCCCCGACCGACAGTTTCCGGTCAAACAGCATCTCGGCCACCAGCGGCCACAGCGTGCCGACAAACACCACAAAAGAGGACACCGCCAGCAGGACATTATTGGCGACCAGCGCGGATTCGCGGCTGACCACGCCGAACACGCCTTTGGCCTGCATGACATTGGCGCGGGCGGCGAACAGCGTCAGCGCGCCTCCGGTAAAGACCACGAGGATGGCGAGGATGAACACCCCGCGCTCCGGGTCATTGGCAAAGGCATGGACCGAGGTCAGCACACCCGAGCGCACGATAAATGTCCCGATCAGCGAAAAGCCAAAGGCAAGGATGGCCAGCAGCACGGTCCAGCTTTTGAGGGCTTCGCGCTTTTCCACCACGATTGCGGAATGCAGCAGCGCCGCAGCAAACAGCCAGGGCATGAAGCTGGCGTTTTCCACCGGATCCCAGAACCAGAAGCCACCCCACCCCAGTTCATAATAGGCCCACCAGCTACCCAGCGCGATGCCGATGGTCAGAAAGATCCAGGCGGCCAGCGTCCAGGGCCGCACCCAGCGCCCCCAGGCCGCATCCACCCGGCCTTCGATCAGCGCGGCGACCGCAAAGCTGAAACAGATGCTCAGCCCGACATAGCCCAGGTACAGAAACGGCGGATGGAAGGCGAGGCCGGGATCCTGCAGCAGCGGGTTCAGGTCTGTGCCATCAAAGGGCGGCACCGCCATCCGCAAAAACGGGTTCGAGGTCAGCAGGATAAAGGCGTAGAACGCGACGCCCACCGCCGCCTGCACCGCCAGAACACGGGCCCGCAGGCTGGGAGGCAGATTGCCGCCAAACCACGCGGCCATGGCCCCGAACAGCGCCACGATCAGCACCCACAGCAACATGGATCCTTCGTGGTTCCCCCAGACGCCGCTGATCTTGTACAACATCGGTTTCAGCGAGTGACTGTTCAAATAGACCAGCCGGACAGAGAAATCCGACACCACAAAGGCATAGGTCAGCGCGGCAAAGGAAAAGCCCACCAACAGGAATTGCACAGTGGCCGCGGGTTCAGCCACGGCCATCCAACTGGCACGACGGGTCTGAGCGCCTACCATTGGTACGATCATCTGAACCACCGCGACCAGCGCGGCCAGGATCAGGGCGAAATGTCCAAGCTCGGTAATCATGGCATTGGTTATAGGGCCATGCGAAAAGCGGGCCAACGCAAATCGGCCCGCTTTGGTGTTCACATTGTCGCAAAGGGATGTGTTGGCTCAGCGCCCCGCGCGCCAATCCGCCAGCGCCGGGTTGTGGTCCTGTGCGGGCTGGGCCTGCGCGACCTCATCGGCCATATCCTCATCAAAGGCGCGAATCTGTTGGATATTATCCAGCACCCCTGGCACGGATGCCGCCATGGTCGCGGCAATCTGGCGCTGAAATTCCTGTCCTTTGGCCTGATGGCGCGCGCCGAAATAGAAACTAACAATCGCGCCCAGCAACCACCACAGGGGTTCGGGCACCAGGGAAATCCCGGCCATGCGTTCAGCAAACCAGATCGGATCGACCATCGCCGTCACAAACAGACCCAGTGTGCCCAGAGCCATGGCCGGGCGCGGGACACGGTTCAGCGCATCCATCAACCGGTCAAACCAGCCGCGCCGGACCACGCGGAACTCCTGACCGAATTGCTGCAGAGCCGCGCCGCGCAGCTCGACCCCACGGGCCGCGTCGGCCTCGGCATTGACCCGGAACACCTCTGCGGTTTCGGCCACCACATTGCGCCCGCGGCCAAAGAGCATCCCAAACAGTGTTTCAATCACCCCCATGACGCCACCCGCGCTGCAAATTCCGCTTGGCTCAGGTGATAGCGCGGCGAGATGAACTCTTCGGCGCGTTTGATCCAACCGCCCTTGCCGCCTGCCCGGCTGCGCGCATATTTGCGGCTGGCCGGACGACGATCGGCGATGGCGAAATAGTAATTGCGCCGTGCGATCCCATAGGCATCGGCAATATGGTCCGGCGCTTTGGCCGCCGCGCGCTGCGCCGCGTTGATGGTCTGCGGACCAATCGCCCCGTCCACACCGATCCGCTCACCCATATCGTTCAGCAGCCGCTGCAGGATTTTCACCGCATTGCCGCCTGCATTCACATACATGTCGAACACGGTTTCATGCAGCGCCTGCGGCAGCTCGGCGATGCGCGGGCGATGATAATAATGCTGCAGGAAAATCTGCACCGCCTGATCGCGGCTCAGCCGTTTGACATCTTCGGGCGTGATCCGCCCATCCCCATCCAGATCCAGCCCAAGGCGCCGCATCGTGTGGATCGTGACCCCATAATTCGTTGCCCCGCCGGGATCGTCGGGGTCATTGACATAGCCGCCCTCGCGGGCAACGATTTCTTCGGCCATCTGCCGGACATCACTGCTCATCTCTGCCTCCTGCTGGGATTGCACCTGTGAACGGGCAGAGTTTTGGCCACAGATCTTAACCAACTGGACAGGCGGCGCGCGGTGACCATGCACCCTGATGAAATCATTGAAAAACTGGGGCTTCAGCCGCATCCCGAAGGCGGCCATTACGTGCAAACATGGGTAGAGGATCCTGCCTCGGGCCGCCCCGCAGGCACCTGCATCTATTTCCTGCTGCGCGCCGGGGAGCGCAGCCATTGGCATAAGGTCGACGCCACCGAGATCTGGCATTTCTACGCAGGCGCGCCGCTGATTCTGTCGCTGTCAGAAACCGACACCGGCCCGCGCCGCGATCTGACACTGGGGCCCGACCTGCTGCAGGGACAGGCGCCCCAGATCATCGTCCCAACCCATCATTGGCAAGCCGCGCGCAGCACCGGAGACTGGACGCTGGTGGGCTGCACCGTGTCGCCGGGGTTTCAGTTCACGGGTTTCACCCTTGCGCCGGAGGGGTTTGATATTCCTTGATCTTCTGGCCTTCCCCTCTGGATACCCCGGATCATCAGGCCCCGCGCGTCTGGAAAGGGATGTTTAACCCAATGCGCTTAAACTGACCGGCAAAGCGGCGCAGAACGCGCCGCGATGCTGGAAAGGACGGACATGAGCGCATTCATGACACAGCTGGCCACGATGGTCGTGGCGCTGCTCCGATCGGCCCTGCGCATCGCCGCATTATGCGCCCTTGCCTTTGTCTCTGCCGCGCTGTTGACAGCTGCCTTTGACAATGGGCCAGCAGACGCAATGCAGAACCTCAAAACGCCAGATGTCTCCACCATCACATTGCCACCGGGATAAGCACGGCCCGAACCAACGCGGCGCGCAGTTCATCCCTGCTGATGAACGAAACGCAGCAGCTGCGCGGTAGAGCCATCCTTGCCCTCGATCGCAGCCTGGCCTGACACCATCGGGCCCAGCGCCGTCGCCAGCTCCTTGCCCAGCTCGACCCCCCATTGATCGTAGGAATTGATGTTCAAAATCACCCCCTCGACGAACACGCGGTGTTCATACAAGGCAATGATTTTACCCAAGGTTTCCGGGTCAAGTTTAGGATAAATCAGCGTTGTAGAGGGACGATTTCCAGGGAAGACCCGATGCCGAGCCTGCTGTTCCAGCGCATCGCCCGTAAATTGGTCGCCGACCATGGCGCGCGCTTGCGCCAGACTGCGCCCGCGCATCAAGGCCTCGGACTGCGCCAGACAATTGGCCACCAGCAATTGATGATGATGCGCCAGATCGGGCTCGTGCCCCTGCGCCGCGACCAGAAATTCACAGGGCACAACCCGCGTGCCCTGATGGATCAGCTGGTAAAACGCGTGCTGCCCGTTGGTCCCTGGCTCTCCCCACACAACGGGGCCGGAGGCATAGGGCAGATCGCTGCCATCCATGGCCACGCCCTTGCCGTTGCTTTCCATCTCCATCTGCTGAAGATAAGCTGGAAAGCGCGCCATCCGGTTGTCATAAGGCAGCACAGCGCGGGTGCCACAACCCAACCCCTGATTGTGCCAAATCCCAACCAAGGCCAAAAGGACAGGCATATTCTGCGCCAAAGGTGCGTCGCGGAAATGGGTGTCCATCGCCTGCGCCCCCCGCAGGAAAGCGCGGAAATTTTCGGGTCCAATGGCGATCATCAGCGACAGGCCAATCGGCCCCCACATGGAATAACGCCCACCGACCCAATCCTCGAAACCAAAGACCCGGTCTGCCGAAATCCCAAATTCCTGAGCCAGATCCATAGCCGTGGACAAAGCAATGAAACGCCCCTCCCCCGAAACGCCATTTGCTGCCAGCCAGGCTTTTGCCGTGGCCGCATTGGTCATGGTTTCGATCGTTGTAAAGGTCTTGGATGCAATGATAAAAACCGTTTTATGGGGATCCAGACCCGCCAGCGTATCGGCGATGTCCGCCCCATCCACATTGGACACAAAATGGCAGCGCGGCCCGTCATGATACGGCGCCAGTGCCAGCGCCCCCATGGCCGGCCCAAGGTCGGATCCGCCAATCCCGATATTCACCACATCCGTCACACCCGAGGCCCGCAGCTCTGCCGCCAGCGCCTCCATCCGGGCCAGCGTGTTCAGCACCTCGGGCATCACATCCTGACCGTCCACCAGCACCGGCGCGCCGTCCAGATTGCGCAGCGCCGTGTGCAACACAGCACGCCCCTCGGTTGCATTGATCTTTTCGCCTGCGAACATCGCATCGCGTCGCGCCGCGACCCCGGCCTGCTCTGCCAGCGCCAAAAGCGTCGCGCGAATTGGCGTATCCAGCTGCGTTTTGGAATAATCAAACAAAAGCCCCAGCGCGCTGAGGCTGAAATCCCCTGCCCGGTCTGGATCTGCAAACAGGTCGTCGATGCGGCGATCTGAAATACGCGCCGCGTGCGCCTGCACTGCCTCAAACATGAAATCTACTCCGACCAATGAACTTTGGCCCCGTTCAACACTGCGTTGATCGGCGCTTCAAGTCCGGATTTCCTATGCGCACCTTCTAGTGCAAGGCGTTTATCTTGTCCAAATATCAACAAATGCTTGCGAAGCGCGCCATCCAGCACCCGCGCGCTTAGGGTGATGCGTGGCTCTGGTGCCCCCGGCGCGCGCATGGGCAGCAAAATCGGTGCATCCGGGGCCAGCGCCTCTAACAAACGGTCGGCTCCGGGAAACAGCGATGCGGTGTGCATATCCGCGCCCATGCCCAGCAGAACAACCGCCAGTGGCATTTCTCCGGCAATCACCGCAGCCAGTGCCTCTAGCGCGTCTTCGGGATGCGCGGCATCCGCATAAAGCGGCAAATACCGCGCCGCCGCCGCGCGGTTGACCAGCAGGCGTTCGCGCAACAGCCGCGTGTTAGACCGCGCGTGATCCTCGGGCACCCAGCGTTCATCGGTCAGCACCACATCGACCCGCGCCCAATCCAGATCCGCCGCGCAGAGCACATCGAACACCGGCCCCGGTGATGTCCCCCCCGGCACGGCCAGCACCGCGCGATCCTCATGGGTCAGGATCGTGCGCAGATCCCCCGCAATCTGGTTTGCCAGATCAATCGCCAGGATGTCCCGATCCGGGTAGTCCAGAAAATCGTAATTCATGGTCGAATATCCCGCCATTTGCGCCCATCCCGATGCATCAGCATCAGGGAATCATCCGGGCCGCTGCTGCCCACATCATAGGGTTTGGGCACATCGTTGCGCGCTTCCCAGCCTTCGATCAGGGGATCGGTCCAGGCCCAGGCGGCCTCGACCTCGTCCCCGCGCATGAACAGGGTCTGATTGCCCCGGATCACATCCATGATCAGCCGTTCATAGGCGTCTGGCACATCCTCGCCATCCGGGCCCAGCGCCTCGGCAAAGCTCATGTCCAAGGGCACATCAACCAGACGCATCCCACCGGGGCCGGGCTCCTTGATGGTGACATCCAGGGTCATGCCCTCATTAGGTTGCAAGCGGATCACAAGCACGTTGCGATGGCGCCCGGCCTCGGACCCGAAAATCGAATGCGGCGCGTCCTTGAACACAACGGCGATCTCGCTGGCGCGGGCGCGCAGTTTCTTGCCCGTGCGCAGGTAAAACGGCGTCCCGGCCCAGCGCCAATTCGAGATATGGCATTTCAGCGCCATGAAACTTTCGGTGCGCGAGCGCGGGTTTTCCACATCAGCGCGATAGCCCGGCGCGCCCTCGGCCGCATCATATTGACCGCGCACCAGATGATGCGGCGGCACCGGATCCAGCGCCCGGATCACCTTTAGCTTTTCGTCGCGCACCGCGTCCGGTTCAAACCGCGCGGGCGGCTCCATCGCGATCAGGCACAAGAGCTGCATCAAATGGTTCTGCACCATGTCGCGCATCGCGCCCGAGCGGTCATAATAACTGCCGCGCCCGCCAACACCCACGGTCTCAGACACGGTGATCTGGATATGGTCGACATATTGCGCGTTCCACAGCGGTTCGAACAGCATATTGCCAAAGCGCACCGCCATCAGGTTCTGCACCGTTTCTTTGCCCAGATAGTGATCAATCCGGTAAATCTGTTCTTCGGCGAAATGACAGGCCAGCGTTTCATTCAGCGCGCGGGCCGAGGCCAGATCGTGGCCAAAGGGTTTTTCCACCACGACCCGGCTGTCATCATCGGCCAGCCCATATTGACGCAGCCGTTCGGCCAACGCGCCAAACAGGCTGGGCCCGACCGAGAAATAGAACGCCCGCACCGGCGCATCGCCCAGACGCGCGCCCAGGGCCTGCCAGCCATCGCTGCCCATGGCATCCACTGGAACATAGGCCAGCAGGGACAGGAATTGATCCAGCGTCCCGTCTTCGCAATGGCGGCCACCACCAAATTCACGGATCGCCTCGGCCACCATTTCGGCAAAGCTCGCATCATCCATGTCGCTGCGCGCGGCCCCGATGATCTGAGAACCCTCCGGGATCTGCCCGGCACAAAAGCGTCGAAACAGCCCCGGCAGGATTTTGCGCCGCGCCAGATCCCCGGTCGCGCCAAAAATCACCAGATCAAACGGATCCACGGGAATCACGCGAGAGACCATAACAGCCCTATCCTTCTGTCTTTTCCATGGGGCCGAACCGCCCCCGAACCACGAACACCCGAAATGTTAGCGATAACAGGCGCCTTCTATCCCGTCATCGCGCATTTGTCTAACAATCATATGACCCATCACAAAGCCGTCAGGAAATATCAACGCTCTGGCCCTTACCTTTATTCCGTCCTATCGCTTTGACAGCAAACGGAGAAGCCAGCCATGAAAGACAGCGCGCCCCAGGCCAACCAGGGCAAATTCATCGACCCCGACCTGACCGCAGACGGATCCGCCCGCGCCCAGGTGGCCCTGAGCAACCCGAAAACACTTTGGTTCAACACCGGTACGCTGTGCAACATCGAATGCCTGAACTGTTACATTGACAGCTCACCGCAAAATGACGCGCTTGTCTATCTGACCGAGGCAGAAGTCACCGATTATCTGGATCAGCTGGACACCCGCAACTGGCGGGTCGAGGAAATCGCCTTTACCGGGGGCGAGCCTTTCATGAACCCCGACATGATCGGCATGGCCCGCGCCGCTCTGGCCCGAGGCTATCAGGTGCTGATCCTGACCAACGCCATGCGCCCGATGATGCGCCGCCGGGTCAAAGAGGGGCTGGAGTCGCTGCAGGCGGATTACCCCGGCCAGTTGACCCTGCGCATTTCGCTCGATCATCACGCCGCCCCCCATCATGATGAAGAACGCGGCAAAGGCAGTTTCGAAATCTCGCTGCAGGGGATGCGCTGGCTGCGCGATATGGGCATTAAAATGAGCGTCGCAGGCCGCACCGTCTGGGGCGAAACCGACGCGGATTCGCGTGCGGGCTATGCTGCGCTGTATCAGGCCGAGGGCTTTGACATCGACGCGCAAAACCCTGGCGTGACCGTGCTATTCCCGGAAATGGACGAAACCGTCGAGGTGCCCGAAATCACCACCGCCTGCTGGGGCATCCTGAACAAGACCCCGGATGACGTGATGTGTTCCTATTCCCGCATGGTTGTGAAACGCAAAGGCGCTGACAAACCCGCCGTGCTGGCCTGCACTCTGCTGGCCTATGACGAACGGTTCGAACTGGGCAGCACATTGGAAGAGGCCGAGACCGATGTCTCCCTCAACCACCCGCATTGCGCCAAGTTCTGCGTACTGGGCGGGGCCAGCTGTTCAGCCTAGGCCAGACGCGCCCAGCGAACCCCCGCCAGCCCGCAAACCATCGCTTGCACCAACACGCGGCGCGTGTCACCACGATCCCAGAACAGGAGCGCCCGTGACACATTCCAGCCCGACCCAAAGCGCCCCCCCGCGCAAGATCATCATCGACACCGATCCCGGACAGGACGACGCGGTCGCTATCCTGCTGGCGCTTGCTTCGCCGCAGGAAATTGACGTGCTGGGCATCACCGCCGTGGCGGGCAACGTACCGCTGGCCCTGACCCAGAAAAACGCGCGCATCGTCTGCGAACTGGCGGGCCGGCACGACGTAAAGGTCTATGCGGGCTGTGATCGCCCGCTGGCCCACAGCCTTGTCACCGCCGAACATGTGCATGGCGAAACCGGGCTGAACGGCCCCAAACTGCCCGATCCGACCATGCCCCTGCAGGACCAGCACGCGGTGGATTACATCATCGACACGCTGCGCAGCGAAGCCCCCGGCACGGTCACGCTCTGCCCGCTTGGGCCGCTGACCAATATCGCCACTGCGCTGCAAAAAGCCCCCGACATCGCGCCCCGCATTCAGGACATCGTGCTGATGGGCGGTGCCTATTTCGAGGTCGGCAACATCACCCCCGCCGCCGAGTTCAACATCTATGTCGATCCCGAAGCCGCCGAGATCGTGTTCAAATGCGGCGCGCCGATCACCGTGATGCCGCTGGATGTGACGCATAAGGCGCTGGTCACAAAACCGCGCAACGACGCCTTTCGCGCGCTTGGTACGCCGGTTGGTACCGCCGTCGCCCAGATGACCGACTTTTTCGAACGGTTCGACCGCGAGAAATACGGATCCGAAGGCGCGCCCCTGCATGATCCCTGCGTCACCGCCTGGCTGATCCAGCCCGATCTGTTCACCGGACGGCATATCAATGTCGAGATCGAGACCGCCTCCCCCCTGACCCGCGGCATGACTGTCGCGGATTGGTGGGGCGTGACCGACCGCGCCCCCAACGCCACCTTTATCGGCGATGTCGATGCGGATGGCTTCTTTGCCCTTTTGACAGAACGGTTGGCCCGGCTATGAAATCCCTGCATCTGGCCACCGAGGCCGATATCGACAAGCTCATGCAGCTGGTCGCCGCGTTTCACAGCGAAACCGGCATCCAAAGCGATGAAGAACACCGGTTAAACGCCATTGCCCCGCTGCTGGCGGGCTCGCCCCATGGGGCGATCTGGCTGATCGGACCGCGCCGAGCGCCTGTGGGCTATATCTGCATCACCTTTGGCTGGTCGCTGGAATTTGGCGGCATGGATGGCATTGTCGATGAACTTTACATCCGCCCTGCCGTGCGCAATCGCGGCATGGGGTTCGAGGCGCTGAATGGCATCGCCAAGGCCCTGTCCGATGGTGGCATCAAAGCCCTGCATCTGGAGGCCAACCGCAATGACGAACGCCTGATCGGATTTTACCGCAGGGCTCGTTTTCAGCCGCGCGAAGATTACATCTTCCTCAGCCGCACTCTCTGAAAGACGCCCATGCTCTCGATCCCCTTTGACAACAGCTATGCCCGTTTGCCCAAGGGGATGTTCGCCCGGCAAAACCCCGTGCCCGTCAGCACACCTGACATGATCGCCTTTAACGATGATCTGGCGGCTGAGCTGGGCATCACCGGAACCGATGACCCGAAACTGGCGCTGTATTTCGCCGGTAGCCGCGTGCCTGAGGGGGCCGAACCGCTGGCCCAGCTGTATTCCGGCCATCAGTTCGGGTCTTTCAACCCCAATCTGGGCGATGGCCGCGCCGTTTTGCTGGGCGAAGTGATCGACCAGAATGGCCAGCGCCGCGACATCCAGCTGAAGGGATCCGGTCAGACGCCATTTTCGCGCCGGGGCGATGGCCGCGCCTGGCTGGGGCCGGTGCTACGCGAATATATCGTCAGCGAGGCCATGTTTGCCCTGGGGGTGCCCACAACCCGCGCCCTGGCGGCGACCCGCACGGGCGATCCGGTGTTTCGCGAAACCGCACTGCCTGGCGCGGTTCTGACCCGTGTGGCCGCCAGCCATATCCGGGTCGGCACATTTCAGGCGTTCTATGCGCGCAACGATATCGACAACCTCTCTGCCCTGTTCGACCATGCCCGCGACCGGCATTACCCGCAGGCGCGCGATGCCTCGGATTTCCTGCAATCCGTGATCGAAGCGCAGGCCGCGCTGGTCGCCCATTGGATGTCGCTGGGCTTTATCCACGGGGTGATGAACACCGACAATTGCGCTATTTCCGGTGAAACCATCGACTATGGTCCTTGCGCCTTTCTGGATGGGTTTGACGCGGGCAAGGTGTTTTCCTCGATCGACCATCGCGGGCGCTATGCCTATGTGGCGCAGGCCGATATCATCGTCTGGAACATGGCGCAGCTGGCCAGCGCGCTGGTGCCGCTGATGCCCAATGCTGAGGCCGCAGTCGAACAGTTCACCGCGCAGATCCACGCCATGCCCGCCCTGATCCGTGCCAATTGGCTGGGCCGGTTTGGCGCCAAGCTGGGCCTCGCGGCCCCCGCCCCCGACGATGCCGATCTGATCACCGATCTGCTGACCCTGATGCAGAATTGCGGCGCCGATTTCACCAATACCTTCCGCGGCTTGACCCAAGATGACATTCCCACGGAATTGCGCGCGATGGAGGGCTATGCCGACTGGCACGCCGCTTGGCAGGAACGGCTGCAGGACGAACAGGACGCGCCCCAGCGCATGGACGCCACGAACCCCGTGCTGATCCCGCGTAACCACCGGATCGAAGAGATGATCAGCGCCGCGACCAATGGCGATGACACGCTGTTCCACCGCCTGCACCGCGCGCTCAAATCCCCCTTTGCCGCCGATCCTGAGTTTGCTGATCTGACCCAGCCCCCAGCACCCGAAGAAGAAGTCGAAGCGACCTTCTGCGGCACCTGACATCCGCGCCAACTGCTTGAAACTCCCCCTGCGTCAGCGCACCGCTTGTGCGATGGCCGCCCCTGCGCCAAGCTGGTGACAGGATTTAACCCCGCGCGGAGGATTTTTTCATGAGCCTAATGGGAACGCTGACCAAACTTGCCATCGGATATGCCACAGCGCGCGGGGTGGACCGATTGTCAGGCTCTGGCGGGTTTGGGGCGCTTTTGGGTGGCGG
The DNA here is from genome assembly GCA_025210265.1 of Pelagimonas sp. Classification (GTDB taxonomy): domain Bacteria; phylum Pseudomonadota; class Alphaproteobacteria; order Rhodobacterales; family Rhodobacteraceae; genus JAOASD01. The sequence goes on from JAOASD010000005.1 coordinate 210,408, forward strand.
GGCTCAGATCAAAGGCCAGCACCCCGCCTCGGCCCCTGCCGCACAAATGGGGCAGGCCCTGTCCGGCCAGATGCCCGACATGCCCAATATGCCTGAAATGCCCGAAGGTATGCCCAACCCGATGGACGCGATGAAAGCCGCCATGCCCGATGGCAGCGCAAACCCGCTGGCAGGCATCATGGAGATGTTCACCGGCGGCATGGCGCAGATGGCCGGTGGCGCAGGCGGCGCAAACCCCATGGCCGCAATGATGGAGCAGGTGCAGAAATCCGGCCTGGACCTGTCCGCGCTGATGGGCGGCGGGTCAAATAGCGGCGGCAAAGGCGGGCTGCTCTCGGCGCTTGGCTGGGCTGGCCTGGCAGGCATGATCGCCGCAGGCGCGCAGGCCCAGGGTCAGGGCGCTGCCGCGATGATGGAGGCCTTTACCCCCGGCGACGCCGCCCCCGAGGCAGAGGACATGGCCGCCCTGATGCTGCGCGCCATGATCCAGGCCGCCAAAGCCGATGGCAGCATCGACGCGGCTGAGAAAACCCGCATCCTCGAAACCCTTGGCGCAGATGCGGACGCCGCCGACATCGCCTTTGTACAGGCCCAGCTGGCCGCCCCGGTCGATACCGGTGCCCTGGCCGAAGACACGCCGGATGCGCAGAAACTGCAGGTCTATGGGGCCTCGTTGATGACAATCCGCGTCGACACCCAGGCCGAGGCCGAGTATCTGGACCAACTCGCCCGCGCGCTGGATCTGGACGAACCCACCGTCAATGCGATCCACATGCAAATGGGCCTGCAGCCGCTTTATAACTGAACCACAGAACACATGCCGCGCGCCGGTTTCCGGTTGGCCTCGGCGCGCGGTTTTGGCACAACGGGAACCAATCTCGAAAACACCCGACCTGCCGGATCTCATATGCCCGATTCCATTTCAAAACGCTGCGCCGATCAGGGGCTGCGCATGACCGGCCAGCGCCGGGTGATCGCCGAGATCCTGCAAGAGGCGCGCGACCACCCCGATGTCGAGGAATTGCACGCCCGCGCCGCCGCCCGTGATCCGCGCATTTCCATCGCCACGGTCTATCGCACCGTCAAACTTCTGGAAGAGGCGGGGATCCTTGCCAAGGTCGATTTTGGCGATGGCCGCGCCCGGTACGAAGACGCCGAACGCGCCCATCACGACCATCTGATCGACATGACCACCGGCAAGGTGATCGAATTTGTAGACCCCGAAATCGAAGCCCTGCAAATCCGCATCGCGGAAAAGCTGGGCTATGAATTAAAAGGGCATCGGATGGAGCTGTTTGGCATTCCGAAAAAGAAATAACCGCGCGGCCTATGCCAAAGCCACGCGGTTTGCCCCTGCGGGGCAGGTTTTGCCGCCCTGCGGTGTTCTTAGCGTTCAAACACCACGGGGAACCAATCTTGGCGCAGGCGCTGGCCCGGTTGCATATCATGCCCCGGAAATGGCGGCGAGGTCCGCCCCGGACGCTCCACATACCGCGCATCATCCCCCAGAAAACGCAGGGAAAAGGCCCGGCGGCGCTGATCCGTAGTATTGCCGCGCGCCCCGTGCAGAATGTCATAGTTAAATGCCACCGCATCGCCCGGTTCCATCGCCCATTCGCGGATTTCCATGCCCTCGGCATCGGGATCGGGCACCGGCATATAGGCGTCATCCTCGGGGTAGAAATTGGTTTCCGCCAACCAGCGCGTCGGCAGCACCGGCTTGTCCCAGGCATGGCTGCCAGCAACGCAGCGCAGGCTGGCATCGCGCACTGGATCCAGAGGCGACCAAAAGCTGACCGTCTGCTTGCCCGCGACAAAATAATAGGGCCCATCCTGATGCCAGGGGGTTGGCTTTGAGGTGCCCGGTTCCTTGACCAGCACGTGATCGTGGAACACCTGCACCTGCTGGGACTGCATCAGATCCGCCGCGACCTCGGCCGCCGGGGAATTGCGGATCACCTCTTCAAATTCGGGGATCCGGGTCCAGTTGCAGTAGTCATCAAAAAAGCGCCCGCCCTCGCCTTCCTTCAGGTTCTCGGCAGCATAGGGGCCGGGGTTGGTCATGTTGGTTTCCACGCCTTTGCGCAGCGTGTCCACATGATCGGCAAACAGCCCCTTGATCAACACAACCCCGTCGCGCTGAAACACATCAATATCATTCTGGGTCAGTAAGGGATGCATCGCCTGTCTCCTATTCGTCTGGCCGCACCCTAAAACGCACAGAATATAATTCCAAATAATCAAAATTCATTATACTTATAGCTCAATGCTATACCTTACCCTGCGCCAATATGAATATACCGTCTGCGTGGCCGACCACGGCAGCCTGACTGCTGCGGCGGGCGCATTGAACCTGTCCCAGCCTTCTCTCTCCATCGCCCTGACCCGGCTAGAGGACAGGCTGGGCCAGAAACTGTTTGACCGCCGCAAAGGCGCGACGCTGACCATCACCCCCTTCGGCCATCAATTCATCGCCAAAGCCCGCACCCTGCTGGACCTCGCCCACGACCTGGAAACCAGCCCGCAGCAGAACCCCCCATTCCGCATCGGTTTTTTCGAAGACATCGCGCCCTGGCACCTGGCCCCAGTCCTGGACCATCTGCGCGAACATGTCCCAAACCAGACATTCGAAGCCCAAACAGGCCGGTTTTCCGACCTCAGACAGGCGCTCAGTACCGGAGAAATCGACCTGGCCCTGACCTATGACATCGCGCAGGATGGGCCGTTTCACCAGCACCGGCTGCGGCAAATCCAGCCCGTCGCCTTTCTGGCCTGCACCCATCCGCTGGCCCAACACACCGCCCCCACACTGGCGGATCTGGCAGCACACCCGCTGATCCTGTTCAACGAACCGGAATCCCAGATCTATCTGCAAAACCTGTTTGAACGGCTCAACCTACAGCCCAAAATCGCCCATCGCACCAGTTCACTGGAAATGATGCGCTCTATGGCGGCCCACGGATATGGCATCGGGATCAGCTATTCGCACCCGCCCGGCAACAGCAGTTATGACGGAAAACCGCTGATCACCCGGCCCATCGCCACCCCCGAAGCCGCCGCGGATCTGGTACTGCTCTGGTCTGCACTGCGCCCGCAGGACAGCCTGTTTACAGAGATCCGCCAGACATTTTGCCACTGCGTCTGATCGTTTCTCTGCTTTCAAAATACCCCAAATCCCCGATCGCAGAACACGGTCGGGATCCCAGACACGCCCCTCTCCGCGCGCACCCAAAATTCTTTCAAAGAATTTTGCCGCCCGGCTCAACTGTCCAGCGCAATCGACACCCGGCGATTTTGCCGACCTTTATTTTCGATCTTGCCCAGCCGCACCGCGCCGATTTCCCCAGTGCGCGCCACATGAGTCCCCCCACAGGGCTGCAGATCCACCAGATCCGGCCCCGCGCCAATCCGCACCAGACGGATCCGGCCAGTACCGCGCGGCGGCTGTACAGACAGGGTTTTGACCAGACCGGGATTGGCTTCTAGATCTGCCTCGGAAATCCATTCCTCGCCGACTGTCAAATCGCGATCTACCAGCGCATTCAGCGCCCGTTCCAGCGCGGCCTTGTCCTCCGGCGGTTCCGGCATAGCGAAATCCAGACGCCCGGTACCCGCGCCGATCTGCCCGCCCGTCACCGGCAGCGGGATCACCACGCTCAGCAGATGCAGCGCCGTGTGAACGCGCATATGTTTGTGCCGCCGTTCCCAGTCCAGAACCTGTGTAACATGCGCACCGACAGGCGGCAGCGCAGCAGGTTCGGCAGGGACCAGTACCGACAGATCGCTGCCATCAGGATCCTTGACCGCTGTGGCAATCGCCAGACGACGGCCATCCCATTCCAACCAGCCGCTATCGCCGGGCTGGCCGCCCCCTTTGGGGTAGAACAAAGCGGGCGACACGATCACCCCGCCCTCCTCCGTATGGCCGATCACCTTGCCGGGTGCATCGCGCAGATAGGGGTCGTCTCGATAGAGTTGCGCGCTCATGCCTGATCCTCCATTCCGTCGTCACTGTCCTCGGCCTCGGCATCCCGACCTGCACCGGGGCCCGAGGCACCGCTGCTTTGCTGGCCGCCCATTGCCTCCAGCGCCTCTGGATTGCGGATCCAGATATCGCGCTGCGCAAAGGGAATTTCGATGCCCGCCGCGTTCAGACGTTCATAGATCTGGTGGTTCATCTCGGTCTTCACCGACAGGGATTTGTTCACATCCACCAGAACCGCCCGGATCTCAAAATCCAATGAATCCGCGCCAAAGCCCCTGAAATACACGTAAGGCGCCGGGTTCATCAGCACCAGATCATGCTGGCGGGCAATATCCAGCAGGATCTTTTCCACCTTCCGTGTGTCATTGCCATAGGCCACGCCCACCGGCAGGATGATCCGCCCCAGCACATTGCCTTTGGTGTAATTGCTGACACGACCGGATACGAGATCCGCATTCGGAATGATAACATCATAGCGGTCAAAGGTTTCGATCCGGGTGGAGCGCACGGAAATATCCTTGACCGTGCCATGGGTGCCGCCGACCTCGATCCAGTCGCCCTGCGAAATCGGACGTTCGATCAGCAGGATGATGCCAGAGACAAAGTTCGACACGATGTTCTGCAAGCCAAAACCGATACCAACCGACAGGGCACCAGCAACAATCGCCAGCGAGGACAAATCCAGACCGCCTGCCGTCACCGCGACGATGACCGACACAATCAACCCGACATAGCCCACACCGGACACAACCGCATTGCGCCCGCCCTGATCCAGCCGTGTCTTGGGCAGCACCGTGGTCCGCAAGCCCCCCTGCAACAGCCGCGTCAGCATGTAGCCGGCAACAAACACCACCAGCACCAGCAGGAAATCACTGGGCGAAATCCGGGTTTCCCCCAGCTGGAACCCTTCCAGAAAGCGCGCCCATAGCTCGGTCAGGTCCGCCACCCGCGCGCCCCAGATCAACGCCAGCACCGGCAGCGCCGCAAGGATCAGCACAAAGCCAACCATGACCGGGATCAGGCTGTCAGCCTCGGCCCCATGACGGCCCGTGACCAACTCATACAGATCGTCGACCACGCGCTGCAGCACCAGTACCAGCCCCACGACACCAAGCGTGGCGATGAACGGATAGACCATGCCTTCGCCAACGCGGGAATAGCCGATGGCCGCCAGGGCCGGCCCGGCCAGCCCCATAACCATCGCCGCACGCCCCATCACACGGGCAAAGCGCATTCGAAACGGGCCATCATCCTCGGCTGCGGCGGCACTGCCGGCAATGGGCGCGGTATTGCGCACCCGACCCAGACGGAACAACAGCATCCCCGACACCACAAGGATCGGAAATTCCAGCACCGCCTCGGTTGCCGGGGCATAGCCGTCAAACTGCATCAACGCATCCAGAACATCCCGCGCCACATAGCTAAAAGCCAGCAGATTGGCCAAACGCCGCGCCGCCAGACGTTCGACCGGGGCCAGCGTGATGGTCGCGATCTCATCATTGTCGTGAAAGCTCTGATCCGCCAGCCAGTGAATGCCCAAAAGGGTCAATGCCCAGAACGGCACCTGCTCCAAAAGGATCGTGCCTCGCAGGCCAATCATGCCCGAGGCCAGCACCGCCGCGATCAAACAATAGATCCCGGCAAACGGCAGCAGGATCTGGCCCAAAGACAGCAGAAACCGCCCAACGCCCCGTCCGCGCCGTTCCGAGCGGATCCGCAGAACCCAGGCCTGCGCCCAGCCCTGCCCGCGCAGCAGCAACATGGTGCCCAGCGCGACCAGAAACAGGATCACCGGCAGCTGGACGCGGGCCTCAGCCCGCAGCGCATCAGAGCCAAAATTGCGTTGCAGTTCCGCCCCCAGCCGTTGCAGAGACGTGACCAGATCATCCCAGGCACTGCCCCAATTGGCCGGATTCAGGGGCGATGGCCCCAGCGACAACAACGCATTGGTCTGGCGCTCGCGAATGATGCCGTCAATTTCGGAGATCACGCCATCGGCGCGGGTATAGGCCTCTTCGGCGCGGGTGATCGGCGCGCGCAGCCGGGCCAGCTGATCGGTCAGCTGGGTGCGGCGTGTGGCGATTTCGGCATCTTCCTCACCCTCTTCGGGCGCATCACCCAGCGCGTCCAGCTGCGCCTGCAGGGTTTCGATCCGCCCGCTTCCGCCTTCCTGCGCGACAAGGAACACCTCGCGCCAGCGGGCCACTTCGGCGCGCAGATCCTCCAGCGCCGCATCCGAGGCCCGGCCGACCTCGACCACCGCTTCGGCGCGGGTGGCCAGTTGCGTCCAGGCGTCATAATCAGGCGCAGCACTGTCCTGAGCAAAGGAAACCCCGGCGCTGACGAACAGCACCAGGGCAAAGGCCAATAGCCGGCTTGTAAAATATGTCATGCGTCCTCAAAGACACCCGGAATGCTGGCGGGGGCCTGTGTCAGCCAGGACGGCGCGGGCAGGCCCTTTTCCGCAAGAAATTCGGGGTTGAACAGCTTGGATTGATAGCGTGTGCCATAGTCGCACAGAATGGTCACGATGGTGTGGCCCGGCCCCATTTCCTTGGCCATGCGGATCGCGCCTGCGACGTTCACGCCGGACGATCCGCCCAGGCACAGCCCTTCGTCAGAGAGCAGGTCATAGACCACCGGCAGCGCCTCTTCGTCGGGGACGCGGTAGCACATATCGGGGGTGAAGCCTTCGAGATTGGCGGTGATGCGGCCCTGGCCGATGCCTTCGGTGATGCTGTCGCCGGGGTTTTCCTCGCCGGTATAGATCTTGTACATGCCTGCGCCGCCGGGATCGGCCAGCGCGACTTTGACGCCTTTGGGTTGCAGCGCCATGCCGACACCGGCCAGCGTCCCGCCCGAGCCCACGGCGCAGACAAAGCCATCCACCTTGCCGCCGGTCTGGTCCCAGATTTCCGGGCCGGTGGTTTCGATATGGGCCTGACGGTTGGCCACATTGTCGAACTGGTTGGCCCAGATTGCGCCATTGGGTTCGGTCTTGGCCAGCTCTGCCGCCAGACGCCCGGAATAGCGCACATAATTGTTGGGGTTCTTGTAAGGATTGGCCGGAACCTGCACCAGTTCAGCACCGGCAAGGCGCAGCATGTCCTTCTTTTCCTGGCTTTGGGTTTCGGGGATCACGATCACGGTTTTGAAGCCCATGGAGGCCCCAACCAGCGCGAGGCCGATGCCGGTATTGCCTGCGGTGCCTTCGACAATTGTGCCGCCGGGTTTCAGCAGGCCCTTTTCAACCGCATCCCTGATGATGAACAGCGCGGCGCGATCCTTGACCGACTGGCCGGGATTCATAAATTCCGCCTTGCCGAGGATTTCGCAGCCGGTCAGCTCGGAGGCTTTGTTCAAGCGGATCAGCGGGGTGTTTCCCACAGCCTGAGCGAGGTCCTTGGCGATGCGCATCGAGGCGGTCCTTTCTTCGTCGGCCTTTGCGGCCGGGTCACTATCGTCCCAATAGGTGTAGGAGGGCGCGGGGGCGAACTCAAGACCCAGGGCGCGCACAGATGCGTTTGTCGCGGATTTGGGGCGTTGCCCCCGCCCGCCTGCGGCGGTCTCCCCCAGAGGTATTTCAGCCAAGAAGAAGCCGCGGGCGTGGGATTTGCGGTCAGCCCACCGCTTCGGCGGCGCGGCGCAGGCGGTCACGGTGACGTGCAAGCCAAAGCAGCATCATCGCCAGCGGTGCGGCGTTGATTTCACCGCTGTCCAGCAGCTCCATCGCGCGGGAGAAAGACAGCACATGGGTGCGGATGTCTTCGTTTTCTGCCGCGATGCCGCCATGGCCCTGCGGGGCGAGGTCAGACAGGTCGGCCTGCCCCAGATAGCAATGGTAGAATTCGGTGGAGTAGCCGGGTGAGGAATAGCCCGCGACCATCTTTTCCAGCCTGAGGTTTTTCAGGCCTGCCTCTTCGTCGGCTTCGCGCTGCGCCGCCTGTTCCGGGCTTTCGCCCGCATCGACCAGCCCCGCCACCGGCTCAAGGATCCAGGGCGCCGGGTCGCCCCGTTTGATCGGGCCATAGCGCAGCTGTTCGACGAACAGCACCAGATCCAGCACCGGATCATAGGGCAGCAGCAGCGCCACATCAAAGGCCATGAAACATTCGCGCGGCAGGTCTTTGCTGAACCCGCCATTGAAATGGCGGTAGCGCAGGGTGAAGGGCTCCATGTTGAAAAAGCCGTTATAGGCCGGGCGGTTATCGGGCAGGATCTGCACGTCCTGGATGGTCATCGGATTGCGCAGGGTCTGCGGCGCGGGCGTGGCCGAGAGTTCCTGCGCCCAGGCGCGGGCGCGGAAAAACGGCAGCATCCCGGCGATTTGCGCGCTGCTATGGGTGTTGCGGCGGGCCATGACGTCGCGCGCTGCGCCCTCGGAAATGGCGCCCCAGCGCGCGGCCCAATCGGCCAGCGACCAGGCTGCGCCGCGCGGCCAGCGGCCCTCTTTGCATTGAAACATCACGGCTGGATGGGACGCGCCTGTGGCAGCGACCTGAACAGGCACAAGATCATAGTCAAACCCCGCCTCGTAAAAGACGATCCTGTCCAGATCCTCCTGGCTGAGCCCTTGCAGCAGGATCCCCTGCGCCTGCCCGCCCGGTTCGGCGGTGATCATGGGAAAGGGTTGGTCCTGCACCCAATAGGCGGCGAAATCGCGCAACGTGGCGTCCTGCGCATCAGGGTCGCGCCCCAGCACAATACGCAACAGGGGCAGATGGCACAGGGTGCCAAACAGAAACAGGTTGGTGCTCAAATCTACCTCCAGCGGGATGCCGCAAATTCCGAAAACCACCCCGTGACAATGGCACCGCAGAACAACAGGGCGATGACACGGAAATCCACCAGCACCGCGCCAAACTCAGCCATCAGCTCAAAGATCGCGGCCAATGCCTCGACCGGGCCGTCATAGCGGTTGCGCATGGCGAGGCTTACCATTTCGTTGGTCGCCTGCACAAACAGCCCCCAGAACACCAACGCCGCCGTGCCCGTGATCCCGTTCGAGATCCCGGCCGAGGTGCCGCGCCCCGCGCGCCGCCCGATCACCACCCAGCCAAGGCCGATGCCCAGCGCCACGTTCACCAGGGTGAACATGCCGAAATCGGTGCTGGCGGGCATCAGTGTCTTGATCAGTTCCGAGGTAAAGAAAGCCAAAGCCGCAAGGCAGATCGCTGCAACAAGTTTCGCGGCTGTGGGCATGTGGCCTATCCCGGATTTGCAATCGTGATTTGTGTCACATCACAATTACCGCCGCGAAAGGCGCCTGCGCAAGACGCAAGGTAGAAATTCCACATTCTTCTGAACCGGTTGTCGAATCCCTGCATCGCAATCTGCGGCCAGGCAGCGTTGAAACTGTCATGCCAGCGCCGCAGGGTCTGGGAATAGCTGTCGCCAAATTCAATGCTGCCGATGTCGCGCAGACCGGCCCGCGCGATCTGTTCACGCAGCACCACGGGGCTGGGCAGCATTCCACCCGGAAAGATATATTTCTGAATGAAATCAACACCGCTGCGGTAGGTTTCCCAGCGCTTATGCTGCAGCGTGATGATTTGCAGACAGGCTTTGGCATCGGGTTTCAGGCAGGATTTCAGCGTGTCGAAATAGGTCGGCCAATAGGCTTCGCCCACGGCTTCGAACATCTCAATACTGGCAATGCCGTCATATGTGCCCTTCTCGTCCCGGTAATCCTGCAATTTCAGCTCGACCTGGTCCTGCAGCCCGGCGCGGGCGATGCGCGCCTGAGCAAATTCAAGCTGTGCAGGGCTGATGGTCAGGCCCGTGACACGCAAACCGCGTTCCGCCGCGGCATATTCTGCAAAGCCGCCCCAGCCACAGCCAATCTCAAGCACGTGATCGCCGGGTTTGGCCCCCATCGCATCCACAAGCGCGGCGTATTTGGCGCGCTGCCCGGCCTCCATGCTTTCCTGCCCGGTTTCAAACAGGGCCGAGCTGTAGGTCATGCTGTCATCCAGCCAGAGGCTATAAAATGCGTTACCCAGATCATAATGGCTGGCGATATTGCGCCGCGCCTGGGATTTGGTGTTGCGGTTCATCCAGTGGCGCAGCCGTTCAAAGGCCCGCAGCAACCCCATGCCGGGGAACCCGTCATACAGTTCGTCATTGCCCGCATGGACCAGATCCATAAAGGCCATCAGATCCGGCGTGGACCAGCCCTTGTCCAGATAGGCTTCGCAAAAGCCCAGATCGCCTTCGCGCACAAGACGGGCGAAAATATCGGGGTCATGCACATGCAGCTCCGCAACAGGACCGGGGCCAGCCCCCTGCGCGCGAAAGCAGCGCCCATCAGGCAGGACAAAATCCAGCCGCCCGTGCTGCATCCGGCTGGCAACCGCAAAAACATGGCTGAAATAGCGGGGCAGATCCTTTTGCCCGTCCGTGCGTTCCAGCACAGTGCGCACCGGGTTCAGAACAGTTTCCGACCTATCCGACATCTCAAAACCCCTCCCCTGAGGCACGAGTCTAGGCGAAACAGAGGGTGTCGGGCAAGTTTGCGGCTGTGTCATGCTCAGAAGCTCCGGTTTTCATAAAGGTCCAGCGCGGCGCGGCGGCCCTCGGCCAGATCAACGATCGGGGCCGGGTATGGCGCGTCGGGGGACAGGGTCCAGCTGCGCGGAACAGCCTCGAAATAGCGCAGCGCGTCCGGGTGGGGATGGCGCTGCCCTTCGGCAATCCAGCGATGGATATAGGCGTTGTCGCCGTCGAATTTCATCTGCTGTGTCACCGGGTTGAAGATGCGGAAATAGGGCGCGGCATCCGGTCCGCTGCCCGCCACCCACTGCCAGCCCATGGCGTTGCTGGCCACATCCCAGTCGGTCAGGCAATCGGCGAACCACTCCAGCCCCTGCCGCCAATGGGTCTGCATATGTTTGGTCAGGTAAGAGGCCACAACCATGCGCGCACGGTTGTGCATCCGCCCGGTCACATACATTTCACGCAGCCCCGCATCGACCAGCGGAATCCCCGTGCGCCCCTGTTTCCAGGCCAGCAGCGCGGGCGCATCTGGATCGTCATGCCAGGGAAAGCTGTCCCATTCGCTGCGCCAGTTCTGATCCAGCATCTGCGGGCTGTGCCACATCAGATGATAGGCAAATTCGCGCCAGACCAGCTCTTTGCGAAAATGCAGCGCGCCTTTTGCGGCGTTTGTATCGGCCTCGGCGCGCTGCGCCGCGTACCACCCCCGGCGCGGGCTGATTTCGCCCAGCGCCAGATGGTCCGACAGGCCAGAACAGGCCGGTTTGCCGGGGAAATCCCGATCAGACGAATAATTTGCAAGAGCCATATCGACAAAGACATCCAGCTTGCGCAGGGCGGCGGCCTCGCCGACCTCGTGATGCGCGGCCAGGGCCGATGCCCCGCACCGCATCCGCGCCGACAGGGCCCAGCTGTGCAGATCATCGCTGGCAGGCCACTCTGCCGGCGCCGGGATCTGCGACGGGGACGGGATCAACGGGCCGGGTGTGCGCGCCTCGACCGCGCGCCAAAAGGGGGAATAGACCCGAAACGACCCGCCCTGCTTGGTTTCCACATCCCAGGGTTCGAACAACAGATGCCCGTCAAAGCTGCGCGCCTCGATGCCGCCTGCCTTTAACGCGGATTTGACCGCTGTGTCGCGCGCCACGCTGGCCGGGTCATAGGCGCGCTGCCAGAACACTGCCTTGGCATCGGTCTGCGCCAACAGATCCTGCAACACCTGCACCGCAGGTCCGCGCCGCAGGATCAGCCGCGACCCGACAGCTGTCAGCGATTTGGCAAAGGCCGCAAGCCCCTGCTCCAGCCGCCATAGATGCGCAGCCCCCAGGGCTTCGGTTTCGGGATCCAGAATATAGACAGGGATCACCGCGCGGCCCGCATCCAACGCCGCCTGCAAGGCCGGGTGATCGCAAAGACGCAGATCGCGCCGGATCCAGAGGATCAGCGCAGAGCACGTGCTGGCAGGGGTCATGGCCTGGTCTTTCCCTATTGTTTTCAGCGGGTCTTTTGCCCGTTCTTATTTGTTACGCACCGCCCCGCCCTACGGATCACCCAGCGGCGGAAATTTTTTCCGCAGCTTTTGGATCGCGCCACGCGCCACGGATCCACGCCCCCTTGCCTTCGGGCACCGGGCGCAACAAAATAGGGCAACTCGCAGGGACAGCCAATACTCATGACCACGCCCCCCGACACCGTGCCCGATTTCGACCTGGCGCGTTTCACCCCCTATCGCCTGGCCCGCGCAGCCGAGCAGACCAGTCAGGCACTGGCCCGGCAATATCGCGACCGGTTTGGAATCTCGATCCCGGAATGGCGGGTGCTGGTCCATCTGAGCCAGGCCAGCGATGTGTCGGTGCGCGACATCGAAGCCCGCGTCGCCATGGAGAAATCCAAGGTCAGCCGTGCGGCCTCGCGACTGGAGGCAGCGGGCTATGTCACAAAACGTGTGCATGAAAGCGACCGCAGGCTGGTGCAGCTGGGGCTGACCGACCGCGGGCGCGATCTGATGACCCGCCTTCTGCCTCTGGCCGCAGCCTATCAGCAGCAGATCGAAACCCAGATGGGCGCGCTGTTTGACCAGCTGGATGCGGGGCTGGACCGGCTGCTGCAGGAACTGGACAGCAACGGCTGATCCTGCGCAAACCCGCCACAGAGAAAGGACCAATATGCCTGCAAAACGACTTTTGACCGAATTTGGCATGGGCAGCTCGCTGCGCCGGCAGGATTACACCGAGGCCGCGATCCGCGCGGTCAAGGATGCGCTGTGGCACAATTCGATCAATCTGGCCGAACTGTTTGGTAAGGACAAATCCGACATGATCATCACGGTCGATGTGGGTGTGGCACAGCCCGACCGGGTGGATCTGCAGGCCGTGGCAGCGGTGTTCCCCTATGGCCAGGTCAGCGTCACCGCCCATCCCGGCGGGCTGGATGCACCGCGCACCGATGGCGGCAACCCGACGGTGATGGCCAATGTGGCGATCTCCGTCGCGCTGGATCTGGAGGCCAGAGCATGAGCGCAGACCAACAGATGCAGCGGTTCATCATTGAAATGGGCATGGGCAATGACCTGCACGGACAGGATTACACCAAGGCCGCCAGCCGCGCGATCGAAGACGCGCTGCACCACAGCTCAATCCCGTTATTCGATGCGCTTGGCTTGCCGCATGAGGCGATGGAGGTCCGCGTGACCGTGGCCGTGCAGCAGCCCGAAGCCGTGGATACAGAGGCGCTGGTGCACCGCCTGCCCCGCGGTCGGGCACAGGTCACCGCCGTGTTTGGCGGGTTAAATGTGACAAATCCCGATAGTGGCGCTGTCACGGTGATTGCACAGGCCGCAGTCGAGGCCTTTCTGCCACAGCAGGGATAGCGTGCGACGCGCGCTGTGGGGGCGCTGCCCCTGCCCCTTTGCGGCTCCCCAGGTGTCTTTGCAAAGAAAAGAAGCAGGGGGGGGCGCGTATCCAAGGGCTGGATTGATTGACTTTCGCCCATCGGCTTGATCCATCATTTAAAAATGTGCGGTGAATTATGCGCGCGACCTGTGGGACAAGCATCTGAGCCAATGATAAAAAAGATAATATCCTTCCTAGACACCGTGACCGGGAGTAAATGGTTTTTCATTGCAGGGGGGATTTTTGTGTCCCTTGGCGCGATGCTTGAATACGTCTTTTTCAATCAAGACGGTCAGTTCACCGTTTGGGAATTTGCCATGAACGTGCTTAGGTTGGCGCTTCTGATCCTCGAAATTTATTAATTCGAAAAAGTCCTGATTTATCGACAGAAGATGTCACAAACAAAACGACATTGGTTTCAGTCATACCCACGAAATAGCTCTCTTCATGCGCGGTATTCAGTAAAGCGTTTTCACTGGTGAGGGCCGCATTTCCCCATGCCAAGCGTCGCACCCCCCTTACCCTAATGACCCTATCCCGTCGTTTCCTCGGCACTGCCTTCGACCTGATGCAAGGCGCGGATCAACGCTGCGACCCCTCGTTCCAATGCCGCGCGCTCTGCTGGGGGCATGGCTTGCAGAATCTTGGTGCTTTTGGCCTCGACCTTTGGAAAGGTGCGGGCAAAAAGGCTCCGGCCTTTTTCGGTGCAGGCATAGATCCGCAGGCGGCGATCGGTTTCGGAAACTTCACGTTGTATCAGCCCCTTCTCTACCAGCCGCTGTGAGGCGCGGCTGACCTGCACCTTGTCCAGCGTGGTGCGGCGGGCCAGTTCGCGGCTGTCCACATCCGATACGCCCGCCAGCAGGAACAACAGCCGCCATTCTTCGCGCGACAGCCCAAATTCACTGCCATAAACATCGGCGAGGCCGCGCGACAATCCGTCGGCGGCCACAGCCATGTGATAGGGAAAGAAGCCCTCAAGTGCGATGGGCGTCTTATGTGACCCTGCGCTCATCCGGCCAGATCGGACGGGGTGCGGGCCGATGCGCGCGCAGCCTCCAACGCCTGATCCAGCACCGCGCGGTCGCCCACATGGTTGGCCAGGATCAGGACCAGACGGGCGTTCAGCGCCATGCTGTCCTCGTCATCCAGCCCATCATGGGCGGCGATCAGCGCCGCGTAGAACCCGTCGGGATCGGCGATATTCGGTTCCAGTTGCAGTGCCATGCTCAGCCCTTTCCACATGCTGTGCGCAGCGCGGCCCGCAGCGCGGTTTCATCATAGCTGTCCCAGCGCGCGGCGACATGCTGATCCGGGCGGATCAGATAGACGGCCTGCGCCGCCTCGCCCAGATAGCGCGCGGCCAGATCGCTGTCTGCCTCGGCCGTCAGAGACAGGCCACGCAGGGCGATGCCATCTTCGTCCAGCGCCTCGGGCACCTCAACACCCAGCCCCAGCAGAACAAACCCGTTGCCCAGCTGATCCAGCAGATAACCATCCGCAACCGGCGCATCGGGGCACACGCTGCCCACGCGGCTGCGCGCCGGCCCACCGGGCAGTGCATCCGGCCCGTTCAGCGCGCTGACATCATAGGTGCAGGGCATACTCAACCGCCCCGAATTGACCAGAGGCCGGGCAAAGCTGTGATGCTCGGCCAGATCCAGCACCGCGTTGCGGAACATGTGGCTGACCTTGGATTTCGGAGTGATGAAATCGGTCGCGCGGGTGGAATTCAGGATGTTTTCATCCGCACCAAAGATCCGTTCCTGATCATAGCTGTCCAGCAGGCTTTCGGGGGCGGTGCCATTGATCACCATGCCCAGTTTCCAACCCAGATTGTCCACATCCTGCATGCCGGAATTGGCCCCACGCGCGCCAAAGGGCGACACCTGATGCGCCGCATCCCCGGCAAAGATCACACGGCCATGGCGGAACTGCTTCATGCGGCGGCACTGGAACGTGTAGATCGAGGACCAGACCATGTCATAGTCGACACCCTCCCCAAACATCGCATCCAGACGCTTGCGGATATTTTCCTCTTTCAGCTCTTCCTTACGGTCCACATCCCAGCCGATCTGGAAATCGACACGCCAGACGCCATCGGGCTGGCGATGCAGCAGAGTCGAGGCACCAGATTTGAAATGCGGTTCGAACCAGAACCAGCGCTCGGTCGGGAAATCGTCATTCTTCATGCGGATATCCGCAATCAAAAAGCTGTCCTCGAACACGCGGCCATCGAAATCCAGCCCCATCATGGAGCGCAGCGGGCTGCCCGCGCCGTCACAGCCGATCAGCCAGTCGGCCTCCATCACATAAGCCCCGTCCGGGGTGGTGATATTCAGACGCGCACCATCCTCCAGCATCTCAACCGAATCCACGCGGTTCTTGCCGCGCAGTTCAATCGGTGCACCGGCGGCCTGCGCCTCGCGGACACGTTCAACCAGGAAGCGTTCGAAATAAGGCTGCTGCAGATTGATGAAGGCGGGGAATTTATGCCCCTCTTCCGGCAACAAGTTAAACTCAAAGACCTTGCGGTCGTCATGGAACACTTTGCCAAGGTTCCAGACCACGCCCTTGTCGACCATGGGCTGACCCGCACCATAGCGGTCAGAGATCTCCAGCGTGCGCTTGGAAAAGCAGATCGCGCGGCTGCCCATGCCGATGCCCTCATGGTCATCCAGCACCACAACCGGGATGCCCTGCAACCCAAGGTCAAGCGCGGTGGCAACCCCCACCGGCCCGCCGCCCATCACCACAACCGGGTGGCGCACAGGCGCATCCGCATCCTGATCGGCGCTGCGCTCATAGGGGTATAGCTTGAATGCAAGCGTGTATCTGTCCTGGAACATGATCTCCTCCCGGCAGGGGCTGGCGCGTACCTGCCTGCTTCTTCTTGGTCCAAATACTCCTGACCCGCGCGCAACAGGCGCAGGGCATCATGCGGCCCGAAACCGGGCCACATGGCTATTCAACGGTGGGCATCCCACCCTTGCGATCTGCCGTAAGGTGGGTTTGCAACCCACCGCCTGCGGGTCAGCCCTGCAGGGCGTTCCACATGTCCTTGTCGCGCTGTGCGGTCCAGACGCGCGGCGTGTCGATGCCGCGGGCTTCGTCATAAGCTCGGGCCACGTTGAACGGCAGACAATGCTCGTAGATCGCGTAATCCTTGAACTTGGGATCACATTCCGCGCGGCAGGCATCCCAGGCTTCTTTCAGCGTACCACCACGGGCCACGACCTTGGCCACGGGTTTATAGGTGGAGTTGACGAAATCAGCGGTGGCGGCAATAGCCTTGGCCACCATTTCCTCGCCCACCAGCGCGTCGCCACGTCCCGGAGCAATGCTCTTGGGTTCAAAGGCGGCGATGTTCATCAGGGTTTCTTCCCAATCGGCGAAATGGCCGTCGCCGCAATAGCAGGCGCTGTGATATTCCACGATGTCCCCGGTGAACATGACTTCCTGATCGGGCACCCAGACAACGGCATCACCAGCGGTGTGCGCGCGGCCCAGACACATGATGTCCACGCGGCGGTTGCCCAGATAGACCGTCATGCTGTCGCTAAAGGTCGTGGTGGGCCAGGTCAGGCCGGGGATCTCTTCGTGGCCCTGGAACAGGCGCGGAAAGCGGTCGAACTCGCTGGCCCAATCCTCGGCACCGCGCTCGGCAACCATGGCGCGGGCAGCATCGGACATGATGATCTGCTCGGCACCATAGGCGCTGGCGCCCAGCACGCGCACGGCGTGGTAATGGGTCAGAACCAGATGGCTGATCGGCTTGTCCGTGACCGAGCGCACGCATTCCATGACCTTGCGCGCCAGACGCGGGGTGGCCTGCGCCTCGACGATCATGACGCTGTCATCGCCAATGATCACACCGGTGTTGGGATCGCCCTCGGCGGTAAAGGCGTACAGCCCCTCGCCCACCTGGGTAAAGCTGATCTTCTTTTCTTCCATGTCGCCTGCAGAGGCAAATGCTTTGCTCATGTCGCGTTTCCTTTTCGTCGAAACGATATGTCTGAAACGGGGCGGGCCGGTCGGCCCACCGCGTGATTATCTTGCGTAAGGGTCGGCCAGCGCGGGCAGTACCGTGCCAGTGCAATCGCCAAAGCCAATCCGATAGCCATCGCCCTGTGCCGCACCGCGCAGGGTCAGCCTGTCGCCATCCTCAAGGAAGGTGCGCGTGTCCCCGGTATCCAGCGCCACAGGCTCCTGCCCGGCCCAGCTGAGTTCCAGCAATGCGCCGCGGCTGTCCTTGGTCGGGCCGGAAATCGTGCCGGACCCCAGCAGATCGCCGGTATTCATCGGGCAGCCTGCGGTGGTGTGATGCGCCAACTGCTGCGCCGAAGAATAATACATCACCGAATAATTGGTGCGCGCGATGATGGTTTCATCCTTGCCCTCGGGGGCCAGGCCAACCTCAAGCGCGATATCATACAGCATCGGCTTGGGTTCATGCAGATAGGGCAGCAATTCGCGCTCACGTTCGGGCGTCGAGGTGCGGAAGGCCTCCAGCGCCGGTTTCGTCACGATCCAGGGGCTGATCGAGGTGGCGGTCGCCTTGGCCTGGAACGGACCCAGCGGCTGATATTCCCAACCCTGAATGTCGCGCGCCGACCAGTCGTTCAGCAGCACATAGCCAAAGATCATGTCATCGGCTTCCTGCACAGTCACCGGCCCTTCTGAGGCGGTGCCGACAATCGCGCCCATCTCCAGCTCCAGATCGAACCGTTTGCAGGGCTCAAAGCGGGGCAGATCATCATTCGGGCCTTTCAGCTGGCCCCAGGGACGACGCACATCCGTGCCCGAGACGACAACCGAAGACGCCCGGCCATTGTAGCCAATCGGGATCGACAACCAGTTGGGTGGCAAGGCGTTTTCAGCGCCGCGCATGATCGTGCCGACATTCATCGCGTGGTTCTTGCCCGCATAGAAATCGGTGTATTCCGCCACGGTAAAGGGCATCAGCATCTGCGTGCCCGCCTGCGGCACCAGATAGGGCACCAGTTCCTGCGCATCGCCATTGCCATCAGACAACAGCGTGATCAGCTTTTCGCGGAACGAGGCCCAGACCGCCGGCCCCATGGCCATGAACTCAGTCCAATCACCAAAAGCGAACAGCTCGTCCTCATCCTCTGCGACCAGCAGCAGGCCCTCGGCCTCAAGCGCAGTCACGTCCAGGATCATATCCCCGATCGCCACACCACAATGGGGCGCGCCATCCTCGGCCTGAAAACTGCCATAAGGCAGGTTATTCAGCGGAAAATCGGTGTCTGCCGAATTTGCGGTTTCGATCCAGCTTTTCATCAACGGCATGACTGCCCTCCTTCATGCCTGCAGCTAGCGGAGCCCTCTCCGCCAGCCCGGCTTTTGTCTGTTTGCACCGCCCTGTCTACGCGCGGTGTTCGCCTGCCGCGCGCAGATTGGGTCGATGCGACTTACTTCTTGCCCGGCGCGCCGTCGAACTTCTTTTCGATATCGCCCCAGCAATCAATATAATCGTCCTGCAGCGGCGCATCCTTGGCGGCGAACCGCGTCAGATGCTGCGGAAAGCGGGTTTCGAACATGAAAGACATAGTCCGATCCAACTTGTCCGGCCCCAGATTTGCGTTGGACGCTTTTTCAAACGCCTCCCGATCCGGGCCATGCGGCAACATCATATTATGGAGACTCATGCCACCGGGCACGAAACCCTGAGGCTTGGCATCATATTCGCCGTAAATATTGCCCATCAGTTCTGACATGATGTTCTTGTGATACCAGGGCGGGCGGAACGTGTCCTCGGCCACCATCCAGCGTTCGCGGAACAGCACAAAGTCGATATTCGCCGTGCCCGGCACGCCGCTGGGGGCGGTCAGAACGGTAAAGATCGAGGGATCGGGGTGATCAAACAGGATCGCGCCGACCGGACAATAATTGCGCAGGTCGTATTTATAAGGCGCGTAATTGCCATGCCAGGCCACAACGTCCAACGGCGACTGGCCGATCTTGGTTTCGTGAAACTGGCCACACCACTTCACGGTCAGGGTCGAAGGCACTTCGCGATCCTCAAACGCCGCGACCGGCGCTTTGAAGTCACGCGGGTTGGCCATGCAGTTCGCACCGATCGGGCCACGGCCCGGCAGTTCGAATTTCTGACCGTAGTTTTCGCAGACAAAGCCGCGGCACGGCCCTTCCAGCACCTCGACACGGTAAACCATGCCGCGCGGGATGATGGCGATTTCCTTGGGCTCTACATCAATGACACCCATTTCGGTGCAAAAGCGCAGACGCCCTTCCTGGGGTACAACCAGCAATTCGCTATCGGCGCTAAAGAAATAGCTGTCCACCATGCTTTCAGTGACCAGATAGATGTGGCTGGCCATGCCGACCTGGGTGTTCACATCGCCAGCCGTGGTCATGGTCCGCATCCCGGTCAACCAGGTCAGCCCCTCTTCGGGGGCGTCAATCGGATCCCAGCGATATTGGCCCAGACTGATCACATCCGGGTCAATATCCGGGGCAGAGCGCCACAGCGGCAGGTCGATCTTTTCGTAACGCGCAGAATGTTTGACGCTGGGGCGAATGCGATAACACCAGGTGCGCTCGGGCGGGTTGGCGGTAAAGGCCGTGCCGCTCAGCTGTTCACCATACAGACCGTAATTGCATTTCTGCGGGCTGTTCATCCCCTGAGGCAGCGCGCCGGGCAGCGCCTCGGTTTCGAAATCATTGGCCCAACCGGGCATATACCCTTCGTTCAGCCCAGCCAGGCTGGGGGCGCGAACCATGCCCTGCGGCAGATCATGACGCGTCATCGCAAATCCTCCTCACATCCGACCCAGGCAGAGAGCCGGTGATGGGCCCTTGTAATCATTGCAAATGCAATGAATCAAGCCCTTTGTTTCATTCGCAACGATCCATACCCGCACAGGGAATCGGCCAGGCGGCTACCCAAAAATGGGTAGCTTCAAGACTCGTGAAACGATTTGTCACACCCCTATTTTGAGACATCGGCGGGATTTTGCGCCCAATTTTCCCGCACAGAGAAAATTCCGTTAGCGCAACACAGTGCTTTTGAAACAGACACTTAACGAAAATTGTGAAAAATAGTTTTCAGATTTTCGAACACACGGAAAACACATTTACAGAATAATTCATGTTTTCCAGCAGCTTATTATATTGTTTTCCAGCCCTGCTATGATCCCCCCAGTTGATTGATGCGTGCCCTCGGGCAAAGCGCAGAGTTCACAGCTTATCGGGAGGATTGCCATGAATGATGTAACTCAAACTTACCCGCCGTCGTCGGAGCTTGTTTCGTCTGCGCATGTTGATGAGGCGCGTTATGATGAGATGTACGCGCGTTCTGTGAACGAGCCAGAGGCGTTCTGGGCGGAGCAGGCGCAGCGTCTGGACTGGATCAAGACGC
>JAOASD010000006.1 GCA_025210265.1 Pelagimonas sp.
ATGAAATCCTGGCCAACCTTCGCCTTGTCATGCCCATAAGGCAGCAAGTCCGAAGCCGGAATACCAAGCTTATCACCAATCGCCTGAATCGGCTCCTTAACAGCCTCACGCGCAATCTCAATGTCACTCTTATACGACATGGGTCTTCCCCCCGTAGCATGGATGTCTCTTTGACCCAGCCATACAGTTCACACAGAGGAAAGGCGGAGCGAATCCGACACAATCGGTCCCGCTTGCGTCTATCGTCAAAAACCCGTGTCGCGGATAGGAAACCCACCTGCCGATATGCGCCTGATTGCGCGGATCATCACCCCGACAGATGAGGCCAGACCGGTTGATCCGGGATGTGCAGGGTCAGGTGGTCCCCGATGCTCAGCAGACCGGGATGTTCGACCCAGGCGGTCACACCGCGACGATGGCGCGCTGCGGCTTTGAACCCTTTGCCATGGCCCGGACGGTCTTTTTCGATTTCACGCGCCGGCAGCTGGCAGGGGCGGTTTTCCATATCGACCACCAGCCCAAGCCCATCGGCCCCCATCAGGCGCGACGAGGGGGGGACATGGGTGAAATCCGGGATCCCTTTGATCACCATACTTGCCCCCAGCCATTCCGGGTTGATTTCTTCCAGCCCGGTTTCGGCGGCAATCTGCGCCAGTTCTTCGGCGCTGACGATGCTCAGCTGGCGGGTGTTTCGGATCTCCGTACCTTGGGGGTATTGGGTGCGGACCCGCACACAAGAGGCGCGATTCACACCCGCATGGTTCGAGCCAGCCACGCCACCCCAATCCAGCTGCATCGCCCCCGTGCAGGTGGCCGAGCGGATGCCCTCAGGATCCTGTGGCACCTGGCCCAGCCAAAGCACCTGTGCAGTCATTGTCGTCGGTTTAAGCGCGGGCATAGCAAAATCCTGTCCGTTGGAAAGCGTACCGGCAAACCCGGCACAAAATTTGCGCAAGGGTTTCAGGCATGGCGCGCAGGGGCAAGCCCTCATTGCCACACGACCAGCTGGTTTCGTCCAACGCCTTGGGCGCAAAAAGAAACCCCCGGACCTTTATGAAAGGATCCGGGGGCAACTGTTCGGTCAGGGATCAGGCGCTGGGTTCAGGTTCCATCCCGCCATCCTCGGCCGGTTTGGCCTTGGGCTTGGTTTTCGGGATCGCCGTGATGCTGGGCTTGTCATCCTCGGCCCCGGCATCGCCATCATCGGAATGGGGCGGTTCGCCCTTCATGACGCGCTTGATCTCGTCGCCGGTCAGGGTTTCGTATTCCAGCAAGCCCTGCGCCAGACGCTCCCAATCGTCATTGTGATCGGTCAGGATCTGGAAGGCGCGGTCATAGGCTTCCTGCACAAACCGCTTTACCTCTTCTTCGATCAGTTCCTTGGTATGGGCACTGACCGAAAGGCCGGCGGTGTTGCCGGAATAGCCCTCGGCGGCTTCGCGATAGTCGATATTGCCGACCTTGTCGCTCATGCCCCATTGCAGGACCATGGCGCGCGCCAGGGCCGAAGCCTGCTGGATGTCGCCCGCCGGACCGTTCGAGACATTCTCTTCGCCATATTTGATGATCTCGGCCGCCTTGCCCGCCATGGTCATGGCCAGCTTTTCCTCGCACTCGGATTTGTGCCAGTTCAGGCGGTCGATTTCGGGCAGGGACACAACCATGCCCAGCGCACCACCGCGCGGGATGATCGTGGCCTTATAGACCGGGTCACATTGCGGCAGCATCAGGCCGACAACGGCATGGCCTGCCTCGTGATAGGCGGTCTTTTCCTTTTGGTCATCGGTCAGCACCATCGAGCGGCGCTCGGCCCCCATCATGACCTTGTCCTTGGCGTTCTCAAAGTCTTCCATCGTGACAAAGCGACGACCGACGCGGGCGGCCCACAGGGCGGCCTCGTTCACGAGGTTGGCCAGATCGGCCCCCGAGAAACCCGGCGTGCCGCGCGCGATGATGCGCAGATCCACATCGGGGCCAAGCGGCGTCTTGCGCGCATGAACACCCAAGATCTTTTCACGGCCCTTGATGTCGGGGTTGCCCACGGTGACCTGACGGTCAAAGCGGCCCGGACGCAGCAGGGCGGGGTCCAGCACGTCACGACGGTTGGTCGCGGCGATGATGATCACACCTTCATTGGCCTCGAACCCGTCCATCTCGACCAGCAGCTGGTTGAGCGTCTGTTCGCGTTCGTCATTGCCACCGCCATAGCCCTGACCACGGGCACGGCCGACGGCGTCGATTTCGTCGATGAACACGATACAGGGGGCGTTTTTCTTGGCCTGTTCGAACATGTCGCGGACCCGGCTGGCGCCGACACCGACAAACATTTCCACAAAGTCAGAACCCGAAATGGTGAAGAAGGGCACGCCAGCCTCGCCCGCAACAGACCGCGCCAGCAGCGTCTTACCAGTGCCCGGAGGGCCCACCAGCAGTGCGCCTTTGGGGATCTTGCCGCCCAGACGGCTGAATTTCTGCGGGTTGCGCAGGAATTCCACGATCTCTTCCAGCTCTTCCTTGGCCTCGTCGATGCCCGCCACGTCGTCAAAGGTCACGCGGCCATGCTTTTCCGTCAGCAGCTTGGCCTTGGATTTGCCAAAGCCCATCGCGCCACCTTTGCCACCGCCCTGCATCCGGTTCATGAAATAGATCCAGACACCGATCAGCAGCAAAAAGGGCAGCAGGCTCAGCAGGAAGGACTGAAAACCAGACTGCTCCTGCTGTTCGGCCCGCACGGGGATGTCTTTTTCGATCAAAAGATCGGTGACAGCCGCGTCCTCGGGTTTGATGGTGACAAAATCCTGACCGTCATCCGTGCGGAACCGCACTTGTTCCCCGTCAATCGTCACCGAAGCGACGGAATTGTTGTCCACCGCTTTGACGAAATCCGAATAGCTGGCCTCACGGCTTTGCAGCGTGCTGCCGCCGCCCGAGAACAGATTGAACAGGGCGAGGATCAACAGGAACAGGACGACCCAGAAGGCGATATTACGAGCGTTGCCCAAGGGAGAACTCCTTGTAATGCGAAAAGCGCCTTCACAGGCGTTAGGCGTAACATAGACATGAAACGTCTGGGTTCAATGCGAAAGAAGGAAGGCGGTAAAGCTGTGCAGCTCCCGCCCCAAGGGTTTCAGCCGCGTGGTCGCGCCAGGGCAATAGCCCAAAGCATCGCAGGCCAGCAGCCGGTCCCCCTGCCACAGCGCAGGCAGTGACCGGGCCGAGCGATGCGCAGGCGCGCCCTCGGGCCGGTCCTTGATCTGCTGCCAGCCAGCCTCTCCCAACGCGCAAACCTGAACATTCGGCAAATCCCGGAACTGCTGCGAAAACACCTGCCAGCGCCCATCCCAAAGGGTCTGCGCAGCATGGGGGACAGCCAAATCCGCCACCGCCTTATACTCGCGAAAAATGCGCAGCTGGTCGCGCTCCATCACTGCTTCACAGCCATGCAACGTGCCACCACCGCCCCCCAGCAGGCGATCCAACAGCGCCTCCAGCGGCTCAGCGCGAGGACGATAGGCATCCCCCGAAACATATTGCAGCGCAGCGGCCAAAAGGCGCATCTGCGTGTCACGCTCGACGCGCTCAAACCCATCGCGGGTCAGCAGGATCTCGCCCGTCGCAACGTGACCAACGCGCCCTTCCTGCCCAAAGTCATGCCAAACCTGCAGCGCCCGCGCAGTCAACGCCTCCCGCGCACGCGCCATACGGTTGGCCGTGCCCGCCAGCACCCCGACATCCAACCCAAGCTCCGCCAGAACTGGCAGCGCCTGCCGCATCCGCACCCGGTCATAGGCAGGATCGTCATTCGAAGGATCCTCAACCCAGCGCCCCTGCAACACACGCAGATAATGCCGCAGCTCCTCCCGCGTCATCTGCAGACAAGGGCGGATCACCTGAAAACTGCCGGGGCGCATCTGCATCCCCTTGCGCCGCTCAAAACGCGGCGGCAGATCCCCGTCAAAATCCTCGGGATCCGCCCGGCCCGGCTCCAAACGTACCTCTCGCCGCGCCGACATCGCCGCCAGCCCCTCAACACCTGAACCGCGTTTCAGCCGCATCAAAAAGGTCTCGGCCACATCATCAAGCGTATGCGCCATCAGCACATGGCGCAAAACCCCGCGCCACTGATCAATCAACGCCAAACGCCCGCGCCGCGCCGCGTCCATCTTGTTGCCCGCACCATCCCAATGCCAGCGCAGAACCGCATGAGGATGGCCCAACGCCGCGCATTCCTCAGCGACCAAAGCCGCCTCTGCCGCGGCCTCTGCGCGCAACCCGTGATCCACCGTGACCACCCACAGCGTGACACCCCAGCGATGCGCCCAGTTATGTGCCAAAGTCAGCATCGCCATGCTGTCCCCGCCGCCCGACACGGCCAGCCCGATCGCATCCGGGAAATCCGGCCCCAGCAAATCCCCCATCGCATCGGCGAATCGCTGATCAAGGCTCATACGCCCGGCCCTTCTTCTTGGCAAAAATACCTCTGGGGGAGCGCCGCAGGCGCGGGGGCAACGCCCCCTGCCCGGCCTCCACCCATCACTGACAGGCCAATTCGGCCCGGCTAGCTTCGGCCTGCGCCACAACGCTGGCGCCAGGATAGCGTCCACCAACCTCGCTCAGCGTCACGCAGGCCTCGGGCAGACTGCCCAGCGCCGCCAGCGCGGTGCCCAGACGCCACAGGGCCTCGGGGGCCATCGGATCATCCCCATAGCCGGAATAGGCAGACAAATACCGTCGCGCGGCCTCGCGCATGTCGCCCTGCCCTTCCAGCGCGCGGCCTTCACCGACCAGCGCCGCGGCCTCTAGCGGGCCACCGGGATAGGTGTCGCGGAATTGTGCATATAACAAACCCGCCTGAAGGAAATCAGACGCCTCCAGCGCCGCTTGCGCCGCCAGAAAATCCGCCTCTTCGCTGACCGCCAGCTGCCCCACATCCACCGGCAAATCAGAGCCCACAGGCCCCGGATCAACCGCCACAGGCGTGTCGGGCACGGTGTCGCTGCCCAAAGGTCGCGTCGCGGCAATATTGCCAATATCACAGCCCGGCTGCACCTCGCAGACCCGGAACTCCAGGTCGCCCAGACGGTTGGTGCCGTCCTTCGCCAGTTTTTCAATGCGGAACTGCAGACGTTCCACCGCACCGGTCACGCGCTGCAGCTCGCTTTCGATCGCATTCACCCGATCCAGAACCGCACCGCCGCCGATCTGCGTGCCACTGCTGCCAGTGGTGTTCAGCTCTTGTTTCAGACGCTGCAATTCCACGTTCAGCACAGCGATGTCCTGACGCAGATCCGCCAGCGTTTCCGCCTGCTGCGCCGACGCCATCGGCGCGGCCAGACCCAGCATCACGATCACAGGCACAGCAAAAAGGCGCATTTGGCGTCAGCTCCCCAAAGTCATGGAAATCACAGTCACCGCACGGCGGTTCTTTTCATAGCAGCTCTCGACCGAGCAGATCTCGACCGGGCGTTCCTTGCCATAGCTGATGAATTTCATCCGGCTGGCGGGCACACCGCGCGCGCTCAGATATTCCATCACCGCATTGGCACGGCGCGCACCCAGAGCAATGTTGTATTCGCGGGTGCCCTGTTCGTCCGCGTGGCCCTCGATCACCGCAAGGAAATCGGAATTGGTCAGCAGCCACTGCGCCTGCGCATCCAGCGTGGCCTGTGCCTGCGCCGACAGGGTCGACTGATCCACGGCAAAGAACACGCGGTCGCCCACGCTGGCCTGGAAATAGGCCGGGCTGGTCGGGTCATTTGCGCTGCCCGGAATGATCCCGTTGCCAGCACCCGCCCCGGCGCCCGCATCCGCACCATTGTCAAAACGCGAAGGATTGGCGCAGGCGGCCAGAGCCAGGCCCGCGACCAGCAATACGGTCTTGGTCAGATATGTCATGTCTTCCTGCTCTTTCTTGCTTTGGGCGCAGCCTATCACAGGCACGCCAACCGAAAAAGGCGGGGCCGATCACGACCCCGCGCGCTTATTGCAGCGGCCCCCAACTGGGGTCGGACGCGCCAGCGGGCGTGCGCACCCGGCGCAGGTTGCGCCCGGAAATATCCACGGAATACAGTGCCGAAGCCCCCTGTGCGCCCTGCGTTTCACGAGTGAACATGACCACGCGGCCATTGGGCGACCAGCTGGGGCTTTCATCCAGGAACGAGGCGGTCAGCAGGCGTTCTTCGCTGCCATCCATGCGCATGACGCCAATATGGAACCGCCCCTTGTTCTGCTTGGTAAAGGCAATCTGATCCCCACGCGGCGACCAGACCGGCGTCCCATACCGCCCCTCGCCAAAGCTGATGCGCTGCGCCTCGCCCCCATTGGCAGGCATCACATACAACTGCTGCGACCCCGACCGGTCGCTTTCAAACACGATCCGGCTGCCATCGGGGGAAAAGCTGGGCGCGGTCTCAATCGACGGGGCAGATGTCAGACGGCGGGTCGCGCCGCTGGCAATATCCATCGCCCAAATATCCGTATTGGCCCCATTGGTCAGAGAATAGACCACCACACGCCCATCCGGCGAAAACCGCGGGGCAAAGCTCATCACACCGTCATTGGCCTGAAAGATCCGGCTTTGCACATCGCCCACATTCAAAACATGCACACGCGGCGCACCGGTTTCATAGCTGGTATACAGCACCCGGTCCCCGGTGGGCGAAAAGCGCGGTGCCAGAACGATGGCGTCCGAGCCAGTCAGATACTGAACATTCGCCCCATCATAATCCATGATCGCCAGCCGCTTGGCACGGGCGTTTTTAGGGCCGGTTTCAGAAACAAACACCACGCGACTGTCGAAATACGGGCTTTCACCCGTCAGGCGGGAATAGACCTGATCCGCCACTTTATGCGCCAGCCTGCGCCAGCCATCGGCAGTGGCTGTGAACTGCATCCCCTGTCCCAGCTCGGCCCCGGCAAACACATCCCAGACCCGGAATTTCACCGTGATCCGACCTCCGGGATCCTGCGACACCGCGCCGGTGATCAGCGCCTGCGCATTGATTGCCTTCCAATCGGCAAACTGGACCGGCGCGCCAAAGCTGGCCACACGGCTGATATGCGCATCGCTGGGGATTTCACGGAACAGCCCCGTGCCAATCAGATCGGTTGCAATCACGCGGGTCAGTTCCGCCGCGCGCAGCGTGGCATCTGGGGTTTCGGCCACAAATTGCGGCAGGGCAAAAGGCATGGGTTCCACCACGCCCTCAGTAATTTCAATCCGCAGCGGGCCATTCTGCGCCATCGCCTGCGGCACAGTCAGCCCCAGCGCGATCAGCGTGGCAAAGGCCATGAATAGTCGGGCAAGACGGGTCATCATCCTGTCAATCTCCTTGCGCCGGTGGCGCGCCTGCTCTGCCGGATCTTGATGCCCGTTTGCGCGGCAGCATAAAGGGCATCGTCCTGCGAAAAAACACCCAAAGCCGGGGCAAAAGGGGGGAATTTCGGCGAGGGACCGCTCATCTCAGGCGCATTTCCGCCGGATTGAAGGTCATTTCGATCTGTTTCCACTGCTCATATTTTTCGGCGGGCAGGCCATAGCCGTCACGCTGACAGCGCAGAATGGCGCGGCGCGCGGCCTGATAGGCGACCTCGACCGCCGGGCCGGATCCGCCCGTCGCCCCGACCATGCGCATCGACGATGCGACGACACGGCCATCGCGCCCCATCTCCATGGCCACGGTCACAACCACATTCGCAGCCTCTGATCCCACATCGACAACCCAGCATTCCTGCACCGCCAAACGCAGCCCTTCGCGCTCGCCCCGTGTCAAAGGCGGACCGGTCGGGGTCGACGGGCTGCTGCCGCCCAGCTCTTCTGCCAGCAGGGCAGACAGCGCATCATCAACAGCGTCCTGCGTGCTGGGCGTGGGCTCTGGTTCTGGCGTAGGCGCAGGACGCGCCGCTGCCTGCTGCACCGCGCGGGGACGGGCCTGTGGGCGCGGCGACCGGGTGGGTGCGGCGCTGGCGGGGGTCTCGGCCTCGGTCACGATTTCGGTTGCGGCCTCTTCGGGCGCGGTCTGTTCCTGCGCTTCTTCGGCGCGATCCGGGCTGTTCGCATCCGGGTCGGCGGCCTGTTGCACCTCGGGGTCCACCACCGCGTCAGGCGGGGGCGGGGCCACTGGCGTCGGGGCCACGCGCGGCGCAGGGCGCGGTTTGGGCCGGGCCGAGATTTCCGGTGCCGAAAAGCTGGGCGGCGGCGCGGGCACAGCCTCGGGCGCAGGCGGCACAGGCTCGGGATCCGGCAAAGGCGGCGGCGGTGCAGGCACCGGTTCGGGCGCAGGCGCGGGTGCGGGCGGTTCAGGCGCGGGTTCCGGGACCGGCGCGGGGGCTGGCGCGGGTGGCTCGGGTTCGGGCTGGGGGGCCGGCGGTGTCGGGGGCACAGGCGGTTCGGTCTGCGCGGGTTGGTCCGGCTGGGTCAGCGCGGCGAACTCTGCCTCGCTCAGCACGGTCACGTCAGCCACGTCAAATTCCGGCGGCTCAGAGGGAAAGATCCCGCCCAGCAACAGCCAAAGCAGGAGCGCCCCGTGCAGAGCTGCGGATATGTAGGTGCCTCTGGACACCCCGCCCCCTTACTGGCCGGTTCCGTTCAGGGCCGGACCGCCAATGTCAGTCACCAGCCCGATCGACGAAAAGCCACCGGCATTCAGCGCGCCCATAACCTGCGCCACCTCTTCGTAGGGCACAGTCCCATCAGCGCGCAGATAGACCCGATCATCGCTGCGTTCGGCGGCAATGGCACGCAGGCGCGGCACCAGGTCGTCGCGCGTGATGGCGGTGGACTGCAGCAGGATCTCACCCTCGGCGGTCAGGCTGACAGTCAGGGGTTCTTCGGTTTCCTGCGGCAAGGCCTGCGCGGCGGTTTTGGGCAACTCAACCGGCACGCCCACGGTCAGCAAAGGGGCCGCGACCATAAAGATGATCAGCAGCACCAGCATCACATCGACAAAGGGCGTGACGTTGATTTCCGACATCGGCTGGCTGGCACCGCTGCGCCGCCGCCTGCGCCGACGATTGCCGCCGCCACCCCCGCTTTTGACCACTCCGGCACCCATGGGTCAGGAATCCAGCTGGCGCGACAGGATGGTCGAGAATTCATCGGCAAAGGCCTCGTATCCGCCAAGGATGCGATCTGAATCCGCCGAGAGTTTATTGTAAAACACCACCGCCGGGATCGCGGCCAGCAGGCCCAGACCCGTGGCCAGCAGGGCCTCGGCGATGCCGGGCGCCACAACCACCAGCGAGGTATTCTGCTGCTGCGCGATCTCGATAAAGGAATTCATGATGCCGAACACGGTGCCGAAAAGCCCGACAAAAGGCGCGGTGGACCCCACCGTGGCCAGCACGGGCAGGCCCTTTTGCAGCGCCTCGGCCTCTTTCTGGATAGCGACATCCATGCTGCGGTCGATCCGGCTTTGGGCATTGGCAATCAGCCCGCCATCCTCGCGGTGGCTGCGCCGCCATTCGGTCATGCCCGCGGCAAAGACCTTGGCCGCGCGCCCATCCGGGGTCGGGCCCAGCTGGTCGTATAGCTCGTCCAGCGGCTCGCCAGACCAGAAATCGCGGTCAAAGCGATCCGCCTCGCGGCGGGCGCGGCGATAGCTGACCAGCTTGTCGAAAATGATACCCCAGGACCAGACCGAGGCGATGATCAGCGCCAGCATGACCAGTTTGACGGTCAGTGTCGCCCTGCCGAACAGCCCCCACATGGAGAAGTCGATCTCCTGTGCCAGGGCAAGCGTTTCTGCTTCCATGAACCTGCTCTTTCCACCTGCGATCCCTCTTTGCGGGGATCTTTTGCAGGGGTTTTAGCCGATTTTCAGGGGAAAGGCCAACAGAATGCATCCATTGGCCTGTGGTACAGGCAGATTTGCGCCTGAGATCTGTGCCCGCGATCCGCGAAGATCGGCTCTAGGCAATCTGTGGCCCGGTTAGACAGGCTCCGGAAGGTAGGCGTCGAAGGGGCTTGGTTCCACCTCGGGAAGAAAAACAAAATCTGCCGCACTGAGGTCAGAGATCTGCACATTCTGCAACGTCAGCGAGTGTCCGGTACCCAAATTTAGCACAACATCATCGCCGTCATCAGAGGCCCGCAGCAAGAAGTCATCAAAGGTGTCGATGCGACGGACATCAGAAAAGTCCAACACATCAATGCCAACCTCGAAATCGGTGATCGTGTCATTACCAATATTGCTTTCAAACACGAAAATATCTGACTGAGCCCCACCCGTCATCAGATCGTGGCCACGACCCGCTTCCAGCCTGTCGCTACCGCCACCGCCATCAAGCGTATCGCGTCCCATCCCCGCAATCAGAACATCGTCATGCGCCCCACCGGACAAAGCATCATGATCTAATCCGCCTCTCAGCGTATCTTGGCCATCACCGCCGCGCAGCGTGTCATTCCCATCTTCACCATCGAGGGAATCATTGCCGTCATGGCCAATCAGGATGTCGTTGCCCTCCTGCCCCTCCATGCGGTCGTCCCCGGCGTTGCCGGCAAGACTGTCATCCCCCTCTCCGCCAAACAGGGCATCATCTCCTGCCTCGCCAAGCAGCGTGTCATTGCCATGCCCACCATACAAATAGTCATTTCCATCGCCAGCTTTCAGCCGGTCATGCCCGCGATCGCCGTTCAGCGTATCGTTGCCCTCACCGCCCCAAAGCCGGTCATTGCCAGAATCCCCTATCAAGTAGTCCGCCCCCTCGTCCCCATAGAGAGAGTCTTCTCCGCTCCCCCCCCACAGGCGATCCTTATCTGCGCCGCCGAAAAGGAGGTCATTCCCGGCGTCGCCGAAAATTGAATCATCCTCCGACCCGCCTTTCAGGGTGTCATGGCCATCTCCACCGGACAGCGTATCCCGATCTCCACCACCAATCAGGCTATCGGCCCCACCTTCACCTGAAAGGCTATCGCGCCCTTCCGCCCCGCTCAGGGCGTCACCCCCGGCACCACCAAGAAGGGTGTCATCATCTTTACCACCGATCAGTGTGTCCGCTCCGGCGCCGCCAACAAGACTGTCCTGCCCCTTGTCACCGATCAGAACGTCATTCCCTGCCTCGCCATACAGAGTGTCATCATCTTCTTCGCCGCGAAGAATATCGTTGCCAGCGCCACCGCGAAGCGTGTCAAAACCATCGCCCCCCAGCAACTCATCATTGCCTACGCCACCAGAGAGGACATCATCCCCCCTGTCACCACGAAGCAGGTCATCTCCGCCCTCTCCGTGGATCGTATCATCGCCATTATCTCCGCCCAGCCAATCATTGCCAGCCCCACCAAACAGGCTGTCATGCCCTGCATTGCCCCGCAATGAATCGGCTCCACCAAACCCGTATAAAATATCCGCACCCGACCCAGCATCAACTGTGTCGGCGAAATCACGGTCCGGGTCTGCGAGAAACAAATCGGCATCATTTGTAAGGCGCCATATTTCGACACTGTGGAAGGTGTTCGTTCCGATCACCTGGCTGGGATCTCTGGTACTCAGATGAGACACCGTATTCTCGGAAACATTCACAATAGAGTTGCGCGATCCAGTGACCCACCCCAAATGAATTTGATCCACCCCGGCACCGCCAAAGACCACGTTTCCGACACCCGCGACGGACAGTGTATCGTTGCCCTCGCCCGCATAAATGGTGCTCCCTTCACGCGAATAAGAACGAATTTTGTCATCGCCAGCGTTGCCCCAGAGAGTGTCCGAACCACCTCCCCCGCCGATGGTATCGTCCCCTGCGCCCCCGCGAATGCTGTCAGCATCGCTGCTACCATCTAGGTGGTCATCCCCTTCGCCGCCCAACAGAGTGTTACGCCCGCCCCCAGTGGAAAGCTGATCGTCGCCGGATCCGCCAACAAGCAGATCATCCCCCCCTCCGGCAAGGATCGAGTCATTCCCGTCCCCACCTTCAATCGTGACGTTGTCGAAGATGCGATACAGCTCGAAATAGTCACCCTCGTCTGTTCCCCGCAGAAAACCATCCGGTCCGACGCTATAGAAATCTGCCATTTTTGGCTCCACTCATGAAATCTGATCCAAACCCAATTTCACCCAGGAAATACGGGCACGCGTTTTGGTTTCCAGAAACATAAGGAAGCAGGCCGGAACGGGATGGAAATGTGGAAAAAGTAAGGCGCGGAAAATGAAGTAGAAATAAAAAAGGAAATCCGCATCACACCGACCACCGATTTGGCGGGGGGCTGTTTTGATATACCCTGAGGATCAATGCACCTTGCGACGCAATTGCGCAGGCAGGCGGGCGGGTTGGCCCTCTAGGGTGGCACAAACGGCGGTGACTTCGGCGCGAAACAGCACCTCTTCGTTGCGTAGTACTTCCTGCGTCATGATCAGACGCACGCCGGTGATGGTTTTGACCGCTGTTTCCACAATCAATTCATCCTCGAATTTGGCCGACCCGAGGTAATCACATTCCAGCCGCCGCACCACAAAGACCAGGCCATCTTCGCGCATGGCCATCTGGTCCATGCCCTGCTGGCGTGCCCAGTCGCTGCGCGCGCGTTCGATAAATTTCAGGTAATTGGCGTAATAGACGATGCCCGCCATATCGGTGTCTTCGTAATAGACCTGAACGGGAAAGCGATGGGACATTGGGGGCCTCTTTCTAGCGTTGCGCACAGGGTAGCGTTGAACGCGGGCGGGCCTCAAGCCGGGAAAATTGCGCCGCTGTTTCGACGGCGTGACGCAAAGCCCGTCATGAAAGCGTTACAAAACCGTCACAACGGCATTGATCAGGGATGCTGAGTAGAGGGTACCCGGCGGGAATCGCCCGCTGGTTACTTTGGGCGCGCCGGTCTTTGCTAGCAACTCCGTCCAGCGCGCCTGTCCAAACCCAATGGAATAAGGACATAGCGATGAGTACTGAGCAGAATCACAGCGGTCAACCCACCAAAATACGACAATCGAAAATCGAGTCGCGCGCACAACATCGGTTCCGGCTGGATCGGGATGGGCTAAGCGCAAGCGGCTGGGGAGTGGCAGTGGCGGCATTGATCGTGCTGGCCGTGATTGCCTTCAGCTTGCTGGGCATCGAACTGCCCCAGCTGTCCTGGGGTTAACGCCTCTTGCGGCGCCCGCCCGTGCTGCGTTTATGAAAATCGGGCGGGCGCTTTACCACCCATTTGATAAATTTGGCCAGCCGAGGATGGCCGCGCAGCGCGTCGATTGTGTTGTACTCGCGCGCCAGCTCGGCCTCGGTCAGGGTGGCGTGGATTTCGCTGTGACAGATCTGGTGCAACAGGACCACCGGCCCGCCCTTGCCGCCTTTCAGCCGGGGGATCAGATGATGCAGGCTTTGCCGGGCTTCGTCTGGAATCACCCGACCGCAAAGCGGGCAGATCGGCAGGTCCATCGCGGGTCTTTCGGCATCGAGGGCGCAGGCATCACGCGCGCCCCCGGCAGGGTCTCTCTTATTCCGAGATGACAAAGCTCGGCAGGCCCGAAGACACGGGAACCGGCGCGGCCCCCTGCTGTACAGCACCGCCGCCCGGCAGACCGGTCATCGCCGCCTTAAGCAGGGTGACGCGCTCGGGCAGGCCCGGACCAAAGGCAGGCACAGCACCATTGCCCAGCGCGTCGGTCGCCTGTTCATACCAGGACAGCGACAGGTCGGCGCGCTGCGGCAGGCCAAAACCCTGGCTCAGATGGTGCCCCAGCAACTCGGCATAGGGCGCTTTGCCCAGCGCGACCAGAACAAGGGCAGAGCCAATCGCCGTGTTCATATCATCGGCCTTATACCCCGCAGACAGGCAGACCATCGCGGTCTTTTCCATCTGCGCCGGGGCCATGCCGGTGTTCAGCACAAACTGTCCGACACCGCGCACCACCTCTTCGCGCGGTTGCAGCGCGGCTGTGGTCACCTGCTCTTTCAGCACATCGCCGAACCCGGAACATTGCTGCGCGATGGCAGCAGGGGTCACCCCCTGCAGCTGGGACATCAGCTCGTCCCCGGTGGCCATGGCATAGCTGCGCGTGAAACACAGCTGTTCGCCCAGCGCGGCGCTGGCATCGGTCATAGTATCGGCAGTGACATAGCCGCCATTGCTGCTGGTCAGTAGGTTGACCATGTTGCAATGCGAAGCAAGCGAGCGCACCGGGGCGTTTTCACTGGCAAAGAATTGCGGCATGGCACTGCCACCCGTGACCGGAGCCTCAGAGGCCGGTGCCTGAACCGCAGGCACCGCTGCCGCAACAGGCACGGTGGCCATCTGCGTTGTCGGCCCTTCAGGTTGGGCCGGTTGCGGTGTCGGCACCGGGGCCGCCGCCATCTGCGGCGCAGCCGGACCGTCGGTTTTGGAACACGTCCCACGGGTACAGCTGAACATGGCCGGGGTCACGTTGAAGGCCTGAAAATCGTTGCGTTCATACCCATCGGGTGTCGAGGCAAAGACCCGCACCATGCAGGCCTGCGCGCTGCACCAAAAGGCCGATCCGGTGACAGATGTATCAATGATGTAATCGGTCTGCCCGTCGCCATTGATGTCGGACAGCTGGATAAAGCCATGCCGGTTGACCAACTGCTCGGCCGTCGGATCGGAGCTTTTGGCAATCTCGTTCACCGTGGCCGCCACGGTCGAGGGCAGGCCGTAATGGCTGGCCAGAGCCGAGCGCCCGGTCGACCCGCCCAGCTGCTCATCGCGATAGGCGATCAGCAAACCACGCACCCCTTGCGGGTTCGACGCAATCATCTGCGCGGTGGTCGCGCCCCCGGCCTGCGCACGCTGATAGGAATTGATCAGGAAATCACGCTCGAACTGGGTCAGCTGGCCGGTCGCAGCATAGCCCATATGGATCTGATATTGCGAAATCGCAGCGCGGGATTTACGACCCATGACCCCATCAGGTGTGCCCGCGGGAAACCCAAAATAGTTCAGCGCATTCTGCGTATCACGATTGGCCGCACGCTGCGCCGAGTATCCTGTGGATCGGCTGGAGCTGCTGCGCGTTGTGCGTTGGGGTTTCTGATTGGCCATTGCGCCGCCAATGATCCCGACCGCAAGCCCCTTGATGAAATCATCGGCAGCGGCAGTGACCGGGGTCAGGGCCACAGAGGCCATGACCGCAGCGGAAATCAAACTCTTCTTCATAACGTACTCCTAGCAAATGCCTCTATTAAGCGTCGCCAAGTGATTCGCCGCAATGTTCGATTCGGTCAGAGAGTCCGCCAACCGGCCTCTTGCCTTGCCCTCCTGCGACGGTCAGGGCAAAACTCGGCAGCAACGCGCCCCCTGACGACCGATCACAAACAGAGCCCCGCCCATGAATTTCGACCTCGCCAGCCAGCCCGAGATCATCCAGCGCGCCGCAGGCTATGCGCTGCAGGGGTGGGAGATCGCCAAGACCTGGCTGCTGTCCCCCGCCGCCTGGTCGCAATTTGGCCTGCTGGTGCTGGCCTTCTTTGCTGCCTGGCTGCTGACCAAACGCGCCGGGCCTTTGCTGACACGGCTGCTGACGCCGGAGCCAGGCAAGACCGGGATGTTCGCCACCGCGCGGCGGTTTCTGCTGATCTTTGTGCCGCTGCTGCTGCCGCTGTTGGCGTGGATCTTTACCGGGATCGGCGAACAGGCCACCCGCGCGCTGTTTGGTTCTGGCGCAGTGATCGCCTTTGGCAAGCGGATCTTTCTGCTGATCGCCGCGCGCATTCTGGTGCGCGAGATCATCACCGATGGATTCCTGAAACTGCTGGGCAAATATGTGCTGCTGCCGGTCATGGCGCTTTACGCGCTGGGGTTTCTGGATGCCAGCATCGCGCGGCTGAACGAAATGACCATCAGCCTGGGCAATATCGAGTTCACCGTCATGGCCGTGATCCGGGGCGTGATTGCGGGGGCGATCCTGTTCTGGCTGGGGCGCTGGTCCAATGACCAGACCGGCACCTATATCGCCAAACAAGAGGAAATGCCGCCGGCCACCCGCCAGCTGGCCTCCAAAGCCGCCGAGGTTGCGATCTTTGGCCTCGCCTTCCTGCTGTTGATGAACATTGTCGGCATTCCCCTGACCTCGTTGGCAGTGTTGGGCGGTGCGATTGGCGTCGGTCTGGGCTTTGGCCTGCAAAAGATCGCCTCCAACTATATTTCCGGCGTGATCCTGCTGCTGGAAGGGCAGGCCACCGTGGGCGATTTTGTTGAACTGGACAATGGCGAGGCCGGGACCATCGTGAAAACCACCGCCCGCGCCATGATCCTGGAAACCTTTGACGGGCGCTGGATCGTGGTCCCGAACGAAGACTTCATCACCACGCGCGTGATCAATTATTCTGATCAGGGCAGCGCCAACCGCTACGAAGTCGCCTTTTCCGTCAGCTATGACACCGACATCAACCCCCTGCCCGCCCTGATCGAAGCCGCGGTGGCCAAGCATCCCGAAGTGCTGGACAAACCCTTTCCGCCGGATTGCGAGCTGCGCGGGTTTGGCGAAAGCGGCGTGGAATTTGCCGTGGAATTCTGGGTCAACGGGATCGATGACGGGGCCAAGAAATACACGTCTGATGTGGGGTTCCTGATCTGGAACGCCTTGAAAGACAACGGCATTCAGATCCCCTACCCGCATCGCGTGGTCGAACTGCGTCAGGCCGGGGACTAGGGGGTTGGGTTTCTCTGCTTTTGAAATACCCAAATCCGCACTCTCCGGGGCCACGGGCGGTTGGGCATGAGCACCGCGCTGGTCATTGGCGGCGGTCCGGCCGGGTTGATGGCCGCCGATGCGCTGTTGCGTGCAGGGATTGCGACCACTCTGATCGAGGCCAAGCCCTCGCTAGGGCGCAAATTTCTGATGGCGGGAAAGTCCGGGCTGAACCTCAGCCGGATGCAACCTTTGGGCGAATTTCTGGGCTATTACGGTGCGGATGCGGCGCGCTTATCGCCGATGATCCACGGTTTCGGCCCGCAGCAGGCACGGGACTGGGCCGAAGGGCTGGGTCAGGACATGTTCACTGGCTCCACCGGGCGGCTGTTTCCTACGGTCATGAAGGCCTCGCCCCTGCTGCGCGCCTGGATGGCGCGGCTGGGTGACATGGGGCTGACGCATCACACCCGCTGGCGCTGGACCGGGTGGGAGGGCAACGCCCATCGGTTCGACACCCCCGATGGGGTGCAGAGCCTGAGCGCGACAGTCACCATCTTTGCCCTTGGTGGCGGCAGCTGGGCGCGGCTGGGTTCGGATGGGGCATGGCGCGCGGCGCTTGAGGCGCGCGGGATCACGACCACCGATTTTGCCCCGTCAAATGCCGGTTTGCTGGTCGATTGGTCGCCGCATATGGAACCGCATTTTGGCACGCCCCTGAAAGGCGTGGCCTGGCACTGCGGCGCGCAGCACTCGCGCGGCGAGGCGGTGATTTCCGCGCGCGGGCTGGAGGGCGGCGGGATTTATATGCTCAGCCCTGCCCTGCGGGACGGCCATGCGCTGACCCTTGACCTTGCCCCAGACAAATCCGTTGAGGCGCTGCAAAACAAGCTGGACGCCAAACCAGACAAACTGCGCCTGGCCCATTGGCTGAAGAAAGAGCTGCGCCTGCCGCCGGCCAAAGCCGCGCTGTTCTTTGAAATGTGCGGCGGGGCGGGCCTGCCGCGCGCCAAATGGGTGAATACTCTGAAATCCCTGCCGATCCGCCACGCCGGGCTGCGCCCGCTGGACGAGGCGATTTCAACGACAGGCGGGCTGCCTTGGGATGCGTTGGACAGCGATCTGATGTTGAAACAGGCACCGGGCCATTTCTGCGCGGGCGAGATGATCGGCTGGGACGCGCCGACCGGGGGCTACCTGCTGACTGCCTGCCTGGCGACAGGGCTGTGGGCCGGGGAAAAAGCCGCCGCCTATTGCCAGAGGAAATCCAGCTGATCGCGTTCCGCCGCCTGCCCGGTGGCGGTGATGCGGGCGCGATCCACGCCACGCGCGACCAGCGCATCGCGAATGGCCTCGGCCCGGCGGCGCGCCAATTGCCGGTTGAGGATCTCGGGGCGATCGCCTGCGGCCTGCGCTTTGATCGTCAGGTCAAACGCGGTGATCCGCTGACAGGCCCGCGCCACTGCCGCAAGATGCGCCAAGGGGTAGGTCGCGCCAAGCGCGGGCGCAAACCGCCCTTCATGAAATGGCACAGTGGGCGCGTCCTGCATGGCGCTGCGGCAGGCCTCGGCGCTGGGATCGACATGCACCTGCGGCAGCCAGAGCCCGTCTGAAAACACCTGCGCCACGCCCAGCACCACATGGCTGCGCCGCGTGCCAGAGGCCGGGGCCTGCGCCCTGTTCACCAGCAAAACCACCCCCTCGGGCATCCCTCCCAGCGCGCGGCGCAGGGCCTGCGGATCACTGCCTGCGGTCACGGCCAGGTCAAAGGTCATCCGGTCCGGCGCGTGTGTCAGGGTGAACCCGTCCAGCTCGGCCAGCAGCGGGATCACCGCCTGCAAAGCCCGTATCACGGGCGCGCCACTGGGATCAGGCCCAACCCTTGGATCACCGCGCAAAGGCAGGGAGCCCAGCGCATCGGCGATCTCGGAATAGGAAATGTCAGCGGGCAGCTTGCCGCGCAGCGCCACCCCCGTCGCCGCATCATAGGTCAACGTGAACTCCGGCGGCGCGCCATCATCTGCCAGTTGCAGCTGTGCTGTGCCCGCCGCGCCCAATGCACTACGCGCAACCTGCCGCGCGGTTGGATCTGCGGCGATCCCGGTCAAGCGCACCCCCTGCGCATCCAACACCAGCTGCCCGGATTGCAGCCCGCGCAACGCGCGCAGCCCTGCGGTCAAAGGATCCGCCCAGCCCTGCAGATCCGGGTAAGGCCCGTGATCCAGCAGATCGGCGGCAATAGGCGCGCCGAAACCCTCGGCCAGCGGCGCGGCGATAAAATCACGCGGCACGCGGCCTTTGAACCGCAGGCCTGCGCCATCCCAATCAATCGTCAGATGCCGCTCTGGCATCGGGTTTTCGGGAATCAGCGACAGGTGCAGCGCATAGCTGTCCGGCAGGTCTATCGCGTTGATCTTGCTAATCGTTTCGTCGGGCAAGGGTCCGCCCTGCACCTGAACCAGACCGGGACCAATGCTGATCACACCCTGCGGCAGATCCCCGATCAACGGGGCAATCTGCAGCGCGACCTCGGCAAAGCCCGGCTGATCCAGCGCCACACCAGCGGCACGCAGATCCACCTTTTGCGCGGCCTCCAACAGACCCAGGTCCTGCGGGTCAAAATCCGGCGGCAGCTTGCCCGTGATCTGCAATCCCAGATGCGGATCGCGGGTGATCAGCAGACTGTAGGGCAGTCCGTCATCCAGCACCTCAAGATCCAGATCCAGTTGATAGGTCTCGGGCAAATCCACCCAAAGCGCGCGCAGAGACGCGGCCTGAGACGGAAGACCAACCACACCGCGCAAACGGATTTGGTGGTCACGCAGATCAAACCGCCCGCTGCGCATCAGGCCCAGCGACGCCGCCCCGCGCTGCGCCACATCAGCCCAATCGCCATCCGGCACGCCGGTCGCCACGGGCAACGCGATCTCGGCCCCCAGCGCCGCGCCGATCTGGTCCGACAGACGGGCGCGGGGGACATGGCCCTCGGCCACGACACCCTCGGGCGATTTGTCCAAGGACAGGGCAAAGGGCGCGATGGCGGGCAGGATGATCAGATCGCTGATCACCTCTTCGACGCCCTGCAGCGCGGCAAGACTGTCGATCACCGACAGTTCCTCGCCCTCGCTTTCCACGCGGCCAGAAACGGTCACAACCCGGCCTTTCACCGCGATGCTCAGCGGGTGGCGCGCCTGATAGACCGCGCCTTCGGCCTCGGCCTTGATGCCCGCCGCAACCAGCGCGTTTTCATCAGGCACACGAAAGACGCCCAGCGCGATGACCGCCAGAATAATCGCCAGAATGGCAAAGAAATCCCGCATCGCGCCGCGCGACCCAGGGTCAGATCGCGGCTTTCAGGCTCTCTTCGAGATAGATTTCGCGCAGGCGCATGGCACGCGGACCGACCTGCCCATCGCCCAGCTGCACCCCGTCAATCGAGATCACCGGCATGACAAAAGCCGAGGCCGAGGTGACAAAGGCCTCATCCGCGCCCTGCGCTTCCTCGATGGTAAAGTTGCGCTCTTCGACCTCCATCTGGGCCTCACGCGCAAAGCGCAGTACCGCAGCGCGGGTAATCCCATGCAGGATGTTGTTGGACAGCGCGCGGGTCACGATCTTGTTGCCCTTGATGAAATAGGCGTTGTTGCTGGTGCCCTCGGTGACATAGCCATCCATCACCATCCAGGCATCATCGGCACCCGCCGCCTTGGCCATCATCTTGCCCATGGACGGATACAGCAGCTGCGTGGTCTTGATGTCACGACGGCCCCAACGCTCATCCTCGACGGAAATGATCTTCAGCGGGTTGACCGCCTCTGCCAGACCCGGCTTATTCTGGGTGAACAGCACCACGGTCGGTTCGCAGGTTGCAGGGTCGGGGAATACAAAATCCCGGTCGCCCGGCGCGCCGCGCGTGATCTGCAGATAGACCAGACCTTCGGTGATGTCGTTCACACGCACCAGCTCGCGGTGGATCTCCAACAGATCGTCAAAACAAGCGGGTTTGGGCATGTCGAGTTCGTTCAGAGACCGCTCCAGCCGCTTGGCATGACCGTCAAAGTCGATCAGCTTGCCTTCCAGCACGCTGGTCACCTCATAGACCCCATCCGCCATCAAAAAGGCCCGGTCAAAGATCGAAACCTTGGCTTCGGTTTCAGGCAGGTACTCTCCGTTCAGGTAAACGGTGCGGGTCATTGGCGGGTCTCCTTGGCCTCAAATCGGGGTCAGCCCCATAGCGCCGGTTGCGGGGGGTGCACCCCTTCGGCATCAAACAACAAAGGTTGATCACGGTCTTCGGCCAACAGCAAGGGGCCGTCAAGATCCGTGACCGCCGCACCCTGCGCCACAATCGTCGCCGGAGCCATGGCAAGCGAGCTGCCAACCATGCAGCCGACCATCACCGCATACCCCTCGGCCATGGCCTGCGCACGCAGGGCCAGCGCCTCGGTCAGGCCGCCAGTCTTGTCCAACTTGATGTTCACCACGTCATATTTGCCCTTCAGTCCGGGCAGCGAGGACCGATCATGACAGCTTTCATCGGCACAGACAGGCACAGGGCGATCCATCCCGATCAGCGCCTCATCCGCTTCCGCAGGCAAAGGCTGTTCAACCAACGCCACGCCCAGACGAGTCAGATGCGGTGCCAGATCAGCATAGACCTCGGCACTCCAGCCCTCATTGGCATCAATGATGATGCGCGAATCCGGGGCGCCCGCGCGCACGGCCTCCAGCCGAGGCATATCATCCGGCGTGCCCAGCTTGATCTTCAGCAGCGGACGAAACGCGTTTTTGGCCGCTTGGGCCTGCATAGCCTCGGGCGTGT
Organism: Pelagimonas sp.; assembly: GCA_025210265.1. Taxonomy (GTDB): domain Bacteria; phylum Pseudomonadota; class Alphaproteobacteria; order Rhodobacterales; family Rhodobacteraceae; genus JAOASD01. The sequence goes on from JAOASD010000006.1 coordinate 21,400, forward strand.
CCAACGACAGGGTATAGGCGGTGATCTCCGGCCCCGGCGCGGGCAGACCAGCCAGATCCCAGACCCGTTTTCCCGCCCGCTTGGCCTCAAGATCCCACAGCGCACAATCGACAGCATTGCGCGCAGCCCCGGCAGGCAGCAGATCCTGCAACGCGGCGCGGGTTACATCGGCGGGCAGGCCCTCAATCTCGGCGGTGACACTCTCAAGCGTCTCGTCATAACGCGCATAAGGCACACATTCGCCGTAACCCACATGACCATCCCGGCTGACCTTGACGGTCAAAACCTTGGCCTCGGTCCGCGAGCCGCGCGAAATGGTAAACACCTGCGCCAAACGGAACACATCCCGCGTAACCTCGATCATGCGCGCGCCCTTCCTGTTTCTTCTTGGTCAAAATACTCAAATGCGACCGCGCCACGGGGCAGCGCGGTCGTCGATGAGAGCCTTACAGCGCCGCCAGCGCCTCTGCCAGACGGTCGGCGCCATGGCGGAACGGATCCACAGTGGGCAGACCCAGCTTGGCCTCGACCTCGGCGCAATAGGCGTTGGCCTCGTCTTCGCTCATGTGCTGTGTGTTGATCGACACGCCCACAACCTGACAGGCCGGGTTTGCCACGCGGGCCAGCGGCAGCGCCGTGTCGCGCAATGCCTCCAGCGTCGGCAGCTCATAGTCCGGCAGGCCACGCATATGGGCACGGGTCGGTTCGTGGCTAAGGATCAACGCATCCGGCGCGCCGCCATGCACCAGCGCCATAGTCACACCGGAATAGGACACGTGAAACAGACTGCCCTGCCCCTCGATGATATCCCAGTGATCGTCATCATTGTCCGGGGTCAGCCACTCGACCGAGCCCGCCATGAAATCCGCCACAACCGCGTCCAGCGGCACACCGTCGCCGGTGATCAGAATGCCGGTCTGGCCGGTGGCGCGGAAGGTCGATTTCATGCCCTTTTCACGCATCGCCTTGTCCAGAGCCAGCGCGGTGTACATCTTGCCGACCGAACAATCAGTGCCCACGGCCAGCACACGCTTGCCGCTGCGTTTTTTGCCATTGGCGATCGGATAATCGACCTCGGGCACACGCACATCATGCAGCTCGCGGCCGCAGGCTTTGGCCACAGCAGCCAGATCTTCTTCGTCCCGCAGCAGGTTGTGCAGGCCCGAGGCCAGATCCAACCCTTCCTCAAGCGCCTGTACCAGAACCTTTTTCCAGGCCTGGCTGATCACGCCGCCCCGGTTGGCAACGCCAATCACCAGCGTCTTGGCACCCGCTTCCAGCGCCTCGGTCAGGGTCATGTCCGGCAGGCCCATATCGGCGTTACAGCCCTCCATGCGGAATTGACCCACACAGTTTTCCGGGCGCCAGTCCTTGATGCCCTGCGCGACCTTGGCCGCAAGCGGATCGGGCGCATCGCCCAGGAAGAGCAGGTAAGGGGTCTTGATCATCGCAGCCTCCAGCAAAAAGTTATCTTTGAGTGATTTTAAGCGCCGCCGACGCAATTATTGACCGAAGCACATCTGATATTGTCAAAATTCGGGTGAAATCCGCGCAAACAGCAAAATTCTTCGAAGAATTTTGCGCGCGCCGCACGCATTGCGCAGAAAACGACGCCACGGTGCAGCATCGGATTTTGCTTGCGCAGCATTCCGCAATTTAATAACCCATCGGGCGACGTAAACGTAATTTCCTTACCGAAGGGGAAACCCATGTCCTTCCGCATTCAGCCCGCCGCCCCGGCACGCCCCAATCGCTGCCAGCTGTTCGGCCCCGGCTCCAACACCAAGCTCTTTGCCAAAATGGCTGCCTCGGCGGCTGACGTGATCAACCTCGACCTCGAGGATTCCGTCGCCCCCAGCGACAAGGACATGGCCCGCGCCAATGTGATCGAGGCCCTGAACACCGTGGATTGGGGCAACAAATACATGTCCGTGCGTATTAACGGTCTGGACACACCCTACTGGTATCGTGACGTGGTGGACCTGCTGGAACAGGCCGGCGACCGTATTGATCAGATCATGATCCCCAAGGTCGGCTGCGCCGCCGATGTCTACGCCGTGGACGCGCTGGTCACCGCGATCGAAACCGCCAAGGGCCGCACCAAACCTGTCAGCTTTGAGGTGATCATCGAATCCGCCGCAGGCATCGCCCATGTCGAAGAAATCGCCGCCTCCTCGCCCCGCCTGCAGGCCATAAGCCTGGGCGCTGCGGATTTCGCCGCCTCAATGGGGATGCAGACCACCGGGATCGGCGGGACGCAGGAAAACTATTACATGGTGCGCGAAGGCCAGAAACACTGGTCCGATCCGTGGCACTGGGCGCAGGCCGCCATCGTCGCCGCCTGCCGCACCCATGGCGTTCTGCCGGTTGACGGCCCGTTCGGCGATTTCAGCGATGACGAAGGCTATATCGCCCAGGCCAAGCGTTCCGCCACGCTGGGCATGGTCGGCAAATGGGCCATCCACCCCAAGCAGATCGCCCTGGCCAACGAGGTCTTCACCCCCTCGGACGAAGCCGTGAACGAAGCGCGCGAGATCCTCGCCGCGATGGAGCAGGCCAAGGCCAATGGCGAAGGTGCCACGGTCTACAAAGGCCGTCTGGTCGACATCGCCAGCATCAAACAGGCCGAAGTGATCGTCGCCCAGGCAGAGTTGATCGCCGCATCCTAAGGCGACCTGAATAAGACATGAAAGCCCGGCCCTAGCGCCGGGCTTTTTCTTTGGCATGGTCTTTGCCGGGTACATACTGCGGGCGAGAAAGGCTCAGGCGCGCTCATCCTTGGGCGAGCCCATGACCACATAGGTCTGCATCGAACGCAGTTCAGGCAGGACACCAACCACATCGGTGTGAAACTCTTTGAAAGCCGGCAGGTCGGCCACCTCAACCCGCAGCAGGTATTCCACCGTGCCGGTGATATTGTGGCATTCGCGCACCTGCGGGGCCAGTTTCATCGCCCGTTCAAAGGATTCCTGCGCCTGCTTGGTGTGCACGCTTAACCCCACGGCCAGATAGGCCACAAACCCGATACCGGTTTTCTCGGGCGCCAGCACCGCGCGATAGCCTGAGATCACACCGTTTTTCTCCAGCGCAGCAACGCGGCGCAGGCAGGCCGAGGGAGACAGGCCGACCCGTTCGGCCAGTGCAAGGTTGCTCATCCGGCCATCGCGGGTGAGTTCGCGCAATATATTGCGGTCGATACAATCCAGTTCGCTCATTTGTTGCGAAACATGAACCCAAACACAATATTTCGCAATATCACGGCGTGAAAACGCTGCGATACAGGCGTCATGACGACTGATATCCTTTTCGCCCTTGCCCTGTTCTGCGCAGCGACGCTGTTCACACCGGGGCCGAACAACCTGATGCTGATGGCCTCAGGCGCCAATTTTGGCCTGCGCCGCAGTGTGCCGCATCTGGCCGGTGTTGCGCTGGGGTTTCCGTTGATGATCGTCCCGGTCGGGCTGGGTGTGATGCAGGTGTTTGAACTGTGGCCCATCACAGAAACCGCGCTGCGCATCGCGTCGATCTGCTATCTGCTGTATCTGGCCTGGAAGATCGCCCATGCTACCCCGCCAAAAGAGGTCAGCGCCGAGGCGCGCCCGCTGAGCTTTCTGCAGGCGGTGGCGTTTCAATGGGTCAACCCAAAGGCATGGTCCATGGCGCTGGGGGCGATCACGCTGTATGCCGCTTCACGCGAATTGGGACAAATCCTGTGGGTCGCGGGCAGTTTCCTTGTGCTGGGCAGCCTTTCGGCCCTGACCTGGACAACGCTGGGCACCGGGGTGCGCCGCATTCTGGCCAAACCCGAAAGACTGCGGATGTTCAACTGGACCATGGCGGCGGCGCTGATCCTGTCAATGGTGCCGGTGCTGATCTGAACCGCACGGACACTGCGGCTCGGGCCAGCCACACAGGGCCGTCGCCCCTTCCTCTGGCCCGAACTATGGCGCATGGGCTTGCGACAAATCTTGCTTTGTTGCATTTGGGCATCCGCGCGGCCATATAGCGCATGACGCAAGGAGACAGCCCCGGCATGACCCATTACCTCGACTTCGAAAAACCCCTGGCTGAAATTGAAGGCAAGGCAGAAGAATTGCGCGCCATGGCGCGGGACAATGAGGACATGGACATCGAGGACGAAGCCGTCGCGCTGGATCGCAAGGCCGACGCCCTGCTGCAAGACCTCTACAAAAAGCTGTCGCCCTGGCGCAAATGCCAGGTCGCGCGCCATCCCGACCGCCCCCATTGCAAAGATTACATCGACGCGCTGTTCACCGAATATACGCCGCTGGCCGGGGACCGGAACTTTGCCGATGACCATGCGGTGATGGGCGGGCTGGCGCGGTTCCGCGACAAACCCGTCGTCGTGATCGGCCATGAAAAGGGCAATGACACCCAAAGTCGGATCGCGCGCAATTTCGGCATGGCCCGCCCCGAAGGCTATCGCAAAGCGATTCGCCTGATGGAGATGGCCGACCGCTTTGGCCTGCCCGTGGTGACGCTGGTCGACACGCCCGGCGCCTATCCCGGAAAAGGTGCCGAAGAGCGCGGCCAGTCCGAAGCCATCGCCCGCAGCACCGAAAAATGCCTGCAAATCGGCGTGCCGCTGGTCAGCGTGATCATCGGCGAAGGCGGCTCTGGCGGGGCGGTGGCCTTTGCCACGGCGAACCGCGTCGCGATGCTGGAACATTCGGTCTATTCCGTGATCTCGCCCGAGGGCTGCGCCAGCATCCTGTGGAAAGACTCGGACAAGATGCGCGAAGCGGCCGAGGCCCTGCGCCTGACCGCCCAAGATTTGAACAAGCTGGGCGTGGCCGACCGCATCATCCCCGAACCGCTGGGCGGTGCCCATCGCGACCGCAGCGCGACGCTGGATCAGGTGGGCGCGGCCATCGCGGGGATGCTGCAGGATCTCAGCGATATGGCCCCCAAGGATCTGATCGCCGCCCGGCGCAAGAAATTCCTGGGACTGGGGTCCAAGGGGCTGGCCGCCTAAGCCTCCCCCCCCTTCAGACAATCGAAATTCATGCAGCACCCGGAGCCGATGGCTTCGGGTGTTAACCTTTCGTTTGCAATTGTTTTTGGCAAAATCTGATTTCAGTTTATCCTGCATTTGAACGAAATTTAAGTCGAACCGCATGAGGACCAGCACGGTCCGGGGGCCAGCGCGGAGGGCTTGGATCAACGGCAGGAGAGACCCGATGACCGAGATGCGCACACCGTCCCCCGAGGCCTACGCCACATTGGGCGTCCAGCCCGAAGACGATTTTGCCACGATCCGGCGCGCCTGGCGCAAACTGGTGCGGGCGCATCACCCGGATGTCTCGGACGCGGATCCCGACACCGCCACCAAAACCCTGACCAAACTGAACGAAGCCTATGACATGATGCGCTGGCACCACCCGGACAAAGCCCCCGAAGTGCGCCGCATCGAACAGGCTGCCTCTCGCGCCCGCCGAGAGGCGCTTCAGGCCCGGCGCATTCTGGCCAACGCCCTGCGTCAGGCTGCAGCCCGCGCGGCAGAGGCCCGCACTGCCAGCAAGGCCGCAGCACAGGCCAGCAAGACCACCCGCCCCGCAGCAAGCGCACAGGTCATCGCAACACGCCCCCACAGTCTAACCCCGGCACAGCGCCGGTTCGCCGCCGCCCGCAAAGCCATGAGCAACCAGCAGGGCCGCACATTGCGCTGCGCGTAAACCGCAGCCCGCTCTGCCTGATCAAACGCCCTTTGGGGCGTTTTTTCGTTCTCAGATCACGCGATGTGCAACAATCCCCACGGCCACGTGATCCCCTGTCAGCCCTTCGTTTAATGACAAAACCGCATGGGGCGGGAATAGTGCCTGCATGGAATTTCTATTTGCATATGGGGCCGGGCTTCTGACCCTGATCAACCCCTGCGTCGTACCGGTTTTGCCAATCGTCATCGCAACTGCGTTGCAGGCCAGCAGGTTTGGCCCTGTGGCCATGGCCGCCGGGCTCAGCACGTCCTTTGTAGCGCTGGGGCTGGGGGTGACTGCCTTTGGTCAGGCGCTTGGACTGGACATCGACATGATTGCCAAGGCAGGTGCCGTGGTCATGGTGCTGTTTGGGGCCGCGCTGCTGCTGCCACAGGCTGGCGCAGTTCTGGCCGGTGCGACAGCAGGCCTGTCGACCCGCGCCGATGCCCAGATGGATGTTCTGGATCGCTCGGGCCTGCGGGGGCAATTCATCGGCGGGTTGCTGCTGGGCGCGGTCTGGAGCCCCTGTATCGGCCCCACCCTGGGCAGCGCCATCGGATTGGCCAGCCAAGGGCAGGATCTGGCCCGCGCGGGCGCGATCATGCTGTTCTTTGCGCTGGGGGTGTCGACCCTGATCCTGGGCCTGGCCTATGGCACACGCGGCGCGATTGGCCGGTACAATGCACAGCTGCGCCGCCTTGCCGCTGCATCGCGCCCAATCCTTGGCGTGACTTTCATGGCTGTTGGGCTCGCCCTTTTCTTTAACCTGCACCACATGATCGAAGCCTGGCTGGTCACAACCCTGCCCGCCTGGCTGATTGACCTCTCGGTCGCCCTCTGACCCTTTTCAAAGTAACAGGAGACTCCCATGGATCGCCGTCAGTTTATCACCCTGTCCGCCGCTGCCGGGGCTGCGCTTGCCCTGCCCGGCACCGCCAGCGCAGCCACCACCTATCGCCCTGGTCTGGTGCAAGAGCACCTCGCCAAAGGCGACACCGTGTTTCTGGATTTTAAGGCCAGCTGGTGTTCGACCTGCGCAGCCCAGGAACGCGTGATCAACTCGCTAAAGAAAGCCGACCCGGCCTATAACCAGAATATCACGTTTATCGACGTGGATTGGGATGATTACGGACGCTCCGATCTGGTGAAATCCTTGAACATCCCGCGCCGCTCGACCCTGGTTGTGCTGAAAGGCGATCAGGAACTGGGCCGCATCGTGGCCGGCACAGGCAAGTCCCAGATCAAATCCCTGATGGACAAAGCCCTGCAGGCCGCCACGGCCTAATCCCAGCGGACCATATCCAAGTTGACCAGCGCCTTAGCTGGTCAACATCCGCAACCCCTGCGTCACATCAGACCGCACCGCCAGCCTCAGGCCGGGTTCATCCCCGGCCTTCAGCGCGGCAATGATCAAACGGTGAAAGCGCGGCGGCTCGGACCGGCGCAGGCGGGTATACAGCGCCCGCATGGTCGGCCCCAGCTGCAGCCAGACCGTTTCGCACATAGCCAGCATCGCCGGTGCCTGCGCGCGCAGATACAGGGTGCGGTGAAATTCCAAATTCGCCCGAATATAGCCCACCGCATCGCGGTTGCTGACCACATCGGCGATATTTCCGTTAATGGTGTGCAGCCGCTCGATCAGCGCCATATGGGCGCGCGGCAGGGCGCGGCTGGCCAGTTCGACCTCGATCAGGGATCGCAGGGCGGCCAGCTCTTCGATCCGCTCATTGGACAATTCTGGCGTCGCCACCCGGCCCGAGCTGGACATGGACAGCGCGCCCTCCGCAACCAGACGGTTCACCGCCTCGCGCGCAGGGGTCATGGACACCTCGAACTCCCGCCCGATGCCACGCAGAGTCAGCGCCTGCCCCGGCGCAATCTGACCATGCATGATTCGGGTACGCAGACCGCGGTAAACGCGGTCATGGGCTGATCCAACAGCATCAGAGGGACGGGGGGACATCGCTTGCATAGGGTCTGTTGTGATCACATTCAGGCGGGCGGTCAATGGCCAAGCCCGAACAGGCACGAAACCGACCTGATCAGTCGAACCGATATTGATGCAGCCCGGCCCCGTGATCGCGCAGCCAGCGGCGCTGGGGCTGCCAGTCGCCATATAGCCGCGTGACCAGCGCCCAAAAGGCCGGGGAATGGTTCATTTCCGCCAGATGCGCGACCTCATGCGCGGCGACATAGTTCAGCACCGATGTCGGCGCGAGGATCAGCCGCCAGGAATACATCAGCGCGCCCTCAGAGTTGCACGACCCCCAGCGCGAACGCGTGTCGCGCAGCGTCAGCTTTGTATAGGGCCGCCCCAGCGCCGCAGCATAATGATCAGACGCCCCGGCCAGCGCGTCGCGCGCCTGCCCACGCAGCCAGGTCTGCACCCGGCGGGGCACTTGCGCTGGGTCTCCGGGCACGGCCAAGGCCCCGTCCACCAGGCGCACAGACCGCCCTGCCCCGGCAACAATCCGCACCGGCTGACCATGCAGCGGAATCTGATCCCCCAGCCCAATCAGGCGCGGCGTCTGCTGCTGCTCTAGATGCCCCCGCAGCCAGCCCTCTTTCTGCGCCAGAAACGCGCGCCCCTCAGATTCGGGCACATGTTTGGGCAGGGTCAGCGTCACGCGCCCATCCAGCCGCGACATGCGCAGCGACAGCCGTTTCGCCCGCGCAGAGCGGCGCAATGTCACCTCGATCGGAGGGTTGCCGGATAGGCGGATCTGCCCCATCTTTGGAATGCCTGTCAGTTTCGCGCCAAAGCCTTTACATAAGGCCGTTGTTATGGCAGTTGGCGCAGATTGTCGACATGACCACCAGTTTGAAGGGACACATCGATGCCCAAGGAAGAATGGGGTGTAAAGCGCGTCTGCCCGACCACCGGCAAGCGATTTTATGACCTGAACCGCGATCCGATCGTCAGCCCCTATACCGGCGAGGTTGTGAACCTCGATACCGGGAAGCGCAGCATGATCGAGGCGGATGCCGAAGACAAGGCCAACAAGGCCAAAGCCGAAGAGAACATCGAAGACGTCGATCTGCTGGATGACGACGATGTCGATGTGGATCTGGACGATGACAGCGTGCTGGAAGACGAGGATGACGACAACGTTTCCCTCGACGAAATCACCGACGTCGCCAGCGAAGAAGACGAGTCGTAAAAAACTTTGCGCGGCGGGTTTTTTCCGCTTGAACCCGCCCGCAGCTTTGCCTAATTACCCGCCTACAGCATCACAGATGCACAACATGATGGGGCCTTAGCTCAGCTGGGAGAGCGCTTGCATGGCATGCAAGAGGTCAGGGGTTCGATCCCCCTAGGCTCCACCATCATACACCCAAGCCGCAAAATATCAGACAGATCGCAGACCCACGAATACCGTGCGGTGATCACAAATACAGCGTAGCGGGCATTGTAAAAATCCGGGCAGGATACGCGCCCGCGCGGCGCTCTGTTCGCCCCGTTACCTCTATCTGGTCGACCGGCAGCGTTTCGAACAATAACGCACGTCATCCCAGACCTTTTCCCATTTCTTGCGCCAGACAAAAGGGCGTTTGCAGACCGGGCATATTTTGCGCGGCAGGTCGGCTTTCTTACGGTGCCTCATGGCATGTCATCAAAGGGCAGACGCAACTGCGCCGCGGCGTCAGCAGCTTTGGCTTTGGCTTTGCGCCGCGCAGGTCGGGGGGATTTGCGGCTGGCATGTTTTGCCACGATCGCCTGCGCCTCGGCACGGAATGTATCGCTTTTGCGGATCGCCCAGATTTTGTCGCGCGCGGCTTTGGCCGCCAAGAGGTGATCAAAGACCCTGGCAGGATAGTGACGCCCGATGATCGCCGATGCCGTGTCGCTTTTCCAAGGCTCATGAATGGCATGGTCCGGGATCTCGGCCAGCTCGGGCAGCCAGCGGCGGATGAACACGCCCTGCGGATCCTGATCATATCCCTGCTTGACCGGGTTGTAGATGCGCACCGTGTTGATCCCGGTGGTGCCCGACTGCATCTGAACCTGGCTCCAATGTATGCCGGGTTCATAATCGGTGAACATCCGCGCCAGATGCAGCCCCGGCGCGCGCCAGTCCAGCCACAAATGATAGGCCGCCGTCGCCATCACCATGGCCCGCATCCGAAAATTCAGCCAGCCGGTTGCCTGCAGCGACCGCATACAGGCGTCCAGAAACGGGTATCCGGTTTCGCCCAGCGCCCATTGCCGCAGCAGCGTGGCATCCGGTGGTTTCGGGCGCAACGCATCATACAGCCGATGCAGATTTTCGAACTCGATTCGCGGCTCGTCCTCAAGTTTCTGAATAAAATGGCAGTGCCAGTGCAGCCGCCCTGAAAACGAGCGCAACGACCGACGCCAACCGCTGGCCCTCGGCGGCAGCAGGCGACGGCGTGTTTCAGTGGCCTGAGCGACTTCACGCATAGAAAGCACACCCCATGCCAGATAAGGGGACAGCCGAGAGCAGGCGGTTGCGCCCTCAAGCGGGCTGGACATCGCGCGCTGATATTGCGCGCCGCGCGTGGTCAGGAAACTGTTCAGATTGTGTGACGCGGCAAAGCGCCCGCCGGTCTGGCGCTGCTGTGCGCCATCTGCTGCCAGCCCAAGGTCTCGGGCCGATGGGATAGGCTGAGGGTCAAACGCCACAGGCGCAAGCGCCGGCGCGGACACGATGGGCTGCGCCATCAGTTGATCCCAGCGTTGCGCCCAGCCATTGCGCGATTTCAAACGCCGCCATACCCCGTGATTCTGAACCTCATGCCAGGGCACGCCCTGATCCCGACACCACACCGCGACCTGCTGGTCTCTGCGATAGGTCCAGTCATTGCCGGTTTCCTCATGCGACCAAAGCGTTGACAGCGCACCGCCCTGCCGCAAACCCGCCAAGACCTGAAGAATTGGGCCATATCTGACAATCAGAGGCTGCCCCAATCCGGCCAGATCGTCCCGCAACTCGGCCAGAGTTTCCGCCACAAACCCCCATTGCCGCGCTGACGCATCTGGCTGCTGCCACAAATCCGGCTCGACCACATAAAGCGGCAGCACCGGCCCGCACGCAGCTGCCCGCGCCAAAGCCGCATGATCCGTCGCACGTAGATCCCGTTTGAACCAAACCACCTGCAAGGTCAGTTTCCGCATATTTGTGACATTTGCCTGAAAAGGTATACGTTCTGTCAGCGGAAACAGATCACTTTGGCAGGGCGGGCAAGCACGACGCCGAAATCACAGCGCCACGCGCGGACGGCCACTGGCCTCGACGATGATTTCGGCCTCGACAAACATGTTCTGCGATTCGATCTCGGCCATGCGTAATTTGCGTTTGGTCGTGACCTGGATGCCAATCGCCCCGGCCTCTTGCGCGGCCTGCAGCGTTTCGTCCCGCAAAACCGATTCGAGCCGGTCCATCGCGGCGTCAGAATCGGGGAAATCCTCGGGGCCTGCCTCCAGATGTACGCGGTAACGCCCCTCAGCGGGGGCTGTCACCGTGCCGCTGCGGCGCAGTGTGACCCGCCCCACAACCGCGCCGATGGCATTGGCCACGCCCGCATGTTCGGGCAGGCTCATCCGACAGCCCAGCTGCTGCCCCACCGCCGGATAATAGGTCGGGGCTGAGGCCCCCAGACCGACCACATCCACATTCAACCGCGCCTGCAGCGCCACAAATCCAGTGTGATCCGCCAGCCCCGCGCGCAACAATTCATGGCGGGCCAACACGCTGGGAGCGTCGCGAAAGGCGTCGCCCTCTTCGGCAAAGGCCACCTCTAGCAACGCATCCGTGGTTTGCCGGGTCAGCTGGTCGATGATGATCTGCGCCATGGCCTCGGGTGTGCGGGCCAGGACGTCGCCATTGCCACGCCGACGCCGGGCCAGGTTTTGCAGCGCCAGCCGCGCAGCCTCGCCGTTCCAGGCATCCAGCAAGCCCAGCACATGCGCGGCATCCGACGGAGTCACCCCGGATACCTGCACAACACCGCGGTCAATCAGCCGTCCCAAAGCCCCGCTTTCCATCCGGGTGCGCAGCACATCGGCCACCGGACGAATGCCATCGCCGATACGTTCCATCACCGCTGCTTCGCGCCCTTCCAAACCCTGCGCGGCCATCGCCCCGCCGACACAGCGCAGGAACCGCCCGTCATGCTCGCCCGGCGCTTCGGCGCGGGCCTGCTGTTCCAGCGCGGGCAGCACCACATCCGGTGCCAGCTGCGCCATCAAAGACACTGGCAGCACGCGCTTGGGCCCCAGCAGAACGCCGCCCTTCAAACCATCCATCTGGACATGCACCTGACTGTCCCCACCCAGACCGGTGGTGCGCATCGCCACAGCTTCGACCATGGTGCGGAACGGACCAACCCGCGCCCCATCCGGGTCAATCGCCGGACGCCCCTGACGCAGCAAAGCAATATCCGTGGTGGTCCCGCCAATATCAGACACCAGCGCCGTTTCTGCCCCGGTCAACCATTGCGCGCCCACAATCGAGGCCGCAGGCCCGCTAAGAATGGTTTCGATCGGATGGGTCCGCGCAGCGGTCGCTGACATCAGCGCCCCATCGCCCCGAACAACCATCAAAGGCGCGGTGATGCCCATGTCCCCCAACACATCCTGAGCGCGCCCAATCAGCCGGTCGATCATCCCCACCAGCCGGGCGTTCAGCACAGCGGTCAGCGCCCGCTTGGGGCCGTTCAGCTTGGCCGACAGGCTGTGCGAGCTGGTGACAGGCAGCCCGGCGATCTCAGCCACACGGGCGGCCGCGGCGATTTCATGCGCCGGGTTCCGGGTGGCAAAGCGCCCGGCAACAGCCACAGCCGTCACACTGGGGTCCAAGCCCCGCAAAAACGTCTCCAGCCCATCCATATCCAGACCCGCGACCTCGCCCCCGGCATGGTCATGCCCACCCTGCAACAGCACGACAGGATCGCCTTTCAGGGCGGCATCCAGACCTGCGCGCTCCAGATCACTGGGATCAAACCCAATCGCGACCAGCGCCACACGCGCGCCCTGATCTTCGACCAGCGCGTTGGTGGCCAGCGTGGTCGACAGCGACGCCAGTCCGATCTCACCCGGATCAATCGCCGCCTGCTCCAGAACGGAGCGCACGGCGGCGCCAATCCCTTCGGCCAGATCATGCCGCGTTGTCAAAGCCTTGGCCGACGCGATAACCTGTTCCTCATCGCGCAGGATCACCGCGTCCGTATAGGTGCCGCCGGTATCCACCCCAAGATTAAATGCCATGAAACGCGCCTCCGCCTGCGTATGTGACGCACGGACGAGCGGGATGCCGCCCCCTGCCGCGCGCCTGTTTTGGAAAGATCTGCGGCGTGGTGCCAGACATTTCCTGACGCGTCTACGACCGAAGCGACATAGATTTATCTGAAAGCCCTATTTGCGACCGGCGCATAAAAACAGGGCTGGGAAACACCCGGCCCTGTCGTTGTGCAACCCATGTCGTCGGCCCGGTAATCAGGTGTCGATTTCATCCGCCGACACACGGAAAAAGATCGCATATAACGTCGGGACGATGATCAGTGTCAGGATCGTGGCAAAGCTGAGACCGCAGATGATCACGACCGCCAGGGACTTAAAGAACGGATCCCAGATCAACGGCACAACCCCCAGAACCGTGGTCAACACCCCCAGCGATACAGGCCGTACCCGGCTGACCGCTGCATCCACCACAGCAGACATCCGCGCCTTGCCCGCCGCGATTTGGCTGTCGGTTTCATCAATCAAAACAATGGCGTTTTTGATCAACATCCCGGTCAAAGACAACACCGCAAGGATTGCCATGAACTCCAGCGGTGTGCCTGTGCCTGCCAGGCCATAAATCACACCGATCAGGGCCAAAGGCACCACCAGCCAGATGATGATCGTCTGCCGCCATGCGTTGAACAGGAACAGCACCGTCAGGAACATCGCCCCAAACCCCAGCGGCATGGTTGCGGCCAGACCGGCATTGGCTTCGGCGGAATCTCCAAATTCGCCTTTCCATTCCAATGCGTAGCCCGGAGGAAGCTCGATTGCCTCGATCGGCCCGCGCACCTGATCGAACAAATCCCCGGACAGCACACCCGGCGCATTGTCCGATTGTGCCGTAATCGTCAAAGCACGGTCCACCCGGCGCAGCGCCCCTGCCTCAAACACCACGTCAAACCGGTCCACGACCTGACTGATCGGAACATAGCCACCCACCGCCGCAGAATAGACCTGTACATCGCGCAGCGCCCCGACATCGTTGCGCGCGCTGGCTTCGGGGCGCATGATGATGTCCCGCAGCTCATCACCTTCGCGGTAAACCCCCAGCGTGGTGCCGGTCAGGTGGCTGTACAGCGCATTCGAGATCTCGCCCTGCGTCATACCCAGCCGCCGCGTCGCCTGTGTGTCAATCACGGGGCGGATCACCTGCACCTGTTCGCGCCAGTCATCCTTGACCGAAATCGCTCCGGCGCGGGCCATGATGGTTTTGGCCTGCTGCGCCAGATCCCGCAGCACAACCGCATTCGGCCCCGAGAACTGGGCCTCGATTTTCGACCCCCCGCCCGGTCCCAGAACAAAGCGCCAGACCTTGGCATTCGCATCGGGATAGGTGGTGTCGATATGGGTTTGCAACTGCCCCAGCAAAGGCCCGATCTGATCTGCCGCAGCCACATCGACCAGCACCTGCCCATAGGCTGCATTGCTGTTCTCGGCCTCATAAATCAGCATAAACCGCAAATGCCCGCCGCCAACGGTTGAGTTGGTCCCGGTGACACCGTCCAGCCCGCGCGCAAATGCAGCAATCTCGGCCACATCCGCACGGGTCTGTTCGATATCCGTCCCCTCCGGCAGAAAGTAATCGACGACAAACTGCGCCCGAGGCGAATCCGGGAAAAACCCCGGAGGCACAAAGCTGAACAAAGCCAGCGCCGACGCAAACAGTCCGACGATCAACAGCACCGTCATCATGCGCAGCCGCAGCGCCAGGCCCAGCGACCAGCGATACCCCCGCAACACCCAGTTTTCGGGTTTGTCTGCCTCGACCTCGCCACTGCGCAACAGCAGGGTGCAGTAATATGGGGTCAGCCAGATCGCCACCAACCAGGAAAACAGCAGCGCAATCGCGATGGTCCAGAACAGGCTGCCTGCATATTCGCCGGTATTGTCGGGCGAAAATCCGATAGGCGAAAAGGCCAGGATCCCAACCAGCGTCCCGCCCAGAAGCGGCCAGATCGTCTGCGCCACCACCTTGCGCGACGCCTCGGCCGCATCTTCGCCGCGATGCACCCGCACCAGCGTGCCTTCGACAACCACAATCGCATTGTCCACCAGCATCCCCAGCGCAATGATCAACGCGCCCAGCGAAATCCGCTGCATGTCCAGCCCATAAAGATACATGCCAAACAAGGTGCCAGCGACGGTGACCAGCAGGATCCCCCCCATCAGCACACCAGAGCGCAGCCCCATAAAGACAAGCAACGTCCCCACAACGATCGCCAAGGCAACGGCCACATTGACCACAAAATCATTGACCGAGGCTTTGACCGTCACGCTCTGATCCGAGATCGGCAGGATGTCGATGCCAATCGGGCGGTCGCGCTCCAGCGCGTCCATGCGGGCCCGCACGGCCTCGCCCATATTGACGACATTGCCGCCCAGCGTGTTAGAGATCCCCAGACCAATGGCAGGGCGACCATCACGGAACAGCAACGTGCTGGCCGGGTCTTTCAACCCGCGCGCCATGGTCGAAATATCCCCCAACCGAAAAGACGTCCCAGTCTGCGGGTTGGAAATGATCAGATCCGCAATCGCATCCACAGACTCCACACCGCCCTCGGGCCGCACGGTCAGCCGGCGCGACCCAGCCACGATGCTGCCCGCCGGGATCACCGTATTCTGCGCCTCAAGAACCTGTTGGATATGGCCCGGATCCAACCCCAGTTCGATCAGGCGCGCCGGGGCATATTCCACGTAGATCACTTCGTCCTGAACCCCATTCAGGATCACCTTGGATACGCCCGGCACAGTCACCAGCGCGCGCTGCAGATCTTTAGAATATTCGTATAGTTCGCTCAGGGAATAGCCTTCGCCCACCACCGCGAAATACAGCGCATACACGTCGCCGAAATCGTCAAAGACCTGGCTGGCATGGGCATTGGGCGGCAGATCCGCCTGCGCATCCAGAATTTTTGACCGCACCTGCTGGAACCGCTGATCCAGCGCGTCCTTGTCGCGCGATGCGGCGATAGTGAATTCCACCGACACGGTGCTGCGACCCAGGGTCGACGTCGATCTGACCTCTTTGACACCCTGCAATTGCTGCAGCGCGTTTTCGATCACCTCCGTCACCTCTTCGGCTACTTCTTCGGCAGAGGCCCCAGGATAAGGCGTGATGATCTGCGCCTGTCGGATCAGAAATTCCGGGTCTTCGAATCGCGGCAATTGCGTATAGGCAAAATACCCGGCAATCAGGATCAGAATCGTACTGACCGCAGAAATCAGGCGCTTTTTCAGCGCAAAATCAGCCAGATCCATGGGTTATTCTCCGACCTTGCTGATCGGGCGGATTTCCTGCCCTTCGACCAGCTGACTGACCCCAGCCGAAACCACCATATCCCCGGTGCTCAGCCCCTGCAGAACCGTGATACCGGTGGCGGCGGCCTCGCCCAGAACCACCGGGTGGGCCGTCACACGGCGGGTTTCCGAGACCAGCCAGACAAAAGGCGCACCATCAGGCAGGGCGCTGACCGCAGATAGCGGGACTTCGATGCGGCTGCCGGCGATGGGGGTGCTGGTCGTGATCTCGGCAATCATGCCCGGCAGGATCACCGCACCCTCGGGCACCGCCACGGACACACGCCCGCGATAGGTTTGCGTGGCCTGATCCGCCTGCACCGAAAATTCCACGATCTCGGTTTCAAAGACCTGCCCCGGCAGGGCTGCAAAAGTCGCCGTGTTGGTGATCGCCTCGGGGCCGTTCACACTCAGCTGCGTCACATCGGGACCGGGAATGTCAAAGGCCAGATGCACCACGCTCAGCCCCTGCAGCAGCGCCACGGATTGCCCCGCCTGAATATTGCTAAAGGCCTCAATATCGCGGCGAGCAATGATCCCGTCAAACGGCGCGGTCAGGGTCGCATCATCCAGATTGTCACGCGCGACTTTCAGCTGCGCCTCAAGCCCGCGCAGCGCCGCCTCAGACGCGGCGATTTCCTCGGGGCGGCCACCGGCGCGCCCGATTTCCAGCTGTTCCTGCTGCGCGGTGACATTGGCCTGCGCCACGCGGAAACTGGCCTGCGCGCTTTCCAGCTGCGCCGAAGCGGCCACGCCGCGCTCCACCAGTTGCTGCACCCGGTTCAGACTGTCCTGCGCCTGTTCCAACTGCGCCCGCGCCGAGGCAACGGCAGCCTCAAGCGCACCGATTTCTTCGGCCCGCGCGCCCGAACGCAGCGCGGTCAGCTGGGCCTCGGCCTGGTCCTTGGCGCTTTGCAGCTGTGCAACCTGGCTTTGGAAATCACGCGGATCCAGGCGGGCAATCACATCACCTTTGGCCACTTCGGTCGCGGCGCGGATCGGCAGGTCGATCACCTGCCCCGGCACCCGAAAGGACAGCTCGACCTCGCGCGAGGGCAGCACAATCGCCGGATAGTTGCGGCTGATGTCCAGCCCGAGCTCGCCGACGGTGACAACCTTGGCCGGGCGCACGGCCATGTCCTGCGCAAAAACCGGAATGGCCATCGACACAGCAGCCCCCAGGGCCAAAGCAAAAAGCTGATGTTTCATCGCACTGCATCCCGTTTCTGATAGGTGCCACAAAGAAAGAAGCCCCCAAGATAATCCTGCCGGGCGCAACCTTCCAGACATAGTTCCGTGCATCTACGCAGGGTCAGTTTAACTTGACCCTAAGGGGCAGCTGCTCAGCAGACCGTGAGGTCAGCGCAACTGACGGATCATTTCGGCCCTTGGGAAACAGGTTGGCGTGTCGCCGCGCGTTTCCTGCCAGCGCCCGATAGAGCGGCGCGTCTTATAGCCAGCCAGCCCGTCGGCCCCGCCCACATCATGGCCCATACGTTCCAATGCGCGCTGCATCCCCGCCACATCCGAGCGTAGCAAACCGCCGACCTTGCCCCAACGGCCTTTGAAATCGCCCATGCCGTATTGGATCCGGTCGCCCACATGGCCGACAAACAGCGCATAAAGGTCGCTGTTGTTGTATTTCTTCAGCGCATAAAAATTGGGGGTGACGATAAAGGCCGGGCCACTGCGCCCCGCGGGCATCAGAAGCGACCCGCTTTGCGGCAATTCGTGATCCGGGAAAGGCTTGCCGCTGATCCGGGTGATCCCCATCGCAGCCCAGTCGCGGATCGGGCGCGCCTGATCCGGCCCCTCCAGCGCGCAGGACAGGCGGGCGGGAACCTTGACCTCGAACCCCCAGTCGCGCCCGGCCTGCCAGCCATGCTGTTTCAGGTAATGCGCGATAGAGGCAATCGTGTCGGCCTCGGACCGCCAGATATCGGCCTTGCCATCGCCGTCGCCATCGGCGGCATAGTCCAGAAAGCTGGTGGGCATGAATTGCGGCTGCCCCAGCGCGCCCGCCCAGCTGCTTTTCATCGCGCGCGAGGGCGCGTGACCCGCCTGCGCGATCTGCAACGCGGCGATCAGTTCATCCGTGAAGTAATCGGCACGGGTGGACATAAATCCCTTGGTGCCCAGCACCTGAAACACGTCATGTTTGACCGGCACCTGGCCATAGCCGCTTTCGCGCCCCCAGATGCCCAACACGATCCGGCCGGGCACACCGGTGCGTTTTTCCGTGCGCGCCAGCGCGCTGGCGTGGCGCTGCGCCATCTGGCGGCCAACCCGCGTGGCCCCGCCCACCGACCCGGCGTTGAAATATTTGGACGGCGATCCAAATTCCGCCTGCCGCTGCGCGCGCTTGGCCTTGGGCTTGCTGCCCGGAGGCACCAGATCCGGCAGTTTCCAGTTCAGCGTGACCCCTTTGAACGCCGCGTCAAAGGTCCGGCGTTTGACCCCTTTCTTGCGCGCCTGCGGCCAGACCTCTTGTTGCAGCCAGCTGCGGAACTGCTGCTCTACCGCAGGTTTGTTCTGCGCCGCAGCAGGAAGGGCAAGACAGGCGGTCAAAAGGGCCGTGATCAGAATACGCACGTGGGACATCTCCGGGGTTGCGCGCCCAGCCTAGCAAATCGCGCGTGCCCCTCAAGCATCGCCGCGCGCAAAGGCAAGGTTTCGCCGCCTCAGAAGCGGGCTCAGAACAGGCCGCGCCGCAGCAAATTGGCCCCTGCAATCAGCAGAACGCATAATGTCACCCGGCGAAAGCTGGCCTGATCAATGCGATCCTGCCACATCCCCCCCAGCCACATGCCCACCAGCGCCGCCGGGATCAGAGACAGGGAAAACAGGATGCCCTGCCGGTCCAGAATGCCCGACCCAAGATGCGCCAGCGTCAAAGCCACCGCGCCCAGCCCATAGATCACGCCCTGCACCCGCATCTGTTCCTGCTTTTGGGTGCCAAGCGCGGTCAGATAGGCCACCGTCGGTGGGCCCCAAACCCCCGACATGCCCCCAATCAGCCCGGCAAACCCGCCGATCCCGGCCTCGACACGCCAATTACACCCGTCAATCCGGGGCTGCCAGCCGACCAGCTGCAGCAGCGCAAACAGCATGATCGGCGCTCCGATAGAGATCAGAAACACCCGCAAAGGCAGGGCCGACACCAAAAAAGACGACCCCAACAACGCCACCAGCCCAACCCCCAGAAACAGCCGAAACCGATACACAGAGCTCAGCGCCGCGCGCCGCCCCTGCCGCAAGGCCTGAACCCCGTTTGTCACCAGTGTCGGCAGGATCAGCCCGGCCAGCGCCAGTTCGGGGCCAAGAAAGCTGGACAGGCCGGAAATGAGAATCATCGGCATGGCAAAACCGACCATGCCCTTGACGATTCCCGCAACTGCCGCAGTTCCCATGGCAAGCAGCAGTGCAAAACCGTGAATATCAGGCAGAAGATCCAGCATATCCGCCTGATAACACGGCTTTGCCTGCTGCAGTGCAAAATTGTTGACGCAAGAATTGAACAAAACAGCGCAGTTGATAGCAAATTTGTTGCGCTGCACCTGCAAAATGGCTATCCAGCCGAGGACAGCCAGAAAGGAGCCCGAAAATGGCACATGATGGACAAGACATGCCGCAGGCCACAGCGATCCTGCCCGATCTTCTGACACTGACCGGCGCGGCCGTAGCCCCGGTTGAAACCGTATTCGAAACCGCCCGCGAGTCGGTGCGCGCCATGGTCAGCGTGGATGGCCGCGTGTCCGGCAAACTGCTTGAGGCGAATCAGACCGCCGCACACGGGCTGGCCTGGCTGGCGACCTATCTGGAATCGCTGCGCCAGATGCAGAACTGGGCCACCCGCCTGCAGGAAAGCGGTGATTTCCAGGATGTCGAACAGCTGCTGCACCAGATCGCCTTTGGCGAATATCTGGCGCAGATCAAAGGCGGCATTCAGATGAACCAGGGCGAGATCGTGCGCCTGAACGATCTGGGCGTGTCCGATGCTTCGGCTCTGGAGACCGTGGAAATCACCACACTGATCCGTGACGCCAACAGCCCCGCCGCGCGCACCCGCCTGGTGGAACTGATGGAGGAACGCTCGGCTGAGATCACAGTCGGCAAATCCGGCCTGGATGAAGAGCTGGAAATGATCCGCGAACAGTTCCGCCGCTATGCCGTGGACAAGGTCGAACCCCACGCCCATGAATGGCACCTCAAGGACGAGCTGATCCCGATGGAGGTCATCGAAGAGCTGGCCGAAATGGGCGTGTTCGGCCTGACCATCCCCGAAGAATTTGGTGGGTTCGGCCTGTCCAAGGCGTCCATGTGCGTGGTGTCCGAGGAACTGTCGCGCGCCTATATCGGTGTTGGCTCGCTTGGCACCCGTTCCGAAATCGCTGCCGAGCTGATCATCGCCGGCGGCACGCAGGAACAGAAAGAAAAATGGCTGCCGCGTCTGGCCTCGGGCGAGACCCTGCCCACCGCGGTCTTTACCGAACCCAACACCGGGTCGGATCTGGGCAGCCTGCGCACCCGCGCGGTTCAGGACGAAAATGGCGACTGGAAAGTCACCGGCAACAAGACCTGGATCACCCATGCGGCGCGCACCCATGTCATGACCCTGCTGGCCCGCACCGAGCCCGAGACCTCGGACTACAAAGGTCTGTCGATGTTCCTGGCGGAAAAGACCCCCGGCACGGACGAGCACCCCTTCCCGACCGAGGGCATGACCGGCGGTGAGATCGAAGTGCTGGGCTATCGCGGCATGAAGGAATACGAGTTGGGCTTTGATAATTTCCATGTCAAAGGCGAAAACCTGCTGGGTGGTGAAACCGGCAAGGGCTTCAAACAGCTGATGGAAACCTTTGAAAGCGCGCGGATCCAGACCGCCGCCCGCGCCATCGGCGTGGCCCAGTCGGCGCTGGATGTGGGCATGAAATATGCTCAGGATCGCAAACAGTTCGGCAAATCGCTGATCGCCTTCCCCCGCGTGTCGGGCAAGCTGGCGATGATGGCCGTCGAATTGATGATCGCGCGCCAGCTGACCTATTTCTCGGCCTGGGAAAAGGATCACGGCCGCCGCTGCGATCTGGAGGCCGGGATGGCCAAGCTGCTGGGTGCCCGCGTTGCCTGGGCGGCTGCGGACAATGCGCTGCAGATCCATGGCGGCAACGGCTTTGCGCTGGAATATTCGATCAGCCGCATCCTCTGCGACGCCCGGATCCTCAATATCTTTGAGGGCGCTGGCGAAATTCAGGCGCAGGTGATCGCACGTCGCCTGCTGGGCTAAGCGCCCCACGCACAGCATTGCCAAAGGCCCGCCACTGCGCGGGCCTTTTTCATTTTCGGCACAACCACATGATCGGGATCAAAGCATATATTCCAAAACCGTGATGAAACGCCCAAAATCACGGAACAGGAGCAACAGCCATGAGCTGGTCAGACAAATTAAAAGACACAAAAAAACAGCTAAAGGCGCTGAACGGCGCGATCCCCGACACCACGGCGGGGTTTGGCGCGATTGGCAAATCAGTCAAGAAAGACGGCGCGCTGGGCTTCAAAGAAAAGGAATATGTCGCGCTTGGCATCGCCGTGGCCACCCGCTGCGAACCCTGCATCATGTTCCACACCGAGGCACTGATACGCCTGGGAGCCACCCGTGAAGAAGTGTCCGAAGTGCTGGCAACCTGTGTCCAGATGGGCGGCGGCCCCGGCCTGATGTATGCGGGCAAGGCGCTTGAGGTGTTCGACGAATTATCCGACGACTGATTTCACAAAAAAGGTCGGTTTCTGCGACGGAAAAAAAACATTCCACGTTCAATATGTGAACAAGATCGGAGACCGACCATGAAAACCCTCGCCATCACATGTGCCATCATCGCCCTGCCCGTCCTGGCGATCGCCGAACAGGGACAGCCCGGCGCGCATTTCATTGAAAACTGGGACCAGAATGCGGATGGATCCGTCACCCTATCCGAACTGACCGAACGCCGCAGTGATGTCTTTGCCAGTTTTGACGCAGATGAGGACGGGTTCATCGACAGCACCGAATACAAGCTGTTTGACGCAGCCCGCGCTGCGGATATGGCCGAACATGGCGGGCATGGGGCCGGCATGATGAAACGCGCGGCGGACGGCATGACCCTGGCCGCAAACGACACGGATCAGGACGGCAAGGTCAGCCTCAACGAGTTCCTGACAGGGGCCACGCCTTGGTTTGACCAACTGGACAGCAATGGCGACGGTGCCATCACCACTGCGGATTTCGGGCGCGGTCGTGGTATGGGGACCGGAAAAGGCGGCCAGGGCAAAGGCGGGGGCAAGGGATAAGTCCCGCATCCCCAACAAAAGAAAGGCCGACCCGTTTGGGCCGGCCTTGTTTCTTTGGGTAGGGTGGGTTTTCAACCAACCGTGTATCAGCCGCGCAGCTCGCCACCGGTGGCTTTGACAACCTTTTCGACGATCTTGGCCGCCACGGCCTCGATGTCTTTTTCCTTCAGCGTCTTGTCCTTGGGCTGCAGGCGCACGGTGATGGCCAGGGATTTCTTACCTTCGCCCAGGCTGCCGCCGATGAACTCGTCAAAGACGCGCACATCTTCGATCAGCGCCTTATCGGCACCGGCAGCTGCGTTGACCAGAGTCAGCGCCTCGACATCCGTATTCACGACAAAGGCAAAGTCACGTTCGACCGCCTGCAAATCGTTCAATGTCAGCGCCGCCCGCGTGGCCGAGCTTTTGCGCGGCAGAGGGATCTGTTCGGGGAAGATGGTAAAGCCCACCGCCGGACCCTTCACGCCCAACTCGCTCAGAACCTTTGGGTGCAGTTCGCCAAACGTGCCCAGCACCTTTTTCGGCCCCAGACAGATCCGGCCATGGCGGCCCGGATGCCACCAGCCTTCGCCACCGCGCAGGATCTGAACCTTAGCAGGCGCGCCCAGCGCGGCCAGAACCGATTCGATGTCCGCCTTGGCGTCATACAGATCCACTGGGCGCGACGCGCCATGCACATCCTTGGCCGCAGTCCGCCCGACCAGCAGGCCGGACAGCTGCAGATGCTGTTCGCCGGGCTCGCCGCCATGGAAAGCATGGCCCAGCTCGAACAGAGCCATATCGGCAAAGCCACGCGACTGGTTGCGCGCAGCAGCCTGCAGCAGGCCGGGCAGCAGCGACGGGCGCATGTGGCTCATTTCCGAGGAAATCGGGTTGGCGATCATCGTCGCATCATCACCACCGCCAAACAGCTCGGCCGATTTGCGGTCGATAAAGCTGTAGGTGACGCATTCATTGTAACCCAGCCCGGCGGCGGCACGGCGTGCCACGCGCTCGCGCTTTTGCATCGGGGACAGGATCGCGCGCGGCACGCCGGGATTGACCCGCGGCAGCGGCTTGCCCTGCAATTTGGTCAGCGAGGCGATCCGAGCGACTTCTTCGACCAGATCGGCCTGGCCCAGCACATCAGGACGCCAGGACGGCACATGGGCCAGATCGCCCTCCATGCGGAAGCCCAGCGCGGTCAGGGTCTGGCGCTGTTCAGCCTCGGGGATGTCCATGCCAACCAGGCTGATCACGCGCTTGGCGTCCAGCGTATAGGCGCGGCTGACATCGGGCGCGGCACCGGCAACGGTCACATTGGACGGTTCGCCACCGCAGAGATCCAGGATCATCTGCGTCGCGTCTTCCATCGCCTGCATGTTATAGCCCGGATCAATCCCACGTTCATTGCGGTAGCGCGCGTCGGAATTGATTTTCAGCGCCCGGCCCGTGGTCGCAATCTGCACGTGATCCCAATAGGCCGCTTCGAGGAACACAGTCACGGTTTCGTCGGTACAGCCGGTGTCCAGACCGCCCATGATGCCGCCGATGCTTTCGACACCGGTGTCATCGGAAATCACGACCTGACCGTCGCTGAACGTGTAGGTCTTTTCGTCCAGACCAACCAGCGTATCGTCCGCCTTGGCGCGATGCACCCGCAGGTTGCCCTGCACCTTATCAGCATCGAACACGTGCAGCGGGCGGTTGCGGTCATAGGTGAAGAAATTGGTGATATCGACCAGCGCCGAGATCGGACGCAAGCCAATCGCGGTCAGACGATCCTGCAGCCATTGCGGGCTGGGGCCGTTCTTGACGCCTTTGATGAGACGCCCGGCAAAGACGTGGCAGCCGCCTTCGCCAGCGGTGTCTTCGTCGATGGTGACGCTCAGCGGGCTGGGGAACTGGCCTTCGACCTGCGCCTGTGCCAGCGGTTTCAGCGTGCCAAGACCACGGGCGGCCAGATCACGGGCAATGCCATGCACACCCAGCGCATCAGGGCGGTTGGGGGTGATGGCGATTTCGATCACCGGATCGACCTTGGCCGGATCATGTTCCGCCAGCCAGTCGGTGAATTTCTGCCCCACCTCGCCCGAGGGCAGTTCGATGATGCCGTCGTGATCTTCGCCCAGCTGCAGCTCTTTCATCGAGGCCATCATGCCGTGGCTTTCGACCCCACGGATGTTGCCCACGGACAGGGTGATATCGAGGCCCGGCACATAATCGCCCGGCTTGGCCAGCACCACGGTGATGCCTTCGCGCGCATTGGGCGCACCACAGACGATCTGTTTTTCGCCCTCATCGGTGGCCACTTTGCAGACCCGCAGCCGGTCGGCATCGGGGTGCTGTTCTGCGTGAACCACCTTGGCGATGGTAAAGGTTTTCAGCGCCTCGGCGGGGTTTTCCACCCCTTCCACTTCTAGACCCAGATCGGTCAGCGTATCGGCGATCTCGGCGACCGATGCGGTCGTGTCGAGATGATCCTTAAGCCAGGAAAGAGTGAATTTCATGAGCCAGCGCCCCGGTTGTCCGTGTCAATCGGCACGTCCTTACCGGATCACTGTTTGGGTTGGAAGGGGTGAGCGTCGATCCGGCGCATAAGGCGCAGCGCGCATAAAAAAGGGGCCCGCTGCGCCACGCGCAAAGGCCCCCTGGTAACAGCCCCAGCCTGCCGGGTCAGTTCATCTGGAAATGCAGCTCATAGCTGCCATCCTCGAAGGCGCCGAACAGGTCAGGAATATCCGGGTGATCGACCGGTTCGCCCGAATAATCCGCAACCAGATTCTGTTCGGACACATAGGCCACGTAAAAGCTCTGATCGTTTTCGGCCAGCAGATGATAAAACGGCTGCTTTTTCGCAGGGCGCGCGTCCTCGGGAATCGCTTCGTACCACTCTTCGGTGTTGGAAAATTCGGGATCGACATCAAAAACCACCCCGCGAAACGGGTGTTTGCGATGGCGGACAACCTGCCCCAGATGATATTTCGCGCGTTTGGATAGCATGGCTCACCTCTTGGCGATCTTTGTAACCAATTTTATGGCAAAAAGTCCAACCAGTTGCCATAAAATTGCCGGAAACACTCTGTGCCAGACTGACCGACAGTGCACCAGAGGGCGCAGATTTGCGCCCATGCCCCGGCGGTTCACAGCCGACCCGCAGCATCCCCGTTTCCCTTGGCCTCGAAATGGGGTAATCTGATGGGAAAAACAAGCACAGCAGCTTTATAAATAGCGAGAGGCAAATGAGCAGATGGCTTCGCGCATTGGTGGTTGTATTGTTGGCGGCGTCCTGCGGGGGCGGCGGCAGCGGCAAGGCACCGCGCAATCTGGATAACGCCTGTTCGATTCTCGAACAGCGCAGTGGCTATTACCGGGCATTCCGCGCAACCGAACGCAAATATGGCGTGCCGGTGCATGTGCAGATGGCGACGATCTATCAGGAAAGCAAATTCAAGTCCGACG
This sequence comes from Pelagimonas sp., assembly GCA_025210265.1. Taxonomy (GTDB): domain Bacteria; phylum Pseudomonadota; class Alphaproteobacteria; order Rhodobacterales; family Rhodobacteraceae; genus JAOASD01. Next base: position 47,425 of record JAOASD010000006.1, read on the forward strand.
CGCGCACCCCGCTGCGCTATACGCTGGGCGTGATCCCTGTTGGGCGGCAAAGCTCGGCCTACGGGTACAGTCAGGCGCTGGATGGCACCTGGGATGAATATCGCCGGGCCACCGGGCGCAACGGCGCGCGGCGCAACAATATCCGCGATGCGTCGGATTTCATGGGCTGGTACATGGCCAAATCGCGCGATGTGCTGGGCATTTCGCTGAATGATGCGCGCAACCAGTATCTGGCCTATCACGAAGGCCGGACGGGCTATCGCCGGGGCACCTATAATGCCAAACCCTGGCTGCTGCGTGTTTCGGGCGAAGTGGCAGATCGCAGCCGCGTCTATCAGCAGCAGCTGCGCAACTGCCGCGCCGCGCGCTAGAACCCCCGCGCAGCCCTTGCATTCCGCTGCCCCTGTGGTAGCTACCGGCGCGTCCCAAGGGAGTGTTCCGATGCAAGAGCTGCGCGACAAGTATATCACCGCCATCGCCGACGCCGCCGATGAGGCTGCGCTGGAAAACCTGCGCGTCACCGCCGTCGGCAAAAAGGGCGAAATCAGCCTGAAAATGCGCGAACTGGGCAAGATGACGCCAGAAGAGCGTCAGGTCGCAGGCCCCGCGCTGAACGCCCTCAAAGATGAAATCAACTCGGCCCTGTCCGCGAAAAAGGCCGCGCTGGCCGATGCCGCACTAGAGGAACGCCTGCGCAGCGAATGGCTGGACGTGACCCTGCCCGCGCGCGACATGCGCCGTGGCTCGATCCACCCGATCAGCCAGGTCACCGAAGAGGTCTCTGCCATTTTCGCCGATATGGGGTTTTCGGTTGCCGAAGGCCCGCAGATCGACAGCGACTGGTATGTGTTTGACGCGCTGAACATCCCCGGCCACCACCCGGCCCGCGCCGAGATGGACACGTTCTACATGAACCGTGCCGAGGGCGACAATCGCCCGCCGCATATCCTGCGCACCCATACCTCGCCGGTGCAGATCCGTTCGATGGAGGCGCAGGGTGCACCGATCCGCATCATTGCGCCGGGTCGCGTGTATCGCGCCGATTATGACCAGACCCACACGCCGATGTTCCACCAGGTCGAGGGGCTTGCCATCGACAAGGACATCTCCATGGCGAACCTGAAATGGTGCCTTGAGGAATTCGTCAAAGCGTTTTTCGAAGTGGACCATGTGGAGCTGCGCTTCCGCGCCTCGCATTTCCCCTTCACCGAACCCTCGGCCGAGGTCGATATCCAGTGTTCCTGGGAAGGCGGCGTGCTGAAGGTTGGCGAAGGCGACGACTGGCTGGAAATTCTGGGATCCGGCATGGTGCATCCCAAAGTGCTGCAAAATTCGGGTGTCGACCCGGAGGTCTATCAGGGCTTTGCCTTTGGGGTCGGGATCGACCGGATCGCGATGCTGAAATACGGCATCCCGGACCTGCGCGCCTTCTTTGACAGCGACCTGCGCTGGCTGCGCCATTACGGCTTTGCCTCGCTGGATCAGCCGACATTGCATGGCGGCCTGTCGCGGTAAAAGAGCGGCCACTATGAGTGTGTTTTTCGTCATTCTCCTGTGGTTGTTTGTCGGCATTCTGTGGTCTGTGAAGAGGGGTAATCGCACAGATGCCGAAGCGGTCTTTGAAAGACCGTTGTCCGGGTACGCATCCCTGAAGCTTCCAGGTCAGAAAAATCCGTCTGATGAAATGCGGTTCGCTATTTTACTTGGGATACTCAAGAAAGTAGAAACGAAAAACGGAGTGATGGCAACGATTTGGGCGATTATGATCGCAGCCCTCGCAATATTGAGCCAGGCTACGAACAAAGAGAACGAAGCCCTAGATATAGCCTTAATGGCGTATTCTGCTCCGTTCTTATTTTTATCTATTTTAGGCACCCGCCAGCTAGATAACTATAGCTCTGATCACATACACACAGAAGAGGCAGCAGCGAACTCACCTTGGCTGCACACCTACGCAGCATCCCTTCGCACAGCTCTCGTAAAAGATGCTCTTTTAAAAGAGGAAATGCTGTTCATCTCTCAAAAAGGCGCACAAGTCCTCATAGTGCTTGGCTCGCTACTATGGATTTACTCAGCAACCTAGAATGTTGAGCTATGCCAGCACAGCTTCACATATTTTCAGTCGAACCCGCAGCACGACATCACTCAGAAACCTACCCCAACACCCGATCCAGAGCGGCGAAAAACGCATCAACCCGTGTGCGATCCGCACTCCAGTCACAGACCAGACGCCCGGTGACGACCTCATCCGCTGGGCCGTCCTCTGCCCCCCAGAAGTGATAGATCACGCCGAGATCCATCAACGCGCGATGCTGCGCGCGGGGCAGATCAAAGAACACCAGATTGGCCTGATCGCGGTTGCGCAGGGGGATGCCCCGCGCCTCTAGCCCTGCGCGCAACTGCGCCCCGGCAGCATTGGCCTGCATCGCCAGATCGTGCCACAGATCCCCCGCCAGATAGGCCGACATCTGCGCCGCCAGATAGCGGTGTTTGGAATAAAGCTGTGCCCCGCGTTTGCGGCGCAGGGCAAAGTCGCGCGCCTTGGCCGGGTCAAAGAACAGCACCGCCTCGACCCCCATCAATCCGTTTTTGGTGCCACCAAACACGGCCACATCCACCCCGGATTTCCAGGTCATCTCTGCCGGGCTGCAGCCCAGCGCGACGCAGGCATTGGCAAAGCGCGCGCCATCCAGATGGACCGGCAGGCCAAAATCGTGTGCCACATCACAGATCTCGCGGATCTCACTCAGGGAATACAGGTTCCCCGCCTCGGTCACATTGGTGATCGACACCGGGCCGCGCTGCGGGCCATGCACGCCGCGGATCTCTTCGCCCTCAAGCGCGGTGCGCAGTTGGGTGGCGCTCATCTTGTCGCCCTGTCCGGCCAGGGTCAGCTTTGCCCCGCCGGTGTAAAATTCTGGCGCGTTGCACTCATCCATGTGGATATGCGCCTCGGGCGTGCAGAACACGGTCTGAAAGGGCTGACACAGGCTGGACAGCGCCAGCGCATTCGCCGCGGTGCCCAGACCGACCAGGAACACCTCGGCCTCCGGCGCTTCGAACAGGTTGCGCAGTTGCGCCACGACCGAGGCGGTCAGAGGATCGCCGCCATAGCCCATGGCAAAGCCCTGATTGGCCTCTTCCAGCGCGCGGATCACCTGCGGCGGCACCGGAGACCCATTGTCAGATGCAAAGAAAATCTGGGTCTGTGCAGACATCACGCGCCTCCGGTTGGTTCCTCGATAATGTGGTCTTCCCACTCTTCATCGGCAATTTCAAATTCCGATACCGTGGCCTGCAGCATCGACACCCCTGCCGCGTGTACACTGTCGGCCGAGCCGGTCAGCAAAGGGTGCCAATCCGGCAGCGCCTGCCCCAGATGCAGCCGCCGATAGGCGCAGGTTTCGGGCATCCAATAGGCGTGGCTGTCCAGATTGGACGGTTTCAGCACAATGCATTCCGGCACAAACTGATGCCGGATCGGGTATTGCGAACAGCGACAGGTTTCGTCGTCAAACAGGCGACAGGCCACGCGAGTCAGGGCGACCTCGCCCGTGTCCTCGTCCTCCAGCTTGTTCAGGCAGCATTTGCCACAGCCGTCGCACAGGGCTTCCCATTCCTGCTGGTTCAGCTGGTCCAGTCGCTTTCGTTCCCAAAAGCGGGACGCCAGCCCGGCGCGCTGGATCGGGTCGCTCATAGGGCTGCCAGGATCTCGCGGCATTGATCACAATCCGCATCCATCTGCGCGATCAGCGCCTCCAGCCCATCAAATTTCAGCTCTGGGCGCAGGAAGTCGACCAGCCCGACCGACAGGGTCGCGCCATAAAGATCGCCGCTGAAATCAAACAGGAAGGTTTCGATATTGGGCACGTCACCGTCAAACATCGGGCGCACGCCAATCGACGCCGCACCGTGATAGCTGCCCGCATGGGGGCCATCCAGCACCTCGACCAGCACCGCATAGACGCCAAAGCGCGGCGGGTGCAGCCCGTCAATCGACATATTCGCCGTTGGATAGCCCAGCACGCGGCCACGCTGTTCACCGCCGATCACTTCGCCTTCGATCCGGTGCCAATGGCCCAGCTGGGCGGCGGCATCACGAGGGCGGCCTTCGGCCAAAGCAGTCCGAATCGCGGTCGAGCTGATCTGCGTTCCGCCGGTTTCCATCAAATTCGCCACGGTCACTCCAAATCCCAGTTCAGCGCCAAAACGCTTGAGGTCGTCAACAGTCCCGGCGCGGCCCTTGCCGAAACAGAAATCCGCACCCACAACCACATGGGTCAGGCCCAGCCCTTCGGCAATCACATTCTGCGCAAATTCGCGCGGCGTCAGCGAGGCCAGGGCGGTATTGAAATTCAGCTGATACAGCATGTCGACCCCCAGCTTTTCCAGCCGCGTGGCGCGGGCCTCGGCGCTCATCAGGCGAAAGGGCGGAGCGTCGGGGGCGAAATATTCGCGCGGATGGGGCTCAAAGGTCAGAATGCCCAGGGGGGCATCGGGCGCGGCCTGACGGGCCAGGTCGATCACCGCCTGATGCCCCTGATGCACACCGTCGAAATTGCCGATGGCGACGCTGGCACCCCGGTCTTCTGCTTCGACGTAGTGATAGTCTCGAACGATCCTCATGGGTTTGGGTTAGCTGGCCTGCGCGCCGGGCGCAAGCGCCGCCGCGATGCGGGCGATGCCTTCTTCGATGCGCTCTGCGGGGATTGAACTATAGCCCAGCCGATAGAAATGCTGTGGCGGGGCATCCTGCCAGAAAAACGGCGCGCCGGGTTCGATCAGCACCGACTGCGCATGTAGCTGCCGGGCCAGCTGGGACGTGTCCACCCCCATTGGTGCCTGCATCCAAATCGAAGAGCCCCCATGCGCGCCCTTCCCCGCGATTTCCAGCCCGTGATGGGCAATCGCGTCCTCCATCACCCGGCGGCGTTCTCCCAGGGCGCGCCCCATCCGCCGCACCTGCGCATCATAATGCCCAAGACTAAGATAATAGGCCGCAGTGCGCTGGATATGCCCCGGAGGATGGCGCAGCACGCTGGCCCGCAGGGCGCGGGCCTCGGCGATAAAGGGGGCAGATCCCACCAGATAGCCCAGCCGCAGCCCCGGAAACAGCGATTTGGAAAAGCTGCCGACATAAATGACGCGCCCATCCTCATCCAGACTTTTGAGCGCGGGGCTGGCCGGGCGCAGAAAGGACAGTTCGAATTCGTAATCATCCTCGACAATCAGCGCGTCCAGCTCGCGCGCGCGGGCCAGCAGCGCATCGCGCCGTTCCCGTGTCAGCGTGGCCGAACTGGGGCATTGATGGCTGGGGGTGGTGAAAATCACCTGCGTCCCGTCCGGCACATCCTGCGGTGGCAGGCCCGCCTCGTCCACCGTGACGGGGAACAGATCAGCACCCGTCTGGCGCAAAATTCCCCGCAGCGGCGGATAGCAGGGGTTTTCAATCGCAACCCGACGGCGCGTGGCCAGCACCTGCGCGGCAATCCACAGCGCGTTCTGCGCGCCCATCGTGATCAGGATTTCTTCGGGCGCGGCCTGAATGCCCCGGCGCGGCAGGCTGTGCCGGGCGATAAACGTGACCAGTTCGGGATCATCCGCATCGAACTGATCCTGCGTCAGCGCCATGAAATTGCGCGCACCCAGCGCCTGCGTCGCACAGAGCCGCCAATTGGCGTGATCAAACAGCTGAGGGTCGGTCTGCCCATAGATGAAATTATAGCGAAAGCTGGCCCAATCGCTGGGCTTGTCCATGCCCAGCACCGTACCGCCCGTGTATCTCTGCGCGAGCGCGCTGTCCCAATCCACCCGGTCTTCGCGCGGGGCGAGCGGCCCGAAATCGGGCGGTTCCGGGGCGTTTTCACTGACATAATAGCCCGATCTCCCCCTGGCACTGAGGTAATCATTGGCCTGTAATTCGGTATAGGCCAGGGTCACGGTGATGCGGCTGACACCCAGATGACGCGCCAGTCCACGGGTAGAGGGGAGCTTCTCTCCGGGGCGAAAGCGGCCGGACAGGATGCCCTCGGCCACCATTTGCTGGATGCGGGCCTGCAGGGTGCCCTGCCCCTGAGGTGACAGATGAAAGGTTTCGACAGGAATAGCCATGCCGGCACCCTATACTGGACCGATAGTGGGCGCAATCTGGCACCAAGAACCCGCCTCGCAGCGGCAGATCAGCCCTGCCCCGGCACCCTTTCGCCAAAAATAGCCGAGCCCACACGGATATGTGTCGCCCCAAAGGCAATCGCCTGTTCGAAATCACCAGACATGCCCATGGACAGCCCGCTCAGCCCGTTGCGCGCCGCGATCTTGGCCAGCAGCGCAAAATGCAGCGATGGGGTTTCTTCGACCGGGGGGATGCACATCAGGCCACGCACCGGCAGGTCCAAGTCACGGCAGTCTTTAATGAAATCATCCGCTTGCGCGGGCATGATCCCGGCCTTTTGCGGCTCTTCCCCAGTGTTGATCTGAATGAACAGATCAGGGCAGCGCCCCTCTTCCTGAGCAAGGCGCGAAATCGCCTGGGCCAGCTTGGGGCGGTCCACGGAATGGATCGCTTCGAACAGCCCCATGGCCTGCCGCGCCTTGTTGCTTTGCAGCGGGCCGATCAGATGAACCTGAGCACCGGGATAGCTGGCGCGGAAATCGGGCCACTTGCCTGCGGCCTCCTGCACACGATTTTCGCCGAACAGGCGATGGCCCTGATCCAGCACCGCAGCGACGCGGTCATTGGGCTGCACCTTGCTGACCGCGATCAATTGCACATCCGCCCGATCCCGCCCGGCCTTTTTGCAGGCGGCGCTGATCCGGTTTTCGATCTCACTCAGTCCCATGGCTCATCTCCCCAGGCGTCGATAAAGGGCTGCAGCTGGGCCTCATAGCGGCGCCAGGCTTCGCGCCGCCCTGCATGAATCGGTTGGCGCACCTGCGCAAGGCTCAAGGTCTGGACCGCCCCCTTTTTCTCGTGGAAAGACAGGCACTGATCCTGCCAATCCAGCCCAGCAGCAGCGACAAGCGCCCGCGCCTGCGGTTCGGGATCGCTGACCAGATCCTCATACCGCACCTCATGAATCACCCCTGGCAGGCGCTGTTTCCAGTGGGCAATATTGCGACGGAAAGCTTTGATCACAAAAGCAATATCCGCCAGATCACAGCTATAAGCATGAGTGCCCAAAGCAAAATGGTTGCGATAGATCGACAGCGCAATGTCACGCGGATCACGCTGCACCACGACAAAGCGCACACCCGGCAAAGCGCGATGCAACAGGCCCATAATCAGATGCGACATGATCGCCTTATCCGTCACGACCGGATGCGCCTGCCCGCAATCCCGCTGCACCAACGCATGATACCGAGCCGCAAACCGCTGGATCGCCGTATCGTCACCTCGGGTCATGGCGGCGGCATGGCCGAAATGTTTATAAGCCAACGAAAGCGCGTGGGCCATTTCGCCCCCGGCTGTTACCTCTGAATGTGCGGCCAAAATCTGTTCAACCAGTGTGGTGCCTGATCGCGGCATTCCCGTGACAAAAACCATGCGGGGTGCGTCTGTCTCCCCCACTGGGGTCAAATCGCCATCCTGCGCGGCAAGAACGGCGCGATATTCCTCGGCATGGGCGGCACGGTCAAACGGATGCGCGGCCTTTTGCAACGCATTCGCCCGATCCAGAAAACCAAACATGCGTTTGGGATCCTGCTCCGCCTGCGCCAAAGCGAAACCCAGATGCAAGCGCCCCTGATCCGGCAGGGTCTTGTCGGACCAAAGCCGCGCCATCTGGCGCCGCAACGGATCCGCCGGCTTCAGATTCAAACTGGGCAAAGCCATGCGATATAGCTGACCATCGCGGGGCGCGCCTTTCAACAACTTGCGATAGGCTTTCGACGCGGCCTCGAACCGACCCAATGTCTGCAGATACAGCGCCCGTTCAGCCCGTGGCGCAATGGATTTTGGGTCCAGCGCAATGGCGGCATCAAAGGCCCGCAACGCCAGATCCTGCGCATCAAAATGGCGATAGCGGTCCGCCGCATGTTGCCACAACCGGGCATTGTCGGGGTCTTTTTCCAGCGCAGTAGCAAGCTCTGTCAGGCAGGTATCTCTGTCGCCCTGCTCATAGGCAAGTCGGGACAGATAGATATGCGCCTCTGCGCGGGCCGGGGCCGCATCGCGCAATTTTTCATACAAGGCGCGGGCCTTGGAAAAACGCTCTGCCCGCAGATGGGCCTGAGCGGTTTGCAGCAATTGGTCTTTGGTCAGGGTAGGCTGGGATGGGCGCAACATGCCAATTAGCTAACCCCTGCCCTCCAAAAAGAAAAGAGCAGGCACAAGGCCTGCTCTCTCTTTGCCGTAAGGCTGGTGTCCTTAGAAGGACATCGCCAGACCCAGCGACCAGCTGTCGCGGTCGTCGTCAGCCGAATCTTTGCCGTAGTTGGACGAACCATAACCCAGCTGAGCAGTCAAACCGCCACCCAGGTCGTAGGATGCAGCCAGACCAAAACCGGAGTTATCTTCGTTCTCATCGCCACCTTGGTTGGTGTATTCACCGTAGTTCACGCCGATCGACAGAGCGTTCATGGTGTAACCCACGCCGATTGCCCAGTGCGTCTGAGTTGCATCGTTCGCGAGATCATCATCGTAGTTGATTTCGGAGTAGTTCACAGCCGCTGTCAGGCCGTTTGCGAACGCGGTGTCAACCGAGATGCCCCATGCGGTGGCCATATCGTTCTGTGACTGATAGCCCAGACCAACACCCAGGGTCAGGTTGGACAGCTCTGCGGAGTAACGAACACCCAGGCCCCAGATGTCTTCATCAGCTTCCACACCAGTTACAGGGTCCTTACCACTTGCACCATTGTCGCCCTGCTCGATCGACAGGTGACCAGTGAAAGCGTCAAAGGTGTAGGAGAAGCGAGCGATCTGGCCGTCTTCTGTGCCGTCCAGAGTGGCGTTGCCGTTGTAACCAGCGTGCAGGGTTTCGTCGTCAGCGATCGAACCGGCAACCAGTGCCACTTCCTGCATGACTGCGTCCAGAGCACCGTCGGTGTCGCCCATGTCCAGACGTGCGTTGCCGTAAGCAACAAAGAAGACCGCGCCGCCATCGTCAGCGTCGTTTTCCAGAGCGGGGGCTGCGCCTTCCGACTCGTCCAGGTCAACGGTCGCACCGAAGGTCAGGCCGTTGTCTGCTTCGCCGGACATGGAGAAGACAACGTCGATGTCGGTGTGGAACTGGGTGTTCACGTCAACGTCTTTTGCGTCATCGCTGCCGCCAACGATGCCGATTTCGGCGGAGCCGGTGATGTTAACGTCTGCGGCTGCGAAGCCAGCGGAGGCAACCAGAGCGGTGGTCGCGAAAAGGATCTTTTTCATTGTTTCCCTCATGTGTTCTAGCACGTACCAAACCGGGTTGCCCGGCTTTGATGCCCTGTCTATGCGCCCCCAGCCCCTGCCTTTGCAAGCACCGCGAAAACCTGAGAATGCAACAAGGGGGGCAGTGATGCGCAATTGCCACAAGCCCCCGGACCCGCGCCTGAATATGAAACAGCATTGCGCAAGAACCCGCCAATTTCGCTGCGATAATCCGACATTTCAGAAATGAATCGTGTGCCCCCACTTGCATTCACATCCTGCCCTACCAACGCCCCGCCCGGCGCGTGCCGATATTCCCGAGTCGGCCCCCTGCGCAAAAACGCCTGATTCATTGATCGCTTGCCGCCGCAGCCCCGCCCGAGTATTCAAAGAGAAATTTGACCAATACTGCGGTACTGCAGGAGGCTGCATATGAGTAATAAGAGAACAGCACTGGGGCTGGCACTGGGGATTAGCCTCATGACATTGTCCGGCTGCGGTGTTTTCGGCGGCAATCGCGGCCCGGCGCAGCCTGTGGAAACGCCCCCTGCGGATGAAATCATCGACGATATTGTCTATGGTGATCGCGGCAAACCGCGCGGAACAATCTGGGATCTGTTCCGCCCGCGCGAGGATGCCGGTCAGGTCGGCGCGGTGAACAGATACATCTGGAACGCCGCGCTGGAAACGCTGAGCTTCCTGCCGGTGGAATCAGTGGATCCCTTTACCGGTGTGATCACCACCGGGTTTGGCACCCCTCCGGGGGGCGGCAAAGCCTATCGCGCGACGATCTATGTCAGTGACCCGGCGTTGGATGCTCGGTCACTGAATGTCGCGTTGATGACGCGCTCTGGCCCGGCAGCGGCCAGCACCACCCGCGCGATTGAGGATGCGATCCTGACCCGTGCGCGTCAGATCCGCGCCCGCGACAGCCGGTTGTAAGACCGCTTGTAAGACCTGGGGACATCCCCGAAACGCAAAGCGCCGCCCGAAACCGGAGCGGCGCTTTTCTTTTTTCGGGCGTTTTTTTCTGGCAAGCCCCGGATGAAACCGTGTCAGTCGATGATCGGACGCGACGGCAGCTCGGCCAGTTTGTTCACCCACTCCACATGTTTGGGCAGACAGATGGTCTGCAGGTCATAGTTTTCCTGCACATATTTGCGCGCGGTCTCACCCAGATGGCCGCGCAGCGGTTCATCCTCAAGCAGATCGCACAGACGGTCCACCAGCGCCTCTTTGTCAAAGAAATCGACCATGATGCCGTTTTCGCCCTCGGTCATGACCTCTTTGACCGGCGCGGTGTCACTGGCCAGGATCGCACAGCCCGCGCTCATGCTTTCCAGCAGGGACCAGGACAGAACAAAGGGATAGGTCAGATAAACATGCGCCCGGCTGACCTGGATCATCGAGAGATAGGTTTCATAAGGCACACGCCCCATGAAATGTACGCGGTTCCAATGTGGTGTCGGAATACGGCCGCGCACCTCGTCGATATAGATCTGTTTCCAGGTCTTGCCGTCCGGTGCCTTGGAGCCATAGCTGACCTCGTCCCCGCCCAGCATCACCACATGGGCGTTCTTGCGGCGTTTCAGGATCTCGGGCAGCGCGCGCATAAAGATGTGATAGCCGCGATAGGGTTCTAGGTTGCGGTTGATAAAGGTGATGACCTCGTCATTGCGGGTCAGCGTCTTGCCATCCCCCACATCCAGCACCGCATCGGGGTTGGGCGCACAAGTCAGCGTGTCGATCCCGTCATGGGTCACGCTGATGCGATCCTGCCAGCGATCCGGGAAGGTCGAGGCCTGGAACCGGGTCGGGCTGATCCCCGCATCCATGATTTCCTCGTGCAGGCGGTTGTTCATGTTCTTCATGCGAATCCGCAGAACATCGCCTTCGGGATTCTTTGACGGGAATTCCGGGTCAAAATTGAAGAAGGGTTTGTCGGTCAGGTGATACAGTTCGCAATAAAGACCCAGCCGCGCATTGGGCCAGACATCTTTCAGGAACATGGATTCGCCCCAGCCGTGATGGGCGCAGATCACATCGGGTTCGAACCCCTGCTGTTTCAGCACACGCGCCCCGCGATAACAGGAGGTCGCGCGGATCAGCTTGGTTTCGAAATCCGCCAGCCAGGGATGGATCTGCGGGCTGCTGCCGCCCTTGATTTCATAGGGGATGACCTTGACGCCATTCCAGGTGGTCGGCTTTTTGACCTTGCAGGTCAGCGCAACGACTTCGTGCCCCTGACGCACCAGCGCAGGCGCCAGATGTTTATACTGTCCGGGGAAATTCTGGTGGATAATAAGGATTTTCATCAAACTGCGCCTGTCACGTCTATCTTTGTGCTCTTGTGCCATTTCCGGGCCATAAGGCCAATGGGGTATGGCACAGGCCAGCCGCAACCGGGACCGAAATGCCGCGCGGCTCTGGACGGGAGGCCCCCGAACCCCTATCACGCCGCACAAAGCACGCCCCCGTATTCCAGAGGATGACAGATGTCGCGTTACGCCCCAGCCGAGATCGAAAAGAAATGGCAAGACGCCTGGGAACAGGCCGGGACTTTCCAGGCCACCCGCGAAGGTGACAAGCCCAAATATTATGTGCTGGAGATGTTCCCCTACCCGTCGGGCCGCATCCATATCGGCCATGTGCGCAACTACACGATGGGCGATGTGATCGCGCGCTACAAACTGTCGACCGGGCATAACGTGCTGCACCCGATGGGGTTTGACGCCTTTGGGATGCCTGCAGAAAACGCGGCCATGGCCAGCGGCGGCCACCCCAAAACCTGGACCTACGACAATATCGACACGATGGTCGGCCAGATGAAGCCGCTGGGCTTTGGTCTGGACTGGTCGCGCATGTTCGCCACCTGCGACCCGGAATATTACGGCCAGCAGCAGGCGCTGTTCATTGATTTCCTGGAAAACGATCTGGTTTATCGCAAAAACGCCGTGGTCAACTGGGATCCGGTGGACATGACGGTTCTGGCCAATGAACAGGTGATCGACGGCAAGGGCTGGCGTTCCGGTGCCGAGGTCGAGCGCAAGGAACTGACGCAGTGGTTCTTTAAGATCTCCGATGTCTCGGGCGAGCTGGTCGATGCGCTGGACGGCCTTGAAAACTGGCCTGCCAAGGTCCGTCTGATGCAGGAAAACTGGATCGGGCGATCGCGCGGTCTGGAGTTTTCGTTTGAGCGCACTGATGCGGGCGACCCGATCACCGTGTACACCACCCGCCCCGACACGCTGATGGGCGCGAGCTTTGTCGGCATTTCCCCCGATCATGCGATCTCCAAGGCGCTTGAAGCGGAAAACCCCGAAATCGCAGCAAAAATCGCCGAGATGCGCAAAGGCGGCACCACCGCCGAGGCGCTGGAAAAGGCCGAAAAGCTGGGCGTCGATACCGGCATCCGGGTCAAACACCCGCTGAACCCCGATTGGGAACTGCCGGTCTGGATCGCCAACTTTATCCTGATGGATTACGGCACCGGCGCGATCTTTGCCTGCCCAGCGCATGATCAGCGCGATTATGAATTTGCCAGCAAATACGATCTGCCGATCATCCCCGTCTTTGGCGAAGAAGACATCACCGAGGCCTTCGTGCCCGCCAAAACCGAAAAAGTCACCTATCTGCGGGGCTTTGCCGGGGCGGCAGAACAGACCGGCGATCAGGCGGTCGAGGCCGCGATTGATCTGGCGGAAAAGGATGGCTGGGGCAAAGGCGTTGAAAAATTCCGCCTGCGTGACTGGGGCCTGTCCCGCCAGCGGTACTGGGGCTGCCCGATCCCTGTCGTGCATTGCGATACCTGCGGCGTGGTGCCTGAAAAGAAAGAAAACCTGCCGGTCACGCTGCCCGATGATGTGTCCTTTGACATTCCCGGCAACCCGCTGGACCGCCACCCGACCTGGCGCAACTGTGCCTGCCCGAAATGCGGTGCCCCGGCGACGCGTGAAACCGACACGATGGACACATTTGTCGATTCGTCCTGGTATTTCGCCCGCTTCACCGCGCCGCGCGCCAATACCCCGACCGATCTGGCCGAGGCCGAATACTGGATGAATGTCGACCAGTATATCGGCGGCATCGAACACGCGATTCTGCACCTGCTGTATTCGCGCTTCTTTGCCCGCGCGATGAATATCTGCGGCCACCTGCCGGAAAAATCCCGCGAACCGTTCAACGCGCTGTTCACGCAGGGCATGGTCACCCATGCGATCTACAAGACCATGGGCGATGATGGCCGCCCGGTCTATCACTACCCCGAAGAGGTCACGCTGCGCGACGGCAAGGGCTATCTGGAAGACGGGCGCGAGGTCGACATCGTGCCGTCTGCCAAGATGTCCAAGTCGAAAAACAACGTGGTCGATCCCATGGCGATCATCGCGCAATACGGTGCCGACACCGCCCGCTGGTTTGTGCTGTCTGACAGCCCGCCGGAGCGCGACGTGGAATGGACGGCCTCGGGCGCAGAAGCGGCGCATAAACATCTGGCGCGCGTCTATCGCATCGTCTCGGAAATCGCGGGCGGCGACGTGGCCGAAACCAAAGAGGACGAGGCCCTGCTGCGCGAAACCCACAAGGCAATCCACGATGTGACCATGGGCGTCGAAAGCTTTGGCTTTAACGCCTCCATCGCCAAGCTCTACGGGTTCACCAACGCGCTGCAGAAATCCCGCGCCGGGTCGGAGGCCAAGACATTCGCTGCCAAGACGCTGGTCCAGCTGATGTCGCCCATGACGCCGCACCTGTCCGAAGAACTGTGGCAGCTGCTGGGGGGCGAAGGGCTGATTGCCAATGCCAAGTGGCCCAAGGCGGATGAAAAGATGCTGGTCGAAGACAGCGTGACCCTGCCGATCCAGATCAACGGCAAACGCCGCGGCGAAATGAGCGTTCCGCGCGATATGCCGAAGGAAGAGGTTGAAAAAGCTGCCCTCGCACATGAAGCTGTGGTCAAGGCCCTCGACGGGGGCCAGCCGAAAAAGCTGATTGTTGTGCCGGGGCGGATCGTCAATGTGGTCGTGTAATCGCAGAAATTTCCTCAGTATCGGGCTGGCGGGGCTGGGCCTTGCCGGCTGCGGGTTCACCCCGGCCTATGGGCCGGGCGGCGGTGCGACGCGGCTGCAGGGCCGGATCGCGTTGGAGACGCCCAAAACCCCCGATGATTTTGGCTTCAATCAGCGATTCGAAGAACGGATGGGGCGTGGCTTTGGCGACGCTTATCGCCTTGGCACGACGATCACCGTGTCACAGCAGGATCTGGGCACCACCTCTGCCGGGACGATCACGCGCTATCGTCTGATCGGCAAGGTCGCGTTCCATCTAAGCGATGCGGGCACCGGTGACGTTCTGCTGGTATCGGCAACCGATGCGTTCACCGGCTATTCCACCACGGGCAGCACCGTCGCCACGCTGGCGGCAGAACGCGATGCGCGCGACCGGCTGATGGTCTTGCTGGCCGATCAGGTTGTGGATGCGCTGATCCTGCAGGCCCCTGACCTGCCCGCCCCCGCATGAAACTGTCGCCGCGCGACGCAAACGGGTTTTTCGCCCGGCCTGACCCGGCGACGGCGGCCCTGCTGATTTATGGCGAGGACACAATGCGTGTCGCCATGAAACGGCAGGACTGTATCGCCAATATGGTCGGCCCAAATGGCGAAGAGGAAATGCGCCTGACCCGCCTGACGGGGGCCGAGCTGCGCAAGGATGGCGCGGCGCTGCTGGATGCGGTCAAGGCGCAGGGCTTTTTCCCCGGCCCGCGCGCCGTTCTGGTCGAAGAAGCCACCGACGGGCTGTCCAAACTGTTTGGTGCCGCGCTTAAGGATTGGAACCCCGGCGATGCGCAGATCGTGGCCACGGCTGGTCAGCTGACCACACGATCAGCCCTGCGCAAACTGTTCGAAGCCGCGCCCAATGCCTTTGCCGCCGGTCTGTATAACGACCCGCCCAGCCGCGCCGAAATCGAGGCCGAGTTGAAACGCGCCGGTCTGGCCAATGTGTCGGGCGATGCCATGGGCGCGCTGGAACATCTGGCGCGCGATCTGACCCCCGGCGATTTCCGCCAGACGCTGGAAAAGGTCGCGCTGTACAAGCTGGGCGATGACAGCCCGCTCTCCCCGGACGAGGTCACACTGATGGCCCCCGCCTCGGTCGAGGCCGAGATGGACGAGATCCTGCATGTTCTGGCCGAAGGCCGCACAACCGAAATCGCCCCGGTGATGCAGCGCCTTGCCGCGCAGAACGTGCAGCCTGTGACCCTGCTGATCATGGGGATGCGCCATTTCCGTACACTTTATGCCGTGGCTTCGGCACCGGGCGGGCCAGCGCAGGGAATTTCCCGGATGCGCCCGCCAATCTTTGGCCCACGCCGCGACCGGATGCTGCGCCAGGCGCAGGGCTGGGGCGCGGATCGGCTGGAGATGGCGTTGGAGGTGTTGATGGATACCGACCTCACTCTGCGCTCGGCCGGGCAGAAAGCCCCGGCGCTGGCGCTGGTCGAACGCGCCTTTGTGCGGCTGGCTTATATGGCGCGGCGTTAACAACCGCGCCATCTGGCCGTCAGGATTTGTCGGTCACGTTTTCCTTGAATGCGACCTCGAATGCGGCCTGTTTGTCGGCGCTGGCTTCGGTCTGGTATTGTGCTTTCCACTGATCAAACGGCATCCCGTAATAGATCTCGCGCGCCTCGGCCTTGTCCATGTCGATGCCACGCTCATTCGCGGCCTCCTGGTACCAGCGCGACAGGCAGTTGCGGCAGAAGCCCGCCAGATTCATCATGTCGATATTCTGTACATCGGTGCGCTCTTCCATCAGGTGCTGGCGCAGGCGGCGAAAGGCGGCGGCTTCGATTTCGAGGCGGGTCTGGTCGTCCATGAGGATCGGTTCCTGTCTGGGTCACTGATTGGCGGCCAGCCTAGCAGCGCGGCAGGCCCCGGACAATCACGCCGCAGCGGCGATTACATCAGTTTCAGTGCGACATAGGGCGTAATCACAAAGATCAGCGTCAGCAATTTGTACTGCGCCAGATAGCCGTAAAAGGCCCGGCGCACATCGCGTTGATCCAGACCGAACAGACGTGCATGAAAACAACTGGCCCAATCCATCAACACCCAGATGAACAGGGTCATGACCATCAGCAGGCCGATATTCAGAACCGCCAGCCAGCCAAAGAAAGTGGTCAGGGTTTCAAGGGTCATGTGGCGTCCTTTCCGAATGCCTCATTCGCTTGAAATGTGGGGATCCGGGGCGCGGTTTTCAATCCGCCCCGGATCAAGGGATCAATCGGGCACCTGCGCCAGTGCGGCCTCGAGCATGGGGGCAAGGCGCTGGCCCCAGGCCTCTTGCTGCTGTGGCGTTTCGATCAGGTCGTTGCGCAGCTCGATCAGGGTGTTGTTGCGGCCATGTTTAAGCGCGTGGCGGTCCACCGCATCGCCCGGCAGATGGCCCGGATAGGGCTGGTTGCGCCCGACAGTAAGATCCGGTTCGGCCTCTAGCGCGGCAATGAACGGATCGGACAGGCGCGAATCCCAGGCGTGCAGGATCCCTACATGCCAGGGCCGGGTTGGGCGCCCCCTCAATTGGCGGGTAAAGGAATGCACCGCAACGATCACCGTGTCCGCGCGCCGCGCCGCCAGCTGTTCCAGCGCGGCATGATAGGGGCGGTGATAGGCGTTCAGGCGGCGCTCGCGCTCGGCCGCATCGGCGTGGCGATTGCCGGGAATGATCGACCCGTCATACAGCTTCATCAACAGGGTCGGATCGTCTTCGCCCCGATTGGGGTCAATCACCAGCCGGGAAAAATTGCTGAGGATCACCGGCGCGTCCAGCGCCCGGCCCAGCGCGCGCGACACGCCCTCCGCCCCCGGATCAAAGGCAATGTGGCGAGCCATATCCGCATCCGGCAGCCCCAGACTGCCCCCCAGATCCGGCGGCACCGTGTTGCGCGCATGGTCACAGGTGATCAGCCAGCGGCTGTTTCGGGCCTCGCCCTCGATCTCATAGGGGGTATATGTCATACGTCTGTCATCCCTTGCCTGCAACAGATTGGCAAGATCCGCCGCAAAGGGAATTGCGGGGAAAAGACGCACATGTTAGCGGTACCGGAAATTTGCTGCAGCGCAATCGCACAGACCGCCAGGAGGCCCAAGAGCATGAACAGAGATCGCAACGTCAAGATCGTAGCAACACTTGGACCCGCCAGTTCCGATTACGAGATGATCCGCGCCCTGCACGAAGCCGGGGCCGATGTGTTCCGGTTGAACATGTCCCATGGCAGCCACGAAGAAATCGAAGAAAAACACCGGATCATCCGGCAGATCGAAAAGGATCTGGACAGCCCCATCGCCATTCTGGCCGACCTGCAGGGGCCAAAACTGCGGCTGGGCGTTTTTGCCAATGAAGCAGAAGAGCTGGAATGGGGCGACACATTCCGCCTGGATCTGGACGACACGCCCGGCGACAAGACCCGCGTGCAGCTGCCCCATCCCGAAATTTTCGCCGCGCTGGAACCCGGCGCACATCTGCTGGTCAATGACGGCAAGATCCGCCTGCGCGTGGTGGATTGCAGCCGCGATCACGCCAATTGCACCGTGGTCACGGGCGGCACAATTTCCAACCGCAAAGGCGTGAACGTCCCCGATGTGGTGCTGCCCCTGGCGGCGCTGTCGGACAAGGACAAGCGCGACCTGGAATTTGTCTGCGCGCTTGGCGTGGACTGGCTGGCGCTCAGTTTTGTGCAGCGGGCCAAAGATGTCTGGGATGCGCGCGAGCTGGTGAATGGCCGCGCCGCGATCCTGTCGAAAATCGAAAAGCCCGCCGCGGTGGACAGCTTTGACGAAATCCTCGAAGTCTCGGACGGCATCATGGTCGCACGGGGCGATCTGGGCGTGGAACTGCCGGTGCAGAATGTCCCGCCGATCCAGAAACGTCTGGTGCGCAAATGCCGCGCAGCGGCCAAGCCGGTGATCGTGGCGACGCAGATGCTGGAATCCATGATCGAATCGCCCATGCCCACCCGCGCCGAGGTCAGCGACGTGTCGAACGCGATCTACGAAGGATCGGACGCCATCATGCTGTCGGCGGAATCGGCCGCCGGACAATACCCGGTCGAAGCGGTCAGCACCATGCACGCCGTCGCAGTCGAGGTCGAAAGCGACGACACCTACCGTCAGATCATCGAATCCAGCCGCAAGGTCGACCGGTCCTCCATCGCAGATGGCATCGTATCCGCCTCACGCGAAATCGCGGAAACCACGGATATCAAGGCGATCTGCTGCTTTACCTCGTCGGGCACCACCGCTGCGCTGGTCGCGCGGGAACGCCCGCGCGTGCCGATCATCGCCCTGACCTCGAAACGCAGCACCGCGCGGCGGCTGGCCCTGACCTGGGGCACCTCCTGCGTCATGACCGGGCAATTGGAGCGGTTCAAACAGGCCGTCGTCAATGCCGCCCGCGCCGCACGTAAGATTGGCCTTGCAGGCGAAGGCGACCAGATCGTTGTCACCGCCGGCGTGCCTTTCAACATTCCTGGCACCACCAATATTCTGCGGGTCGCGCCCTGTGATGAGCGTCTGATCTACAGCACCGACCCGGAATAAATCAGATCCTCTACAGCTGAGATTTGCCCGAAGCCTCGGTTTCGGGCTATCATGGCCCGTACAGTAACGAATGGGCCGCAGATGACTTTGGATCCCGATACGACTTTGATTATGGGCATGGCCCTGGGCGTCTTGTCCATCCCGGCGATTGTGTCGGCCTTTGCCGATGGCCGCGCCCCGCGTGTCGCTGCGATCGTTGCCATTATTGCCGGGGGCATGATGGTCTATGCGATCAACGGCAAAGAGGGTGGGTATGACCTGCACGAGATCCCGCAGGTTTTGTATCGCGTGATCGGCAAATTCATCGGCTGACTCTCTTGCCATCTTTGATACTGCCTTTTATACGACGCCATCCAACCGCGCGTCCGGCCCATGTGGCATGCCGAGTCGCGCCCAAGATCGGAGATCCGAAATGCCCAAGATGAAGACAAAGTCGAGCGCCAAAAAGCGCTTTAAGGTCAGCGCGACCGGTAAGGTCATGGCTGGTCAGGCCGGCAAACGCCACGGCATGATCAAACGCCATAAGAAATTCATCCGCGATGCTCGCGGCACCACCACCCTGTCTGCCCCCGACGCCAAGATCGTCAAGGGCTACATGCCCTACGACCGCTAATCAGGAGGATTAAAGATGCCCCGAGTAAAAGGCGGAACCGTCACCCACGCGCGTCACAAGAAAATCGTCAAGCAGGCCAAAGGTTACTATGGCCGCCGCAAGAACACCTTCAAGGTGGCGGCACAGGCGGTTGACAAGGCCAACCAATACGCAACCCGCGACCGTAAGAACCGCAAGCGCAACTTCCGCGCGCTGTGGATCCAGCGGATCAACGCGGCTGTGCGTGCGCATGATGAATCGCTGACATATTCGCGTTTCATCAACGGCCTGAACCTGGCCGGTATCGAAGTCGACCGTAAGATCCTGGCCGACCTCGCTGTTCACGAGCCCGAAGCCTTCGGTGCGATCGTCGAGCAGGCCAAAGGCGCTCTGGCTGCCTGATCAGGTTTCTGACAGACCAAAAGAAAGGCCGCGTCCCTCGGGATGCGGCCTTTTTCGTTGTCTTGATGACCTATGACAGTCGCTGTGGCCGCGCCTCAGCGGCGCAGCTTTGCCAGCTCGGGCTCGATATAGAAATGCCGGTTCGGCAGGCTGACCTTTTCCAGCCCCCCCAGCACCACGGTGGTCTGGCCCCCATTGCCATCGGTGATCACCCATTGGCGCAACTCGACCGGATCGCCGGTGAATTTCAGCTGGATCGACCCGTATTCCGGGCGTTTGGGATCCTGTGCTGTCACAATCGTCGCGGTGCCATCATAACTATGGCCGCGCACCATGCCGGCCTCTGCCAGATCGACATTGCGCGCCAGAATGATTGACAGCGGCGTCCGGCGCAGCGGGTAGGTTTCGGGCTGCGCATTCAGCTTGCGGTCCAGGATATAGACAGACCCGGCCGAGGCCAGCACCAGCGCGCGTTCCGGCGGGTTATAATCAAACCGCACCTTGCCGGGTCGTTTGATCGCAATCGTCCCGGTGGAAATAGTGCCATCCCCGTTGATCTGAGTGAAATCGCTGCTCGCTGTCTGAATCGTGTTCAGATAGGCCGAGATCTCGTTCAGCGAGAGTTTGTCGGCCTTGGCGGGCGCGGCCAGCGCGATCAGCGTCACGGCCAGCGTTGCGATTCTGCGCATCTGCTCTTCCTTCCTCGTTAACCTTGCCTGCTTGTGCCAGAAACCTGTCTGTTAGGCGATAGCGGCGGTCCGACACTGTATATCGGGGCCACAGCACAGGGCATCAAGGGGAAGCTCTGCTCTGGTTTTCCACATGGCGAAATCAGGCCGATCGAGTCGATTCGCCCTTAAATCCCCTGTATTTGGTGCAAATACGGCTGGATCAAACCGGGTTTTGGGGTAACTCCGGGGATAAGTCGGGGGTTATCCCATTTGTTGGGGAACACCATGTGGACAAAATATGTATCTCACCCGAATCGCTTTTCCCAGACTTAACAGGCACTTAAGCCTATCTTCATGAGATACGGAACTTCACAACTGACCCAAAAGCAGGTCCGCAAGCGGATTGAAAACCTGCTGTCCCTGGCCGCGAGCTTTGACACCATCGCCCGATATGGCGCGATCGAGATCATCAATATGGTCGAGGAATACCTGCCCCTGACGCAGGACATCCCGCTGGACGAAGAGCAGCTGGAGGCGCTGGATATTTTCTGGCGGCGCGTGGCGCAGGCCTGCGATGTCACCGCCTATGACATTCAAATGGTTGAGGTTCTTGACCTGTCGCCGCAATGGCGCGCGGTGCGCGACTGGGCGGCGACCAGCCTGCCGCTGTTCCGCAGCCCGGATGCGCTGAGCGCCTGAGGCCACAGCACCAAGGACCAGAACACAGCAAAAAGGGCGCGCCTCGGCACGCCCTTTTGTCGTTTCTATAGGCCGGGCCGCGGGGGCCGCAGCCCCCTGCCCCGCAGTCCCTAAATCTTATTGCTCTGGCACCAGGATTTCGCGCTTGCCCACATGGTTGGCGGCGCTGACGACCTGTTCGTCCTCCATCTGCTCTACCAGGCGCGCGGCCTTGTTATAGCCGATGCCCAGTTTGCGCTGGATATAAGAGGTCGAGCATTTGCGATCCTTGATCACAATCGCCACCGCCTGATCATACAGCGCATCCTCGCCACCGGTATTGCCGCCGGTGTTCAGACCCAGCACAGCGTCGATGCCGCCTGCCTTGTCCTCGTCCGGGCCGCTGACCACGCCCGACACATATTCCGGCGGGCCGAAGGCCTTAAGGTGGTTCACGATTTCCTCGACCTCTTCGTCGCTGACAAAGGGCCCGTGGCAGCGCGTGATCTTGGAGCCGCCCGCCATATACAGCATGTCGCCCATGCCCAGCAGCTGTTCAGCCCCCATTTCGCCCAGAATGGTGCGCGAGTCGATTTTCGACGTCACCTGGAAGGAAATCCGCGTCGGGAAGTTCGCCTTGATCGTGCCGGTGATCACATCCACCGACGGGCGCTGTGTCGCCATAACAAGGTGAATGCCCGAGGCCCGCGCCATCTGTGCAAGGCGTTGAATACAGGCTTCGATTTCCTTGCCTGCCACCATCATCAGGTCGGCCATCTCGTCGACGATCACGACGATATAGGGCATTTTCTTGGGCTCGAATTCTTCGGTTTCGAACACGGGTTCGCCGGTTTCATCGTCAAAGCCCGTCTGCACCGTGCGCGAGAACATCTCGCCCTTGCCCAGCGCATCCGCCACACGGCTGTTATAGCCGTCAATATTGCGCACGCCCATCTTGGACATCTTGCGATAGCGGTCTTCCATCTCGCCCACGACCCATTTCAGGGCGACAACCGCCTTTTTCGGGTCGGTCACAACCGGGGACAGCAGATGCGGGATGCCGTCATACACCGACAGTTCCAGCATCTTGGGGTCGATCATGACCAGACGTAGGTCTTCGGGCGTCAGTTTATACAGCAGCGATAGGATCATCGTGTTGATCGCCACGGATTTACCGGAGCCGGTGGTCCCCGCGATCAACAGGTGAGGCATCTTGGCCAGGTTCGCCACGATGGGATCGCCGCCAATATCCTTGCCCAGCGCCAGCGGCAGTTTCTGCGTCCCATCGCCAAAATCACGGGTCGACAGGATTTCGCGAAAGCTGACCATCTCGCGCTTGTCATTGGGCAGTTCGATGCCGATCACGCTGCGCCCCGGCACCGTGGACACACGGGCCGACAGGGCCGACATAGACCGCGCGATGTCATCCGCCAGACCGATCACGCGGCTGGCTTTCAGACCCGGTGCGGGTTCCAGTTCGTACATGGTGACGACGGGGCCGGGGCGGACGCTAACGATCTCGCCTTTGACACCGTAATCATCCAGCACGGTTTCCAGCATCCGCGCGTTTTCTTCCAGCGCCTCGTCGGACAGAACATGGCGTTCGATGCGGTCGGGCGACATCAACAGGTTGAGCGGCGGCAATTCGTAATCGCTGCCCTCTTCGTTGAATTTCAACTGCGGTTCGGCCTCTTCCTGCGCACGTTTGGAACGCTTGAGTTCCTTGCGCACGGGCTGCTGCACGACTTTCTTGGGTTCGGGCAAAGGCACACCACCGCGCCGGATCGGCACGGGCGCGGCGATCGGAGCAGGCGGAATTTCAGGCGCGGTCATGTCATCAGCCACCGCAGGGAAATCGGCGTCAAAATCGCCTTCGAAATCCGGTTCCATTTCGGCCACGGCCTCGTATGGCACATAGCTGTCATCATACCCATCGGCGCCGTAATCGTCGAAATCGCGCATCTCTGCCGGATCGTCCAGCAGGGGCACTTCGATGCTGGACGGATCGTCGGGCGCGAAGGGCACCGACCCGGCGGTCAGCGGCGGTTCGGCGCGCAGTCCCTGCGCCGGGGCGGTGTTCAGCAACAGAGGCTGCGGACCATGGCCGCGCCCCTTGGTCAGCGGCTTGTCCGGGTCGGGCTGCACGGCCACAGCCCCGGCAGGGCGGGCGCGCAGGCGGGATTTCACCGCATCCGCGATCTTGGCGCGCACGCGGTCTTCGCCCGGCGCTTCGATTGCGGTGTCTTCCAGCACCGGTTCGACCAGCTCGGGTTCGGGCATGTCCTCGATCACCGGGTCCGCGCGGCGGATCAGGGTCGGCATCCGCGAGAACAAGCCGGGCTTGGCATCGGGATCCGGGCCTTCTTCGATCAGCTCCGGTTCGGGGGCTTCGGGCATCGCATAATCGGCGCGCTGCACCAGCGGCGCGGCGCTGGCCACAGCATCCTGTTCGGCCTGCCAGGTCGCGGCCTCAGCGGCAGCGGCGGCGCGGGTTTCGCGGCGCTGTGCCTGAGCGGCCTGCACGCGCTGCGCAGCCCCCACGGCCCCATTTGCCCCTTTGCCCAGCAGGGTCATCAGCCCGGCATAGCCCATGATCAGCCCGACCAGCAGGAACCGACCGATGCGGCGCAGCTCATCACGGGTAAAGCCCAGCACATAAGCGCCCAGCGCAACAATCCCCAGCCCCATGCCCAGCTGCATCAGTTTGACACCAACCGCAGCGGAAAATGGCAGGAAATTCACCCAAGCGCCCATCATCATGTCGCCAAACAGACCGCCCAGACCAACCCGTTCATTCCAGATCGAGGTCTCGGGGAAGCCCGCCGCATAGACCGACGCCAGCAGCATCCAGACCGGCAGCAGGATAAATCGCCATGGCTCGCGCGCGGTGTCACGATGCAGCACCATGCGCCCGCCCCAAAACAGGCAGGCCATGACAAAGGCCCAAGCCCCCAGCCCGACAATCATGAACAGCACCGCCGCCAGCTGCGCGCCAAAGCGCCCCAGCCAGTTCTGCACCGGCGCGTCGGTGGCATTCATAAAGGACGGATCATCTGGCGTGGCCGAGCCGATCATCGCCGCCGCCAGCAGGCCCAGCAACACCAGCGCAATGCCGATCAGCTCGCGCCCGCGCTTTTCCAGCACCAGTGCCGTGTCGCTGTCAAACAATGGGTCTCGGCCCCGTGTCTGATATGCCATGCCTCGCCTCTTTTCTTTTTATTTTCTGCGCCTTGGGGCGCTATTTTTCAGTCTTTATACAGGCAGTCGCGGATCAGCCGCAGCCCTGCCTCGGTCTCGGCCTCCGGGGCGACCATCGCCACGCGGATAAACCCATGACCGGGATTTCCATCATCCGTGTCGCGCGACAGATAGGCACCGGGCAGCACCCGCACACCGGTTTCCTGCCACAGCTTCAGCGTCGCGGCTTCGCCATCTTCGACCGGCAGCCACAGGAACATGCCCGCGCGCGGCGACAGGTAGCCCGGCACATTGCCAAAGATCGCATCGGCCAGCTCGTATTTGCGGCCATAGAGCCTGCGGTTTTCTTCAACATGGACC
Organism: Pelagimonas sp.; assembly: GCA_025210265.1. GTDB lineage: Bacteria > Pseudomonadota > Alphaproteobacteria > Rhodobacterales > Rhodobacteraceae > JAOASD01. The sequence continues at coordinate 72,271 of JAOASD010000006.1, forward strand.
TCATCCGCCCAGACAGCCGCGCTGGCGGCCTGCAGGGGCAGCGGCACCGGGGCGCCGGAATAGGCGCGCAGCTGCTTCATGCGCTGGATGCTTTGCGGGCCACCGGCGACAAAGCCCGACCGCAGACCAGGCAGGTTTGACCGTTTCGACAGCGACTGAAAGCTCAGCACCCGTTCCGGGTCAGCCCCGTTGCGGGCTGCGGCGGTCAGGATGCCTTCGGGCGCGTCACCGCGATAGATCTCAGAATAGCACTCATCCGCGAGGATCTGAAAATCATGCTGTTCGGCCAGCGCGATCAGCCGATCCCAATAGGCGCTGTCGGCCACGGCCCCCTGCGGATTCGCCGGAGAGCACACATAGCACATGGCCGTGCGGTCCAGATCCTCGGCGGGCAGCTGGCTGAAATCGGGCAGATGGCCGGTATCGCCGGTTGCGGGCACAAAGACAGGCTGCGCCGCCACCGAAATCGCCGAGATCATGTAGACCTGATAAAACGGGTTCGGCATCAGAACCAGCGGCTGCGCGCCGTTCTTTTGCTCGGGACACAGCGCCATGCCAGCATTGTACAACGCTTCGCGCGTGCCATTGGCAGTCAGGATCTGGGTGTCGGCATCCAGCTGCACGCCATAGCGCCGCGCCACCCAATCCGTGATCGCGCCGCGCAGCTCGGGCGTGCCGTCATTGGCCGGGTAGCGGCCGAAATCAGCAGCGTTTTCTGCAATGATATCCGTGATCCATTGCGGAAAGGCGTGTTTGGGTTCGCCTATGGACATATGGCGCACAGGCCCGCCGGGGGCATGTACGTCCAACAAAGCCCGCAAACGCGGGAACGCATAGGCCGGTAGGTTCGAGAACCGCTCGGGGAACATGAGAATACTGCTTTTGCTGCCTCGGATACGGGATCATCTGCGCCCCGTTTAGAGTTCAGAATACGAAAAACCGGGGGCACCTGTCCAGAAACAAGGCCGCATCCCCGGCTGTTGTGGCGGGAATGTCGCAATTTTGCGGCAGGGCTGAGTCTGCCATCCGGGCTTAGGCCAGTGCCTCTTCGATTGCGGTGGCGGTGCGCAGCAGGCGTTCTTCGGCCATGGGCGCGCCCATCAGGGACAGACCACAGCCCGGCAGGCCCGTTGGCAGGGTGATTGCGCATCCGCCAACCAGATTGCCCACCCGCGTGTTGCGCAGGGCCAGCAGGTTTTCGGTCACGTAATAGTCCTGATCTTCCAACAGACGCTGAATATTGGGCGCGGTGATCGGCGCGGTCGGGCACAGTACCGCATCAAAGCCAGCTGTCTGTTGCGCCCATTCGGCGCGCATCTGATCCAGCCGCTGCCAGGCCGCGACATAATCGGCCCCGGAATGCGCCGCCCCGGCGGCAAAGCGTTCATAAATCGGGGGGAACATCAGGTCGGGCTGGGCCTCGATCTGCGGCCCCCAGGTGCCCCAGGCCTCGGCGGTGTAGAGCACCCCCGCATCGGCCATGGCGCCGTTAAGCGCGGGCATCTCGAACGGGACCAGCTCGGCCCCGGCCTGCGACAACCGGTCCAGCGCATGTTCCCAGGCCGCGCGAGGCGCATCGCGCAGATCGTCCAGCACGATGGTCTGCAACAGCGCAAAGCGCATCCCTTTGACGCCGCGCGCACCGCGCAGATCCGCCGGGCGCGTGCCTTCCAGAGCGGCCAGCATCTGGCCTGCATCCTCGACCGTGCGGCACAGCGGCCCGACACTGTCGAACCCCGCCGCCAGCGGCAGAACCCCGTCAACCGAGACCCGGCCAACGGTGGTTTTCAACCCAACAAGGTCGTTCCAGACCGACGGGATCCGCACCGATCCCCCGGTATCCGACCCAACCGCCGCCGCCGCCAGCCCAAACGCCACCGAAGCCGCCGCCCCGGACGAAGACCCGCCCGCCACGCAATCAACGTCATGAATGCAGGGCGCAGTGGCCGTGATCGGGTTCAGCCCCAGCCCCGAAAAAGCCAGCTCGGACAGATGGGTTTTGCCCAGACAGACCAGCCCCATGGAGGTCGCATCGCGCAGCACTTTGGCATCGCGCGCCGGGATACGCCCCTGCAGCAGGGCTGTACCGCTTTCCGTCGCCACGCCTGCGCTGTCGAACAGGTCTTTCCAGCTGACCGGCACCCCATCCAGGGGCGAACGCCGCTGGCCCAGCTCGGCGCGGCGGCGCGCGGCCTCTGCCTCGGCCATGGCGCGGTCGGGTGTCAGACGGGCATAGATGCGTGTCCCCATGGGATGCGCGCGGATCGCGTCCAGATAGTGCTGTGCCAGCGCCACCGGATCCAGATCGCCTTTGCCAATGGCGCGGCCCATCTGCGTCGCGGTCATGTTCTGGAAATCACTCATCTTGGACCCTCTTTTTTCTGCGACGGTAGCGGCAGCAAAACGCATGGACAATCCCGTAATGAAGCCCATATTTGCGCCATGACACAAGACCCGGAGTCCTGACCCATGGACAGCGACCTGATCATCGTCGGCGGCGGGCTGAATGGCCCCGCGCTGGCGCTTGCCGCCGCACAGGCGGGCCTTTGCAGCACCGTGATTGATGCCCTGCCCACCGCCACCCGCAGCGAGGATGCGTTTGACGGGCGCGGCTATGCGCTGGCGCGGTCCTCCCAGCGGATGCTGGTGCAGCTGGGGCTGTGGGACGGGCTGGCCGGGAACGCCCAGCCGATGAACCAGATCAAGGTCAGCGATGGGCGCGTCGGCGATGCGCAGGTCTTTCTGGGCCTGCATTTCGACAGCGCCGAAATCGAAGAAGGCCCGATGGGCTACATGGTCGAAGACCGCTATCTGCGCCGCGCCCTGCTGGACGCGATGGAAGCAAATGACCAGATCACCCATCTGGCGGGCGAAACCGTGATCGCGCAGGAATGTGATGCGCGCCGCGCGCAGGTTTCTCTGGCCTCGGGACGCGAGATCACCGGTCGGCTTTTGGTTGGGGCCGATGGCCGTCAAAGCGGCACTGCCGCGCGCGCTGGCATCCGCCGCACGGGTTGGGGCTATGGGCAGACCGCGCTGGTCTGCGCCATCGCGCATGAAAACCCCCATGACGGGATCGCGCATCAGCTGTTCCTACCGCCCGGACCTCTGGCCATCCTGCCGTTGACCGGCAATCGCAGCTCCATCGTCTGGAGCGAAACCGACGCGCAGGCCCGCGCCATACACGCGCTGGAGGACGACCAATATCTGCAGGTGCTGCGCCCGCGTTTTGGTGATTTCCTCGGCGAGATCAGCCTGGCCGGGGGGCGCTATACCTATCCGCTGAACCTGACGCTGGCCAATGCCTTCCACGCCGAGCGGCTTGCGCTGGTGGGCGACGCGGCCCATGGGATGCACCCGATTGCCGGTCAGGGGTTGAATGCCGGGCTGCGCGATGTGGCCGCGCTGGCCCATGTGATCATCCATGCCACGCGGCGCGGCGAAGACTTCTCCAGCCCCTTTGTTCTGGAGCGTTACGCGCAATGGCGGCGCTGGGATACGGCCAGCCTTGCGGCTGCGACGGACCTGTTCAACCGGCTGTTTTCAAACGACAACCCGCTGCTGCGACTGGGACGTGACATGGGCATGGCACTGATCGGGGGCAACCCGTCCATGCGCCGCAGCTTTGTGCGCGAAGCGGCGGGTCTGACCGGGGATCTGCCTGATCTGATGCGCGGCTAAATCCGGTCTGGCCCCGTTCTGTTTTGCGTGTCAGTCTGCGCGCGAAACAGGAGGAGAGCCGCATGACACAGAATTGCGCCATTGTGACCGGGGCCGCCCGAGGCATCGGGCTGGCCACAACCGATCTGTTTCTGGAAATGGGCTGGCAGGTCGCCATGGTTGACCGCGACAGTGATGAACTGACCGCCGTTGCCGAAAGCCGCAGCACTGTTCTGGCCCTGCCGCTGGATGTCTCGGACCCGCAGGCCGCGGCGCAGATGGTGCGGGAAACCCGCGCCTGGGCCGGACGTATTGATGCGCTGATCAACAATGCCGGCGTGGCCGAGTTCGGCCCCATTGCCGACTGTAATTTCGAGATGTGGCGCCGGGTCATGGCAACCAATCTGGACGGTGTCTTTCTATGTTCGCAGGCCTGCGCCAATGCGCTAAAGGCAACCCGCGGTGCGATTGTGAATATCGGCTCGATCAGCGGGCTGCGTGCCTCGACCCTGCGGGTCGCCTATGGCACGTCAAAGGCCGCCGTGATCCATCTGACCAAACAATATGCCGCCGAGCTGGGCGAATATGGCATCCGCGTCAATGCGGTCTGCCCCGGCCCCGTGCGCACCAAGCTGGCCATGGCCGTGCACACGCAAGACATCATCGACGCCTATCACGACGCGATCCCGCTGAACCGCTATGGGACCGAACGCGAGCTGGCCGAGGTCATCTGTTTCCTTGCCTCTGACAAGGCGTCTTATGTCACGGGTCAGGTGCTGGCCGCCGATGGTGGGTTTGACTCGACCGGTGTGGGCCTGCCCGCCTTGAGATCCCCAAGATGAAGGCCCTGCTGCCGCGTTTCGCCCCGCATGAGATGCTGGCCGCGCATCTGCTGCCACTGTGCTGTGACGATGCAGAGGATGGCGCGCATGATCTATCCCATATCCTGCGGGTCTGGCAGAATGTCCGTCGCATCATGGCGGTCGAGGGCGGTGACGCCGAAATCCTGACCGCCGCCACGCTGCTGCATGACTGCGTGAATGTGGCCAAGGATTCCCCGCAACGCGCGCAGGCCTCGCGCCTGGCCGGGGCACGGGCAGCCGAAATCCTGGAAACGCAGGGATGGGCGGCAAAGCGCATCGCGCAAACTGTGCACGCGATTGAAGCGCATAGTTTTTCCGCGCAGATCCCCCCAGAAACCACCGAGGCCCGGATCCTTCAGGATGCGGACCGACTGGATGCCATTGGCCATATCGGGATTGCCCGTTGTTTTTACATCGCCGGGCGTATGGGCAGCAGGGTCCACGACGCCAGCGACCCGAGCGCGGAACACCGCGCGCTGGACGACACGCGCTATGCGGTGGATCATTTCAAAACCAAGCTGCTGCACCTGTCAGCCGGGTTTCAAACACAAACCGGCGCGCAGTTGGCGCAGGAACGCCACACCGTCACGCAGGATTTTCTGGATGGGATCCTGGCCGAGGTCAGCCCGGACTGAACAGGCCACAAAAATCACGCCATGAGAATCAGGCCATAAAAAACGCCGCGCCCGGTTTCCCGGATGCGGCGCTATGTCTTGCAAAATCAGGCGCTTATTTCAGGCGCTGGCCATTGGCCAGAACATGGCCCTGCCCGTTGACTTCGATGGTCGAGCTGGCCGTATCGGGCGCGGTGCCCGGCACGGTGAACATGGACAGCATCATGCGCGCGCCCATGGCATCGCTTTCCTCCATCAGACCCATGGCGATGATCTTGTCGATCAGACCATTGGCACCGGACACTTGCAGGTCCAGCTTGCCTTCGGGACGGGGGAAGCCGTCAAAGCTTTCCATATCGCTGTTGTCAAAGGTAAAGGCACCGGTGCCGGTGATCTCGCCGCCTGCGGCCTTGACCTGCAGATCGGTCAGGGTCAGCGCATTCAGCTCGCCCGGCATCCCACCGGTGCTTTCCAGATCCATCATCGCCTTTTCGTCAAAGAGGCTGACAAAAGGCGTGACCTTGGCGGTCAGGTTCATGGCGATGGTCGCCGGATCGCGCGGCAGAACGGCGGCTGGGTCAAAGATGTTCCACAGCAATTCGTTCATTTCAAACCCGGCCAGGGTGATGCCCAGCGCCGCATCCTGCGGGCCTTCATTCGGTTTCAGAGGCACCACGAACTTGAACCCGGTTTCCGCCATCTTGGCGTCGATCGGCAGCGGGATTTCCGGCCCCTGCAGGTTCACGGTCATGCCGGTATTGCCGATGTCATAGGTCAGCGCGTCTTCGGACATGGCCACATCAAAGCGCCCGCTTTCTGTGGTCACCTTGCCAGCCGTAGCACCACTGCGTTCGGTGACGACAAAGTCGATCACAGCGCCGGTATGGGTCATCTTGCCGCCACCGGACAGACCAGTACCAAAGATCGCCGCGGGGTCAGAGAAATCCGCACCCTCGGGGATCAACGCATCGCCGGAATAGCTCATTCCGGTCAGGGCCACGTTGAACGTGCCGGCATCGTCGCTTTCGGGGTCGTTGAAGGCCGCATCAACCATCAGATCCGCCGCAGTCATCGCCTGCGCCATGCTTTGCACACCATCCACTGTGGCAGACACATAATGGCCGCTGACATCCTTCAGGGTCATCTTGGCACGGGCCATGTCGCGGGTGATTTCTTCGCCTTCGACAACCAGCTTGGACAGGGTCAGGCCCAGCATCGCCGCGCTGTAATCATAGCGCATATTATCCGGGTCACCCGATACGATCATCTCCAGGCCGTCGTGATCATAGTCGACGACAGCATTCACCTGATCGCCTTCGATATTCATGTCCAGCGTGAACTGCGCGTCGTCAGGATAGGTCCAGGCAACGGTGCCGTCCCCGCGATCGGTCAGGATCATATCGCCCATGCCGATTTTTACGCTGCCCTCTTCCTCGGGCATCTCGATGGACATGGCCACGCCGGTCACGGTCAGCACATCGCCGCTTTGGCTGGGGGTGCCTTCCAGCTGATAGCCGAAATTCGCCATATAGGATTCGAAATTGTCCCAGACCTGCTGGGGGGTGACATCAGCCAGCGCCGGGGCTGTCATCGCTGCAAAAGCCAGCGCCGATACACTTGTAAGCCGTTTCATGGATGTCCTCTCTGTCAGAGAATAAATTTATGCCAATAGTGTCAGGCGGCAAAGCCAGCCGGTCAAGGCAGTGGATTCCTTACTTATGCCCACATGCTAGCGATTACGAGGCACCGTGCAAACCTTTGCCCAAGTTCGGAAAATTTCCGCTTATCCTGCCGCCTGCGTTGACTCTGCAGGGTAAGAAAGCAAGGGTTTCGCCACGCTGTGCAGACAAAGGGGGCCAGGATGGACCTGACAGGAAAAACCGCACTTATCACCGGGGCAAGCCGGGGCATCGGGGCCGAAACCGCCCGTGTGTTCGCCGCAGCAGGGGCCAAGGTCGCGCTGCTGGCGCGCAGTGGCGATGCCATTGCCGATCTGGCCGGGGAAATCGGCCCGCAGGCGGTGGCGATCCCCTGCGATATCGCCCGCTACTGGGAGGTCGAACAGGCCGTGGCCAATTGCCTGACCGCCCATGGCAGTCTGGATATTCTGGTCAACAATGCTGGCGTGATCGAACCGGTGTCCCACATGGCCGAGGCCGATCCTGATGCCTGGGGCGAAGTCATCGACATCAACCTCAAAGGTGTGTTCCACGGGATGCGCGCAGCCCTGCCCGTGATGCTGGAACAGGGCGGCGGCACGGTGCTGACCATCGGATCCGGCGCGGCCCATGGCCCGGTCGAAGCCTGGTCGCATTATTGCAGCTCCAAGGCCGGGGCGCTGATGCTGACCCGCATGGCGCATAAGGAATATGGCGATCAGGGGATCCGCGCGCTCAGCCTGTCGCCGGGCACCGTGGCCACCCAGATGCAGCGGGACATCAAGGCCAGCGGGATCAACCCGGTCAGCCAGCTGGACTGGTCCGATCACATCCCGGCGGACTGGCCCGCGCGCACCCTGCTCTGGATGTGTTCGGCCGAGGCTGATAGCTGGTTGGGCGATGAAATTTCCCTGCGCGATGATGCCATTCGCGCCAAAGCTGGACTGACATGATTGAACTGACGAAACAGGAGGACGGGTTGTGGATCGCGACGATCAACCGCCCGGAAAAGGCCAATTCCCTGACCGCCGAAATGCTGGAGCAGCTTAGCGAGATCGCTGAAGCCGCGCAGGAGGCGCGCGTTCTGGTCCTGACCGGCACAGGCAAAGTGTTCAGCGCCGGGGCGGATCTGGAGGCCGCCAAGGCCGGGCTTGCGACCTCGCCTTTGTGGGAACGTCTGTCGGGGGCGATTGCCCGCCTGCCCGGCCTGTCGATCTGCGCGATGAATGGCACGGTGGCGGGTGGCGCGATGGGCATGTTTCTGGCCTGCGACATGCGGGTGTCCGTGCCCGGCGCCAAGGTCTTTTATCCGGTGATGAAGCTGGGCTTTCTGCCCCAGCCCAGCGATCCGCCACGTCTGGCCCGGCTGGTGGGCCCCGCGCGGGCCAAACGGGTTCTGATGGCAGGCGAGAAAATCACCGTCGAAGAGGCCGCAACCTGGGGTCTGATCGACCGGATCAGCGATGGCGATGTGCTGGAAGACGCCCGCGCTATGGCCGCTGATGTGCTGAGCGCCACGCCCACCCATGCCGCCGCGATCAAGCGGATGATCGACGAGTAAGGGAAAGGGGGCTCTGCCCCCGTCCCTGCGGGACTCCCCCGGAGGTATTTTTACCAAGAAGAAGCGCGCAAAGCCCCAGTATCAGAGGTGCGGTATCAGAGGCGCTGCGCGATGGTTTGGGCGACGGTCGCGGGATGGGTTGCCACCAGCATATGCCCGGCCCCGTCGACCACGGTTTCGCGCCAATCCGGCAGGCGCGCCTGCAGCCCCGCATGGATCTGGCCCATGATCGGAACGCTGTCCGCGCCGCGTAGAAATGTGACCGGCATGGTCAGGCGCTCGATCTGGCCGGGGGCCAGCATCCCGTGGCAGTCTTCCCAGAGGCTGGGCAATGTGCCCATGATAAAGGGCATTCGCGCAGCCATATCGCGCTGAGCTGCTGGCGGGAATTGCGCCCAGGGGATGCCTCCGCCCCAAAGCCGGTTGAACACCCGCGCGGCCAGCATCTTGTCGCCGGTTTCATAGGCTGCGGCAAATTCTGCCTCGCGGGTTGCGTGGGCCTCAAAACCGGGGCGGCCCCGCGCTGCGGCAAACAGCACCGGTTCGATCAATGTCAGCGACGCGACCTGATCCGGGGCCTCCTGTGCCAGGCGCAGCGCCAGTGTTCCGCCAAAGCTGTGCCCGACCAGGTGCATTCCCGGTCGCAGCAGTGGACGGACACCGGCCATGGCCTGATCATGCACGTCTCCGTCCCCGAAATCCGGGCTGCGCCCATGGCCGGGCAAATCCGGTGCGACCATGTGGATCTGCTGCTCTAGCGCGCAGGCGACGGGCTGCCACATGCGGGAACTGCCCAACCCGCAATGCAGCGCCAGGACCGGAGATGGCCCGGCCCCGAACTGCCGCACATGCAGGTCAGACGGCGGGCAGGCGCATTCTGTCACAGCTCACCTTTCAGATGGGCGCGCAGATCATCCAGCCGGTCCTGTCCCCAGAACAGCTGTCCGCTATCGGTGATATAGGTGGGCGCGCCAAAGGCCCCGCGCTCGACCGCTTCGTCCAGGTTGCGGGCATAGGTTTCGGCCCCCACCAGCAGGCCGCTATCCACGAGGTTGGGGTCAAACCCGGCCCCTTCGAGGCAGGCGCGGATCACTGCGTCATCGGCAATATCCTTTTCCTCAGCCCAGCAAGCGGACGAAATGCTGGACACCAGTTTCCCCAGATCGCCGCCCCCCGTTTTTTGCGCTGCGATGATCGCGTAAGAGGCCGGCGCGCCATTGGTCGGCCAATGCGCGGGCTTTAGATTAAACGGCATCCCCGCCTTTTTCGCCTGTCGCGGCAGTTCCTGTGCCCGCCAGGCCATCCGGTTTGGGTGCCGCTGCGCCGGGGGTGTCCCACCGGTGCGTTCAAACAAAGCGATAATATCCAGAGGCTTATAGCTGATCGTGGTGCCGGTTTCCGCCGCGATCTGTTCCAGCCGCTGCCCGGCCAGATACACGTATGGGGAGAGGGTTGCAAAAAAGTAGTCGATATGTGCCATGCGTTCACCTTTCGCGCGTGATGCTGGCAGGAAACGTAGGGCCATGATAAGCGATGCGCAACTTCACGAATCCGTCACAAACCCCGGAGCCGCTGCCATGCCCACCGTGATCGAGCCCAAGCTGATTGCAGGCAATTCCAACAGTCCCCTTGCCGAAGCCGTCGCCAAGCGCATGTCGCTGTATCGCGGCATGAGTGTCGATCTGGTCGATGCCCGTGTCGAGCGTTTCAACGACGGCGAAATCTTTGTCGAAGTGTTCGAAAATGTGCGCGGCGAAGACATGTTCATCATGCAGAGCACGTCGAACCCCGCCAATGACAACCTGATGGAACTGCTGATTATGGCCGACGCGCTGCGCCGCAGTTCGGCCGCGCGGATCACCGCCGTGATGCCCTATTTCGGCTATGCCCGTCAGGACCGCCGCACCAAGGCCCGCACACCGATCAGCGCCAAACTGGTCGCCAACATGCTGACCGAGGCCGGGATCGAACGGGTTCTGACCATGGATCTGCACGCGGCTCAGATCCAGGGCTTCTTTGATATTCCTGTGGACAACCTCTATGCCAGCCCGATCTTTGCGCTGGACATCATGAAGCAGTTCCAGGGCGGCCTGGAAGACGTGATGGTCGTGTCCCCCGATGTGGGTGGCGTGGGCCGTGCCCGCGAATTGGCCAAGCGCATCAATGCTCCGCTGTCGATCGTGGACAAACGCCGCGAAAAACCCGGTGAAGTCGCCGAGATGACCGTGATCGGCAATGTCGAAGGCAAGAAATGCATCATCGTTGACGATATGTGCGACACCGCCGGCACGCTGTGCAAAGCCGCCGAAGTGATCCTGGAACATGGCGCGACCGAGGTCCACGCCTATATTTCCCACGGTGTCATGTCCGGCCCAGCGGTTGAGCGCGTCACCAAATCTGTGCTGAAAACACTGGTGCTGACCGATTCGATCCAGCCCACCGACGCGGTCAAAAACGCGCCCAATATCCGCATTCTGCCCACCGCACCGCTGTTTGCGCAGTCGATCCTGAACATCTGGAACGGCCATTCTGTGTCGTCCCTGTTCGAAGACGACGTTCTGGGCCCGATCTACGAGGGCATCCTGTAACGCCCCTGATATAGCTTATGCTGTTCAGAAAGGTCCGGGGCGGGGATGCCTCGGGCCTTTTTCATTGGCTGAAACTGGAATTGCGCCGCCCAGAGCGCCAGGCCCCGCGCACCAACGCCACATTCTGCGCCACCGGGTTGGCCCCGTTCAATTCCAGATCATAGCGCAGCCCCTGATGGATACCCCCCTGATCCCTGCGGCCAGACCCAATCTGGCGATCCCCACGCACCTTTTCACGCGTATCAAGCAACGCCAGATCGCAGTGAATGCCAACAAATAGCACGTCATGCGGCGACAGCAGCCCGCGCAGCGTGTCCAGCCAGCCGGGCGTGTCCAAAATATGTTCGATGATCAGATCATTGCCCGCACCGACAACCGCGGCCAGCGTGGCATGAAACCCCTGAAAATAGCGCGTACGATGCGCTGACCACGCCAGGTCGCTCGTCTGAAAACGATCCATCGGCCAGGCGCCGGAATCGCGGAAATGATCAATCGACAGATGCCAGAAGGGGCGCGGCAGCTCGGCCTGCACAGCCCGCGCCAGCGTGGATTTTCCACTGCTTGAGGCCCCGTGCAGAAAAATCACGCTGGCCATGTTTCAGTACAGATCCCAATCATCCTCGGACCGGACCTCGCCAATCGCCATCCAGCTCATGCGGACACGGGCGACACGGGTGTCTGACCAGGTGCGAAACACCAGCTCAAACCCGGTTTCACTGACTTTATCCGCGACGACTTCGGCGCGCACATTCGCGCCTTGATCCATGTCCCACAGTGACAACGAGACCTGCACAGACGGCACCGAGCGGAAGCTCTCGGCAAAACTCACTGTCTTGCGGCGCTCGCGCGACCCGTGGCCTGTCCACATCTCGCCACCCGCTGCAAAATCCGAGAACACTTCCTCGTTGCCCTGATCGACCCCAATCATGGATCCCACATATTTGCGCATCGCGGCCTCTTTCACTGTTCTGACCTGCATATTCGCTGAAAGCGGCAGAAATGGGAACCTGCCGGACTGTCGGGCGGTCGCGGAGGCCAAACCGCAAACATAGAAAAACCCCGCATGGCCACACCATACGGGGTTTTCAATTTTCAGATCTTTGTGCCCGCTTACGCGTTGGACGGGTTCAGACCCAGCTGCGACGCCACGGCGGCCAGCTCGGTTGCGCGTTTGGCCAGATCGTCCAGCATTTCGGCATCCGCATTGTCGCGCATGTTCACAGCTTCGGTCATCAGTTCGTCAAAGATCGCCTGAGTGAACTCAGACACCGGAACCGCACGCTCTGCCAGCACCGAAGTGCCTTCGGCGTTGATTTCAGCGAACCCACCGGTCACGACAAAATCCTGATTGCCCGCAGCGGTGTGCACCGACAGGGTACCGGGACGCAGCGTTGTGATGGTCGCCGCATGGTTGGGCATGGCGGTCATGTCGCCATCCGCACCGGGGATCTGAACCGCCGTTGCCTCGGCCGAAAGCAGCTTGCGCTCCGGCGAGACCAGTTCAAATTGCATTGTCTCTGCCATGTTGTCTTCCTTTCAGGCCGGGGGCGCGGCAGGCGCCCCCAAGCGTGGTGGATGATCAGGCAGCCTCGGCGGCCAGTTTCTCGGCTTTCGCGAGCACCTCGTCGATGCCGCCAACCATGTAGAAGGCCGCTTCGGGCAGGTGGTCGTATTCGCCGGCGACAACCGCCTTGAACGAGCTGATCGTGTCTTCCAGCGGAACCTGAACACCGTCAGAACCGGTAAAGACCTTCGCAACGTCAAACGGCTGCGACAGGAAACGCTGGATCTTACGGGCGCGGGCAACGGTCAGTTTGTCTTCTTCCGACAGTTCGTCCATGCCGAGGATCGCAATGATGTCCTGCAGCGACTTGTAACGCTGCAGGATACCCTGCACGTCACGGGCCACGCTGTAGTGCTCTTCGCCCACGATCTGCGGATCCATCAGACGCGAGGAGCTGTCCAGCGGGTCCACGGCCGGGTAGATGCCCAGCTCGGAGATGGCGCGGTTCAGAACGGTCTGTGCGTCCAGGTGGGCAAAGGTGGTTGCCGGTGCGGGGTCGGTAAGGTCGTCCGCGGGAACATACACAGCCTGGATCGAGGTGATCGAGCCGTTCTTGGTCGAGGTGATGCGTTCCTGCATCGCACCCATGTCGGTCGCCAGGGTCGGCTGGTAGCCCACCGCCGAAGGAATACGGCCGAGCAGAGCCGAAACCTCGGAGCCCGCCTGGGTAAAGCGGAAGATGTTGTCGACAAAGAACAGAACGTCGGTGCCGGACGCGTCACGGAACTGTTCCGCCAGGGTCAGACCCGACAGAGCAACACGCATACGCGCACCCGGAGGTTCGTTCATCTGGCCGTAGACCAGCGCAACCTGCGACTCTTCCAGGTTGTCCGGTTTGATGACCTCGGATTCAACCATTTCCCAGTACAGGTCGTTGCCTTCACGGGTCCGTTCACCAACACCCGCGAACACCGAGTAACCGGAGTGCACTTTTGCGATGTTGTTGATCAGTTCCATGATCAGAACGGTTTTACCCACGCCGGCACCGCCGAACAGGCCGATCTTACCACCCTTGGCGTAAGGCGCCAGCAGGTCGATCACCTTGATGCCGGTCACGAGGACTTCGGCTTCGGTCGACTGCTCGGAGAATTCCGGGGCAGGCTGGTGGATCGCGCGGTATTCGTCAGCGTTCAGGGGCTCACCTTCGTCAACCGGCTCGCCGACGACGTTCAGGATGCGGCCCAGGGTTGCTTTACCAACCGGCACCGAGATCGGGCCGCCGGTATCGGCAACAGCCTGACCACGGACCAGACCTTCGGTTGCGTCCATGGCGATGGTGCGGACGGTGTTTTCGCCCAGGTGCTGTGCCACTTCCAGAACAAGGGTCTTGCCATTGTTGTCGGTGGTCAGCGAGTTGAGAATTTCCGGCAGGTGGTCGTCGAACTGCACGTCGACCACGGCGCCAATCACCTGGGTGATTTTGCCTTGTGCGTTTGCCATTTGTTGTCTCCGGTCTTAGAGCGCCTCGGCGCCCGAGATAATTTCGATCAGTTCGTTCGTGATGACGGCCTGGCGCGAGCGGTTATATTCGATCGTCAGCTTGTCGATCATTTCACCCGCGTTGCGCGTTGCGTTATCCATGGCCGACATCCGGGCGCCCTGTTCCGAGGCACCGTTTTCCAGCAGGGCCGAAAAGATCTGCGTTGCCACGCCACGCGGCAGCAGGTCGGCCAGGATCGCTTCTTCGTCGGGCTCATAATCATAGAGCGTCGACGCGCTATCCTCTTCCCCGCCTTCAAAGGCTGCGGGAATGATCTGCAGAGCGGTCGGGTCCTGGCTGATGACCGAGTTGAACTTGGCAAAGAAAATCGTCGCCACGTCGAACTCGCCTGCATCAAAACGACCAAGAACATCGCGGGCGATATCCTGGGCGTTGCCATAACCGATGCGCTTGACCTCGCTCAGATCCACGTGACCGATCATCAGATCTTCGTAGTCACGCTTCAGCTGTTCGCGGCCTTTTTTGCCGACGGTCAGAACCTTGACCGTCTTGCCGGCAGCGCGCAGCGCCTCGATCTTGGACTTGGCCAGCTTTACGATGTTGGTGTTGAACCCACCGCAAAGCCCGCGTTCGGATGTCATCACGACGAGCAGATGCACGTCGTCGGAGCCCGTCCCGGACAGAAGCCGGGGCGCGCTGGTGCTGTCACCGACCGATGCGGCCAACGACGCCATCACACCATTGAAACGCTCGGCATAGGGGCGCGAGGCTTCGGCCGCTTCCTGTGCCCGCCGCAGTTTTGCGGCGGCCACCATCTGCATGGCCTTGGTGATCTTGCGGGTCGATTTGACCGACTCGATCCTGTTTTTAAGGTCTTTCAAGCTGGGCATCAGTCGATCCCCTTACGAGAAGTCTGCGGCGAAACCGTCCAGAGCAGCTTTGACTTTGTCAGCCAGTTCGCCCTTAACCTTACGGTCATTGTTGGTGATGTCGTCCAGCAGGTCCGCGTGCTTGCCGCGCAGATGCGCCAGCAGGCCTGCTTCGTAGCGACCCACGTCTTTCACATCGACATTGTCGAGGAAGCCGTTGGTGCCCGCAAAGATCATGCAGACGATTTCCGCGTTGGTCAGCGGCGAGTACTGGGGCTGCTTCATCAGCTCGGTCAGACGCGCGCCACGGGCCAGCAGCTGCTGGGTTGCGGCGTCGAGGTCAGAACCAAACTGAGCAAAGGCCGCCATTTCGCGGTACTGAGCCAGCGACAGCTTAACCGGACCGGCAACCGAGGACATCGCCTTGGTCTGGGCCGAGGAGCCAACACGCGACACCGACAGACCGGTGTTCACGGCGGGGCGGATGCCCTGGTAGAACAGTTCGGTTTCCAGGAAGATCTGGCCGTCGGTGATCGAGATCACGTTGGTCGGAATAAAGGCCGAAACGTCGCCACCCTGGGTTTCGATCACCGGCAGAGCGGTCAGCGAGCCAGCGCCGTTGTCTTCGTTCAGCTTTGCCGAACGCTCCAGCAGGCGCGAGTGGAGGTAGAAAACGTCACCCGGATAGGCTTCGCGGCCCGGCGGGCGGCGCAGCAGCAGGGACATCTGACGATAAGCAACAGCCTGCTTGGACAGGTCATCATAGATGATCAGAGCGTGGCGGCCATTGTCACGGAAATATTCCGCCATTGCGGTCGCGGCGTAGGGTGCCAGGAACTGCATCGGCGCCGGGTCGGACGCGGTTGCGGCCACAACGATCGAGTATTCGATCGCGCCGGTTTCTTCCAGCTTTTTCACCAGCTGAGCAACGGTCGAACGCTTCTGGCCGACAGCAACATAGATGCAGTACAGCTTCTTGCTTTCGTCGTCGCCAGCGGCTTCGTTGTAGGATTTCTGGTTCAGGATCGCGTCCAGAGCAACGGCGGTCTTGCCGGTCTGACGGTCACCAATGATCAGCTCGCGCTGGCCACGGCCGATCGGGATCATCGAGTCAACGGCTTTGAGGCCGGTTGCCATGGGCTCGTGTACCGATTTACGCGGCATGATGCCCGGCGCTTTCACGTCTGCGACGCGGCGCTCGGATGCTTCGATCGGGCCTTTGCCGTCAACCGGGTTGCCCAGGCCGTCCACAACACGACCCAGCAGGGCGTCGCCAGCGGGCACGTCCACGATGGACTTGGTGCGCTTGACGGTGTCGCCTTCTTTAATGTCGCGGTCGGAGCCAAAGATAACCACACCGACATTGTCGTTTTCCAGGTTCAGGGCCATGCCCATGATGCCACCCGGGAACTCGACCATTTCACCCGCCTGGATGTTGTCGAGGCCGTGCACACGAGCAATACCGTCACCAACGGAGAGCACGCGGCCCACCTCGGCGACTTCGGCGTCTTGACCGAAGTTCTTGATCTGGTCCTTCAGGATCGCAGAAATCTCTGCTGCTTGGATACCCATTTATCCGACCTCTTTCATTGCATTCTGGAGGGAGTTGAGCTTGGACGCGACCGACGTGTCGATCATCATCGAGCCCACCTTGACGACAAGACCGCCAATGAGGCTTTCATCGACGGTCGCATTGATTTTGACATCGCGGCCGACATTGGCCTTGAGTGTCTCGGCAAGTTTTGTGGCCTGAGCCGCGCTGAGCGCAGTCGCAGACACGACCTCGGCGGTCACTTCGCCTTTTTCGTCGGCGATCTTGTCGCGCAGACGGGCGATAAGCTGAGGCACAGCGAACAGGCGTCGCTTCTGTGCCATCAGGCCCAGAACATTGGTCATCGACGCTTCCAGTCCCATTTTCTGGGCGATGGCGGTGATGGCCGCGCCCTGGGCGTCGCGCGAATAGACCGGCGACTGCAGCAGATCGCGCAGTTCGGCGCTGCCTTCCAGCGCCGCGGTCAGATCATCAAGATTGGCTTCGAGCTTGGACAGGCCATTGGCCTCTTTCACAAGTTCAAAGACGGCGGCAGCATAGCGCTCGGCAATGCCGGAGGAAATCGATGCTGATTCAGACACGTCCACCCTTCCGATATGGGCCCCAGTGACGCACCGGTTGCCGGGGCGGCCGAGGGCTTGGTCGCACCTTGAGTTGGTTCAAGGCAAATTGATCGCGGCGGATGTAACAGAGCAGACCCCACGTCGCAACATGTGACCCCTTCTCGCATCAGGACACTTTATTAATACATTTCAATCACTTAACCAAAGTGCGACCATTGGCGCGTGAAAATGGGTGCAAAAAACTTGGGTTTTGTTGCGCTAACGGTCGCGCTACGGTCGCTTCCTTGGCCACGCGGTACTTTTTTGCCACAGGTGCAAGGGCCAATTTCAAGGGCACGATTCTACGTGATTCACCGCGCGACATCAGGCGGCCCGCCCCCGTGGGAGGGCGGGTGGGGCGTCTTTGTCGCAGGCAAATAGCGACCCGCACTCACACCGGTTTGGCTTTGCCCGACGTCGCTGGTTTCAGCACCTCCAGCGGGTTCAGCACCCGCGCGGCCTCGCCCAGCCCCCGGCGTGACGGAGGATGTCGTTTAGAGGCCAGGACCATCATCGCACCGCCCGCCATCACCCCAGGGATCGCCCGCCCGGCCTGTTCCCAGAACGGGCCGGTTTTCATCCAGAACCGCCGGGTCGACGGCGGCTGGTACAACACCGAAACATGCACTTCGGGCACAAAATCATGGTATTTCAGCTGGCTTTCCAGCTGCCCCAGCGAATAGGGCCGCCCATAGCCAAACGGCGTCACATCCGAACGTGCCCACAGCCCCGACCGATTGGGCAGCACAAACAGGATCTGCCCGCCCGGCCCCAGCACCCGGTAACATTCATCCAGCAGCTCGGTCGCGCGCTCGCTGGTTTCCAGCCCATGCATCAGCACCAGCCGGTCCACCCGGCCCGTTTCCAACGGCCAGAAGGTTTCTTCGCACAGCAGGCTGACATTGGGCATCCCCGCAGGCCAGGGCATCACCCCCTGCGGTGCGGGCATCAGCCCGACCACCCGGCGCGCATCCTTTAGGTAGGGCCGCAGCAACGGCACGGCAAAGCCATAGCCCGCAACAGTCTGCCCCTTGCAACTGTCCACCGGCCAGAACCGCAGCATCTGCTGGCGGATCACCTTTTGCGCAGCCCGCCCCAGCGCACTGCGATAATAGAAGTCGCGCAATGTCTGTACGTCCAGATGCATTGCAGATCCGCCTTTTATGGGTTTGACTGGTTCGACCCTATCCTGACAAAGCGCGCAAGGAATTGCCATGCCTCTCGACATCGTCACTGTCCCCTGTCTCGAAGACAATTACGCCTATCTGGTCAACGGACCCGATGGCGTGGCCGTGATTGACGCCCCCGAGGCCGCCCCCATCATCGCCGCCCTGGACGCGCGCGGCTGGATTCCCGGTGTGATCATGATCACCCATCATCACTGGGACCATGTTCAGGCGATTGACGAATTGAAACAGAAATACGGCTGCATGGTCATGGGCCCGGAGGCGGAAAAAGACAAACTTCCCCCGATGGACCACTATCTGGCCGCAGGTCAGACCGGCGGCAGCGGCGATGGCGCGATGGAGGTCATTCCCGTGCCCGGTCACACGCTGGGCCATATCGCCTATCACTACCCGCAGGCCCGCGCCCTGTTCACCGCAGACAGCCTGATGGCTCTGGGCTGTGGCCGCCTGTTCGAAGGCACTCCCGACATGATGTGGGACAGCCTGTCCCGGCTGGCGACCCTGCCCGGCGACACAATGGTCTATTCCGGCCATGAATACACCGCCTCCAATGCAAAATTCGCCCTGAGCATTGACCCTGAAAACCCCGACCTTATCTCAAGGGTACAGGACATCACTGCAGCCCGCGCTGCTGGACACCCCACCGCACAGGTTCCGTTGTCGCTGGAACTGGCGACCAACCCGTTTCTGCGCGCCTCCGACCCTGGTCTGAAACGCCATCTGGGCATGGAAGACGCCTCTGACGCTGCCGTTTTCACAGAGATCCGCGCCCGCAAAGACAGGTTCTGATCGCTCACGGCAGGTTGCAATCTGACGGTGCATTGCCCGCAATTGTGACCGCCCCGCGATCAGAAAAAACTTGAAGAACCGAATTAATCGACCAAACTTTAACCCTATGAGGCCATGCTGATCTTATTCAGCGCAGTACAAGGAGCACGAAGTGCCTTCATTCTCCACCACACTTGAACAGGCAATCCACGCCGCACTCGCGCTGGCCAATTCGCGCAGCCATGAATTCGCGACGCTGGAACACCTGCTCCTGGCTCTCATCGACGAGCCTGATGCCGAACGGGTGATGAAGGCATGTTCCGTCGATACAGAAGAGCTTCGCACCACCCTTGTCGAGTTCATCGACGAGGATCTGGCAAATCTCGTCACCGATATCGAAGGGTCGGAGGCCGTGCCCACCGCCGCCTTCCAGCGCGTGATCCAGCGCGCCGCGATCCATGTGCAATCCTCTGGCCGGACCGAAGTGACCGGCGCAAATGTGCTGGTTGCCATCTTTGCCGAACGCGAATCCAATGCCGCCTATTTCCTGCAGGAACAGGAAATGACCCGCTATGACGCGGTGAACTATATCGCCCATGGCGTCGCCAAGAACCCGGCCTATGGCGAAAGCCGCCCGGTGCAGGGGGCCGATGATGAACAGGACGAACCCGCGCAGGTCGAGGCAGGGCAGCCCAGCGGCGACAAAGAAAGCGCGCTGGCCAAATATTGCGTCGATCTGAACGTCAAAGCGCGTGAGGGCGAGATTGATCCGCTGATCGGCCGTTCTCATGAGGTCGAGCGCTGCATCCAGGTGCTGTGCCGCCGCCGCAAGAACAACCCGCTTCTGGTGGGCGATCCCGGCGTGGGTAAAACCGCCATTGCCGAAGGTCTGGCGCGCAAGATCGTTGCCTCCGAAGTGCCCGAGGTGCTGTCGGAAACCACGATTTATTCGCTGGATATGGGCGCACTGCTGGCCGGCACCCGCTATCGCGGCGATTTCGAGGAACGGCTGAAGGCCGTTGTCACCGAACTCGAAGACCACCCCGACGCGGTGCTGTTCATCGACGAAATCCACACCGTGATCGGCGCAGGCGCCACCTCCGGCGGCGCGATGGATGCATCCAACCTGCTGAAACCTGCCCTGCAGGGCGGCAAGCTGCGCACGATGGGGTCCACAACCTACAAGGAATTCCGTCAGCATTTCGAAAAGGACCGCGCCCTGTCGCGGCGCTTCCAAAAGATCGACGTGAACGAGCCCTCCGTGCCCGACACGATCAAGATCCTGAAGGGGATCAAACCCTATTTCGAAGAGCATCACGGCGTGAAATACACCGCTGACGCGATCAAATCCGCGGTCGAACTGTCGGCGCGCTACATGAATGACCGCAAACTGCCCGACAAGGCGATCGACGTCATCGACGAAGCTGGGGCCGCGCAGCATCTGGTCGCGGAATCCAAGCGCCGCAAAACCATCGGCACCAAAGAGATCGAGAATGTGGTCGCCAAGATCGCCCGCATCCCTCCGAAAAATGTCTCCAAGGACGATGCAGAGGTTCTCAAGGATCTGGAAAAGACGCTCAAACGCGTGGTGTTCGGCCAGAACAACGCAATCGACGCCCTGTCCAGCGCGATCAAACTGGCGCGCGCAGGTCTGCGGGAACCGGAAAAACCCATCGGCAACTATCTGTTCGCTGGTCCAACCGGTGTCGGCAAGACCGAGGTCGCCAAACAGCTGGCCTCGACCCTTGGCGTGGAACTGTTGCGCTTTGACATGTCCGAATATATGGAGAAACACGCGGTCTCGCGCCTGATTGGTGCGCCTCCGGGCTATGTTGGCTTTGATCAGGGCGGCCAGCTGACCGATGGCGTCGATCAGCACCCGCATTGTGTGCTGCTGCTGGACGAAATCGAAAAGGCACACCCGGATGTCTACAACATCCTGCTGCAGGTTATGGATCACGGCACCCTCACCGACCACAATGGTCGGACCGTGGATTTCCGCAATGTGATCCTGATCATGACCTCGAATGCGGGCGCAGCTGAACAGGCCAAGGCGGCCATCGGTTTCGGCCGCGACCGTCGCGAGGGCGAAGACACCGCCGCGATCGAACGCACCTTTACGCCGGAATTCCGCAACCGTCTGGACGCAGTGATCAGCTTTGCACCGCTGCCCAAAGAGGTGATCCTGCAGGTGGTCGAGAAATTCGTCCTCCAGCTCGAAGCGCAGCTGATGGATCGCAACGTGACCATCGAACTCACCCGCGCCGCTGCCGAATGGCTGGGCAACAAGGGCTATGACGAAAAGATGGGCGCGCGCCCGCTGGGCCGGGTGATCCAGGAACACATCAAAAAACCACTGGCCGAAGAACTGCTCTTTGGCAAACTGTCCAAAGGCGGTGTGGTGAAAGTGGCCGTCAAAGACAAGGAACTGGTCCTGAAACTCGAAGGCCCGGAAAGCCCGCGGCTCGGCTCGAAAAAGCCCCCGCTTCTGACAGCCGATTGATGCGCGCTGTCCTGCTGACACTGTTTCTTGCGGCGGCGGGCCTTCCTGCCGCCGCAAACCCGCCACAGCTGCACTGGCCCGTGGACTGCGCCCTAGGTGAAACCTGTTTCATCGAGGATTACATGGACCACAACCCAACCGCCCAAGCGCGCCACGATTTCACCTGCGGCCTGAACACACGCGATGCCCATCGCGGGACGGATATCGCAATACCGTCTTTCGACACCATGGAACGCGGGGTTGCCGTGCGCGCCGCTGCCGCCGGAACAGTTTTGCGCATCCGCGATTCGATGCCTGATGACATCACCATGACCAGCGTTACAGACAGCAATGCTTGTGGAAATGCGGTGATCCTTGACCACGGCGACGGCTGGCAGACTCTCTATTGCCACCTGCAACTTGGCTCCGTGATGGTCCGCCCAGGCAGCGATATTCCTGCAGGTCAAATCCTGGGGCTGATTGGGCTTTCAGGGCAAACAAATCACCCACATCTGCACTTTTCGGTGCTCCATAACAGCAAGGACGTCGATCCCTTCGCCCCATCCGGCGCACAAACATGCCCGTCGCAGGAAGAAACCAACCTCAGCAAAACCGACACGCTCTGGGCCGACACCCCGCCCTATTACCGCACCGCTTTGCTCACCAGCGGCTTTGCCGACCATATCCCCGCGCTCGACTCGCTCGCAGCGGCCCGCCTGGAAACAACGCAATCCAACCGCCCGCTGGTCTTATATGCCCATATGGGCCACGCCCAGCCCGGCGACCGCCTGAGTTTTCAGGCCACAGGCCCAGATGGGAACGTATTTTCCCACAAAATGCTCCTGGAAAACCCCAAAAGGTCCCAAATGCAGGCCTTCGGTCGGCGCGCACCGAAAGAGGGCTGGCCCAAAGGGGCCTATCAAGGGGATGTCACCCTGACACGCGACGGCATACTGATCGCCCATCGGTTTGCCCATGTCACGATGCAATAGGCCCAGATAGGCGCGGGCCCGCAGGGGCCGCGCGGGTCGAATGGCGCAGCCATTCGAAACACCTGTGAAAACGCGAACAAAGCGCGCCCGCAGGGCGCGTCGGTCGGATGGCGCAAGCCATCCGAAATCTCCTCAACGCTCCGTCAACTTCAGTTCGATCCGGCGATTTTGCGCACGGGCCTCTGCCGTATTCGCTGGGTTCAAAGGCTGGTATTGCCCAAACCCATTCGCCGCCAAACGTGACGGATCAATGCCAAGAAACGCCACCATATAGCGCACAACGGACAAGGCTCGCTCTTGGCTCAACTCCCAATTGTCACGAAAATCCCCGCCAACGCGCACCGGGACATTGTCGGTATGCCCATCGACCCGAATGATCCAATCAATCTCTGACGGGATCTGATCGGAAATATCGCGCAGCAGCCCAGCGATCTTGGCGATCTCGGCCTGGCCTGCTTCGGACAGCTCTGCCTCGCCCAGCGCGAACAGCACTTCGGACGAAAAGACAAACCGGTCGCCTTCGATCCGAATACCATCGCGATCCGCCAAAACCTCGCGCAGTCTGCCAAAAAACTCCGAGCGATACCGCTCTAGATCCCGCGCCTGCGCCTCCAGCCGCTGCCGTTCGGCCTCTTCCAACTGCCGCCGGCGGCGCTCTTCCGCAGCGACCCGCGCCAACGCAGCGTTCAGCTCAGACCCCAAATTCTGCAATTCGACCTGCGCCGCCAGATCCTGCGCTTCGGCCTGATCCAGCAGAGCCTGCAACTGTGACAGCTGACCGCGCAGCGCAGCGACCTGCTGGTTCAGCAATTCGGCTTCTCTCTGCGCTTCGGTACTGCGCGCGCGGCTTTCGGCCAGTTTGTCCTGCGCCTGCGCCAAAAGGATCCGGCGCTCTTCGGCTTCGCTAAACCGCGCCTGATCGCTAGCCTCGGCGGCGCGTTGCGCGACCAAAGCAGCCGCCAGTTGATCGCGCAAATCCGCCGCATCGCTTTCCGCCCCCAGCCGTGCAGCCAAGGCCGCCGCCAGCTGGTCCTCAAGCGCGCGGCTGCCTTCGACACCTGTCGCGGCGCGGGCCTCTGCCGCCATCAATGCCTCGCGCAGGCGCGTGATCTCTGCGTCCTGCCGGTCAGCACGTGTCTGCGCCGCTGCGCTTTCTTGTGTTGCGCGGGCCTGATCTGCGGCACTCTGGGCGCGCGCCTGATCCAGTTCCGCCTGCGCATTCTCAGCCAAGGCCAACCGCGCCAAAGCCGCCGCAAGCTGAGCCGACAGGTCGGACAGTCGCGTTTCAGACACCGCCTGCGCCCCGGCCCGCTCCGCCAGCGCGCGCTCTGCTGTGGTTCGGGCCTCTTCTGCGGTGGCAAGATCGGCGGCTGTGCGGTCCAGGCGGGCCTGCAACGCCGCAGCCTGATCCTGCCCCTCCAGCAACGCGGCGGCGATGCGGGCGTTCAGATCCTCTTCGGCCCCGCGCGCAGCGGCCAGCAAGGTCAGGGTCTCCTCGGCACGGGCGCGTTCGGCCTCCAGTGCCAGTGTCATGGCCGTCAGTTCCGCGTCCGCCTGTTCCAGACGTTTACGCAGGGCGGCGGCGGCCTCGGATTCGGCCAGTTTCTGCGCTTCTTCCGCGGTCAATTCCTTTTGCAGATCATCGACTTGCCCGGATAGCGCCAGCACAGCGCCCTCTGCCTCCGCGTTCTGTGCGCGCAGATCCTCGACCAATGCCTCCAGCGCCTCACGGCGGGCGGCAGCCAGGCGGGCGGCCTCACTCTGGGCATCAATTTCGCCGCGCGCCTGCGCCAAAGCGAGGTTCAGCGCGTCACGTTCAGACAGCAGCGCGGCCTGCGCCGCCTCCAGATCCGCCTGCGTGGCCCGCAGATCCGCCAGATCCAGCCGCGCCGAATCCCGTTCCGCCAGCAGCGCCGCAACCTGTTCTTCGAACCCCGCGATGCGTCCGGCGGCCTGATCCAGCTGTTCGGCTTGGCGGTCACGGGTCGCGGTCAAGGCGGCAATGATTTGCGTTTGTTCGGTCAGCTGGGCATCGCGATTGATCAGGGTGCTTTCCAGCTCCCCCAGCTGATTGCTGAGCTGTGTGTTGCGGCGTTCCTGCAGCCCCAGCGCCTGCGCCAGCGCGGCGACCTCGGCGGAGAGTTCGCTTAGCTCGTCCTCTTGTCCGGTGATGGTCTCGCTCAGGACAAATTGCACGATCATAAAAATCGACAGCACAAAGGTCAGCACCAGCAAAAGCCCGGTCATGGCATCGACAAAGCCCGGCCAGATCGACGCCTGAAACCGCGCCCCGGTGCGTCGCGACAGGGCCATGGATCAGCTGCCCCCCTGGCGCGGGCGGCCCTGACCGCCATCGCCAGCCCGGCGCAGGATCTGATTCAGGCTGCGCGCCATGCCCGCCATGTCGGTGCGCAGTTCGGCCATGCTTTCCTGCCGCCCGGCGCTGATTTCCTCAAGCAGGCGCAGCATCTGCACGTCGATCGAACGCAGGCGCATCCGGCTTTCCGCATCCAACCCTTCGCTGGTTTCCTTTTCGCGGATTGCTTCGGCCAGCTGTTCCTGCCCTTCGGCGATGCGGGCCAGCGCATTGGCCGAGGGGGCGCTGGCCTCCATCCGTTCGGTCATGCGCTCAATGCTGTCGGCCAGTTGACCCAGCCGGTTGTCGACCTCGTTGCGGGCCTGTTCGGATTGGGCGAACATATATTGCAGGGTTTCGATCTGCTCAGCCATGCGGTCCAGCACGACGCCTGCCGCGCCCAGATCCGGCCCGTCGGTTTCAGAGGAAAAGCCCAGCCGCGTGATCGAGCTCAGCCATTCCTCCAACTCGCGGTAGAACCGGTTCTGACCATGCCCGGCGAACAGTTCCAGCAGGCCGACAATCAGCGAACAGGCCAGCCCCAAAAGCGAGCTGGCAAAGGCCACGCCCATCCCGTCCAGCTGGCTTTCCAGCCCAGTCATCAATCGGCCAAACACCGCGATCCCGCTTTCGCCGCCCTGTGGCGCAAGGCTGCGAATGGTTTCAACCAGTGCGGGCACCGTGGTCGCCAGCCCGTAAAATGTGCCCAGCAGGCCAAGGAAAATCAGCAGCGACACGATATAGCGCGTGATTTCGCGCGCCTCGTCGATGCGGGTGGCAACAGAATCCAGGATCGAGCGGGTCGAGGTCGTGGTGATCTGCATCCGCTTGTCACGCCGCCGCAGAAGTGCCGCCAAGGGGGCCAGCAATTGCGGTGCCTGCGCCCGCACGCCCTGATCGCCCACGCGGGCAAAGCGTTCGATCCAGCGCACCGAAACAATCAACTGCACCGCCTGCCAGAAACAGGCCAGCACCCCAACCACAAACACAATCAGGATGAACCCGTTCAGATAGGGATTGGATTGAAACACCGGCAGCACCCGCGGCAGGGCCAGAAAGGCCCCAAAACCCGACAGCCCCAGCACGATCAGCATCAGCGTCACCTGCCGGACGGGTTGCGAAAATTGCAGCTCGGCCTCTAATTCGTGCTGGTCCATCGGGGCCCTGACGTTTTTGCCTGACACGGTGTTCCGGTCAGGCAAAGCCTATGCGCAATGATCCGCACTGCCAAGTGCCTATCCTGCCAGTGCTTTCACCCGATCCGCGAGCCAATGCAAATCCGCATCGGGAATGCCCAATTCGTCCAGATGTGCGGCGGTGTTGTACAGATATTCGCTGTTTGGGCCACGCCCGCCAACCGCATGGGCGATCGCCTGCGCCTGCTCTTCCAGCGACAGGGTGCAATATTGCACGTGGTCGGGGTCGATCACGTAGGTCACTGCCTGCACCGGCGTCTGATCATCGGTCAGAACAAGCGGCAGAATGCGTTCCAGATAGGCCGCCGAGACCAGCTCGCGCTCGCGCAGATAGGCGAGGGTGTCCTCTTCGCTGCCCGGTTCTGCGCGCAGGGCCAGCCCGTCGCAGATCGCGCCGTCATGGGCATCCAGCGCCAGCACCAGGCCAGGGGTTTCCTCGGTCCCGCGATGGTGGATCGAACGCATACAGAAACTGCGGGCATAGCCGGTCAGCCGCGCGGGGCGGCTTTCGGCCACGGCAAAGCCGGGATTCCACAGCAATGATCCATATCCAAATACCCAAAGCGACATGGTTCTGGTCCTCACGTTTTGCCCGCTGTAGACAATGTTCAGAGCAAAAAGAAAAGGGGCCGCCCGGTGAAACGACTGATCCTGATGGTGCTGATTGGGGCCGCATTGTGGAGCGGCCATTGGGTCTGGCAAGCGCGCAGCACGGAAAACGCGCTGGAACGCTGGTTCGAGGCGCGCCGCGCCGAGGGCTGGACCGCCCGTTATGACAGCCTGTCGATCCACGGGTTCCCCAACCGCGTCGATGCGCGCTTTACCGGGGTGGAACTCAGCAACCCTGACACGGGCCACAGCTGGGAAGCGGCGGAATTTCAGCTGCTGACGCTGGTCTATAACCGCGACCACCGCATTCTGGTCTTTCCCGATCAGCATGTGCTGCGCAGCGGCGGCCAGACCTATCGGATTCAGGGAGAGGGGCTGATTGCATCAGTCAATGGCACCGATGGGGTGCTTGGCCGCGCCGGGCTGCAGGCCGAGACCCTGAATATCAAAGGGCCCCGTGGCGATCTGGCCGTTGCCGGGCTCAGCGCCGGGATCCACACCAACGAGGCCGCGCCACAGCAGCTGTTGATTGGGCTGACGGCGAACGCTCTGGCGGGCAGCAAACCGGCCACGCTGCTCAGCGACCAGGACAGTGCCAAGGCGCTGGACCTGCGCGCCATTCTGCATCTGGATGCGCCCTGGCCTCTGCGCCCCGAAGCCACGCGCCCCGCCCCAACCCGTCTGGATCTGCAACTGGCGGAATACCGGCTGGACCAGATGTGGCTAAAGGCCAGCGGTGACTGGGATATAGACAAAAAGGGCCGTCTGGACGGCGATATGTCCCTGCGCGCGGAAAACTGGCGCGGGGCGCTGGACAAGGCCATCGCGCGCGGCGACATTCCCAAAGAGATCGGTGGCGCCATTTCCGACGCGCTGGCGCTTGTGTCGCAATTGTCGGGCAAGGCGGACACGCTGGATCTGAAACTGGGGTTCAATGATGGGCGCATGTCCATGGGGTTGATCCCGCTGGGCGATGCGCCACGGTTGCGCCTGCCCTGATCGACTGGGAAAGGGTAAGGATGGACGGGCTTTCACATCGGATCGACGCGCGGCGCGATGAGCTAATCGCCCTGACCCAGGATTTGATCCGCATCCCGACCCTGAACCCTCCCGGCGAGAATTATCGCGAGATCTGCGACTATCTACGCGCGCGGCTGGAACCGCGTGGCTTTGACTGCCAGCTGATCCGGGCCGAGGGCGCGCCCGGCGACAGCGACCGCTATCCGCGCTGGAACATCGTGGCGCGGCGCGAAGGCACCCGCCCCGGCGAATGTGTGCATTTCAACAGCCATACGGATGTGGTCGAGGTCGGCCATGGCTGGACCCGCGACCCGTTTGGCGGCGAGGTCGAGGACGACAAGATCTATGGCCGGGGGGCCTGCGACATGAAAGGCGGGCTGGCCGCGTCGATCCTCGCGGCCGAGGCGTTTCTGGACGAACACCCCGATTTCGCCGGTGCCGTGGAAATATCGGGCACTGCGGATGAGGAATCCGGCGGCTATGGCGGCGTGGCCTATCTGGCGGAACAGGGCCTGTTCCACCCGGCCCGTGTGCAACATGTGATCATCCCCGAACCGCTGAACAAAGACCGCATCTGTCTGGGTCATCGCGGCGGCTGGTGGGCAGAGATCGAAACACGGGGCGAGATCGCCCATGGCTCCATGCCCTTTCTCGGGGATTGCGCGATCCGGCATATGGGCGCGGTGCTGGACGCGTTCGAGGACAAGCTGTTCCCCGCGCTGGCCGCCCGCCGCACCGCCCTGCCCGTGGTGCCCGAAGGCGCGCGCCACGCCACGATGAACATCAACGCCATTCACGGTGGCCAGCCCGAACAGGCCCCGGACTTCACCGGCCTGCCCGCCTGCTGCGTGCCCGATCGCTGCACGATCCAGATCGACCGGCGCTATCTGTCTGAGGAAAGTTTTGACGAGGTGCGTGGCGAGGTTGTGGACCTGCTGGAAGACCTGCGCAGCCAGCGCCCCAAATTCGACTACGCTCTGCGTGACCTGAACCAGATCACCCCATCCATGACCGACCGCAGCGCGCCGATTGTCACCACCACCGCCGAAGCGATGCAGGACGTGCTGGGCAAAGCGCCGGATTATGTCGCTTCGCCCGGATCCTATGACCAGAAACATATCGACCGGATCGGGCGGTTGAAAAACTGCATCGCCTATGGCCCCGGCGTGCTGGATCTGGCCCATAAGCCCGATGAATGGATCGGCATCACCGATATGCTGGACAGCGCCAAGGTGATGGGGCGTGTGCTGGAAAAGCTGCTGCTGACGTAACGCTCTGCGCCACAAACCCATCGCCTATCCCCTCATGCATCAAGGCCAGAACAGTTGAATAGCGCCCTTGCCCCCGGCGACCGTACCGCCTCTATGCCTGCCAAGGTGTCGATCTACCCGATCACACAGGCCACCACCGCCACGTTCACCGAACTTTATTTCCGCCTGACCTTCCTGTTTTTCATTCAAAGCGGCAGTAAATACGTCGTGCATCCAACCCAGGGCGCGCTGCTGGCGCAGGAGGGCGATCTGATGATCTTTCCGCCGGGATCCATGGTGACAATGGAAAACCGGCCCGTGATGCATGACGATTACCGCGCATTAGGGGTGTGCTTTCCCCATGACCTGATCGCCTCTGTCTTTGCCGATGTTCCTCAGACGCAGGCCGGCACCGGCATCCAAATTCTGCGCGCGGCCCAAGATCGGCCTGCGGATATGCTGGCCCTGCTCACAGAGACTTTGGAAAACCCCGGATTGCCAGACAGGATCCGACAGCACAGGCTGCTCGAACCTTTGCTTTGGCTGCGGGACAAAGGTATCTACCTGCCCACCCGTTTCGAAGAAACGCCGCTCAGCCAACTCCGTCAGTTGATCGAAACGGATCTCAGCCATCCGTGGACCGCCAAAGACGCCGCCGAACATTTCGCCATGAGCGAGGCAACCCTGCGCCGCTGGCTGTCAAAAACCGGGCATGGGTTTGCCCGCATCCTGCTGCACACACGGTTGGAACACGGCCTGAGCCTGTTGCAAACCACAGAGGCCCGGATTTCGGACATCGCGTTGGATTGCGGCTTTAAAACGCCGTCACATTTTTCCGAGGCCTTTCGAAAAAGGTTCGGAATCAAACCCAAAGACATAAGATCCGCAGCAGATTGATCGGAATACGATATTTTCTGCCCGCCAGCCGAAAGTCGCAGACCGGGTGTGCCGCTATATTCAGCGCCATCCCCCAAGCGTTCAGGAAAGGACTTGAACAATGCGACGACACTCTCTTTTCACCGCGCTGATTGCGACACTTGGCCTGCCAGGCATGGCAATGGCTGGCGATTTTCACCTCAGCAGCCCCGATATTTCAGAGGGTGCCAAACTGAACCCCGCACAGGTGTTTCAGGGGTTTGGATGTGACGGGCAGAATATCGCGCCCAGCCTGTCATGGTCCGGCGCGCCGGACGGCACAAAAAGCTATGCGGTCACTGTCTATGACCCGGATGCCCCCACCGGGTCCGGCTGGTGGCACTGGTTCGCGTTCAACATCCCTGCAGATGTCATGACGCTGCCCGGCGGCGCTGCCCTACCCGAAGGCAGCACCCAGCTGACGAATGATTACGGCACTGTGGGCTTTGGTGGCGCGTGTCCGCCCCCCGGAGAGGTGCATCGCTACCGCTTTACGGTCCACGCACTGAGCACCCGGCTGCAACTGGATGATACGGTCAGCAATGCGCTGGCCGGGTTTATGGTCAATGCCAACAGCCTGGCGTCTGCCACACTCACCGCAGTCTACAGCCGCTGAGCCGGCGCAGCGCCTCGGGTATACAGCCCGTGGCGCTGCTTTCTTCAGACCGCGATATTGTCGATCAGGCGCACTCCGGCCAGCCAGGCCGCCGCCAGAAGGCGCGCGGGGCGGTCCGGGGTTTCCAGCAGCGACAGGTCGTCATTGGCGCGCAGGTCCAGATATTCGACCTCGTTGAAACCTGCCTTCAGGATGCGTTCCCGCGCAGCCGCGCCCAGGTCGGTCGCATTGCCGCCTGCGCGCAACCCTTCGGCCATGGCTTCCATTGCCTCGTTCAACGCCGGCGCTTTGACCCGCGCCCGATCCGACAACAACAGGTTGCGCGAGGACATGGCCAGCCCGTCTTCTTCGCGGATGGTCGGGCAGCCGACGACATCAACCCCCAGATCCAGATCCATGGACAGGCGGCGCACCACTTGCAGCTGTTGGAAATCCTTCT
This sequence comes from Pelagimonas sp., assembly GCA_025210265.1. Classification (GTDB taxonomy): domain Bacteria; phylum Pseudomonadota; class Alphaproteobacteria; order Rhodobacterales; family Rhodobacteraceae; genus JAOASD01. The sequence continues at coordinate 103,073 of JAOASD010000006.1, forward strand.
GACCAAAGAACGCCTTGTCGGCCATGGTCTGCCTGAACAGCTTGGTCACAACGGTCGCCACGCCATCGAAATGGCCGGGACGATGCGCCCCACACAGCACATCGGTCAGCCCCGCAACCGACACCGTGGTTGCAAAGCCCGCAGGATAGATCTGGTCGACATCGGGCACATAAACCGCATCAATACCAAAGCGCGCCAGCTTGGCCGCGTCATCCTGTTCTGTGCGCGGATAGTTTTCCAGATCGTCAGGATTGTTGAACTGTGTCGGGTTCACAAAGATCGTCACGATCACCCGGTCACAGGCCTGTTTCGCCGCCGCCACCAGGCTAAGATGCCCGTCATGCAGCGCGCCCATGGTCGGAACCACCCCCACGACCTCACCGGCCATTTTCCAGGCCTGGGTTTTCTCCTGAAGCGCGGCTTTGCTGCGCAGGATCGGCGGCAGGGTCATTTCTTTTCCTCGGTTTTGGTCGCGGATTTGTCCGGGACAGCGTCGCCAAAGCTGTGTTCGGCGGCCGGGAAACTCCGGGCACGCACTTCGGCGGCATAATCGGCGATGGCGCTTTGCGCATCATCCCCCAGATTGGCAAAGCGTTTGACGAACTTGGCCTTGAAGGCTGTGAACAGGCCCAGCATGTCGTCCAGCACAAGGATCTGGCCGTCACAGCCTGCCCCCGCACCAATGCCGATGGTCGGAATGGCGATGTCTGCAGTGACGCGGTCGGCCAGCGATGTCGGCACTTTTTCCAGCACAACGCAAAACGCACCGGCCTCGGCCACGGCCTGCGCATCGGCCATCAGTGCATCGCCCGCTTCGCCACGGCCCTGCACCTTGTAGCCGCCCAGCGTGTTGATCGACTGCGGCGTCAGGCCGACATGGGCCATCACGGGGATCCCGCGCGCCACGAGGAACGCAATGGTCGGGGCCATTTCCACCCCACCTTCCAGCTTGACCGCACCGGCGCCGGTTTCGCGCATCAGGCGCGCAGCATTGCGGAACGCCTGTTCGCGACTTTCCTCATAGCTGCCAAAGGGCATGTCGATCACCATCATCGCGCGATTCAACCCGCGCGCCACGGCCTGGCCGTGCATGATCATCATGTCCATCGTCACACCCAGCGTGCTGGGCATCCCGTGCAGCACCATCCCGACGCTGTCCCCAACAAGGACAAAGTCGCAATGATCATCCATCAGCTGTGCCATCGGCGTGGTGTAGGCGGTCAGGCTGACGATCGGCTCTTTACCCTTACGGGCGAGGATATCCTCGGGCAGAGGGGCCTTTTTGCTGGCAGTGGCGCTCATCTCGGTCATCCTTTGAGCAACAAAATTGCGCGCTCACTTAGCATTTGCTGCGCTGCGGAACCAGAGGGCAAATGCACACGCGCCTGTCACAGTGGGCACCGCCATGGGCGACCACCTTTCGCCGCATCGCCTGAACGCCAGCTTGATCTTGGCGAAACATTCCCTGATTGTGCGACCAACACTCTATTTAAAATAGGTATTTCGCAAAATGTTTCGGTTAACACCAATTCAAACCGCTCCCAGAACAGCTCTATCCCCTTGGCAGCACAATTCTATCGCGGCCTTTTCTGACGGTGGTCTGGTATTGGCCTGGGACACAGGGCTGGTGCATCAATTTCAATTGGTTTCCCCCGAGGGCCTGTTTCAAAATTCAGGCGAGATAAGACCCGGAGGCCGGTCTGCCGTACCGAATATCGCAGTGCTGCCGGATGACCGATTTGTCATTTCCTATACCGCCGGGCAGGGCTTTGACGATGATAGCACATCTGGCTTTCAGATGTTTGATCGAGATGGCACATCTTTGTCCGATCCTATCCCGATTTTTTTAGGAGCCAGCACTCCAACACTCGCCCTCATAATCCAAAGCACCGATAACGGGGAAATTGCCGTCGCGGCCACCGGCTATGGATATGATGGGAGTGAGGGGGCGGCCATTCTGGGGCGCTTCGATACTGCAGGGAACGCGTTGTCCCCTGTCGCAATCGCCAATCAATCAACTGACAGACAGCAATCAGCCTATGACCTGGAAATCACCGAGAACGGGCAGATAATTATCGCGTGGTCGTCTGAAACGGTGCTACTGCGGCAACAATCCTCTTTTATCCGCATATTTGACGCCGATGAGACAGCTGTAACAGACCAAATCCAGCTCAATCAGTATATTGTTAGCGACCAAGGGCGACCCAGTATCGCCATTCTGTCAGATGGCAGGATCATCGCCACGTGGGAAAGCGCATTTCAGGACCGCAGTGAAAAGGGCATTTACGCCCGGCTCTTTTCCGCCGATGGCGTCGCGCTGACCGATGAATTCCGCGTCAATCAGCAAACCCTGGGCGATCAGACCAGACCCGATGTTCTGGCCATGCCCGACGGCGGCTTCACCATCGCCTGGACCAATTGGGAAACCGGCAATATCCATGCCCGCAGCTACGATACCGATGGAACGCCGCTAGCAGATGAGGTCGCGCTGACTGACGCAGAAGGCTATGAATTCCAGCAAGAGCTGGTCGGTCTTGGTGGAAACAGATTCGGCATGGTCTGGACCGCTTCAACCGACATGCTGGGTTTTGCCACCTTCTCGACCAACCAGCCCACGACGGAAAACGACCTGATCAACGGCACCAGAGGCGGGGATGTGATCGCCGCGCTTGCAGGGGATGATCTGGTTTCGGGTTTGAAAGGCGCCGATGACCTGAACGGACAAGACGGGGCCGACACTTTGCGCGGCGGCGTCGATGCAGACACTCTGACCGGTGGCAACGGCGACGACAATCTTTTGGGTCAGCGCCATGGCGATCTGATGTTTGGCGGCAATGGGCGTGACACGTTGAAAGGCGGCGGTGGCAATGACACGCTGTCGGGCGGCGCGGAAAACGACTTTTTGAAAGGCGGTACGCGCAGAGATTCGATCCTTGGCGGTGACGGGGATGACCGCCTGTTGGGGAACGCCCATAACGACACATTGCGCGGCGGATCCGGGAATGACCTGCTGATTGCCGGGGGCGAAAATGATCTGCTGGACGGCGGCGCAGGCGATGACACCCTGCGCGGAGGGGATGGTGCAGATGTGTTCATATTCTACCCGGACGCTGGCAATGACATCATTCAGGACTTTGATGTCCTGTCAGACAGCCTGCAGTTTCACATTCCCGATCCGGGCCAAGCCGATTACACCTTGCTCTCTGCCCAGGAACACCAGGACGGTCTTGTGTTGACCCTGACCGAAGGTGGGACAATCCTGCTGCAAGGCGTCACCGACGCAGAGGCTTTGAACATCGTGGTCGACTATCTCTGACCGCGCCTGCTCAGAAAAGGATCGCATATGAGACTCGCCAACAAGACCGCCATCGTCACCGGCGCCGGATCGGGCTTTGGGGCGGGGATCGCGCGGCGCTTTCTTGAGGAAGGCGCGCAGGTGATGATCATAGATCGCAATGGCGCAGCCGCGCAGGGTGTTGCGGCTGAATTTGGCGGCATTGCGCATACTTGCGATGTCTCTGTCGGGGCCGAGGTCGATGCGATGATCGCCCGCGCCATTGATCTGATGGGCCATGTCGACATTCTGGTGAACAACGCGGGCGTGACCCATATGCCCGCCCCGCTCGAAACCATATCCGAGGCGGATTTCGACCGGGTTCTGGCCGTGAACTGCAAGTCAATCTATCTGACTGCCCGCGCGCTGGTGCCGCATCTGAAAGCGCGCGGCGCGGGAAGCATCCTGAATGTCAGCTCCACCGCCGGGCTGTCACCGCGACCCAATCTGAACTGGTACAATGCTTCTAAGGGCTGGGTGAACACTGCCACCGAAACCATGGCGATCGAGCTGGCCCCGCTGGGGATCCGCGTGAACGCGCTGAACCCGGTGGCAGGCGAAACACCCCTGCTGGCCAGCTTCATGGGCGAAGACACGCCCGAGCGGCGCGCGGCCTTTCTGTCGACCATCCCGCTGGGCCGGTTTTCCACCCCGCAGGACATGGCCAACGCGGCGCTGTATCTGTGTTCGGACGAGGCCAGCATGGTCACCGGCACCTGTCTGAAGGTCGACGGAGGGCGCTGCATATGAAACCGGGCGCGCGCAATCTGATCACTGATGTCGCTGGGTTGACCGTCGGCAATGCCGAGGATCCGGTGCTGAAAACCGGCACAACCGTGCTGGTCGGAGACGCGCCCTTTGCGGCCTCGGTCGCGGTGATGGGCGGGGCGCCGGGGACGCGGGAAACAGACCTGCTGGCCCCGGACAAGACCGCGCCGGGGGCTGATGCACTGGTTCTGTCGGGGGGCAGCGCCTTTGGGCTGGCGGCGGCGCAGGGGGTGATGGATGCGCTGCACCGGGCGGGCCGGGGCTTTCCGGTCATGGCCGCGCGGGTGCCGATTGTGCCCGCCGCCATCGTGTTTGACCTGCTGAATGGCGGGCAGATGGCGTGGGATCAGAACCCCTACCCCGCATTGGGAGAGGCCGCGCTGGCCAATGCCGGCCCCGATTTCGCACTTGGCAGCGTGGGCGGTGGCACGGGCGCGCAGACCGCGATGCACAAGGGCGGGCTGGGATCGGCCAGCCTGGCGCTGGACAGCGGCGTGACCGTGGGCGCGCTGGTGATTGCCAACCCGCTAGGCAGCGTCACCACCCCATCGGGACGGCATTTCTGGGCTGCTCCGTTCGAAGTCGCAGGCGAGTTTGGCGGGCTGGGTGTGGATCCCGTGCCGCAGATCGTGCAGCCGCCCAGCCGCCGCATTCCGGCCATGGCGCAGCAGGGCAACACGACCATCGCCATCGTCGCCACCGATGCGGCGCTGGACAAGGGCCAGTGTCACCGTATGGCCGTGGCTGCGCATGACGGGATTGGCCGTGCCATCCTGCCCGCGCATTCCCCGATGGATGGCGATCTGGTCTTTGCCGCCGCCACAGGCGCGCGGATGTTGAGCGACCCGGCAAGCGATCTGACATGGATCGGCCACGCCGCCGCGCTGTGCCTGTCGCGCGCCATTGCCCGTGCGATCTGGGAGGCCACGCCCGCGCCCGGCGACACGCTGCCCACGCTGAAACAGGATCTGGGGTTGAATTAACCGAAATCGCGGGACGCAAAGCGTTCCGCCGCGCCGATCCGCCCCCACGGGGCGGCGCGTTTGCGCCTCCCCTCGGATCGGCGCTCAGTAGCCAGTGTTGCGGAAACTCACCGCAGGATCGGTGGCTTTTCCGGGTCACTGCCGGGAGCGATCCGTTCGACCTGCGCTGGCTGTTCCGGTTCGGGCAGGTCAAAGCGCAGCCCAACACGGGCCAGCTCTGCCGCCAACGGGTCACTATCCGCGATAAAGGTCACGTCCAGCGCGCCTGCCTCCAGCCCTGAGAACACCAGCGCCTCGTTGATCGCCTGCGCCAACGCGGCTTCGGCCCCCGGCACCGCGCCGGTCACGCCCAGCAAATGCCCTTTGGCCCCGCCCTCATAAGTCACCTGCACCAGATAGGCTGCGCGGGCCAGGCCCACCGCCGCCGCCAGTTTTGCGTCCAGCGCGGTCAGCAACATTTCAGGCAAGCCCACCGGTGGAGACAGGCTCTCGGGTTTGGCCTCGCCCTCTTGCGGGCCCTGATCCAGCACATCGACCAGCCAGGCCATCGCATCGCCGGGCAACAGGATAGAGGACGGTGCCACCTCAAGGTTCAGACCCAGCCCGATCCCCTGCCCCGCCAGCATCCGCGCCAGCGCCCGCCCCGAAAGCGCCGCATAGGGGGCCGCGCGTCCGACAAACCCGGCAAGACGTTCCTCAAGATCAAAGGCCAGCACAAATTTCTGATCCTGAAGCTCGAACAGTTCAGGTTCGATCTGATCGCCCTCCGGTTCGCGGGTCAGCAGCAGGAACAGCTCGCTATCGGCCACGCGCTCGTAGAACCGCAGGCGGGCGGCATCGTCCTGTGGGGCGGCCTCCATCGCAGCATGGGCAGCATCAATCGGAGTCTGGGTCATGGGTCATCACCTCGGAAACCCGGTTGCGCAGAACCGGCAGCAGCTCGGCCTCGAACCAGGGGTTTTTCTTAAGCCAGTGGGTATTGCGCCAGGACGGGTGCGGCAAGGGGATCACCTGTGGAAGATGGTCGCGCCAGCCGCGCACCGTATCCGTCACATTGCCTGCACCGGAGATGTGCCATTTCTGCGCAGGTCCACCGATGGCCAATGTCAGGCGCACCGCCGGAAACGCCGGCAAGACCCGCGCCCGCCAGGTCCGCGCACAGATCGGTGGCGGCGGCAGATCGGCACCTTTGCGATAGCCGGGAAAGCAAAATGCCATGGGCAGGATCGCCACGCGGCTGTCATCGTAAAACATAGCCTCGTCCAGACCCAGCCAGTCGCGCAGGCGGTCTCCGCTGGGATCGGTGAAGGGCAGACCGCTGGCATGGACCCGCGCGCCCGGTGCCTGCCCCGCGATCAGCAGCCGAGCAGAGGGCGCGCCGCGCAGCACCGGGCGCGGGCTGTGGGCGGTCTCGGTTGCCGCAAACCGGTCAGCGCAAATCTGACAGGCGCGGATCTCCTGGATCACATCGGGCATGACTAAGGGATAGACCCCTGCAATCATTTCGACAAGCATCGAAATAAGCCTTGCGCGGGAATGTGATTTCGTCAATTCTAGAATCATAGAAGTGAAAGGCCCCACCATGACCGCGATTCCCACAGACACCTCTCTGCGCCCCGAACAGGCGGCGGCCAAATTCGCGGCGCTGGGGTCCGAACAACGGCTGGCCGTGATGCAGGCGCTGGTGCGCGCCGGTCCCGAAGGGCTGAGCATTGGCGCATTGGGCGACCGCTGCGGCATCACCGGATCGACCCTGACCCATCACCTGAAAATCCTCGCCGCTGCGGATCTGGTGACACAGGCACGGCAAGGCCGGTCGATCATCTGCGCCGGGGCGGATTACGCGGAAATCGGTGCGCTGTCGGACTATCTGCTGCAACATTGCTGCGCCGACAGCACCTGCCCGCATGACAGCCACCAAAAGGAGCGCAACGATGGCTGAGACCTCTGCCGCGGTGCAACGCCGCCTGCCCAAACTGTCCTGGCCCTGGGGGATCAGCCTGGGGGTGCTGGGGCTGGTTGCTTTGCTGGACCTCGGCAATGCCTGGCCTGTGGCGTGGTTTACCGCCAATGCCGTGGCCCATACCGCGCCCTTCATCCTGTTTGCTGTCACCGCCGTCGCCTATATGAAAGCCACCGGGGCCGAGACCCTGCTGGCCAAGGCCTTTGAAGGCCGGGAAACCCGGATGATCGTGCTGGCCGCGCTGCTGGGGGGCATGTCGCCCTTTTGCAGCTGCGAGATCATTCCCTTTATTGCCGCGCTGCTGGCGCTGGGGGCACCGCTTAGTGCGGTGATGGCCTTTTGGCTGTCCTCTCCGCTGATGGATCCGGCGATGTTCACAATCACCGCGGGCGAGCTGGGCTTTGACTTTGCCCTGGCCAAGCTGGTGGCGGCGGTCGGGGTCGGGCTGTTGGGGGGCTTTGGCACGATGATGCTGAAATCCACCCCGGTCTTTGCGGAACCGCTGCGCGCGCAACCACAGGTCGGGGGCTGCTGCGGGGTCAAGAAACCGTTCGAGGGCAAACCGGTCTGGGCATTCTGGAACGACACGCCCCGCCGCACGGTGTTCCGCGACACCTGGGTCGACAACCTGCTGTTTCTTCTGAAGTGGCTGACCCTGGCCTATATGTTCGAAGCAGTGATGGTCACCTATGAAACCACCGCCTGGATCGGACAATTCCTGGGCGGAGACGGGATCGGCACGATCCTGCTGGCCGCGCTGGTCGGGATGCCCGCCTATCTGAACGGCTATGCCGCCGTCGGGTTCATCGGAGGCCTGATGGACCATGGCATGGCCCCAGGCGCCGCCATGAGCTTTGTCGTCGCGGGTGGAGTCAGCTGTATTCCTGCGGCCATTGCGGTCTGGGCACTGGTCAAACCACGGGTCTTTGCCGCCTATATCGGCTATGCGCTGCTAGGGGCGATCCTGGCGGGGCTTAGCTGGGGGGCGTTGGCATAACAGCGCCCCAAACGCCCAGAGCCTGGTCAAACAGAAGGTCAAAACACGTTTTGTTCATCCGTTTCGTCGCACCCGTGAAACAAAACGTCGCTTCCCCCTTCAATCCTATCTCAGCAATGTTAATTAATGAGGCCAGAAAAACTGGGGGGCCGCATGTATCGCGTCTGGAACTTTCTGACGAACTACTCGCTTTTGCTGATTTTCGGCGCGCTGATCGCGCTGGTCTGGGCGAATGTAAACGCACATAGCTATCACGCTTTTGTCGAATTTGTGATCTGGGATCACGCGCCAATCGGCCATTACCACCACGGGCATCGGACACTGACCCTGCATTATCTGGTCAATGACATCCTGATGGCCCTGTTCTTTGCCATCGCTGCCAAAGAGGTCTGGGAGGCCATCGCGCTGAAAAACGGCAGCCTGCGCGGCAAAAAAGCCGCCACGCCGCTTTTCGCCACAGCGGGCGGCATGTTTGGTCCGATTGCGGTCTATCTGGGCATGGCTGCGCTGCTGGGGTCGGACACCTATGATGCGGTGAAAAACGGCTGGGCGATCCCGACCGCCACGGACATTGCCTTTTCCTATCTGGTGGGGCGCATGGTGTTTGGCGCAGGCCACCCGGCGGTGCGCTTCCTGCTGCTGCTGGCCATTGCCGATGATGCGGCAGGCCTGATCATTCTGGCGATTTTCTACCCCAGTGGCGATCTTGCCCCGCAATGGCTGCTGCTGTCCTTTGGCGCGGCGCTGGCGGTGTTTGTTCTGGCCAACTGGCTGCCGCGTCGCATGGATCGCGGCAAACAGGATCGGCCCAATTCGACCTGGGCGCGTAAAACCCTGTCGTTCTGGCCCTATCTGATTGCTGCCTGCGCCAGCTGGTATGGCTTTATGATGTCGGGCCTGCACCCGGCGCTTGGCCTGCTGCCGATCGTGGTGACAATCCCCCATGCGGATCGCTCCTTTGGGGTGTTTTCCGAGGCCGAACAATATCTGACCGACCTGCTGAACATGATCGAACATGCGCTGAAGCACCCGGTCGAGATCATCCTGTTCTTCTTTGGCCTGCTGAATGCCGGGGTCGAGCTAAGCGCGATTGGCGATGCCACATGGCTGGTTCTGGCTGGTCTGATCCTGGGCAAACCGATTGGGGTGTTCCTGTTTGGCTGGGTCGCCGCCGCCGTTCTGCGCCTTGGCCTGCCCGAAGGGATGCGCATGATCGACCTGATCACCATTGGCTGCGTGTCCGCCATCGGCTTTACCGTGTCGCTGTTTGTGGCCTCGGTCGCGTTTGAGGCCGGTCCGGTGCAGGATGCTGCGAAAATGGGCGCGTTGTTCAGCTTTGCCGCGGCGCTGATCGCCATCGTGGTCGGCAAACTGACCCGCGTAGAGAAACACGAACTCTAGGCGCACTCTGCCAAAATTATGGAATTGTTCACATCTCGGGCCCCAAATCGGGGCCCGCGTTGTTTTTGTTTCCAGACAAAGCCATAATGTGAACAAATTCCGCGCCTACCTCTGAGGACCACTCACGAGGCGGAAAAGCGGGCCATGACGGGGCAACCCAAATGCTAGAATTTGATTCGGTCAGCAAGTCCTTCTGGACAGGCGTACAGCGCAAGGTGATCCTTGACCGGGTCTCTATGCGTGTGGAACTGGGGGAATCCCTGGGCATTCTCGCACCGAACGGCACTGGCAAAACCACCCTGATCAAAATGATGGCCGGGCTGGAAAAACCCGATGAGGGCGAAATTCGGCGCACATGCCGGATCTCTTTCCCGCTGGGCTATATGGGCGGCGTGGTGGCCAAGATCTCGGCACGGGAAAACGCCCGCTATATCGCCCGGCTATACGGGTTGGACCCGGATTATGTTGAATCCTTCTGCCGTTGGCTCTGCGGGTTAAAGGAATATTTCGACCAGCCCATCGGCACCTATTCCACCGGGATGCGCGCGCGCTTTACCTTTTCGCTGATGCTGGCGCTGGATTTCGACATGTACCTGATCGACGAAGGGATGCCGAATTCAACCGATGTGGAGTTCAACAAAAAGGCCGGGGATATTCTGGCCGAACGGCTGCGCACCACGACCATCGTGATTGTCAGTCACCAGCCCAAGACACTGGAACGCTTTGCCCGCAAAGCCGCCGTTCTGGTGGATGGCAAATTGCATATGTTTGAAACCTTGGAAGAAGCGAAACAGCTCTATGACTACGAAACCCAAGGCTAAAAAGTTCCGAGTACGCCGCGATGCCACCCCGGCAGCGCCCCGTTCCGAAACCGCGACGGCCACATCTGCGCCCGCATCGCAGCCTGTCTCTCAGCCCGCGTCCCCGCCCGCATCATCTGCCCCGACGCAGCCGCAAGCGGCAACCGTCGGCCTGCCCAAACGCGGCGCACCGCGCCCCCGGACACAGGCAGCGGCCACGCCGCCTGCCTCACCCGCGCAGCAGACCCCAACCACAGATGCACCGCAGACCGAGGTCGCCACTGACATTGACGCCATCCGCCAGGAAGGCCTGACCGGGCGTCAGCTGCGCATGGCCCGCCGTGTCGCCCAGAAACAGGGGCTGGCCCCGGTGTCGGATTTTGATGCTGTGCGCCTGCTACGCCTGAAAGGCATCGACCCGTTCAAACGCAGCAATGTGCTGGAGCTGGTGGTCGGCGAAGGCGACAGCCCCGCCACAGGCACGACCGCCCAGCCGGCCCCCGGCCCTGGCCCCATCAAACCCGGCGCGCCGGTACAGCTGCCCCAGACCATCAAACCCGAAACCCAGCAGCTGCCGTCGACCCAGACCGCCAGCCCGGCGGAACGCCGCGCCGCTGAAATCCAGCAGATCCAGAAAGATCTGGCCGCGCGGCGACGCAAGAAATCCATGCTGCTGCTCACGCGGCTGGCCTTTTTCGTCGGCCTGCCCACTCTGATTGCCGGGTACTATTTCTATTTCATCGCCACACCGATGTATGCGACCAAATCCGAATTTCTGATCCTCAAGGCCGAAAGCGGCGGCGGGGCCATGGGCTCGCTGTTCTCGGGCACTCAGTTCGCGACGAACCAGGATGCGATTGCCGTGCAATCCTATCTGAAATCAAAGGATGCGATGCTGCGGCTGGATCAGGATGTGGGCTTTAAATCACATTTCACCCTACCGGAGATCGACCCTGTTCAGCGCCTGTCGGACAACCCGACCAATGAAGAGGCCTACAAGCTGTACAAGCGCAATATCGAGATCGGCTATGACCCGACCGAAGGCGTGATCCGCATGGAAATCATGGCCGCCGATCCCGAGGTGGCCGCCCAATATTCCCGCGCCCTGATCGGCTATGCCGAAGAACGGGTGGACAACCTGTCCCTGCGCAAGCGGTCCAACGCGGTGCAGGACGCCGAACAAGGGCTGCGCGATGCCGAAACCGGTCGCCGCAATGCGCAGGAAAAGCTGGTACGCCTGCAGCAAGAAGGCGGGCTTGCCGATCCCGAGGGCCGCATCGCCGCGCTGCGTGCGCAGATCAACACCTATGAGCTGCAACTGCAGGAAAAGCGTCTGCAACTGCAGGCCTTGCTGGACAACACCCGCCCCAACCGCGCCAAGGTCGAGGGCACGCAGGGCGATATCGGGCGGCTGGAAAGCCTGCTGGCAGAGCTAAACTCCGAAATGATCAGCGCCACCAGCGGCGAGGAATCTCTGGCGGAAAAAGCCGTGCAGATCCGCCTGGCCGAGGCCGATCTGGCAACCCGTGATCTGATGCTGCAAACCGCGCTGGAGCGACTGGAACAGGCGCGCCGCGATGCTGACAGTCAGGCGCGCTATCTGACCACATCGGTAGAACCGGTCGCCTCTGAGGATCCCAGCTATCCGCGCAGTTTTGAAAACACCATTCTGGCCTTTCTGATCTTTGGCGGGGCCTATCTGATGGTGTCCCTGACCGCCTCGATCCTGCGGGAACAGGTGACAAGCTAGGGGCAGGACACACGCCCCGCACAGACACAAAGAAAGCGCCGCCCGATCACAGGGCGGCGCTTTGCATTTGGATCCGCGTCAGGCGACCTGCGCCCGACACCAGACGCAATCATGATCCGCCAGCGGCTTGCCCCCTGAGGACAGGGACGACAACACGCCCTTGTCCAGACAGGTCATGTCGCGCCCCGCCAGCCAGTCCAGCTTCATCACGCGGTCGGGATGCGGGGTGATCAGGCTGGGGCGCGTGGTCATGCCCTCGGCGGTAAAACCCCAGTCATAGCCCCGCGATTCGCCCAGCGCGAACAGGGTTTCGCGGCGCCAGTCGAAATCGGGCGGCAGGTGGTTGCCTGTGTTCAGATCGCCACCAATCAGCACGGGCATGTCGGGAGCAAATGCATCGACATGGTCCAGCAGGCGCTGGAACTGGATCTGGCGGTGATGCGCGTCGGCATTGCTTTCCAGATGGGTGGACACAACGCAGACCGGCCCCTGTGCACCGGGCAGCACCGCCGCAATCGCCATGCGCCCGCCCAGCCGCGGCTGATCCGGGTCCGCAGCGCCGGTTTCCGCCGAAAACCAATGCCCGTGATCGTCCAGCCGGAACAGCGCCACGCGCTCAAACGGGACCGAGGACAGCACCGCATTGCCATGCCAGCCCAGCGCGTTAAAATCATCTGTGCAAAAGGCCCGTTCGGTTGGGCCGCCCAGATCCAGTTCGTGAAATTCAACACCAAAGGCATAGGTCATGCCCAGCGCGCGGGCCATATCCGCGCTGGTGTGGCGCTGACCAGTGCGGGCCATGCCATGATCGACCTCGGACAGCAGCACCACATCGGGCGCAATGGGGGCCAGATGGGCGGCGGTTTCCTCGGGGAACAGACAGCGTTCGACATTCCAGGCGGCCACCGTGAAGGCCGCTGGCAGGCAATCAGCCGAGGCCACCCCGCCGCATTGCACCGCATTCATGGCGTCGACCTCGGCCAGCAGCGCGCGATGACTGTCTGCAGTACGCGGAGCGGTCAGGATGCGGTCACGCTCGGCCATGCTGACCGCAGGGAGAGAGCGCAGGTTTTGCGTGATCACAGCGCGCCCCCCGTCTGACGGTCAAACAGGCGCAGCGCGTCAGCGCGCAGATGGGCCTGCACCACACCTTGCGCGATCTCCACCTCTTTGGCCACATGGACGGTAAAGGGCTGGTCGGCAAGCTGCCCATGCAGCAGGCGATGCGCGCCAAGTTCTTCGATCAGCTCGATCTGGAACGGCACCTGCCCCTGCGGGTGCAGTTCGACATCTTCGGGACGAATGCCAAGCGTGACCGCCCCCTGCCCGTCTATCGGTGCAACCACGCCACCACCAAGCCTCAGCTGACCGTCCTCGATCGAGGCTTCCAGCAGGTTCATCGGTGGCGCGCCCATGAAACTGGCGACAAAGGTCGAGGCCGGGTTGTGATAAATCTCGGCAGGGGTGCCGATCTGTTCGATCCGCCCCTGATTGAGCACGATGATACGATCCGCCATGGTCATGGCTTCGACCTGATCATGGGTGACATAGACGCTGGTTACACCCAGACGGCGCTGCAGAGCCTTAATTTCGATGCGCATCTGATGGCGCAGCTTGGCATCCAGATTGGACAGCGGTTCATCAAACAGGAACAGCGCGGGGTCACGCACAACGGCCCGCCCCATGGCAACGCGCTGGCGCTGGCCGCCAGACAGCTGGCTGGGCTTGCGATCCAGATAGTCGGTGAGGTTCAGCATCTTTGCGGCCTCGGCGACCTTGGCGGCAATCTGATCCTTGGGCGTACCCCGATTTTTCAATCCATAACCGATATTCTTGGCAACGCTCATATGCGGGTACAGCGCGTAATTCTGGAACACCATGGCAATGTCGCGATCCGCCGGATCCACGTCATTGACGACGCGATCCCCGATGCGCAGCGTGCCTTCGGTGATGTCCTCTAGCCCCGCAATCATGCGCAGCAGGGTGGATTTGCCACAGCCCGAGGGGCCGACCAGCACGACGAACTCGCCATCCTGAATGTCGAAACTGGCGGGGGTGACGGCCTCGACCCCATTGGGATAGACCTTGCGGACCCGGTCCAGGGAAACTTGTGCCATTGCGAGATGTCCTTACTTGTCGGATTCCGTGAGGCCCTTGACGAACCAGCTTTGAAAGAAAATGACGATGGCGACAGGGGGCAGCATGGCGATGATCGCCAGCGCCAGCGCCTGCCCGTGTTCGGGGATTTGACTGTCGGTATAGCTGAGCACGATCTGCTTGATCCCGCGCACAAGGGTGAAAAAGCCCTCTTCGGTGGTGATCAGCGTCGGCCACAGATACTGGTTCCAGCCAAACACAAACATGATGATAAAGATCGCCGCGATCATGGTGCGCGACAGCGGCACCAGAATGTCGACAAAGAACTTCACCGGCCCGGCCCCGTCGATGCGCGCGGCTTCGACCAGCTCTTCGGGGACCGAACGAAAGAACTGCCGGAAAAAGAACGTGCCCGTGGCCGAGGCGATCAGCGGGATGATCAGCCCGCCATAGCTGTTGGTCAGGCCCAGTTTCTGCACCGCCTCGTAAGAGGGCAGGATGCGGACCTCCAGCGGCAGAAGCAGCGTGGTAAAGATCATCCAGAAGGCCAGCGTGGCAAAGCGCAGGCGGAAATAGACAATCGCATAGGCCGCCATCATGGAAATCACGATCTTGCCGATGGCAAAGCCAAGGCCAAGGATCATGGAATTCATCAGCATCTTCATGCCGTCAACGGTCTGGGTAAACCCGCCTTTGACAAACATGGCGTTGTGGAAATTCTCGCCCAGCTGGTCGCCAAACCCGGTCTGGATACCGCTGCGATGGATCGTCACCGCGTCATGGCTGGCGGTGATGAACCCCAGGATCGCCGGGGCCATCATGAACAGCGACCCGATGATCAGGATCGCGTGGTCGCTGAGGCGCCCCCAACGGATGCAGCGACGCGGGGTGGCGGCCTGTTGCGGCAGCTCTTGGGTCAGATCGGCCATG
Organism: Pelagimonas sp.; assembly: GCA_025210265.1. Classification (GTDB taxonomy): domain Bacteria; phylum Pseudomonadota; class Alphaproteobacteria; order Rhodobacterales; family Rhodobacteraceae; genus JAOASD01. The sequence goes on from JAOASD010000006.1 coordinate 118,096, forward strand.
TCAGCGCCCCTCATGTATAGTGGATCCGGCGTTCGATCAGCCGGAACTGGAAGACGGTCAAAAGCAGCACCAGCACCATCAGAACCACCGATTGCGCCGAGCTCCCGCCCAGATCATTGCCCCGGAACCCGTCGATATAGACCTTGTAAACCAGGGTCATCGGGTTGTTGCCGGGCTCGCCTTTCATCAGCGCGTCGATGATGCCGAACGTGTCGAACAGGGCGTAGGTGATGTTGATGATCAGCAGGAAAAACCCGGTTGGCGCCAGCAGCGGAAAGGTGATGTCCCAGAACCGCCCGGTGCCGGATCGGTTGTCCAGCAGGGCCGCTTCGCGCACGGCGCGGGGGATGGATTGCAGCCCCGACAGGAAAAAGATGAAATTCACCGGGATCTGTTTCCAGACCGCCGCGATGACCATGGCCGTGGCCGTGTCGGTGTAATTCACACCCAGTTTGAACTCCCAGCCGAACAGGCCAAAGAATTTGGTGATCGGACCGTGGCTTTGGTCAAAGAACAGAATGCCCATGAACCCCGCCACGGGCGGTGCCACCGCATAGACCCACATCAGCAGGGTGCGATAGGTCTTGGCTCCGCGGATCACCGCATCGGCCTTGACCGCCAGCAACAGCGCGATGGCAAGGGAAAAGAAGGTGACCAGCGCGGTGTAGACCACGGTAAAGCGCGCGACCTTCACATATTCGCCGCTGGCCGCAAGATCGGTGTAATTGTCCGCGCCGACAAAGGTCGACCCAAACCCAAACGGATCCTGCAGGTAAAAGGAAGACTGGATCGCCCATCCGGCAGGCCAGTAGAAAAAGATCGCGATGATCGAGAGTTGCGGCAGCAGCAGGGCCACGGGCAACCAGACATGTGCAAAGCCAGCGCGTTTCATGGGGGCATCCGGTCTGTCAAAAAAGATGCCCGGCGACCTCAGGAGAAGGCCACCGGGCAGTGGGGATCAGGATTTAACCCTGGGTTTTGGAGAAGCGGGCCAGCAGTTTGTTGGCTTCGGCTTCGATCGCTTTGAACGCGCTGTCCACATCGGTTTCACCGGTCAGGATGCGGCCATATTCGCGGTTCATCACGTCACGGATCTGGACGTAGAAGCCCATGCGATAGCCCTTGGTGTTTTCACCTGCGGGCAGCGACAGCTGCTTGATGCCGATTTCAGCGGCGGGGAAGCGGTCATAATGGCCGTCTTTCTTGGCCAGCTCATAGGCGGCTTCGGTGATCGGCACATAGCCGGTGGCCTGATGCCAGAAATACTGGGTCTCGGCCGAGGTAAGGAAGTCAAAGAACGCGGCGGTTGCCTTGTTTTCTTCCTCCGATTGACCAGCCATGGCGAACAGGGCCGCACCGCCGATAAAGGTCTGGGTCGGCTCTTTGGTCACGCCTTCCCAATAGGGCAGGTAGGTGGCCGAAAATTCAAAGCCCAGGTCTTTTTTCAGCAGACCACCGAAGGAGCCGGAAGAGCCCAGCCACATGGCGACTTTGCCCTCTTCAAACGGCTTGGCATTGTCGCCCCAGCCGGTGCCGTACCATTCGAACAGGCCGGCCTCTTTCCAATCAACGACCGCGTTGAAATGGGCCTTGATGGCATCATTGTTGACCAGGATCTTGGTGTCGGTGCCGGTATAGCCATTGTCATTGGTGGCAAAGGGCAGGTTGTGGCGCGACATGAAATTTTCGGTGAAGATCCAGGGCAGGTGCGACTGGCTCAGCGCGATGTAACCGGCGTCTTTCAGTGCGGGCGCAGTCACGGTCTGGAACTCTTCCCAGGTTTTGGGGGCTGTGACACCGGCGGCCTTCAGCGCGTCCATGTTGTAATACATGACCGGCGAGGACGAGTTGAACGGCATGCCGATCATCTTGCCATCTGCATCGGCAAAGAAATAGCGCACGCCGGAGATGTAGTCATTGATGTCGAACTCAACGCCATTGGCTTCCAGCAGGTCCTGCACCGGGATGGTTGCGCCCTTGGCACCGATCACGGTGGCGGCACCGGCGTCGAACACCTGCATGATGTTGGGCTGCTCGCCTGCGCGGAAGGCGGCGATACCGGCGGTCAGGGTTTCCTCATACGAGCCCTTGTAAACCGGGGTGATGGTGTAGGCGTCCTGCGAGGCGTTGAAATCCGCCGCGATCTGGTTGACGGTTTCGCCCAGCTGGCCGCCCATGGCGTGCCACCAGGTGATTTCGGTTTCGGCAGTGGCGCTGTTGGCCATCAGGGCCAGAGTGGCGGCCGCCGCACTGATCTGGAATTTCATCATCTCGGTACTCCGATTTGTTCGAGCAAAGGGCGCGCATACACACCCTGGAATAAGGAAATGACCCGCAGCTTCGGGTCGGGCTTGAGCACGAATCCAAGATCCTGCACACGTGTTCACATAGCGACGAAATGTATCGGTTAGATGAAAGTTTTTCTTCATTATTGACAAATTCACCCCTGACAAGGGACAGCTTGCCCATGGCCTCGCAGATACCTGACAGCCCCGACCGACCGCGCCGCGTCACCGCCCAGATGGTGGCACAGGCCGCTGGCGTGTCGCGTTCAGCGGTCAGCCGCGCCTTTACCGAAGGGGCCTATCTGGATCAGGCCAAGCGGGACCGCATTCATCAGGTCGCCGCCGAGCTGGGCTATCGCCCCAATGCGCTGGCGGCGGGGCTGCAGGGCGGGCGATCTCATCTGGTCGCGATCTTTGTCGGAAACATGCGCAGCCCCTATGACACAGCCTTTGTCAGCCAGCTGGTGAAGGAACTGAATCAGCTGAACAAATGGCCGATCCTGATTGATGGCGGCGGGGATCGGTCCGGCGCGGGAATCGAAGAGGTGCTGCGTTACCCTCTGGATGCGCTGATCGTGCGCGGCGGCAGCATGTCCGAAGATCTGGTCGCGCGCTGCACCAAATTCGGCATTCCGATGATCTGCTCCGGGCGGCCTGTCACCGCGCCGGGGGTGGATAATGTGTGCTGCCGCAACGCGCTGGGGACATTGCAGGCGACCGAGCTGCTGCTGGCCAAGGGCCGCCGGCGCTTTGGCTTTATCAGCGGGCCGGGCAGTTTCTATTCTTCGGCCCAGCGGCGCGAGGGCATGTTGCGTGCTCTACAGGCGGCGGGCCTGTCCCTGGTCGCAGAGGCGCAGGGCGATTATTCGGTGGATGCTGGCCATGAAACCGCGCGCGATCTGCTGGCCACGCAAAACCTGGACGCGCTGATCTGCGCCAATGACGCCATGGCCATCGGCGCGCTGTCCGCGGCGCGGGAAATGGGCATTGCCGTGCCGGATCAGATGTCGCTGGTCGGGTTTGACGACATTGCCATGGCCAAATGGCCGATGTTCCGCCTGACCACGCTGCGCAACCCGATTGACCTGTCCGTCACACGCACCATCGCGTTGCTGGAAAGGCGGCTGGCAAATCCTGAAGCCCCGGCCAAGATCGAACTGGTTGATCCCCATCTGGTGCTGCGCGACACCCACTGACCGCCACTCTGGCCCTATGCCCAGTCGGTTAGGAAAAGGCGAAGCAGAGCTAAGCCAGACAGTAATGTCGCGGTGCGAAATCTTGTGGAACTTTACCCTCAAACGCATCTGTCCGGGGCATATTCTGCGCCCCTGCCAGGCGTGACATAGGGGCACGCGGCACCGCCGCAATGGCCTTGATTTCAGACATATAAAAAGGACGGCCCCATGGCGCATGAACGGATTCGCAAGTTCAACACGTCAGACACCTATCCCGAACAGAATCTCGACAACGACCTGTGCCAGGCGGTTGTGACCCGTGGCGGCAAGACGGTGTATCTGCGGGGGCAATGCCCGCAAAATCTGGACGATGCGGTGAATATCGACAGCCACGACCCGGTCGAACAGACCCATAAGGTGATGCAGAATATCCGACAGCTGATCCAGGAAGCTGGCGGCGAGATGGCGCATCTGGTCAAGGTCGTGGTCTACATCACCGATGTGCGCCACCGAGAGGCCGTCTATCGCACCATGGGCGAATATATCAAAGATGTGCATCCAGTTTCGACAGGTCTTGTCGTTCAGGCGCTCGCGCGGCCCGAATGGTTGGTGGAAATTGATGGCACGGCGGTCATCCCCGATTGACCCGCGCCTGAAACACCGCTGCGGCGGGGGCTGTCTGCCCCCGCACCCCCGAGAGATATTTGGACCAAGAAGAAACCCATGACTTTTTCCCTTGTTGCCCGCTGCGCAGAAACCGGCATGTTCGGCATGGCGATTTCCTCGTCTTCTCCGGCAGTGGCAGCCCGCTGCGCCTTTGCGCGGGCCGGGGTTGGGGCGGTGGCCTCGCAGAATGTGACGGATCCGACGCTGGGACCGCTGGCTTTGGATCTGATGGAACAGGGGTTAAGCGCCCCGGACGCCATCGCCGAGGTGCAGCGCAAGGGCCGGTTCATCGAATATCGTCAGGTTCTGGCCGTGGACAAGACCGGGCAGACGGCGATCCATTCCGGGCCCAACAGCCTGGGCATCTGGACACAGGCGCAGGGGCTGAATGTGGCCTCTGGCGGGAATTTGCTGGCAAATGATGGCGTCTGTCAGGCGATCGTCGATGGGTTCGAGGGCGCGCCCGGCCATTTGGGGGACCGTCTGGTCGCCGCCATGCGCGCTGGGCTGGCCGCAGGGGGCGAAGCCGGGCCGGTGCATTCTGCCGGACTGCTGTTGGTGGACAAGGTCAGCTGGCCGGTCGCCGAACTGCGCTGCGACTGGACCGAGGAGTGCCCAATCGAGGCCATCGCCACCGCCTGGGACATCTACAAACCCCAGCTCAGCGCCTATATCCAGCGCGCCCTGGATCCCCGAGAGGCCCCGTCCTACGGCGTGCCCGGCGACGAATAACTTACAACCAGTCAGGAGGGCTTGATGACCGATCTACGTGAAAAATTGCAACAGTTGGCGGCTCTGCCTGCGGATCGCCCCATGGGAATGCCCGGTGCCTTCTACACCAGTCAGGATCAGTTCGCGCATGAGGCCGCGACCGTGCTGCGCCGGGGCTGGCATTGTCTGGGGCGGGCGGATGAAATCCCCGAACCCGGCGATTTCTTTACTGTACAGCTGCTGAATGAACCGCTGATCGTGGTGCGCGGCGATGATGATCAGATCCGCGTGCTGGCCAATGTCTGCCGCCATCGCGGGATGCCACTGGCCGAAGGGCGCGGCACGGCCAAACGCTTTGTCTGCTCCTATCACGCCTGGGCCTATGGTCGCGACGGTGCGCTGCTGCGCGCGGCCCGGATGGAGAATGCCGGGTTTGACGCCAAAAACTGCAAGTTGCACAGCCATAAAGTACAGCTGTGGAACGGGTTCATTTACGTGACGCTGGACAGGGCCGCGCAGCCCTTTGAACACCCCGATCTGGACGAGCTTCTGGCCCCCTATGAAACCGCGAAAATGCGACTGGTTCATGTGGCCGAGGAGAACTGGCACACCAACTGGAAATGCCTGGTCGAAAACTTCATGGAGGGCTACCATCTGTCGGTCGTGCACCCCCAGACCCTGCATGGCTACACCCCAACCGGGCTGGCCCGCAAATTGCGCAGCGGCGCGAATTTCACCAGCTACGGGGCCAATTACCCCGATGGGATTCCGTCGCGCGGGGCCGGTGCCCCAGGGCTGAGCGACGAAGAGCGGATGCGTTCGACCCTGTTTGCCAAATTCCCGACACAGGTTGCCAGCCAGGCCGCCAGCCTGCTGGTTTCGCTGTCGATTTTTCCGATTCATGCGGGGCTGATCCGGGTGAAATGGACCATGTCAGCCTATGGTGATGACCTGGATGATGACACGATTCAGCAGCGCATCGCCCTGTGGGAAGAGGTCAACCGCGAAGACCGCGAAAAGCTGGAGCGGATGCAGGTCGCGCTGGGCTCGGATCATGCGCAGGAAGGGCCGCTGGCCGGGGATGATTACGAAGGCACGATCCGCGATTTCCAGCTGTGGCTGGCCGCACAGGACGCGCCGGCACAGGCCGCAGAATAACCTGTCTTCGGACTGTGCACAAAGGGGGCGCATCGGGCAAATCTGCCCACTTCGCCCCCACCCATGATCGCCCACAGCGCGCGCGATCTTTTCCCGCCCCCTCGCGCAACCTATACTGACCGGGACCGAACCGGATCCCGATCCCACCGCCGGAGAGCGCGCCTTGCCCTTTCGATACACGCTGCGTCAGTTGGAATATTTCGTCGCGGTCGGCAAAGCAGGCAGCATCGCCGCAGCCAGTGACGTTTTGAACGTGTCGTCGCCCTCTATTTCCGCGGCGATCAACCAGCTGGAGGCCGAATTTGGTCTGCAATTGTTTATTCGCGAACATGCGCGCGGGCTGTCCCTGACCAAAGCGGGCCGCAAATTCATGGAACGCACCGAATTTGTCCTGAAAGAAGCCGAGCTGCTGACAACCCTGGCCGGAGAAATCACGGGCACTGTACAGGGGGTGCTGTCCGTTGGCTGCCTGGTCACATTTGCCCAGATCCTGCTGCCCGGCCTCAGACGCGCGTTTGAAACCCGCTATCCCGCCGTGCGGATCGAACAGCGCGAACTGGATCAGGCACAGATTTTCAGCCAGCTGCGCCGCGCCGAGCTGGATGTGGCCCTGACCTATGATCTGGATATTCCTGCGGATCTGGATTTCCGCCCGCTGCTGGAATTGCCGCCTTATGTGGTGCTGGCCACCGATCATCCGCTGGCACAGCGCGACCAGATCGACATCACAGAGCTGCGCGGCGCGCCGATGGTTCTGCTGGATCTGCCCTATAGCAGCGAATATTTCCTGTCCTTTTTCCGGGATGCGGGGATCAAACCCAATGTGGCGGAACGCACCCGCGATATGTCGGTGATGCGCTCGATGGTGGCCAATGGGTTCGGGTTTTCCATCGCCAATGTGCAGCCGCTCAACAATCTGTCCCCTGATGGCAAAGAGTTGCGGTTTGTTCGGCTGGCAGGATCTGTGCGCCCGATGAAATTCGGGTTGCTCAAGGCGCGCAATGAAAAAGACACCAACACCATGACCGCCTTTCTGACCCATTGTCAGGAAACGGTCGAACACGAAAAACTGCCTTTTCTCAGGATGCCCTGAGCCACGCAGAGAAAGCCCCCCCATGACCACGACCCTGGATATTCTGGACAGGCTGATCGGTTTTGACACGGTCAGCCACAACTCCAACCTCGCGCTGATGCGCTATGCCGGGGATTTCCTGACTCACCGGGGCTTTGCCGTCACGCCGCTGCCCAGCCCCTGCGGACAGAAAATGGGGCTTTATGCGGAAAAAGGGCCCTCTGGCGCGGGGCTGATGCTGTCGGCGCATACCGATGTCGTGCCCGTAAAGGGGCAAATCTGGAGCAAAGACCCCTTTCGCCTGACCCGCGAGGGCAGCCGGGTCTATGGCCGTGGCACCACCGATATGAAAGGCTATGTCGCCGCAATCCTGTCCGCCGCAGATCGGGCTGCACAGGCAAATCTGCGCGCCCCGCTCAAGATTGTGCTGTCATATGACGAAGAAATCGGCTGTGTCGGCATTCAGCACATGCTGGCACAGCTGACACCGTTGATGGGACAGCCGGACCTCTGCGTTGTCGGAGAACCCACGGACATGGCCGTCGCCATCGGACATAAGGGCAAGGCCGCCCTGCGCGCCACATGCCACGGCGACAGCGGCCATTCCGCACTGGCCCCCCATTTTGTCAACGCGCTGCATCTGGCCGGAGATTTCATGACAGAACTGCGGGCCGTACAGCAACATTACTGCGAAAACGGGGCCTCGGACCCGGCGTATTCCGTGCCCTACACCACCGTGCATTGCGGTGTTCTGACCGGAGGGCAGGCCCTGAATATCGTCCCGGACCGGGCGGATCTGACCTTTGAATACCGCCATCTGGCAGCGGATTCAGCCGCAGAGATTCAGGACCGGATCACCCGCGCGGCGGATCGCATCACCGCCAGGTATCAACCGCACTCGGCGCAGGCACGGATCGAACTGGAACAGTATAACGCCTATCCCGGTCTGGACCTGCCCCCGACCGCCCCCAGCATTGCACTGGCGCAGCAGCTGGCCCAGCGCAATGACACGACCAAGGTCGCCTTTGGCACCGAAGCCGGGTTCTTTGCCGATCGCGGCATTCCCACGGTGGTCTGCGGCCCCGGCTCCATGCAGGGCCAAGGGCATAAACCGGATGAATATCTGGAACTGGAGCAACTGGCCGCCTGCGACAGAATGATGGATCGCATACTGGCCCGGCTGTGCCGCTAAACGCGGTCGAAAACGTCCCACGGCATTGCGCACACCGTGGGACGGATCGGTCTTAAAACTCCACCACAGCGCGGATGGATTTTCCTTGGTGCATGAGGTCGAAGCCCTCGTTGATTTGCTCCAGGGTCAGCTTGTGGGTGATCATTTCGTCGATCTCGATTTTGCCGTCCATGTACCAGTCGACAAATTGCGG